>CAYNVQ010000007.1:0-213480 GCA_964400735.1 uncultured Eubacteriales bacterium | reverse complement strand
TGACGGATTGAGCTAACCAGTACTAATAGCCCGTGAGACTTGACCATAAAGTTTATTAAGGCAAAAAATCCAAAGATTCGCAAAAGAGAAGGAACCGTTTTGCGTTGAGAAAGAAAAAAGCGGTTTCCTTCAAAGATACAATGGTACTAGGTTCCCATTTTGAAAAAACTCCCGGCAACCATAACAAAGGGGGTACACCCGTTCCCATTCCGAACACGGAAGTTAAGCCCTTTAGTGCCGATGGTACTGCTCGGGGCGCCGAGTGGGAGAGTAGGTCGTTGCCGGGTTTTTTTATATGGTAAGCGATAGTTGACGATAGAGGATTTATTTCGCTCGCTATGTAATGCATGCGTCCCTCTTCGTACAACAGCGTAAAGGACTCCTTTCCTTTATGACGCGAACACCAAAAGGAGTAAGTGATGAACATTTACGCGGGCAACTTGCCCTGGACTTTATCCGAAGAGGATTTACGCGAGGCCTTCGAGGCCTATGGAGAAGTCGTTTCAGTCAAGATCATTAAAGACAAATTCACCGGCCGCTCGAGAGGATTCGGGTTCGTTGAGATGCCCAACCAAACCGAGGGGGAAGCTGCTATTTCTGCCCTCAACGGGAAGGATTTGAAAGGCCGTGAAATAGTCGTCAATCAAGCCCGTCCCCCGCGGGATGACCGCGGTGGCGGAGGTAGAGGTCGATTCTAATAACCCTTTCCTATAGACAGTAAATAAATTCCGGTTCGTTCCTGATCCTGGGTACTTCTCTGCTCATTTAAGGGGGGATACTCTGGTGCCTTTTTGTTTTTAGCTGCTTTTTTGGGTTTGCAATCCGGACCATATTTCTAGTATAGATTGAACGAGGAAGATGAGCAGATTGGTCTGTCCCTACTGCGGTTCCGGGGATATTTCCCTGGCCGAGCGCGACTATGCACACGATTACCCTTTCTGGATGGTTTTAGCCGCTGTATTCGTCCTGCTCGGGATAGCGTTTCTCCTTTTCTTTCTCCTCCAGCTTCATCCCGTTATTCTGGTCCTTATCCTGATCGCTGCCCTCAGCAAACTGCTGGATGCCGGGACCAAACGGAGAAAGAAGGCGCATAAAAAGGAGTATATCTGCCTGAAGTGTGACAGGCGGTTCACCCGCCCCAAACCAGGATCCTGAAAATATAGAAATTGTCCCAAATTGACGGGGATGAAGTATAACTCTAAGGTGCAGGGAAATGTCTCCGCTTTAGTTTAGATTTTTAACGCCATTCCTTCACTGTCCTTCTCGGCGCCTGCGGAACCGCGCATGTTTATTCCTCACATCTGAAACACTAGCCTCTGTTCCCATGTTTGTTGGAATCTTTATCCCTTAAGTTCTGTCGTGCTCAATACATCCTCGGAGACAATATGGGGACGTCCCATTTGGGGACACCCTATATTTCGATATTTGATTGATATCAATGATAAATTATAGAGTATCCCTGAATGGAACGTCCCCTATTGTTACCCTCGCAGGGCGGTTCAGGAAGGCTAAATCTTCAATGTCGCTCGAACATTTCCCTGCACCTTGATTCGAATTTCATCTCCCGTCACTTTGGGACGAAACCGAAAATCAAGCTAAGGAGGAGTTTTCTCTTTGCCTCTAGAGAAAAACAGAACTGTCCACACTTTCGGTCCCCGACGGACGAATGAACCTCGACGGTTTTATGCGTTTGATCTAAAACCGGAAAAATGAGGGTCGGCTGCCGTCGTCTCTGATCTCGGGAACGATTATGCTAGGCAAGTCATGGGCCCTGAGCCGATCGTTGAAAGCCGGCAGATCTGTTTTGAGAAGCTCTTGGAACTTCGATTTCTGAACAGTCAACTCCTTTTTGAGGAGAGTATGGACTTCCTTTTGCTGCTCGTTTGGAGCGAAGTCCACGCTGGTAGCCAGATCGCCTGCCAGTACCGCCAGTTTGAAGTAAAGCTTTTGAGGGTAGCGAAAAGACTTGGTATCTCCCTCGGCGATGATGGGCTGACGGAGTTCGTCTTCGACGGATTGGAGTTTTTCGTCGAACTCATCGATAGCTGCCAGAATCTCTTTCGTCTCCTCTTCAGGCGTTAGCATATCCTTCAAATCATAACACTGCTTCCTCATCCACTCGATCTGGCTGATCATATCGGAGACCGTGTTGAGATCATCGCGGATTTCCAGCTGCATCGCGACCTGTTCTTTGATGTCTTCCACAGTACCTTCTGAACGGGGGTCTTTTCTGACCTCTAGAGCCCGGGTGAATTCCTTGCCGTCCGCCTCGAGCTTTACCGTGTATTTGCCCGGTGCCACGGGGAATCCATAAAATCCGGCAAACGATCCCCAGCTCAGGAGCGGATACCAGCCTTCCCTTGTCCAGGTGGTGACGAATCTTTTTTCTTCGACCACGTGGGGATTTCCCGGCGGTTTGGTCCTGATTTTGGTGGCTCTGGCCCCGGGATAATTCAGGCCCCAGGATATCCGGTTGATTCCCTTGCGTGAGGAGCCCCTGAGGGTGTTGACGACATCTCCCTTATCATCGAGGATGGCGACGGTTACCGGGCCTTTGACAGCCTCCTTCAGGTAATAGTTGATGGTGGCGTTCGGACGCACATTGGGGCCGCCGGAGATGCTGTGCAGACGGTAGACGGGCCGGGGTTCGAATAGATGTATATCGGATTGTAAGACTCCGTCTGTGAGCTGCTGGAGAGGGGTGATGTCGTCCATGATCCAGAATCCACGGCCATAGGTCCCGACAACCAGGTCGTTGAAATGTTCCTGGACCACCATGTGATGGACTGGGGCATGGGGCAGATTGTTCTGAAGAGGCAGCCATTTTTTGCCGTCGTCAAAGGAGACATAGATGGCATTTTCGGTCCCCAGAAAAAGGAGCCCCTTGCGCACCGGATCTTCGTGAACCCAGTGGCAGTAGCTGAACACGCTTTTGGGAACCGTGGCGCTGAGCGATGTCCAGGTCTTTCCGTAGTCTGTGGTTTTGTAAACGAACGGATCGCGGTTGTCCATCTGGTGAAAATCCACGGTCATGTAGGCAGTCCCTGCCTCATACCGGGAGGGTTCGATATTGCTCACCGTTCCCCACGGCGGAAGGTTGGGGATGTTTCGGGTGACATCAGTCCAGGTCTGCCCGCCGTCCCGGGTCACATGCACCAGTCCGTCATTCGTCCCGGCCCAGATGCAGCCTTCCTCCACCGGTGATTCGGCGATGGCGAAAACGACGCACCCGAATTCGACGGCCAGATTGTCTCTGGTTAGCCCGCCCGAAGGGCCCATCTTGCTTTCGTCATTGGTGCTTAAATCTGGACTGATGACCTTCCAGCTCCTTCCCTTATCTGTGGTCATATGGACATACTGGCTGCCCACATAGACTTTATTGTGATCGTGAGGGGAGATATGGATGGGAAAGGTCCAGTTGAAACGGTACTTTACGGCCGAGGCGTGCGAGCCGTAGCTCGATTCCGGCCAGACATGAACGGTAGCCGTATGGCCAGTTCGATAGTCCACTCGCTCCAGCATGGCGTTGTAGCTTCCGCCCCACACGACGTTCGGGTCGACTGGGTCAGGAATGATAAAACCGCATTCCCCGCCTGCCGTTGATTCCCATTGGGACCCCGAACTACCCCACCCCCTTCTCATCGAGGCCGTGCTGGGACCCTTGTGAGCCGAGCCGTCCTGCATGCCCCCGTAGACATAATAGGGGATCTGGTTATCCACGGCCACGTGGTACATCTGGGCGTTGGGAAGTTCTATTCTCTGCCAAGACTTTCCCCGGTTGAGGGTGATGATGGCTCCGCCGTCATCCGAGATCATCATTCGATCCGGGTTCAGGGGATCGGCCCACATGTCATGGCAGTCGCCGCTCCAGGGCACGGTCTCGGAAGTGTCTCCTCCATCCAGAGTCCGGCTCTGGCTGTTGGCCGCAAAGTAAACCTCGTCCTCGTCGGCTGGATTGACCATGACCCGGGAGGCGTAGTGGGGCCGTTCGTTCAGCAGTCGGTTGTAGCTGACCAGCCTCCAGTTTTCCCCTCCGTCATTCGAACGCCAGAGGACGCCGCGGTTGGGATGCCCGGTCTCGATCAGAGCATAGACCACCTGGGGATTGCTCTGGGCGATGGCGATGCCGATCTTTCCCAGAGGAGGAGAAGGGAGACCATGTCCGGTCAGCCGTTTCCAGGTGTCTCCTCCGTCCGTGGATTTCCAGATCCCTCCGTTCGGTCCTCCGCTGAAGCGACCCCAGGTGTGGATGACCAAGGGCCACATCCCGGCAAACAGGATCCGCGAGTTGGTGGGGTCCATGGCGATCTCGAAACAGCCCGTGTTTTCGTCCACGAACAGCACATGCTCCCAGGTCTTTCCGCCGTCCTTGGTGCGGAACACGCCCCGTTCCTTCTGAGGCCCGTAGCTGTGTCCCATAGCTGCAACGAATACCGTATCTGGATCTTGGGCATCGATCGCCACCCGGCCGATCCGGCCTGTCTTTTCCAATCCCATATGCTGCCAGGTTTTGCCGGCATCGGTCGACTTGTAGACACCGTTCCCGATGGAAATATTGCTTCGGACAAAGGCCTCGCCGGTGCCGGCCCAGACCACGTTGTGATCCGAGGGGGCGATGGCAAGTGCCCCGATGGATTGGGCCGGTTGGTCGTCGAAGATTGGAGACCACCTGTTGGCCCCGTCCGTGGATTTCCAGATGCCTCCCGAAGAGGCCCCGATATAATAGACCAGCGGGTTTCCCGGCTCACCACAGACGGCTGCCGTCCGATTTCCAGGAGGTCCGATATACCGGTACCTCAGCCCATTGTAGATTTCGGGCGTTATCTCCTGGGCATAGGATTGAGATACGCTGCCGAAGAGAAACAGGATCAAAATAGCCGCTATCCAGATGCCTAACGATTTTTTGCTCATCTTGGACAGATAAATCATACAGTCCCTCCTTTTGGCCTTGAACTCAAGACCTTGAATTTTTTTGGAATTCCTCGATCCATCCCAGATTTTTTCAAAGCCATAAAGAAATTTCCTTACGGCGCTAAATAGAAAATCGAATTTATTTTACTCCACTCAAGCAGAAGGTCAAGGCCAACCCGTCACAATCTTGTATTAAGGTATAAAAAAAAGAGTTTCTGTGTGACATAAGGCCTTTTCTCAGTAATTATCCAGATCATTTTATGTTTTTGATCACCGGAAAGTCGAGCTCATTGAGCAAAGCATTGAGTTCAGGGATATCCTCGGTTTTCAAGATATCGGCGGTTTCGATAAGAGGACTTATGGCCTTCTTGATGTCTTCGAGCTGGTCGATCTGGGTTTGGGTG
This sequence comes from uncultured Eubacteriales bacterium, assembly GCA_964400735.1. GTDB lineage: Bacteria > Acidobacteriota > Aminicenantia > Aminicenantales > Aminicenantaceae > CAYNVQ01. The sequence continues at coordinate 208,165 of CAYNVQ010000007.1, read as the reverse complement.
GGGGCTCCCTGGTAGCCCATTATGGAATAACGGAGGCGGACGAGTTGCTCGGGCAGTGTGCCTCCTCGAAGGGCCACCATCACAGGACGTTTGTATCCGGTCCGGCCCTCGACACTCAGGGAATAGGACTTCTGGATCTTATCCACTTTGGTTCGGATGACTTTCAGTTTGGCACTAAGCCGCTCATCCTTTATATTCGCCTCTTTGATCCGGCTTTCCAGAGACGTCAATTCTTCATCCAGCAGGCTCATCGACTGGATGAGTGCATTTCCTTTCTGAACAAGGTCTCCTATCTCACGAGCATATTTCTGGTTGAGCTTTCGCTCCTCCGCTGTGAAGTCGTGCTTGGCAAAGGGTTTGACCTCCAGAGGTTTGGAATGTTTCATTCCATCCACTTCCAGCTCGACCACATATTTGCCGGGCAGAACATAGGGTCCACCGAAGAATCGCCTGTATCGTGATCTTCCTCTCTGTGAGCCGCCCGGATCTTCTTCCCGCAGGGGCCAGACCACCCGGTTCAGGCCTTTTTCCTTCGAGGCGCGAAGGTTCATGACCGTTTGTCCCTCTGCGTCTTTGACGGTCAATAAAACCTGGCTCTTGGGCCCGGGTTTATCCTTTAGGTAATAGGTGATCATCGCACCTGCAGGTGGATTGGGTCCCTGAAAGGGATATGGACCCGAGTACATGGAGTTGCTCTTGTAAGAATAAAGGACGGCCGGCCTCGGTTCGAAGAGCTTAGAATCCGATTCCAGCACCTCTGCCGAAATTTTTTGAAGAGGGGTTATATCATCCAGCACCCAGAGCCCGCGGCCATGGGTGCCGACCAGGAGGTCCATATCCCGGGGATGGATTTGGATATCCCTCACGGCGATGGTGGGAAAATCGTTGGTGTAAGGCATCCAGTGGCTTCCCCGGTCGAAACTGAAGAACAACCCGAATTCGCTACCCAAATAGAGGAGATTTTCATTGACCGGGTCTTCGCGCACTACATGGAGGTATCCTACCTGGGGCAAATCGGCGTGCAGCGGCACCCATGTCTTTCCATAGTCTTCGGTCCTGAAGACATAAGGCTTATAGTCGTCCGTGCGGTGCCGGTCGAAGGTGGCATAGGCTGTGCCTTGGGCAAAATGGGAGGCCTCGATGCGTGTGACCCAGCTCTCTGGTGGAAGTCTCTTGATGTTGGCCGTGACGTTGGTCCAGGTCTTGCCTCCATCCTGTGTCAGCTGAACCAGGCCGTCGTCGGTCCCGATCCAGATCAGGCCTTCCTGCAACGGCGATTCGGCGATGGTGTAGATGGTGCAGTGGATTTCGGCGCCGGTGTTGTCCGGGGTGATGCCGCCCGAGTCTTTCTGTTTTTCCGGGTCGTTGGTGCTGAGGTCAGGGCCCAGGCGTTCCCATAGTCTTCCACCGTCTGTGGTTTTGAAAAGATAATTTCCGCCGAAATACACGACCTTATGGTTATGAGGGGAAAGATGGATCGGAGCGTTCCAGTTGAAACGGTAGGGGGGTTCGCCGAGAGGGGCTACGGGCTTTATGTCCTGGGAGTCGCCGGTCTCGACATCGAAGCGGGTGATGCCGCCCATGTGGGCATTCCGGTATAGGGTATTGTAATCCTCCGGGTCGACCTGGGTGTAGAAGCCGTCTCCTCCTCCGATGGTGTACCAGTGGAAATTCATGATGCCGCTGGGATCGAGGGAATTGATGGGGGCTCCCCAGCTCCCGTTGTCCTGAAGCCCGACATAGACATAATAGGGGTCGCGCATATCGAAACCGATCTGATACACTTCGGACCAGGGGTTGGTTTGAACGCTGTGCCAGGTCCGGCCTCCGTCGTAAGAGATGTCGATCCCCCCGTCGTTGCCGTCTATCAGATGGAGAGAGTTGTGGGGATTGACCCACATCATGTGGTGGTCGGGATGGGTATCCCCCGATATGCGCTCGAAGCTCTTCCCCCCGTCGCGGGAAACGTAGGAGGAGCCGGAATAGACATACACTATCAGATCGTTGTTTGGATCGACGGTGATCTTGCTGTAGTAGAATGGGCGGAAGTTGACCTGGTCATAGGCCCTCATATCCCCCATCCTCTGCCAGGTCTCCCCCTTATCCTCCGAGCGGAAGATGCCGCTTTCGATGCTTTCGACCAGGGCGTAGACCACATAGGGCTTGGCGCGGCAGATGTCGAGGCCGATGCGGCCGTACTCCCCTTCCGGCAAGCCGTTGTGGATTTTCCGCCATGTCTCCCCCCCGTCTGTTGTTTTATACAGGGCGCTGCCCGAACCGCCGCTTCGAAAGTGATAGGGTTTACGGCGGTAGTCCCAGGCTCCGGCATAAAGGATCAGCGGGTTGGAGGGGTCCATGGCCATGTCGGCGATTCCGGTGTCCGGATTCACGTATAGGACTTTTTTCCAAGTTTTGCCCCCGTCCGAGGTCTTGAACACGCCTCGTTCTTCGTTGGGCCCCCAGAGATGGCCGAGGGCGCCGATATAAACAGTGTCCGGGTCGGTCGGATGGATCAGGATCTGGGAGATGTGCCTTGTGTCTTCGAGCCCCATATGTTTCCAGGTCCGGCCTCCGTCTTCGGATTTGTAGACTCCGTCGCCGATACCGACGCTGTTGCGGGAGGTCCCCTCTCCGGTTCCCACCCAGACGATATCCGGATGGCTCTGGGAGACGGCGACCGCCCCCACAGCGACCGTGTTTTCTTTGTCGAAGACCGGATTCCAGGTGACCCCGCTGTTTTCGGATTTGAAGACTCCGCTGGGGCCCACGGCCGCATAGATGACCGAGGGATTGTTTTCCACAACAGCGAAATCCACTGTGCGTCCTCCCATGATGGCCGGTCCTACGCAGCGCATCTTCAGGCCTTGGATGATTTCCGCATAGTCCTCAGCGCTCAGGGATTTGTCCTGGGCTTGCACACTTTGTATCGAAACGAAAACAATCAGAAGCAAAACGGGTATAAATAGACGGGTAAATTTGGATGCAAACATGATCCCTCCTCTTAAAAGTGAGCCGTACAATTGCGCTCTCCTGGAATGCTTTTTTTGTATATCACAGTGAGTAAGTCCGGTCAATCGCTTAAGCTGAAAGTCTTCATCTTTATCTTTGGAATTCATCCACTTTCGAAAAATATTTGGAACCAGATATATAATCCTAAGGTCGAACCGAGCAGCAGTGAGATCCTTCGCTTTTTCTTTTTTGTGGATCATTCATTCAAAAAAATATTTTTCAGCCTGGAAGAAAAAGAAAAACTCACCGTCCAAACGATATGAGAGATAAAATTATAGGCTGAGGATAGCTTGAAAAAGTGGCGTGCACTCGTCTTTTTCTCTTTCCTTAGCGTCATTATTTTTTTATGCGTTTTTTCCTTTCCTTTGACAGCCTCGAATCGAGCTGGAAATACTGTAAGGAATGTCCTTCTAATAACCATCGATACGCTCAGGGTAGACCGTCTGAGCTGTTACGGTTTTGAACATTTGAAAACGCCCTATATTGACGCTCTGGCCTATCGAAGCATCCTTTTTACCAAAGCTTTTGCCCATACGTCGACAACCTTGCCTTCCCATACCAATATCCTTTTGGGCGCGACTCCCCTTTATCACGGCGTTCATGATAACTATAACTTTAGGGTGAAGGATGAATATTTGACATTGGCGGAGCTCCTGAAGGGAGAAGGGTATTCCACGGGAGCTTTTGTGGGGGCCTTTCCGCTCGATTCAAGATTCGGCCTTTCCCAGGGTTTCGACACCTATGACGGCGATTTTGGCTTGACCGTATCAGGGAAGGTAAAAGAGACGGAAAGACCGGCTGAAGTCGTCATCGAAAGAGCCCTCGAATGGCTGGAGCGGCAAAAATCTCCTTGGTTTCTGTGGGTACACTGCTACGATCCGCATGAACCCTATGAGCCACCTGAACCGTACAGATCCCAATATAGGGAGGCTCTTTATGATGGCGAGGTGGCCTATGTCGATTTTGCCTTGAAGAAGCTCTTTGAATATCTGGAGGCTGAGCATATTTTGGATAACACGGTTATCGTTTTTACGGGAGACCATGGAGAATCGTTGGGAGACCATGGAGAAGCCACTCACGGCGCATTTGCCTACAATTCAACCATTTGGATTCCTTTTTTTATATTCGTTCCCGGAATGAAACCGCGAACCGTTGATCAAAATGTCTCCCATATCGATATGTATCCCACAATCTGCGACGCTTTGAATATTGAGAAGCCGCCATTCCTGCAAGGGATTTCGCTCCTTCCAGCCATGAAGGGGAAAAAATTGGAAAAGAGGGCATTGTATTTCGAGTCGCTCCTTCCTTATTACGATCTGGGCTGGGCTCCGATAAAGGGCATCATTCAGGATAAGTGGAAATTCATCGATTCTCCGATTCCCGAGCTCTATGATCTTGGGCATGATTTCGATGAGACGGAAAATATCGCTCGACGAAACGATCTTGATGTTTTCCGCCGACAACTTAGTCAGGTCATCCGGATTCAGGAATCCAGGGAAGGAGAAACGGCCGGACGGAGGATAGATAGGGAAGCCCTGCAAAAGCTGAGAAGTCTAGGTTATATCGGGGATTCGTTTGGACAAAGGCAAAAAACCTTCGGCCCTGAAGAGGACGTAAAAGTCCTCCTCCCTTATCATAATAAGGCCACGGAGGCATTCAAATTATGGGAGAGAGGAAGAGGAGAGGAAGGAATAGAACTCCTCAAAAAAGTCATCGCGGAGAAAAGTAATATTGCCCTTGCCTATTCCAACCTGGCTTCGATTTATAGAGCCCAGGGGAGGTTGGAAGACGCCACCCAGGTCTTGCGGATGGGCCTTGAGGCCATCCCTGAAAGTTATATGATTTTTTCCTCTTACCTGGATTATCTTTTCGAGGGCAGCCGGTGGAATGATATTATCGCTGTTTTCGAAGGCTTGTCCTTTAAGCAATTCGAATTTGATCCGGTCGTATGGAACCTGGTGGGAGCGTCCTATTCGAACCTGGGAGATTTCGAGAAAGCTCTGTTTTTTTTTGAAAGGGCGGTAGCGATAGACCCAAGATATGCCCTCTCCTATACCAATCTTGGAAGGATCCATTTCAATATTTACAATCTGACGACGAATCCGGAGGCGCTCCAGAGCGCTTTTTTGAATTATAAAAAGGCCCTGGAACTCGATCCTAAAATCAGCGCGGCCCACGATGAATTGGGCCTTATTTATATGTACCAGGAGAAGTATGCTGAGGCCATCGATCATCTGGAAATAGCCCTTGAGCTCCAACCTGATTTGGACCATGCCCTCTATAATCTCGGTGTAGCTTATCTGAAGACAGGAGATAAAGCTAAAGCACTGTCCTATTTGAATAGATTTAAAAACAGTCCATCTTACAGAAATATGTCCGGTGTGGAAAAAGATAGGGTGGAAACTTACGTTCATCAATGCCAAGACAGAATGGTTCCCGATTAGAAATATTCCTTCCTTACTTTGTTCTGTTAAGACTATGATCTTATGATTCAAGTGCTGTTTCGGAATTGGATGTGCTTTTCCAAGAAGTTGACATTATCTTTTCTCCTGTGATATTTTTAATCGGAACTTAAGAAGGCAGGGAAAATTCAGGTGATAATCTTTCTCATTTAAGGGAATACCTGTGCTGAGGGAAGTGGTCTGGATATTGCGTGAGGGATAATTCCTTGTCTGCTTGTTTTCAGGTAAAAACCGATACCAATAAAATAGACAAAAACCGATGGTGAAATCGCATGCTTCGCATATGATCCTGGTTCTCGCTCTCTTCTCATCTCTATTCGATTGTTCAGCCCCAACAGAAAACAAGGTTGTCTTGGAACAAAAAATGGACAGATACGAGACACTATTCCAGGTCTCGAGCTTCAAAGTGCTTTTAGAAGGAAATTATGATGGTAACACCACCTTTTCTGAGCTGAGACAACAAGGGGATTTTGGCATAGGTATGATGGACCAACTGGATGGGGAGATGATCGGACTGGACGGGGAATTTTACCAGATAAAGCTCGATGGCCGGGCATATCCTGTTTCCGACCAGATGAAGACGCCTTATGCGATGGTGGCTTTTTTCGAAGCGGACGATTCGCTGATCTTAGAGAAAGGGCCCATCAAATTTTCCGCCTTGAAAAAGTCAGTGGATAATTTGATTACAGATGAGTCGCACTTTTGTGCTATTCGTATCGACGGAGAGTTCGAGTCTGTCAAAATCCGGAGCGTACCGGCCCAAAAAAAACCCTATCGGAAGCTAACCAGTGTCGTCAAAAAAGAACAGAAGATTCAGAAAATGGAAGGAGTAAAAGGGACGATGGTGGGTTTTTGGCTTCCCCGCTCCATCAGCGGGATCAATGTTCCCGGCTATCATTTCCATTTCATTACCCAAGACAGAGAACGAGGCGGGCACTTGCTTGACTGCAGGCTGTTGAGAGGAGAAGTCCGAATCGACCACATATCCCGGCTTCGGCTTGAACTTCAGCCCATCGAATAGCACGGGACTGGATACACTGACACGCATTTGTTTACCTGAGGATCCGGCATATCCTGTTTAATCACAGGCCAACCTAGCCTTTAACACGTATGAAATCCAAAGGAAAAGGATGCTTCTGAGGTGATGACCTTCTAGAGATGAGCCCATTTTTTCAAATAATGAGGAAAAATGTACAACCTTTTTACTAAATTTTCGTAATAATAAATGGAAGGAGAAAAGATGAGGGTTCTTTCCCGGGCCGATGAGATTCTTTTGCTGTCTATATTCAGATTAAGGGCTAATGCTTACGGTGTTACGATCATCAAAGATGTTTTCGAAAGAACCGGCAAGAAATTGACCTTCGGGAGTCTCTGGGTATCTTTGGACATTCTACATAAGAAGGGACTTGTCAAAAAAACGATGGCCGACCCTACTCCAGAGAGGGGAGGTCGAAGCAAAATATTTTATACCCTTACCAGAGAAGGCTTGAAAGCCCTTCAAGAAGCCAGACAATTCCAGGAAGCCCTCTGGCAAGGAATACCCGATCCCATTAAGAAATATTGATATCCAATATGGCCGCCAAAAAGGAAAAACCACCAAAGATTCCGGGCTGGATCTTCTCGCGATTTGCAGATTCCGAAGAGAAGTCCACAATTTCCGGTGACATGGAGGAATATTATTATGAAGTCCTTGAGGAAAAGGGCTCTCTAAGGGCTAGGCTCTGGTTCTGGAGGCAGGTTTTTTGTTCCGGCCCTGTGCTATTGAAAAATACAATCTATTGGGGAGGAGTCATGTTCAAGAATTACTTTGTCATCGCCCTGAGAAACATGAAAAAAAACAAAGGTTTTGCTTTTATCAATATCGCCGGATTAGCCATTGGGCTGACTATTTTCGCTCTTTTAAGCCTTTATATCCAATTCGAGCTCAGCTATGACCGTTTCCACAAAAACATCGACCGCATGTACAGAGTGGAGCAGATTCTGGACCAAGGAACCTATAAAGAGCCTTCTGCGGGTTGTCCCACTCCTCTCTCTAAGGTGCTGGTCGCGGATTTTTCGGAGATCGAGGAAGTAAGCCGGGTGATTCAGGGGGGCTCCAGCCTTTTCCGGACAGACCAGGACAAGGCAATCAGGGTACAAAACATCTTTTTTGTGGACAACAGCTTTTTCAAGATCTTTACTTTTCCCCTTCTTCGAGGCAGTCAGAACTCGGCCTTAAAAGATCCTCACAGCATCGTCATCACCGAAAAATTGGCCCGCAGCCTGTTCGGGGAACAAAATCCCTTGGGAAAAGCCATCCAAGCCGGTTGGGGCTCCGATGTCATGGTCAGCGGAGTGGTGGCAGATGTTCCGGCGAACTCTCATATAGACTTCGACATGCTTGTTTCAGCCTCGACTTTAGAAGCATTGAATGGGGAAGCGACCTTTACCCGTTGGTTCGATAATTGGGTTCCCGTCTACGTTTTATTGGAATCAGAAAAATCGCCCCAGGGTCTTGACGCGAAACTCCAGTTCATGTTGAAAAAATACCAGGGTGAAAGGAGCAAGAACGAACTGTATTTGAGGCCTGTTTCGAAAATCCACCTCTATTCCCACGTCAACCACGAAATCGGAGTGAACGGAAGTATCAGGAATGTGTACGTCTTTGCAGCCATCGCCCTGTTCGTCTTGATCATAGCCTGTATCAACTTCATCAATCTCACCACCGCCCGGTCAACGGACCGGGCGAGAGAGGTGGGATTGCGTAAGGTTTCCGGCGCACATAAAACGTCCTTGATGCAGCAGTTTATCGGAGAGTCTGTTTTTATTGCCTTTATCGCCATGGTCATCGCTATAGGCCTTATGTTTATTCTTCTTCCGGAGTTCGACCGCATCGTCAACAGGAACCTGCGCATCGACTTTATCGGCAACTGGATTTTTTCTGTGGGCTTGGGTGCTGTCGCCCTTTTGATCGGGGTGTTCAGCGGAATCTACCCTGCCCTCGTTCTTTCCTCTTTTCAACCCGCTCGGGTGCTGAAGGGGTCGGTCACAAGGGGGGCAAGAAACACTGTTTTGAGAAAATCCCTGGTTGTGCTTCAGTTTTTCATTTCAGTGGTTCTTATTATCGGGACCATTGTCATCCTTCAACAGGTACATTATTTCCTCAACAAGGATTTAGGCTACAGCAGCCAGCAGGTGCTGGCCATCCCTATTGACAGCGCGACTTCAAGCAAGATCGATGCTTTTCGAGATGAAATCCTGCGGAATCCGAATGTGATGAATGCCGGAACTTCGGACTATATGCCTTATTCCTCCACAAATTGGACAAGGGTGACTTGGGAGGGCGCCACCGATGGGGACGCGATGAAGGTCAATGTCAATTACGTAGATGAAAATCTGATCCCGACCTATGAAATGACCATCATCATGGGAAGGGAATTCAGCCGGGATATGAGAGTTAGCGAGGAAAACGAGGTCATTCTCAATGAGTCTGCCGCAAAGCGAATAGGGTGGGAGGATCCTATCGGGAAACGTATCCTTTACAATGTCGACTACCGTTCCCGCTCGGTCGGAGGTGCCACAGTTGTGGGCATTGTTAAGGACTACCATTTTCTCTCTCTGCACAACGCCATAACTCCTCTGATGATGAGGCTTATTCCCCGTGAGAGTTATGGCAGAACCTTGTCCGTTAAGGTATCCGCTCAGAACATTCCGGAAACACTTGGCTATATCGAGAATAAATTTTCGGAAGTGTTCCCGGACAAGGTGTTTTCCTTCAGGTTTCTGGACGAGGATTTTCGCCAGATGTATCTGGAAGAGCAAAAGGCAGGTCAAGTCATATTTTATCTGGCTGCTTTGGCCATTTTTATCGCCTGTCTGGGACTTTTTGGCCTGGCCAGTTATGCGACAAAACAGCGCACCAAAGAGATAGGGATTCGGAAGGTCATCGGAGCATCGGTGGCCAATATTTCGATACTCTTGACCAAAGAATTTGCCTTGCTGATGGGGTTGGCCAATCTTTTGGCCTGGCCGGCCGCTTATTTTATCATGCGCCAGTGGTTGCAGAATTTTCCCTACAGGATCAATCTCCAAGTATGGGTGTTCATCGTTTCCTCTGCTGTGGCCTGCCTGATCGCCCTGGCAACCATCAGCTATCAATCTATCAGAGCCGCCCTGGCCAACCCCGCCGACTCTCTTAGATACGAATAATAAATGGGGACGTTCCTCTAGGTACCACCCTACGGCTTTTTACCTTGTGCGTCATCGATTTTTATCATGTAAGTGTTGATGAATTTTTCTATGGCTTTTGCCACCTCGTTTTTAAGTTTGGCCGGGCTTTGGGCGCTCCATACAGTGAAATTGTAAAGTTCCTGAGTGTCGACTTTAATCCATTTTTTATTCAAAAAAAGGAATACCATGAGGGTTGTCGTGGCGATTCTTTTGTTTCCGTTCTGAAAGGGATGATTTTTAATCATGAGATAAAAGTGTGGTGATCGATTCTTCCTTTGCCGCTGGACTCTCCTTGCTCGCTTTTTAAAGTGGAGCTGCCCATTGGAGGGAGCAGGCTTGATAAAGATCATTCATACCGGAGGGCTTTGGCGGGGTCGGTTCTGGCTGCTTTCAAAGCCTGGAAGCTGACGGTGAACAGGGCTACTGCAAGCGCCAATGCTCCGGCTGTCACGAAGATCCAGACGGTTATGCCCGTCCGGTAGGCATAGCTATCCAGCAATCTTCTGGACAGGAAATAGGCGGCCGGCCAGGCGATGGCATTGGCCAGGGCGAGGAGGATGATAAATTCTCTCGAAACAAGGGATACGATGCCTGAAACAGAGGCTCCCAAGATCTTGCGTATTCCGATTTCCTTGGTGCGCTGTTCCGCCGTGAAAGCCGCCAGGCCCAATATGCCCAAACAGGAGATGAACACGGCCAGTATCGCGAAATATTTGAAGATCGCGCCTGTCCTTTGATCTGTCCGGTACTGCTCCTCGAACACCTCATCCAGAAATTGATAGGCGAAGGGGAAATGGGGGGAGGATTTCTTCCAGATCTCCTCCACTTCATTCAGTGCCTGGGATATGTTGGCCGGTTTGAGACGGACGAAGACATAATTGGGTCCCCATTCTTGGTTCAGTGTGATACAGACCGGCACGATTTCGTTGTGAAGAGAGCGCGAATGAAAATTTTTCACGACGCCTATAATTTGACCTTTGTTCTGCCAGATGGAAAAAAGCTTTCCCACCGGATCTTTCAGTCCCATGAATTTGACGGCCTCTTCGTTGACGATATAGTTTTGAAGGTCGGTAGGAAAGTCTCGGGAAAAATCCCTTCCCTGGACGATCTCCATTTCGAAGGTTTTGATGTAGTCATAGTCGCAGGCGATAAAATTCATGGTTTCATACTGCTCAGGCCCGCGGCCTTCCCAATAGACAGGATTGATGTTCCCCACCTGAGTGGGACGGCTGGTAGCCGATGTCACAGACACGACAGCGGAATGCTGCAGGAGTTCGTTTTTGAACGACTCATAGGCCTCGCGGAGTCCAGGATTCATGGGCAGGGAAATGACCTGCTGCCGGTTGAAGCCGAGTTCCTTGTTGCGGATGTAATCGAGCTGCCTAACCATGACCAGCGTTCCGATGATCAAAACGATGGCAATGGTGAACTGGATGACTACGAGTGATTTTCGGAGAAGCGGTTTGGCCGATTTCCCGGAATAGGAGCCTTTGATGACCTTGACCGGATGAAAAGCCGATAGAAAAAAAGCTGGGTAACTTCCGGAAATCATTCCGGTGAAAAGGGTGATGCCGATCAATCCGAAGAGAATGGGGAGGTTTCCCCCAAGGTCTAGCCGCAAGCTCTTTTGGGCCAGGTTATTGAATCCGGGCAGAAAAAGGAGGACCAGTCCGATGGCAAAAATCAGGGCGATGAAGGAGAGAAGGAGCGATTCCCCGAAAAACTGTTTGATGACGTGGTTGCGCTGGGCGCCGACCACTTTGCGCATCCCCACTTCTTTGGCGCGCGTGCTCCCGCGGGCTGTGGCTAGATTCATGAAATTGATACAGGCGATCAGCAGAACGAAAATGGCGATGGTGGAGAAAATATAGATATAGATGATGTTGCCGCCTCCGCCTAGCGAGTGAAGATGCATGCGGGATAAAGGACGGATATAGGTTGTCACGGTCATGTCGGTTCTTTTGTCCCGCTCCATAGTGATGCCCGCGATTTTTTCGCCCAGGGCATCGGGAGAGGCGTTCTTTTGAAGCAAAAGGAACGATCCGGATTCAAGGGCCCAGCTGTTGAGAGTCTCTTCTCCGAAGATTTTGACGGGGGCGATAATGTCGAGTTCCAAGCTCGAATTTGATGGGACATTTTCGATGATGCCGGTCACGGAGAATTTGAACCTATCGTTGATGGTGAGAGCTTTTCCGATAGGGTCCTCGCGGCCGAAATATTTGGCAGCCGTTCTTTCGGTGATGACGGCTGAATAGAGTGTGGGAAAAGGATTGGTGGAATCGCCTTGGATAATGAGAAAGGTGAAAATCTCGAAAAAGTCAGGGTCCACGAAGGCGACCTGCTCGTTGAAGCTTCTATCCCCGTAAGTGACCAGCAGGGTGTTGTAGCGGTATCTCGTGGCGGCGATAACCTCTGGATACTCGCTCTCTAAAATCGGAGCCAAGGCCCAGGGGCTGGAGCTATACCACTGGTCTTCGACGTTGAGGACGGTCCTGTAGATTTCTCTGTAATTTTGATGGAAAGTGTCGTAGCTCAGCTCATCTTGAACCCAGAGGAGGATGAGCACGCAACAGGCCATGCCGACGGCCAGGCCAGCTATGTTGATGAAGGAATAGCCTTTGTGCTTTTTGATAACCCGGAAAGCAATTTTAAGATAATTCTTGATCATGGTTAGGCTCCAATAAATAGTGGATTTGAAGAATGAAGGGAAGGAAAGAAGGACCTGGAACCAGGCCCAGCATCCAGCTTTGAATTTTCCCCGTTGAGAGAGGATGTCTCTATAATCTTCCTCGAAATCACCGGTCAGGGAAAAAGCATCCTCTGGCTCAGCCAGATGTTGAAAGAGCCAGAGGGTGATTCGAGGAGGTCTGTTCTTTTGTGTTTTCATCGAAAAATGACCTATTCCAGTACGGAATCTGCGATATCCTTCCACAATGATTTTTGATAAAGATAGGTCGCCTGAAGAGCCTTTTTCCCTTTTGGAGTTAGAGAGTAATAGAATTTCCTGCGTCCGCCTCTTTTTTGGGTCGGCTCTCCGGGCGTCTTTTTGACCAGGCCCTTTTTTGTCAATTGAGCCAGCATGAAATACAATCCGCCGTAGGAGAGTGTCTTACCTGTTTTTTGTGCCACCGATTTCTTGATGGTCACTCCGTAAGCATTGTCTTTGAGCTCCCAGATAGAAAGAAGATAGACCTCTTCCCACCGACCCAATAAATCCAGTTCCTTCATCGTTGATGACCTCTTTCATGTATATATACTGTATTCTTGTAGAAATGGTTACCTTTTTTTTCAAAAATTTTTTTTTATATGGGGACGCTCCTCAAGGAACCACCCTATAAATGAAAGACTGATTATCCCCGCCTTCTCAAATTTCTGTCTTTTTCATTCATCCGCTGCAATTGAAGAGATGTCTTCCAAGCTAAGGGGCTCAGGGAAACTCATGGACAATGGTTTCTATCACATCCTCACTAGAGGGAATGGTCGCACAGTTGTTCTTTTCATGAGAAGGGCTTGTATGATGGCCTAATAGAGTATCCAAATCCCGGCTTTCTCGGAATAACAGGACATAAAGAAGAACGCCAGCGAAGATTTTGCGATTATGTTATCGAACAAAGGTCTTATGATCAGATGCTGGATGGTGCGTTCTGAATGGAATAGGGTGGTACCTTGAGGAACGTCCCCAAAAATTCCTTGATTTTACTGTCTATATGTTTTATATTATTAAACAAATGAGATAAAATGGAGTCGCAATGAGACTTTTGTCGCGGGCCGAAGAGTATGTTTTGCTGGCGGTATGGAGACTCGAAGGGAATGCCTATACCCTTTCCATCCTCGATCAGGTCTCCCATGTCACGGGCTATAGGTGGCAGATCGGAGCTATCTATGTTCCGCTGGAAAAGCTCAGAAAAAAGAGGTATCTAAAAAAAATCAAGGGAGAACCCACACCGGAAAGGGGAGGAAGAAGCAAATTCCTGTATGAGCTGACGGATGCCGGTAAAAAAGCCTTAAAGGATATCAAGAAGGTCCAGGAGGCCGCCTGGGCCGGCGTTTCGAAAGTTTCCCTCGACTGGGATGAAAACGATGCATCCTGAAAAATCACCCTTGCCGCGTTGGGCCGGGTGGATGCTCAGACGTTTCTATGACGAAGAAGAACTCCAGGAAAAACTCGGCGATTTCGAGGAAATCTATGGATTCAGGATTGTTCAGTGCGGCAGATTGAGGGCCGCGCTATGGTCTTTGACCCATATCATCCGGTTGCTCATCTCCAAGCTGGAGTTGGCTTTTTACTGGAGTTTCGGAATGTTTAAAAACTATGTGACGATTGCCTTCCGGCATCTTAAAAGGCACAAGGCCTACTCTCTGGTTACCATTTCTGGGCTTTCCCTAGGTATGGCGGCTTTCTTGCTGATTTCGATTTGGGTCCTTCACGAGTTGAGCTTCGACCGGTTCCATGAAAATGCTTCCTCGATTTTTCAGGTCTTCGAGGAGCGGAGTTTTCCCGACAGGATCAACCACAGCTTTAGAACACCCGGGCCGCTTTCCCAGCAGCTCAAAGAGCGCTTTCCGGAAGTGAAGGAATCCATAAGGGTGGCCATGACAGGGGAGAGAGTCCTAAAATACGCGGATAAGATTTTCTATGAAGATTATATCATCACCGTCGATCCGGAATTTTTCTCTCTGTTCACCTTCCCACTGATCGAAGGAGATAAGGAATCGGTCCTCGTTCGTCCTGAATCGATAGTCATCTCCCAAAGTGTCGCAGAAAAATATTTTGGACGGGAAAACCCGATCGGCCAAACCCTTCGGATGGATAATAAGCTGGATTTCCTGGTGACCGGAGTGATGGGTGACGTTCCCTCCAATTCCCATCTCCAGTTTGACATGGTCGTTCCGTTCGAGGTCGTCGAAAAGCTGGGTTGGATAACCGATGCCTGGGATTTCAGCATGGCCTTGACCTATATCCGCCTAGAGGAGTCGGTCAACTACAGGGATTTCGAAAAAAAAATCGCCGGCCTGGTGAAAAATTATGACCGGGATACAAACATCGAACTGTACCTGAAACCATTGACTAAAATTCATCTCTTTGCCAATTATGAGAATCCGGAAAGTCAAGGCCGCATCCAGTATGTCTACCTGTTTTCTCTGCTGGGAGCCCTGATCTTGATCATCGCTTGCATCAATTTTATGAACCTGGCCACAGCGCTGTCTGAGTACCGTTCGAAAGAGATCGGCATGCGCAAGGTTATCGGAGCCAGCGAATCTCACATCATCCGGCAATTTTTGGTGGAGGCTGTTTTTATCGCTTTCTGTTCTCTTTTGCTGGCTCCCCTCCTGATTCAACTCGTGCTTCCAGGCTTCAACAAGATAGCGGAGAGGTATTTTGCCCTGGCTGACTTTTTAAACCCAGGCATGATTCTGGTAATTTTGGGAGTTACCCTTTTTACAGGATTCGTGTCAGGAAGTTATCCGGCTTTTTTTCTTTCTTCTTTCCAGCCCGTAAAGGTCCTGAACAGGAAAAAGGCATCCGGTCGAAGAGGTACGTTTTTGAGAAGGACATTCGTGCTCGTTCAGATGAGTATTTCGCTTATGTTGCTCATTGGGTCTTTCGTTATTTATAGACAGATCGATTATCTTAAAAATAAGGATTTGGGGCTCAGTCAAGAGCAGGTCGTCTCCCTTCCGCTTGGAATCGCGAATAAGGAAAACAGCGATATCTACAGCCGGTTTAAAAATGAACTGAAGCAGATATCGCGGGTCGAAAACGTGAGCGCGGCCTTTACCCATCCGACAAATTTCGGGACGCAGGCCCGCGATGTTGTTTTCGAAGGACGGAAGTTGGATGAGGAAATGCCGATTAGCATCACCTCCGTAGATTTCGATTTTATCGAAACGATGAAAATAAAGGTCCTCAAGGGAAGGAGCTTTTCAAAAGTTTATGGGACCGAGAAAGGGAATCTTATCGTCAATGAAAAGTTCGAGGGGATACTGGGCGGTGAATCGGCTCTGAACAAAAGCCTTAAATTCGGCGGTACGTACGAAGGGAAAATCATCGGCGTCGTGAAGGATTTCCATTTGGAGTCGGTCGAGAATGCCCCTATCGGCCCTTTGATCCTCTTCCTGAACCCCAGAATCAACTATATATTCGTTCGCATTCAGCCCGAAGAAATCGCCTCGACGCTGAAGCTCATGGAGGTGGCCTGGAAGAGGGTGGCCCCTCATCTTCCCTTTACCTATAATTTCTTGGACGAGGAGTTTGACCGCCTCTACACGGATGTTGAAAACCTGGGTGCCATCATGAAATATTTTACCATTATTGCCGGATTTATCGCCTGTCTGGGGATATTTGCCCTCTCATCCTTTGCAGCGGAAAGGCGGACCAAGGAAATCGGTATTCGTAAGGTGCTGGGATCCAGTGTTGGAAGTATCATTTGTTTGCTCGGCAAGGAGTTTCTGGTGCTGATCCTTTTGGCCAACCTCTGTGTCTGGCCTCTCTCCTGGCTATTGATGAACAGGTGGTTGGAGAATTTCCCCTACCGGGTGGGTCTTTCCTGGACCATGTTTGCCCTTCCCGGTCTGGCAGCCTTGCTCGTGATCGTGATCACGGTTAGCTTCCAAACCCTCAGAGCCTCCCTCGCCAACCCGGTCACTTCCCTAAGATATGAATAAAGTGGGGACGCTCCTTAAGGTACCACCCTATTCCATTCGGAAAGTTTCATCCAGCAACTGATCATAAGGTCTTTGTTCAAGAACATAATCGCGAAATCTGCGTTGGCGTTCTTCTTGAGACCCAGCCAGTCCGAGAAAACCAGGACTCGGATATTTTATGATGACATCATGTAAGCCGTCCGCATAAAAAGAGAAACTGCTCCAGGGATATTTGTGGAGATTGTTGGTGATTTTTGCTCGCAGTGGATTCCTTTCTATATATCGTCCGCATTCCAACAGATAGCTTTCTCTTTCAATGAACAGACTCTTGTAACGGTTTTGAAAGACAAATCCAACAGAATCGTATCTTTTTCGAAAATACCAAGCATACGATTGGAGAATACCTTGCATGAATTTGGGCAAGTGAAGAGCTGTGGCTACCTGGACGAGAAAGTGTATGTGGTTGGGCATCAGACAGTAATGAAAAATATAGATGTTGTATTTTGTCAAATATTTGAAAGTGATGGTTAGAAAATATAGGTAATCTTCCTTACATCGAAAGATATTTTTCCGATCATTTCCTCTGGTGAGGATGTGATAGAAACCATTGTCCATGAGTTTCCTTGACCTTCTTGGCATGGTGAACATTCCTCCCATTACAACAGACGAATGAAAAGAAGGAAATTCATCATTATTGTGCTCAGAAAGGAAGAGATATATAGATATTTTTTTATAGGGTGGTACCTTAAGGAGCGTCCCTATGATGAAAGAGGGAAGAGAGGTAGGCGGCGATGATGACGATCGATCCTCCGACCAGGGTGTAGAGAGGCCAAGCGATGGTCAAGCCCTCTCCAGGCAGGAGATTTTGAATAGGCCCCTTCACCAAAAAGAGCAGGGCGATCAATCCGGAAAAGAAACCGATAAGGGCATCTCTGAGTTGAAGTTTCTCAGAAAGAATGCCGAGCATGAAAGCCCCCAGCAGTCCTCCATATGTGTAAGAGGCAATACCCAAACCCAGCTCCACCACGGCTGGCCGCTCTCCCGATGAGCGAAGCTGAAGGAAGGCAAAGACAAAGGCCGAGGCCGTGATGACTATTCCCCACCCGATAGTCACCAGGCGGGAAATCTTCAAGTCTTTCTCCGGCGGATTATTTTTTCCCCAGTAAGATTTATAGATATCCATGGTGGTCGCCGAAGCCAGGGAATTGATGGATGAAGAAAGCGTGCTCATGGCTGCGGCCAGAATGGCCGCTATGATCAGTCCCGACAGGCCTGTGGGAAGTTCCTCCACGATGAATTTGGCGAAGATCTCGTCCGTGGTCGCCAGTCCGAGCTGTGATGGGGTTTGTCCAGCATAAAATCCGAAGAGCAGTAGCCCGATGAACAGGAACAGGCCGAACTGAAGAAAAACGATGAATCCGCTCCCGATGAGGGCTTTCTGACTGGAACGGAGGTTTCTTGTCGTCAGCAACCTCTGAACGATTAGCTGATCTGTCCCGTGGGAGGCGATGGAAAAGACCCCACCTCCCAGGACGGCCGCCAGGAGGGTGTAGGGCTGAGCGATAAAATCCTTGAAGCTCAATTCGAATCCTGAATAGAACAGCTTCAGTTTCCCGGCCTCTCCTGTCAAATCTAAGACTCCGCTCAATCCCTGCGGCAGGCGTGATAGAATAATCCCCGCAGCGAGGAAGGCCCCTCCGATGTATATGCCCATTTGGACCACATCCATCCAGACTACGGCCCGGATTCCGCCTAAAAAAGTATAGATGAAGGTCACTGCAGAAATCATCAAAATGGATACCAGATAGATGTTCAAGTCAGAAGCTTGTATGCCGGCCAGACGGAGGATGATGGCGATGGGAATGGCCGAAGCGAAAAGCCTCACACCGTCTGCCAGCAGGCGGGTTACCATAAATGTGGTGCTGGTGATGTTGCGCATGCTATCGCCGAACCTGATTCCCAAAAATTGGTAGGCTGTGGAAAGCTTTCCCTGATAATACTTGGGCAAAAAAAGCAGGCTAACGGCTGTCCTTCCCAGGATATAGCCGAAAGTGATTTGGAGAAAGGTCAGGTTTCCTCCATAAGCGACGGCCGGGATGGAGATGAAGGTCAGGGTGGAGGTTTCGGTGGCCACCACCGAAAACAGAACAGCCCACCAAGGAATGCGATGACCTCCCAGGAAATAGTCCGATGTGGACCGCTGTTTTCCTGATACCACGATGCCGAAAACGGTCACACCTGCCAAGTAAAGGAAAACGATCAGGTAGTCAATTGTTGAAAATCCCATTTGCATCCTATTCCGCATCCATCAAGAAGATCATCCGTAAAAGCCATTCTTGCTCGATCGTTCTTTTAACCTTCACTTTCTAGGCTCCCTCTGCTTCGATGCGGACTCCTAAAAGACGGATTCTGGTCTTCCAGGTAACTCTCCAAACCCTGGGTTTTGGCAATATGGAGCGCATCTTCCCAGGTGATGTGTTTTTTCTTTTTTAGGGCCTCCAAGATCCTGATGATGGAGAGAGCCACCTCACTGGTTTGTCCACACTTTTTGGCCGTATACTCCGTTGCCTCGAACAGCACTGCATTGGCCTCTGCATAGGAAATGAGTCCCGCCTTTCCATATCTTAGCGTCCACTCTTTCTGAGAGACAGTGTCGTTGACGTGGCTCATAATCAGATAGGTGGCCCGGCCGATAAGCTTGAGATTGCTGGGATTGACATCGGTCATGGTGTTTCCCACCACCCGTCCCAGCCGGGCCATTACAGCAGTCGAATGAGCATTCAGCAGCACCTTGAGGAGGATTTGCCGGTTCAAGCCCAGCGGGTCGTCGTTTCGGCCCATCCTGAACAGAAGCACAATGTCTTTCTCTTTTTCCAGTGACAACCGGGCGAGAATTTTATCGGCATCTTCAGGTTCTCTATCGCCGACCAATATCAGGACCAAATTGGCTTTTTTTCTTTTGAAGAGATCGACGAATTTACAGAACGATGAATCGGGATCGGCCAGAGCATCAATCTCATCGTCCAACCCCACCAACACACCCAGATCTCCTTCGTGAGGGCCTCTTTTTTTTATATTTTCTTCAGCAAAGGAGAAATCGTACAGCATTTCCTGATCATTCCCGGCCAACTTGAGACTTTTCAGAGCGGCTTTCCTGAGATAGCTGTCATCTATTTGGCTCGAGAAATGGAGTTGATAAAAATCCTCCTCCAGTCCCTGAAAGTCTCTTCCCAGAAAGCTCTGCCAGGCTTCCCTGTAATCCTTTCCGACTGTCCACACCTGAAGCCAGCACTTCCTTTCCTCTTCGAGGATGGTGTCCAGCGGGAACAAATGAAAAGTGGGGCTTCTTTCCGCACAGTCTATGAATACCGTTATCAGGGCATTCTTGGCAAAATAAGTGGAAAACCGTCCATTTTTATAGGTTTTCGATTCAAGACGGGTCAACCGGCCGAGGGCATTTATAGATTCCATCAGAATATCTCGGATGGCGCCGAAGGATCGCAGCCGATCTTCTATCAAGGGGGCCTTTTGAAAATTCATCTCTGCCAATTCTTCATCGCTCAGAAGATCTCGCAATAGACTGTAGATGCCTGCCTCGAGGATGATGCCCATCAGGAATGTTTCCGAGGTGGCAGCCTGCATACGGGTGGAACCGGTTATGGCTTGAGGCCCGGTCGTCAGATTGATCTTGGTCAGGGCTGGATTATCGGTCACCGACCGGCTCCTTTCGAACGGCCTGAGGATTTCATCCGGGTTGTTGTAAACAAAATACAAATGTTTTTTGGCTTCCTCGACTTTTCCTGGGCTGAGCACCCCATACTGTTCCAGGGCGGCTAAAAGGGTCCCTATGACCGAGGATGTTTCGCCTCCCTCCGTGATGCAAAAAACCACATCTCCTTTCTGGATTCCGTGATCCAGCAGCTGAAGTTTTCCCATGATCTGAAGGTCCTCGAAACCCTCCAGAGCGCTGATCAGAGCCCTATCTCCTCCGGTCATCTCTCCGATGAGCCGGTCTTCTATGTCTTCAGGAAGGGCCTTTTTCAATTTGCCCCAAAATCGGCTCTCTCTAATCTTTTTCCAGAAGGGCCGCCAGATGGCGCTTTCCATCTGTTTGGCCAGACGACCGGTCGATCCACACCCGTAGATGAATATTCTTTTCCGCTCTTTGATGGCTTGAGACACGGCCTGAGCGGCCTGATAGAACAAAGTCGTATTATCCGCCATCTCTCGAAACTTATTGTCGATATCTTCATCGACACTCAAAATTTGGCGGATTCCCTCTTCGACATCCTCTTTGATTGTAAAGCTCAAATTCCAGGTTCGCCGATGCCTTTGTTCCGTGACCAGCGAATGAAGCTGGAATTGTTTTTTGTTATTGACATAATCGATGGAAGAGAAAGAAGGTCTTACCTTCAGAAGAGATAGGATCTTTTTCTGTTTCGACCGCATTTTATTATGGGGGGACGCTCCTTAAGGTACCACCCTATTTTCGTGTTTCTGGGGCCTTCGTGAAAGTCCGACCCAACATTTTTAGGTCTGCCTAT
Organism: uncultured Eubacteriales bacterium; assembly: GCA_964400735.1. Lineage (GTDB taxonomy): Bacteria > Acidobacteriota > Aminicenantia > Aminicenantales > Aminicenantaceae > CAYNVQ01. The sequence goes on along the minus strand of CAYNVQ010000007.1, from coordinate 187,296 downwards.
TTGGGGTCTTACCCTTAGTGCCGTAGAAACCTTTATAGGGTGGTACCTTAAGGAGCGTCCCCTATTCTTTTATTCTTTTTTGTACGGATTCGCTCTGGAGTTCCCGGATGGCGTCGGAGGCGATCCAGCGGGCAGCCCTGGAATCAATCTCCTGTATTTCCCGGGCCAGTTCGATGGCCGCCTTGTTCAAACTGGCATTCCTTTTTCCGATGTTCCTCAGTGCCCAGTTGACAGCCTTTTTGACGAAGTTCCGATCGTCCGTGGCTCCCTCCTTGATCATCGGGAACAGCCGGATAAAAACCTTATCCTCGGCTCCTTTGTCATGCCAAGCCAGACAGGCTATCAATGCATAAGCAGTCCTTTTAACGAATTCTTCCTCCCTCTGGGACCAATCATGGATTTTTTTCAAGGCAAAAGGAGATTTTTCGAACAGATTCATACAGACTTGGTCACAGACATCCCAGGATTCAAAATCCTTGACCCAATCCTCCATCTGCTTTTCGGTCAATTTCTCAGGCTCTCCGATCATACCGGCTATGATTTGCGCCTCGGGTATGCCTGTCTTCCAGATCTTGAGTGCCAGTTCGTGGTCTTTTCCGATTTCTTTAGCCAATTTCCTCATTACAGGAACCGAAACTCCTAATCTCTCTTTGCCGACGATAGCGAAACGGGCCATCCCTTCCAATTGATCTGGCCTGGCCAAGGCCCTCAATTTTTGGACGACTTCATCTACCGAAGCCATGAGAAGTCTCCTTTTAGACTAGTCTGCGTGCCTCCATGTAGAAACGCTTTTCCCAGGCTTCCCCCATGGAGAATGTTTTTCGGGGGAGAGCACCGTCCAAGATGACGGTCTTGAACAGGTCGTGTTTATCCATGGACGGCAGATAAAATCCGATACTTCCCGTCTTTTGTCCGAGTTGGACCAGGGTATCTGTGCCGTGGATATAGTCAATTCCTTTGGCACCCCCATCCTTCAGGAACATATCCAGAAAGTTTTGGAGGGTCCCAACCGGAAGGTTCGAATCCGGATCGGAAATTTCGATCACTCCGAAGCCTGAAGTCGTCACCACACCTATTTTATGGAGGCCTCCGCGCTGGGAATCGACGTCTCCCCTCATTTTCTCGGCGTCGGAACATTCGGCGAAATGAAAACGTTTGGAATAAAAGGCCTCCATTTCGGAAAGGATATTCCTTCCGCCGGCAAGGTCGAACAGAATCCTATGGATGGGCTCGAAAACGAGAGCTTCGTCATGGAGGTTGACCAGTTCGACAAGAGCATAGCGCAGGGGAGATTCAAAAATCTCTTCTTCATCCGCAACGTCTTTCTTCGTTTTATCCCAGATGGTCTTGGCTGTGGCCAGAGAATGGTTCCCGTCGCCCATGGCAAATAAGAGCACCGGTGTCTCAGGATTCAAATCGTATTTTCGGGTGAATTGATCAGGATCAGCCAGGGCACGAAGATTTTGTGTGACACCTTCTTCGAGAGCGTCGTCGTTCACTCTGTATCCGGTAAGATGCCCTGATCCCATCATCAGCTCGAAATCGTATAGCTTTTGGAGGCGCTGCTTATTTTGGGTTAGGGGACCGACGACCGTGTTTTCCGGGTCATCGATCAAAACCATGATATGAGGAATTTCCAATGGTGCCCCCTCCCGGATTCTGACCCGGGGAGGAATCCGCTCGAGGATGGTGCCCTCCGTGGCCCGGATCAGGGTCGAGGCCCCTTTATGGAAGTCGTACTGTTCCAGGTCCAGACAGACCATCAAGCCTTTGCGTGTGTGCCGGCCGGTTTGGCGTTCGACATAGATAAATCCTTCGGCCTCTTCGAAAATTTCTTGCTCTACGTAGCGCTGCATATTCTTCCTGATGCTGGAAATCCTAGCCTCAGGGTTTTTCTCTGCCAGGTAGACCTCGGGATAGATCAGGTTCAGGGTCGATGGGGCATCATTGACAATCTGGCTAACTTTCTGCCAGTATTCCGGTTCCGAGGTGAACTGGTCACAGGCGATGACTGCCCATTTTCCGGGGTCTGTTCCGGTTTTAGGCAGAAGAATATCCGGTATTCCGAGGGCGATCGATTCATAGACTTTCATGATTCTTCCTTTTTTTAATCTGTTTTTTACTGGTGTCATATTTGAACAAGGGTGTTTGAAAGTTTGAATGTACCAAACACGGTCTAAGCAGTCAACAGCGAAAAAAATGGAGGATCTGCTTATTTTTGTCTTGCTTGATGCGATAATTTAAAGAAAAATTGCCACTGAAAAATGGTGCCGATTGATCTTATCATCAGAATCTATGAAGATGGCAAGGCCCTTCTGATTTTATCCCCTCGTAAGATTGTTCCTCAACCTCCATAATGCACCTTGTTATTTTTCCTGTCCGATCTCGGATAAATCGAAGTTTATAGATTTTATCCCATGGAGCTTCTGGCCTCCATTCGAATTCGAGAGGATCGTCATTGAATTGAAAGAGAGGAATCTTGGAGATGCCTTCATAATTTCCGAATAAACGTTTATCTTCGGTGAAAAATGTTATCAAGAGATTTTTTTTATCCATAACAAACCTGTAATGGCCGAAAATTTCGTGATAGAGTTCGATTTTCCTGGTGTCCTGTAATTCTTTTATTGAAGGGATTTTTTTCTTAGCCTTTTGAGGTGGCTTTAGACTTTTTTCATATTCATGCCGTTTTTTCATTTCCTCTACCCGTGAAATAAAATTCGTGCCGGGGGGGTTGCCGTCATGCATTTCATCGCTGCACTCAGCTTCATGAATTAGCCAAAGTCCATCAACTTCTTCGATCTTGAATGTATAATGACCGTAGAGACCTGATTCAACAGAATATGGGTAGTTAGTGCGGACTATTCCAGCTCTGGCCCATATATTTACCGTTGCATCCGTTCCATCGATTAAAAGCTGGTCGAATTTGGGCCTATACTCGTAGTATTTCAAAAGGCTGTTTAGAAGCCGCCAGGCTTCCAAACGATAATACATCAAGCCTATTTCGTAAGTATAAGTCTTGATTGATCGATCATAACTCTCATCAAAAAGGAAACCGAAGTCCAGGAGTTTTCCCCTGACTAAAGTTTCATATTTGAGGATAAAGAAAATATTTACGCTGCATTTGATCTTCGAGGCTGGATCGACATCTTGATTTTTCTGAACTTCCAGCCATTCTTTATATTCTTTTTCTGGGAAAATGGCTTGTCCAGCCAAGCTTTTCTGGCTTTTTTCTGAAGGATTGATGTTTTGGTGTGAAAATAAATAGAAGGGATAAATAAGCAGAAACGCCGTAATGAATAAAAAAGATCTTGGCATGCTTTTTTGTTCCCGCTTAAATTGTGTCATGAACACCCCGAAATATCAACTTCAAGAAATCCCCAGAATGAACCTTTCTTTATTTAATTCTATCATGTCTTCTTATCTCGCAACGTTTAGTATCCGGTTTTAGTTAGAGTAAACGGAATCTATTAGAATAGCTAAATTTAGGGAGGTCAATATGAGAAAAAAAATTTGGAGTGTTATTTTATTTGCTTTTCCTCTAACAATTTTCATGATGCAGGGATTCGCTGAACAGGCGCTAACGGTGGCTGTGATTGATTCGCAAAAGACCTTTCAGAACTCCATTGAGGGACGAAAGGCTATCACTTTACTCCAAGAGCGTGAGCAAAAAATCAATTTCAACCTGGCGGAAATCGACAAAAAAATCCAGGATTTAGACACAAAACTCAACACCCAGCGATTGGTAATGACTTTCGAGGCGCAAGAACAGCTCGCTTTTGACTTGGATAAACTGAGAACCGAGCGCAAAAGAGTCTCGGAAGATTCCCTTAAAGATTGGCAGCGGCTCCAGTTTCGGTTATTCAATAAAATTCGGGATGAAGTGAATCCGATAATCGAAAAGGTCGCCAACGAAAAAGGGTACAGCCTTGTCTTGGACCTTTCCGCCAATTCAGTCGCCTACTTCAGCATGTCCATAGATATCACAGACGAAGTCATCAAAAGATATGATGCTTTGAAATCCGGAGAAAAGGATAGACCCTTTACTTTGGCGAATATTCAGTAAAATAAAAGAGTCAGGAATTGAATAGGGCGCGAATCGGATCCCATGTGGTTTGTCATATGGAATTTTCATTTGGGGACCGAATTTTTTTTAAGGGCTTCTAAGATAGCCTTGAATTCTTTTTCCTCCCGAATCGGGTCGAAGCTTTTGTCCTTTTTCAGCCGCTCTCTATCGGAAAAGCCCCGTTCCACAGCCTCCTTTAAAGTTCGGAGAGCCTTTTCTTTTTGCTTGTCGAGGGAATAAGCAGAAGCGAGCTTGTAGAGCACTCCCGGCTGATGGGAACTTGATATGGCCACAAGTTCAAAAAAAACGGCAGCCGCTGAATAATCTTTCGCTTCGAAGGAGATCTCTCCCTGCTCGTATACATTATAGGAAAAATCCTGGAGAAGTCGTTTGGCCATCATTGACCTGAATATATCTTCCCCCTTATCCGCCTCCTCTAAAAACTGGTCCAAATGAAAATTTCTGACCAATTTTTCTCTCTCGAATGAATCGCCGATATTTTCTTTCAGTTTCCAAAATTTTTCTCTTATATCCTTTATAAGTTTTGATTCTTCTTCGAAGGCTCGCCTTTCTTGTTCCTGCCTTTTTTTGAAGGCAGGATCGCTTTCAATTTGTGCAGCCTTGGCTTCTGCTGCCGAGGTCTCAGCCAAGCCCGAAAAATCTTCTCTTAATGCCTGATAGATTTGAAATGCCTCATAAGTATTCCCTGAATCCTCATATTTTTTGGCTTGCCTGAGAGCTCGTTCATAGAGCTGCTGGAGAAAGGCCTGATCCTTTTCCCTCTTTCCGGTTTTTATGGCTTGGAGCTCCATCCACTCCACGGCTTCATCGCAGAGTTCACTGGGAGGCCAGTCGTGGATTCCATCGAATATTCTTATGCGGTGTGCCGTATTCAGGGCGTCAAGTCCCTTGTCTATTTGTTTGAGTTCCTTGTAGTTCATGTCGGCGAGTCCTGCAATACCGAAAAAAGCCGAAGAGGCAATCTTGTCCAAGGTTAGCCACTTGGGCAATCCTGCTCCGCAAGCGATGATTCCGGCCACGGGTTTTTTCAACAGGTCGGAAAGGCCGGATGCCATCCTGGCTCCTCCAGAAAATCCCGTCGCATAGATCCTTTCGTCATCGACGCGGAAGCGGAGGTGGGTGTCCACCCAAACGGCATTCGCCGCCTTCACGTTGTTCTCCCAGGGTCCGTTTTGCGAGTTGTTCGAGCCAGCGAGTATATAGCCGTATGTTTCTGCCTCCTCGTGAAACAGTTTGACCGGAATCTCCCCTCTGGCTCCGGGATCAAAGGCGTAGATTATTGGCCATTTCTTCTCCGGGGAGTATGCGGATGGAAGATAAAGGGCATAGCTTTGCGAGCGGTCATATTGACAGACAACTTTTTTCAAAACGATTCCTCGTTCGATTCCCTGGTCTTTGGAAAAAGAAGGTATCGATAGAAGTAGAAAAGAAAACATGAATATCCATATCGTCATCTTTTTGCTCACAGGTCCAGGATGAGCGAAAAATTCGGATAGCGAACAATACATTTATTTGGAGAATGACAAGAAAAAACTCATCCTTTAGGTTAACCGGATTTTTTTTTCGTGAGCACGACTCCGGGCTTTTGCCAGGTCAGCTCTCCATTCTCGACTACAAATGCTCCATTGACCAGGACGTATTCTATGCCGTCTGCGTACTGATGAGGCTCGAAGAAAGTGGCGGTATCTCTGATCGTCTTTGGGTCGAAAACGACCAGGTCGGCATGAAATCCTTCCCGTATCATTCCCCGATCGCGAAGACCTAAAATTTGAGCTGGCAGCGAAGTGGATGCCCGGACGGCGTCTTCCAGTGAAATGACCTTTCTTTCCAGGGCGTAGTGCCGGATTTTTCTGGGAAATGTTCCATAGAACCGGGCATGGACAGGGCCGTCATCGGGAAGAGCGATGCTGGCATCCGACGATGTGGCGGTCCAGGGTTGAGCCGAGAAAGCCTCGATGTCGATCTCGGACATCGAGAAAGCGCGGATTCTCGCTCCCCCAGGCCTTTTGGCGTACCCCTCCAGCTGCAGCTTGATGGCCATTTCCACATCCGACGCGCCGCGTTCTTCGGCGATCTGAGCAAGGCTTTTTCCGATGCAAGATTTGTCCGGATAATCCATGATAATGATATTTTCCGCCTCCCCCCGCCAGTTGAGATTATGTTTGATGTCTCTGTACAAATCCTTGGTCTTTTCCGGGTCATCCAGCACCTTTTTCAATTCCTCCTGGAAATTTCTTCCAAGGGCCCATCGGGGGATTAAAACCACGCTGCCATCGCTTCCCGAGCTGTTGTAGGGATAGCAGTCCGCCCAGATATCCACTCCCTGTGCCCGTGCTTCATCGATCAGCCGGATAATGGCACGGCTCCCGCCCCAAAAATCGGCTCCTCTTGCCTTGATGTGGGAAGCTAGCACGGTGGCTCCGGTCCTCTTTCCCACATCGATCAATTCGATGATGTTTTCCAGCATGTTGGGAGGGCCGGGCTCATGCTGGCTGGGGACGTACCACATCGGCGTCAGGCCGGCGGCCCGTTCGTGGGCCATATACACCCCTCCATAGGGGACGATCTCTTCGACCAATGCCACCACCTCGTCCTCTGTGCTCCAGATGCTCGGCACATACTCCAATCCGGTGGACATACCGAAGGCACCGGCTTCCATAGCCCTGTGCACCAGTTCCCTCATCTGCACCGTTTCGTCCTCTGTGGCAGGCCTCTGGAAATCCGTCCCCATCACCTGACGGCGGACAGAATTATGCCCGACAAAAAGCATGACATTGGGCCCGGTTCCTTTGACGCTCAGGGTTTCGCGCTGCTTTTGGATGTCTGTGGGGCCCCCTCCGCACATGTTGGAAACCAGGGAGGTTACACCCTGGCTGACGAAATTGGGGGCAAAAAATCTCTTCTCGTCGTTTCCCACCCAGGATGTCTCGTTTTGCACACTATCGTAGGCGTGGCAGTGGATATCGATGAATCCCGGCGAGATGATTTTTCCTTTTATATCGATGACTTTCGTGGCTTCAGATTTATCTTTGAGAAGGCCGACGGCAGCGATTTTTCCATCCTTCAGACCGATATCGGCATAGAAACAGGGATTTCCCGTTCCATCCAAAACCCTTCCGTTTATGAAGAGGATATCGAAGTTTTGACCATTCCGGATGGATGAGAAGGCGAATGATTGTACGGCGATAATAGAGAGCAAAGTGGCAATAGACAGAAATTTAAAAATTTTCATCCTTTCCTCCTTTCCTGCAAGATCATACATTAACTGAAAAGCCACCTTTATTTCAACTGCGGATGAGCATTTTCAACAGCCAGAGAGATACGATCGGAGGATGAGAAAGAAATCGAAGTCTATATCCTCAGCCGTTCGTTCATGGCAACGACACAGTAAAGAGTTTTGTTATGTAGAAGTTCTGTAAAAAACAGGAAAGTGGACAAACCGGAATTTTCGCTTTGTCAGGAACCGGGCATTTTCGCTCAGCAAAAACCGGAAGATTTCACGTTGCTAAGGTCGGGAGGTTTTAAAATTGCCTTTAAGCGGTTTTGACCGGCTTTGAACGGCGGCTTGATTTTGATACAAATATTTATTATCCTAAAATCAAAAGCAGTTATATTGTCATAAGCTGATTTTCGGCTTTAAATGTCCAGTTGAGAGAGGTCGCATTATGGCTTTAGAAGCAAAAATAAGGGAATATCGTCCGGAGGATCTGGAACAGGTGCTCGAGCTCGTCAAAGAGCTGGAGGCCGAAATGTCGGAAAAATTCAAGGATATCAAGATCAAATCCGGAGAACGGGACTACCGGAGAAGATACCTGGATCCGGAAAACAAATACAAAACATTCGTGGCCTCGGTCGATGATAAGATAGTGGGATATCTTATGGGCTTCCCCTCCGTCGGAGCCCCTGAAATAGACAGGATGTACGACACTCTTCCCGTTGCTTCCGGACGGTCCACACCTGAGTTTTATCTGCAGATCACTTTTGTCTCCAAACCTTTCCGGAATCAGGGGATTTCCAGAAAGCTTCACCGGGCGGTTATCGAGTACGCCAAAAAAATGGGACACAGGGAAGTTTATGCCTGTATAGCTAAATGGAACGAGCCGGAGATCAGAGTTATTAAATCGTTGAAATTCAACATCAAGGACCTGGGTTACAGATACAGGCTTAGCCTTAAACTTTAGCCAGGATTCTTCATTCCTCCACTTTGATTTCGATGGAGGCACTCTGTACCTCGTGTTCAGCTTTTAGGGCCACGGCTTTGATAGTAAAATGGCCGGGCTTCAAATTCCAATACATAGAAAAGGGATAGGAAGATTCACCGATTTTACGGCCATTGATCCACCACTCCACACGATCCAAATCCATCTCACGGGCTGCTGTTGATTTGAGCTTGATTCTCTGGAATTCCGGGCGAAGGACAGGGTCGATTTTAAAAACATCCCTATCCTGGGGAAAGGCAATTCTGAACTTTTCCTTGCGGAAAATCTGAAGGCCTTGTGAGGGGCTCTCGGAAGTGTGAACCGGACAGTATTCTTGGGGTTCCGTCCCCTTAATAAAAGAATCCTCCATGGCTCCTGGACAGTATTTTGTAGCGAGCTTTCCAGAAAGCGGACAGATTTTGGCTTTGGTCACATTCCGGTTCTCGGCGAACCCGACTCCGGTGTTCCCGTTTTCCAAAAGAAGCATGATATCCTTGAAGAGAGGCCCACAACCAGTTATTCCCGAGATATTGTGCATGGATGCAGCATCGAAATTTCCCACCCACACTCCGACCGTGTATCTGGGCGTGTACCCTACTGTCCAGTTGTCCCGGAAATCCGCACTGGTTCCTGTCTTGATCGCACAGTCAAAAGGCAGGTTCAAGGGAGTGAGGTAACCGAAAGCCGGAATACGGGCGTCCCTGTCTGCCAGAATGTCGGTGATGATAAAAGCAATCTCAGGAGGGAATATTCTGACTGGCTTTTCTTCTTTACTCCAGGGAATTTCTTGCTCTTCGTTGTCAAAACATTTGAGCATGGTTTTGTCCCCGAAGTATAAGCCCCCTCTTGCCAGAGCCGAGTATGCCCGGCTCAATTCCAGAAGACTGACTTCCCCGTTGCCTAAGGTCAAACCCACCCCATAATAAGCCGGACTTCGGTCCAGACTCTCGAATCCTGCCTGTCGGAGCTTTTGAAAGAGGAGGTCCGGTCCCAGCGTTTCAAGAAGGGAGACAGCGGGGACATTGTAAGAGCAGGCTAGAGCCTGCCGAAGGCGCACTGTCCCGTGGAATTTCAAGTCATAGTTACGCGGGGAATAGCTTCCTTCCGGGGTAGGAAAATAAAAATCCCGGTCTTCCAGAATCTCTGCGGCGGTCATTCCCCTCTCCAGGGCTAGACCGTAGGTGAAGGGTTTGAGGGTGGAGCCGGGTTGACGGAGGGAAGTTGTGCCGTTGACCTGTCCGTCGTGGAGGCCGTCGAAAAAATCCTTGGAACCCACCATACACAGGATCTCTCCTGTGCTGTTTTCCAAAACGATGATAGCGGCATTGGTGATGTTTTTCTTCGCGAGACTATCGATGTGGTCTTTGACCAAAATTTCGATTTTCTCCTGAATCCTGTAATCGCATGTGGTTTGAATCCTGCTCAGCTTGCGCCGTTTATTGATCGGGAGTTGTTGAAGGATAAAATCACAGAAATGGGGAGCCCGGAAGTTTTTTTGCGGCGCTATGAGCTGGAGCGGCTCGGCTTTTCCCCTTTCCAGGCGCTGGGCATCGATATAGCCGAGGTCAAACATCTGATCGAGGATATGTTCCTGCCGCTTTTTGGCCTGCCGGAAGAAACGGTAGGGATCCAGCGCCGAAGGGGAACGGGGAAGCCCGGCCAAAAAGGCCGCTTCCGCTAGGCTGAGGTCAGAAGGGGACTTGTCGAAATAGAGTCTTGCAGCCGCATCTATCCCATAAGCCAGGTTTCCATAATATATCCTGTTCAGATATTGGGCTAGAATTTTGTCTTTGGATAGTGTGCGCTCGAGCCGGATCGCCTGCCAGATTTCATAAATTTTGGAGAAGATCGTGCGTCGACGGCGGTAGATGTTTCGCACGACCTGCTGGGATATGGTAGAGGCTCCGGAGATGACCCGGCCGTAGCGCGCGTTTTGAGCCAGGGCACGGGCGATGGCGAAGGGATTGACTCCTGGATGAAGGTAAAAATAGCGGTCTTCGGCAACGATAGTGGCCTTCAATAGGTCAGTAGAGACTTCGTCGAATTTGATCCAACGGCAACGGCCTCCCTCATCAGAAAGGATCTCTCTGAGCAAAATATTGTTTCGGTCCATCAGAGAGAGCGATACCACAGGCCCGGGTTCGAGTTTTGTCTTTGAAAAAGGGAGGTAGAGAGATAAAGAAAGAATCACCAGAATGGACAATAAGGCTGGCAATGCAATTTTTTTTATTTTTTTCCGCATTCTATTTCATGATTCGGATGGTGGTTTCTGCGCTCCTTCCGAAGACCTCGGGCGCGTACATCTCTTCGACCTTCGTCCCGGGCGCGTGGAAAGTCCCATAAGTGAGGGCCCGGACAAGATACCGGTGGGTGTGTATGCCGGGGGTCAAGGAATCGGCGAAAAGAAGAACCCGCTCATCGTGCATTTCAATGTGGTTGAACCCGCGCCACCATCTTCTGCCTTCGGTTTCTCCTGCCAAACGTTCCATCTGCCTCTGCTGCTCTTCGCTTTCCGTCCGGAAGGAAGGGTTGACCGCTTCGAATCCGGCCGGAAGGGGGTCTTCCAGGGCCACGAAGAGGCGTTCCTGGGGCAGGATCACCTGTAAGGTCACCACGGCCAGGGTTCCCGCCGGGACGGAATCCAAGCGTTTTCCGTCCAGTGTGGTGATTTCTTTCACGATGCTGAATCCTTCATCCCGGGGCGATAGTTCCTGTCGGGGGGCATAGGTCAATCTAGCCTGGTAGTAGACTCTTCCGCTTCCTTTTTTTTCGATTTTTAGAGGGATGACTTTTTCCTCTTTCATCTCCTCTAAGGACTGCCCGGCCTTGATCACTTGGCTCTTTGTCCTTATCGATTCTTCCAGCAGGCTTTTTCCCGCCAGAGATACCTTCAGCTTGAAGTCTGGCTCGGCTTTTTCGTACTTCGTATAAAATTCGCTCAGCGCATAAAAAACATAGAAATTCTCCTGGGTGGTGGCCCAGATCCCTGCATTTCTCCGCTCCACTAGCCAGCGGGCAACGGAGTCCAAGAGGGGATTGTCGCTTCCGACCTCGAGCGTACTCTGTAGGATGAGAGCCGTGGTCCGGTTATTCGAGGAGTATATCCAGCTTCCCTCTCTTCCCGAGTCGTCTTCGAAATGGGCGCTGGTCGGTGTGACTTTAACCTTATTCATCAATTCCTGGATGAGCGTATTCTGGACGCTCAAGGAACCTTTTCCTTGATTGAAGGCTTTGAGCAGTAATGTTTTCCCGAACAGCGAGAGAGTTTCTCTTTCCTGAAAGAGTTTTTCGGCATAAGAGGGCTCAGGTTGGTTGTGCAGCGCCAGGGAGTAGAGGGTAAAGGCTTGAATAGTTTTCCAGACATTCTGACTATAAGGATAATTGGGCATGTCCACCCGGCCTCTGATTAAATTCTTCAGGTACTGGACGAGCCTTTTCATACTCCCTTCATCGACTGAAAAGCCAGCTTCTCTTGCCTTGGCCAAGGCAAAGGCGGCATAACAGGAGTTGAACGGGGAATCATAGGTAGAGTCCGGCCAGAGGCCGAATCCTCCGCTCTCTCTCTGGTATTCGTAGAGCTCTTCTAGATTCTTTCGGACATATTCTTTCATTTCGTCCCGGGAGAGGTGGCTCAACTTGAAATCAGCGAGCACATCCTGAGCCACGATGTAGGGCAGGATAGAAGAGAGGCGTTGTTCGAGGCAGAGATAGGGGTAGTCGGTCAGAAAATCCACACTTCCCTTCAAGCCGGACAGGGCGCTGGCCGATGCCGAGAAATCGAGGCGGCTTTGATCAGGATAGACATTTTCTGGGATACGGATCTTTTCTTCAGCCGGTTCTTCGGAATCGTCGGATAGAGCTACGGTTTCAGTTGGCCGGGGCAGCATCAAGGGGATGGAAACGGACAGGCCATCGGTTTCCTCGCCCATACGGGCACGGAATTCGAATTCGGCCTTACCGGGTCTCTCCACCCTGAATGGATAGAGGACTTCCTGGCTTTCTGCGGGTGAAAGGGAAATCTGCTGCAGGCTGTTTTCGTCATCGAAAAGAATCCCTTTGGCCTGACAGTCGATTGTGACCGTTGCCTTCTCCAAAGTCTGATTGTGGATGACCACTCCACCTGAAAACTCATCGCCCACCCGCCCGAAGCGGGGCAGGGATGTCAGGAGAAGAAGCGGTTTGGTGACTTTGAAATGGGTCTCCTGGCGTCCGAATTTCGAATCCTGGGTTTGGGCCACGGCCATCACTCGGAAGGTGGTCAGATTATCAGGCAGCGTGAAGGTCACGTGGGCATTTCCCTCCTGGTCCGTATCGAGTGCCGGATTCCAATAGGCTGTGAACCTGAAGTCCCCTCTCAACTCGATCTCGGCGAGAGATGGCATGGCCATCTTCATCATTTCTCCAAAACCGCCCCCTATGTCTTCTCCTTTTTCCCCGAAGGTCAATTGTTCCAAGACAAAGGGCCTCGAATCCGACGTGTGAACGGCCAAAGGCTTGTGGCTGTAAAAGTGGGAGAACGGGTCGGGAGTCTGGTATCCGATGAGGTTCAGTACACCCACATCGACTACAGCCACGGCCACACTGGCCTTGGTGCCGTTGCCTTTCCAGTCTTTTATCTTCAGATCGAAGGAAACCTCTTGGGCGGGTTTGTAGGTGGGGGCAAGTTTTAAAATATCTAGGGCCAGGCGTTTTTCCGATGGGTCGACATTGAGCTTGGCGTAACCGATCTTGAAGGAAGGCTTGCCCAGGTCCTGGGTATTGTCTTCGACTTGGGGAGAAGTCCGTCCTTGAACCAGGAGCACGGATACATACACATTGGGGAGGTAGTCGGAGGCGATGGGAATCTCGATCTGATTCGAACTGCCGATTATTTCCCTGATTTCGCTGTGCAGAACAAATTCTCTCTCCACGGTGATCAGGGCATTCGTCCGCTCATAAGGAGATTTCACCAGAATCCTGGCCACATCGCCCGGCCGGTAGCTGGAGCTGTCGGGGATCAATTCGACGATGTCTTCATCCTGTCTTTCCCATGGTATATAGTCAGCTCCGATGACATAGAAATAGGTCTTGGTTGTTATTCTGTTTCCCCGGCGGTCTTTTCCCTCCGCTTCGAGGAGATAATAGCCTGCCTTTTCGGGCAAAAAAGTGACTTGTTGCGGTTCGTTCTTGGTCTTTATGGTTTGGTCCTCGATTTCCGTATCCACCTTTTCGGTAACCCAACGGAATCGGCCTCCGATGCCGGCCTTTCTCACCGAATGCCATTCCCGCCGGATGAGTTTCAGCCGAACCTTCTTTTCTGGATCCATCTGGCCGTTCGGTTCGACCGTGATGATTCCCACGCGGAGTTTTTCTCCCTTGCTGAGGAAGGTCGTGCTCGGCTGAAGGCCGATATAGAATTCTCCTCTGTGGACGATGGTTTGGATGCGGTTGGAAATCGAGCTCCGGCTCGGTCCCTGGACGGTGGCTTCCAGAGAAGCGAAGACAGAATTTTTTTCTTCTTCGGCCTGGAGTTTCGCTGCTATCCTGAATTTTCCATCCTTATCCAGAACATCCTCCCCTGAGGAGAGAAGACGGCTTGCTTCCTGTCCGTATCGTTCCCAACGGTCGATCTGATCGCCGAAGATATAGCCTTTGTGTCCGGGGGGAGAGAAAGTGGCCGGATTGAGGCGCAGATGCCAGGAAACTTTCTGCGAGGCCATGGCTCCGCCGAAGAGGTAACTGGCCCGCACATCGGCTTCGTAGTCGTCGCCGAAGACGAATCCCTCCTGGAGCGAGCGCAGGTGAACTTCGAATTCGGCGGGTTTGAAGGCTTCCAGGCGAAAAGAAGAAGAAAGCGACGTTTTTTCTTCCTGCTCGGCTTCCGGAGGTACGGTCACCTCCATCTGGTAAGTACCCAGGGATGCGTCTGCTGAGGTTTCGACGTCCAGGTCGAAAGATCCGAAAGCATCGAGATCGACTTTTTGTTTGACCAGGCTTTTATTGAAGGGATCGGAGACTTCGCATTCTACCTGCTCGGCCATTGGCGTTTTCCATTCGCCTTTTTCCCGTTTTCTGATCATCCCTTTGATGTGGACGGTCTCTCCCGCCCTATAGAGTCCGCGTTCTGTGAAGATATAGCCTTGTATCTGTACCGGCTGGGGATTCCAATCGAAGGGGATGCCGAATCGATAGGGGGAAAGCCCGGTGTCCCATTCGGAACTGATGAAGGTGAAATCATCTCCTTTGGAGGCAAAGACCCACTGCTGGGGTTGGGACCACCGGTTGTCGCTCTTGATCCCCAGGGATTTCCATCCCGGGGTTTCGACAAGACCGTGGTCGTCCGTTTTTCCCTGCCAGAAGATTTTGTTGGCGTCGTCTCGGATCTCGATGGCCGCATCTGGGACAGGATGGCCGGACCGAAGCTCTGTGACCCAGACGAGGTTGCTCTCAGGTGAAAACTTGGCTGAAAGACCGAGTTCTGTGACCTGAAGCATGGCTTTGGGATATCGGCTCCATTTGTCTTCGAGGAAAGTGTCCAGTTGAAGAAAGATGATGCCGTGTTTTACAGGGAGAAACTCCCTTATCTTGAGGGGAAAGACTTCTTTCTTGTTGCGCTCGATAGGGAGCTGTATTTTTTTTTGCACCTTAAAAAAATTCATCTTCGAAAATTTTTCTGACGCCCAAAATATCTTTCGGTTGGCTAATAAAGGAAGAATATCCTTTTTCCCCAGGCGGGCGGCTTGAACCAAGATTTCGGGTGTGTTGACGATATTCAGGGGATAGTTCAGTTCGCTGTAGGCTTCCAATATCCTGTGGGAGGTGTTCATGGAGAGTGAGGCGGGATAGGAGGCTGTCGAAAATTCCAGAGGGGTCTCTTTGCCGAGTGTGTTTCCGAAGGTATCCTGAAGATCGGCATCGATCCAAAGTTTATACTGTGTTTCGGGCTGGAGCGGGAGGGTGATCCATAGAGTGGAATCGGAATGCTCCCATTCCGCATAATAATCCGGTATGGCGACCTTCGGTTCCAGGCGAATTTTTTTTGTAAATTCGTCGTAGGCGACGGGATTGGAAAAGATAAATTGGAGGGAATCTTGAGGATTGTGTTTTTCTTGGGCACCGAAGGAGACGAACTTGAAAGTCTTGTAGGTTTCGAAAGAAAAGCTGACCGGCTTTTCCATGCCCAGGTTGCCTTGCTTGCCCGGGAGGCCTTCGGAGATGGACACTGTATATGTGGAATCTGCATCCAGTCTTTCTTTGGGCTGGAGAAGAAGGGCGTTTTCGACGGGGGATTCAATGCTGTTTTCTTCGAGCATCTCTTTGGAAGGGGTTTTTATGGAAAACTCGAGAGGGGCCCCGGAGATATCTTTTCCGGTTTTTTTGAATGAGAAAAAGGATCCGTCTTTTTCGACAGGCTGGTTGAAAATCAAGAGAATCTCTGTGTCGGGCTTCAGCCACTTTTGTTCGTGGAGAGGAAAGTGCCGGAGGAGGCGGGGATGGATGGTCTGGAATGTCCAGGAAAAATCTTCCTTCAGAGAATAGCCTTCGAAAGATTTCGTTCCAGCAGGGATGGCCACCTTAATTTCGGTCGAATAGGGAAAAGGCTTATCCGGAGTGAAGGTCAAAGTCTTGGGATTCAGCCAGCGGTGCATTCCGGAAAAGGATGGCTCTAGTTGAAGCAGGCTCGGGCCACGGTCTTCGGGTAGAGACTCAAGAGGAACCATGGGGTGTTCGAAGATAACCACGATGGCCTCGGCCTCGTGGGGTGCCTCTGTGCTGCCCTTGGG
Source organism: uncultured Eubacteriales bacterium (assembly GCA_964400735.1). GTDB lineage: Bacteria > Acidobacteriota > Aminicenantia > Aminicenantales > Aminicenantaceae > CAYNVQ01. The sequence goes on along the minus strand of CAYNVQ010000007.1, from coordinate 171,250 downwards.
GCTGACATAGGTAATGGCAAGATCGCCGGATGGAGCGGCCATATCCGGAAGAGGTTCTCTTTCTTTCTTCGATTTACAGCCCATAGTCAAAAGCAAAAAAACCGCCGTCAAAATAATGAAAGAAATCATGGCTTCTTTTTTCATCGATATTCCTTTTCTTTTCTGTATAAAAAAAAGCTACAAAAATGGATTGGGACTTGAAGGTTAAAGTGATGACTCTCACCACTGAGTTGTATATACCACAGGATATTGCGTGGGTCAATATTTGGTGACAGGTTCAATATTTGGTGACAGGTTACTTAATTACAGAACATATGGGAATTATAATTTAGTTTCCTGGCACCTTAATTGTATAAGTTTCTTACGATTCAGGAGTTTAAAGAATAATTTTATCTGGAGATAGGTATAATAAATAGAGGTAGCACGAATTCTTTTAAAGGATCAGAAGAATGGAGCAAATAATGATCCAGCTTATCGAGAAAAATGAAATCACTCCAATCTGCCCTTACTGCCAGGCCCTAATCAACGAGGTTTGGTATCGAGGGCTCCCTACGTTATTGGGAAAACGTTACATCTATTTTTGTCCTCAGTGCCGCAAGGTGCTGGGGGTTTCCCATCGGAAAGGGTTCTGGATGGGCTAGCTATTCTTAATTATGGTGACAGGTTACTTAATTACAGAACATATGGGAATTATAATTAAGTAACCTGTCACCAAATATTTCACCAAATATTAATATTAGAGAGTTAGCGGTTTTTTTGGATGATGTCATAGATGGTTTTGTAGTCGCAGTAGACCTGCCAATGCTTGATTTTACCTTCTCTGATGATGACTTTCCAGGCAGCGGGCAATCTCCAGAAATTCGAGGGGTCTGCCTCGGGACCTTTGTAGGTTGCGCGGGCATAACCGAAGATAGCCAACCGACCATCCTGTTCGAGTACGTCTTCGATCTCAACCGTGTAATCCGGGAATAGCTTGAAATATTCCGTCCAGGCTTCTTTCATCATCTGTTTTCCTTCGTGTACATGGTCATGGGCATCGATAAAGACATGGTCGGTGGCAAGAAAGCTGGCGATTCTATCGACATCATGGGCATTGATCCTATTTACGAATTCCAAAATCAGATCTTTATTCATAAACTTGACCTCCTGGATCATTCTTATGAAGGGCTAAGCAGATATTATATCCCTAAAAAAAATAAAATTTGGCACATCGGTCGAATAAGGTTATATTTGTGAAGGAAACAATAGGATGTTTTTCTTCATCGGCGGTGTTCAGCCCAGAACAGTCCGTCTGGATAAACGACCCCGCCTCTGCCCCCAATGCGGTCACAATAAACTTTATCTCAAAAGGGTGGACCATTATTTGAGCTTGTTTTTCATCCCCCTGTTTCCGGTCAAGAAGGGCGTAGCGTTTTTATCCTGCGATAACTGCGGCTCGGTTTTCGATCGAGAGGGAAAAGCTGAAAGAGAACCCTTCACTGGTACGCTGAGGAAATGCCCTTACTGCGGCCGGCAGCTCGAGACGGATTTCGAATTTTGCCCGCGCTGCGGGAAAAAAGTCCCCCCATCTTCTTCATAAAAAGCCCTGTCTTCGAATGAAGATGTAACATCCCAAACCAAAGATAATCCTTGCGGTGTAAAAGATCCAGAAAAGACTACCTAGAGAAAAAATGTAGGGAAGACCGAATAGCAGTACCGCTATACCAAGCAAAATCAATTTGCCCTTTCCCTCTGCCGAAAAAAAGGCCAGCAAAAAAAAGACAAGTACCAGGAAGTTAATTATCAATGGATAGGGATTTCGTAACATTTCTTAGCTGCTCTTCATTATATAGATTTCGATCCAGTTTTAATAGCCTGGCTGGATGGGGTCGTTTATCCTTGGCTAGCGTATTTTTTCTTTATTCTGATCCTTCTACTGGTCTTAAGGATTCTCAGTTTTTGGATTGGCCTTTATTTTTTTTCTGTTTGAGATAATCTGGGCACTTACCTTTATTTGTGCCAGATATCCTGTAGGATTGATGTGTAATCGGAGGACTCTTTTCCGCCGACAGACAAGACGATCTTGAACTCACCCCAAGAAGCAGGGCTGGAGATATAATTGGGATCGAAATCCCTCATATACTGACGGGCGACGGCGCCGTACTGCCGCAGCCTCTCCATCATCATTTTTGCCTGCTTTTTTTCCGCTTCTGTCCGTTCTCTGCGTTTGTCCATCCGCCAGAAGACCTTATGGATGCCGGGTTCGGTGCCTCCTTCGATCTCGTTGATCAGCATGTTTCCTCTGTAGACTTTGATCTTTACATCCCCTTCGGGTTTCTGCTTCAAATAGTAATAGATTGGGACGGCGATGGGTTCGCTCTCTCCGTTGAAGTTGGCAGAACTGGTTTCATGCAGGTCGTTGTCAATCCAGCGCACTTTATCTTCTACCTTAAAGAGATAAGCGTCCTTTGCCAGCACATCTTGAGTCAGCTCTGCCAGCGGAGAAATGTCGGCGATGTAAATGCCGCGTCCGTGCGTGGCTACGATAAGGTCGTTTTCCCGTGGGTGGATCTTCAGGTCCTGCACCGGCTGGGTTGGCATGTTGTTTTTCATCATGCTCCAGCTCTTTCCGCCGTTGATCGAGACATAAACGGCAAAATCTGTTCCCACGAACAGGAGATCGGGATTTTTATGGTGTTCTCGGATCACGTTGATGGGCTCATCGGGCAGGTTGGCCGCGATGGATGTCCAGGTTTCTCCATAGTCTGTGGTCTTGTAAACAAAGGGCCGGAAATCATCCCGCCTGTAACCTGTGTAAGAGACATAGGCTGTTCCGGGGTTGTTGGGAGAAGCCGCCACCCGGCTCACCCAGTAGCCCGGGTTCCCCATGATCTTGTCGTTGCATTTGGTCCAGTTTTTGCCGTCGTCTTTTGTGACCCAGACGTTACCGTCATCCGTCCCTACCCAGAGCAGTCCCTCCACCAACGGAGATTCGTCGATCGTGGTGATCGTGCAGTACTGGATGTTGCCGTCACCGCCCTTACCAGTGGTGAGTTTTTTCGGATCGTTGGTGGTCAGGTCCGGGCTGATCTCTTTCCAGTTTTCCCCGCGGAACGTGGATTTCACGAGCACGTTTCCTGCGTGGTAAATGACATCGCTGTTGTGCGGAGAAACGAGGATGGGCGAGTTCCAATTCCACCGGAGTTTGGGATTTTGGCTGCTGTAGGCGATACGCTGGCTCTCCCCGGTTTTCAGGTCCCATCGCTGGAGCGGCCCGAACTGGGACTCGTTGTAAAGATACCGGTTCGTTTTCCAGTCGAATTCGTTGTACATGCCGTCACCACCTCCGACTCCCTCCCAGTCCTCGAAATGGATGGTGCGTCCATCCCGGCTGGTGCTCGGCCCCATTTTGGAGCCGTTGTCCTGAAGGCCGCCGGCCACCCGATAGGGATAGGAAAAGTCATATCCCACCGCATAAAATTGGGCCAAAGATAGGTTGTCGGGATGATACCAGTTTTTTCCCCTGTCATAGGTAATGCCCAGCCCATGATCATAACCGAGGAGGATATGGTCGGAATTATCGGGGTCGATCCACAGGGCGTGGTCATCGCCACCGAATCCCAGAGGGCGCCTATCCCAAGTTTTCCCGCCGTCCTTCGTGCCCCAAGAGGCTGCGCTCAGCACATGCACGACCTTGTCGTCGTTGGGATCGATCCGGATCTGTCCGTAGTAATAACCTGGAGCGCCTCCGATGCTTTGGCCGTCAGGACTCACCTTGGTCCAGGTTTCGCCGGCATCATCGCTGCGGTAAACTTCGCCGTCGATCATGCCCCGGCTGGATTTGCCTTCTCTCAATTCTTGGTAGCGTTCCTCATCCGACATTCCTTCTTTATTGGCGTTTTCGATGCAGGCGTAAACGATATTCGAGTTCCTCAGGTAAACGTCGATCCCGATGCGTCCCAGCATCCCTTCAGGCAGGCCGCCGCCGAGCTTTTGCCAGTTCTCACCGGCATCGACGGTTTTATAAATGCCGCTTCCTGGTCCGCCCAGGTTGAATGTCCAAGGGAGACGTTCCTTGTCATAGGTGGCTGCATACAAAATATCGGGATTGGTGGGGTCCATGACCACATCCACCACTCCGATGTGTCTTTTCCGGACAACTGGACCGAGGATTTTTTCCCACGTCTGTCCCCCGTCGGTCGTCTTATACAAACCGCGTTCGGGATTCATGGAATACAGATGCCCAAGGGCCGCTACATAGACGATGTCAGGGTTAGTGGGATGAATCACCACCCGTCCGATGTGGTGAGATTCCTTGAGGCCCATGTTTTTCCATGTCTTCCCCGCATCTGTGGACTTGTACACGCCAGCGCCCCAATAGGTGCTTCGGGAGTTATTGGCCTCTCCCGTGCCGATCCAGACGATATTGGGATCCGAAGGGGCGACCGCCACATCGCTGATCGAAAAAATCGCTTCATTTTCGAAGAGCGGTTCGAATGTAATTCCGTTGTTAGCGGTCTTCCACAGATGCCCTGACCCCGTGGCCGCATAAAATGTGGTCGGCTGTTGCTGGACCACGGCAAAGTCCACGAACCTCCCGCTCTGGCGCGTCGGCCCGATCGAGCGGTAGTTCAAGTTTTTCAACAAGTTCTTGTCCAGAGCCTGTGAATAGGCATCTGATGCCATCAGGAATACACATAGAACTGCCAGAATAAAAAATGAGATTTTGTCATGATTTTTTTTGTGCACTTTCCTCTCTCCTTCTTTAAATTTAATAAAGATATAATCTGGATTATTCCCGAGTCAAGACCTCTCCACTCCGTATACTAACGGAAAGGCGAGGAAGTGGTCCACGAGGTTATTATGATGAGGAGCAGAAAGATGAAGCAACCGCGAGAGATCCCTTCATACCGTTCGGAACGGAGGATTGGCTCGCCCGATGGGTAAAAAATGCCAATTAAATCGATAAAAATATTTTCATAATAATCTACAGCCAATTCAGGATAAGCCCCTGATACGGCTGTAATAGAAAATAGTATTGGCATTTTTTATGAATAATTCAGGTTAATTGAATATCACAGAAAAACACGCAGGTCAATATTCGTTTGCTCTTGTGTTTGCATTTGAGGAATGTCTTCCTAACGGCTATTTGAATTTTGAGCATTTGGGGGATTGTTTGAGCGGCATCGGAGGATCTAGCTTTCACGATTCAAGCTTGGAGGGAATCTGACGAAGTCGGACGGTGAGTATGTATTGAACATGTCGAGACTTTGAAAATATGATACTGATTAACGCATGTTCTGCTTTGGGGGAAAATCATACAGGCGAGTGACGGAACCGCCGACAAGCTTGATGAAGGAATAGCATATAAAATCCGACTGGAGCAAAAACGCCCCCCAATGCTCTAATCTTCGATCGCGGTTTTGAGGATGCTTGGATGGACATTGCAATAATTCATTCGATTCATTAATATAAGATAGGTAAGGTGATCCAATGACGCACGCGACGACCATCATCTGTATACGGCACAAGGGAAAAGTGGCCATCGCTGGTGATGGCCAGGTGACCCTGGGCCAGACAGTGTTGAAGAAAAAAGCCAGCAAGATTCGTACCCTGTACAAAGAAAATATCCTGGCCGGATTTTCCGGAGCTACCTCGGACGCCTTCGCCCTTTTCTCGCGTTTCGAGACAAAACTCGAGGAATACCACGGGAATCTATCCCGGGCGGCCATCGAGCTGGCCAAGGACTGGCGCATGGACAAGGCGCTCCGCCGGCTGGAGGCCCTCTTGATCGTGGCCGACAAGGAGCAGTCCTTCCTGATATCGGGAACCGGAGATGTGGTGGAACCTGATGACGGCATTTTGGCCATAGGTTCTGGTGGGGCCTACGCATTGGCGGCAGCCCGCGCCCTCATCGCCCATACGGACCTATCGGCCAACGACATTGCCCTGGAAGCGATGAAAATCACCGCGGACATATGCGTATACACAAACGACCAAATCTCGATAAAGGAACTTTAAATGCCCATTATTCTTCCTGAAAGCTTAGATAAAATCGTCAAGGAATACGAGGAGACCGAACTCACGCCTCAAGAGATTGTGGCCGAGCTGGACAAATACATCATCGGGCAAAAAGCGGCCAAAAAAGCGGTGGCCGTTGCCCTGCGGAACCGTTACCGCCGCCGTAAGCTTCCGCCGGAGCTTGCCGACGAGATTGCCCCCAAGAATATTCTGATGATTGGGCCGACCGGCGTGGGGAAGACCGAGATTTCCCGCCGCCTGGCCAAGCTGACGTATTCCCCTTTTCTCAAGATCGAAGCCAGTAAGTTCACCGAGGTAGGCTATGTCGGCCGCGATGTGGAATCCATGATCAGGGATCTGGTCCGGATTTCAGTGGACATGGTCAAGCAGGAGCAGATCGAAGTGATAAGGGAAAAGGCGGAAAGAAACGTGGAGGAAAAGATCCTGGATATCCTGCTTCCCCCGTTGAAGAGAAGAGTGCCTGAACAGGGCGAGGAGGAGGCGGAGAGATTCAAAGAAACGCGGGAGAAGCTGAGAAAGCAGCTTAGGAACGGCGCGCTGGATGATAGGCTGATCGAGATAGAAACCAGGGAGAAGATGACTCCTCCATTCGAGATATTCTCCAACCAGGGTGTCGAGGAGATCGGCATCCACATCCAGGAGATCATCCCCGGATTTCTGGGGGGAAAGCCCAAGAAAAGAAAGGTCAAGGTTTCCGAGGCTAGGGATTATTTATTGGAAGACGAACAGCGCCGTTTGATCGACATGGATCAGGTGTCCCGTCTGGCCGTGGAGAGGGTCGAGCACTCGGGCATCATATTCTTGGATGAAGTGGACAAGATATCCGGAAGGGAATCCGGCCGGGGCCCTGAGGTCAGCCGGGAAGGAGTGCAAAGGGACCTGCTCCCGATCATCGAGGGGACCACCGTGAACACCCGGTACGGCCTAGTCCGGACAGACCATGTGCTTTTTATCGGAGCCGGGGCCTTCAACGTGGCCAAACCCTCTGACCTGATTCCCGAACTGCAGGGGCGGTTCCCTATCCGGGTGGAGCTGACTTCGCTGGATAGGGACGATTTCATCCGGATATTGACCGAACCGGAGAATGCCCTGATCAAGCAATATGAGGCTTTGATGGCGACAGAGAGCCTGAAGGTGGAATTCTCCAAAGATGCCATCGAAGAAATAGCCGGAATTGCCGAGAAGGTCAACGAGAGTACCGAGAACATCGGGGCTCGGAGACTTCACACGGTCATGGAAAAAGTGATGGAGGAGATCTCTTTTTCCGCACCAGACATGAAGAAGAAAAAGATAAGAATCGATAAAAAGTATGTGCAAGAGCAGCTCAAGGATATTGTCAAGGACGAGGACCTGAGCCGCTTCATTCTTTGATGAAAAAGACTTGTTCGTTCTTCCTTGCCATTATTTTTGCGCTTTTTTTTCTCTCCTGCGGCAAAAAGGGTGAACTTCTTCCTCCCCTAGTCAGGATTCCTCAAACAGCAAAAGATATCCAGATCACCCAGAAGGTCGACAGAATCATCCTTACTTGGAAAAATCCTGCAGCCTATGAAGATGGAAGCCCGCTGACCGAGATCGAGAAGATCGAGATCTGGATTTTGAAGGAAGCTAAAGGGATGGAAAAAGAAACTGAAAAAGGGGATGAGGAAAAGGAGAAAGAAAAGGAAAAGGTGGAAAAAACAGAAGCTCCGAAGATCGATATGGAAGAATTCGACCAAAAAGCCAACCTCCACTCCGCTATCGAAAAGGATAAAATAAATGAATACCTGGCATCTGGAGAATCCAACGCCGGAGAAATGCGATTCGAATACAAACTATCCCCAGAGGATCTGGGGTCGGAAAAAATCACCTTCGGGCTGCGCATAAAAGACCGGAAAAGGTATTCCGCATTTTCGGACCCGGTCTCCTTGGAACCGCTGGTTCTTTCCCTTCCGCCAGAGGATGTGGCGGCTTCGGTTTTTCAGGACCGGATCGAGGTTACATGGAAGTCCCCCTCCAGAAACGCAGACAACTCCGCGCCCGCTAATGTAAAAGGTTTCAACATCTACCGGTACGAAGGGGAAGAGAAACCCCGCCGCCTTAACGAGAGCCCGGTGAAAAAAGAGAAATATGAGGACAAACAGTTTGTTTTCGGGCAAACCTACGCGTATTTTGTCCGGGCCTCTGCCACGGAGTCCTCTCCCTACTTGGAAAGCGAGGATTCGATGAAGGTGGAGATCCTGGCCGAAGACACCTTCGCTCCCGCCTCCCCCAAAGGATTGATATCTGTAGCCGGCCAGGGTTTTATTTCCCTTAGCTGGGATATCAATCCAGAAGATGACCTGGACGGTTACCGGGTTTGGAGACGTGAGGATGGGGAGAAGGAATTCACCCTTATCTCCCGAGATATCACCAAAGAAAGCGCTTATATCGATAAGGCGGTCAAAGGGGGGCATAAATATGATTATTGTGTCTCGGCTCTCGATAAAACGGGAAACGAGAGCCAGAAATCAGATATCATTTCCGAGAGAGTCAGGGAGAGTGATCCATGAAGATTTATCGGTTCAAACGCAAGGATAGGGTCGCTTACGGAGTCTTGAAGGAGGACAGGCTCTATCCAGTCGAAGGATCGATCTTCCGAAAATTCAAGACTGCCAGGAGGAGTTTTCCCATCGGGGATGTGACTCTTCTTCCTCCTGTCAAACCGTCGAAGATTATTGCCGTTGGGGTCAACTATAAAGATCATGCTATGGAAAGGGGCAGGGCTTTGCCCGTGGAGCCCTTGATATTTCTCAAACCGCCCTCGGCCATAGTGGGCCCTGATGATATCATCGTCTATCCTTCCATGGCCAAACGGGTGGATTACGAGGGGGAATTGGCTTTGGTCGTTGGGAAGAAGGCCTGCCGCCTCCAGGAAAAGGACGGAGTAAACGATTATATCCTGGGCTATACATGCTTCAACGATGTGACCGCCCGCGACCTTCAAGAAAAGGATGGGCAGTTCACCAGGGCCAAATCCTTCGACACATTTGCGGCCATCGGGCCGTGTATCGCTACCGAAATCGATCCCCGTAGATTGAGAATCAAAACTTTTTTGAACGGGAAGCTGAAGCAGTCAGGAAATACACGGAACCTGATTTTTCCCATCCCCCATATCCTGAGGTTCATCTCCCAGGTTATGACCTTGAATCCTGGGGATGTGATCACCACCGGCACCCCGGCCGGTGTGGGGCCGATGAATCCCGGAGACAGGGTGGACGTCCAGATCGATGGCATCGGAATCCTTTCCAACACGGTGATGAAAATCTGGGAATAGACTTTTTTTCACATTTATATTAACCTGGATTATTCATCAAAAATGCCGATACCATTTTTTGTGACGGCGACACCAGGAATTAATCCTTATATTGCTATAAATAAACACAGAATTTTTTTTGTATTTCTTTTTATTTTAATGTTAGAGAAAGACGGTTTGGAATCGACATTATTTTTCCCTTGCGCACTGACCCGACCTACACCCTTGACTCTTGAGTAATTCAGGTATATTAAAGGAAGCAGGCGAGATGCGAGACCGCTTATTCTGATTTTCGGGAGGTGAGCATGAAAATATTTTTAGATACGGCCAATATCGCACAGATCAAGGAGGCGGTCAGCTGGGGCATACTGGATGGTGTAACGACGAATCCGAGCTTGGTTTCCAAGGAGAACGCGAAATTCGAGGACCTGATCAAAGAGATCTGCAGCATCGTTCTCGGGCCGGTCAGTGTCGAGAGCGTATCGACAGTGTCTGAGGATATCGTCAAGGAATCGAGGAAGCTGGCCAAGATAGCGGATAATGTGGTGGTCAAAATCCCTATTTGTGTGGAAGGCCTTAAAGCGACAAAGATACTATCCCGGGAGGGAATCCACATCAACACGACTCTGGTCTTTTCCCCTATGCAAGCTCTCCTGGCCGCTAAAGCCGGAACTAGATATGTGAGCCCCTTCGTGGGGCGGTTGGACGATATTAGTCATGAGGGAATGAACCTTGTGGATGAGATCGTGACCATATTCGACAACTACGGGTTCGAAACGGAGGTCATCGTAGGAAGCGTCCGGCATCCCCTTCATGTTGTGGAGTCGGCGCTCATCGGTGCCGATATCGCGACTATCCCTTTTTCGGTCCTCGAAAAGCTGGTGAAGCATCCCCTGACTGAGATCGGCATGGAAAAATTCCTGGCGGATTGGAAAAAGGTAAAAAAAAGCTGAGTCCTGAAGTTTCAAAATGTCCATAGAAAAAAAATTGAAAGAGTTAAGACGGCGGGAAAAGATGGCCGAACTCGGCGGAGGAAAAGAGAGAATCGAACGCCAGCACCAGGCCGGAAAGCTCACCGCCCACGAAAGGATAAACCTTCTGCTGGACGAGGGATCCTTCCAGGAGACGGACAAGCTGGTGGTTCATCACTGCCATGATTTCGGGATGGAGAAAAAGCGGATTTATGGAGACGGCGTCGTCACCGGATACGGGACAATCGAGGGGCGCACAGTGTACATCTTTGCGCAGGATTTTACGGTATTCGGCGGTTCATTGAGTGCCACCAACGCCGCCAAGATCGTCAAGATCATGGATTTGGCCCTGAAAGTCGGAGCGCCCATGATCGGACTCAATGACTCGGGAGGGGCCAGGATTCAGGAAGGAGTGGAAAGCTTGGGAGGCTATGCGGATATTTTTTTGCGAAACGTTCTTGCCTCAGGAGTTATCCCCCAGATATCTGCCATAATCGGTCCCTGCGCGGGAGGGGCAGTGTATTCGCCAGTCATGACCGACTTCATCATCATGACCAAAGGGACCAGCAACATGTTCATCACCGGTCCGGATGTGATCAAGGCTGTCACACACGAGGATGTCAGCATGGAGGAACTGGGAGGAGCCGAAACCCACAATGCCGTAAGCGGGGTGGCGCATTTTGCCGCTGAGAACGAAGAACATACTCTGGCCATCATCAGAGAACTGCTTTCCTTTGTCCCTGATAATAACCTGGAGGATCCACCGGAGAAGGAGAGCTCCGACCCGCCCGATCGAGTGAGCGAAAGCCTTAACTCCATCGTTCCCGACGACCCGAACCACCCTTATGATATCCGCAAGATCATCAAGGAAGTTCTCGACGAAAATTATTTTTTCGAAGTTCAAGAAAATTACGCCAAGAACATCGTTATCGGGTTCGGACATCTCGGCGGAAAATCGGTTGGAGTGGTGGCCAATCAGCCAGATCATCTGGCCGGGGTGCTGGATATCAATTCGTCGGATAAGGGAGCCCGTTTTGTCCGTTTCTGCGATGCCTTCAATATTCCTCTGATCACCTTCGAAGACGTGCCCGGTTTTCTTCCCGGTGTTGCCCAGGAGCACGGGGGCATCATCCGTCACGGAGCCAAGCTTCTCTACGCCTTTTCCGAGGCCACCGTCCCCAAAATTACGGTCATCACCAGAAAAGCCTATGGGGGAGCCTACTGTGTCATGGCCTCAAAACATATCCGAGCGGATATAAATTATGCTTATCCTACGGCGGAGATTGCCGTGATGGGACCGGAGGGGGCGGTGAATATCGTGTACAAAAGCGAGATGAACGGTGCTCGAAATAAGAAGAAATTGCGCCAGCAGAAGGTGGACGAGTTTCGTGAGAAATTTGCCAACCCCTACATCGCCTGTGAAAAGGGCTATGTCGACGAAGTCATCGAGCCGAAATTCACGCGGCCCAAGTTGATTGCAGCCTTGAAGATGTTGGAAAATAAAAAGGACCAAAATCCTCCCAAAAAACACGGAAACATTCCTCTTTAATGTAGGGGGACGTCCCATAAGGAACCACCCTATCCCACAGTAAAGGATTCTTTTAAAGCCAGTGATGGAGTATAAATGCTTCGCCTCATCAAGTCGAGATTATTCACGATTCAAGCCCACCCCACTCCTTATCCCATAAAGGTATAAAGAAGGACAATACATAGTTGTCTTTATTTATAGCGATTTCAGGCTGAGTTTTTGATATGGCTATAATGATTAATGGGAACGACATTTTATGGAATAATTCAGGGCAGGCGGTTGTGTCTGGGGATGGAGTCGCATATAATACTATAGCTAACGGAAAGAGTCAGATTTCTTAAAGCGATTTGGAATGAAAAAGGCAAAAAAATTTACCAAGATTCTCGTAGCTAACAGAGGAGAAATTGCCGTACGTGTTATCCGGGCCTGCCGCGAAATGGGGATTGTCGCTGCAACCGTCTATTCCGATGCAGACCGCAAAGCCCTTCATGTCCGGCTGGCCGATGAAGCCTTTTACCTGGGGGAGTCCAGGCCTTCGGCCAGCTATCTGAATGTGGAGAAAATCATTAAAGTTGCCCAGAAATGCGGGGCGGAAGCCCTTCATCCCGGCTATGGCTTTCTGGCCGAGAATTCCAGACTGGTCAGACATTGTGAAGAGGAGGGAATCAGCTTCATCGGTCCTCCTTCGGAGGCTATAGAGATCATGGGCAACAAGACCGCGTCCCGGATGCAGATGGTCAAGGCCGGCGTATCCATCATTCCCGGAACGCTCGAACCTATCGGGGACGAAAAAAGGCTGGAAGAAGAAGCAGAAAAGATCGGATTCCCTCTGATGCTCAAAGCTGCAGCCGGGGGAGGAGGGAAAGGATTGCGCCTGGTCCAGGATAAAAAAGACCTGGTGTCCTCCTTCCGGATCGCCCGTTCGGAAGCAGAATCCAGTTTCGACGATCCTTCGGTCTATATCGAGAAGTATATCGAAGAGCCTCATCACATAGAAGTCCAGATCCTCGCCGATAATTTTGGGAATACCGTCTATTTGGGAGAAAGAGAGTGCTCCATCCAGCGCCGCTACCAGAAGGTGTTGGAAGAAACCCCCTCGCCATTTCTGGATGCAGGCACGCGCAAGAAGATGGGCCAGGTGGCGGTGAAGGCCGCAGAAGCGGTCAGCTACAGAAATGCGGGTACCGTGGAGTTCGTGGTCGATCGAAACAGAAATTTTTATTTTCTTGAGATGAACACGCGGCTTCAGGTCGAACATCCTGTGACCGAGATGGTAACCGGGATCGACCTGGTCAAATGCCAGATCGAGATCGCTGCGGGCAAACCTCTCGCGTTCCGTCAGGAAGATATTCGGCCCATCGGCCATTCATTGCAATGCCGAATCTATGCGGAAGACCCGGCGAATGAATTCATGCCGTCTCCAGGAAAAATTCTGCATCTTCGTACTCCGTCGGGTGGGTTGGGCATCCGAGAAGACATCGGCGTCTATGAGGGCTATGAAGTCCCGATGGAATATGACCCCCTGCTCTCCAAGCTCGTGACCTGGGGTCAAACGAGATCCGAAGCGATCCAGCGGATGCTGAGAGCCCTTTCGGAATACCAGGCATACGGGATCAAAACCACGATTCCCTTTTTCAAACGAATCCTTCTCCATCCCAAATTCCAGGCGGGTGATTACAACACCCATTTTATACTTAACCTGGAAGACAAAGAAGGAGGTGCTGAATCGAAGGATAAGACCGTGGCCTTAATTGCTGCCAGCATAAAGAGCTACTGTGAAAGCAGGTCCGGTTTGAGCTTCCGAAAGGGGAAAAAGGTAAGCAACTGGAAAATACAGGGAAGGTTGCAGAGCCTTGGCGGAAAGCGCTGAGATGAATATTTCTTTTTGGGTCGATGATAAAGAATACAGGATAAACTTGGTGCAGACCGAGGAGAACCACGTTCAGGTTTCTCTCGGCAGAAGAAAATACGAGGTCTCCGTCGAGTTCTTAAACCAAGACGAGATTCTGCTGAATATCGATGGCAAAATTCATAATGTCATTATCGATACCAATGCCACATCCTATTTCGTGTACCTCAATGGCCGCTGTTTTAAAATCGAAAAGAGATCCGCCGTCCAGATCCTTGGTCCGAAAGCCGGAAAACAAAAAAAGATCAATGTGCAAACCTCTATGCCGGGGAGGATCGTGAAAGTGTTGATGAACGAAGGGGATCAAGTGGAGGAGGGACAAGCCGTGTTGATCCTGGAGGCCATGAAGATGCAGAATGAGATCAAGGCTCCTCAATCCGGCCGCTTGATAAAAATAGGGCCGAAACCCGGCTCTTCGGTAGAGACCGGAGCCCTTCTTTTCACCGTCGAATAAATTCCACACGCCTATTGCTCTCATCTTTGGTCACACCATTGGGAGTGCTTCCCTTTACCTCTCGCTGATTTATATTTGGGGGAAAAAATGCTATAGTTATTACCGATGTACGCCACGATCATCAAGATGAAAAAGAGGTTCAAAAAGCTCGTGGTTCTCTCTGTCATCATGGTCCTTTTATTCGTTTCCGGGGTTATTCTGAAAAATATCGCCCTCGATCAGATCAAGGGAAAGATCCAGGAGAATTTTGGTTATTCTGAACTCCGCCTTTCTGTTTTTCCTCCTGCACTGATCCTCGAGGATGCTCGGTCGAAATCCATATCTCCCTTTTTTTCGGCGAGAAAAGTGGCCGTACGAATTTCGTTGAAGTCTTTGCTTTCCAAGGATCGACCGATCAATATTCTGATGGAAAATCCTATTTTGAGAATATACGGCCTACCTGGTGAAAAGAAGAATAGCACTGGCAAGAAATTCGACTTGGTCCTTCCGTTCGCCATCGAGAAAGGATTAATCAGGAACGGAACCTTGTATTTTTGGGGGAATGAAACACGCCTGCAAAGTACAGGAATCAATGCCCTGTTGTCTCAGAATGGCGACGAATTTTCCGTAAAGGGGGAGGCGCAAGAGAGTGCCCTTTCGATACCTTCAAGAGAGGGCCCGATTCAGGGTAAAGTGAGTTTCTTGGTCGAGGGAAAGGGGAGAGAGGTTGTGTTCAACAGAATAAAAATCAGCAGCCCCATGGGAATAGTCAGGGGCACTGGAATCGTCACCGATCCCTTTGATCCGGAAATCCAGTTCCAGGCCGATTTCAAACTTCGAGCAGACCTGGTCATGGAAATCCTCGATCTTCCTTTCACCTCTCAGGGATGGGCCGAGGGAAAGGGCCGGTTGATAAGGGAAGAACGAGCCACAGCCGTTGAGGCTGAATTTTCTAGCGAAGACCTTATCCTGAATGAAGTCAGAATGGGACAGACAAGGGGAAATGTCGATTATAAAAGATCCAGAGGGAGCGTGAATCTGAACTTTCAGAAACCAGGGCGCCGGCCAGAATACGTCCAGGTGAATTTTAGCCCACGGGGCGTTTGGGGGAAAGCGCGCCGGTTTTATCTGGATCCGATAATTAAAATGACGGATATTCCATGGCCTGTGTCTTCTCCGGGCTGGGGAGAATTTTCTTTGGACCGCGAAAAACTCCAGGCCGATGTCGAATTCAGGGATGAGATTTTGGAGGAAAAAGATTTAAAATATTCTTTCAGCGGCCAAGCCAGGTTAGAGTGGGACCGGAAGGATAAATTAACTTTTTTTTCGGAGCATCTCGATTCGAGCTTCGCCACCATGAAAATCGACGGAGGGCTGGTCATCGGCAAGAGCGTGGATTTTTCCATCGACGGAAATGTCAAGGATGTTAGAAAGGCACGGGAATTCACCTCGCTGGTGCTGGGGAAATATTTTGATTTTCCAGAGATAAGGGGAAGAGGCCAATCCTCGATTCGCATTTTTGGCGATTTCGCCCAACCTCAGGTAACGGCGGACCTTTCCGTCAGTCCAGGGGGATTCGACGTGTTCGATGTGGAATCAGTTAAGGGGGAAGTGGAAATAGACACCGATGGTTTCTTCGGCCGGTTTTGGGTGGAGGATCCCTCCATGCGGGGTAAAATAGATGTGCATAGCCGCCCGGCGCAGACTGAGGTCAAAGCGGAAATGGAGAGGGGCCTCGTGGAAACCATCCTTCCTGGCCTGGGTGTTTTTCTGCCGCTTCAAGGGGAAGCCTCTGGAGATTTCGAATTCAGACAGAAAGGAGAGGAGCTTGATCTTAAAGGAGATTTTACCAGTTCCAGACTAGAACTATCTGGACAGCCTCTTACTCAGATTAGAGGCAAAATCGATTGGAAGGGAGACGTTTTTTCCTTCCCTGAGCTTGAGTTCGGCCTGCATGAAGGAAAAATCAGGGGGACCGTCCACTTTCAGATGCAGAAGCGAGAGTACGAAATGGACGTCACGGGTAAAGGAATCGATTTAAGTTCTGTTTATGAGCCCGTCTCAGGAGCTCTTTCTTTCGAGGCCAAAGGAAAGGGCATTATGGGGAAGGATGCTGCAACAGGTGACTTCGAGATAAAGGGGCTTTACCTTCATCCTTTCCAAGAAACCGAAGCCAAAGGTGAATTACAAGTGACCTTCTCAGAAGCGCGAGTTGATCTCGAATTGGATGGGAATATCGAACCGGAACAGAACAAATTTTTTATTTCCCTCGTAATCCCTTTGAAGGAAGAATCGATATCAGGCGGTATTAGGGGATTTTTCACAAATTATGATCTGCTTCTTCCATGGGGTGGGGCCGAAGGGCGAATAAACTATATTGCCGAGATCAGGGGAACAAAAACCTTTCCTCAGGCAAAAGGAGTCATCGACTTTCAGGGAAAAGTGTTTCCCTTCCCTCAGTTTGCCCACGCACTACGAAACTACTCAGGGCTTATCTTTTTTGAGAATGGCGATTTTTCTTTGCGCTCGATTCACGGGAAGCTGGGCGGAGGAGATATCCAAGGTTCTGGCCGGCTGAAAATAGGTAAAGGAGGGGTAGAGGAAATCGATTTCAAGGCTGAAGGAACTAATATGCTTCTATCTCCTTTGGAAAGAACAAGAGCTCTAGCCGATGGAACCTTTACGCTGATCAAAGACGCGGATCGGTTCGTTCTTGGCGGAGAGCTGCTTATTCACAGGCTATCCTGGAGGCGGGAAATCACCGAAAAATTCGCTTTTTCTACGGCTTCCTCTGATGATTCAGGAAGCGAACCAGGTTTTTTTGATGACCTTACCTTGGACCTCCGGCTGAAGGCCGACGATAACGCCTGGATGGAAAATTCTCTGGGCAGAGCCAGGGGAAGATTCGATCTAAGGATTTTGGGAAATATCAACTCCCCCATCGTTCTCGGCGATATCGAAGCGCTTGATGGAGAACTCAGTTTTCAAGACAGAAAATTTAGGATATTGCAGGGGAGGGTAAGCTTCATTAACCCCCAAGCCATCGAACCCTATTTGAATTTTAAAGGAGAGACCTACGTCAAAGACTACAGAGTCACGTTTTCGCTGGATGGCCTGCTGGACCATCTGAATCCTCAATTGACCTCCTCTCCTCCGCTGCCACCCGAAGATGTACTGGCCCTCCTGGCTATGGGAGAGGCTTTTAAGCGGACTTATTCCTACGATATGAGCACCCAGCTCAGCACAGCTTCCCTTCTCTCCTTCCAGTTGTCGGAAGAGGCGCAAAAGCAGGCGGAAGGACTTTTCTTTATCGACCGGTTCAGAATCGATCCTTTTGTCATCGGCTCTTCGGCTGAAGTAACCGCTCGCTTGACTCTGGGAGAAAATATATCAAGGAATATCTCCTTCCTTTATTCGACGAATTTGACCACCCAGCGGGAAGAAATTGTTCGCATAGAATGGGAGGTCACGCGGGATCTTTCCATCGTAGGAACCCGAGACGAAGAAGGCCGGGTGAGCCTCGATGTCAAGATCCATAAAAGGTTTTGATTTGAAAAAACGGGAAATATCGCGGATCGTTATTCTTTCCGGAATTTATTTTCTGTTTCTTCTTCCCTTGCAAAGTTTTCCTCAGGTGCCAGAATCTTCTCCCGTGATCGCTGAGATCCATCTGATAGTCGATTACGAAACGGGCAGCCGGGAGCTGCTGAATTTTATCCCCCTGGAAGAAGGAGAAACTTTCTCTCTGAATAGAGTAACGGAGAGCATTAGACAAATATATAGAACGGGATTATTCTCAGATATCCAGGTCGAAAAGGAAGGGGAAGATCGGGTGATACTCACCTTTCTCCTTACCAGGAAACTTCAAATACGAAGGATCGATTTTGTCAGCGGAGCCGAAATTCCCAGAAAGAGGCTCATAGATGGGCTGTACGCCCTGAGAGAGAATGGGACTTTTTCAGAGGATAACCTGGATAGGGCTGTGGAAGAGATACGAAGGATACTCACCCAGGAAGGTTTTTTTCAGGCAAAAATCGATCCCCAAGTCGAGAAAGATAGTGCAGCCCCCCTGGTTGACGTCGAGTTTAGGATTCAATCGGCCAAGCAGTATTTCGTGGATAAAATCGAGTTCACAGGCGATTTAGTCCAGTCCGAGGAAGCCCTGCGGAAGATCATGAACACAAAAGAGGAAAAACGATTTATCCCAGCTGAGCTCGACCAAGATCTGGAAAAACTCAGGCAGAGTTACCAGGCCATGGATTACCGTCGTGCAGAGGTGAAGGTGGTAGAGCAGAAGTTCGATGATGCAACCGGATATGTTTCTCTGCTCTTGTTGGTTCTGCCCCAGGAGAGGATAGAGATCCAAGTCCAGGGAGCCGATGTTCCTTTGGATCTTCTCCGGCCGATTTGGGAAGCTCAAATTTTTGAGGAGTGGGGATTATCCGAAGGGGAGGCCAAGATTATCCGTTACATGAGGGGAAAAGGATATATTTTTGTGGCTGTCGATTCATCCGTGCAGCACGAAGATAATCTGATGAGGATTATCCACAAGGTGACCCCCGGACAACGCTATAAAATCCAGGCCATCTCTTTCGAGGGTTTGAGCTATTTTGGTCCTGACCAGCTCAGACAAAATCTCTTAACAAACCAGGGTTTTCCCCTCTTTCGGAATGTGGATGGAGCGAGGCTGTTTGAACTGCCGCGGGAGATAGAGCTTTTCTATAAATCTCACGGTTTTTCTGATACTCGAGCCGAACTGAACTTCGAGAAGGACGGCCAAAAGCTCAAGCCTATCCTTCGTGTTCAAGAAGGAGAACAACAGAAGGTCGAAAGTGTCTCGATAATAGGGGCAAATCTTATCCCCGAAAACATCCTTTTGGAACAAATAAGCAGTGTTCCGGATGGGCCGTTTTTTCAACCGGATATCCAGAAGGACATCGAAGAGCTGAACAGGTATTATATGAATGAAGGAGTAAGGGGGACCGAGATCATCGCCGCCGTTCAACAGGTCCAGCCAAATCTGTTTTCTGTGCGCTTCGAGGTCCATGAGGGCCAGAAGATCCAGATTGCCAATGTGGTCGTAACCGGAAATAGAGCCACCAGAAAAAATACAATCACCAGAGAGCTCCAGTTGGGTGAGGGCGATTATGCGCGGTACGATGACATCAGAGAAACGAAGAGGAGGCTGGAAAGACTGGGAATATTTACCGAAGTCCATATCGAAGAAATCCCTATTTCCTCTGATAGAGCGAATCTACTGGTTCGTGTCAGCGAGGGAGCAAGAAATTATGCCAGCTTGGGATTGGGCATGGAGAGCAAAAGCCAGCCGAGGACCTTTGCAGTATGGAATAATGAATACCGGCCACGGGGGACAGCGGAGTATATCCGGTACAACGTCTTTGGATTGGCCGCCCAGGCTAGTCTGGTGGGACAGCTCAGCCTCAGGGAAAGAAGAGGAGTTTTCTCCTGGCGCCAGCCTTATTTCTTCGGTCTCCCCATGGAGACTTACCTGAACTTCTGGCTGGAAAGAGAAGAGAGAACGAGCTTTACTTATGAAGGAACCGGAGCGAGCTTGACCACGGTTAAAAAGATCTCCAGAAAAGAAAATATGGATTTTATGACCACTCTTAGGTTTGCTCGAAGAACCCTTCTCGAGTTTGAATTCAGTGAATCGGAAATAGACAGGAAATTTTATCCATTCTCAACGACTTCCATCTCCGGAAGCTATATTTGGGAACGGAGGGATGATCCTTTCAATCCTACTCAAGGATTCTTTTTTAGCTCTTCCCTCGAGTGGGCTTTCCCCTATTTCAAGGCTGAGTCAGATTTTGTTAAATCCTTCAACAAAATTCAGTATTATGTATCTGTTTTTCCTGGTTTCACCCTAGCTTCCACCTTAAGACTCGGTTTGGCCAAGGGAAGGGTGCCGATTCATGAGAGATTTTTTGCCGGTGGAAGCAATTCTTTCCGGGGCACGGAGTTCGACGAGCTGGGACCCAAGGACCCGGAATCCAGAAAGCCAGTCGGAGGAAAAGCCCTGCTCTTGTTTAATTTTGAACTGACTTTTCCGATCCTGGCCTCATTTAAAGATTTATATGGAGTCGTTTTTTATGATAAGGGAAATGTTTTCGATAGAAGAAAACAAGTAAGTTTGGCTGGAATGCGGGACGCATTGGGTTTTGGATTGAGATACAGAACCCCGCTGGGGCCTGTCCGTCTTGAGCTAGGATGGAATCTGGACTCGGTGCCAGGGGAGAAAAAAATCCTGGGATTCATCACGATCGGCAATGTGTTTTAGATTGAGATGCTTTTTCGCTCACGTCTTGATCATTTCTATTTCCGTTGGTTTTTTACTCTGGGCGCTTCTTCCGGGATCCTGTGAAGCGGAGGTCGTTGACCGAATAGCCGCCATCGTTAACGATGAAGTCATCACTTTAACCGATGTCAAAATTATCGAATCTTTCGGCCTCACGGATGAAAGCAAAGGGGCGCAGAACGGGGATACATACCGGTCCACCCTCGACAGCCTCATCAACCGGAAATTGGTCGTACAGCTAGCTGGTGAAGGAGTCACGGTCGATGAAGAAGAGATAGAATCCTATTTGAGCGAAATCATCCAATATATCGATCCTAATCGGGCAGAGAGGGAGCTTATTCGATTTGGCCTGGATTGGGACGATTTGAAAATTTATCTCCAGGAGCAGCTTCTCTACCAAAAGATTTTGTCGAACCGGTTTGACTTGAGCGTCGTAGTCAGTATCGAGGAGATCGAGAAATTTTATGAGCAGGTTTATGTGCCGGCCCAGAGGAAAAAAGAACTGGAGCCTCAACCGATGATTGAAGTGTTGGATCAAATAGAAAAGTCGATTAAGCGTGATAAGGTTAAAGGCCAGGTTGAAGAATGGGTGAAAAATCTGAGACGGGAAGCAAATATTCAGATAAAGATCGAATGATTTTTTTAGCGCCTTCGGACAGAATAAAGGATCGAACATGAAAGAAACCGCTTTTTTATTCCCAGGACAGGGTTCGCAGAGTTTGGGGATGGGAAAGGATTTTTATCGGGACTCATCGGAGGCGAGAGAAATCTTCGGGAGAGCTGACGATGCCTTGGGCTTTTCCTTATCGGGGCTTTGTTTTGAAGGGCCGGAAGATGAGCTCCGGTTGACCCAGAACACCCAGCCTGCACTTCTTCTGGTAAGCTATGTGGCCTTTGTCCTTCTGGATAAGGTTCCCTCCATCGCGGCGGGGCACAGCCTGGGAGAATATTCGGCCTTGGTTGCCGCCGGATCCTTGAGTTTCGAGGATGCCATCCGATTGGTCCATAAAAGAGGCCTGTACATGCAGGAAGCCGTGCCGGTAGGGGTAGGGGCCATGGCAGCCCTGATGGGTGTAGAAATGACGACGGTTGAACGGGCATTGGCTGAGGTGAGAGAGGGGATTGTTGAGATTGCCAACTGGAACAGCCGAGAACAAATAGTGATCGCCGGACATGAAACGGCCGTTCAAGAGGCTTTGTCCTTAATCCGGCCCCGCCGTTCCGTCATGCTTCCCGTAAGTGCGCCTTTTCATTGTCAATTGATGAGAGACGCCGAAGCAAAACTGGCCCTTGACCTGGATGCGGTCGAATTCAGGGATTTGGTTTTTCCCATCGTCACCAATGTAGATGCTCGCCTTATCAGCAAGGGAGAGGAGGCGAGGGATTCTTTGAAAAGACAGGTAACGCGTACAGTGCTCTGGTACAGGTCCATGGAAGTTATGGCCAGGAGGGGCATGGAGGTGTTTGTCGAATTGGGTTCCGGTAAGGTCCTCTCCGGGCTCATAAAAAGGATTGGGCGTGACTGGCCATCCCCTCCCGCAGTTTTTAGCGGGGAGGATGTCGCTGGCCTAGAAAGAGCGAGGGAAGCCCTATCGGGCAACGGACAAAAAAGCCAGAGCAGTTAATAGCAATATCAGCAGCGATTTCTAAAGAATCAATTCGGCAAGGCTCTGGGCAACCAGAGGAGGAGGGGGTTTGAGATTGACGATGTCCTCTTCGGTCGTCTCTCCGCTGAGCACGAGGACAAAGTCGCAGGGGATTCTCCTGGCCAGCTCCATGTCGGTGTAGATCCGGTCCCCGATCATAGTCACTTCTTGAGATGAAGCCCCGTGCCTCTTCAACACGTGGGCGACCATTTCGGCGTTGGGCTTACCGAAGATTTTAAAGGGTTTCCTGCCAGTGGCCTTTTCGAAGAGGGCCAACATGGATCCGGTATCGGGAATGAACCCTTCGGGTGTGGGGCAGACCAGGTCAGGGTGGGTGGCGATCAATTCCACCCCGTTTTGAATGAAAAGAGAGGCTTTTTTTAATTTTTCGTAAGTAAGTTCCGTATCGAATCCGAGTACCACAAAGCGTGGAGAATCGGATTCAACGGCAAAACCTGCCTTGATAAACATCTTTTTCATGGACTTTGTGCCCACCACATAGACATCTTTTATCTTTTTTTCGGATAAAAACTCGATGACACCATCTGTGGAAAGGATGATCTTTTCCTCTGTGGCAGGGATGCCGAGCGAAGCCAGCTTTTCCACATAGTCCCTTTTGGAGCGGGAGGAATTATTGGAAAGGAAATAGAAACTGATTCCTCTGTCCTGCAAAAGATGAAGGAATTCTTTGGCCCCAGGGATCAAGTTGCTCCCCATGTAAACAGTGCCATCCAGGTCTAGGAAGAAAACCTTTTTATTGTGGAAGATTCGATCAAACCTTGACATGCCAGTCCGATTTCTTTAAAGCGTATACGGCCTCATGGACATATTCGATAGCGGAGAGGAGAGTTACAACGATTATGATCCATGAGAGTGCATAGTAGCTCCACTGACCTATGAGTTCCCAGTAAAGGGGGCCTCCAAGGGCTAAAAATGCTCCTATGGCCTGGACCGAAGCTTTCACTTTTCCGCTCTTTTTGGCTGAGACCGTCCTCTTATTTTGGGCCAAAACGATTCGGGAATAGGCCACGGTTATATCCCGTAGAGCCATGATCAAAGGGACAAAAAGGAGCACGCGCCCTTTTGTCGCCAATGCCCAGTATACGATGAGGCGGGATACGCTATCAGCAAAAGGATCGAGAGTGGCTCCCCATTCTGAGACCAATCTGAACCTTCTGGCGATTTTTCCATCTATCGCATCTGTGAGCTCTATGATTCCAAGGAGAATAAGACTGATAAAGAAAGCCGTATCGATATCTCTTCCTGGGGACAATACAAACAGGAAGATGATGGCCAGAGGTATTCTTGCCAGGGTCATAGATTGAATCAACAAATAACCCAAAGGGCTTTCCCTTTTTTTCTCTTTGTTCTCTCTTGCTTTCATGACGTTTGAATAGTTCTAATTTCTTCCTGTTTGAATTATACAGAAAAAGAAACAAAATGAAAATCCATGCTGTCCTCCTGGAAGAGGAAGCATTTCCAAATCCGCGATCGAAGATTCAGAGCATTAGGAAGAGCTTTCTCTCCAGTTCGAATTTCTAGCGCCATTCCATCACCTCCTTGGAGGGGGAACTGACTTCCCCCTTCCAACGCTCGCCCTTCGGACTCGCTGCCTCCCCTTCTCGGGCTTCGCCCTGCGACCAAGGGGGCCTACCCCCTTGGAACCCCCAACAGCGTTTCTCCAAACGCTGTTGTTCTTCTCGGCGGCTGCGGAACTCCGCAACATAACTTGTTCCTATAAAACTTAAGCCATGTTAATCCCAATCCCACTCCTTAGGTGTAATCGTGCTCAATACATCCTCGCCGAAAATATGGGGACGTCCCATTTGGGGACACCTATATTCCATAGATGTGGCTTTTTTTAATAAATTATAGAGTGTCCCTGAATGGAACCTCCCCTTATTGTTATCCTCTAAGATCGCTGATGTAAGGCTAAATCCTCCGATGTCGTTCAATCCCTTCCTAATGCTCTGTTTAGCGAATGGTTTATTCTTCAACACGGTTTTGTAAATGCTTACGCCACGTGTTGAAAGCTTGAAAAAAAAGGCTGCTAAAAGTATATTTGACTAAAGCCCATGAGCGAAAAAAAATCGACCACACCTATGATGGAGCAGTATTTTCAGATAAAGAAAAAATATGACGACACGCTGTTGTTTTTTCGTCTGGGAGATTTCTATGAAATGTTCTATGAGGATGCGAAACTTGCCTCATCCGTATTAGAAATTGCCTTGACATCCCGTCAGAAGGTCCCCATGTGTGGGGTGCCCTATCATGCGGCCGATTCATACCTGGCAAAACTGTTGCGGAAAGGATTCAAGGTGGCTGTCTGCGAACAGGTGGAGGATGCTAAACAGGCAGTCGGGGTGGTTAAAAGAGAGGTGGTCAAAGTCCTGACGCCTGGTACAGCGGTGGAAGTCGAGTTGGGAGAAGCCAAAGAGAGTGCATTCCTCGCCAGCTTGACCACCGATGGTCAGGATTGGGGGTTGGCTCTGATTGATCTGGCTTCCGGCGAGATGAAGGCCCTCCAGGGTGAGAAACGGTCCATGCTCACCGATGAAATCTTCAAGGTTTTTCCTAGGGAGGTGATTTTTCCAGAGGGTGAAATAAAAGATATCGAAGATATTCTGAGCCGCGCTGAGGTTGAAACCATGGTGAGCAGTCCTCAGGAAGATTGGATCTTCGACACCGTTCAAGCCCGAAACCTGCTGACCAATCATTTTAAGGTTCAGACGCTGGAGGGATTTGGCCTGGCTGATAAGGACCTTGCCGTTTCCGCCGCCGGAGCGCTCCTCTTTTATCTAAAAAATTTGCGAATGGATGCTCTTTCTTTGGTGCGGGGATTGTCTTTCGTCCAGTCTTCCCAGTATTTGGTCCTGGATGCCACCTCCATAAGGAATCTCGAACTACTCAAAAATCTGAGGGATGGAAGATTGAAGGGTTCCCTTCTGGATATCATCGATCTCACGGTCACTTCCATGGGGGGAAGGCAGCTTCGTCACTGGCTTCTTCATCCCTTACTGGATAGGGAAGAAATCGAACGACGGCTCGAAACTGTGGAGGAGTTCCTTAACCATACCATCGAAAGACAGGAATTGCGGGTGTCGCTCAAGGAGATTATGGACCTTGAAAGGCTGACTGGAAAAATATCCTTAGCCGTCGCCAATGCGAGAGATCTTGCGGCGCTGAAAAGGTCGCTTTTGCCTCTTCCCCAAATCCGGTCTTTGATCGAATGTTTGGTGACAGAAAAGATGGAAGAGGTCAAAAGAAATTGGGACGATGTTCGGGATATCGTGACATTGATCGAAGAGGCTATCCTGGAAGAGCCGGCTTTGCTGCTCACCGAAGGAGGAATTATCAAAGGGGGATACAGCCGTGAGCTCGACGAATTAAGGAAGGTGAGTCATTCCGGGAAGACGATCATCACCCAAATGGAAAGGAAGGAAAGAGAGAGAACGGGAATCCCTTCGTTGAAGATACGGTACAACAAAGTCTTCGGGTATTATATCGATGTGACCAAGCCCAACCTGCATCTGGTCCCGGAAGACTATATTCGGAAGCAAACCCTGGTTAATTCCGAGAGGTTCATCACTCCCGAACTTAAAGAATATGAAGAGAAGGTCCTGAACGCAGAGCAAAAAATAGGAGAGTTGGAGTATGATCTGTTTCTCGAGCTAAGGGAAAGGATATCTCAGGAGATAGAGAGGCTTCAGAAGGTGGCCTCCCGTTTGTCTCTCCTGGATGTGCTCTCGTCACTGGCGGAACTGGCCTCCCTGCGCGGTTACAATCGCCCGGTCGTCAGTAAGGAGGATAGGATAAGGATCGTCGAAGGTAAACATCCCGTCATCGAATGCATTCAGGAGGAACCCTTCATTCCCAATGATACCTATATGGGGAGAGATGACGATCAGATTCTCATCGTCACCGGCCCGAATATGGGAGGAAAATCCACTTATCTGAGACAGGTCGCCCTGATCTGTGTCCTGGCTCAGATGGGTTCATTCGTACCTGCTCGCGAGGCTGAAATAGGCCTTGTGGACCGGATCTTTACGCGCATCGGAGCCATGGATTTTTTGAGTGTCGGACAGTCGACGTTTATGGTGGAGATGCTGGAGGCCGCCAATATCCTCAACAATGCGACGGACAGAAGTTTGATCCTGTTGGACGAGATAGGGAGAGGAACAAGCACCTTCGATGGACTGAGCATTGCCTGGGCGGTGGCTGAATATCTTCATGAGAAGGAGGGAGTAAGACCCAAGACGTTGTTCGCGACGCATTATCATGAGCTTACCGAGCTGGCTCTCACTTTGGAAAGAATCAAAAACTACCATGTCTCTGTAAAGGAACAGCAGGAAGAGGTCGTTTTTTTACGAAAGATCGTGCCCGGTCCTTCTGACCAAAGTTACGGGATTCATGTGGCACGGCTGGCTGGAATACCGAAGGCCGTTATCGAAAGAGCTAAGGAGATCCTTTTCAACCTGGAGAAAAAAGAATTGGACGATCAAGGCCTTCCGAGAATCGCTTATGATTCTTCCCCCCAGAGGGATAAAAACCAGTTTCTTTTATTCCAGGAGGAAAGGGAGTGGGAATTTTTGGAGGAAATAAAAGAGCAGATCCAGAATTGCGAGCTGGATTCTCTTTCGCCTTTGGATGCCTTGAATTTTCTTTATGAGCTGAAAGAGAAAATAAAGAAAAGAACGGGTAGCTGATTGAAAGGGCTAAGGGAAAAAGCAGGTCTTTTCTATTATAATGGGTGTTGAATTTATCAGAAGTCTTCCGAATCTTCGTCGGGCTCGAACTCCTCAATATTCTCTTCCTCGAAATGCTCTTCGAATCCTCTCTCGTCATCATAAGGGGAATCCCCGACTTCCTCTTTGCGCTTCTCCAGCGCAAGCGCCAACTCTTCTCTGTCTTCATATGTCCTTAAAAAGTTCGAAGCGGTATCACTGTAGCACAGCTCCATGAAGTCATCTTCTATCCGGCAAAAAACAGACTGGCAGTGGCCGGATTGAAGATCTCCCACTATCTCGATGATCTCGGCGGTTTTTTTTATGGCATCAAGGGTTAACCAGCTCATGATTTCTATTTCTTCCATCTGAATCTCCCAAGGATGAAAATAGCAGTTTTAGCCAAATTGTCAAGAGAAAAATAAAAAAAAATAGCATCTTTTTTTTCCCGATTATGAACGGGGAAAACCCGGATATCCCGATCCTATTCTTCAGGGAGCGTAACTCCCCAAAAATTGAACTTTTTCGTCGTCTAGTATATTATCGTTTTGGCATGAAATAGGAGAAAAAAAGTGAAGTGGGATCGATACACGCTTAAATCTCAAGAGGCCTTTCAACAGGCTCAGTCCAAGGCCCAGGAATCGGATCATCAAGAGCTGAGGCCCGAACACCTTCTCTGGGCTTTTCTGAGTCAGGAAGAGGGCATTGTGAATGCCGTTTTGGCCAAAATAGGAGCGGATCCTTCAAAAATTCAGGACGAAATCGAGAAGGGGCTGGATAGCATTCCTAAGGTTAAAGGAAGCGGAGAGATCTTTCTCTCATCATCCCTCCGTCAGGTCATTGCCCAGGCCGAAAAGGAGGCCGCTAAATTAAAGGATGAATATATTTCCACAGAGCACCTGTTCCTCGCTTTGTTGAAGGAGACATCGAGTGATGCCCACCGTATCCTCGAGGATAACGGGGTAAGCGAAGAGAAGGTTCTCCAGGCCCTGATGAATATTCGGGGATCACAGAGAGTGACCGATCCCGAGCCAGAAGGCAAATACCAGGTCCTCGAGCGTTATGCCCGGGACATTACGGCCCTGGCCAAACAGGGAAAGCTGGATCCGGTCATCGGCCGAGAGGACGAGATCCGTCGGGTCATTCAGGTTCTCTCGCGCCGGACAAAGAATAATCCTGTTTTGATCGGTGAAGCTGGAGTGGGAAAAACGGCTATCGTAGAAGGATTAGCCCAGAGAATCGCCAACGGGGATGTTCCCCAATCCATAAAGAACAAAAAATTGATCGCTCTGGACATCGCCTCTCTCATCGCAGGGGCTAAATACAGGGGAGAATTCGAGGAAAGGCTGAAAGCTGTCTTAAAGGAGGTCAAGGAAGCAGAGGGGGAGATCATTCTTTTCATCGATGAGCTCCATACCATTATCGGGGCGGGCGCATCAGAGGGAGCCGTGGACGCCTCGAACATGCTGAAGCCACCGCTGGCCCGTGGAGAGCTGCGTTGTGTGGGGGCGACCACTCTGAACGAGTACAAAAAATACATCGAACGGGATGCCGCTCTGGAAAGACGGTTCCAGCAGGTCTTCGTGGGAGAGCCCACGGTGGAAGAGACCATATCCATTCTTCGGGGACTCAAAGAAAAGTATGAAGTTCATCATGGCGTGGACATCAAAGATTCAGCCTTGGTGGCTGCCGCCACCCTTTCCAACCGCTACATAGCCGACCGCTATTTGCCGGATAAGGCCATCGACTTGATCGACGAAGCGGCCTCCCGTATCCGGATCGAGATCGACAGCATGCCTGAAGAGATCGATGAACTGGAAAGGCGCATCATTCAATTGGAGATCGAAAAGCAGGCCCTGAAAAAGGAAAAGGAAAAGAGTGTCAAGGAGAAACTGGATAAGCTGAATAAAGAACTGGCGGAATTGAAGGAAAAAAGTGGCGCGCTGAAAGCGCGCTGGCAGAAGGAGAAGGAGTTGATCGACCAAATGAACAAGCTGAAAGAAGAAGTGGACAGGTTAAAAGTCGAGGAACAAAACGCCGAAAGAAGAGGAGAGCTGGGAAAGGTGGCGGAGATAAGATACGGAAAATTGATCGAGACGAATAAAGAAATAGAAAAAATTTCCAAACAGCTGGCTGAAATTCAAGACCAGGAGAAGATGCTGAAGGAGGAGGTGGACGAGGAGGATGTGGCTTATGTGGTATCCAAGTGGACAGGCATTCCTGTCTCCAAAATGTTAGAAGGTGAAGTGGAAAAGCTCGTCAAAATGGAAGAAAACCTGCAAAAAAGAGTGATCGGACAGGACCATGTGTTGCGGGTCGTCTCGGATACCATAAGGCGGGCGAGAGCGGGGATCCAGGATGCCAGACGTCCCCTGGGATCATTTATTTTTCTAGGGCCTACGGGTGTCGGAAAAACAGAGCTGGCCCGTGCGCTGGCCGAATTCTTGTTCGATGACGAGAAGGCCATGGTCAGACTGGACATGTCGGAGTACATGGAGAAGCACACGGTTTCTCGGTTGATCGGGGCCCCTCCTGGTTATGTGGGCTACGAAGAAGGAGGTCAGCTCACGGAAGCCATCAAGCGTAGACCTTATTCCATCATTCTTTTGGATGAGATAGAGAAGGCTCATGCCGATGTGTTCAACATCCTTCTCCAGATTCTGGATGACGGAAGGCTGACCGATGGAAAAGGCAGGACCATCGACTTCAAAAACACCATCGTTATCATGACCTCCAATTTAGGGAGCCAGTTCATCAAGGAAATGGGGCAGGATTACGAGCGCATGGAAAAGGAAATTCGAGCCATCTTGGACCGCCAATTCCGACCCGAATTTCTCAACAGGGTGGATGAGATTCTGACATTCAAACCCCTGTCCAGAGAGACTATCCTGAAGATAGTCGACCTCCAGATAAATGAATTGAGGGAGAGAATAAGGGACAAAAAGATAGATATCCGAATCAATGAGGAAGCCGAGAAGCTTTTGGCCGAGAAAGGGTACGATCCAGCCTATGGAGCCCGGCCCTTGAAAAGGACCATACAGAAGTATATACAGAATCCGCTGGCGCTCAAGATGCTGGAGGGGCAGTTTCAAGAAGGTGATGTGATCCATGTTGACGTCGATGAGAAGGGAGAATTCGTTTTTTCTAAAAAATGACCGTTTCGAATCCTGGCTTAAAAGGATGATGTGTCTAAACGAAAAATAGGAGGAAGTCAATAATGAAAGAAAAAGTCCAGAAAGCCATAGAGGAATTGAGGCCCCATCTCCAGGCGGATGGAGGGGATGTAGAGCTGGTCGATGTCACGGAGGATGGTGTGGTGAAGGTGCGTCTGTTGGGAGCCTGTGTGGGATGTCCCATGAGGCAAATGACCCTGACCCATGGCGTCACTCGCTTCATAAAAAAACAAGTCCCGGAGATCAGAGAGGTTCAGGCCGTCGAAGATGTTTGAGCGGCTGCGGTTTGGGAATGTCTCACACTAGGGATGGAATTTGACAAAGAATAAAAAAAGGCGTAAACGTAATTAAGAATATTAAAAGAGGAGGTTACCATGAAGAGAGCGAAAATACTTTTTATCACATCTTTATGCCTGTTTTTTTTGAGCCCTATTCTGATAGCCAATGGATTGAATTTAAACAGTCTGGGAACAAAAGCCCTGACCATGGGAGGGGCATTTGTCGGGTTAGCGGATGATTTCAGCGCGATATTCTGGAATCCTGCCGGTATTGCACATTTTCAGAATAAGTACTTTGGCTTTCACGGAACCGATATCATCCCCTCCGCCACCTACGAATTATCCATCGGCGGGGCGCCGGTTGTGGATGCCAAGACCGTGACCAAAAATTATCTGGGAGGCATGGTGGCCTATTACCATCCTATCAACGAGAAAGTAGTGGTAGGTCTCGGCGTGTATACTCCATCGGGCTTGGGAGCTGAATGGGATGGGAGTGATTTTGCCTGGGTGGCCAATAATAATCCGGATCTCGAGTGGAGAAGCAAAATCGGGCTGGTGACCATCGCTCCCGCTATTGCCTTTAACCTGAACGAGAAAATATCGATCGGTGCGGCGCTGAATATCAACTACGGCATGTTCGATGTAGCCTTTCATGCCGGATCGACCGAAATCCCGGCGCCTCCTTATGAAGTCGATCTGGGGCAATACGATGAAAGCATGAAAGGGTGGGGATTCGGCGCGACATTCGGAATTCTGGTGCAGCCGAGCGATATGTTCAGCATCGGAGCCACGATTCGCACCCCGAGCAAAGTGTCTTTTAAAGGCGATGCCTCCATTCCAAAATTTGCTCTTCTAGGTACAGCCATGGGTTTGGATCTGAATGCGAGCTCGGACTTGGATAGAGAGGTGACCTGGCCGTTATGGGTGGCGGCAGGAGTTGCGGTTAGACCTGTCGAATCCCTGACTCTCACGGCCGATGTCCAGTTCACCCAATGGTCGAAAATCGACGTGATCGAGACAGACTATAAGGATCTTTACTGGCAATTGCTAATGGAGGAGGCCAAGGATAGGCCCATGTACTGGAAGGATGCCATACAGTTCCGGCTAGGGGCAGAATACAGGCTAAATGCCTGGGCCTTCCGTGGCGGTTACTATTGGGATCCCTCACCCGCTCCGGACAAAACTATGAATGCCCTTCTTCCCAGCTTCGACTTCAATGTGATCACAGCGGGAATCGGGTATGCCCTCGATGGCCTTCAGCTCGAGTTCGGAGTCGAGTACATGATGGGGAAGGAGAGAACCGTCGATTTGTTGAAAACATTGATCGATCCGGAGTGGGAAACAGCCATGCCGGGGACCTACAACATCACAGTCATCATCCCCAATCTCTCCATAAGTTATAGATTCTAAACGGTCGATCCGAGCTTGAGCCAAAAAGCTGGGAAACAGACATCCTGGGCTCACCAAGGATTTTAGGCGGAAAGAGTTAAAAAGTAGCCGTACTATCCAAAGGTAAGAAAATGCACGTGATTAAGAAAGCTGTGATTCCCTCCGCGGGATTTGGAACACGTTTCCTGCCCGCTACGAAGGCCCAACCCAAAGAAATGCTGAACGTGGTGGACAAGCCTTTGATCCAGTACGGTGTGGAAGAAGCCGTGAGCGCCGGAATCGAAAAAATTGCCGTCATCATCAGCCGGGGAAAGTCTTCCATCGAAGATCATTTCGACAGCAGCCCTGAATTGGAGCGGTTTCTGGAAGAGAAGGGAAAATTCGACTTTCTTGATGAGGTCCGAAGGATATCCAATCTCGCAGAATTCTATTACATACGTCAGAAAGAAGCATTGGGATTAGGACACGCCATCCTGATGGCCGAAGGATTCATCGGGAATGAACCCTTTGCCGTTCTCTTACCCGACGATATTTATGATTGTGAAAAGCCCTGTATCCGGCAGTTGATCGATGTCTATGAAAAATACGAGGCTTCCGTGATTGTCCTCGGCAGGACGGATGAAGAGGGAATGAAAAAGTACGGCATCATCAAGCCTAGACAGATATCGGAAAGGGTTTTCCAAGTCGAGGACCTGGTGGAAAAACCAGGTCCG
Source organism: uncultured Eubacteriales bacterium (assembly GCA_964400735.1). GTDB lineage: Bacteria > Acidobacteriota > Aminicenantia > Aminicenantales > Aminicenantaceae > CAYNVQ01. Next base: position 138,878 of record CAYNVQ010000007.1, on the reverse strand, counting down.
GAGAAGGCTTTTTCCGACTTGGCCTTGATCGGAAGGTACGTTTTCACTCCGGAAATATTCGATGCGATCAAAGAAACTCCCCCTGATAAGAGCGGAGAGATTCAAATCACGGATGCCATCGGTATCTTGCTGAAGAACCAACCGGTTTACGGATACCTATTTGAAGGAACCCGTTATGATGCCGGAGATAAACTGGAATTTATACAGGCGACCATCGAACTGGCTCTCAAGCGGCCCGAATTCCGCAAAACGCTCAAAGAATACCTGAAGACTTGAACGAGTTTTGCCTATTCTTTCTTCATGATCAAGGGGATTTTCTAACTTTTTAGGGAATATTTTTATGGTTGGGCTGGCTGGTCGAGGAGGAAAAAACACCAGCTCCCAAAAAAATAATGGATGAAAGAGGGGGAATGGCGAGGGACGGAATCGAACCGCCGACGCAGAGATTTTCAGTCTCTCGCTCTACCGACTGAGCTACCTCGCCTTCTTGTGAAAGGATTCGGTTTAACTCGGGCTTTAGTATAATGAGCTTCGTGCTCAAAGTCAATGAGAAAAATGACGGTCGAACAGGCCAAGAGGGAAAATTGAAATAGGAGGGCCGTTGTGATATTCTTTCCACCTGGAGGGCCGACTAGATATGGAAGAACAGGAAATCAAAAAGCGTTTGCTTAAAGAGAACAAGGAGTTCCGGGAGGCCTTCGAGAAGCACCGGAAGCTGGAAAATAGGCTGTCCAAATTTCAGTCAAAGGGCTATTTGACGGACGAGGAAAAGTTGAAGGAAAAACAGCTCAAAAAGAAGAAGCTTATCCTTAAGGATAAAATGTATCATCTTATGACGGAGTTTAGAAAGTCAATCCGATAAAAATATTTCAGCAGACTATGAGTCGACAAAAAAGAATCAGCGTGGCCCTGGTCGGGACCGATACTTTCCGCGGAATGGAAATCAAGAACGTTCTGGAGGAGAAAAAGTTTCCGTTGGAAAAGGTGGAGTTTTTCGATCCGGATGTCAAGGAGACATACTCGAAATTGACCGAATTTCAGGGTGAACCCCGTGTGATCCTTCCCCTCGATAAAGACGCTGCCTTGAAGAACGATGTCGTTTTCCTGGCCGCTGATAGCCAAACGAACAAGGCGATCGGCCAGCTTGCGGCCCAGAAAAAGATTATCGCCATCGACTTGAACGGTACGTTCAACCAGGAATACAAAGTTCCTCTGGCTGTTGCCGGCGTGAACCATCAGGCCGTTCTTCAAAATAATCCTTCCCTCATTGCCAATCCTCATCCGGTGACGATTATCCTGAGCCACGTATTGAGCGTGATGGTCGAGAAATTCCGTCTTGTGAAGGCAGTGGCTATCGTGCTCCAGCCGGCTTCGGCCTTCGATGATCCCGGGATAGAGGAGCTGGCCGATCAATCCTTTGCCGTTCTCAACAGCTCGGCGATTAACAAGAAGACCTTTAAAACGCAGATAGCCTTTAATCTTCTCTCTCACACGGACTCACCGGATAAGGACGGTTTTTCTTCCTCAGAGAAACAAATTCTTTCCGAGATCAAGCGTGTTCTGGCTATCAAAGACCTCCCCCTGTCCCTTTCGCTCATCCAGGCACCTGTTTTTCATACCTATTCCCTCATGATCTATCTTGAGCTTGATAAAAATGCCAGTATTCGGGATCTCGTGAATCTTTTTGAGGCTTCACCCAGTTTCAAGGTGGCTCCTCCTTCCGAGTATTGTCCGGTTTCCTCTGTTCACGTAGCGGGCAAGGATAAAATTTTTGTGGGCCAAATAAAAAAAGAGACAACCAAACCCAACACTTTTTGGGTTTGGGCCGTGGCGGACAACTTAACCCGGGGTTCAGCCCTGAACGCCTTCGAAATTCTCGAATTATTCTCTCAAGCCCCCTGAGCAAAAATGGCCAAAGATATTCTAAAACTCTTAAGGCTCACACTCATCGAAAAAAACAAGCTTTTCCTCTCTATTTTTTTCACGATTTTTGTCGCCTTTTTTACCTATGTATTCGTCAATCTGGTCCAACCCATTATGGACAAAATGCTCAAGCTTGGACCGGAAGCCGTTGTGGAAAAGACCCGTTTTCTGGATGTTATCTTTCGATACGTGAGCGAAGAACAGCTCATGCGGTTTCTTCCCTTGCTTCTTGTGGTTGCTCTGTTCGGCAAGGGGCTGTTCACCTTTCTTTCCTCTTTTCTGATGAAGTCCATCGGTCTCAAGGTATCGAAGAAAATCAGAGATGACCTCTCGGAACACGTTGTGTTTCAATCCGCAGATTATTTTGACCGGACGACCACGGGAGAACTCTTGTCCCGTTTGACCAACGACGTGGATAAAATTCAGGAGGCAGTATCGGGAAGCATGGGGGATTTTGTTCGGGAAATCCTGGTCATTGCCGCTCTTCTGTTCGGGATATTCTTCATCGACTGGCACTTGGCTCTGGTTTCCGTTATCATCACTCCTCTGGCGGTCATTCCACTGGCCATTTTCAGCCATGAGCTTAAAAAGAGGGGGAGAATCAATCAGATTCGGATGGCGGACATCTACAAGATCCTTCATGAAACTATCACCGGAAACAAGATCGTCAAAGCCTTTACCATGGAGAAGTTCGAGCTGCAAAAATTTTTCAAGGCCACCAAAAACTATATGAAAACGAGCCTGAAACTCGCCTGGATCGGCAGCCTTTCCTCTCCTTTTATGGAATTTTTAGGCGGGATCGTAGGAGCGTTCATCCTGTTTGTCGGGACCAGACGAATCGTCCAGGGATACATGAGTCCAGGAGACTTTGGATCCTTTGTCATGGCTCTTTTCTACATGTACACGCCCATAAAAAAAGTAAGCCATGCCAATGTTGCCATCCAGCAAGGTGTGGCCAGCTATGAAAGGATCAGTGAAATTTTGGACGCCAGACCCCGGATTTTGGAGCATCCCCGGGCCTATCCTCTCCCTCCCGCCAAAGGGCATGTGCAGTTCCAGAAAGTTTCCTTCAATTATAACGAGAGCATTCACGTTCTTGATGATGTCGAGTTTGAAATTCTTCCCAAAGAAAAAGTGGCCCTTATCGGATTGAGCGGAGCAGGAAAGACGACCATCGTCAACCTCATCTCCCGCTTTTACGATGCCACAGGCGGAAAAATAATGATCGATGGAATCGACATTCGGGAGGTCACCCTATCTTCTCTGCGCAACCAGATCGGGCTCGTGACCCAGGAGCAGATCCTTTTCAATGATACCGTAAGAAACAATATCGCCTATGGGTTGGAGGAAATGCCTCTGGAGCGGATCATCGAGGCGTCCAAAACGGCAGAAGCCCATGAATTCGTTCTAAGACTCCCTCAAGGTTACGAAACCAAAATTGGCGAAAAAGGAGGGCTGCTTTCTATTGGACAGAGACAAAGGATCGCCATCGCTCGAGCCATCCTCAAGAATCCGCCGATTCTGGTGCTGGATGAGGCGACTTCGGCGCTTGACTCGGAATCCGAGAGATTGATTCAGGTCGCTCTGGAAAATGTTATGAAGGACCGGACGACATTTGTCATTGCCCATAGGCTTTCGACGATAAGGAATGCGGACAAGATATTGGTGCTGGATAAGGGACGGATCGCAGAGATCGGCTCCCATCGAGAGCTTTATAAAAAGAATGGGATTTACCGCAAGCTTTACGACCTCCAATTTCCTGAAGAGAAGGAGTCGATGAATTGATCCGAAGCATGACCGGCTATGCAGAAAAGACTTTTGTCCATAAGTCCTTATCGGGGAAGGTCAGTATCAGGACGCTCAATCATCGATTTTTGGATTGGAATTATCGTGGAACCCCACTCGGAGCCCTTGAAGACAGATTGAGAAGTCTTTGCCAGAGGAAGCTTCACAGGGGGAGAATCGAAGTTCTACTGGATGTCCAATTTTTTGGCCCCGAGAAGTGGGAATTTCGGATTAATGAAGATCTTATTAAGAGAATCATTTCCAGCTTAGACAAGGCGTCTATCGGCGTCCGAAAACAAATGACTTTTTCTCTGGAGAATCTTTTGAACATCCCCCATGTTGTGGAATTTTGGAGGAAGGATTTTACCGCGATAGAAGAGCAGTTCCTAGAAAGCTGTTTTGAAAAAGCACTGAACCAGTTGATGAGAGAGAGAACCCGCGAGGGAAACGATATAAAGAATCAGCTCAAGCGTCACGCCAAAAAAATAATGGCCCTGGTCGGTCTGGTCGAAAAGCGAGCCAGTAAACAGCCCCATTTCATCAGGGTGAAACTGAAAGAAAGGTTGGAGGACCTCAATCGAGAAAATGCCTTATCCAAGAACAGGCTGGAAGAGGAGGCTTCTTTTTTAGCCCAGCGCTACGATTTGACCGAGGAAATCGAGAGGTTGAAATCCCATGCAAGGTATTTTAGAGAGCTGCTGGAGTCGAAGGAATCGGAGCCGGTGGGGAAAAAATTGGATTTTTTGGCCCAAGAGCTGTTCCGTGAGACCAACACCCTAAACTCCAAAGCGCAGGATATAAAGGTGATTCAAAATTGTTTAGCCATAAAATCAGAGTTGGAGAGCGTTCGTCAGCAGATTCAAAATATCGAATGAAAAAATAGAGGCGGACTCGAATGCTTTTTGTGATGACTGGACCTTCCGGATGCGGCAAGTCAACCTTGGTCAAGCGTATTCTGAGCGATTTAGAAGAAGTGGAATTTTCTGTGTCCTTTACCACTCGGAAAAAGAGGGCCTCCGAAGTAGAAGGCCGGGATTATTATTTTGTATCTGAAAAAGAATTTAAAAAAATGGTCCAGGAGGACTGCCTGGTGGAATGGGCCGAGGTTCATGGGAATTTCTACGGGACCCCCAGAAAAGAGCTGGAGAAGAGGGAAGGTCAAGCAGATGTTCTTCTGGATATCGATGTTCAAGGTGCCCGGCAAGTAAAAGAAAAGTATGATAGTGCCCTCTTTGTCTTCGTCCTTCCTCCGGTCTTCCCTGAGTTGAAAAAAAGATTGGAGGGAAGAGGGGACGAAGAGCCTGAAGTCATAAACCGGCGTCTGAAAGAGGCAAAAAGGGAAATAAAATATTACCGTGCATTTGACTTTATCGTGGTCAATGACGACCTCGATAAAGCCGTAGAGGAGCTGAAATCGGTCATATTGAGCCAGCGTTGCCGAACGGACAGAAGAGAGAAAGAAATAAGGCCCATAATTGACAGTTTTTTGAGCGAGGATTGAATGGGTATGAAAAAAAAAGTCGCGCTCGGGATTTGTTCATCGATAAGTATCTACAAGGCCTGTGAGATCGTCAGGGGCTTCCAGAAGGAAAATTGTGAAGTCCAGGTGATCATGACAGAGAATTCCACGCGGTTGATCTCTCCTCTGCTTTTTAGTTCGTTGACGGGCCGGCAAGTTATGGTCGATCTTTTCCAGGGAGAGTCCTCCGAAAGGATCCCTCATATCGAACTGGCCAGGGAGACTTCTCTTCTTTTAGTGGCGCCAACCACCGCCAACATGATCGCTAAATTCGCCTCGGGGATTGCCGATGACTTTCTCTCAACCCTCCATCTGGCCGTCAAATGTCCTGTCCTTATCGCGCCAGCCATGAACGAAGCTATGTATCTCCATAAATCGACCCAATCGAATATCAAAAAACTGAAATCTTTGGGGGTCCGTTTCGTCGTGCCGGAGAAGGGGTATCTGGCCTGTAGAGATGAGGGCTGGGGACGGCTTGCTTCTGTAGAGATGATCGTCTATGCGGGCCTTAACCTGATACGTCAGAGCCAATCCCTGAAAGGAAAAACCGTCCTCGTCACAGCCGGTCCCACCAGAGAGTTTTTTGATCCAGTCCGATTCATTTCCAATCCCTCTTCAGGAAAAATGGGCTATGAACTGGCCGACGAAGCCGTTCGTCGGGGAGCTGATGTCGTTCTCATCTCGGGCCCGACCTCTGATATACCACCTCAGGGAGTCCGGTTTAAGAGGGTCCAAACGGCTGAAGAAATGGAATCCGAAGTGGATGCCCATTTTCCGAAGACCGATATCATAATCATGGCAGCGGCTGTTTCTGACTTTAAATTCGCTGAAGTCTCTTCCCGAAAAATAAAAAAGCAGCATTTATCCAAAACAGTTGAGCTTATTCCAACGACGGACATCTTAAAAAAAATAGGCAAAAAGAAAGGGAAACAAATTCTGGTGGGATTCGCGGCGGAAACCGGCAACATCGTGGAAAATGCTTCTGTGAAACTGAAGGAAAAAAAATTGGATCTGATCGTGGCCAACGATATTTCGAAAAAGGGCATCGGATTCGGAGAAGATTATAACCGGGTGACGCTTGTATTCCCTGAGGGGAGAAGCGTCCATTCGGGCAAAAAAACCAAAAGCCAGATCAGCCGAATGATTTTTGACGCCCTCGAGGAGAGAATTGGAAAGAGACGCTGAAAAACTTCTGGATGATTTGAATGAAAATGTGCGGTTTCTCTCTCTTCTTGGAGCCGATTTCATCATCCGGCACTCATCTTTTCCCGCTCTGGAGAAAGAGATCCTTTCCTGTCAAAAATGTCCTCTATTTCAAACCCGAAATCATGCGGTGCCGGGAGAAGGGAATCTCCATGCAGAGCTCATGTTCGTGGGGGAGGCTCCGGGTCGTGATGAAGATGTTCAAGGCCGCCCTTTTGTCGGAAGGGCGGGGCAGCTTCTGACCAAAATCATCCAGGCCATGACATTCCAAAGAAAAGATGTGTACATCACCAATATAGTCAAGTGCCGGCCTCCCGGAAACCGGAATCCTCATGGAATAGAGATCGAACGCTGCAAAGGATACCTCCTGGCTCAGATCGAGATGATCAAGCCTAAAGTCATCGTCACCCTCGGCAAGGTGGCAGCAGATTTTTTTATCTCGAGCCCTTTGGGAATGACGGCGTTGCGTGGAGATTTTTATGATTTTCAGCAAATCAGGGTGATGCCCACTTTCCATCCTTCTTACCTCATCAGAAATGAAGGCAATCGAAAGCTCAGAAAAATGGTCTGGGAAGACATGAAAAAAGTGATGGCCTTTCTGGGCAAAAAATGAGCCGTTATGCTGAGGTTGTATTAGGACTTCCGCTGACGAAAACTTTTACTTACACTGTTCCGGAAACATTTCGATCATCGGCCAGGATAGGGTGTCGCGTTCTGATTCCCTTTCACAGACGGGAGCTTACAGGAATTATCGTCGGGCTTAGGCAGCGGAGGAGGACGAAAGACTATAAGCTAAAAGAAATTCTAGAAGTGCTGGATGAAGTTCCCGCATTTTCACCTGATTTTCTATCCTTTACCAAAGAGCTCAGCCAAGCTTTTTTTGCCTCCTGGGGAGAGGTCCTCCTGGCCTCTCTTCCACCTGCTTACATTCCGAAAAGCCAGACTAAAGTTTATCTATCGACGGATGGGAAAAAGGCGCTAGAAGAGAGTTCCCTTCTTGAGGAAGAGCGCTGTGTTTTGGAACTGCTTAAAAAAGGCTCCTATACCCCTAGATTCATCGGAAGAAATTGCCGCTTAGCCAATCTATCTTCTTCTCTTTCGCGGTTGGAGAGAAAAGGCCTTATCCTGATCAGACGCGAGGTGAAGAAATCCCCTGCCCGAAAAGAAGAAACAGAAGTGAAAACTCAAGTTCAGCTCGAGATGGACTTTTCATTGGATGAAAAATCACTTCAAGTGTCGGACACCATTTCCAGGAAGCTAGAAGAGAATGTTTTTGCACCCTTCTTTCTTCGCGCCTCTCGAGAGAAGAGAGAGGCAATCTATTTCACGCTCATCAAGAAGGTTCTGTCTTCCGGAAGGAAGGTGCTTTTTATGCTTCCCGAAATCTCATCGACCCAGATTTTCCAAGAGACTTTTATCAAAAGACTTGGAAAGAAAGGGATTCTACTTCACAGCGAGTTGACAGAAAAGAACAGGGAGATGGCGTGGAGAAGGATTAAAGAGGGAAAAGCGGAGGTGGTGATGGGCCCCCGCTCGGCTGTCCTCTCCCCCCTCGAGAATATAGGGTTGATCATCGTGGATGAGGAGCAGGATGACTCCTATTATCAGCAGGAAAGCCCGGCATATGACGCCCGATCGGCCGCTTGGTTGAGGGCTAAACGGTTTTCTGCGCTTCTCGTCTATGGCTCCTCCGAGCCTTCTGTCGAGAGGTACTACAAGGCTAAAGCCGGAGGATTTTTGCTCTGCATCGAGGAGGCACTTCCTCGCAGGAAGATCGAGATCCTGGAGAACAGATCAAGGTACGAAGTTTTAGCTCCCGGTCTCCGTCGTAAAATAAAAGAGAAACTGGATAAAAAAAAACCGGTCCTCATTTTTTTCAACAGAAGAGGATACGTCTCCTTTCTTATCTGTTCGAGATGCCGTTATATTCCTAGATGTGCACGCTGCGATGTGTCTTTGAGTTACCATAAAAAAGAAGACAGGCTTTTCTGCCATTACTGTGGATTTTCCGCATCTCGAGACTCTGTCTGTCCCGAATGCGGCGGCCGCATCGAATACAGCCGGAGTTACGGGATTGAAGTCGTCGAGGAAGAATTACGTAAACGTTTCCCTCGGCACCGTATCGAATGTTTTGACAAAGATGTCGCAAGAACTGAGAAGGATAAAGAGAGAATCCTTTCGCTGTTCGAAAGAGGGAAGGTGGATATTCTTCTGGGGACTCAGCTTTTGGCCCGTCAGGAGAAACTTCCGGCAGTCGCCTGTATTGTCATTTTGAATCCGGAAATTCTTCTGACTCTTCCAGATTTCAGAGCCAGTCAGAAGACATTTCAGAGTCTGAGCCAGATGGCGAGATTTCTCTCCCCTGAAGGGAGCCCGGAGCTTCTCATCCAAACCTCCTATCCTCATCACCATAGCATACGGTATGCGGCATCAGGGAATTATGATTCTTTTTTCCATGAGGAAATTGCATTCCGCCGTCTTATGAATTATCCCCCTTTTTCATATCTGGCGGAGGTGCTCATTGTGGGAGAAAATTTGCGGGCGCTGGCTCGAGAATCCAGAAGATTATTTTCTCTAGTAAAGGATCAAGCTCGAGATATCGAGACCTGGGGTCCAGCCTTGGCCTCGGTGAGCAGAGTGAGAGGGAGATACCGGATTCAGGTTGTCTTGAAGTCCAAAAAAAAGAGGGCCCTGAATCAGGCCCTCAAAGAATCGCTACAAAGTGTTAAATCTAAAAAAACCGTTTTCCTTACTGGTTGATGGTTTTGCCTAGCTTCCTTTTTTCAATCGGATAGAGAATTCCACATGAAGATAGTAATTTTCGGGAGGAACGCCATATCCGTCGAAAGCTTCCCACCATGTTTCCGGTTGCACACGGATGTTTACCCATTCTTCTCCCTTGGTCATTTCTCCACCCGTCGGCCCCCTATAGATGATGGTTGCATATCCGTTAGAATCGGTTTCTTTGTAGGTTTTGGTTTTGTTGTCCTGGAATTGGCCTTTCCCGCTGAGGATCTCGAAGAAGATCTTTCTGCCGACTATGGGTGTGCCATCGGGAACAGCAAAGAATGCAGTAATGACGGATTCCGGCCTTTTTTTAGCACACCACAGTACATTAGGATCCACCTCGACATTGAAGATCAGATTGGTGAAATCCCGCACAAAATAGATGGGTGTCCATTCAGTGATACCTTCAGCGCCTTCCCAGGCCACATGGGCAGTCAGGAAAAAGCTATCTGTGAGGGAATCCTTGAGTTCCGAGACAGTCGGACCATGGTAATCGATGGAGACCCGGCCGCTTCCGTCTGTAACTCTGGAAGCAACAGCACTATAGCCTTCAAAAAAACCAATGCCGTCAGCCCTTTGGCTGGTGAGGGCATCTCGAAGTTCAAAGAATATGGTCTTTCCCGACAGGACAGTACCATCAAATTTTTTCAGAACCGCAGTGACAGTGGTCGTCTCTCGTGATTGGCTTCCGGCGAATAACACATTGGGATTGGAGGAAACGTTCAGGGAAATAGCAAATCCGGATGGGCCTGTTGGGGAAGGTTCATCAACGGAGTCTTTAATGCACGAGGTGAAGAACGCCAGACTGAAAGCGAGAAAAACAAAACCTGCGAATTTCATTTTTGATTTCAATTTCCACCTCCTCCTTATTCTCCGCCACCGGATTCCTTGTCAACATAGTTGGCAAAGTAAACGCTGATATAACCTGTGGCTTTGACGTTGTTGCCCAAAGTGTCATGCCCGTAAAAATCGATTTTCGCTGTCGTCTTGAGCACTCCTTCTCCCCGGCCCTCTCTGAGGTTGATCAAAGGGGGTTCCAGCTTTGACACGGCTCTGACGAGAATAAAGGAGACGTCCGTTTGTGAATCAATTCCAACCCGGGTCGTGAGAGACCCTTCGAAGCTGTAGGGAACTCCAACGCCCTCTTGGTTGTTGCCGTCCGTCCGGCTGAAGCTGACTACATAGCGCGTGACGTATATGTCGTTGTTGTAGGAAGTTCCGAGAAGCGGGTCAGGGTCAAGGGTTTGAGCCATCAACGTGGCTGTGACTGCGTCGTCAGATACTGTCGCTTCCCCTGATTGACCGTCAATCGTGACCACGTCGGATTGGAGAAAGTTGACGTCGTTTTGTTCGACATCGGTTCCCAAAATATTAACGACAAGGAGCACGCTGTCGGATTTTGAGTCGTCCTCTATGGGGTTACAGGAAAACAGCGAGAATAGGGCAGGAACGATAACCAATATTTTTAGCCAATTTTTCATTTTTCTCATTTTATTCCCTCTTATCTGAGAATTCTTGGTGTTATAAAAATGAGTAGCTCTCGACTTTGTTTGGTCCGTGCAAAAGAACGGAATAGATTTCCGATGATCGGTATTTTATGGAAGAAGGGAACTCTTTCTCTGGTAATCGAATCCTCTGTCCGGTAAATACCGCCGATAACGGTTGTCCCTCCGTCCGGGATCATGACCGTCGTCGAGGCGCTCTGGGTGATGATAGGCGGGATGCCATTAACCAGATTGGCGAAATCGGCTGCATTGTTCTGTAGCTCTAGGTTCATGATGATCGTGCCCTCGGCCGTTATCTGAGGAGTTGCTCTCAGCTCCAAGGCCGCATTTATGTAACGGGTTGTGACCGTGAAGTTAGCCACGGTCTGGACCGGAATTTGTCTTCCTTGAACGATATGGGCTTCTTGGTTGTTCTGGGTAGTAACGGACGGGCTCGAAATGATCCGGCCCTGTCCTGAGGTCTCGAGAGCGGATATGGCCATATCGATCCTGAAAGTATCCAGAACGTTAGCGAAAGACACACCCACGGCTGTAGTGAATGCTGGAGCGGGCAGATTGATAGCGTATCCTCCCAGAGGCCCTCCGATTCCTTTGGTGACGATCCCTTGGGGGATCTGAGCTCCGTCAAGAAGAATTTTATGGGGGAATTGGAGCGATGTTTGATTACCGTAAAATGGATCGGCAATGCCTCTGAATCCCCACTGAATGCCCAGATTCCGGATAAAGGTGCTCGTCGCCTCTACAATTCGGGCTTCAATGGCCACTTGAGGTGTAGGGGTATCAAAGACATCGAGGAGCCTTTCAATGAGCTCTATCCTATCTGGAACATCGGTGATGACCAGGGTGTTCGTCCTGCTGTCGACGATAAATTCACCTCTTTCTGATAATTTACTTTCTAAAAGAGATTGAACATCGCCGGCCTTCGAATAAGACAGGGTGTACGATTTGGTCAGGCGGGGGCCTGCCAGCTCTTTGCTCTCGTCGAGTCTAAGTTGTTCTTCTCTCTCGCGTGTAATTGTCCCCATAGGAGCGATTCTCAGGACGTTGCCCTCCAGTACTCGTCCCATTTTATTCTGTTTGAGGAAAACATCGAGCGCCTGATCCCAAGGGACATCCACCAGGTTGCAGGTAACGACGCCTCTGACCTCCGGATCGAAAACGACATTCAATCCTGCGAATTCCCCCAAATAGATGATGACATCCCGCAAGTCGGCATCTTTGAATCTTAGGGTGAGGACGTCGCCATAATATTTTTGTTCCTTTTGGTCAATGGTCTGCGGCTCGAATTGCTGCGGTTGAGTTAGACTTTCCTGTTTTCCATTTTTCTCCGGCCGCGGCGTCGACGGAAATTCAATTTTTTCTTCCGAGAAGAGTTTTTTTGGTTTAGCTGTTTCCTCAACAGAAGAAGAGATCGTCGGTCCTGCAGCTTTGGGTTTAGCCTGTTCAGGTTTGGATTCTTCAAGGACCGGGGGAGTGGTTTTGGCTTTTTCTACGGGTGGAGCAGGGGGAGTGATTCCATGAGCTGGCATGACAGGAACAGCTTGTGCTGAATCGCCCTTGTAAAAGGAAACGGTCAGTGCATTATCCGTCGATTCAATGGAATAAGGGAGGGGATCGGTGAGGTCGAAGACCATTCGGGTAATGGTATGGGGGTTTGAGATCTGGAATTGGGCAGCCCGTACCTTTTTAATGCCGAGTCGGTTGATCGATTGGGCGGATGTGGAGGCAGAAAAGAATGTGTTGTACAGGTCAACAACAAGCCGGAGGGGATTATCGAGGACGAAGACATTGGAAACTGTTTTGTTGTTGAGGGTGGCTTTTACGTCGACTTTATCTTTATAGGAAAATACATCGATGTTGGTGAGGTGACTCGTTAAGGCTGATGCCATTTCCAGTTCTCTCTTGACTTCCGGATCGAGAACATATTTTTCCGGCCTTCTCTGAATATTGTTTAACTCGAGGATGGTGGAGTTATTTCCGGTTTTTATCCGGTAGGGCACACGTTCTTTGAGGTCGATCAATAGTCGATATTGATTGGTATCTAATTTTTCTATCTTCATGTTTTGAACGAGCGAGGATGAATGGGGAATGGGCTGGGGTGTTACGCTTGTGCTGACCCTGTCAAAGTCAAGGATGATGGTGGAAGGACGGTCGGTGGCATAGCCTGAATGGAGGAGAGAAAGAGGAGAATCGGATTCGAGGATAACTTTTGTGTTGGGTTGTTCGGATGTGAGGGAAATATTACTTATGTTACCTATTGGTTCCTTGTTGTTTGCAAATCCGCTGACGAGGGTTAGCGAACAGAATATGACAAGGATTTGCAAATATTTTTGCTTTTTCATGTTATCGCTCCTCTAGCTTTATTTCTTTGACGATATCTTTTGGTTTTATCAAGGGAATGCCTCTTTCTTTCGTTTTCCGGAAAACGACGCGGGTTTCATTCACATTAAGGACAAAACCATCGAGGAAATTATCTCCTGTCTTGATGGTATACGGAAATCCTTGAGAGTCATTGATGACCGCTGTCAACTTTCCTTTGTGTTGGACGATTCCGATGAGGATTGCGTCTTCTATGGCAAGTTGGCTAATTCCGCGTGTCTTTCCCTTCTCTATGGCCTCTTGCCCGGCCAGCAAGTCTCTGAAAGGATCTCGCCTATCCCCAGGGTCATAGGTTGGGCCCCGCGGGGGCGTGATCTGAAGCTTTGTTTCTTCTTGGGGATTTCTATCGACTTCCTGAGCGGAAAGAAGAAAGGCACTGAAACAGATAAAACTGAGTGCGAGAAGAAAAATCATATTTTTTCTCATTTCAAGTCCCCTTCTTTTTAGGAGCCGGCGCTTCTTCTGGTGACTCTTCTCGATAAATGTAGGTCTTCACTGTCCATTCGCCAGATATCGTCGCTGCCTCCGTTTGTTCTCTAAGGGCTTTTATAGAAAAATCTTCGATGTTGAAAAGGCGCTGGAAGGTGTTCAGGCGGTCGAAAAATATGGCCAGATTGTGATAGTCTCCGGTAACAGCCACTTCTATGGGCTGTTCCGCATAAAATTCTTTAACGATCGCCGGCTTTTGGATAAATTTAACGATGCTCAGGCGCGTATCATAGGCCAACTGCTGCATGGATTTGAGTATGTTGCTGATTTCTTCTTTTTGAGGGATGATCGCTTCAAGTTTGTTGAGGGTAACCTTCATTTGTTCAAGCTCTGCCTCGATCTTATCCAATTCCTGTTTTTTTTGTTTGAGATGGGCAACCTCAGCTTCCACTGTAATTCTTTCATCCCTGAGATTTTGCAGTTCATCGTTCTTGGGTTTGTAGTAGACGAAATAGAAAAGACCAAGTATGATGACGGCTATGAGAACGTATGCATACCAAGGCCATTCTCTCATTGTATTTCCCCTTGTTTGGCTTCCTCGAGAGAATCTGTACCTGGAGGAAGATCATATCTTGCCGTTAGGGTAAACTCGAGAAATTGATTGGATTGAGTACTCCTCTGGGCAATAGATATGATTTTCACATCACTCAGGTAAGGACTGTTCTCTAGGCTGTAGACATAATCTGCAATAAGGTTGTTGGAAAGGGCCCTTCCTTTAATACTGAGTTCCTGCGCGGTGTAGCTCGTTTCAGTTAGCCAAACCCAACCTGGGATATTCTTACTCAATTCATCCATAGTCCTAACCGCAATTTCTTGGCGGGCCTTCAACGAATTGATGAGGTTGATCTTTCTCTGAAGGGTGCTTTTTTGACGTTCCAGCTCTTCAAGGGCGGCTGTGACATATTGAAGTTGCTTTTTTTCCTCTTGAGCTACATTCAGGAGGCTCTTTTCTTCTTTGATCGCCTTATCCTGCATGTAGTAGAGAGCCCCGACGGCCACGATGGCGAGCAGAATGATGAGGCTGGCTAAAGGAGTTCGCCTTTTTTCACTGATTTCTGGAGCCAGCCTGGCCGGTTCTTCCCCTATCTCTTTTTTTTCAGGTTTTAATAAGTTTATTCTAATCATGGTTACTTTTCCAACTTTCTTGTGGCGAGTCCTGTGGCTACACCGAAGAGGGCAGCCATTTCCTCAAAATAGATGCTGTCGAATTTCTTCTCGTCATAGTAAATCCTTCGGAAGGGATTGAGAAGTTCGGTACGCATGTTAAATTTCTGCTCAAATTTTGCCGCTAGATCCTTTAACTTGGAAAGACCCCCACTCAGAAAAATAGCTTCTATTTTTCTTTCGGTCTTCTCCCCAGCTTCGTAAAAAGAGAATGTTTTTTCGATTTCTTCAAGGATATTCTGGATATTCATGTTCAGGATGGCCTCAAATCTTTCCGGTTCAATTTCTTTGACGGGAAGTCCCTTTAGCAATTTTTCAGCATCATCGAAGCTGATTCCCAAATCTTTACTGATGTTTTCCGTGAAGAATGAACCTCCCAACGAAAGGTCGCGGAATAGCTGAGGAATTCCTTTTTCGATGATGATGACATTGGTGATATTGGCTCCGAGATTGATGATGGATATAGTCTTTTCTTTGCTGAATTCGGGGTAGTTGATTTCCAGTGCGTTTTGTAGCGCAAATACATCGACTTCAATGGCTTCCAAATTTTTTCTCGCTTGGGTGATAACATTGCTGTAGTTGGCGATCTTGTCTTTTTTCGCCGCCACAAGAAGTATATCGAGATTTTTTTCCCCTGAATACTCAGAGGGCTTAAGAATGGCATAATCAACGTTTGTTTCCTCGTAAGGATAAGGGATATTATGCTTGGCTTCCCAGATTATCGATTCGGCCAGCTCTTCGGTGTCCATGGATGGCAGGGAAATCTTTTTAATGATTACAGAGTTCCCAGAGACAGAAATCACGACATTTTTGTTGGTGATCTTGTTTTCGTTGAAAATCATTTTAATGGTTTCTACGACAGCAGCCGAATCGATGATGGTCCCTTCCACGATGGCATCATGAGGCAGGAGCTCATAACCGATTCTTTTAACCTCATAAAGCTCTTCTATCCCTTTTTTCTTTGATTTAAGCTCAACGGCCTTGACGGAATAAGAACCGATGTCTAATCCTACCAAGTCTTTTTCTCGACCGATTCCCAACATTTTCTTTTCCTTTAAGTTAAATTTATTTTAGGGTCCGACTTGTATTTCTCCTTCAGTCTTTTTTCGACTTCCGGAGGAACCAAGTCCTCGAGACAGGCTCCCAGCATACTGACTTCTTTCACCAACATAGAGCTGAGAAAGGAATAATTGAGACTGGGCATCATGAAGAGAGTCTCGATCTCCGCGTCCAATTTTCTATTCATCAGAGCCATCTGGAACTCATATTCAAAGTCAGAAATCGCTCTGAGGCCTCTTATTATCATTTTGGCATTATTCTTTTTAGCAAAGTCGACGAGCAACCCATGGAACGCCTTAACCTCCACGTTTTCGTAAGATACAAAAATTTCCTGGATCATTTCCACCCTATCTTTAGTCGAAAAAAGGGATCTCTTTTTGGGATTTTCTAAAACAGCTACTAGAATATGGTCGAAAATTTCAAGTCCTCTTCGGATAATATCGACGTGTCCGTTCGTGATAGGATCGAACGAACCAGGGTAGACAGCTTTCTTTTTCATGGTACCAATATGGGCTCTTTCACCTGGATTGCTTTCTTTAGTATCAAAAAAAAATTGGTTTGTCAATTAAATCCCATGCGAATGAAAAATTTTTTTCTGATTTACTCCTCTTAAAAATTTCACCTAATCCTTTCCATCATTTTATCCAGTAAAACGGCAGCGTCAATCACCGATAAGGAGGATATTCAGGAGTATATTTTTTGTCCTTTTCTCACCCCTAAAGGTTAGGACGATGCGGTGCCCGCTTTAGTCTCATGGACTTTTCGAATGGAGCCATCCCATTCCCCGGCTCGTCCTCCTCTGATGTCGCTCACTTCCTTCCTGATGCTCTGTTCAGCATGTGTCTGATCCATTATGACGGAATTAAGGGGGCTTACACGGATACTTAAGGCCGTGAATTATTCCGGTTTTTCGTTTATAATAATAAATAATAAAAGGTAAGCCTGAAAATGTTCAGATAAGAAAAAAATGAAAGCCTTCAAACTTATCCTTCTTTTCCTCTTTCTTCCAGCTGTTTTCCTTCAACTTTTTTCCATGGGGAGCCAGGAGGATGCTTTTGACCGGATGAGAAAGGAGATGGTCAGGTACCAGCTCGCGGCCCGGGATATCACCGATCAAAAAGTTCTGGAGGTTATGGGAGAAGTCCCCCGTCATCTTTTCGTCGATCCCCCTTATCGCCGACAAGCCTATGAAGACCACCCTTTGCCCATCGATGAAGGACAGACCATATCCCAACCTTATATCGTGGCGTTGATGACTCAGTCTCTCGAATTGAAAGCGGAGGAAAAGGTATTGGAAATCGGTACTGGGTCGGGTTATCAAGCCGCCGTATTGACCCATTTTACCGCTGAGGTCTATTCGATCGAAATCAGAAAAAATCTGGCCGAAAAGAGTTTAAAGACATTGAACGAGTTGGGATACAGCCAAGTAAAAGTCAAAGAAGCGGATGGCTATTTTGGCTGGAGCGAGTTTGCCCCTTTTGATGCGATAATCGTAACCTGCGCAGCCAACCATGTTCCTCCACCCTTATTGGATCAACTCAAGGAAGGAGGAAGGTTGATCATCCCCCTTGGGAGCACCCTTTATTTTCAGACCTTGACCTTGATCACCAAAAAAAATGGGAAGCCCCGCGTCCAACATCTCTCAAGCGTGAGATTCGTTCCCATGATCGGCGAAGCCCAAAAATAGCGGGGCGACGATGTATCCGCCTGCTGACAGCATGAGGACAAGGTTGTAGCCCGCGCATAAGGCCAGCATCAAGGCCAGGACCGAGCTTATCACAGAGGAAAAGGCGTTTATCGCCCAAGCCCAAGGGATGATTCCTTCCCCTGACCTTTTGAGCAGCCGGATTCCTGTGGGAAAAGGGAATCCCATCAGGAATCCGAGGGGAAATATCAAGAGAGAAACTCCAATAAGTTTGAGGAAAAGTTCGAGGTGAATAAAAGATTTGAAAATAAAAGGCCAAGCCAAGCTGTAGATGAAGATCAAACCGGCTGCAATCCATATGGGATATTTCAGATTTTTCTTTGGTAGGTGGCCAAGGACTTTTTTCGAGACGAGACTTCCTATTCCGGAGGAAAAAAGCAAAATAAAAATAATGAAGGCTATGGAATAAAGAGGTTGACCAAGAAACAGAATGAATTTTTGAATCAACGTAATCTCGAGGAACATAAAGCTCATTCCTATCAGGCCAAAATAACCGAACACTTTGATTGCGTTCGAGGACTTCTGTCGCGTTTCCTTTTTGATGAAAAAAAAAGGCCCCAGGATGAAAAATGCTGCCACGATGAAAGCTTGTATCAAGATGAAAGGGACAAGATACTCTCCTTGGATGAACGGCAGCCATTTTTGACCGAGAATGGTGAACGTGCTCTTGATCTTGCTCAATTTAAAAAAGTGGGAGAAAAAGGGGCGGTCATCCGATACAGGTTCGATTTGGAAAAGATAGTCCTTATAGAATTTTTTCCGCTCCCTCGAAGACAGGAGTCTTTGGGTCATATTGTAATAAATAGGTTCACTGAAACGGTTGTGTATGTTTGTCTCCCCTGGCTCAATCCCAGGATAATAGACCAAGTCGAATAGACACCTAGCCGAGAACTCTTTGAGACGGTCGATTTCTTTGTCGCTGAACGGAGTTTTCTTGATAAAATAGCTGATCGTTCCCCAAGTTCTTAGGGCCATGAGATGTTTTTCGGGGTGAGCGGTTATCCTTTCCAGAGATTCGATCCAGGTTGTTAGGAGACGGATTTCTTGACGCGGAGGAGGCAAAAGGTAGAGGGTCATACTGGCCATTCCCTCATCTGCAAGTCGGTTTAAGGTCTCAAGGAATGATTCCACGGTGTACAGATAATTTTCTCCCAGTCCATAAAGGCCTGTGCCGGTGGCTCCGAAAACATCGGGAAGGGAGAAAACGATCAAATCATACCGTTTTTTCTTTCTTTTAAGAGCTACCCGGGTGGCGGAAGCGGTCGAGCGAACGTTTTCTTTCTTATAAATATTTCCTGAAAAACGGGAAAGCTTTCCCTTCATTATATCGATGAGGAGAGGATTATTCTCCACCACGTCGATGGCCGAAGCCTCAAAATAGTCAGCAGCCAGCACATCCAAGCCACCATATGGCTCGAGCAGCAGTACGCGGGGCTTGTCGAGAAAATAGTAGGGAAGAGAAGAAGGCATAAACGTGAGAAACTGGAGAGAACTGGCCTCAAGGTTTTCCAATCGGGTGACGGCGTGAAGCTCATCCCCGTCGATGGACAGCCCGAGCTGAAAGGGAAGAGGTAGTTTATAAAGAAGGCTCAACCCAGGCGCGAACCTGACGGCGGGTGACTCGATAATGTCCACTCGGGAAATTGCGTTCCATCTGGTCTGGAGATTTTTCGCTTCTGGGAAATGGAGGGCGACCGGGAGGGCTTTGAACTCCGATATCCGGAAGGCCAGCCATGTCGGGCCCAGGAAAAATATCACGATCTCCACTGTCAACAAGAAAAGGATCGTCAATCTGATTTTCCAAGCTTTGGGGGGACAGAAAAGAAGAGAGGCGATAAGCGCGGTTGAGGATAAAATGAGAAAGACGCCTTTGTCTCCCTTGGGAAGGAAGATGAGGATGGAGAGCAAACTTCCTGCCCCTGCTCCCAAAAGATCGAAAAAATAGATCGTGCTAACCAGGCTTGGAGATTGAGAAATGGCGAAGGAGATGATGATTCCGGCGAAAAAAAAAGGAATACTTAGGAGAATATAATAAAGAAAAAGGTAGAGGGCATGGGTTTTGTTCCAAGAAAGCTTAAAAAGATCGAAAGGAATGGCGTTGCTGAGCAGAAAGCTCAAAACGATGGAGACAGAAAAGAAGAGGGCTGCAGTGGCCAATAGATGATCTCTCCTCCTGCGTCGGATCTTTTCCTGGACGGATAGAAAAGTGCCTGCCGAACCGTAACCCAGGAAAGCAATGCTCACCACGAGAAAGGCAAAATGGTACTGTTGGGAAATTGAAAAAAAACGTGTGAGAGAAATTTCAAGGCCGAGAGTGGCCGTTGAAGTGAAAAAGAGCCCAACGAGAAGCCGGATTTTCATTCTAGTTCGAGCCTTGTTGCAATGTAGGCGTTGCCTGTTCCCGTACGAATGCCCGTCCGAATGATACAGCAAGAAGTCGAGAAGTTCAAACACAACCGTGTATTGGGTTGCTTTTTGGCCCCCTGTTATGTTAATTTACCAATCAAACAGAATGATTAAATTCGGCACTTCAGGTTGGCGCGCCGTAATGGGGGAAGAATTTACTTTTCAGAACGTACGGTTTGTCGTCCAGGCGATTGCCAATTATTTGGAGAAAAAGCATCCCGATCGAAAAATATCGGTCGTTGTCAACTACGATACACGGTTTCTCTCCGAACGGTTCGCTTTTGAGGCAGCTAAGATCCTTTCTCACAATATGATACATGTTTACCTGTCGGATAGAGATGCGCCCTCACAGGCCCAGGCCTACCAGGTTATCAGGAGGAAGGCCCAGGCAGGAATAAATTTTACGGCTTCTTTCAATCCTCCCGAATACAACGGCCTTAAATTCAACACAGAAACCGGAGCGCCGGCTCTTCCAGAAGTTACGGACGAAATCGAAAAAGAACTCAGGTTGTTGACTTCGGAACACACCTTCTGCCCGCTCTATCCCAAAGAGGAATACATAGAAAGGATCGATCTCCAGCGCGAGTATCTTTCCTTCATTCAGAGTAAGATCGATTTCGAAGCCATTCGAAAATCGAAGATGAAGGTGGCGGTTGACCTGCTTTACGGAACCAGCCGGGAATATCTCGACGAGATTTTGGAGGAAAACCATATCCCCGTTGAGGAAATCCATGGCTACATCGATCCCTATTTTGGCGGCATCACGCCTTCTTGTTCCAGGGAGAATCTCAAGGAGTTGGGAGCTTTGATGAAGGAGAAAGGATGCCAGGTGGGGATAGCCACGGATGCGGATGGAGACCGGTTCGGGATCCTGGATGAGGACGGAAATTTTATCATACAGAACCTGATCCTCTCTCTCATTTTGGATTATCTTGTCACAGAAAAAAAATGGCGAGGAGGGGTGGCCCGGTCTGTGGCCACCACCCATCTTGTGGACCGGATTGCGCGGAAATATGGTCTGGCCCTCTATAAAACCCCGGTGGGATTTAAATATCTAGCGGATCTTTTCTTGAAAGGGAAGATTATGTTCGGCGCTGAGGAAAGCGCCTGTATGGCCATCAGGGATCATCTCCCTGAAAAAGATGGCATTTTTGCCGGTTTGCTTGTGGTAGAAATGCTGGCAGTGGTGGGAAAAAGTCTTTCACAGATGGTAGAAGATCTGTTCGGCAAGTATGGCAAGCGGGTAGGGAAACAGATAAATATACCTCTCAGTCCTGAGCGAGAAGGCAAACTGGTAGAATTGAAGCTCAATTCCCTGTCTAAAGTCGGGGGGAGGAAAGTCCAGAATATAGAGACTATCGACGGCATAAAGTTGGATTTTTCCGAGGACGACTGGATCCTTCTTCGTTCATCAGGTACGGAGCCCATTATACGGATTTATGCGGAATCGGGCTCGATAAAGGGAGTCAATCAGTTGTTGAGAAACGGCATGAAGCTGCTTGGAATAAAATGAAGAAAGAAAAAGGCTCTTCTTCGTTCAGAAAAAAAATCATGATCGGGAGCGTGGGATTTTTTCTTTTCGTTTTGATGGTGGCTTCTTTTTTTGGCAAGAGGGGATTCATCGAGATTTATCAAACCAGGCGTAAACAAGAAGCTCTCCTTCAAAAGATCGATCAACTCGAGAGACAGAAAAAGAAGTTGGAAAGGGATATCGAGGAGCTGCAGAAGAATCCGCAGGCTGTGGAAAAAAAGGCCCGGGAAAAATTGGGGCTGGTGGCCCCCGGCGAAATTGTTATCATCGACAAAAAGAAGCGCTAATCCTTGAGGGTGATTTCCGGAGATTTCTTTTTTGGGTTGAATACTCCACCTTGGCGACAAAAATAATGGAAGAATTGCTGAAGGGTTTGAATCCCGAGCAGAAAAAAGCTGTCACTTACGGGGAAGGTCCGCTTATCATCATCGCCGGAGCTGGAACGGGCAAAACGAAGGTCATCACCCATCGAATAGCCTATCTCATCTCGTCCAAAATGGCCAAACCCGAGCAGATATTAGCGGTTACCTTTACAGAAAAGGCTGCCAACGAGATGGAGGAACGAGTGGATCTTTTGATCCCTTATAGCTATTCCTTTGTCGACATCAGTACATTCAATTCTTTCGGAGAGCGGGTTTTGAGAGATTATGGGATAGAGATCGGGTATCCGCCTGATTTCAAGCTCCTGGATGAGGTCGAACAAGCCATTTTTTTTAGAGAACATTTGTTTGAATTTCCTCTGGATTACTATCGGCCCCTGAGCTCGCCAACCCGGTATATTCAAGACATCCTTTTGGCCATTAAACGACTGAAACAAGAGGACATAAAACCACAGGAATATTCGAGTTACGCGGAGCATCTCGAGCAGAAGGCCTCTGATGAAGTGGAAAAAGAACTCGCCTTCAAACACAAGGAAATGGCAAAGGTGTATACTTCCTACCAGAAGCGCCTGGAAGAGGAAGCCAAGATCGACTTTGAGGACCAGGTCACTCTTATAGTCGACCTATTCAGAAAGAGACCCTCTATCCTGAAACTTTTTCAAGAGAAATATAAATTCTTCCTTGTAGATGAGTTTCAAGACACGAATTACGTTCAGTTTGAGCTGCTCAAACTTCTTGCCGCCAACAGGAATCTGACGGTCGTCGGAGATGACGACCAGAGCATATTCAGGTTTAGAGGGGCCTCCTTGGCCAATATCCATAACTTTCGAAATATTTACCCTGACTACAGAAAGATCGTTTTGAACAAAAACTATCGTTCGACACAGCCTATACTCGACTCGGCCTACAAACTCATTCAACATAATAACCCATACCGGTTGGAGGTCCAAGAGCAGGTCGATAAAACCTTAAAATCATCCATTGAAGATACGGAAAAGAGCATCCACATGCTGACCTTCGATACCCTTTCCCATGAGGCTGATGGAGTGGCCGGACTTATCGAAGAAAAGCAAAAGGAACGCTTTCGATTCAAGGACATGGCCATCCTGGTGAGGCGTAATGCGGATGCCGACCCGTTTTTACGTTCCCTTAATATGAAAGGGATACCCTTCCGCTTTTCAGGAAGCCGTGGATTATACAGTCAGGAGGAAGTAAAAATTCTGGTGGCATTCATCAAATCCTTGACCGATTTCGAAGACAGCAAAAGTCTTTTCTTTCTGTCGCTTTCCGAGCTCTATCAGCTCGATCCCTATAGCCTGACGGTCTTGACCAACTATGCCCATAAAAAAAATCTATCCCTTCACTATGTTTTCAAAAAAGTCGCCGACGGACAGTCTCCGGTGACCCTTTCGGCCTCCGAAGAAAAAAAGATCAAAGGGATTGTCGGAGAGCTCATGCATTTTGTAGAGTACGCCAGCACCCACAATGCCGGTCATGTGGCGTATGCTTTCCTGGAAAGATCAGGATTTCTCAAGATGCTCGTCACGAAGAGAAATCTCGCCTCTGAACTGAAGATCAAAAACATCCGTTTATTCTTCGATAAAATCCGGAAATTTGCCGAACTGGCCGAGGATGATTCCATCTATTCCTTCGTCCAACATCTGGAACTCCTCCAGCAGGTAGGAGACAATCCAGCGACGGCAGAGGCCGAACTGGAGGAAGATGCTGTCAATGTCTTGACGGTTCATAAAGCCAAAGGATTGGAATTTCCCGTTGTGTTCATGGTCAGTCTTATCGCCGACCGTTTTCCGGGGCGTCTGCAGAGGGAAAAGATTCCGATTCCCGATGAGATATTAAAGGAAGATTTTCCTGAGGGAGAAACGTATGTCCAGGAAGAAAGACGTCTTTTTTATGTGGGAATGACGAGGGCCAAGAAACTCTTGTATCTGACTTGGTCCAGAGATTATGGTCTCAAAAGGCTCAAGAAGGTCAGCCCCTTTCTGCTGGAAGCGCTGGACCTTCCCGCCCTCCCGGATGAGATTCAGCGGACTTCTGCCCTGGAGGAAATTCGACGGTTCGCTCCTCGAACGGCCGAACCGTCAGCTTCCGAGAAGATTATGGAAAGTGGGATCATCTCCCTGAGCTTTTCTCAGGTGGATGATTATCTAACCTGCCCCCTCCGCTACCGGTTCAAACATATCATGCGGATTCCCGTTCTTCCCCATCACAACCTCGTTTTCGGCCGGGTTCTGCACAATACCATCCATTATTTTCTCAAGATGAGAATGGCGGAGAAAAAGGTATCCGAAGAGGACCTCATTCAAGCCTATGAGGAACGCTGGGTCAATGAGGGATTTTTAAGCCGTGAGCATGAGGAAATGAGAAAGAAGGCGGGCGAGAGAGCACTACGGCTCTTTTTTCGAAGGCAGGAATCCTCCGACCATCTGCCCCGGTTTCTTGAAAAGCGATTCAGACTGCCCCTGGAGGGGGTGATGTTTACGGGCCGCTGGGATAGGGTGGATTATCGGGAAGAGGGTGCCATTATCATCGATTTCAAAACGACAACGGTCAAAAGCCAGAAGGTTGCCGACCGGTTGGTGAGAGAAAGCCTTCAGATGAATATGTATGCCTTTTCGTTCGTGAACACTCAGGACAGGCCTCTTTGGGAAACACAGCTCCATTTCTTGGAATCGGACATCATCGGTCATGCCGAGAAGGGAAAGAAGGAATACCAAAGGGCAGAGGAGAAGATAAAACAGGCAGAAAAGGGAATAAGGAGAAAGGATTTTCGGGCTCAACCTGACTGGCACAGTTGCAGTTTCTGTGATTTTAGGACTATCTGTCCCGAATCCTTCGCCTATTGACATAACGAGCCAGAATTATTCATAAAAAATACCGATATCATTTTCTATTACAGCCGTATCTATGAAATACTCCAATAATGGTGCCTATAAAAGCAGATATCTCTTTAGTCTTTCTTTATCCCTTGAATGCAAGGGCAGCGTGGGTTGACGTGGCATCGGCATTTTTCGCCATTTCCCCCGGTGCCGGCCAACCTGATTTTTGACTTGTGAATAATCCAGGTTAGATATTCGCAAAAATGGCGGTGCCAAACCATCCTACCTCGACCTGAAGGTTTATGAACTCGAAAAAACAAGCGCTCCTCAAAATGTTTTTGCTGTCAAAAAAAAGAGACGGGAATGTCGATTTTTATAGATTGTTCAGCGAGGCTTCCTGCTTCAATTATGATTTTTTTCGGTGTGGCGGGCTTCAGGAATGCTCGAATCAATCGAGGGTCGTCCAAAAGGGCATGATGGCCCAGATATGTGGAGTCTCCAGCAGCTTGAGGGCGGCTATGGTTTTTTCCAACCGGGAGTTACGGCTTTCATTCGATAGGATAAACCTTCTTCCAAAAAACATGTCAAAAAAGGAGACTTTTTTGGGTTGGACCACAAGCTTTACCTGTTCGGCAGCCGGAATCCCTGCCAGCTCTTTGGCTATATCGATGGCTTTGGATAAGCCTCCGAGCTCGTCCACTAGCCCTCTATCCTTAGCCTGATTTCCTGTCCAAACCCTGCCTTTTCCGATTTTATGGACTTCCTCCTTGGCAATTTTACGGCCTTCGGCCACCTTGGTCAGGAATTGGTCATAGGTCCACGACATTTCTTTTTTAATAAGGGCTCTTTCCTCGGGAGTCCATTTTCTGAAAGTAGAAAAAATATCCGCTCTATCCCCGAAAGTCATTTTTTCTGAGGTCACTCCCAGTTTCTTGTACAGCTCGATCATATTCGGTTTGCCCCAGATTACTCCGATAGATCCAGTCCAGGTCTGAGGCTGAGCGACGATCTTATGAGCAGACATGGCAATCCAGTATCCGCCCGAGCCGGCTAAATCCGACATGGAAACTACGATCGGTTTTTCTTTTTTGGCCAAAACGACCTCTCTCCAGATTTCATCCGATCCGACCGCCGAGCCTCCGGGGCTATCCACCCGGAAAACGATGGCCTCGATGGATTTATCTAGTCGTGCCTGTCTGATCCACCGGGCCACAGTCGTGCTGCCCATAATTTGGTACAGGCCTTCCCCGGTCAGGATAGTGCCCATTCCATAGATCAGGGCGATTTTTCTCCCCCTGAAAAGCCCGAGGGAAGCAGGTTCTATCTTTGAATATCTTTCCTGGGATATTTTTGTGAGGTATCTTCCGTTTGCGCGCAGGACCTCTTGGAGCTCATCTTCGTAGAACAGATCATCCACCATCCCGGATTCTTTGGCTTTTGGCCCTTGAAAAAAGCCGTAATCGAGGAGAGACTTGATTTCCTCCTCGCTCTTTCCTCTTGCTTCAGCGATTTTTTGGACATAGTAAGAATAGATGTCACCGTAGATGGATTCCATCATTTCTTTATGCGAAGGAGTGAAGCCTTCCTCCGTAAACTCGTTCATAGCTGTTTTGTATTCTTCGAAGTGTTCCACTTCGTATTCAATGCCCAGTTTTTCCAATCCCTTTTTGAAGAAAGGGAAATGACCGCCGATTCCGTTGACAAACATGATACCCGATGGATGAAGGATGATCCGGTCGCAGGCGGTAGCCAGATAATATTCTTTGTCCGCATCGAGTGACTCCTCGAAGGTGGCATAGACTTTTTTCCCCGTGCGGCGGAAGTCGAGAACGAGATCTCTGAGTTCGTTGACCTTGGCCCATCCACATTGCAACATCCCTAAACGCAGGACGACTGCCTGGATACGGCTATCCTTTTTGGCCTTCTGGAAATTGAGCCAGATGTCGTGCATGGAAAGCGCCGGGCTTATGCCAAATAGGGACATAAAGAAGTCGGGCGATGCTTTTTCCTCCAAACTCCCCGTGAGATTTATCTCGAGGTAGGAATTTGATTTAATCGAAGGAGGCCGGCCGAACTCCAGGTAGAAAAAGGAAGCGAAGGTGATGATGATCAAGAAGAAAAAAATCAAGAATATGATCAACACATAGGTTCCTCTTTTCATGTTTCCTCCTGTTCCTGTTCGAACCTATACTATAGCAGAAACGGTGAATATAGGGGAACAAAAAAGTATCGTCATTCAATTGTATTGTCCAAACGTGTTGCGATTATTCTTCATTTTATTTACTATTTCTTCTTGAATATACGAAAAAGAAGAAAAAAAGATAATAGCACAAGTAAGAAAGGGTGATTCTATGAACGCTCTTGATGTCGAGAACATTTCAAAGCGTTTCGGTGATTTCTACGCGGTGAAACATCTCTCCTTCGAGATCCCGGAGGGTTCTATATACGGCCTTCTGGGGCCTAATGGGGCAGGGAAAACAACCACCATTCGGATGGTGATGAATATCATCATTCCAGATGAGGGATCGATCAAGGTTTTAGACCGCCGGATTGATGAAGCCATGAAATCGAGGATAGGTTATCTTCCCGAAGACCGTGGCCTCTATCCAAAGATGAAAGTGGGTGAACTCCTCCTATTCCTGGCGGAGTTGAAGGGTCTGAAGAGGAATGATGTCCATAAAAAAATAGACGATTGGCTGGAAAGATTCGATCTGACGGATTGGAAACTCAAAAAGGTCGAAGCGCTGTCCAGGGGAATGCAGCAAAAAATCCAGTTCATCGCCACGATCATTCATGAGCCGGACCTGATCATTCTCGATGAGCCTTTCAGCGGATTAGATCCTGTGAATACCAAGCTTTTAAAGGATATCATGCTGGAGATGAAGAAAGAGGGGAGGACCATCATCTTCTCCACCCATCGGATGGAGCAGGTGGAGATGATTTCGGATAACATCTGTTTGATCAACAAAGCAGAAAAGGTTCTGGAGGGAAACCTGGGTCGGATCAAGCGAGAGTATGGAAAAAATATGGTCGTCTTGGACTATGAGGGGGATGCCTCCTTTATTCATATCCTTCCCGAAGTGGAGAAGGTTGATGACTATGGAAAATACATGGAAATAAAGATGAAGGAGCGATCCGATCCTCAGGTTATTCTGAATCAGTCGGTGGGCAAAATAAGGGTCAACAGGTTCGAGGTGCGGGAACCGTCGCTGAACGCCATTTTCATAGATAAAGTCGGAGAGAAAAATGCGCAAGATACTCGCGGTCATTAAAAGAGAATACATTCAGATCGTCCGGACAAAAGGATTCGTCGTCGGAACCGTGTTGGGACCGGTATTGATGTTGGCATTGATCGTAATTCCCATCGTCGTTCAATTCATTTCTGTTGACCAACAAGAGAAAATCGGCGTGGTGGATCTTACTGGGAGAATTTTTTCCGAACTGGACAAAAAGCTCGATCAAAAGTTGAAGGATGGAGGCCGTCGCTATCTCCTTCAAGAGTTTAGGACAAAGGACGATATCGAGGGATTGTTGGAAGATCTGAACAAAAAGGTGCTGGACAAGGAACTCTCCGCCTATATCTTCATCCCTGCAGATGTCGAAGAAGGTGGCGAGGCCGAATATGTCTCCGAACACGTATCTGATTTCGACAAGCGGGGCAACTTTTCTCAAGCGCTAAGCAGTATCATCATCGAGAAGAGGTTGAAGGGCGAGGGTCTCGATCCCCTGAAGATCGGACAGTACATGAGGCCGGTCAGCTTTGTCACCAAAAAAGTGACCACCCGTGGAGTGGAGAGAGACACGGGGGGCACGTTCATGATTTCTTGGTTTCTCGTTCTCGTATTGTACATGACGGTTATTTTTTATGGACAGATCATTCTGAGGGGAGTGATCGAGGAGAAAAGTTCCCGAATGGTGGAGATAGTCCTCTCCTCCATGAGACCTTTTCAATTGATGGCCGGGAAAATTTTGGGAATTGCGGCTGTCGGATTCACCCAATATGCGATCTGGGCTCTTTTCGGAATTGCCGCGACTCGCTACAGCCAGGGATTCGTCACCAGATTTTTTCCTGCTGCCTCGACATTCGACATGCCCACTATTCCTGCTTATATATTTATCTACTTCATCGTTTTCTTCATCCTGGGATATTTTTTGTACGGGACGATGTATTCTGGAATCGGTTCTATGGTCAACAACGAGAAAGAAGCTCAGCAGCTCGTCATGCCCGTCACCATGTTCTTGATCGTGCCCATAATGCTCATGATGTTTGTTGTCAGGAGTCCGGAGAGTACGGTATCGGTCGTTTTATCCCTTATCCCGTTTTTTTCGCCCATCTTGATGCTCCTTCGCATCTGCATACTCCTTCCGCCCTTTTCCCAGATCGCCGCCTCCATCGTTCTCCTCATACTGACCACCATCTTGATGATCTGGTTATCCGCCAAAATCTACAGGGTGGGCATTTTGATGTACGGAAAGCGTCCGAACCTCTCCGAGATTGTCAAGTGGATGAGGTATGGGTAACCTGAAGTATTTCCTGGCCGCTGTCGATTTTTCCTGCTGATCCTGATTTGTCCTCTCTTCAGGGTGAACCTTTCGATAGATTCCTCCGTAATACACTTTGAGAATTCCGAGACGGGATTTTGAATGGCAAGACCGCAGAGGAGTATCAAAGCTTGAGGTCACTTGAAGGGTGGCGCCGCTTACAGAATGATGGAACGAGCGAGAAAAAAAGCATGCAAACGGCAAATCTAGTCCGGCCCTCCGCTATAAACGATCTCGTCGAAAGAATCAAAAAAGGAGATCGAGAGGCTTTCGTGACAGTTAGCCGGCATTACCAGCGAAAGATTTTCCTTCTTGCCTACTCTTATCTGCGCAACAAGGAAGATGCACTGGATGTCGTCCAGGAAACATTTTTAAAGCTTCACCAAAAAGCCCATCTGTTCCGGAAGGGAAGGAATTTTCAGAACTGGCTTCTCCAGATATCCAAAAATATCTGCATTGACACGTATAGAAAAGTCCACAGCAAGAACAACGAGTTCCGGAGCAAGAAAAACATCGATGAGATAAACCCGCCAGCCAGTCAAGGAGGCAACGACTATATTTCTTCTGATTTGAAAGAGATTGTTTCCCGCTGTCTGGATAGACTGAGCGAAAAACAGCGGATGATTTTTGTCATGAAACACTACAACCATCTCCAATACAGAGAGATCGCCCAGATCTTGGATATCGCCATGGGAACCGTCAAATCTCTTCATTTCAAAGCGGTTCGGAACCTGAGGAGTTTGATGAGTCCATATATGGGGAGAATAGGATGAATGCCTGTAAAAAAACGATTCGAAATTTAGTGGCCTTTCTTTATGGTGAGCTGAAGGAAAGAGAAGCGTCCATTCTGGAATCTCACCTTGAAGTCTGTCCCGATTGCCGCGAGGAGCTCGGGCAATTAAAGGAGATCTACAGGGTGGCGGATTCGCTGACCGAGGATATGGAAAGAGCCGCAAACTCCATAGATTGGGCGCCACTCCCGGTTCGAATGGCAGAAAGAATGGATGAACGGCAGAGACCAGAGGCAATGCACCCTCGGAAGAAGGGATTTTGGCCAATCCTTTTCCAGCCCAGTTTAAGGTTTGTCTATGCAGGGCTTCTTTTGGGCCTAATCGCTGGCTCGCTGACGACTTTCCTGATCTTGAGGGCCCATTTCATTAAGACGGAGGAAAATGGCAAGATCGTCGTTCCCCAGGGATTTTATGAAAAGATGGAACTGGAAATGGCGCGAAGGCAAACCCTCGACTATCTATTGGGAAGCGAATACCTGCTTCTTGATTTTGTCCAATCTTCACCTGAAAGGTCCGCCGAGTTCTGGCAAAGCGATTTCGCTGCCCAAAAAACGAAAGATTTGCTTTCCAAAAAGAAATACATTGATCCACAGCTGGATAAATTCCAGCTTGCCAAGGCCAAAGCCATCTGTGACCAGATCGAACTCCTTTTTTTCGAACTGATGCAGATAAGCGAGAAGCTGTCCAACGAAGAGCTGCAAATGATCCAGAATCTTATCGAGAAGAAGCAGCTTTTGTTGAAAATAAAATTAGTGAGAAGAGAATTGGAAAAGAGCGAGGTTTAACATGAATAGATTAAGGAAATTGACCATACCTTGGGGTCTAATCCTGATGGTTTCCGTTTTTTCGCCGCTCTATGCCCCTGGTCAGAGTGATAGAGAGCTTTTCCGGGAGGCCAAAATATTGATTTTCGACAAGGAATGGGAAAAGGCTCAGGATAAGCTGGAAGAGCTTATCGAAGAATATCCAAAAAGTCCTTGGTATTCTGAAGCTCTTTTCTATTTGGGAAGAACCCTCGAGGAACAAAAAAGCCAGGAGAGGGAAGCCTTAGGTGCCTTTAACATATACATCAGCCGAAAAGATGCCAGTGAGATTTTGATCCAGGAAGCGGAGGCTTCCATCATCGATCTGTCCATGGTTCTCTACGAAAAAGGAAGAAAGTCCTATCTGAAGGAGGTGAAAGCCAGATTGCGCAGGCCGGATAAGCAAATCAGGTTTTACGCGGCTTATAAATTGAGTTTTTTAAAGGACAAAAGTGAAGCCGAAGAAGCGATTCCTGTCCTGAAGGAAATATTGGAAGAGGAAAGGGACCAGGAACTAAGGGATAAAGCCAAGATCGCCCTGCTGCGCATCGATCCGGATGCTTTCGAAGAGTATGAGGAAGAAAGCCGGGAAAGAAGGGGGAGGATGCTGAAGTTCAGGATTATCAACAGGAGGACGAAAGATGAACTTTTCAAGTTCAATGTTCCCTGGGCGCTGGCCGACCTGGCGCTGGCCAATATTCCAGAGGAAGCCAGAGACGACCTGAGAAAGGAAGGGTACAATCTGGATCGAATCACCAGAGAGCTGATCGATAAGGGAGAAATAATCGAGATAAAAACAAGGGACGTGATCATAAAAATATGGATCGATTGAATGCCTTTAAAATCACCCCCCAATTCATCCTCAAGGGTGATTGCATTTGAGCCAGCGGGAATCTATATTTAAATCAACTTAAGTGCTGGCTATGGGCATTTCATAATCCCTCCTTTTGCTGATTCCCCCTTTGCGGCCAGCACTTTCCCTCTTTTCCCATCCCAAGGTCGAGTCGGGTGCAGCGAAGCGGGACAAAAGCTTTCTAAACAAATAGATTTATTGATTATCTTCCGTGTTGTGGGGCAAGGAGCAGGCTCGGGAATGGCGTTAAAGATCCGAACCGGAGCGGAGGATCTGCCTGGAAGATTAAAGCACATAGAAACCGGCACCCACATAAAATGGAGGAGAACCGGTTTATTACAAGGGAGGGATTCGGCGAAGATCGATGTCCTGGGTTATTCAGGATACGTTTTCTCGGGCGAGAAACACCTCCCTTCTTAGCTCGGGGGCTTTTTCTTTCTTATCCCGGATGGTCCTGGATTTTTCGAGATACCCCCACAACTTGGCAAAATATTCCTCTCCGTTTGTTCTGAAAGGCTCGTAGTATTCGACACGCATGCCCCTGCTCTCAAAAAGACTTCTCCATTCTTCCAGTTTTTCCGGTGTGCGAACCGTTATCTCGGCGATCGCTCCCCCTTTTTTTATCGTTTCGGAGCTGTGTTTTTCGGGGACCATTTTCTTCATCATCAGGATAACTGATTGATTCATTTCTTGAATCAGGCGGTTTGTTTCTTTGATTTCTCCCAGAATCTCTTTCATGAGTTTTGTTTCATTTCGCATGTTCGGACCTCTCTTCATGGATTGACCTGAATGACTCATAAACATGAATATTTATTAGTCGCTCGTAGGAGGGAGAATGAGGACATTCAGAACGGCCGTCACGGAAATCAGAATGTTTATCTGTGCTTTGGAATAATTTCCAAAACCTGGTAAAGCAACTGCCAGGGAAGCTGGTTCATCAGCCCGCTGATTTTTCCCATCGATCCCTTGGAGGGGGAACAATTATATATGCCTGTCAGTAAAGCTTGCTCTCCATGCCCGCTCGCCTTCGGATGCCTTCCTCTTCGGCTTTCCTGCCAGATTTAAAATCATCACGGTTTTGGAAGGGCTTACCTGTGTTTTATATCTTTTGAATTTTGACGAAATATGGATTATAATAAAGTTGCCTTGTTTAGCTGGCTGGGCAAGGAGGATGTTCCCCACATCTAAATCTCTTTCACCTGTTCCCCGTACAGCCAGCCAAAAACTGCTTCCATTTTAGCTTCCTTCATTACTTATAAAACACGGAATTCCAGCGAGTGGCGAGATCGAGCTGTTCTCCAAGGAAGGTGTATTGGCCGATCCGTGCATGCCTCTGGTCTTTGATTTTAAGAAAATGGACCTTTCGGCTTTTGAAGGGAAAAGGGAAAAATTGCATCATCAATGAGATATACCCGGATTCTCAGTTGGTCTTTTTTGTATCCTCCGCCGGCGATGTCTGAAATCGAGATCTATGATTTGAAAACAGGCCAAGGCGAGAGAAATGACTTGGCTTCTTCCCACCCCGAGCTTGTCGGGAAAATGCTGGATTTTATGGCGGAAATATTACATTCCCGCCACCGAAAGGAAGCCTTCTGAAGTCGAGCTCAGCGAGGATATGCGAAGACAATCGAGAGCCCTGGATTAAATCGAATGAAGGTCTGGTCATTTCCGCCTTTTCGGCGTTCACGGCAGAGCCCCCGACGATTGGGAACCGTTTCTTCCGAGGACTCTCTAAACTCTATTTTTATATGCGTTGATATAAGGTATCCCCAGATGGGACGTTCCCGTTTTGTGAGGGGTTATAGAGTGCTTGGATGCGGCATTGACAAACGCACCTTCTGGCTGAATAATATTAGATTCGAAAGGAACGAACTGTGTCGAGATTGTACGAATTCCAGAGCAAGAAACTCCTCCAAGAAACGGGCATCCGTATTCCGGAGGGTGAGGTGGCTTCTTCCCCCGAGGAAGCCTTCCGCATTGCCGAAAGGATAGGAAAACCCGTGGTGTTGAAGATCCAGGTCTGGGTGACGGGAAGAGCGAGGTTAGGAGGCATCCAATTCGCCGATACCCCTGAAGAGGCGCGGGAGAAAGCCGAAGACTTGCTGGGTCTGAGGGTCAAAAACTATGTGGTGGAAAAAGTCCTGGTGGAGGAGAAACTCTCCATTCAAGCCGAATATTTTGTCGGTCTGGTGATAGATGATGCTCGAAAAGCGCCGGTCCTTATTTTCAGTTCCGCCGGAGGCTCGGGAATAGAGGAGATCGCCCGGACCCATCCGGAGAGCGTCTTCCAAATTCCGGTGGACGTTGTCCGGGGTCTGAAGGACTATGAAGCACGTTATCTTCTCCATAAGACAGGGATTTCGGGGAAGCTCCTTATTTCCCTTCCCGATATCTTAGTCAAGCTTTACAAAGTGGTCCGGAGGTACGATGCCCGTTCGGCAGAGATCAATCCTCTAGTTTTGACCAAGAGCAATGTTTTGTATGCGGCTGATTGTCATCTGACCATCGATGATTATGCTGTGTTTCGGCATCCCGAATTGGGAATAGAGGTGGCCAGGGAGTTCGACCGCCCCCCCACCGATCTGGAGAAGATCGCCTATCGAGTAGAGGAAAAAGACCATCGCGGCACATTCTACTTCCTTCAGATGACCGAAGAAATCGAGAGTGGAGAAAATACCATCGGGTTCAATGGAGCCGGAGGGGGCGGTTCTATGATGTCCATGGACTCAGTGCTCGACAAGGGATTCAAGCTGGCCAATTATTGCGATACGAGCGGCAATCCATCGGCCAGCAAAGTCTACCGAGCGGCCAAAATTATCCTCTCCCAGCCTAATATAAAGGGTTATTTTGCCTCGGGATCAGGGGTGGCCAGCCAGGAGCAGTATCATTCGGCCCGAGGATTGGTGAAAGCCTTTCAGGAGGAGAACCTGGACATACCTGCCGTGATTCGTCTGGGAGGAAATTTCGAAGAGAAAGCCATCGAGATTCTGGATGAATGCTTGAAGGACATTCCGGCTAGCGTAGAAGGCTATGGAAGGGATGATTCACCAGAGTTTTGCGCCGAACGGATGGAGAAATTGATAAAGAAAAATAAGTTCGCGCCTCACCGGGTAAGAGCCATGAGCGATCCGGTCATTGCCGAAGCCGCGTATGGCTTCGACACCGTTACAGGAAAGATTTTTATCGAACATACCCAATGTTCGGATTGCAAGAGCAAAGGGTGTGTGCCTGCCTGCAAGGCCGAGATCTTGAAGCTCGAGGAAGGAAAACCAGTTCTGGCTATTTCTGAGGAGGAGGCCGAGAAAGGAAAGTGCACCGAGTGTCTGGCATGTGAAATCTTTTGTAAATTCCATGAACAAGATGCAATATCCATACGTCTTCCCATTCCGGGTTTGAAGGAATACAGGGAGAAGGTTAGAAGAGATATATAGATTTTTTAAGATAAGAATAGATGATCTTTTAAGGAAAGAGTTGACATGTCTATCTTAGTGGATGAACATTCAAGAGTTCTTGTGCAAGGCATTACCGGAAGGGAAGGTATGGTCCGTACCCGGTTGATGAAGGATTACGGAACTCGAGTTGTGGCCGGTGTCACTCCGGGAAGAGGAGGAGATGAAGCCCACGGAATTCCCGTTTATGACACGGTGCAGGAAGCTTGGGAAAAAACTGGGCCGGTCGATATCAGCGTGATTTTTGTCCCGGCGGCGTTGGTAAAAAATGCCGCTCTGGAAGCGATTGATGCTGGAGTCAAGCTGCTGGTCATCGTGCCGGATAGAGTCCCCATCTATGACGTCTTGGAGATTTCTCATTCGGCAAAAGAAAAAAAAGCTGGTTTTGTCGGACCCAACACCCTCGGTTTGGTCAGTCCGGGTAAAGCGGTTTTGGGCATGATCGGAGGAAGGGCGGAAAGGGCCCGGGAGTGGTTTCGTCCCGGAAGCATAGGAGTTAGTTCGCGCAGCGGAGGAATGACTTCAGCCATTTCTTATTACATGACGGAAGCGGGCTTGGGTCAGAGCACAATCGTCCACGTGGGTGGAGATGCGGTTGTGGGGCTCTCCCATCCTGAAGTGATGGAACTTTTCGAACAGGATTCTCAAACTGAGATGGTGGCCATGTTCGGCGAGATAGGAACAACCCAGGAAGAGCGGGTCGCCGACCTCATCGAGAGCGGCAAATTCACCAAACCCCTAATCGCTTTTGTCGGAGGAAAAGCGGCCAAGTCCGGAACCCGGTTTTCCCATGCTGGAGCGATCGTCGAAGGGACACGGGGATCCTATGACAGCAAGGTGAAGAGGCTGAAGGAAGTAGGGGTTCATGTGGTCGATTCTGTCTCTGATATTCCCAGGGTGGCCTCAAAATTGAAGAAAGGGGGAGCCCGATGAGCGAACTTCATTGGATGACTTCGATAACCAAGGTTCAACCGAACAAAGTTTCTATCCGGGGATACCCGGTGGATAAGCTAATGGGACGGATTTCATTTGCCCAGGCGATTTTCCTGGTTTTGACCGGGGAGATGCCTTCGCTGGAGGTGGGGAAATTGGTGGATGCCATATTCGTTTCCTCGGTGGATCATGGAGCCAGTCCCCCCTCGGTCCTATCGGCCCGAACCGTCGCCTCAACGGGAGCGGAGTTGAATGCAGCCGTCGCCTCCGGAGTTTTAGCCATATCCCGCTACCATGGCGGTGCCATAGAGGAAGGAATGCGGCTTTTTCTGGAGATAGCCAGAAGGACAGAACTGGAGAATAAACCGGAACGAGAGGTTGTCCGGACGATGCTTGATGAGATGAAGGAAAAGGGCAAACGGGCCTCCGGTTTTGGCCACCGCATTCACAGCGAAGATCCCAGGACCAAGAAGCTTTTCGACTTGGCTGCCGAATTGAACCTGGCAGGAAAATATGTCCGGATTGCCCGGCAGGTGGAGAGGGAACTCGAAGAAATGACAGGGAAATCCCTTCCTATCAATGTCGATGGCGCCATCGCTGCTGTGCTTTGCGATTTGGACATTCCTCCTGAAATCGGGAATGCTTTTTTTATCATCGCCCGGGTCCCCGGGCTTGTGGCCCACATCCATGAAGAGTGGACACGGATGAGGCCGATGAGAAAAATCCATCCCCAGGATTTTGAGTATGACGGTCCGGAAGAGAGGGATTTGTAGATGAAAAATAAGCTTTTATCCTTGATGCCCGAGTTCCAGCTAATTCAGGATAAAGGTCTACGGGAAAAGACCATTCTAGTCTGGGAAGAGGCCGTAAAAAAAGGGAATTGGGTTATTTCCGACCTTCTGAAGATGCCGTTCACACTATTAATCGAGAAAACATCGATAAACATCATCGTTCATACCCGCGCGGTGACCCTCAGTTCGTTGAGGATCGCCGAGGTTTTGATGGATATGTATAAAGGAAAAATGAAGATCGATAAGGATGTAATTATTTCAGGAGCGCTTCTTCATGATGTGGGGAAGCTTTTTGAGTATAAAAAACATAAAGGAGTGTTTAGGAAAAGCGAAGAGGGCCAGCTCCTGAGGCATCCTATCTCGGGGGCAGCGTTCGCCTATAAATACGACGTGCCCCAGGATGTGCTCCATATCATCGCCTGTCATTCAAAGGAGGGGGATGGGGCGAGAAAGACTGTGGAGGCCTTCATCGTCAATCACGCTGATTTTGTCAATTTCGAGACATTGAAAATCTGAATGAGGGTCAACGTGGGCAGAACCTTTTCTGAAAAAGTACTCGGGTCAAAAGCTGGGAAGCTGGTAAAGGCGGGAGAGATTATCACCGTCAGCCCGGATTACATCCTTTCCCACGACAATTCAGCGGCCATTATTCAAGAGTTCCGCAAACTGGGTCTCGAAAGAATCGCCTGTCCGGATAAGATCGTAATCGTTCTGGACCATGTGGTTCCGGCTTCATCGGAAAAGTATGCCCAGAACCACAAGCTCATCCGGGAATTCGTGGCAGAACAGGGAATACCTCACTTTTTCGATGTCCATCACGGAATATGCCACCAGGTATTTTCAGAAAATGGTTTTGCCCTTCCTGGGAAACTCATCCTCGGTGCGGACTCCCATACCACCAGCTATGGTGCCTTCGGGGCCTTTGCGGCGGGTATCGGACGGTCCGAAGCCGCCTCGGTTTGGGCCACGGATGAGATTTGGCTCAAAGTCCCGGAGACCATCCGGGTGGAAATAGACGGAAACCTTTCTCCTATGGTGATGACCAAGGATGTTATCCTGAAGGTGATCGGTGATCTGGGTGCCGACCGGGCGAATTACAAGGCCGTGGAGTTCTCCGGGTCGGCAGTTGCAAATTTCACGCTGGCCTCCCGGATGGTTATGGCCAATATGTCGGCCGAAATGGGGGCCAAAAACGGA
Source organism: uncultured Eubacteriales bacterium (assembly GCA_964400735.1). Classification (GTDB taxonomy): domain Bacteria; phylum Acidobacteriota; class Aminicenantia; order Aminicenantales; family Aminicenantaceae; genus CAYNVQ01. The sequence goes on along the minus strand of CAYNVQ010000007.1, from coordinate 100,847 downwards.
TATTTTGTCGCCGACAACAAAGTTTTTGACTGGATTCGCGACAGAGCCCCAACTAAATACGAAGCCGTAGAATCCGATACGGATGCATCTTATGAGTCCGTATTCAGCTTCGATATTTCTGCTTTGGAACCTCAGGTTGCCTGTCCTCATACCGTGGACAATGTCCGTCCTGTCACCGATGTCCAGGGAACTCCTTTTCATCAGGCGGTCATCGGAACCTGCACCAACGGCCGCGTCGAAGATCTCGGTTTGGCCGCCCGAATCCTGAAGGGGAAAAAGGTCCGTCCGGGTATAAGGGTTCTCGTCATTCCAGCTTCTCGCCGGGAATATTTGCTGGCCTTGAAGGAGGGTATCCTGGAAAGCCTCGTCGATGCGGGCTGTTTGGTTCTCAATCCAGGATGCGGACCGTGTCTGGGAGCCCATCAAGGTATCCTCGCCCCAGGGGAGGTCGCCCTCAGCACGGCCAACAGGAATTTCAGAGGAAGGATGGGAAGCCGTGACTCAGCCATCTACCTGGCTTCTCCGGCAACTGTGGCGGCCTCCGCCCTAGAAGGAAAAATAACCGATCCGAGGAAGTGGGCATGAAGAAAGGCAAGGTCTGGAAGTATGGGGATGATATCAACACAGATGTCATATTTCCCGGCAAATACACCTATTCTATTCTGGAACCGGAAGAGATGGCCCGCCATGCCCTGGAGGATCTGGACCCTGAGTTCGCTTCGAACGTGAAACATGGAGACATCGTCGTAGCCGGAAAAAATTTCGGGTGCGGGAGTTCCCGCGAACAAGCCGCCACCTGTTTGAAATACGCAGGAGTTCAGGCTGTCGTGGCTAAGTCATTCGCCCGGATTTTTTTTCGCAATGCTGTCAATCAAGGTCTCCCCGCAGTTCAATGCTGCGAGGTCGTTGATCAGGTCCAGGGAGGGGATATGATGGGAATTGACTTCGCTCGAGGAGTGATCGAAACTCCGAGAGGCGAGTTCGATTTTGTTGCTTTCCCCGAATATATTCTCCGTATTCTGGAGGCCGGCGGCCTGATCCCCTTTATTAAAAAAAGGCTGACATCAAGTGGAAAAAAAGGGCTATAAAATTAGGGAACAGGGAAATGTCTCCGCTCTAGTTCAGATTTTTAACGCCATTCCCTCACCGTTCTTCTCGGCGGCTGCGGAACCGCGCATCAATATGGGGACGTCCCATTTGGGGACACCCTATATTTCAATATTTGCTTTATATCAATGATAAATAATTTATAGAGTGTCCCTGAATGGAGCGTCCCCTATTGTTACCCTCGAAAAAACGGTTCGGGAAGGCTAAATCTTCAATATCGCTGCGGCATTTTTCTGTTCCTCTGTTGTCATTATATTATTAGTCGATTTGAAAAAAGTCTGGTAATTTGAGAGCAGCAAGACGCGGAGTTAATGGCGAAAGAACCGCCGAAAAAAATAGCTGCAATTTAGAGTTTGCAGATTGGCTTATGCCATTTCATCGAGCAGAATAGAAAGGAGAATAAAATGCCTCGCTACCGAATTGCGGTCCTGCCGGGTGATGGAGTGGGAAGGGAAGTGATTGAAGCCGCGATGATCGTCCTGGAAAGACTAGACCTGGATGCCGAATACACTAATGGAGATATCGGCTGGGAATTTTGGTGCAGCGAAGGGAACCCTCTCCCAGACCGGACCATCCAGATGCTCAAAGGAACACACGTCTGTCTCTTCGGGGCCATCACCTCCAAGCCCAAGGAGGATGCCTTAAAGGAGCTTCATCCAGATTTGCACGGAAAAGGTTATTCCTATTTCAGTCCCATCGTCAGGCTGCGTCAGGAGTTCGACCTTTACACCAATCTGAGACCCTGCAAAGCCTATCCGGGAAATCCTCTCAACTACCGGGACGATATCGACCTGGTCATTTTTAGGGAAAATACCGAAGGCATGTATGCCGGAGTGGAATTCCATCCTCTGCCCGAAGAAGTGCGCCAGGCCTTGCTCGTCCATCCCAAGATGGCGAAATTCAGGGACCTCCCGTCAGAGGAGATCTCCCTTTCCACCCGGATCATGACCAAAAAGGCATGCACCAGAATTTTGAGGCGGGCCTTCGAATATGCCAGAAAAAACGGGAGACGCTCGGTCACCATCGTGGAGAAGCCGAATGTACTTAGAGAGACCGGCGGATTCATACTGGATATCGCCAGAAGGATGTCCCAGGAGTACAGAGACGTCGAATTCTGGGAAGCCAACGTAGATGCCATGGCCATGTGGCTGGTGAAAAATCCGCAAGATTACGATGTCCTGGTGGCGGAGAACCTGTTCGGGGATATCATCTCCGACCTCTCGGCCCAGCTGGTGGGTGGATTGGGATTTGCCTGCAGCGGCAACATCGGGGATGATTACGCGGTATTCGAACCCACCCATGGGTCAGCTCCCAAGTATACAGGCATGTACAAAGTCAATCCTACGGCCATGCTCCTAGCCACCAAGATGATGCTGGAGTGGCTGGGGGAAGGAGAAATGGCGCATCGAGTGGAAACCGCTATCGCCTCAGTCATTCAGGAAGGAAAGGTCAGGACCTATGATTTAAAAGGGAGTTCTTCGACTTTGGATGTTGCCCATGCTGTGGCCGAACGCCTATAATTATCATTGAAAAATGGGAAATACGATAATCGAAAAGATTATAGCTTCTCACACCAAAGAGGAGGTCGGTCCGGGCAAGATTATCTGGATGGGCCTGGATATTCGGTCGGCCCGAGATTTCGGGGGACCCAATGTGGTTCGGAATTACGAGAGAGCCTACGGCGATCTCCCGGTCGAGGACAGACAAAAAACATTCTTCACCTTTGACCTCTGCGTTCCCGCCTGTTCGCTCAGGTATGCGGATAACCAGCAGTTATGCCGCGATTTTGCCCGGAAACAAGGGGTTCGGGTATTCGATGTAGACCAGGGCATTGGCTCTCATGTCTTGATCGAGGAAGGCCTGGCTGTGGCTGGGACCACGGTGGTGGGTACGGATAGCCATTTGAATATTTTGGGGGCTGTCGATTGTTTCGGCCAGGGAATGGGGGATGTGGATATCACCTTTGCCTTCAGAACAGGAAAAACATGGTTCGAAGTACCGGAAACCCTGAAGGTGAATGTGGAAGGGAAGATTTCCTCGCTGGCTACGGCGAAGGACCTAACCCTTTATATTCTCAAGGTTTTGGGCACGAAGAGGGCAGCGCTTAAAGCAGTAGAATTTTATGGAGAGGCTGTGAAGGAACTCACTCTGGCCGGGCGGATCACCCTGTGCAGTATGGTCACTGAGATGGCAGGCATCATCGGATTCATCCCTGAAGTCAACAAAAATCTGCTTCGTGAGTTCAACATACTCACTTCAAAGGAATTCATGCCGGTTGAGCCGGATAACGATGCGGCCTATACGGACACGTTAACGATAGAGGTGGAAGGATTGGGTCCTCAGGTGGCGGCTCCGTCTTCGCCCGAAAATGTTTTCGATGTATCCAAGCTGAACGACATCCGGATCGATTCGGGCTTTATCGGCTCCTGCACCAATGGGCGGACCGAGGATTTTGCCTCGGCTGCAAAAATTCTAAAAGGCCGGAAGGTCAAAAAGGGAGTCATGCTCAAGGTCGTTCCGGCCACGAGGCGTGTCTACCGGGAACTCCTGGAACAGGGAATTTTGGAAGTGCTCTTCTCCAGCGGGGCCATTGTCAGCAGTCCGGGATGTGGGGGATGTGCCGAGGGGCATATCGGACTGACCGGGGAAGGCGAGATCCAAATCAGCACTGGGAACCGGAATTTTGCGGGAAAACAGGGAAAGGGTAAGACTTACCTGGCGAGTCCGGAGGTGGTTGCGGCCTCCTGTATCTTGGGAAAGATCGGAAGCCCGGAGGATATGTGAAGTGGCTGAACCGATAATTTCAGGAAGAATTTGGGTCCTTAAGGATCAACACGGGAATTTGATCGAAAATATCGATACAGACCAGATCTTTCACAACGCCTTTCTCCATATCACAGAGCTGGAGAAGATGGGTGAACATGCTCTGGGCAACCTGGAGGGATGGAAAGATTTTCCCCGCCGCGCCAAACCTGGCGATATCGTCATAGCCGGTCGAAATTTCGGAGCAGGTTCATCCCGCCAGCAGGCTGTGGACTGTTTTATATCTCTCCGCATCAATGCCATTCTCGCTCCTTCCTTTGGGGCCATCTATTTCCGGAACGCGGTCAATTCCGGTTTTCCGGTCTTGAAGTGTCCGGAGATGAAATCATTGGCGGAAAAAGAAATTCTGGCTTCCGGAGATGAACTCCGTATCGGTTTTCTCTCCGGAGAAGGCCGAATTGTCGGCAGAGAAATCTCTTTTCGGGTTGTCCCGATGAGCGCGGTTCAGTTTGAAATCTTAAAGGCCGGAGGGCTCTACGAATATGGAAAGACCAAAAGCCGGGATCGATAAGAATGGGGTTATTCTTGCCGTAGATACCACTACGCCGGCAGGAGGCGTGGCCATCCTGAGGGGGACAAAGCTTTTAGCCGAGATTAACCAGGACTCACCAGCTACTTTTTCGGGACGTCTTCTCCCTTCCATCGAGTTTGCTCTCCGCTCTAGCGGACTGAAGATACAGGATGTGGAAGGATTTGCCGTGGCTGCCGGACCGGGATCGTTTACAGGAATCCGCATCGGATTAAGCACGGTCAAATCCTTCGCTTTTTCCTCGGGCAAGCCTGTTGCGGTGGTTTCCACCTTGACTGCCCTGGCTCATAAACTCCGGCATCCGCCTAACCGTCTGGTTTGTCCTCTTCTCGATGCCAAAAAAAACGAAATTTACGCCGCCCTTTTTGAATCCAAAGAAAATACCTTGCAGGAAATTGTCTCTCAGGGAGCGTATTCGCCGGATACTTTTTTTTCCCGTCTTCCAGCCCATCGCATCATCCACTTCATCGGCAGCGGTGTGGACATCCATCGTTTCCTTATTTTCCAATACTTCAAAGATAAAGCGAGATTATCGAAAAGGTCGTCTTTCATAGCCTATGAGGTCGGCCTGCTGGGATTTGGCATACTGCGGCAAAAAAGAGGAGTAGATATCCACCATGTCGAACCGATTTATTTGCGTAAATCGCAGGCGGAGGAGAAGAATTAGGAAAACGAAGCTTCCCAAAGAGTCTTTTTTTTTGAGAAGAATGATAGAGGACGACCTTTCCTCTGTCATGGAAATCGAAAATCTTTCCTATCCCAATCCCTGGCATCTTTCTTCTTTTAAAGGAGAGATAGACAATAGGCCCATATCCAATCCGTATGTGATCGTGCTCAAACCGCTCGAGAAAGTCATCGGGTATGTGATCTACTGGCATATTCGTTCTGAAGTGCAGATCAGCAATATTGCGATCAATCCCGATTACAGAGGGATGGGCGTGGGAGAGAAAGCCCTCCGATGGGTGATGCAAGATATCCGGAGAAAAGGGGTCGAGTTCGTTTTTTTAGAAGTCAGACCGTCGAATTCTGTTGCCCGTCATCTCTACGGTAAGCTGGGGTTCACCGTGTTGGGACTCAGAAAGGGATATTACCGAAGCCCCTCTGAAGATGCCATTGTCATGGGGTTGAGCCTCTATCAGTAACGAACCTCGATCAAACAAAGCCCTCGAGCAGGGGCGGTGGGGCTGGAGAGAGAGCGTTTTTTCCCCTGAAAGAGTTGGTCGATGATCTCGGGGGGCCGCCTTCCTCTGCCGATTTCCAGAAGGGTGCCCACCATAGCCCTGACCATGTATCTCAAAAATCCGTTGGCCTCGACCGTAAAGAAGATTTCCTCCCCTTTTTTTTGAATGGTGGAGCTGAAGATTTTTCTTACTGGTTGAAGTAGCCTGTTGGAGGAGAAAGGAGTGAAATCAGCTTCTCTGATAAAATACCGGGAAGCGATTTTCATATTTTCCACATCGAGGGGGGAAGGCCAGTGAAGGACATAGCGGATGAGAAAAGGACTGATGTTTTGGGCGTTGAAGATCCTGTATCGATAGACCTTGGAGACGGCCATTTTTCGGGCATGGAAATCATGGGCGACCTTTTGAACCGAGGTGATCCGGATATCTCCGGGAAGATGGGAGTTCAGCGCCTGAAGGAGGTCCTTTTCATTCAGGTTCAGCTCGGCTAGAAAATTCGCCACCTGAGCCATGGCGTGCACTCCTGCATCCGTCCGTCCGGCACCGATGACGGAAATTTCTCTTTTGGCTATTTTGGAAACGGCTTTTTCGAGGCTTCCCTGAATGGTTTTTTTCTTGGGCTGCCTCTGCCATCCATGGTAATCTGCTCCGTCGTAGCTGATCTCGATCCTGTAATTTTCGAGCATTTCGCCCTATAGTATCGCGAATCTCGCTTCGCTTATCAAGACTCATTTTTTAGTTTTGTCCCAAGTGAGGAAAATGACGGATAGTTCTAGGGTGCAGAGAAATGTCTTCGCTTTGGCTCAGATTTTTAACGCCATACCTTCAATGCCGCTTCGACATTTCCCTGCACCTTTATTTACATTTAATTTCCCGTCACTTTGGGACACCTCCAATTTTTAATTACAGTCCTTACCCTGAACATGACAGTTGACCCCAAGGAAGGACATTTGCGGATCTTTCCTTGTGGCCGTCAACCCTATAGGCTTTGGCATGCAAATTGCATCTGCATTTGAGCGAGAGGTGAAGAGCTACAGCTCTGATTGTTCGCCCTAATTTCTTTTAGGGCATGAATGGGAGGATTGAATGAACGAAAAAAGCAAAAGGAATAAAATGTGGATGGACTTTAAATGCCTGGGATCATTAGTCCTGTCCGTTTTAATAATCGGCACGCTGGGGTATTCTGGAGACAAATTCCAGGCCAGCGTAGATTTCAACCTCGGATTCCCCCAGGGAGTATTTAAGGAGAATATAGATCGCTCAGGAGTGGGTGGGTCTGGTTATTTTGCCTATAAATTCAAAAATTCTCCTTTCTCAGTAGGGCTGTCTTTTTCCGTTCTGGTATTAGGAAGCCAAACAAGAGGAGAATTCTTCAGCCCCCGTATTCCTGAAGTGGAAGTTGACGTGACCACGAGGAACTACAGTTTGATGGGCCACTTGGTGTTGCGGATCCAGTCTTCGAAGGGAAAGCTTCGGCCTTATGCCGAGGGATTGCTGGGATTCACTTACCTTTGGACCGAAACCGGGGTCTTTGATCAAGGATGGGGTAATCAGGCGATCGCTAGTTCGGTGAACCAAAAAGATTTTACATGGAGCACAGGAGCTGGAGGAGGAGTGCTGATCAGAATATTAGAAACTAAGAGAAATTCGGACAAGGGGAACTTCGGACTTTGCATCGATTTCGGAGCCCGCTATTTATTAGGAGGGAAGGCGGAGTATTTGAGCGAAGGGGGGATTACTGAGGATGGCGGTCGACTGATTTATGACATCCACTTGTCCAGGACAGACCTTTTAACCACCAGAATAGGATTATCATTTATTTTTTAAGGTTTTTGGGAACCGGTTGGATAGAGGGAGGCACGATGAGTATTTTTCGTTACGATGTAAGGGGAAAATAGCCTTTGAAAGCCAGATCAACGGCCTGTTCGGCTGTTTCCGCCTTGATGATTCCTTCCACATTCCATGTTCCGATCCCGATGACTTTTTTACCGTAGATATTTCCGTAAGCGATTTCAGATAAGGTGCCGAATCGACCATTTACGGCAATCAGGACATCGGCGTTCATGGCCACCAGAGAGTTCCGGCTGTAACCCAAACCTGTGGCGATCGGAATATCTATATGGAGATTGGCATCTCCTAGGGAGGTTCCGGGGAGAATTCCTATGGTCAATCCTCCCTTTTGTTTTGCCCCTCGGGCAGCCGCCTCCATAATGCCGCCGAGTCCTCCACAGACCAGTACAGCCCCCCTTTGGGCTATCAACTGTCCCAGTTCAAGAGCGATCCGGAGGAACTCGGGTTCCGGTGAAGCTCCTCCGATTATACCTATTCGAATCTTCCTTCGTTTTTCCATCTCATCTTTTCCTTTCTGCATTAGGTTAAACGTTCAGGAGAGGATATTTTTCTCTTTTTTCTTTCGCAGATGGAATAGTATATCAATTCTTTCCTTTAAAGCAAAAAAATGGAGATGCTTGCGCGAGGTTGTCATCATCCTCATTCCTGTGACGATTCATTTGTGAAAGTCAGGTAAACCGATTAGGATGCCACTTAAGGTGAATGGATCTGGGCCTTCGAAGGGGAGAGAGAACCGAGAAATAAATGGATTTTCCTAGCTGGGAGAAACACACGGGCTTACGAATTAGATTGCTTGATCGTTTTTATGCAATAGAAATGAAGATGCTTCCGGAGCGGTTGAACCACGAGCCTAATTCCTATAGAATGACCTCGTAATGTTCCGGATGAGATGCAAGTGGATATGCGCTGGGGCTCTTCTATCTCTCTCTCTTTTCACCTGTTCAAAACAGCCGGTGCAGGAGCCTGGACTCTACCGGTTCATCGACCATCTGAAGCAAAAGAATATTCTGCTCAGCCCCTTGACGAAAGCCCGGGAAGAATCTCCAATTTTCCCTTCCGCATCCCGGCCGTTGAAGGACGCGGGTTCAGGGGAGAATCCATGGGGGATCAAGAGAAAGCTCAGGCTGGGAGGCACAGACCGGAACGTTCTTTTTTCCCCCCCCGAGACACGGCTCAGCTTCGAAATGGAGAATCGGGGGAAAGGGCGGTTAGAGTTCGGGATCGGTATTATCTCCGGAGAGGAGTCCGCGGAAAAACGAGCCGTTTCCGATGTGGAGAAAAAGGGTGTCAATTTTACCGTATCTCTCAAGCAGGAAGGGAAGAAAAAGACCGTTTTCCAAAAATATCTTTCTCCTCCTCGTGACAAAGCGTCTCCTTCCTTTTATTGGCACAGGCTTGAGCTGGCGGACACAAAAGAGCCGGTGGATATAACCTTCATCACCCAAGGGGATGAGGATAACTTATCCTTTTGGTTTGATCCTGTTCTTTATCTTCCCCAAGAAAAAGCCCGCCGTGTCATCCTCATCTCCATAGATACGCTTCGGGCCGACCATCTGAGCGGCTACGGTTACCCCAGAGAGACCAGCCCGCAGATTGACCTTTTGGCGTCTGATGGGGTCACTTTTCTCAACACCTATGCCTCCTCGCCATGGACCCTCCCCTCCCATGTTTCACTCTTGACCTCTCTCTATGGTGTTCATCACCAAGTCTACTATGAGGACGAATCCCTGGACCCATCTCTGGCTACCCTTGCCGATATTTTGAGGCAGCAGGATTTTTATTGTTCTGCATTTACCGGAGGCGGATTCGTCAGCTCGATCTATGGTTTATCGAAAGGCTTCGATTCCTACAGCGACGATGCCGGCAGCGTATTCCGTCAAGATTCGGCCGAACATTTGTTCCGCCTGGTTTCGGAATGGCTGGAGAGCCATAAGGACAAGAGCTTCTTTCTGTTTCTTCACACCTACCAGCCCCATGATCCCTATGCCTGTCCCTATCCCTTCAAAACGATGTTTGTGGAAAAAGGAGCCCCGTGGCGCCATTTGGACTTGACCAGCCATCTGGGGGGAAAACCCGGGATTTTTTCTGCGCTTGCCGACGATGAACGCCAAAATGTTATAGGGCTTTATGACGGAGAAATCCGGTATACCGACGAAAAACTTGTCGGTCCGTTAATGGAACGGCTGAGGAAAATCGGAATCTATGAGCAGACCATGATCGTTTTTGCCAGTGACCATGGCGAAGAATTTTATGACCACGAAGGCTGGGGACACGGTCACAGCCTCTATGATGAGTCATTAAAGGTCCCCCTGATCATCAAATTCCCCGGATCCCTTTACAGTGGCCAAAGAATTCCCCAGATCGTTTCCCTGGTCGATGTGTTTCCGACCATTTTGGAGGAGATGGGTGTAGATCCTTCGGGTTTGGCTATCGACGGCCGCAGCCTTTTCCCTTTGATCGAGGGAAAAGAAAAAAAAGACAGGGAATTTCTGGCCGACATCGCTTCCAATGTTCTCAATTCCCATATCCCGCAGAAGATCACCATGAACAGGGAAAAAGAAAAGCTGATCCTCAACCAGAAATTCACTCAGGAAGACCTCAATTTTTTCCTCTTCCCGCCCCCATCATTGAATCCTGTGGAAATCTATGATCTAGGCCAGGATCCGAAAGAACAGAGCAATATCGCCAACCAAAGGGCTGATTTGGCCAACTTGATCATCGGGAGAATCAACCAGATTTACCTGGAGGCAAAGAAAAGAAAGACCAAAAAATTCGAGATCGATGAGGAACTCAGGAAACAGTTGAAAGCCTTGGGATACATCCGATAGGAATACCGTGACAGCAAAAATCCTTCTTCCACCAAAAAAGCTAAATTTTCCTCCCGCATGCTTTTCGGCAAAGTTTTTGACCCGACCGAATTCTCCATCGCAGCCACCCGAGGCTATGATAGATTTCCATCCTCGTCGAGGGAGATCACGAACGTTTGACCCCTCTGGTTAATTTTTTTAAAATGTCTGCAAAAGGAAGGCACAAGAGGTGAGCCAGATGGATAATTTTTTGGAAATCAAGTGCTTGGATAAGGAAAAACAGAAAAAAATTTTAAAGGATATAGAAAGACGAATCCAGCAAAAGATCAAAGACGGCATATTCACGGAGAGGGAATTACGCGAAATCGAACACATGATACTGCGCCCTCTTCCCGATATTCAGGATGTTCAAAGCATCTTCGAACCTCTCGGATTCGATGACTGAAGATTAAAGATTCATGAAGGTCGCGTTTGTCGTCCAAAGGTACGGGTTGGAAATCAATGGGGGGGCGGAGCTGCACTGCCGTTGGGTGGCCGAGCGCATGAAAAAATACAGCGAAGTCGAAGTCCTCACCACCTGTGCCTTTGATTATATCACCTGGAATAACCACTATCCCGAGGGAGAGGAGACGATCAACGGGATTCCGGTGAGGCGTTTTCCCGTCATCCGGCCCAGGAATCCCGAGAGGTTTGGCCGTATCCAGAACCACGTCCTGGAGAACGAACACACCATGGAGGACGAGCTGAAGTGGATGGAGGAGGAAGGGCCTCTGGCACCGGCTTTGATCGATTATCTTCGCGGCCATAAGGATGATTACGACTATTTCATTTTCTTCAGTTACCGTTATTATCATTCTTACTGGGGGATACATGCGCTTCCCCGCCAGAGCATCCTGGTCCCGACGGCCGAGCGCGATGCGATCGTCCATCTCCATCTCTTCAAGGAGCTATTCAGAAAACCGAGGGCAATCATCTACAATTCTATCGAAGAGAAAAACATGATCCATACCATCTCGCGCAACGAAGATGTTCCGGGCAAGGTGGTGGGAGTGGGGACCGAGGTCCCCCAAAAATTTTCTTCCCAGGAATTCAGGCAGAAATTCGGCATCGGCGAAGACTACGTTATCTATATAGGACGCATAGATCAGAACAAGGGGTGTGACCAGCTTTTTGCCTATTTCATACGGTTCAAAGAGGAAGTGCCTACCGAAACGAAGCTGGTGCTCGTGGGCAGCAGCCAGCTGAATATTCCGGCCCATCCAGACATCGTGTATCTTGGATTCCTGTCCGAAGAAGACAAATTTTCAGCGCTGGACGGGGCTTCCGTACTGATGATGCCTTCTTTGTTCGAAAGCCTCTCCATGGTAACGCTCGAAGCGTGGGCAATGGGAAAACCCGTATTGGCCAATGCCAGGTGTGAGGTTTTAAGGGGCCAGTGTTTGCGGAGCCGGGCTGGGCTTTTCTACGAGACCTATCCCGAGTTCCGTGAAACCCTGAAACTTCTGCTCCGGTCTCAACAGCTGAGAGGCGCAATGGGGAAAAACGGAGAAGAGTATTTCCGCCGGCATTACACCTGGAATGTCATAGAGAAGAAGTACCTTACCATTTTGGACCGACTGGAAAAGGAGCCGTGATGGAGGTCCATCAATTCGCCACTTCCTTGACCTATGGGGATGCCATTTCCGATGAGGCCCTGGAGATTCAAAGAGCACTCAGGAAGCAGGGATTTAAATCGGAGATATTCACCCGCTTCTACGAACCGCGTATGGCGAAATATGTCCGTGACTTCAGGGAGTACTCTAAATTCAGCTCTTCCTCCAATGTCGTCATTTTCCATTTCTCGATCGGTTCACCGGTGTCCAAGATGTTTTTCCGCATTCCGGATAAAAGGGTCATGATCTATCACAACATCACTCCCTACGAGTTCTTTCTTGACTACCATCGTATCCTCAGCCGCGAGTGCTATAAAGGCCGGCTGGAAATCAAGCTTTTTGTCGATAAGGTGGACCTGGCTCTCGGCGATTCGGAATTTAACCGCCGGGAACTGGAATCTCTGGGTTATTCGAAAACAGGTGTGCTTCCGCTCCTCGTGGATTTTTCGAAATTCGAGGGAAAAGGCGACCCGGTCGTTCAGCGGATGTTCGACTCTGGAAAATTCACCATCCTGTTCGTGGGGCGTGTCATTCCCAACAAAAAGTTCGAGGATGTGATCAAAGTCTTTTATTTCTATAAAAAGTATTACAACCCCCGCTCCCAGCTCCTTCTGGTTGGGGATTACAGGGGCATGGAACGCTATCTTGCCGCTCTTCAGGAGCTCGTCGGCAAGCTCGAACTCTCTGATGTCCATTTCACAGGAAGGGTGGACTTTGCCGAGCTTCTGGCCTTTTTTCGGCTGGCTGATGTCTATGTGAGCATGAGCGAGCATGAGGGTTTCGGCGTCCCCCTTGTGGAGTCTTTCTATCTGGAGCTTCCTGTCGTAGCCTATGCGGCAGGAGCTGTCGAGGAAACCCTGAACGGAGGCGGAATCCTGGTTAGGGAAAAGGATTTCGCCAGAATCGCCGCCCTGCTGGATGGTTTGAACAAGGATGAATCGTTCAAAAAGAAAATCGTCTCTTCCCAGAAAACAGCCCTGAGCAAATACGGCGGTGAGAACGTGAGCCGTATCCTTATCGATCATATAAAAAGGTTGTCGAAAAAATGAGAATCGATCAACTGGTTCCGGCCTTCCACCGTGGGGATGCCATCGGGGATACAGCCTTCCATATGAAAAAATTTTTTCTTTCCCGGGGATTCCAGTCCGAAATCTATTGCCTGACCCGCGACAGCGGCCTCGAACACGATTCGCGGCTTTTTTCCGCATTTCCCGAATCTGGTCCTTCCGATATCACCATTCTTCACTTTGCCCTGGCTTCTCCTTTGAGCAAGGCCTTTGCCGAATTGCCTTGCCGGAAAGTCATTCTGTATCACAACCTCACTCCGCCCGAATTTTTCGAGGATTACAGCCCGGAGATGGCGCGTATTTCCAGGCTGGGACGGGAAGACCTCCTCTCTCTAATCTCGAAGGTAGACCTGGCGCTGGCCGATTCGGAATTCAACCGCCAGGAACTCGTCCAGACAGGATTTCAGAAGACAGATGTTTTTCCCCTCTTCGTGGATTTCGAAAGGTACAAAAAGCCGATGAGCCGTTTTCTGTATGATTTTTTCCGGGACGACCGCGTCAATATTCTTTTTGTCGGGCGGATCGTTCCCAACAAAAAAATCGATGACCTTATCCGGGTCGTTTTTTATTATAAAAAATACATATCTCCCCTGGTGCGGCTGATCGTCGTGGGGAAGACGTCCTCTCTTCCCAATTATTATGAAAGCCTGGTGAACCTGGCCGATGAATTCTACCTCAAACCGGAAGAGATCTGTTTTACAGGACATGTGCCGGAGGAAGAGATGTTTTCTCTTTACCGGGCGGCGGATGTTTTTCTCTCCCTGAGCGAGCATGAGGGATTCGGGCTTCCGTTTATCGAGAGCATGGTTTTCGACCTCCCCATCGTTGCCTATGACTGTACGGCCGTCCCCTACACGATGGAGGGAGCAGGGGTTTTGATCCGGGGAAAAAAGGTGGATTATGTGGCCGAGCTGGTGGCAGAAGTGGTCAATAACCAAGGACTGAAGGAAGAGATTCTAAGAGGACAGAGACGGAGGCTGGAGAGATTCAAAAAGATCGACCACGGTAAATTTTTGTTGAGCATGATCCGGGAACTGAAAAAATGAATATCGCTTTTGTTGTCCAGCGTTACGGTAAAGAGGTCATGGGAGGGTCCGAACTTCATTGCCGCCAGATTGCGGAAAAGTTGGTTGAAGTGGGATTCGACTGTACCGTGTACACCACGACGGCCAGAGATTATATTACCTGGAGGAATGAATACAGGCCGGGAGAGACCATTTTGAATGGTGTAAAGGTTAAGAGGTTCAGGGTCGATCGGGAAAGGGACATCGAATCCTTCAATAAGTTCTCCGATTGGATTTTTTTCAACGATCATACCCAGAATGATGAAAGGGAGTGGATGGAACGGCAGGGGCCCTCCTCTCAGGCGCTGCTGGACGCTCTGGAGAGGGAAGAAAAGGACCATGACCTGTTCATTTTTTTTACTTACCTTTATTACAACACATACTGGGGCTTGAAGAGAATCAAGGGCAGGAAGGTTCTGGTGCCAACGGCCCATGATGAACAGGCATTACGATTGGAAATGATGAAAGAAGTGTTTGCCGCACCGGATGCGTTCATGTTCAACACCGAATCCGAGAAAACCATGCTCGGCCGGCTATTTTCGTTCGAGGGAAAATACCAGGAGACGGTCGGCGTCGGTGTGGACATCCCGGAGGGATTGCAACAGGAAAAATTCGTCGAGCGGTATGGGATGAGCTCCCCGTTTATCCTTTATGCCGGGCGCATAGAGGCCGGCAAAGGATGCAAAGAACTCTTGGAATATTTCCTGAGATACTCCTGGGAGAATCAAGGCCTGAGGCTGGTGCTGATCGGCAACCTTCTGATGGAGCTCCCCGCCCATCCGAATATACGGTATTTAGGTTTTGTCTCGCCTGAGGATAAGAACGCCGCCATGAGCGTAGCTCTGGCCACCGTCCATCCTTCCCATTTCGAAAGCCTGTGCATGGCAGCCCTGGAGTCACTGGCCCTCCAAACCCCTATCATCGTCCAGGAGAGGACAGAGCCGCTGAAACAGCACTGCATCCAGGGTAGATGCGGTCTGTATTATGCCGGCTACCGTGATTTTGCCGCTGTGGTGGGGCTTTTTTTAAAGGATGCAAGGCTTAGGAAAATCATGGGAAAGAATGGGCAGGGGTATGTCAGGGAAAATTATTCCTGGCCTGTGATTATCCAAAAATACCGGAAGCTGTTTGAGTTCCTGACCGAAAATGGTTCTTGATGGTAGATCGAAAGCTGACCGCTATTGCAATCTTTGTTATAATATTCATTCAAAGAGGATCTGTATTGACTAAATTGATGAAAGGTCCAGAGATTTGGTCTATAATTGTAAGTCTTTTCCAGTAAACGGAATTTGACGGGATGTGATGGTTATGTTAGGAAAAAAGCGTATAGAAGCAGGTGAAACAGACTGATGGCCTTCGTTAATTATGCAACGGGAAATCTTTCGATCAAAATCGTCTATTACGGGCCGGGACTGAGCGGAAAAACCACGAATCTCCGGTATATCTATACGAACATGGACGCCGATTTTCGGGGAGAGTTGATATGCCTCGAAACGGATACAGAAAGAACGCTTTTTTTCGACCTTCTTCCGATCAAGGTGGGGATCATCGACGATTTTAAAATCCATCTCCAGCTCATGACCGTTCCTGGGCAGGTTTTTTATGAGGCATCTAGAAGAAGCGTGCTTAAAGGGGTAGATGGGATCGTGTTTGTCGCAGATTCACAGATCCCTCTTCTTGACGCGAATTTGGAGAGTTTCGACGGTCTCCGAAAACATCTTCTGGAACACAATGTGGAACTCAGTTCGATTCCTCTCGTCCTCCAGTACAATAAACGCGATTTAGAAAACCTTGTACCCGTCGAGACCTTCAATAGCCTGTTGAATCCCGGCGGCTTTCCCTATATCGAATCCTGTGCCATCAAAGGGGAGGGCGTTTTCGAGACCCTTAAGGAGATCACCAGGTTGGCCATCCCTCTGGTGAAGGAACAGATAAGGAAAGGTGAGCGAAAACTTGTCGGCAGAGAACGCCAGAGATTGAGGAAAGAAAGAGTAGCAGAGAAGCCGGAGATGAAGGAAGAGGTCAAGTTTGTTGCCAAGGAGAAGGCCGTCCCCCTCCGGGTGACCAAGGTAAGGTTTAAGTCCCAGGAGGACATCGAGAAAGAACTGGAAAGCCTGGCCAAAAAATTTACTGGCAAAAAAGACTGATTTTTCCTTCCTGGATTATTTAGCCTGGATTATTTACGAGTCAAGGCCAACCCACCCCACGCCCCCCAACAAAATAGGCTCGCCTGAAGGGTAAAAAATGCCTATTAAATAAAAAAAATTTTTTATAATAATTTAAAGCAATAGCAAGGAGTTACCCTGATATTGCTTTAATAGAAAATGGTATCGATATTTTTTATGAATAATTCAGGTTAGTGACATAATCGGCATGGCTTCTTCGTCTTTATGTTTGAAGCACCATGCTGCACAAAATCTTCAGTTCATCCCTCCATGGCGTCGATGCGTACCTCGTTGAGGTCGAGGTGGATGTCGCGTTGGGCCTTCCCAACTTCACCACGGTTGGCCTTCCTGATCCAGCTATCAGAGAAAGCAAGGAGAGAATTAGGGCGGCGTTGAAGAATTGCGGGTATGGCTTTCCTTCCCGGAAGATCGTGGTCAATCTGGCTCCGGCGGACCGGAAAAAAGAAGGGTCGGCTTTTGATCTCCCCATATCTCTAGGAATTCTAGCCTCTCTGGACATTTTTCCTGTAGACAGTCTGAAAGGTTATCTTTTCCTGGGAGAACTGGCGTTAGACGGAAGACTCAAGCCGGTTAAAGGAGTTCTTTCTTCGACCGTCCTGGCCAAGGAGATAGGGTTCAAAGGAGTTGTCATTCCTCGGGAGAACGGAAGGGAAGCCGCTCTTGTGCCGGATATCGACATCTACGGTCTGGATAATTTGGTCCAGGTCGCCCATGTGTTGGCTCGATCGGACCTGGCTCCAGTGCCTCAGAAATATCTCTTGGAAGACCTTTTGCCGGGGGCATTGTACGATGTGGATTTTCAAGAAATCAAAGGGCAACAACATGCCAAGAGAGCTCTGGAGGTGGCGGCCGCCGGATCACACAATGTTCTCATGATCGGGCCGCCAGGGGCCGGAAAGACCATGCTGGCCAGAAGGTTTCCTACCATACTGCCTTCCATGACATTCGAGGAGATCATCGAAGTCACCCAGATCTACAGTGTAGCCGGATTGTTAGGGGACAGAGGGGCTATCGCCGAGAGACCTTTTCGCGCCCCTCACCACACCATCTCGGATGCGGGTTTGATAGGAGGGGGAGCCATACCCCGTCCCGGAGAGGTCAGCCTGGCCCATAATGGCGTTCTTTTTCTGGATGAGCTGCCCGAATTCCGCAAAGGGATCCTGGAAGATTTGAGGCAGCCGTTGGAGGAAAGAAATGTCACCATTTCGCGGGCTTTGATGAGCGTCACTTTTCCTTCTTCATTTATGCTGGTGGCCGCCATGAATCCATGCGAAGATGCTTTTTTGGGCATGACATCTCTGAAGGAAGATTATTCGGAGAGCCTTCGCGGCCGGTATTATTCCAAACTCTCCAAGCCTCTTCTGGACCGGATCGATATCCAGGTCGAGGTGCCCAAGGTCGATTTCAGAGAGATCGTTTCCAAATCTGAAGGAGAGGGTTCGGAGAGGATCAGGGAAAGAGTTGCCAGGGCCAATGACATTCAGCTCGAGCGCTTTGCCGGTAGAAGGATCTACAACAATGCTCAGATGGAAACCCGGGATGTGAAAAAATACTGTCCCATCGATGAGGAGGGGAAGAAGCTTCTGGAGATGGCCGTCAATCGATTGGGATTCAGCGCTCGGGCTTTCACGCGTGCCTTAAAAGTGGCCCGGACCATCGCCGATCTGGGAGGAGAGAAGGACATCCTTCCTGTCCATATATCGGAAGCCATCCAGTATCGGATGATGGACAAGTAT
The DNA here is from genome assembly GCA_964400735.1 of uncultured Eubacteriales bacterium. GTDB lineage: Bacteria > Acidobacteriota > Aminicenantia > Aminicenantales > Aminicenantaceae > CAYNVQ01. The sequence continues at coordinate 82,844 of CAYNVQ010000007.1, read as the reverse complement.
TTTTAGCTTGAGGAACCGGTCCGGAGGCATCCTTCTTTTCTAATTCTGAATCAAGAAAAATTTTGCTTGACATGAAGAAATTTTGATATATAATAATATTCGAATATTCAGTATATATTATGAAGAAGGATAAAGTGAAGATAGTTTTAGGAGTTATCGTAGGCGGCGTTTTCGGTTACTTGTTGTACCGGCTCATAGGCTGCAGGACCGGAACGTGTATGATTACCCGGAATCCTTGGTCCAGCATTCTGTATGGTGCTTTGCTCGGGCTGCTTCTAACTTTAAAATGGTGAGCCGGACTCGGAGTGGAAAAATGAAATTCCAGACCCAACAGTACAAGGAAATTTCTCAAAAATTCAGGGCCTTGGCCCACCCGGCAAGGTTGAAAATGGTGGAAAGCCTGATAAATAAGGAATGCTGTGTGGGAGATATTCAGAAATGCCTGGCTTTGTCGCAGCCCAATGTTTCCCAGCACCTGCATGTGTTGAGGGAAGCCGGAATAATCATCGGGAAGCGCGAGAAGAATAGAATCTGCTATAGAATTTTAGATACAAGAGTTAAAGAAATTTTAGAAACATTCGATAGAGGAGGAAAATAGAATGTCTCATATCACGGATGTCAACGAAAACACCTTTCAGTCCGAGGTTTTGGATTCCGATAGGCCGGTTTTGGTGGACTTCTGGGCACCCTGGTGCGGTCCTTGCCAGATGATGGCCCCGGTTCTGGATGCGGTGGCTCAGAAGATGCAGGACAGGCTAAAGGTGGTCAAGCTCAACACCGACCAGAATATAAAAACGGCCCAGAAATATCAGATTTTGGGCATCCCCTCTCTTCTTGTTTTCAAGAAGGGGGAAGTGGTGGAAAGGATCATGGGATTCAGGCCCCAGGATCAGCTGGAAGCCCAGCTGGAGAGTATGTTCATCTCCTCCTAGAGAGGAAAATACCGATGCCTGTCGTCGTCCCACACCGATGCCCGCAGGATCATCCCTGCCCCTGCGTGCGAATCTGTCCCGTCGATGCCGTGAATCAGAAGGGGTTCGGTGCCCCTGAAATCGATAGGAGTAAATGTATTGAATGCGGCGCCTGTACCCTTTACTGCCCTTACCGGGCTATCTCAGACCTTTCCCCAGAGAAAAATAATAATGTTTCTTCGACGGCTTAGGCATTCCATGAATTTCTTTCCAGGTCTGAGTTTTAGTGCCTGTCCATCCTTCGAGCGCATCGTCCCACCTTGTTGGAAACTGTGACGCCATCTCCATCAGAATTCATCCATCATAGGAGAATGCTGTGTTTCTCTTTGCTATGAAGATTCGGATCGGCTGATGCAGGTTTTGGCCAAGAGAACACCCTGTTGCCAAGTCACCTCAAGGCCTTATTTTTGCAGGATTCTTTTGTCAAATCTTATCTAATTTTTTCTTTTAATGGGGATTCTGTTAAAATGGATGGGAAATGAGGGCAGAAGGATGAAGAGAAGAAATTTTTTGAAGATGAGCATGCTCAGTGCATGGGGATTATCCCAGGTAAAAGACTTGAAAAGTATCCAGGTCGCCGAAGGGAAAAAAATAAGCAGGAAGCCTCTGAGGAGACGGATCCTGGGGAGGACGGGAGAAGAGCTTTCTCTCGTGGGACTAGGCGGAGTCGTTTATATGAACGAGGAGCAGGAACGGGTGAACCGGATCGTCCAGGAAGCCATCAATAACGGCGTCAATTATTTCGATGTCGCCCCCACCTACGGAAATGCCGAAGAACTCCTCGGGCCTGCCTTGAAGCCCTTCAGGGACCAGGTGTTTCTAGCCTGTAAGACCCAGAAAAGGGACCGGGATGGCGCAGAGGAGGAGCTCAACCAGTCGCTGCAAAAGCTGCTGACCGATCATCTCGACCTTTACCAGCTCCATGCGTTGAAGGAAATCCGGGAGGTGGATCAGGCGCTGGGATGGCGGGGAGCCATGGATGCGATCTTGAAGGCAAGAGACGAGGGGAAGATCCGTTATATCGGGTTTTCCGCCCATTCCGCCGAGGCGGCCTTGAGGGCCATGGACAAATTCGACTTCGACACCATCCTGTTCCCGGTCAATTATGTCTGTTTTTACAAGGCGGACTTCGGACCAGAGGTTATCCAAAAGGCGAAAGAGAAAAAGATGGGGATACTGGCCATCAAGGGCTTGGCCCGCCAGCCCTGGCCGGAAGGGGCACAGAGGAATCAGTGGCCCAAAGCCTGGTATCAGCCGATCACAGATCCCAGGGAGGCCTATTTAGCCTTCCGTTTCACCCTTTCGCAGCCCATAACGGCGGCCGTACCGCCCGGAGACATCCGCCTGTTCCAACAGGCCGTGGAAATCGCCCACAGCTTTACTCCGATCAATGACAAGGAAGAAAGGCAGCTCAAAGAGATGGCTATGAACCTCAAGCCCCTGTTCCCGCTTCCATCATGAGACCCGGCCCTAATCCGCGATATAGCCTGCGCGGTGGATGACCTGGCATTTCAGGTTTTTGACTTTGACTTTTATATTCTTGAATTTGCCGTCTGCCTTGTAATCCGAAGGGGAATAATACAGAAGATAATAGTTTTCCGAAGCCTCGACCGCTCTTTTAAAAGTCTCTGCGGTGTTTATTGTGACGTGGGTCATGCCCCCGGTCGCCTCGGATATATCCTTGAATGTGCTGAACATGCCGGAGGTGGTGTCCATTTGATCGAAGGCCGGAATGAACGGCCTGAAAGCATCATCCTGAAAATACTGCTTATCCTTGATGTAGAGAAATTGGAACAGGATGGAGGAATCGGCAAAGGCCCTTTTGATTTTCCGCGGTGTGATGCTGTTGTAGGCGGCGACCGTGCTCATGATGTCGAGGTATTCGAGGCTGGCGAAGATGCCGCTGACATCGCTACTTGTTTCGGGCATAGCATAGCCGATCAATTCCTGCTGGAGGAAAAAGAACACGTTCTTCTGTCCCGGCATTTTCTTCAAGTTCTCGGCGACTTCCATCAACCGGTGCTCGTCAACGTATCTCTTGCCTATGAAGTTGTACCGGATTTCCCGGAGGATGTCTCCTTCTCCGGTCGGATAATCTGAAGGGGCTTGCCAGACCTGATACCTGGTGAAGACATCTTTTCTCAATAACCTGGTCAACTGGTCGGCCATTTCTAGCCGGGGGACGAATTCCCAGGAGTCTTCTTTGAAATGGTATGTCTTGATGGGAGTGACGACGGTGAGCTTGTCGCCTGGAACGATGACCTTCTCCATAAAATACCGGATGGCCTGTTCCAGTTCCGGAAGGATGTTATTGATCTCGAATATCAGGACGAAATGTCTGTTCAGTTCGGGAGCGAATTTTTTCGATGCCTCTTCCTTGGGTGCTTTGGTTTGCTCCCTTTCGATGCCGGTTCCCTTTATCAGGTAAACGGCCTCTATCCTTTGAAGAACCCCTTCCTCGAAAACCTCGAAGTCATCCATAGTCAAATTATCGACGAACCGGTCTCCCTGGAACACCCGGACCGGAACCTCGATGTTGATGGCCATGGCTTCGTACTGATGTTCCTGGGCGAAGAAAGTGAAGACGAAGGAGAGAAGTCCTGAAAGAAGAATCCCGAAGGCGATGGTCCCCTTTTTCATTGAACTAAAATCCTGATGCCTTAATTATAATGCAAAAAAAAAAAAGACAAAAATCCGCAGTAAAGAAAACCACCAAACAGCCTTCATATAGGTTCGGACATTTGAATCCCACAGAATGATGACATATAATGATATCATCAATAATGGGTTGATAATCCTGAGGTGAGAAAATGAAAAGACACTACAATATCATTATAGAACAGGATGAAGACGGTTATTGTGTTGGGTTCGTTCCCGAACTTCCCGGATGTCACACACAGGCGAAAAGCCTTGATAAGCTTCGAGAAAGAATGAAAGAAGCTATCGAATTGTATCTTGAGGTTAAAAAGAATATTCCGAAGGAATTGAATTTTGTCGGAATTCAAAAAAATTGAGGTCCAAACTTAATAAAGCTGAAGCCATTACCCAGTCGCAAAGTGATAAAAGCCTTGGAACTATTGGGATTTGAAAAAGTAAGATAAAAAGGCAGCCACATATTTTTTTCAGCGTAAGTCGCGTTGTTGATTTGATTGGATGATTCTGTTATTAACCTATGTTATGCCTTTCGAATTATCCCTTTCTTCGAATGTCTCGCGATCGAAGGGTTTCATCCCTTTGTCCAATACTGGACACGCTCAAAAGAAGGAGGTCCCATGAAAAGAATATGTTCCTTGGTCCTAACTTTGTTTTTTATCTTTTCCGTGTCTGTCAGCGCCGACCAGACGGAGAAAGACCCATTTGTCATAAAGGTCAAACCGGCCAAAATGACTCCTCTGAAAAAAGCAGCTTTCACCTGGCTGGATGGGGCCATGCCAGAGCTCAGCCAGATAAACGGGAAAATCTGGAGGTGGGCCGAGCTGGCCATGGAGGAGTATCGATCGTCGGAGCTTCTGGCTTCCTACCTGGAAGCACACGGATTCAAGGTGGAGAGGGGAGCGGCCGGAATGCCCACCGCCTTTGTGGCCACCTATGGGACGGGCGAGCCCGTTATCGGCATCCTGGCCGAATACGATGCACTGCCCGGCCTCTCCCAGGATACAGTTCCCCGCAAGCAGCCGATCGAAGAGGGGGCGCCGGGACACGGTTGCGGGCACAACATATTCGGTGTCGCCAGTACGGCGGCGGCCGTTGCCATGAAGGAGGCGATGGCCAGCAATGGTCTTACCGGGACAGTGAAACTTTTCGGTTGCCCTGCCGAGGAGACGGTTGTGGGCAAAGTCTTCATGGCCCGCGATGGGATTTTCGACGGATTATCCTGCTGTATCCAGTGGCACCCGAGTTCTTTGAACGGCGTCTGGCTAGACTCCAGCAACGCCTTGAACCAGATCCAGGTGGAATTTTTCGGACGGACCGCCCATGCCGCCGGCGACCCTTGGGACGCAAGGAGTGCCCTGGATGCGGTGGAGCTCACCGATGTGGGCCTGAATTTTCTCCGGGAGCACCTAAAACCAACGGCCCGGATCCACTACGTGATCGTAAACGGCGGCGGAGCCCCCAATGTGGTCCCCGACTATACGAAGGCCTGGTATTATGTGCGGGATATCGACCGGGAGAGCGTGGAGAAAGACTACCAGCGCGTCCTGAAGATCATCGAAGCTGCAGCGATGATGACAGAAACGACCTATAAAATTCATTTTATCAGCGGAGTGCATGAAGTGCTTCCCAACAGAGCCGGAGACGAGGTGGTTTATGCCAATCTGGAGTTGGTGGGTTCTCCTCCCTTCGATGAAGAAGAACAGGCTTATGCGCGGGAGATCCAGAAAAATCTGAAGATCGAGGAGAAAGGTCTGAGCATGGAGATCGAACCTTTGCGCCTGCCGGAGAAGAGCTGGGGAGGAGGCTCCACGGATGTGGCCGAGGTAAGCTGGCTGACGCCGACAACTTCCCTGGGCATCGCCTGTGATCCCATCGGGTCTCCCGGTCATCATTGGGCGATCGTCGCCTGCGGTGGGATGTCCATCGGCCATAAGGCCATGCTGACCGCGGCCAAGGTCATGGCCGCCTCCGGGCTCGATCTTCTCTCCCACCCCGAAACCATCGCCAAGATGCGCAAGGAATGGGAAGAGGCGAAAAAAGGGAGAGAATATAAATCTCCACTGCCTCCGGACCTTAAACCTCCGGTCAAGCCAAAAAAATAGGAAAAGAAACCAGAACAGATAGATCAGGAGTTTTTTGAGATCTTTCCGTTCTCGACGGCCAGTTTGCCGTTTTTGATCACGTGTTTTAGGGGGTTGATTCCCAGGTGATAGATAAGGCAGAAATAATTGGGCACTTCCCAGAGGGTGAGATCCATTTTTTTTCCGACTTCCAGGCTTCCCACTTGCTCTTGTCTTCCCAGGGCATAGGAGGCATTGATGGTCGAAGCATTGATGGCTTCTTCGATCCCCATTTTAAGGGTGAAGACGGCAAGCTGTAGGATAAAAAGCATGGACTCGGTCATGGAACTTCCTGGATTGAAATCGGTCGCCAGGGCCGCGATGGCTCCCGTATCGATCAGCTTTCGGGCCGGGGCTTTTTTCTCCTGCATCAGAAAAAAAGACACACCGGGCAGAAGCGTGGCGACCGTGGAGCTCTGGGCCATTTTTTGGATACCTTCTTCGGTTATGGCGATCAGATGGTCGGCCGAAGCGGCTCCTTCTTCGGCAGCCAGTTGAGCACCTCCCAGAGGGACGAATTCATCGGCGTGAATCCTGGCCTTCAGACCGGCTTCTTTGGCCTTCCGGATCAAAGATCTGGTTTCCTCGACCGAATAGACGCCCTCCTCGCAGAAGACGTCGAAAAATTCCGCCAGGTTATTTTTTTCGACCTCGGGGAGAATTTTATGTATAAGAAGGTCCATATATTCCGGTTTCCGGTCTTTGTATTCTTTAGGCACTTCGTGGGCACCCAGAAAGGTAGGAACGATGTCGACAGAATGGATCTTGTCCGCCTGCTTCAAAACACGGAGCTGCTTGAGCTCGTCCTCCAGGTTCAAGCCATAGCCGCTTTTGGCTTCCACCGTCGTCGTGCCGTGGAGAAGCATGCTGTCGAGCCGGGAGAGGCAGAGAGAGAGAAGGTCCGCTTCCGAAATTTGACGGGTAGCATTGACGGAGGTCTGAATGCCCATTCCTTTCCGCGCCAGCTCCAGGTAGGTGTGCCCCTTAACCCTCAAAGCAAATTCTTCTTCCCGGCTTCCGGCGAAAGGAAGGTGGGTGTGAGGGTCCACGAATCCCGGAAGCCCGGTGAGCCCTTTCCCGTCGAGGACAACCGAGGCCTCTTCCATTCGGACATCTTGCTGAAAAGCTTTTTCGTCTCCGATAAAGACGATCTTTCCCTTGTAGGAGGCGATGCAGCCTTTTTCCAAGAGCCCGACATCCTGAAGGGATTCTTTTCTCTTCGGAATAGGGCTGCGGCAGGTCAGGAGTTGGTCGCAGGCGACCAGGGCAAAATCAGCTCGGTTCATGGGGGTGTTTTCTCAGGGAAGTTTGCTTATTTCGCCGGATAAAGGAAGGCGTTTCGAAGGGCTCCCATTGTTTCTCCCAGGAAGGTCTTTGCCACAGGGTCTCGCCTCCTTTTGGCTCGAAAATGTAGGGAGGTGTTTCTTGCGGCACCTCGAACGGCGGCGGTGTCTTCGGGCGCGATACATGGTAATCTCCGGGGGCAACGGCCTGATCCTCATCTGACCGGTCGAATCCTGTGGCGATCACGGTCACTTTGACCAGCTCCTTCATGCCTTCATCGACCACCGTGCCGAAAATGATGTTGGCGTCGGGATGGGCCAGACTGTGAATGAGCTGGGAAGCTTTGGAGACTTCGAGCAGGGTGATGTCCTTGCCGCCGGTTATGTTGATGAGCACGCCATGAGCCCCTTCGATGGAGGTATCCACGAGAAGCGGGCTAGAGATGGCTTTTTGAGCCGCATCCACAGCCCTGTTTTCTCCAGAGGCGATCCCGGTTCCCATAAAGGCCATGCCCATTCCCTTCATGATGGATTTGACATCGGCGAAATCCAGGTTGATCAGACCAGGCTTGGTGATCAAGTCCGAAATACCCTGAACGGCCTGGCGCAGAATATCATCGGCCATCTTGAAGGCATCCTGGATGGAGGTATCCAGGTTAACGGTTTCCAGAAGTCTCTCGTTGGGGATAGAGATAACAGTGTCAACGGCCGACTTGAGATCGTCCAATCCTTCTTTAGCCTGTTTGGCACGGATGCGTCCCTCGAACTCGAAGGGGAGGGTCACGATGGCGATGGCCAAAATGTCCATCTCTGATGCGAGATTGGCCAAAATCGGCGTGGCGCCGGTCCCTGTTCCTCCGCCGAGTCCGGTGGTCAGGAACACCATATCCGCGCCCTCGATGATCTCGATCAGCTTTTCCGTGTCCTCCATGGCCGCCTGCTTTCCGATGTCCGGTCTTCCTCCGCTTCCCAACCCTTTAGTGAGTTGTCCTCCGATTTGGATCTTGAGGCCAGCCCTGTTGCTGGAGAGCGCTTGGAGGTCGGTGTTGACGGCGATGAAGTCCACGCCTTCGATGCCGGCCTCGATCATCCGGTTGATGGCGTTTCCTCCCCCGCCGCCAATCCCGATGACCTTGATGTTCGCTCCGAAACGCTCCTCAACCAGATGAAATTTGAGTTTGCCTTTGAAAGAATTATCCATTTTTCCTCCTATGCCTCTTTTAGCCAATCTTTGACTTTTGACCAGAAGCCCTTTTTTCGGTCTCTTGGGAGACCTTTCTCCCGGTAGAGATTGTATCCATACTGAATAAGGCCGACGGTGGTCGCGAAGTCAGGGGTGCTGACCCGGTCCACCAACCCTCCGACGCCACTGGGATCTCCCCGCCTGACGGGAAGGTCGAAGATTTCTTCGGCCACTTCTTCCAATCCATCCAGAAGGGCTGTCCCTCCCGTGATCACGATCCCCGAGTTCAGAGATTTCTCATATCCCATTCTTTTGATGTCGTTATCCACGAGGCGGAAGATCTCCTCGGCCCGGGGATGGATGATGTCGGCCAGAAGCTGCCTGGAGAGCACCCGGGGTTTTTTCCCCCGGCCGACCGTAGGAACCTCGATGGTTTCCTGTTCATCCACAAGGGGATGGGACACGCATCCATATCTTTTTTTGATCTTTTCGGCATCCGGTATAGGCGTCCGCAATCCGACGGCGATATCGTTGGTGAAGTTGTCACCGCCGATAGGAATGACCGAGGTGTACCAAAGGCTTCCCCGCTCGAAAATGGCCACTTCCGTCGTTCCGCCCCCTATATCGATCAAGCCTACGCCCAATTCCTTCTCATCATGGGTCAGTACCGAGGAGCTGGTGGCGATCTGGTTGAGCACGACCTCTTCGATCTCGATTCCTGCTCTGGCCACGCAGGTCCTCAGGTTCTGGACAGAGGTTATGGCGCCGGTGACGATGTGAACGTTGACTTCGAGCTTTATGCCGCTCATGCCGAGAGGATCCTTGATGCCATCCTGTTCATCGACCACGAATTCCTGAGGGATAATGTGAATGATTTCCCGGTCGGGGGGAATGGATACGGCTTTGGATTGATCGATCACACGCTTGATCTCATCCCGGCTGATCTCCCTGTTTTTTCCAGAAACGGCGATGACGCCCCGGCTGTTGAAGCTTTTGATGTGTGCCCCCGAAATCCCGATAAAGGCCGCGTCTATTTCCACGCCAGCCATGAGTTCGGCCTCTTCCTGTGCCTTTTTAATAGCATCCACGGTCGAATCCAGGTTCACCACCACTCCTTTTCTCAAGCCTCTGGATTCGGCCGTTCCTATTCCGATGATTTCGACTTTTTTTTCGTCGGTGATCTCGCCGATGATGGCAGCGACTTTTTTCGTTCCGATATCTAATCCGACTATATAGCTATTTTTTGGCATCAGAAAGCCTCCTTCTCAGAGCCTGAGGGGCTCATTCTTGCATTTTGGGGATGAGGTCGCAGAACGAAGCGGCCCTCAAAACGGAAGTCGATGTATTCGAGCGGACCATACCTTTGAAAAAGAGCCGAATTGTGGCGGAAGACCTGGTATTTTTCATAAAACCGCTCATTTCCCAGTTTCAGCCAGATTTCACTGTCTTTGAGGCGGATGGACACGTTTTCGTATTCGCTGAGGTCCATCACGCTGATCTGTTCTCGTTCCTCCTCCCCAAAGCTTTCCAAGCAAGCCCAGGCCAGGGCGAGCTTCATATCGAAATCACTTTTAAAACGGTTTATATCGGTGAGCAAAGGAAGGTGAGGCCAGTCGCTGGGGGATATCTCTTCGAGCAAAATCCCTTCTTTATCGACCAAATAATATTGCTCCTTGACCAGAATGGCCACCGGAATTCTCTCTTGGGCTTCGATCCTCAAGGTAGATGGAAAAATTTTCCGCAGATGGACATCTTCGATCCACCGGTGGGAGGTCAATCGGGCTTGGAGCTTTCCGATGTCCAGAAGCAGAAGGTTTCCCAAATATTTTCCGGCTAAAAATCGCTGAATATCCAACCGGACTTCATCCTTCTGGCAGCTTATTTCGATTTCCCGGATATTGAATTTTTCCCAGGTAATCAAGAAGAGATAAAGCCGTGAGAATCCGTAGAAGAAGCCGACGAGAAGCAAGAACGAGATGATGATATGTCTCGATTTCAGCTTTATTTTCCTGTGTATTTTTTTGGTCTTGATCTTCCCGCGCTTTCGTCTGAAAGAGGCCTTTTCGGAGAGAAAGGTCTCCCCCTTATGTCTGCGCGTCGTCTGGATGTTGACAGCCAAGATCAAGACCTCCTTTCCAGGCGTTTGATAATTTCTGGGATAATGCCGTTTATGTTTCCTGCCCCCAATACGAATACCATGTCTTCGGGGAGGACGATTTGTTCCACGAGCCCAGGTATTTTTGTCTTATCCCTTTCATACATCACATTCTTGTGCCCGAATTCCTGGACTTCTTTGAACAGAGCTTCTCCAGTGATCCCTTCTATCGGTTTCTCTCCCGCGGGGTAGATATCCGTAAGGATCAAAATATCCGCTTGGTTGAAACAGGTAGCGAATTCTTTCATCAACAGGGATAGGCGCGAGTAACGGTGGGGTTGGAAGATGACCACCGTGCGGTTCGTCCATCCTTTCTTAGCGGCTTCGAGGGTGGCTTTTATCTCGGTGGGATGATGGGCATAGTCTTCGATAATCAGGATGCCGTTTACCTCTTTTTTGAGTTCGAAACGGCGGCCGATGCCCGAATATTTTTCCAGTGCTTCGAGGGCGGTAGACGCGGGAATGTCCAGATCCAGCCCCACCGCGACGGCAGCCATAGCGTTGTAAATGCTATGGACTCCCGGAACGTTGAGATGGAGTTCTCCTATTTCTTTTCCCTTCCGGTATAGCGTCGAGGTGCTGGTGAAGTTTTTGAATCGAGGGTCTCGAGAAAAAATATCGGCCTGGGCCGAAAAACCGTAGGTGATAATCCTCCTTTCCAGCTTGGGGATCAAACTTTGAAGGTTGGGATCGTCGAGACAGATGATGATCGGACTGTAGAAAGGAACTTTGTTGGCGAAGTTGACAAAGGTGTTTTTGATCTCGTCCAGGGTCTTGTACTGGTCCAGATGTTCATGATCCAGATTGGTGAGAACGGCCATGAAGGGGGAAAGGTAGAGAAAGGACCTGTCGCTTTCATCGGCCTCGGCCACGATGAATTCCCCTGTTCCCAGCTTGCCATGAGCTCCGATGGTGTTCAACCGGCCGCCGACGATGATGGTGGGGTCGAATCCTGCCTGCACCAGCACCTGGGCGATCATGGAGGTTGTCGATGTCTTCCCGTGGGAACCGGCAACCGCCACGCCGTATTTCATTCTCATCAGCTCCGCCAGCATCTCAGCCCGGGGGATAATAGGAATTTTCTGGCGCTTGGCTTCCTTTACCTCCACGTTGTCCATCTGGATGGCCGAGGATATGACCACAACATTCGCACCGCTTACCTTATCGGCGGAGTGACCGATAGAGATATTCGCCCCCAGTCGGGCCAGCCTTTCTGTGGCTTCGTTTTCGCTGATATCCGTCCCTGAAATGGAGTATCCCAGGTTCAAAAGCACTTCGGCAATCCCGCTCATTCCGGTCCCGCCTATTCCGATCATGTGGATGTTTTTCAGCTTGTTGTAGGTTGATTTGACCACTAATTGTCCTCCTGGTGTTCTTTTGCCATGAGTTGGATACAAAGGTCGGCTATCCTGTCCGACACATCTTTATTTTTGAGCGGGGCTAGATTTTTCTCCATTCTGTCGATCTTCTCTATATGGTCTAAAAAACCGAATATTTTTTCGGCAAAGGCTTCCCGGCTGAATTGGTCTTCGATCATCACTTCGGCTCCGCTCACCTTTTCCAGTTCCCTGGCGTTCAGAACCTGATGGTCGTCGGTTGCCTGAGCGAAGGGAATCAGCAGGGAAGCTTTTTGGGCGGCGATGAGCTCTGCAATGGTCGAAGCTCCTGCCCGGCTGATAATCAGGTCGGACTTCTGGAAATATTCCACCATATTGAGGAAATAGGCGGCGACGAAAGCATCCTCGAAGCCTTCTTTTCTGTAACTTTCTCTCACCCATTCCAGGTCCTTCGCTCCTGTTTGGTGAAAGATTTTCAATCGATCCTTCTTATTTTTCAAAAGGGGAAGGGAACTCACTATCCCCTGGTTGAGAAAATAAGAACCTTGGCTCCCTCCGAATATCAAGAGGGTCAGATGGCTGTTTCTTTCTTTGGGCGTAATAGCATAAAATTCTTCTCTGACTGGATTCCCGATATACACCCCTTTATCGCCGAAGTAAGGAAGTGAGTCCTCGAAGGAGACCACGGCTTTAGCCGCCCAGCGTCGAAGTAGCCTATTGGTGAGGCCTGGGCGGAGATTCTGTTCCAGAATCAAAGTGGGAATTTTCAGCCAGGAGGCAAGGAGAACGACCGGCCCGGAACTGTATCCCCCGACCCCCAGGACAAGATGGGGCTTCAGACGGAGCAGAACGGTTAAGGATTTGAGGAAGGCCAAGGGGAGGAGCAGGAGGGATTGGAGTGTCTTGAGCCCCTTCCCCTTGATCCCCTCAATCTTTAACGGGATAAAATGGGCATTGTAATGGGCCATGATCTGCTTTTCCAAACTTCTTGTGCTTCCGACAAATGTCAGGGCGATCTTCGGATCCCTTTCCTTCAGTTTCTTCCCCACAGCGAGGGCAGGATGGATGTGTCCGGCCGTCCCCCCTCCGCTGATGATGATCCTCCTTCCTTTCATCTCTTTCCTCTCGATGGAACTTTTCTTTGGGAGATATGGAGCAGGATGCCGATACTGAACAGTGTGCAGACGAGAGAGGATCTTCCATAGCTGATCAAAGGAAGGGGAAATCCTGTCGGGGGCCCCAGTCCGAGGACGATGCTTATATTCAGCATGGCCTGAAGCATAATGGCCAATGTCAATCCGGCGGCAGCCATCTGGCTGAAGAAATTAGGGGCCCGCCAGGAAATGAGCAGACCCCGCCAGAGTATGACTAAAAAGAGGAGGAGGATCACAACCGTTCCGATAAGACCCAATTCTTCTCCCACGATGGCATAGATATAATCCGTGTGTGCACAAGGAAGGAAAAAGAGTTTCTGGGAACTCTGCCCGATATTGACTCCAAAAAGTCCGCCGGATCCGACGGCCAGCTTTGACTGAATGATCTGGAAACCTTTGCCCTGGGGGTCGTTGGTCGGAGAGAGAAGGGCAAGGACCCTGTCGAGGCGGTAGCTGGCCTGGAAAAGATAAAACCCGAAAAGGCCCAGGGAGCCTGCAATCATGACAAGAAAATGCTTGATTTTCACCCCGGCCATAAACATCATCATGGCCGAAATGACAAAAATGAGCAGGGCGGTTCCGTAGTCAGGCTCCTTGATGATCATCAAGACAAAGGATAACAGGACGACCAGCGGAAAGACCAAAGTTCGGAACTCATCCAGTTTTTCTTTTTTTCGGTCGAAGGTGAAAGCAAGGAAGAGAATCAGACTGATTTTGGCCAGCTCTGAAGGCTGGAAACGCAATCCGATCAGTTGGATCCAGCGATTGGTTTTGCTTACTGCCGGCATGACTAGGCTTACTGCCAGCATGAATAAAGACAAGAGGACGAGAGCGTAGATAAAGCTGGCGTTTTGGTAAAAGGATTTCCTGACCCAAAGCAGCCCCACGATAAGGAAAAGCCCCAGAAGGGCACCAATGATCTGATGGATGAAGAAATAAAAAGGGTGGTCGAATTTGTCTTTGGACATAACCCCGGAGGAACTGAAGACCATAATCAGCCCGATACAGAGTAGAGCGAGGGTGGCAAAGAAGAGCGGCTTATCGAAACCAAGAGGTCTGAAAATTTCCATTCTTCTATTCCTTTTCTCTTTCCACCCTTTTTTGTAAAGCACGGACTTCTTTCTTGAAAATTTTTCCTCGCTCCTCGAAATTATTGAACATGTCGAAGCTCGTACACGCCGGTGCCAGAAGGACGATTTCGCCGGGAACGGCTGCCGAATAGGCGAGACGCACGGCTTCCTTCAGATCGGATGCTTTTTCGAGAGGAACGGTTCCATTCAATGATTTGGCTATCTTGTCAGCGGCCTCTCCGATAAGGATGATGGTCTTCACTTTTTGCTTAACGGGCTTCCTGAGCAGATCGAAGTCACCTCCTTTATCCCTACCGCCGAGTAGAAGAACGATGGGGTCAGAAAAACTCTGGATGGATTTAAGGGAGGCATCGACATTTGTGGCCTTTGAGTCGTTGTAAAATACCACCCCCTCGATATCGAGGACTTTTTCCAACCGGTGCTCGAGCCCTCGGAAGGCTTTGATGGATTTTTTTATGGAAGAAACGGGGATTCCTAAAACATGGCCCACCAAGGCGGCTGCCATGATGTTTTCGCGGTTATGTATTCCATGAAGAGGAATTTCATCGAGTTTAATCAGTTTTTCCTGGCGTCGATCGATCAATAAGAGCCAATTTCCATCGAGCCAGCAGCCCCGGGAAACCTTGCCCCTCTGGCTGAAGGCGAACAGCTCGGAATTTCCGTCTTTTCTCAAGGCCCATATCCGGGGATCATCCCTGTTCAGGATAGCGAAGTCGCCTTTTTTTTGGCGAAGGATAAGGTTCTTTTTGGAGTCGAAATAATCATCAAAACTTGTGTGCCAGTCGAGATGATCCGGGGAAATGTTCAAAAAGACAGAAACGTTTGCCCGGAATCGTTCGATATATCTCAGTTGAAAACTGGACAGCTCGGTCACGAATATGTCGTCCGGCCGGCTTTTCGTCACGAATCGGATCAAAGGATCTCCGATGTTTCCGACAAGATGGCTGCGGAGACCGCCATCTTTCAGGATTTTATGGGTGAGCGTTGCGGTGGTCGATTTGCCGTTGGTTCCGGTTATCCCGATAATCTTCCCCCTTAAAAACCTGAAGGCCAGTTCGATCTCCGAAATTATTTCTCTGCCTTCTCGCTTGGCCGCTTCGATTTCGGGAAGGTAGGGAATCCCCGGGCTGAGGACGATCAATTCGGCCTCTAAGAAAGATTTTAAGCGGTGACCTCCGGCTTCGATGATGGCGCCTTTTTTCCGCCATTTATCCGCTTTTTTAGCGAGTCTCTCGAAGACGACTTTTTCACTGACCTTGACCCGGGCACCCTGCTGGAGAAGAAACGAGCAGACGGCTTCTCCCGTTTTTCCCAAACCGACGACGAGTACCTTTTTTCCTTTTAATTCCATTTTATCTCAGTTTCAGTGTGGTCAAACTGAAAAGGGTGAATATAATACCCAGGATCCAGAAGCGGACCACGATTTTCTCCTCCGACCATCCCAGAAGCTCGAAGTGATGGTGGAGAGGCGCCATTCTGAGGATCCTTTTTCCACCGGTTAACCTGAAATAGGAGACCTGGAGGAGGACAGAGAGGGCTTCCAGGATGAAAACGCCGGCTACCATAAAAAGGAGAAACTCCTGCTTGATCATAATAGCGATGGCACCGATGCTCCCCCCCAAGGCCAGGGCGCCCACATCGCCCATGAAGACTTGGGCCGGATGGCTATTGAACCAGAGAAAGCCAAGGCAGGCGCCTGATAAAGCTCCTACAAAAATAGTGAGCTCCGCCGCCTGCGGCACATAGGGAATATTCAGATATCCGGACCAATCAGCGCGGCCGGCGAAGTAGGAAAGAGCCGTGAAAGCGCTGGCGCTGATAAGGGTCAGCCCGATCGCCAGCCCGTCCAATCCGTCGGCCAGGTTGACAGAGTTTGAGGAACTGACGAGAATGAGCATGATCCAGGGCAGGTAGAACCAGCCCAAATAGGGAACCCATTTCTTGAAAAAGGGAAAACTCAGGTGAAGGTCGAACTTGCCGTGAAGCCCGAGATACACGAGGACAAAGCCGATGATACCGGCAAGCAGTATTTGAAAGATCAACTTGTGACGGATGACCAATCCTCTCGATTTGTGCTTTTTGATCTTAAGGTAGTCATCCCAGAAGCCGAGAATCCCGAACAGGGCCATGGTACCCATGGCCAAAAGGACATGAGTATTGCTCAGATCCGCCCACAGAAGGGTAGGAATGAGGGTCGATCCGATGATCAGGATCCCGCCCATGGAAGGGGTGCCTCTTTTGTTCTGATGGCTTTTCGGGCCGTATGGGCTGATCTCTTCTCCCATCTGGTATTTCTTCAGCATCTTGATCACCCAAGGCCCGAGCATAAAGGATAAAAGCAAGGCCGTTATCCCTGCCAGGGCGGTTCTTACCGTGAAATACCCGAAAGGATTGAACAGGATGGAATGTTCTTTCAGCGGTGCCAAGAGCCAGTACAGCATGTCAGGTTCCTTTCCCCTTCAGCCTTTCAACGATTTTATCTGTCTTCATTCCTCTTGATCCCTTGACCAGCACCAAGTCCCCTTTCTGGAGCAAAGGGGCCACCTGGGTGGCCGCCTCTTCTGCATCGGCGAACGAGATTATCTGTTCTTTCTCCATCCCGGCTAGATGTGCGGCTTCTCCCATGTGTCGGCTGAGAGGACCGACAGTGATGAGCAAATTCCATTCATTTTCTTTAACCTGCTTACCGGCCTGCCGATGGTACTCGACCTCTTTTTTCCCCAATTCCAGCATGTCGCCCAAAATAGCCACTTTTCTTGGAGCCTCCAGCTGCGCCAGGCCTTTCAGGGCCGATTCCAAGGCTACGGGGTTTGAGTTATAGGAATCGTCGACCAGGATAATATCGTTTTCGAGCCGGAGCACCTCTCCTCTCATCGGAAAGGGTTTAAGGGCGCCGGCTTGAGCCTTTAGGTGTTCGAGAGGGATGGAGAGAGAGAAGGCGGTGGCCGACGCGGCAAGGAAATTTGAAAGGAAGCTTTTGTACAGATAAGGGATAAATATTTCCTCTTTTTGTTGGCCATAATGAAGGTCAAAGGAGATGCCCCTGTACCCAATTCTTCGAATATTCTGGGCCCGTATGTCGTTCTTAGCGGAAAGGCCAAATAATATTTTCGTTCCCTGCCAGTCGTCGGAGATCTTTTGGATAGTGGGATCGTCGCCGTTGAGGATGGCCGTTCCGGTTTTTTTCATCCCCACCAGAATTTCCTTTTTTGCCTCCGCGATTCCTTCCAAATCTGCGAAAAATTCAAGGTGCACGGGATGGATGTTGGTGATCACAGCAATGTCTGGTGGAGCGATCTGGGCGAGGCCCGTGATTTCCCCGGGATGGCTCATCCCCATTTCCAGAACGATGACCTCGTCGGTTTCCTGAAGTCTCAGGATGGAGAGGGGAAGACCGATATGGTTATTGAAGTTTCCTTCGGATTTGAGCACGTTGTAATGGCCGGACAGAAGAGCTGCCGTGAATTCTTTGGTCGTGGTTTTTCCGATACTACCGGTTACTCCTATTACCGTTGCTGGGTGCTTAGCGATCAACTTCTGGGCCATTATCTGAAGGGCCAGAAGAGTGCTGTTGACTTGAATCAGGGCGATGGACTGATTGGGAGGAAGGATATTCTGGGATATTACAGCTCCGGAAGCTCCCTTTCTGGCGGCATCGGGCAAGAAGTCGTGACCGTTTCTCTGGGCCACCAAGGCAAAAAAAAGTTCTCCTGGCTGGGTCAGCCGGGAATCGATGTTGTAGGTATGAAACCGTACGGATGACGAACCCTGAATGATTTTTCCTTCGGTCAATTCCGCCACCTCCACGGCATTGAGCTCAACCACCTCGTCTCTCCTCTTTTTTTTCCAACCATTCGCGGATAACTTCGGCATCGCTGAAATGTATCGTTCTGTCTTTGAGGATCTGGTAATCCTCGTGACCTTTTCCTGCTACAAGGATGTAATCTCCAGGCTGTCCGATGGAGAGGGCGCGCTCTATTGCTTCCTTTCGTTCAGGAATGATTTCGTAGCGTTCGTTTCCCGATTTGTTCATGCCTCTTTCGATCTCGTCGATGATGGCCATCGGTTCCTCGGATCGGGGATTATCGGAGGTGATGATGATGTGATCGGACAGTCTGCCGGCCACTTCTCCCATGCGCGGCCTCTTGGACTTATCCCTGTCTCCTCCGGCTCCGAAAACGAGAATGACCCTTTTCCGGGTGAGCTCTCTGGCGGTTTCCAAAAGATGGCGAAGAGCATCGTCATTATGGGCATAGTCCACGAAGACCTGGAGTCCCAGGGAGTTTTCGATTTTTTCGAATCTTCCTGGAATCCCCTTGAGGGAGGATATCCCGTCGGCGATATCTGATTCTGGAATCTTGAGGACCAAGGCTGTGCTGACCGCGGCCAGGATGTTGTAGAGGTTCGGCCTCCCGAGAAGAGGTGAGAAAATTTCTATTTTTCCCGCAGGATGTTTGACCAACAGGTCTACGCCTTTGTCCGAAAAAGAATAATCTTCGGCCTGAACTAGAGCCTCTGGTTTGAGACCGTAGGTGACGGCCCCCATATGAAGTTCATCGATCAATTTTTTTCCCCAGGGATCGTCCATGTTGATCACGGCCGTTCTTTTTTTTTGGCCGGGGAGAAAAAAGAGCTTTTTTTTCGCTTCGAAATATCTTTCCATGGTGTGATGATAGTCTAAGTGTTCTCCGCTCAGGTTGGTGAAAGCCACAACATCGAACTCGATCCCAATGATCCTGTCCAATTCGAGAGAGTGTGAGGAGACTTCCATCAAGCAGTACCCGGCATCGTTCTGAAGCATATCCCGTATCATCCTCTGCAGGTCTGGTGCTTCAGGTGTTGTTCTCACAGCTTTCTGAAACAGTCCGGGGCCTCTATAGGAGATGGTCCCTATCACTCCAGGGGAAAAACCTGTGACCTTCAGGATGCTTTCGAGGAGAAAGGTGAAGGTCGTTTTACCTTTGGTTCCTGTGACGCCGATGACTTTGAGCTGACGGGATGGGTGGTGATAAAAATTGGCCGAGCAGAGCGCCAGAGATTTTCGAGTCTCCTGAACCTGGATCCAATTGGTGATGAGCTCTGGCGGTGCTAGCCTTTCCGACAGGATGGCGGAAGCCCCCTTCGAGATGGCTTCGGGGATGAAATCATACCCGTTCCGCCTCTCCCCTTTTAGGGCAGCGAAAAGGTATCCGGAATCGACCGAGTGAGATGAATAGGCAATTCCCAAGACTCGGGTGTTGCCCTGTCCGCTGAATTTTACGATGGGCACATCATGGAGCAGATCTTTGATTGTCATTTGTCGTTCGGTCTCCGTTCGTGAGCTGCGATCAAAGTTTTTCCCATTTCTTTTTCCGGAGGAATGCAAAGATAACGCAGTGTTTTTGCGGCGATCTCCCGGAATACCGGTGCGGCCACCTGACCTCCGTAGAAATGTCCTTTCGGATTGTCGATAACCACGATTATCGAGAAGAGAGGCCTTTCTTTTTCGACATAGCCCACAAAGGAGGCGACGTGGGCCGAGCTGAGATAGGCTTTTGCCTCACGGTCGTATTTTTGGGCCGTGCCTGTTTTTCCGATAATGGTGTAGCCGGGAATCCGGGCATTCGTTCCGGTCCCTTCTAATACCACATCTCGAAGGATGGCATTGACTTTGGAGGCTGTCTCCTCTGAGATGACTTTCTTGTAAGATAGAGAAGAGAGCGGTGTTTCCAACTCCGGGTCATGGATATTTTTTACCAATCGGGGGGGGACTTTTATCCCTTGATTGGCGATGACATTGAGTGCCTGGAGCATTTGGATAGGAGTTACTGAGATTTCATACCCGATGGAGTGGGAGGCCACCGAAATTTTTGTCCATTTGTCTAAAGGATTGAGAAGGCCCCGTTCCTCGGCTGGAAGGTCTATTCCGGTTCTTTGGCCTAAGCCGAAAAGTTCAATGGCCCGATAAAGTTTCTTTTCCCCTATGAGCTGTCCGATTTGGATCGTTCCGACATTTGAAGAGCGGATAATGACCTGGGGAAAAGATAGAATTCCCATCCGTTCATGATCCCAAAAAGTGTTGCCGGCATAGACGACATAGCCTTTGCTGCAATCAAAAGTTTCTGTCAGGGGAACACTGTCGTTTTCGATAGCTGCGGATACGGTGATAATTTTAAAGGTCGATCCCGGATCAAATGTATGGTGGATCGCTTTGTTCCTGTCGAGTTTTGTGGGCGGATTGGGAAGATGATTCAGGTCATATGTAGGATAATTGGCCATAGCCAAGATATTTCCGCTTCGGGGTTCAGAGACGATGACGGATCCCCATTGGGACTGGGTTTGAACCACGGCCTTTTCGAGCTCTTGTTCGGCAATGTACTGGATGGTCTCATCCAGAGTCAACATCAGGTCCTTCCCATCGTCCGGATCCAATAAGGTTTCGAAGTGGTATCTTCGTCTTTTGGCATCCCTGAGGACCAATCCTTCACCTTTTTTACCCTGGAGGACCTCGTTGTACTTGTATTCCAACCCGCTGACCCCTTCTTCGTCGATGTTGACTCGGCCCAGCACATGGGCAGCCCTTTTTCCCTGCGGATAAAATCTTATGTTTTCCTCCGCCAGATAGATCCCGTTGAGGTTCATTTTTTCTATACGTCGTGCCTTGCCTTCTTCAATCTTCCGGGCTATCCAGATGAAGGTGGCTTGCTTTTCGATCTGTCCTTTGATGGCATTCAATTTGTCCCAGGATAATCCCAGCGCGTTCCCGACTTTTTTGGCTGCCGACCATTGCTGAGAAGGGGATTGCCCTTCCAACGGATCCAGAAAAATGGAGTAGGCAGGAACGCTACGGGCTAAAATGGTCATATTCCGGTCAAATATCGTCCCCCGCTTGGGTATGATCTCTTTTTTGTCCTGGTTTTGCTTGATGGCTTGTGTCTTCAAACGGACATGATCGATCACTTGGAGCTGGACGAGACGGAGGACGATCATGACGGTCCAAAGGATGAAGCAAAAAGCGAGAAAGATGGATCTTTTCCTCGCCTTTTTTTGAAAATAGCTGTTCATCCTCCTCTCTCTCAGCGCTCCTTTTCAATATCCTCATAGACAAGCTGGTCTTTTTTTGGTTCCGATAGGGCCAGCTTTGTCTTTGCTATTTTTTCCACCCGTTCCAGAGCTAGGAGCTCCGACTTCATGGTTTCCAGTTTTTCGACCTCTTTCTCGAGTTGAGTGACACGCAGTTCGAGCTCTGCCGTATCGTATCCCAGGCTCACCGATTCTGTCTGATGCCAGATGTATAGGCTGAGAATGAGAAGACCGAACAACGTACAGAAAACGCCGATGAGAATTTCTTTTTTGCTGAATTTTTTTCTGACCATCAGAGTCTCTCTCCTGCTCTCAATTTGGCGGATCTAGCGCGCGAATTTTCGGCGATCTCCTTTTCGGTCGGCGTAACCGGCTTCCTGGTCAAAATCTTGAGCAGAGGATGGTTCCCTTCGGTCCCGGCAAGACGAATAAAGGTGTGTTTGACAATCCTGTCCTCGAGCGAATGAAAGGAAATGGCGAGGATTCGAGCCCCTATGGATATTTTTTCGGCCGTTCTTTCGATGAACTCTGAGAGACCTTTGAGTTCCTGATTGACCTCGATCCTCAGGGCTTGAAAGATCTTAGCTGCCGGATGGAGTTTTCCTTTTTGGGGCCTCCATCGGCAGACCTCCTCAACGAGCCGGCGAAGCTGGGTCGTCTTTTCGATCTTTTTTATTTTTCGGCGGGAGACGATCTCTCTGGCGAGTAATCTGGCCTGCCTGAACTCCCCAAAATTTCTGAAAATCTCGGCAAGCCTGTATTCGGAATAGTCATGGATGATTTTGGAAGCGGAGACCTTATTGCGCAGGTCCATTCTCATATCCAAAGGACCGGCCAGGTTGAAGCTGAACCCCCTTTCTGCGGAATCCAATTGAAAGGAAGACAGGCCCAGGTCGAGCAGTATTCCTTTCATCTGGGTGAAGCCAAGGGGCAGCTTGGGTATGTCGCGGAAATCGCCATGGTAGAGTTCTACCCTATCGGCATAGGGCTGGAGCCGGTCTCTGGCCCTCTGAAGCGCTGCTTCGTCGATGTCGAAGCCGATAACTCTGGATTCCGGATTTCTTTTTAGAATCTCGAGAGCGTGTCCTCCCAGGCCGATGGTGCAGTCAACATACACTCCTTTTCTTTGGATATCTAAATAATCCATAACTTCTTCCACAAGGACAGGGATGTGGGAGCCTTCGTTCATTTATTTTTGTTTTGGGACATAAGCTCCGCAATGCTTTCGAAATCTTCATCGGTGAGAGGCTTTTCTCCTAGCATTCCTTCGAGCGAATTTTTGTTCCAGATTTCCAGGTGGTTGGAAAGGCCGATGACTTCCACTTCCTCCTCGAGCATGGCCTTCTCTCTCAAGGACTGGTTGATAAGAACCCGGCCCTTGGAATCGATTTGGTACTTGGTGCCTTTGGAGTTGACGCGAATAAGCAGCTTTCGGATGGAGGGCTTAAAATGATAAGCTCCTTCTCCGGCTATCCCTGTCAGACTGTCCCAGACGGGAAGGGGATAGATCTGGACAGCTTCATCGGTCATCGAGGTGATAAAAAGTTCTGTCCCGTATTCCTCTTCTATGGCCGCACGGAATTTTTCCGGTATTTTTATCCGTCCGCTTTTGTCGAACCGTGCTGTGTAGCTTCCGATTAGCGAATTTCCCATTTTGTCCCGTTTTGTCCCATTTTTAGTAAAATATATTGATAATAGTACTGTATGTCAAGAAAAAAATATAAAATTTATATAGATAAATTTATTATTATGAATAATTTTCTATATATTGGGCAGTTTTACGATCACCTACTAGATAATGGGGAGCTATCTAGAGGTTGAAGCTTCTTTCTATGCGGGATGCCGAAAATATAAATTTTTGAGTAATTAAATTTAATGGAAAGGATTTGGCCTTATCAGGGCCACGGAAGGCAATGGATTTTTAAAGGGGAGAAGAATTATTCTTTATTCTGGGATTTGATGAGCTTTTCCGCTAAGGCGAGGTCTTTTTCAGGAACGAGGATCTTGATCTCTCCCAGACCATCCATAGTGAAAGGGTGGACAGATTGGACCACCAGCCCTTTGAGAAGGCAGGGGATTCCATGACTGTTCAAAAAACTTTTGATCACCTCAGCTTCGGCAGATCCCCATGCCTTGTAGACTTCTTTAAACTGGGATTCGGGATCCTTGGGCGGATTATGGCTATTTTTTTTATTCATGGACCTACCTATCTTCTTTTGTCGCGAGCTAAATTGACGGCGAACGCTCAGCTTTTCGATAGAATTCTTTAGCTTAAGTATCTTTGTTAATCGTGTTCTTTTTCCTCCAGCTCCGTAATTTTTCCCTCGGTGAACAGATAGGTTTTGAGCTCCTCGGACATGCTCTCGTCATTTCGCCTGATCCACTCCAGAATCATGGCCGCATGTTCCTTTTCCTCATCTCGGTTGTGAGCCAGGATGTCTCTCAATTCTTCATCTTCAGTTGCATCCACCCGCTGCTGATACCAGTCCACCGCCTCGAGTTCTTCGATGAGCGAATTCAGGGCACGATGAAGCTCCAGTGTTTTTTTTGAGAGCTTATCTTGAGGTTCGTGATAGGCTCCTCCACCCATGGTATCCTCCTTATTCGTGAGTTAACCAATGAAAATCAGGGGATAAGCACCGGGGATCAGCATCATGTCCCCGATTTTTCATTTATTTCGTTCAAAAATCATCTATTGAAAAAAAAGTTATCCGGAAGACTTCCGATTGAAGTAGTCTTCCAGGATTTTTCGATGGTCGAAGGCCAGGGGAAAAGTCAATTCCTCCTTGGTAAAAACTCCAATCTCTTGTGCGTCGTCTTGGGCCCTGGGCTGGCCTTTTGCCTTGGCGATGAAGACAGTGGATATGGTGTGTTTTCGGGGATCTCGCTGAGGATCCGAGTAGGTGTGCATTTGACACTGAAGCTGGACTTCCAAACACGTCTCCTCCTTGGCTTCCCGGATAGCCGCCTCCTCAAGGGTCTCGCCGTATTCCACAAATCCCCCAGGAAGAGCCCATCCGGGAGGAGGATATTTGCGTTTGATCAATACAATACCCTGAGAGCCTTTCTCTCCTTCCATTTCGATGATGATGTCGACGGTGGGGACGGGATTTCTGTATCTTTCCATTATCCTTTAGGCTCCAGCTTATTTTATCTCCAGGTCATAACAGAAAGTGAGCTTTTCCGATCCGTGAAAACAGAATAGTTGCGTTTGAATGTTCAGTAGAGCTTGAATTTCTTTTCCAGTTTGCCCAGCTTTTCGACAATACCTCCGTATTCCAGCTCACTGTATGGGAGCATGGCGGCCCCGGAGAACCCCTGCCGCCGGATGGCGGTCGCCTTCTCGGATATTTGCATCCTCACATGATCCCAGTAGGGATGATCAAAAGCGTCGGCCGGCTCGGTGAGCTTTCCGTCTTTGATGCAGAAGGCAGCGGCAGTTACAACCGGAGGGCCATCGAAATAGGAAATGGTGGAGTTCAACTTGCAGGGCATCAGGGGTCCTGTGTGGCTTCCTCGCATGAAACCTGCCACAAAATGACCTATCTGGAAGGGAGCCAGCACTTCTCCGGTGGCTGGAAATTCTCCCTGGACTCTTACCAGAGCGACCGGATCGTCCTTACCCGTGTATTTTCCTGCGATGTTATGGAGCCTGGTGGTGGAGATGGACACGGCTTGGTTTCCTGTGCTTCGCGAATAGATGCTTTCGATCACATACCGTTCGTTGTCCCGGAGAAGGGCAGCGATGTCGTATAGGTCTTCCGGTGAGTTGAGCTCGACGATCTTGTCCTTTTCCGTGTATTCCACATCGATGATACGGAACATGAATCCATCGCTCATTTTGGGGCTCAAGATAAGGCCCGCACAGTACATGGGGTCCGCGAAACCCAGATAAAAGGGCAAGTTGTAAGCACCCGGATCGGTTTTATCCGCAGCGAAAAGAAGGAAGGGTTCGTTCGGCCGTTCCTCGAATTCCATCTCGGCAACCGCCGGACCCAAGCCTTTGATGTTTCCGCTGAAGGCGTCCTTCAACAGGTCCTGACCGGCTCCGTAAAGTCCCTGTTCTTTTGCCACTTGTGTTCCGGCTGTGAAAGCATCCCAGGCCATTTTATGAACCTTCCCGTCGGAAACACCTCTTTCATGAGTGCACAGTATGGCTATATCGTCTCCTGTATAACCTATATAGGAATCGATGACAAAATCTTTGCCTAGTTCATAAACTTTGTTTCTGACTTCGTTCACAACGCCTTGGCTGGGGGTGATATGGCCTCCGATACTGCCGATATCCGCTTTTAAGACACTGAGTGTGATTTTCATTAATGCCTCCCTTAAAAATCAAAAAATAACGAGGAAAACATTCTAATTGTTTTATCCGTATTATGTCAACCAAATCCCGTTTCATTTACCAGTGCATGGCTCTCGGCTTTTGAATTCGGGATGAGAAGGAGCGATACAGGGTGTCTCTAAATAGTAAATATGTCCTGATAATAGGACATATTGAAGCGAGGAAAATAGCTCTTTCTCCTATATCGTTTGGCATGAAGATTGCACTAGTGTATAATGAAAATGGAGAAAGGAGTGAAAAAATGAAAAAGCTGGCGGTTTTCATTTCTGTGATCGTCCTAATAGTGGTGTTTCTGACAAGCTGTGCCGTAATCGATCATCGCTATACAGGAAAGCGCATCCAGGTCGCCCCCGGCGAATATGAATACCGGGATGACTATGCTCCCCGCGGCGATTATTACGATCCTTACTACAGTTCTTATTATGACCCGTTCTTCTGGACCGGCTTGAGCTTCTGGAATCCATTCTGGCATTATGGATTCATAAATACCTGGAGCTTCGGTTATTATCCTTATTACTGGGGCTATTATCCTTCCTATTGGGGCTATTATCCTTCTTATTGGGGCTATTATCCTTCCTATTGGGGTGGACGATATTATCCTTCTTACCGTTCGAACTACAGATATGTTATTCGGAAAAACCAGCTGAGTGGCACGAGAAGTTACAGGGTACCGACTGTCCGAACCAGGAACTCTTCGGGAAGAAAAAGTAGTTCCACGAGCATCCGGTCTCGATCATTGACACCATCCAGAAGAATTTCTGCGCCTCGAACAAGAACTTCATCCACACGAACATCCAGCAGGACCACTGTAAAGAAAAAGAAATAACGGTCGAACCGATCGATCCCTGCTTGAAAATGTAAACAAGAGGGGATAAGAGGTAAGGCGGAGCAAGGAGGGGGAAAATGAAAAAGATATTTTTGGTGGGAATCTGTGTTTGCGTTTTGGCGATAGGTTCTTGGGCAGACTCCAATTATGAATATATCTACTCTTGGAACACAGATGTCTATTTCGGCCATGTGATCTTTCCTGAAGCGAAACACGATGGGGAGGACGCCATTGTCTTCAGGGAAGGACAAACTAGCCCAGAGGTGGCCGACTTGAATCTGCCTATTTCTCCGGGGGATACTATCAAAACTTTTGGCCGAAGATGCGAGATACAATTCGATACCGGGACAATAATAAGGCTCGACCGTGATACCGAACTGAAGGTCGAGACCATACTGGCTCAGAGCTTGAGCTCAAGAAACCAGCTCACCAATCTCCTTCTTCTCCGAGGGCAGGTCTATCTTATGTATAAAAGATATGTCCGTAAGGAAATATTCCAGCTTATCACGCCGAATGCTGCCTTGAAGCTGAATCATAAGTCCGTAGCCATGGTTCACGCTAATCCGGATGGCAACACGGATGTGTTGATAAAAGAAGGCAAGGCCTATGCTTTATACGGCCTGAATGCGAATTCCATCAAAAGGGAAACCGTCAAAAAATCCGAGATGGCCACCATCACTGGAAACAACGAGCTGGCCTGGAAATCCTACGAGACGCCCGGTGATTTTGAGGAATGGAACAGGGAGATCAATGAAGATTTCCTGGATTTGCATGAAGGGAAGGCGGTTGTTCCCCTTCCCATCCAGAAGCTTCCCAGTGCTGTCTACTATTTTGCCCAAAAGTACTCCAACCTGTATGGGGAATGGCTCTGGGACCGGTATTTCGGGTATGTTTGGAGGCCCTCTATAAACGGTCATTCCTATCCCTGGGGAAGTTGGATGCCTTACACCTACGGCCGGTGGACGAGCGTTCAGGGCCAGCTCTTTTGGGTTCCTGGGGAAACCTGGGGATGGGTTCCTTACCACCTGGGCATTTGGATGTGGAACAAGAACAAGGGATGGCTGTGGATTCCCGGGTCAGTCTTTGCTCCTGCATGGGTGGATTGGTCGTTCGGCTATGATTATTACTGCTGGCGGCCGTGGTCGTATTTGGATTGGCTCGGTTTCGGGACGGCATTATACCCTCTTTTTAGATATTATGCTGACATCGGTTGGGAGGGGGATGTGGAATCCCCACGCCTAGGATATGAAGGAAAGCCGGCCCTTCACATCATTGCCAAAGACCAGCTCAAGAGCAAAAAGCCTTCCTTGCCTATGCCCAAAGAGGCGAAGTCGACAGTCAAGAAAGTTTTGCTTGCCCTAGAGAACGGGGAAGAGTGGGCGCTGTCGCTTTTAAAAGAGGCCCCCAACCAGATGGTGGTAATGAGCCCGAAGGATCTGAATTCCCCTCAAATCCATGAGAAGATCGTGAGTCTGGCCAGTCTATCTCCCGAAAGAAAGATGAATTTTCTTTTCGATATCCCCCAGCAGGATCCTTATCGGTTAGCCGCTCAGACCTTTATCCGAAACGAAAAAATGGAAACTCTTCGGGTCAAAATCGATAATTTGCTTGTGGATTTGGATCGCCCCGAGCCGCAACGGACTGACATTATCGATGATTCGTTCGCTAAGGAAGGGGAGAAAATTTCAAGGGAACAAACGGCTGGCCGCTCTTCGAAGATCGAGGCCGATCCTTCCGCCCAAATACGAGTGCACATTCCGGAGGAAAAAATGACGGATAGAGTTCCCGGGCGGTCGAAAGAAACCGCTTCTATCCGGTCTAATTCGGAGCCGATCCATACACGCTTCAGGGACTGGAATCCCGATATGGAAGTGGCCCGAAGAATAGGCGTCACCATCCGTTATTCCAGCCACTCCAATGAAGTGAGATGCCCTGATTTGAACATGTCTTCCCGGCATGTGACAGGATCTTTTGGGTATGAAGGGCCTCGGGTTAGGCTTACCTCTCGTGGTCCTGTGACTTCTTCGGGTTCGGGTGGGGCTTTTATGGGCACCTCGTCTAGTGCCTCATTAAGCAGCTCCTCCTCGAGCTCCTCCACCTCTAGTGGAGAGGCCAAAAGCAGCGCTTCGAGTGCAAAGAGCGTGAAAAAAATCAAGAACTGAATCGTCGTCGGCCAATCCGATTCAAGAGGTCCTTTCTATTTTCTGGGGGTTCGGTTTCAAAATAGTCATGAGGGGGACTTTCATCCAGAAACACTCTATAATTTATTTTTAATAGAAGTCATTTCGGTAATGTGGGGTGCTACCTGATGGGACGTCCCCTTATTGTGAAGACTGGGTTAGGTTGGGCGGGAACCCTCGGATGCTACGGCTGACATTCCAGATTTTTTTCCATTGGAAATTGCCCATACAGAATGGAAGAGGACAAAGAAAGAAACGATGGAGGATTTTCTAGGGTGCCCTTTTTCTAGAAGGATGAAAATATAATCAGCGGGGCGTCAAGGTACAAACTGTAATTCTGGGCTATCTGCATGAAGTCCGCCATGAATTCCGGCCTTAACGGCTCAACCGGTTTGAATCTGTGGGCAAGAGGATTGATGTATTTTCCGGCGTATTTGATCCTGTAATCCAGGTGGGGGCCGCTCACCTCGCCCGAGGCCCCGACCTCTGCGATCTTTTCTCCGCTTTTGACCTTATCTCCTTTTTTGACGAAACATTTACGCAGATGCAGGTACATGGTCTCATAATGATTCTTGTGGCGGATGTGGATCATCCGTCCTGATGCGCCGTTCCAGCCTGCGGACAGGACGGTGCCATCGGCTGTGGCGTATACAGGTGTTCCCGGCTTAGCGGCGTAATCCACTCCATAGTGGGGGCGGTAGACTTTCCTGACCGGATGGAGCCGGCTGTAGGAGAAGTAGGAAGTGATACGGGGAGTGTATTTAAACGGTGATTTCAGAAATTCCTTGCGTAGAGACTGGCCTTCAGCATTGAAATAATCCGTTTCTTGGGTGTCCGGGTAAGTGTAGCGGAAGGCCGTGAATCTAGTGCCTTGATTGGTGAATTCTGCCGCCCGAATGGCCCCATAGCCCGCAAATTCACCATTTAGAAATTTTTTTTCGAATAGAATTTTAAAAGAGTCACCCTGACGGAGATCGATGGTGAAATCGACATCCCAAGCAAAAATTTCAGCCAGCTCATAGGCCAGCACCTCTTTTTCTCCTTCCTTGGTTATTGCGTTCGGAAGGTTATTCTCGATGGTCCCCCAAATCATGTGCAACTCTGTTTCGATGGGGAGATTTTCGATTCTGGCCTTGTAGGCTCCATCTTTTTTTTGGATATGAAGACAGTTTTCGCGATCGATGTCATATTCGATGGCCACTACTGTGCTATCTCCTCCGGTGAAGAGCCTGATTTCTCGACCGGCTGTTATTTTGGCCACATCATAGACGGGTTTCACCTCTGTTCTCAGTTTGTGGATTTCTGCGGGTGAATACCCGTATCTCGACAAAATGTCGGAGACGGTATCTCCTCTCCGGACGGTTTCTTTATGTTCATCCAAAAGAGGAGAATCGGACCCAATTTTTTGAGGGAGGGATTCTTCTGATTTCTCTCCAGGTGCGGTGAGATTTTCCGATTCACTTTCCGCTTTAGAAAGGAAACTCAAAAACAGAAAAAGAGCGAATGCGATGATAATAAATATGAGGAGAGGAAGCCGGCCGATTTCCTTTCCTTCTGACTTGCGCACTTTTATTTTTACCTGCATCGGCCCGGCAGCACTTGAATCCTTTCCTCAAACATAATTCATTTTATCGGATTCGTCAACGGTTATTTCGTCACATCAGGCTTCGCTTTCCCTTAAGATTCTTAACATTTCGACAAAAAGCGAGGTATATTAATGTGGATGAGAGATGAAGACAAGCTTGTGGAGGATGTGCTTCAAGGCAACCATTCCTCATTCGAGCTCCTGCTTCAGCCTTATCGAAAAGGATTGTTAAGCGTGGCTTATCGAATCACAGGAGACAGAGAAGAGGCCATGGAAGTCTGCCAGGATGCTATGCTCAAAATATTCAGATACTTGAAATCCTACAAGAGTGGACGTTCTTTCAAAACCTGGGCTTACAGAATTCTGGTCAATTCATCCTATGATTTTTTGAGGAAAAGAAAGAAGTACGAACAGGTGATCGCCACACAGAAGAATATCTTTACTGTGGATGATACTCAGCCTGAGAAACAGGTTCTTGTGGGGGATATAAGGGAAAAAATCCAGGGCGCCTTGACAAAGCTATCGCCAAGGGAGAAAGCCGTGTTTCTGCTTCGAGACAGCGAGGGACTTTCTGTCCAGGAGGCTTCTCTGGTTCTGAAATGCTCGCCGATGAGCGTTCGGACCCATCTCTCCCGGGCAAGGCATAAAATAAAAATCCATCTTGAGAAGAAATATTCAAAAAAAGCGGGGAGGTGAAGACATGAAATGCCATAAGATTCGGCGGCTGCTTCCTTTATTGGCTGGATCTGAACTTCCCGAGGAAGACATTCCGGCCGTCAGGTCTCACCTGGAAGGATGCCCGAAGTGTCGGGCTGAATATGAAAAATTTGTGTGGCTGGTCCGAGAAACCCGTACATGGTTCGAAGAGGAAAAGCTGGAATGGGAGGAAAAGGATTGGCAGAGAGCGGTTCAATCTGTAATAAAAGAAGGCTCTTCCCGGAAGGTTTTTTTGGAGCTCTGGCCTTTCCGGAAGGGGTGGGCTTATGCATTGATGGCAGGGGTGATGCTTGTGATAATGACCCTTGTTGTTCGTCCCCCATTCGTCAAGCATATCGGATTGACGCCCAGATATCCGGATGTGGCAGGGGAAGAGGTTCTGAGTGGAACAGGAGGGCAGAGGGAGCAGGAAATGGTTTCCATGACCATGGTTTCCAAGGAGACCGGATTGCAAATTGTCTGGATCTTCAATAAAAATTTCGATTTGGAGGAGAATAAATGAAAAAAATAATAGTCATTTTTGTGACTTTGGTCGTGCTGATCGGGGCGAACCTTTTTTCAGGTCCCCCCCAG
This sequence comes from uncultured Eubacteriales bacterium, assembly GCA_964400735.1. Classification (GTDB taxonomy): domain Bacteria; phylum Acidobacteriota; class Aminicenantia; order Aminicenantales; family Aminicenantaceae; genus CAYNVQ01. The sequence continues at coordinate 51,607 of CAYNVQ010000007.1, read as the reverse complement.
CAGCCTAATCAGATGAAGCTGAGGAAAGAAGTCATCAAGGTCAATTACATCGATGCCCGTTCGGCTTATAATATTTTGATGCCCTATCTGAGCAGGAACGGAAAAATTCAACTGGTCAGGGAAAACAACATGTTGATCGTCGAAGATATTCCGGAGATGGTTGACAAGGTCCTTGCTATCCTGAAAGAAATAGACATAAAACCCCTCTCCCTTCAATTCACGGTGGACTTGATCATTGGATCGATGTCCGGGACGCCGGATCCAGGTTCTAAAGTTGGGATGGATGCGGCTGTGGAAAGATCCGCTCGTCCCGATAAACAAATCCAATCCGATCCTTTGATTAAGGAATTGAGCAAAATATTGGCCTATGAATCGTACAGGAAGCTGGATTCAACTCTGATCAATGTCCAGGACAACAGCCACTCCACCCAAAGACTGGGAGGAGAAGGATTGAGTTTGAGGCTGGAGCTTGTTCCCAGGTTCATCATGGAGGAGAAGATCGAGTCCATCCGGTTGGAGTTGAGACTCTCCCGGGATATACCCCAAAAGGATGGGGGGCCAGTGCCGTTAACCCTCATCGAAACGACGCTTTCTCTGAAGAGCGGCGACCGGAGCGTAGTCGGTGTCTCCAAGTTGAACGGAGGAGATAAGGCTCTGATTTTGATCCTGTCCGGAAAGGTCATCCGCTAAACAGTAAAAGTGGGGACGCTCCTTTAGGTGCCACCCTATAGCCAAAATTTATGGTATTTATCGATCAAATTTCAATAGGGTGGCACCTAAAGGAGCGTCCCCACCTCTTTTTTTAGCGGTTGGCCCAGGAGCAGGCGCTGAGGAAAGCGAGCCGGGCGATATCGGCCATGATGTCCGGATTGATTCGGTAAATGGTGTCACCGGGGAGATGATAGTGCAGATGTGGCCCGTTGGAAGCAAATGAGACGCAGGAGGCCCCTTTCTGGAAAAAGGGCGCATAATCGGACGAGCGCACCCCTACCGATCTTACCACATAGATTCCCCTCAGGATATGAAGAGCGGAATCTGCGTCCTCGAGTGTCTTTTTAAGCTCTTCCGGTTCTCCCGCGACAGCGCACCCTGTTTTGTCTCCCTCTCCCACCATGTCGAAATTGAACATGCCATCGATCTTGGCAAACTGGGCTGGCAGATGATCGGCAAAATAGGTGGATCCCTGGAGCCCCATCTCCTCGCCACCGAAGAGCACGAAGATGACGGATCTCTTCGGTTTTTGTTTGAGCAGGCTAAAAGCTTCGGCTATCTCCATCACGACCGCGCTTCCGCTGGCATTGTCGTTGGCTCCGGGAAAAAGCAATCCCATGTGTTCTCCACAATGGTCGAAATGACCACCTATGACTAGGCATTCTCTATTAAGAGCCGGGTCTGATCCTTCCACGTATCCCACAATATTGTACCCGACGGAATCTGCAGAATGGTGAGCCCGAACACGGAAAGCCATTTTGGATTGAAGCGGAAAAGATAGGGGTTTTTTATAGGTCTGGAGGTCCTTTTTCAATTCCTGGGAGGTTATGCCTTTTTCCTCCAGAATTTGATCCGCCACTTTCTCGCTGATCATAGCCGGTGTGAATCCCTGTATCCAGTCCCCGTTGGGATTGGCAAGGGGATCGGGATAGATATAGAAGAGGCCCAGTGCCCCCTTCCGCTTGGCGGTTTGCATCCGGTAACGGTGGTGATCGTGTTCCTGGTACCGTTGGTCGGTTCTATCCGGGGTGCCTCTGAAACAGAGGACGTATTTCCCCTTGACATCCAATCCGGCATAGTCGTCGTACCCCAGATTGGGGGCGCTGATGCCCCATCCGGCGAAGATCATCTTTGCGGTGTGGTTGCCGCTGTCGCTGAAGAGAAGGGGAAGAAAATCAGTCTCGGGTTTGAGCTCGATTTCTTTGAAAGATTCTTCCTGTTGGCCATCTTTCATTTTTTGGGGGATAAGAAGCGTCATCTCGGCTTCCTCGATGACGGTGAAGGGGGAGGGATAGGCCTGGAGATAACCTTCTTTTTTGTTTATGGGCCTGAGGCCCCACTGCTTGAACATGCCGGCGGCCCATCTGGCGGCTTCCGTATAGCCTTGATGTCCGGTCAACCGGCCTGCATACTTCGGCAAGGCCATTGTTTTGCAGTAGTCATAAACGTCATGAGCCGCGATAGAGTTCAGGCCTTTTGATAGATCTGGATCGACGGTTCCAGAATTAAGTAAGAGAACGGAAAGTGCTGCAAAAAAAAGAGCCAAAAAAAGTTTGAAATATTTCATGACGGTCTCCTTTCCTTTCCCATGATATTTTAGAGATGGGCGAAGCCTATTAAAGAAGCCTATTACAAAGGATATCCTTTTTACAGCCATCATGTCTTCAGCGGGGGCCATTTTTTCGGCCATCCATGCTTTTCAGATAGGTTCTGATGGTGCCGACGGCCAGGGCGGACAGCCCAAGAATTCCGATCATGTTGGTGAAGGTCATCATGCCGTTGAACACGTCGCCTATAGACCAAGCTTCCTCCACTTCTAATATGGCTCCCATAAAAATGATCCCGCAAAAGATCCAGCGAAAGGGTTTTTTAATCCAGAGACCAAGAAGATAAGTAAAGGAGATCTCCCCGTAATAGGGCACCGCGATCAGGCTGGAATATCCGAAGAGAAGCGAACTGGCTGCAACGATGAGCCCGCCGATTCCCGGAAGGGCTGCATTGAAGGCTGCGGCCGTCATTTCTGTGCTTGTTCCAGAGGTCCACACACCGGCGGCCAGTACGGCCAAGGCGGTGAGTGTGCAAACGACAATGGTGTCGATAAAGACATCCAGAGAAGCGAGCAGCCCTTGGCGCACGGGCTCACTGGTCCTGGCCGAGGCGTGGAAGACGGCGGCGGTACCGGTGCCGGCCTCGTTGGAGTAGGCCCCTCTGGCAAGACCGTAACGCAGGGCTCGGGCTACGGTCATGCCGGCCACACCGCCAGTTAGGGCAGAAGGTTTGAAGGCACCGACAAAGATAAGGGAGAAAGCGTGGGGAATCCGGGAGGCGAAGATGATGATGGTGGTCATCGCCCCAAGAATGTAGAGAATGACCATTAGGGGGCTCAATATCTCTGTTACCCGGGCGATAAATTTGATCCCGCCAATGATGACCATCCAGGTCAGAAAGGCCAGGCCCAAACCCGAGATCCAGGGAGCCAGTCCCAGCTCGGTTTTGAGCACCAAGGCAATGGAGTTGGATTGGATAGAGGTCGTGGAAAACAGAGGTTTGCACCCCATGAAAAAAGCGAAAATACCGGCCAGCCAGGGCAATCCCAATCCATCGCGGATGTAATACATCGGCCCTCCGGCCACCAATCCATCGGGCATGATCCGCTTGAATTTCTGTCCGAGGATGGCCTCGACCATTTTGGTGGCCATACCCACCAGGGCTCCCATCCACATCCAGAAGACCGAGCCAGGGCCGCCCATGGCTATGGCTGTGCAGACGCCAGCGATGTTGCCATTGCCGATCACGGCGGCCAGTGATGTGGTCAAGGCCTGGAAAGGGGAGATGTCTCCTTTGCGTTCTTTTTGGCTCTCGCCGAAATCTCTTGGACCGAGTAGCAGCCGCACCGACAAGCGGAAACGGCGTATCTGGACGAAGCGGAGCCAGATGGTCAGGAAAAGCCCCACCCCGAGGAGCAAAACGACTGTTTGGGGACCCCAGACAATTGCCGCTAAAAGGCGGATGGATCGGTCGAAAAAATCCATTTATTTTTTGCTTTTCGAATTTCTTTTTCGGGCGATCTCTTTTTTTACATTTTTATGGAGGGCCAAAAAGTAGTAGCCGGCCAAACAGACGATGATCAAAACGAAGCGCAGGGCATTGCCCTGGAAGAGAGAATAAAAGGCATAGCCGAGCAGGCCGAGGAGGAGAAAAAGATGAAAAAAAGCGAAGATAGTGTCGAACATCCCCGGCGCACCGGAATTTTTTAAGGTCGCATTATATTGGTCTTATTGTTTTTTTTACCGGCTGTGGATACGGGAGCTAATCCAGGCGGGTAACCGAGATAATTTTGATGGTTTCCCGGGGAACATCCTGCATTCCGTGTTTGGTCATGGTGGGGGAGTCGGCGATGGCGTCTACGACGTCCAATCCGTCGACGACCTTCCCAAAAACACAGTATCCCCATCCGTCGGAGGCTGTCCCGTAGTCCAAAAATGAGTTGTCCACATGGTTGAAGAAAAACTGGCAGGTGGCACTGTGAGGTTCTCCTCTGCGGGCCATGGCGATTGTGCCTCTTTTGTTTTTCAGTCCGTTGGCCGCCTCGTTTTTTATGGGAGACTTTGCCGGCTTTTCTCCGAAATCCTGTGTCAATCCTCCTCCCTGTATCATGAAACCCGGCATCACTCTGTGGAAAATAGTGCCGTCATAGAAATGGTCATCCACATAGGAAAGAAAGTTATTGACCGTGAGAGGGGCCTTATCCGGATACAGCTCGATGGTGATGTCGCCCTTGGTGGTTTTCATCAGGACCTTTGGGTTAGCTTGGGCCGAGGATGTAGAGGAAGCCAATCCGAAGATAAAAACGAATAGAGATAGTCCCAAAAGCAATGTCTTTATCATAAGTCCTCCTTTTCATAGTTTTATGCGGGAATATGGAAAATCAAGATATCAGAATCCTTATCGTAAATCAACAGATTCACCCCTCTTTTCATCGCTATAGGCTATTGATGTGTTCTTGTTGTTGTGCTAAAAGAATGTAAAAAGTGAGTGACTCATTCGAAGGAGGAAGAATGAAGATTCGAAACCTTATTAAAGTCATGCCCATCTTTTTATTGATCTATTTTGTGTCTGTTCCTAACTCAGTGGCTCAGGGGAATTTTGAGTTCAGCTTTCACTATGGGAGTTGGAGTCTTGATCTTTTAGGAAATACCATTGAGAATATTCTATCGGATGCTCTCGAGTCAGAATTCAGAGATGCCTTTTTAGAAGAGATTCAACAAGACTATCCCTATCTGATCGATCCTATATATGAACAGACAGTCGATTTCGATTCTGGCGGATACAATTACGGATTCGAGCTGCGGTGGTATCCAGGCGGACATAACGGGTCCTTCTCGTTGGGATTTTCATTGGAAAAAACTAAAATGAAGGTGGAATTGGTGGAAGTCTCTGCCGATATGGAATTCGATGATGGTTCCAGGTTCGAAGGGACAACCGCAGGAGATGTCGTGCTCAATCCGTTGACCTTTCATTTGAGCTTTCGCTGGGACATCATTCCCAGGTCCCGGATCCATCCTTACATAACTTTTGGAGTAGGGGCGGCGACCTTTTCTTCCATCGAAAATGACGAGGTTCATTATTCCTGGTCGGGCGAACTGGACGTTGTGGGTGAACCGACTGAAACTTATGGTCCTGAAGAAGAAACCAAAACCATCAAACAGATCCAGGATGAGCTCGAAGATGAGGAGGAGGATTTTCTGCCTCTTCCCTTCCTTCCTTTCATCCAGTTGAACCTAGGGCTCAAGGCAAAGATCACCGACAATATCCACCTGATGGTCGATGCCGGCATCTGGAACGGTTTTACCCTTCGCGGCGGCCTCGCCATCCGCCTTTAATTTAATTGGTGACAGGTTACTTAATTATTAAACTTATCGATTCACTAATTTAGTAACCTGTCACCAATTAAAAAATGATAGTGATATAGTAGTGGTTTTGGGGGTGCGTGTCGTTTTTCTGGTAGCTGATCCCGATACCGATTTTACGCAGTCCGGGAATAACGAGGGCTTGATCCAAGTCTTCTGGCCAGGTCCTTATATCCTCCGTAACATAGGAAGAAAATGCCATCCCGGCCCTTGTTCCCAATACAGCATTTGGGCCTGGGCCTTGATTTTTCAGCCGTCTGGATACATTCGAGGCTTCTCTAGAAAGCCTTTTATCCAGCTTAAGTGGCTTGAGCCCCTCTTCCTTTCTCTTTTCGTTCATGATACCCAGCAAAATTCCCACTAGGTCTTCTTCTTTCATGTTTTGGAATTCATCGACAGGGAAAAGAAAAAGCGTGATGAGATAAGTCCCCCCTGGATAATCATCGAGCCGCCCAAACCACACACCGACTCCTCCCTTCTCATATGTTTCACTGGTGACTCCCCTCATGATGTCTTCCGGTATAGTCAGCTCTGGAGTCGTGATGAAATGAATATGGGTTTCGCCCAAAATCGTGGCGATATTCATCAGCGGCTGACCCAAAGCCCTTTTCTTGGAGAAGCCTCGGGCCAGGATATTGTCCACTTTTTGAAAGGAAAGGAGAGGCAAAGACTTCTCACTTCTGTACCTGTTGATCTCTTCGCGAATGATTTTTTCGGCTTCCTCATATCCCAAAACCCTTAGGGAGCACATGAAATCCTGGGTCACATAATATTTTTTATCTGGAGCATAGACGACGCCGACGCCGATTTCTTTAAAATCGGGATTGAGGATATTGTCTCTATGTTCAGAGCTTTCCATAAAACCTTGATGGATGAAATCGGCTCGAAAAGTCTCGCTGGCAGCTACATTTTCACCCATAGCTCGAAAATAGAATCCCGCCTCGACCAGACGATCCTGGTAGGATTTTCCCAAAGCGGAATTATGGCTCAGCTCCAATCGGGAAGCCATGTCCCGGCTGTGGTTCCGAGCCACCTTAGTCAGCTCCCCGGATAATTTCAATGGATCTAATCCCTGCTCGATTCTCGCCCGGTTGGCCATATCGAAAAGGTCTTTTTCGATGGAAGAGGTATCAGCGAGCTGAATGGATGAAGGAGGCATCTGTTGGGACTTCATCGGGCCCTTCTCGAACGCGAGAAGGCTCAAAACGAGCACTAAAATTAGCCGAAATTTATTCACCACAGCCAAATTTTCCTTTACATTTCTCGAAATTATCTTAACATAGGAGTGAAAAAAAAGAGAGGAGAGCGCCACATGAGAGACAAAAAATTTCTAAGTGTCTTTGCCGCTTTTTTGTTTGTATTCCTGAACGTTTCTTCTGCTGTTTTGGCCCAAAGAGCCTCCAGAGAACTGTCCGACGAGCAAAAAATCCTCCAGGCCATGCACTCCATATCCAGCCACGACCTCTTTCACTATGTCAAGGAACTAGCCTCGGAAAAATTCGAGGGTCGGCTGACAGGAACCGAAGGCTTCAACGCCAGCGCCGAATGGCTGGCCTCTTATTTCCAGAAGTGGGGGATCACTCCGGTCGGTGACAATGACACCTATCTTCAGGCTTTTCCCAACCCTTACACCTTGATCTTCGACGATTGCGAAGTTTCGCTCCATATCCCTGTCGGAGACAGCACCATAAAAAAATATTATCATTATTTCGATGAGTTCATCCCCGGAGGCACATCCGGCTCAGGGGAGGTGACGGCCGAGGTGATTTATGTCGGCTACGGCGCCACAGCCCCGGAGCTGGGATACGACGACTACGAAGGCGTGGATGTGAAGGGGAGAATCGTCCTGATGGAGAGAGAAGTCCCCGTTTCACCCAACCGGGACGAGGCCCTCTTCAAGAAGTGGCGGCCCTATTCCTTCCACCAGTATAAACTGAAGAATGCCGTGGCCCATGGTGCCAAAGGAATGATCTACAACTACGGCCCGATCGGCAATCCAAATAATGCTTACGATGCGGGATTCATCTATTCCCATGTGGGAGATGTGGTGGTCAAAGATGTCTTCGCCGGAACAGCATATGAACACGCCCAAGTCGTTCGAGAAATTCAAAAGACATTGAAGCCTCATTCCTTCGCCACCGGCAAAGTGATGACGGTTAAAAACACCACCGAACACCATCCCGAAGGCATCGGTTACAATGTCGTGGGCCTGTACATGGGTGCGGATCCTCAGCTCAAGGACGAAATCATCGTTGTCGGCGGTCATCTCGACCATCTGGGTGAAGCCTACACGCTCATGCCCGGCGCCAACGATAACGCCTCGGCGGTAGCGGTCATGATGGGGATGGCAGAGGCCTTCCACAAATGTCCCATCAAACCCCGCCGGTCGATATTGTTCCTCGCTTTCGGCGCCGAAGAGCAGGGCGTTGCCGGCTCGGATTATTATTGCGAACATCCGCTTTTTCCCCTGGAGAAAACCGTCGCCTTCCTCAATATGGACGGCGTAGGCTGTGGAGATAGAATAGGCGCCTTGGCTGCGGAGAATTATCCCGAATTTTGGGAGTTCGTGAATAGAGCCAATCTAAAATACATCCACCGCCAGATCAATCCCAGCTACTTCTCCAACATCGCCCGGCCGCGTCTGGATGCTGCCCGATTTTTGTGGAAGGATATCCCCACTATTTCCTTCAGTGTGGGCGGGGCCCCTTCTTATTATCATAACCCGAAGGATAATATCGATACCATCACTCCCGAGATCCTCGAGGACATGGCGCAGCTCCTCTTTCTGGCTGTACTGGACATGGCCAACCAGGAAAGCCTGGATTTTAGAAAGTAGAGCCGAGAAGATATGAAGTTCCAGGTTCCCACCAAGATCATTTTCGGACCAGGGACGATTTCCCGGTTGAAGGAGACCGTCCTAGGCGATCTGAAAGCGAAAAATCCTCTTCTTGTGACGGATAAAGGGATCAGGGAATCCGGAATAGCCGACAAGGTGCTCTCCCAGATGCCGGATATCCCTGTATTCGATGAAGTGGAACAAAATCCCAAGCATCCCACTATCGACCGGGCTGGCGATATGGTGAGAGAGCTTCGTCCTGATCTGGTCATTGGATTGGGTGGCGGCAGCGCTCTCGATGCGGCCAAATCGGTTGCCCTCCTGGCCACCAACCCGGGTCGCATCGAAGATTACGAAGGGCTGGCCAAATACGCAAATCCTCCGCTCCCTGTTCTGGCCATTCCCACGACATGCGGCACGGCCAGCGAAGTGACCTGGGTGGCCGTCATCACCCACACAGGCCGGAAATTCAAGATGAGCATCAAAGGCTCACTCCTCTTCCCGGCTGTGGCGCTGGTGGATCCGGACTTGCTTCTAACCCTGCCTCCTGCTCTTATTGCCTCGACAGGAATGGATGCCCTGACCCATGCCATCGAAGCCTACACCGTGAAGCCGGCTACCTACATCACGGATATCTTTGCCCGGGCTTCTCTCAAGTATATCTTTCAGTCTCTGGAAAGAGCCTATGACGACATCGAGGGTGATTTCAAAGCCCGCGAATGGGTCATGCTGGGCAGCATGCTGGCCGGTATGGCCTTTGGAAACAGCGATGTTGGCGCCGTCCACTGCATTGCCGAAGCGGTCGGTTCCCTCCATGACACCCCCCACGGAGTGGCCAATGCCATCTTTCTGCCCTATGTGATGGAATTCAATCTTCCTGTCTCTGCCAGGCGCTACACAGAAATTGCTCGACTGGCCGGAATCCATGATATCGATGACTATGAGGCGGCCAGAATGCTCGTTCAGAAGATCAAAAGGCTTTCCCGGAGGCTGAAAATTCCCTCTTTCAAGGACATCGGGCTGGCCGAAGCACAATTCCCCGAAATCGCCGAGAAAGCTTACGCCAATAACTCCAATCCATCCAATCCGCGAGATGTGACCACCGAGGACTATCTAGAAATTCTGTCGAGAGCATTCCTCGATTCTTAGATTATTCCGAATCTCATCCCTTAGGTGAGGTCGGGCTCGATCCGTCCTCGTCGCCAATATGGGAACGTCTCCCACAGGATTATGTTCTGTTGCCGAACTGGCTTTCCGTGAAATAGTATGGAGTGTTCCCCAATGAAACGTTCCTGTATCGTGGGATCCTATATTGTTCCCCCGAAGAACGGCCCTTAAAGGAGGCCGGGTCAGGATGGATCGGAGCTCTCCGGAGATGCGGCTGACACACACGCTGTCTTATTATCTCTAAAGGTTATCCCACAAAAATGAAGGCATCCTGATAAAATCAGTGTTCGATCAGGATCTGCAAAATTTCCAGCTCATCCGCGTCGAACCAGATCTTATGACAGGCAAGACACTTGTCCACCGGAATCACATACTGGTAGTTGAAAGGCCTGGGCATCATCTTGTAACCGCAGTTGGGGCAGTTTATCTTCGGAATATTTTGGGAGTGAATTTTTTTTCTCAGCACAGGGTCCAAGAGGAATTGTTCTTCGAAATCTTTGGCCTTTTTCTTCAAAAGCTCGGAAAAGGCGACTTCCTTGCGGGCGATGATCCGGTCCATGACTGCCGCGTCGATAAGCTTTCCGCCGCATTCGGGACAGATTTTTAGAGGAACTCCCTCATAGAAATTGTCGCGGAGAGGGATATGGCAGCGGGGACAGTCATTCTGCCGGAAGCCTTTCTGTTTTTTCTGCTTTCCCCACCTTTGAGTGGCCTTTCTGATCTGAGGGAACTCGGATGCTGATGCCTCGACCCGCTCCTGAATATTTCTGATCCATCGAGAGGGAAGAAAAAAATCCAGTAAAAGGAGATCTGCGAGCGTATAGGGACCTTCCCAACCACCATCCTGGTTTTGGATCAGCCAAATTTTTCCTTCCTCTTCTGATGTGGAGTTCGATTCGATGCGCCCTGCTTTTTGGGCCTGGATCTCCTCCCGGGAATGGAGGACAAGACGGGCTTTTTCCCGACTTTTGTGTATCTCCCAGACTTCCTGGATGATTTGGGCGGGTCTGGCCGGAACCATATTCGATAGCGCACGGATTCTTTTCATCAGAGGCGGGTGGGTGTTAAAAAGTCGGGAAAAGAATCCATCCGTTATGCCTGTGGATTGGGGCGGTACGATCAGCAATGGAGTATAGGCGATATTGAAATCTCCCACGAAGGAGTTTTTAAGGTGGGCTTTGTAGATGGCCCGGGCAAGGGCTCTGGGATTCCGGCTGAACTCTACGGCTGCCGCGTCCGCAAGGACTTCCCTCTGCCGGCTGACTAGTGTGCTCAGAAGATGCATGATCAGGGTGGAGATGGTAAGGGCCGCGTACACCAGAGGAGCACCGCTGGCTTCTACGTCTCCTCTGTAAGTTCCCGGCCGGGAAGCCGCTTGCGGCTGGGCCGCTTCTCTCATCCGTTCGAAAAAATTGACCAGGGAGCAGACGAGCGTGATGTAGTATGTGTCGCCCCTTACCACATGGGCCAGCTCATGGGCGATAACCGCCTGGATCTCGTCTCTGGTGAACTCAGCGATCAGGCCTTCGGTCACCAGCACGCTGGGCGTGCCGTCCGCTTCGATCAAAGCCATGGAGTTGATGGCAAAAGTGGGAAGGATGTAGGGATGGACGCGAGGCAGCCCTGCCGCGATCCTCATCTCGTCCAGTGTGTTGACGAATTGTTTGTGGTAATGGTCATTGGGGTCAGGGGATTTGGCCAGCAGGCGTTTGCGGATGAACTGGGCGCCGTTATGTTTGGCATCGAAATAGTGGAAGGTTGCGATGAGCAAAGACACGGCGGTACTGGCAAATAGGAGAGCTAAGAGCGTTTCTGTAGACGATAACGGTTTATTGACCAGGAAGAAACCGGCGATAAAGGCGAAGAGAAAAATCAGGGTGCTTACCGCGAACCAGTAGAATAGAATCAAGACCGCAAAAACGAGCAGGCTTTTCTGCCACTGCTGTTTTTGTGTTTCGTAGAAATCCTTGGCCAACTGCCCTTTTTTCGCAGCCATCGTTCGTTTTCCTTCCTTTTCTTTTTACGTTTTTTTGTCGTTTATCCTCCAAAAATTCTGCTATAAAGACTTTTTCGAACCAATGCCGTCCGTTTTGTGTCTATACTATACGATTGTGTATCTGTCTGCAACAAAACGGCGTCCCTGAATTCGGTCGGGATGTCTTGCTCCTAGCGGTGTTTTTTGTTATAAGCATGTTTCACACCTGCAATGTTTGATAACCAGAACAATCGTCCTTGGCCTTTCCATTCAATATACTCCTTAAAGCACCCAAAAAATTTCGATAGGCGTCAATCCAAATAGGAGGTTTTGCCATGATGCGGAAATTATATTTGATTCCTCGAGTTTTCCTCATATGTATTTTGATTTCGATATTCGCTCCTTTCGGTATCTCATCCGACACCGGGAAGAAAAGGGTTCTGACCTTCGAAGATGTCATGAAGTTCAAGGAAATCCATGGTCCGGTCATTTCTGACGACGGATTGTGGATCGCTTATAACGCCCAACCCGACAGGGGAGACGGAGAGGTTGTGGTTCATGGCCTGAAAAACGGATCCCGTTATGTAGTCGAACGCGGCAGCGCTCCCCAAATCTCCAAGAACGCCAAATGGGTGGTCATGACGGTGAAACCCCGGGCTGTGGATCTCGAAAAATCCCAGAAAGATAGGCCCAAGGACGGGATGGCCTTGCTCGAAACGGCGACCGGTGAGGTTACCGGCCTTGAGAAGGTCCAGAGTTTTGCCCTGTCGGATGATTCCAGATGGGTAGCTTATCTCCATCACAAAGAAGAGGAAAAGCCGGCAGATAAACAAGACAAGGATACTTCGGAAAAAGAGAAGACGACGCAAAAAGCGGAGGAGGAGAAGAAAGAACGGAAAAAGAAAGAGACCGGGAGTCTCTTGGTCCTTCGAAGACTGGATACAGCCGAGGAGGTGAAGATTCCTTATGCGCTTGATTATGCCTTTGATCCATCGTCGAAATACCTCGCCCTGACCGTTTCCAGCCCTGAGGAGACTGAAGACGGCCTGTACTGTGTGGACCTGATGGAGGCCTCCTTGCCGAAGGAGGTTGTCATCCAGGAAGAAGACGCACGATTTTCGAGCCTTGCCTGGGCCGAGAAGGGAAGCCGCTTGGCGTTTTTGGCCAGCGCAAATGGTCAGGAGAAAGGTCATGAGGGCCATTTTTCGCTGTGGATCTGGGATGGCCAAAATGGAGAAAAAAAGCTCGCCGTGGGAGCAGATGGCGCACCAGAAGGATGGATGATTCCGGAAAAGAACCGGGTATTCTGGAGCGAGGATGGCCTGCGCCTCTTTTTTGGATTCAAGCCGCTGGAGATACACGAAGCCGCACAAGCGGCTGAGGAAGGGGGTGAAAAAGGGGAATCCACAGAAGCTGATCTATTCGACAGGAATGAGATTCTCAAAAAAAGGGAGGTGGATGTCTGGCACTGGAATGACCCTCGGATCAAGACCAACGAGAAGAAAATGTGGCCCCGGGTAAAAGACCAGACCTACCTGTCGGTCTACCACACCGATTCCGGGCGCTTTGTCCAGTTGGCGGATAGGGACCTGCCCCGTGTGGAGGTGAACGACAATCCGGATTTTGCTCTTGGGTTATCCAATGTTCCTTATCTGAAGGAGCTCACCTGGTATGGAGGGTTGGAGGATGTCTATCGGGTGAATATGAGGACCGGAAAGCGGGATCTTGTGGTGTCCCGCTTCGAAGATCAAGCTTCCCTTTCGCCCGATGGTCGCTTTGTGGTTTATTATCTGGATGAAAACTGGCATCTTTTCGATGGTCAAACAGGTAAGACTCTCAATCTGACAGAAGGGCTTGAGGTACCTTTTGCCGATGAGGACCATGATTATCCGAGCAAACCTCCGAGCTACCGATCGGCGGGGTGGGGAAAGGATGACCGGTTCGTATTGGTCTATGACAAGTACGATATCTGGAGGTTTGCGACGGATAGCGGAGAAGCCGAGAACATCACGGGCGGCCGGGGACGCCAGGGAGAGACGACTTTTCGTATGCTCCGCTTAGACCGGGACAAGCCTTATTTTGAGGAGGGAGAAACGCTGCTTCTCTCGTCCTACCATAACAAGATGAAGTATTATGGTTTCTATTCCTGCAATATCGGGGGAGATTCGCTCATGAAACTTCTGGAGGAGAAGAAGAAATTCGATTTTCTGTCCAAGGCTGAAGAAGCAGACACGCTCATGTACACAAGGGAAAGCTTTGAGGAGTTCCCGGATATCTGGGTGGCAGACCTTAAATTTTCTTCGCCTAGAAAGATTTCCGATGTCAATCCTCAGATCAGCGAGTTTGCCTGGGGCTCGCCCGAGCTTGTGGAATGGCTGAGCCTGGATGGAATCCCTTTGCAAGGGGTGCTGATCAAGCCGGCCGATTATAAGGAGGGTAAACGCTATCCGGTGCTCGTCTATTTCTACCGAATATTCTCCAACCGGATGTATGAATTCAACCAAATGGTGGTGAACCACCGCCCGAATTTCCCTTTCTACACCAGCAACGGGTACGCCGTGTTTCTTCCCGATGTCCGGTTCGATGTCGGATATCCTGGTTACGCAGCCACCAAGTGTATCGTTCCGGGAGTTCAGAAATTGATCGACATGGGAGTTGCCGACCCCGAAGGGATCGGGCTTCACGGCCATTCTTGGAGCGGTTACCAGACAGCCTTTGTGATCACCCAGACCGATATTTTTTCGGCGGCGGTTGCCGGCGCTCCGGTCAGCAACATGACCAGTGCCTACAGCGGAATCCGCTGGGAATCGGGCCTGGCGCGTCAGATGCAGTATGAGAAGCAGCAGAGCCGCATAGGCGGCAGCCTGTGGGAATATCCCGAGCGCTTCATCGAAAACTCTCCGGTTTTCTTCGCCGACCGCATCCAGACGCCCTTGCTCATTGAGTTCGGCGATGAGGACGGGGCGGTTCCCTGGTACCAGGGAATCGAGCTCTATTTGGCCATGCGGCGCCTCGGGAAGGACTGCATTTTTCTCGAGTACCGCGGAGAACCTCACCATCTCAGAAAATATCCCAACAAACTCGACTATTCGATCAAGATGAAGGAGTATTTCGACCACTATCTCAAGGGAATGCCGGCACCGGATTGGATCGAAAAAGGCGTTCCTTACCGTGGCAAGTAGGGCTTGCTCTCTTCGACCTGCCAGTAGGGCTTGCTTTCCATGCCCGCTCGCCTCTGGGATGGCTTCCTCTTCAGCTTCCCTTCCAGATTGAAAATCGTCAAGTTTTTGGAAATACTAACTCACCGGCTCTGCTCGATGACATTGAGGCGGTAAGTCTGTATAATGAGGAATCAAAAATTGTAAAGGAGTGAGGCATGGAAAAAAAGAAAATTCTCAATCTGGCGATAGTTCTTCTGTTTATTGCCCCCCTGCTTTCGGCCCAGGTCACCAGTCCCGAGGATTTTTTGGGCTTCAAAGTGGGAGCGGATAGAAAGCTGGCCGATATGCATCAGATCGTCGAATATTTTGGTCTGCTGGACCGCCAGAGCGAAAGGATTTCGGCACAAGAAATCGGAAAAACCACCATGGGAAATCCCTTTATCGTGGCCGTTATCACTTCCGAAAGCAACCATAGAAATCTCGAGAAGTACCAAAAATACCAGCAGCTTCTGGCCGATCCGCGGAAGATTTCCGATGAGGAGGCGCAAAGGATTATCGTTGAGGGGAAATCAATCGTGATGGTCAACTGTTCGATCCATGCCTCCGAGATCGGGGCCAGCCAGATGTCCATGGAACTGGCTTATGATTTGGCAACGCAGGATGATGTCACCACCAGAGAAATTCTGGATAACACCATTCTTCTTCTCATCCCCATGCATAATCCGGACGGCATCCAGATGGTGGTTGACTGGTACAAAAGAAATCTGGGAACGGAGTACGAAGGCGGTGCGATGCCCTGGCTCTACCACAAATATGTGGGTCACGATAACAACCGAGACTGGTATATGTTCACCCAGGTGGAATCGCGGCTCACTCTCAAGGTCCACAACGCCTGGCATCCTCAGGTCATCGTGGATATGCACCAGATGGGGAGCCGGGGAGCCAGACTTTTCGTCCCCCCTTATGTCGACCCCTACGAACCCAATGTCGATCCCATTTTACGGCAGGAGGTGGCCATGATGGGGACGTTCATCGCCACGGAATTGACGTCTCAGGGCAAAGGTGGGGTGGCCCACAGCATCGGGTTCGATGCCTGGACTCCGGCCAGGGCCTACCATCATTATCATGGAGGAATCCGCATTTTGACCGAGGCGGCGAGCGTACAGGTCGCCACTCCTATAACATTGAAATTCGAGGATTTGGCCTCCTCTGCCCGAGAGGAATCGGTCAGCATGCCCTTGCCCTGGAAGGGAGGCCTGTGGAGGCTGAGGGATATCGTGGAATACGACTATGCGGCCGTGAAGGCGGCTTTGACGAATGCGGCCAGGCTGCGTGAAAATTGGCTTCGAAATTTTTACCGGATTCAAAGGAAGGCTGTCACCAGAGATGATCCTCCTTATGCTTTCCTGGTTCCTGCCGATCAGAAGGATCTATCTTCGGCTGTAAAGATGATGAGGGTGTTGAAGCTGGCCGATGTGGAGGTCCATAAGGCCACCGAGTCTTTTGTGGTGGACGAACATGAATACCCTGCTGGATCGTTCATTATCTTTATGGCTCAACCCTTCGGGGGATTTGCCAAAGCCATGCTGGAGAAACAGGTCTATCCGGAAATTAGAGAAACTCCCGGTGGGCCGCTCAAAACGCCTTATGATGTGGTGGCCCATACCCTGCCTCTTCTGATGGGAGTGGATGTGGTGCCGGCCGATGAGCCCTTTTCGGTCGAAACGGTGCTATTGGAAAATATCGAAAGGCCACGGGGGGATGTCGAGAGTGTAGAAGGTGCCTATGGTTATGCCTGGGGCCATGCCACTAACGATGATTTTATCGCCCTCAACAGGCTGGTTAAGAAAGGATACAGCGTTTTTTGGAGCGCCGAGAAGTTCGATGCCCACGGTAAAACGTATCCGGAGGGGACCATGATGGTGGAAAACGAGAATGGTTTGGTGAGTGATCTGAAGGCTCTAGTCCAAGAGCTTTGGGTTCATTTTGAAGGGTTAGGGACCAAGCCGGAGATCGAGAGATATGCTTTGAGGCCGCCCCGGGTTGGCTTGTACAAAAGCTGGACGGCTTCCATGGATGAGGGGTGGACTCGATGGGTGCTCGAACAGTATGAGGTTCCCTTTAAAAATATCAACAACTCGGAGATCAAAAGGGGCGATCTGAGTGAGAACTTTGATGTCATTATTTTTCCCGACATGAATGAGGGAGCAATTATCAAAGGGATGTCGGAAAAATCCGTTCCGCCTGAATATGCGGGCGGGATCGAGGAAGTTGGAGTGAATAGTCTTATAGAATTCGCGAAAAAAGGCGGCACGGTCATAACCTTGAACGGAGCAGCCGATTTTGCGATCAGGCAGTTTCATCTGGGAGTTGAAAACAGCATCCGTGGCTTGAGGCGGAATGAATTCTTTATACCGGGATCGATCCTCGAAGTTCTGAACGACACGTCGCACCCTGTGGCTTATGGCTATGGGCGGGATGAGGCCGTATTCTTCAGGCGAAGCCCGGCGTTCGTAGCTCATGAGGGACGCAGCGTGGCCAGGTACCCAGCCGAGTCCTTTTTGAGCGGATGGGTAACCGGAGATCAGCACCTGATCGATAAAAGCGCCATCGTAGACATTCCTTACGGAGCAGGGAAGATCATCCTCATTGGTTTCCCCGCCCAATACCGGGGCCAATCCCACGCCACATTCCGCTACCTCTTCAACGCCATCTACTACTCGATTTTTCTTTGATGCTTGGCTGGCGTATCTTATTGAATTAAAATAAATTAAGAAAAAAATCATAGCAGTTTTGGCCTTTAAACACGATTTTCAGCGGCAAAATGGGTCTTTTAAGAATGGATCAATAGTTGTGGAGAAGAGCATATAGAAAATTGAATGTTAAAAAATTTCTGGCCACATATTGCTTAGAATTCCCTTTTTCCCCAAAAAAATTACCATTTAAGGCTGTTTTGTTGTATGATTTTTGTGTCATTTTTTTTAAAATCAGTATGTTGAGTTAGCCAAACATCATAAAAGGATCATAAAAGGATAAAAGAAGGAAGGAGGATTCAAAATGAAGAATTTCATGGCTTTTGTGGCTTCTTTTTTATTTGTTTTTGCATTCTTCGGTCCTGGTCTCCAGGCCCAAGAGGTCACATTTAGGTGGTTCGGTCAAGCTTGCTTTTTGATCGAGACCTCCCAGCACACCCGCATTATCACCGATCCTGTGCAGATGGGAGCATACAAGGTTCCGGAAGAGATCCAACCGGATATCGTGACCGTCTCACACGAACATGGCGACCACAACAAAGTTGATGCCATATCAGGGAGTCCGGATGTCCTCCGGGGATTGACCTCAGGAGGGGGAGATTTTGCCTCGATCGAAGAAAAAATAAAGGATGTGAAGATTTATTCCGTTCCCTCCTATCATGATGCTAATCAAGGACAACAAAGGGGACTAAATGCTATTTTTGTTTTCGAGTTCGATGGATTGAGAGTCGTTCACTTGGGTGATCTCGGGCATACGCTGAATGCCGAACAAATAGAAAAAATAGGTCCCGTCGATGTGGTGATGATTCCGGTGGGAGGGAAATACACCGTTGCCGGTGAAGAGGCGGACAAGGTCGTATCCCAACTCAATCCGAAGATGATCGTCTTCCCCATGCACTTCAAAACCGATGCCGCCGAATTCCTGCCTTATACAGGAGATGACTTCACAAAAGGCAAACAGAACGTGAAAAAAATCGAGGGTAATACATACGAACTCGATCTGAAAAATCCTCCTTCCCACATGGAATATGCGGTATTGAATTATAAATAGTCTTGGGAATCACTCCTTCGATTCGATAGATAAGCAAGATGAAACATACGAGCTCGAAAAATTCTTTTTCGTATCTGGCGATAGTCATCTTCGCCTTGTTTCTGTCGAAGCCGGGTCCGGACCAGTTCAAGAATAAACGCAAAATAGAGGTGGCCGGTCTCTACTGTGTGTCTCCATCCGGCGACGACTCGAATGCCGGAACTGTTGGCAGTCCCTGGCGAACTCTCCAACATGCGGCCGACTCAGTCTTTCCTGGCGATGTCGTTCAGGTTAGAGATGGTATCTACAGGGAAACCCTTCAGATCGAAAAGAATGGGCGGCCGGATAGTCCGATTCAGTTTGAAGCCTACCCGGGTGAAGCCCCAATCATAGAGGGGAAAGAATTTGGCCGACAAACCTGTGTCACTATTTCGGCCAACTATGTGAACCTTAAAGGTTTTGAGATCAGGAATGGAGATACCGGTTTGGAAATGACAGGGCATCACATAGAGATTTCTTCCTGTCGGATTCATCATTTTCTATGCGGCCTATCCCCTCACAACGGTGCGCATGATTTTACCCTGGAAGATGTGGAACTCGACCATTTCCTGCTGTACGGATTCGATGCGTCACGCTGGGGAGAGAATGAACCTGAATGTTACGGAGGATTCTTTTATGAATGCACGGCCCATGATTGTCTGGATCCCGAAGAAAATGTGGATGGTTTTGCATTCGGGGATGGACATGATTTTGTCTTTAACCGTTGTACCGTTTATAACGTCTATGACGGATTCGATATAAAGGCGGATAATACAAGATTGGAAAGATGTTCAGCCGTCGAGTGCATCAACAGCGGATACAAGCTATGGGGCGATAACATCCAGCTCTCCAACTGCCATGGCTATGATAATGGTATCTGTCATGCCGAACTGGATTGGGACGGGATCCCAGGCCGAACATCCCTGATCAACTGCACGTTCGTCCACAGCACGACCTACGGAATCTGGATCGAAAACTCCCAGGATCGCCTTCAGATGTTCAACTGCATCCTGGCTGATGGAGAAAATATTGGGTTATGCGTGGAGCAGGGAGGAGCCGAATGTTATGAAGGGAACCACAATATTTTCCATAATAGAAATCCTCAGAGGGCGATTTCTATTGAATATAACCAAGAGTTTTCGTTGAATCAAATCAGGAACGGCAAATGGGCTATTTACAGCGGGCAGGATCAAAATTCGTTGATCTCCGATAATCCGAATATAGAGGTTTTTCTGAATATGGAAGATAGGGATTTTCATCTCTTCGCAGGAAGCTTAGCTGTGGATAATGGGTCCTCATCCTATTGTCCTCCATGGGATTATGACTGCATGATACGGCCGGCCGGCGGCGGCTGCGATATCGGTGCCTATGAATACGGGTCGACCATCGATCCGAATTGCTCTGTGGAAGAGGAGAATCTGAAAGGGAAAAAAGGGAAATTGAGAAGATAATCCGGATAACAACAATAACAACAATAACAACAATAACAAATTGAAGAGACAAAATATCCTTGAGTTCCCAAGAATTACGGGGACGAACCTGAACAAGCAGAGGTTCAACCTCCCCGGAGACTTCAAGGGCGAGCTAAACCTGGTTTTAGTGGCCTTCCAACGTAAGCAGCAGCTCATGGTGAATACTTGGCTCCCGACAGCCGACCTGCTTGAAAGTATTCACCGGAACTTGAGATACTACGAACTGCCGACAATTTCCAGGATGAATCCTGTTGCCCGCTGGTTCATCAACTACGGAATGCGCTCGGGCATAAAGGATCTGAAGTCCCGACAAAAGACCATCACTCTTTATCTAGACAAAGAACCATTTTGTAAAGCTCTGGATATTCCTGATGAGGAAAATATCTACATATTCCTGGTCGATAAACAAGGCCAGGTTATCTGGCGATCCGAAGGGCCTTGCAATGTGGAAAAAGCCGAGCGCCTTGACGATTTTATCGTCTCTTTTTTCAAAAAATGACAAAAGCAGATTTCCCCTGGAGAATTTCTGGTAGGTAAAAATAAGTCAATATAAATATGAATAAGTAGATACTCACATACCTTCCTAATCCATCTTGCCTTTCTATTCAGAATCATATACAAGTCAGGGAGTCACGTTGGGTCGGGGGCTGCAACGGAAAGCAAGCAGTCCATGAAGTTGCGTCGAATAATCCGGATAGTCTAAGAAAACAAGGCCGATCTGCTATAATGTTGAGTAGCGAAAAAATCGTCACCGAGAGAGAGTCAAATGACCAAAAAGAAGCTATTCATAACCATCACGGTGTTTATCTCTCTGGCCGTTGTCATCACCAGCGGCATGCCCCAAAAAGGAGAAAAAATCTCCCCGCGCTTGCAGAAGGCTTTCGATAGACAAGCCCAAAGGAAAACTCTAGCCGCCTGGGTCTATTTCAGAGATAAAGGACCGGGAAAGCGCCACAAGACGGAAGAGCTCAAGATGACCTTGAATATCCGATCTCTGAACAGACGCCTCCGTCATGGATTGAACACGCTGGTCGATGAATACGATTTGCCTGTTTATACACATTATGTGGATTCGATCAAACAATATGTCCAGAGGATCCGGCACACCTCTCGCTGGTTGAATGCCGTCTCTGTCGAGGCCACACCCCTATCTTTAGAGGTCATTTGCAATTTTCGTTTCGTCGAAAAAGTGGATAAGGTCTTGATCTACGCCCTCCGTGATCCTGTCGAAGTGCCAAAAACTGAAAGGGAAAAAACTCCTGTGACATCCCCCGTGCAACTCCTTGCATTCGATTATGGAGAGTCCTATTCACAGGTCGATCAACTGAATGTCCCTCCGTTGCACAAAATGGGATTCAGCGGCCGGGGGGTATTGATTTGTATGCTGGATGACGGTTTCAACAATTTGGGTCACCAGGCCCTCGATCACCTCGATATCGTCGACACCTGGGATTTTGTCAACGGCGACCCTTACGTTTACGACGAGGAAGGCCAAGCGGGCAACGGGGACCATGGAACCCTCACGCTGGGAACGATCGCCGGGTATGAACCTGGCCAGCTCATAGGCCCGGCTTTCGGGGCTAGCTTCCTCCTGGGGAAGACGGAAAACAGCGATGGGGAGCGCCACATCGAAGAGGATCATTGGATCGCAGGGGCCGAATGGGCTGACACATTGGGGGCAGACATCATCAGCAGCTCCCTAGGTTATCGGGATCAGTTCTCTCCAGATGAGGAGGATTATTCCTGGGAGGATATGGATGGGAATACGACCGTGGTGGCCAAAGGGGCCAACATCGCTGCCTCCCGCGGTATCCTGATCGTCAACTGCGCTGGAAACGAAGGAAGCTCCCGCTCCGGCCTGAACACTCTGGTTTCCCCGGCCGACAGCGAGTCTGTGTTGGCGATCGGAGCCGTGGACTCCCAGGGGAGAAGAGTCAGCTTCAGTTCGATAGGCCCCACTGCGGATGGGCGCATCAAACCGGACGTGATGGCCATGGGAGAGTCGGTCTATTCGGCCGGCCCCGGCAGCATCGACGAATACTCCTTCGTCGATGGGACATCCTTTTCCTGTCCTTTGGTGGCCGGAGTGGCTGCCTTGATTCTGGAGATCAATCCGTCCTGGACCAATCAGGATATCATGACAGCCATAAAATCGACTGCCAGCCAGTCGGATTTCCCGGACAACGGCAATGGATGGGGAATCGTCGACGCCCAGAAGGCCGCTTTTTTCCCGCTGAAAAGCATCCATGCGCCCCAGAGTTTTACTGTCTCCAGATTGGAAAACAATTATGGTTTTTTCCTCCAGTACGTGGACCGACTGAGCTGGGCGCCTGATCCCCGAAACAATGGCCAGGTTGTGGCTTACCATCTGTACGCAAAACGGGTGAATAGCCAGGATCAAGCCTTTATATTGATAGCCGAATTGGATAACCAAACGGTCAATTTTTTAAGACGGGGGCTGCTAGAGGGAGAAAATTTTCTGTACAAGATCACATCCGTGAGCTCATCGGGAGAGGAAAGCGATCCAAACTATGCCCGTCAATAGCGAAAATGCCAAAAATCTAAAAGCAAGAATATCAAAAAATGCAAGAAGTTAGAATAACAAAAAGAGGTTGTCCCAAAGTGACGGAAATGAAGTATCGAGATAAAGTGCAGGGAAATGCCTTCGCTCTAGTTCAGATTTTTAACGCCATTCATTCGCCGCCCTTCTCGGCGCCAGCGGAACTGCGCATAACAATATGGGGACGTCCCATTTGGGGACACCTTATATTCAATATTTGCATCTTATCAATGAAAAATTATAGAGTATCCCTGAATGGAACATCCCCTTTTGTTCCCTCGAAGGGCGGTTGCGGAAGGCTGGGTTAGGTTGGGTCGAGGTCTTCAATGCCGCTCCGACATTTCCCTGCACCTTTATTTACATTTAATTTCACGTCACGTTGGGACAAAGCCAATAAAAAAGCGAAAAGCGAAAAGCAAACAAAAAATGATGAAAAAGCAAAAATAGGAAAACCGCAAAAAGACAAAAGATAAATAAGGCAAGAAGGAATAAAAGTCATGGAGCAAAAAAAGAAAATGTTCATAAAAAAGATTTTGCCAACAGGGACCGTTCTCCTTTGCCTCCTGTTTCTATCGCCTCAGGCCGGAGAGGCCGCCCAGTTCACACTCGGGCTCAAAGCCGGATACCGTTATCTCAATGACATTTCCCTGGGGGAAATATATGGAGACGGATACGTTTATGAGCCCTTTGTACGTTACTCGCTTTCCTATTCATTAGGGGTGGAGCTTTCCTATGAAGGAGGCTATAAAAAAAGCGCTCCCATCGGACTTTTCGAAGAGGACAGCACACTGAGCGTCGACGGCCTTCAGCTCTCGGGAATAGTCGGGGTTCCCCTCCTGCGCATCCGGCAGGTCAGCACCTATTTCAGAATCGGCATCGCCTATTATTTTTACCGACAGGATATCGATTCCGGATTCGTCCGCCGCCGCGTCGATCACAAAAAATGGACGACCGTTATCGGAGCAGGAATGAATTTAAGGCTGTTCAGAGGCTTATTCCTGACCGCCGAAGTGAAATCCGTCCCTCTCAAAGTGAGGCCCTTCGACATCAACGTCGACCTGGGCGGCCTCCGTATCCTTTTCGGGGTCGGCTATCAGTTCTGGCTCTGAGAAGATGGCCTGAGGTGTTTGTCGAACCAGGCCGCGATTCTCTGCCAGGAATCGCGGATATTTGCCGGTTTGCTCAGGACATGCCCCTCGCCGAAATAGCGGACAAACTCGACCTCCTTCCCCAACCTTTTCAGGCCGGAGAAAACCTCCTCAGCCTGGGCCAGCGAGACGAAATCCAGGTCGCCATGGAGCAGGAGCAGGGGTGTCTCGACTTTGTTCAGGTAATAAATCGGAGAGTTTTCGATCCATTGAAGACGGTCTTCCCAGGGAGGAACGCCCATCCGGCCCTGGCCACCTTCTGACCATGACGAAAAGAACGACGATCCCCCGAGGCCGTACCGCATCCTGGCGTCGAAAATGCCGTAGTTGCTGATCAGATCGCTCAATCCTGCCAGGGCCACTGCGGCTTTGAATCTTTTTGTCTGGGTGACTAGAACATTTACCGTGTAACCTCCGTAGCTCTGCCCGATCACGCCTATGCGGTCAGGGTCCGCAATCCCCATTTCGACCACCTTGTCCACCGCAGGAAGCACGGAATCCGGGATCTCCTTAAACGGCGATCCTTTGTTCCCTTCCGGCGATAAAGGAATACTCGGCTCCATGACCACATAGCCGCATTGGGAAAGGAGCTGGGGAATACAGGATACCGGGTTGAAATACAGGGAGAATGTCCGCTCCAGGGTGGTCACTAGGTAGCCGGCATAGACATCCACCACCAGGGGATAGCGTTTCCCCTCCTTGTAGCCCGGAGGGTACAATAGGGCCCCTTTCAGTTCCTGGCCGTCCAGATTCCTGTAACTGAAAAGCTCCTTCTTGCCGCGGGGAATCTGCCTGAGATGAGGATTCAAATCGGTGAACCTTTTTGGGGCTGAAAAATCCAATCCCGAAAACCACAGGTTATTGACTTCCATTTCCCTCAAGGAGTAGAGGATGAAGCTTTTGCTCTTTCCCCTATAAAAATCGAAGATGGTCGTGTAGTTGGGCACGTTTTCAGAAATTGGCTCCCAAGGCTTGCCCTTGAGGTCCGCCAGCAAAAGACTTTTCCTCGATGTGGAAGGATCGAAAGATTCCAGGACGACGGATTTCCCATCCGGGCTAAAGGCATAACCTGCCCCCTTCACTCTAATGATCCCGGATATCCTGGCTTTGGTTTCCTTCCCCTTGGTTTCAAAAATCCTCTGCGGAGGAGTTCCGTCCAAAGAAAGGAGCCACCACCCTTTTTTGTTCCGGCCCAAGACATGCTTTCCATCAGGACTCCAGATGTAGGACCCTGCTGAGGCCTCCAGAATATCGGGCGGAGGAAGGATTTTCTCGAAAGCTTGGTCCTCTTTCGGGGTGATTATCTTTTTTATTCCTTGAACGTCGACAGCATAAAGCTCCTCCTTTTGCCTTTCCAAAAGATGGATGCTGTCCGAAGACCAGAGGATCTCGTTTTCCACCTCTTCCATCAAAAGACGAGGAGAACCTCCCTCTAAAGGTATGACATAGAGGTCGAAAAGACGGTCGAACGTTCCGGGAATCACTCTTTTAAAGGTCTTGTAGGCCAGCATCTTCCCATCGGGTGATAATTCCCAGAGCATGATGTCCAGGTTCTCTGTCAACCTTCTTATCTCCCCGGAGGCGATATCCAGCATACCGAGGTCGACCCTGTTCTCGGCCAGCAGGAACCGGCTGGTGTCCGACGGGTCATCAGAGCGGAGCACACTGGAAGTTGCCCCTCCTTCAGGGTCCAAAAATTTTGTGTAGATGTCGGGGATCAGATAGAGGGGGTTGTCATCCACTCCGGGCCTGGTGTTTTCCTCGGTCTTTGGCAGAAGAGGCACGAGCAACTTTTCTCCGTCTTCACTCCATCTGGGGATGTCCTTTCTGAAAAGGGAGGATTTCAGGCGGACTCCCTGGATCATCTTCAATTCAGCCTTCGGAGCCGCGGCGTTGTGACAAATCCAGAGAACGATGTTCCCGTCTTTGTCTCCGTAAAAGGCCAGGTCCTTACAGTTCGGGGCCCAAACCGGGTGCCAGAAACTTCTCTTATCAGGCTTGCCATTCGTGATGCGGGTGAGCTGCCCCGTCTTTGTGTTCGCGACCCAAATATCCTGCCGGAGGAAGGTGGCCGGAATTGCGCCGGGAAGCTTTCTCAGATCTCCCAGAGGATAGATATCGTCTACTTGAAAGCTTCGGGCTATCGTAAAAGCCACCCATTCTCCGTCCTGAGAAATATCATAATGTTCATAATAGGGGTCGGAAATCGATTCTGTACCCATAAGAGCATCGAGAAACCGGCCGACAATTTCCTTGCTTTTTTCCTGCCCGTGCAGAAGAACAAAGGATAAAAGAAGCGCAATACAGAGAAAAACGGCTCGTTTCAATTTAAGAAATTTCATGATCCCTCCTCTGGGAAATATTACGTGATATCAAATTAAGTATATTAAAGATAAATAAAGTCAATCAGTTTGTGTTTTATGTGTCAACTGAACTTATCGAAATAGATCTGGCTTTCGGAGATCCCCTTCTTCCTCAGGATTTCCAGACAGGAATCCACCATTTCTGGATTGCCGCAGATATAGACGTCGAGATCGGCCCCATCGGGTATCCTTTGTTCGATCAAGGTGGTCACCCGGCCTCTTTCTCCTTTCCAGGGCGAATCGTCTGGTTCCCGGGATAGAGTCGGGACGAAGGAAAATCTCGACAGCTCCTGGACCAGTCCTTCGATCTCCTCTGTGCTGAAGAGATCCTCTTCGATCCTGGTTCCAAAAAAGAGAGTGGTTTTTCGGTCTATTTTCTCTTTACGCATGTATCGGAGAATGGACATGATAGGCGCCAGCCCTGTCCCTGTCGCTATCATCAGGATTTCTCTATCCGATTCGCGGTAGTAAAAGTCCCCGAAGGGCCCCCGCATAACCAGCTCGTCTCCTTCCTTGAGGTATTGATGGACATAGGTCGAAACGATTCCCTTCTCCACGAGGCCGATGTACAGTTCGACTTCTTTTGCTTTCTCCGGAGTCGAGGCCATCGAGAAGGCACGAAATTCGGGACCGCTTGACATCTTGTATTTGGGGATTTCCATCTGGATATACTGCCCGGGTTTGTAGACGATCCCTTCGTCCGGAGAGAGAATCTTAAGGGTTACGCCCTTTATATAGGGATTCAAATCGACGATACTCTTGACTTTGACCTTGAATTCCTTGATCAGAAAAAGCTCTTCTGGAATTTCGATCGACAGGTCTGTGCGGACTTTTACCTGGCAGGAAAGCCGGACATTGTCTTCCAGCTCTTCTTCGGAAAGATAGGGCGTCTCCGTGGGAAGGACCGGACCGCCGCCCTCCAGGACCTTCACCTTGCAGTAGGCGCAGGTGCCCTTGCCCCCGCAGGCCGAAGGGATAAATATCCCCTCATCCTGCAGGGCAAAAAGCAAAGGACTGCCCCCCTTGACCACCACATTATTTTCTCCGTTGATCGTGATGTGGCATTCGCCGTAGTCGGCGATGAACCTATCGGCCAGCTCCAGGAGCAGAGCCAATCCTGCTCCGATTCCGCTGACGACGAGGATGCTGATAATCAACTCTGCCATATTCTTTTTTTATAGAACTAATTTTTTGCCTTCGTCCCAAAGTGACGTGAAATAAAAACGAAATAAAGGGACAGGGGAATGTCGGAGCGACATTGAAGATTTAGCCTTCCACAACCGTCCTTTGAGGGAATCCGACCTTGTCGGGCGCCGAGGATGTATTGAGCATGACGATTCTAAAGTTTTATGACTCATATTAACAGAGAATAAAGTCCGAAGGTTTGGATTGATCGTGCGCAGTTCCGCAGGCGCCGAGAAGGACGGTGAAGGAATGGCGTTAAAAATCTGAACTAAAGCGAAGACACTTCCCTGTCCCTTGAAGTTATACATCATTCACGTCACATTGGGACAAAGCCAAATTTTTATATAGCAAAATTATGAACCTCGATTTCGTTCGGACCCTATGTCATTGCACGCGGATCATTCCGCTGAAAGCCAGAAAGGCCAGTGCCAGAAGCCCGGTGATGATCAAGGTGATGGCCGGGCCTTCCAGGCCCAGCGGAAGCTTGGCTGTTTTTTCCAGCTTTTCCCTTATAGCACTGATGGCGACGATGGCCAGCATCCATCCGATGCCGCTTCCGGCCCCGTAAGCCAAAGACTGCACGAGATCGTATTCACGGATGACCATGAATAAAGAGGCTCCGAAGATGGCACAGTTCACGGTGATCAAAGGTAAAAAGATGCCCATGACAAAATAGAGCGCCGGAAAAAACCGCTCCACCGTCATCTCGACCAACTGGACGAAGGCGGCGATCACCACGATGAACACGATATACCGGAAATGTTCCAAGCCCAGAGGAACCAGGATTTTGTAGTAGACAAGATTGTTGAGCGCGGTCGTGGACGCCATCACGAAAACTACAGCCGCGCCCATGCCCAGCGCCGATTTTTTCTGCTTCGACATGGACAAGAAAGGACACAAACCCAGGAAGTTAGTCAGCAGAATATTGTTGGTGAAGATGGCCGCGAAAAGCAGCGTCGCCGGGTTGATGTGTTCCATCTCTGTCCCTTATCCTTTTTTCACGTCCTTTTGCGGCCAGAAATATTTCAAAATCCAGACCATGATGCCCAGAGTCAGAAAGGCCCCGGGGGCCATGATCATCACCGTCCACTGCACGAATCCCTCGGGCATGATCCTGAAGCCCAAAAGGGTGCCGAACCCGAGCGGCTCCCTGACAAACGCGATAGCGATCAGCACCAGCGAATACCCAAGGCTCATGCCCAGCCCGTCGATGAATGAGGCCAGCGGAGGGTTGTGCCGGGCAAAGGCTTCGGCACGCCCCATGATGATGCAGTTGGTAATGATCAGTGCCACATAGGGTCCCAGGGCTTCGCTGATGTCGGGGAGGTAGGCCTTGATCATGAGGTCCACGATGATGACGTAGGAGGCGATGATCAAGGTCTGCACCATCATCCGGATCCGCATCGGGGTGTACTTCCGCAGAAGCGATACCGTTAGCGAGGACATGCAGACCGTAAAGACCAGGCCAGCGTCCATCACCAGGGTGTTCACCATAAGGTTGGTCACAGCTAAGGTGGAGCAGATGCCGAGTACCTGCCGGAGCACCGGATTGTCCTTCCACAACCCGGTCAAGAAGATCTCTCTCTTCGGCGGTAGGTTCGGCATTTACCTTGTCTCCTTCACTTGTGCCCAGAGGTCCTTCAGAAAATAATCCAGATCCTGGTTCAGAAAAGCCTGCACCGCAGAGCTGGTGTTGGTTGCTCCTGTGATGGCATCCAGTTCATTGGCGGCTTTGCCAGTACCTTCGGGTTTGAGGTAAAAGATATTTTGGTTGCCTTCTATCGGGTGGAGGGGCAGACCTTTGAACTGCTCGGTGAACCAGCTCTCTACTATCCGGCCTCCCAGGCCTGGCGTTTCAGAATGCTTGGTGAAGGCAAGCCCCAGGACTTTGGTGGCAAGAGGATCGATGCCCACCATTCCTTGAATCGGCCCCCAGAATCCGGGTCCGCCCACCGGAAGGGCATATCCCCGGATGGTTCGCCCGTCTTCCTCGTAACCGACATACAGCGTCTTCTGTCCGACCTCTATTCTTTTCACCCTAGCCTTGAATAGCTGCAGGAGGCCCTCATCCGAGGTTCCCTCTTCGATCGGGATGGTCAAAACTTTGAGGATGATCCGCTGCAATTTCAGGGTTTGGTTGAGTTCGATCTTTTGTTCGCTCAAGAGCTTGACCGCACTGACCAACGAAGCAAAGAACAGCGTTATCAGGAACATGTAGATGACGGAAAGGACCTGTTTTTTCATGTTTTGGCCCTCTTTTTGGCCTGAAATTGCTGCACGGTTTGATCCAGGATCGGAACAAAGGCGTTTATGATAAGAACAGAGAACATGACACCTTCGGAAAAATTGGAGAAACCGCGCAGAACAACGATCAGAGCCCCGATCATGAACCCGTAGACCCACTGCCCGGTTTTCGTCTTCGCCCCGGATACCGGCTCGGTGACCACGAAAAAAGCACCGAAAAGAAAGGACCCAGCCATGAGCGTTTCTACAGGATTGGAGATTTGCGTGAATCCGGCCAATCGCAATAGACCGCTGCTTAGGGTTCCGCCCAGGAGGCAGGAAAGGACAAGTCGCCACGAGGCGGCTTTTTTGGCCACAATATAAAGCCCGCCCAGCAGGATCAGAAGCGCCGACATTTCGCCGATGGACCCGGACGTGCGGCCCAGCAGAAGGTTCTGCCAGGGAAGAGTGCCCCCGTGCCGGAGGATATCCAAAGGAGTCGCCTGGGTCAGCGTATCCAGGGAAGGCGACCAATGCGTTATTCCTCCTAGGCCTCCCCAGAAAGGCTCCATCCAGCGGTTTGTCATCTGAAGGGGAAAGGTGATGTAGATAAAGCTGCGGCCCACCATAGCCGGGTTGAACACGTTCTGGCCGAATCCTCCGAATACCATTTTTCCCAGAGCCACTCCCACCACGATCCCCACCGCAGCCATCCAAAAGGGGATGGTCGGAGGCAACGACAGGGTGAAGATCAGCCCGGTGACAAAAACAGCCGAGGTTACAGGCTTGCCTCGGGGAAAAGTGAAAATGGCTTCGGCGATGAATCCGCAGACAAGCACCAAGCCGGTTAGCACAAGAGACCGCCACCCGAAAAGGTAGATCGAGGCCAACACCAGCGGAGCCAGGGCATAGCAGACCCGCAGCATAGGCTTCTGCATCATCAACTTCTTTTTCGGCAGAGGAATAGGTAATAGACTCATAAGACATTAAAGATAAATTGAGATAAGAATTCAACTTGACTGAGATTGACTTCCCAGAATGACAGCATTTTTAAGAGCCTAAATTACTCAAACCCGACCGCCTTGTCAATCTGTCATTACGAGCCATTGAAAGCGGCTAAACAATCCCCTATGATTGCTTCACCATTTCATTCCTCGCCGTAACGACGTGTTCCTTGCATCGACAATTTCCTGCTCATCACGTAAACCTGAAACCCCAATTCCTTAGTGGTTGACAGCCTCCCTATAAATGAATATTCTAAATAATAAAAAAGGCATAGTTCGCACTCGCCTTTTTAGTGGTATGGAACGATGGCTGGAATAGAAACGAGGGAGGTTCTGGAATCCTGGAAGGAAATATCCGGCTATCTCGACCGCACTGTCAAAACCTGCCAGCGTTGGGAACAGGAGCTCGACCTTCCCGTCCGGAGATTGGACGGTACTCTCCGGCCTCGGGTGTTCGCCTACAAGGACGAGATTGACTCCTGGCTTGAAGATAAGCTGAACAGCCGGGAGATCACCACCACCAAATACCTTCGTGTGGTCAAGCAAAAGCCGAAGAGACTCTGGATTGCCCTCTCGGCCGCCCTCGCTCTGATCATTATTATTGTTGTCGCTATCCGCTTCATTCCCCACATCGATATTTTTTCTCCTCCACCTGAAAAGCCCCATCTGGCCGTCCTCCCCATAAAAAACAACACAGGGGATGAATCCCTCACCCATCTCCAGGATGCTCTGACCAACCTCATCGTCAATGACCTCTATCAGTCCAAATACATCCGTGTCCTGACGGCAGAGAGGATGAATCAAATTTTGGAAGATATGAACAAACTTGATGCCGATTACTACACCACAGAAGTTCTCAAGAAGATCGCATCTTTGGATGGTGTGACTCATTTTCTGAGTGGGGCTGCCAACAAATTTGGCGATAAGATTCGCCTCAACATATCCATCCAGAAAGCAGGGAGCTGGAAGACCACATGGACAGGTCATATAGATGGGACTGAAAATGACATGTTCGACATGGTGGACGTGCTGACAAAAAAGATCAAACCCAGCCTGAACCTCACAGACGAACAGATCGCCGATGATTTCGATAAAGCGGTGGCAGATGTCACGACCCCGAACGAACGTGCCCTCGAGTTTTACATCCAAGCTCACAAAGCCATGAATGACACAGAATGGGATTTGGCCATAGAGAATTTCGAGAGGGCTACAGCCCTCGATCCAGATTTTGCCATGGCCTACAGGTGGATGAGCGGGGTTTATAATCATCTCGCTCTTGCAACCGGGGATCAATCTTACTGGGAGAAACTTAAAGAAGCAGGGCAAAAATCCCGGGATGCCGCCAAGCGCAGACCGCCTTCCGAGCGGGAACGTTTGATCATAGAAGGTGCATATATCTACCCTTACAATCCAGTACAAGAAATAGAAACGTTCAAGAAACTTCTGGAACTATATCCCGATGACGATTACGGAAATTATAGGATCGCTGCACGCTATCGACAGGGCGAAGCTTACGATAAAGCCGAGATGCACCTGAAGAGGATTATCGGCTTCACGAATAATGGTGCGACGTTTTATAGACTCAGTCAGATCTATATGGATCAGGCTAGATATGTCGAAGCAGAGGATGTTTTGGAAACTGGCTTGGAAAGATTTCCCAATAACTCGCTTGTTTTCCAAAATATGACCAAACTTTATGCCCTGCAGCAGAACTTCGATGAAGCGCTTTTTTGGTGCGACAGAGGGTTCG
Source organism: uncultured Eubacteriales bacterium (assembly GCA_964400735.1). Classification (GTDB taxonomy): domain Bacteria; phylum Acidobacteriota; class Aminicenantia; order Aminicenantales; family Aminicenantaceae; genus CAYNVQ01. The sequence continues at coordinate 19,320 of CAYNVQ010000007.1, read as the reverse complement.
AGGTCGAGCCGATTCAATTCAGGGATTCCTTGATAAGAGGGGATGTCCTGTTTTTCATGGGAGATTTTACGGCTGCCGAGGAGGAGTACAGGAGTTGCCTTGGCAGTGAAAACAATAAGACGCGGATAGATGCAGCCATCAGCCTTTTTCAGCTTTACATAACCCAGGGCCGTTTTGAGGATGCGATGCTGCAGGCTAAAACAGCAAAGCAGACAATTAAAAAAAACAGAAGATATGATTTTGATCCGATCAACATTGGAATGACCCGTCTTTATGCCGAAAATGGAAATATCAGGGAAGCTACCAGCATTTGGGATGAGGTCTTGGATAAGCCCACTCGATTCAAACTTCATGGCGAAATTGACGTGCGGGCAAAACAATGGAGAGAAGCTGAGAAAGTCATTGACGATATCGAACAGTGGGTAGAAGGAGATAAGAATTCAAAATGGAGGTTGTATCTTGACCAGAACGACATTCCCGGTCCCGGCCGACAAAGGCAAATGGATGCTTCATACACTATAAAAGCCAAACTCGCTCTTGAAAAAGGAAACTATGAGCAGGCGATCTCATTAATGAAAGAAGCACAGAAGCTTTATCCTGGCATGAATTTAATTCCGGCCGATCTCATCGAGATTTTGGGCATGGCTTATTATGAATTGGGAGATATGGCGTCGGCCCGGGATCAGTTCGAATGGATATCCCGAATGATCTACAACCGGAAAGAATACGGTGATATCTATGCTAAGAGCTTTTATATGTTGGGGAAGATCTATGAGGAATTGGGGAAAAAGAGAGAAGCCAAAAAGAATTACGAGCGGTTCCTCGATCTGTGGAAAGATGCAGATCCTGGGCTTCCCGAAGTCGATGACGCCCGCACCTGCCTCGCGGCTTTAAAATAACTTCTTTTTTGTCTTAACGAAACCCCCATATCGATGTGAATAACGAAGGGATTCCTTTATTAAATTCGTAGATAGCTGTGTAATCTTAGGAGATTGCTTTAAATCGGTCCAATGTAACGTACTTTAAACCAGGCACTTTCTTTCTTAATTTGACCAAAATCTGTACTTTTGGGGGCATTTCTGCCCGATTTTAGACGAAATAAGGCGAAATAAAACGACATTTGTCCTATATGGGTTGATTTATGCCTGTCGGATGCATAATTTTTGGAGTGAGGATCATGAATTTTCTAAGGAGGGTAGGATGAAAAAATTTATAGCCATTCCGATCTCCGTCCTTTTTTTCTGTTTATGCATTTCTGGCATTTCCCTTGCCCAGGAACAGTACGGGAATATCCGCGGCAAAGTGACCGATACAAATGATGAGCCGCTTCCCGGCGTGACGGTCACTCTGGAGTGCCCCCTATACGGAACGCGCGCCATGATGTCCTCGTCCGGTGGCATATTCCGGTTCCTCAACCTGCCCTCCGGAAACTACTCGCTAAAATGCGAGCTCTCCGGATTCAAGACTCATGTCGAAGAAAACATCATCATCCGAGTGGGCAACAATTTCGACTTCCCGGTCGTTCTCGAACAGGCCACCCTAGCTGAAGATGTCACCGTCGTTGCTACCTCCCCCATCGTAGACACCAAAAAGACAGGCTCAGCCTACAATGTCAACGAAGTGATGCTCCAGGAGATCCCCTCAGCCCGCGATCCCTGGGAAATTCTGAAGCAGATCCCAGGAATCGATATGTGGGATGAAAATGTTGGAGGAAGCAAATCTGGTGAAGAACTGGCGTTTTCGGCTAAAGGATCAGGCACCATTGGCTCGGGCAACTTCGTTATGGATGGGATCAATATCACAGATAATTATGCACGGGGTGCCTCTTCGAGATATTACGATTTTGACAGTTTTGAAGAGTTCCAAGTCATAACCACAGGACAGAATCCTGCTATCAAGACTGGGGGCGTTTCTATCAACATGGTGACACGCCGGGGAGGAAACAAGTTGGAGTTTCTCGGACGATTTTTCTTCACCAATGGCAAACTCCAAGGCGACAATCGAACCCAGGAGTTGATAGACCTGGGTTATGTCGGCAACCAGATCAACCAGCTCACAGATTACGGATTCCAGGCCGGCGGCCCCATCTTCAAGGATAAGCTGTGGTTCTGGCTGGGATACGGGATTCAGGACATCCGCCTTCTCAGCATCAACAATTATCCTCAGGATACCAGGATTGAAAGTTTCAATGCTAAACTAAATTTTCAGCTCAGCGCCAAAGACCGTGGAGAATTAGCCTTTATCTATAATGACAAAACTGTATTCAGCTACAATGTCGGACCTAAAAGGCCTCCTGAAGCCACATACGATCAGGTCACGAACGGAAATCCGCTTGTGAAGCTGGAATACGAACATGTTTTTTCCGACACATTCTTGTTATCACTTAAAATGGCCCACAACTGGGGTTCGTATGGGTTCGATCCAAGGGGAGGGATGGATGCCCAAGCTGGCTACGATTATGGAACAGGGATGTATTCGGGGACGACTGAGTATCAACGGGGTCATAAGCCCAGTTATAATGCTCAGGTCGATGGCAACTATTTCCTCGAAGGATTTTTGGGAGGAGCCCACGAGTTTAAATTCGGAGTCGAATACCGGTTGACTCCCAGCTGGGGAGAACATATTTGGCCGGGAGGTGTGCGGAAATACTACTTAAATGGACAGCCCTATATTGCACAGCTTCACCGCTGTTTATGGGACCAGGAAAGCGACCGACTCAGTTTTTACTTCAATGATGCCTACAATATTGGGCGTTTCACCTTCAATCTTGGCTTCCGTGTGGACCGGGAGAATTCCTGGGCGAACGAGCTAGAAGTTCCGGCAAATCCAATCGCTCCTGAAATAATGCCCGCTTTCACATATTCTGCCATCGATCCGGGTGTCGTATTCTGGACCTTTGCCCCGCGTCTTGGATTCACATTCGACCTCACCGGGGATGGAAAAACGATCCTCCGGGCTAATATAGGGCGTTATAGTTTTTGGACCACGAATCTTGGTGGAAAGTTGGCCATGACCGAAGAAAACAAAGCACAATACTTCTGGGAAGATATCAATGGTGACGACCTTGTGTCGAAGGACGAGCTGGTCGGCTATCCCTATGATGGTCTCCTTTCTTATAGCGGTTTTAACATCTTTGATCCCACAAATCCAGTGTCACCGTTCGAGATCGATCCAAATCTCGAATCGCAGTTGACAGATGAACTGTTCTTAGGATTAGAAAGAGAAATATTCAAAGATTTTTCCCTGGGAGCCAATATAACCTTAAGAAGAAATTTCCGATCCCAGTGGACAGTAGCATTTAATAGAGATACCGGGCAGAAAGACAATCAGGAAGACTGGGAAGGTCCCTACAGAGGATCCATTGAGGTCGATGGCATCACCTATGATTATGAGTACTGGGCCCCAAAAACACACCGCTTCGAGCTTCCTCATTCCATCATCGAGAACAGGCCTGATTATCATACGAACCATGCCAGTTTTGAGGTTGTTGCAACGAAAAGATTGAGCCACCGATGGATGATGAATGCGTCTTTTTCCTTCATGAGGACCACTGACCGCTGGGGGGAAAGAGGTGGCCTGGATCCGACAAATGTCGAGTTCAGGGATGGTGGAAATATCCTGTCTGATCCCAGATGGATGGCCAAGGTCAATTTTTTGTATCAGCTTCCTTGGGGTTTCAACTTTTCAGGGTTTGCCCATATCCGCGATGGATGGGCCTGGGAGCGGTATCTCTTGGTTAGGGCGCCCGAAAGAGCAGCTAAAGGATTAGGGACATGGGTGGTGCTCTTTATTGAACAATGGGGAACAACAAGGCTGTCCAATTTTTACAACGTCGATCTCAGCCTGTCAAAGGATTTTGTGTTGGGACGGTATGGGAGGCTCACCCTGCAGCTCGATGCCTTCAACGTCTTCAACTTCGACCATGATATTTGGCGGGATAATTGGATGAATGGTCCCTCCTACAACGAGATAACACAAATCCTCAATCCCCGTATTATTCGGCTTGGCGTGCGGTATAGATTCTAGTTGTTGGCAAGGGATTTATGGAAGGTGTGGGGAATCGGCAAAAGAGGGGGTAGGTGACGGGAAAAGAGGCATAAAATGGGAAATCATCTTGTAGAATGTCCGGAATGCAAGACGAAGAATCCATCGGATTCGGTTTTCTGCAACAAGTGCGGGACACGGTTCGGACTTGGGCAGCAGGAGTCTGCATCTTTTACGAAGACCCTGCTCACGCCCGGGGAGGATTTGACCATAGGCAAAACCTTGGCCGAGCGTTATCACATCATCGAGGAGTTGGGCAAAGGAGGAATGGGTTTTGTCTACAAGGTGTTCGATATCAAGATCCAGGAGGATGTGGCCCTCAAGGTGCTCAAGCCCGAGGTGGCCGCCCACAAAGACACGATCACCCGCTTCAGCAACGAGCTGAAATTCGCACGCCGAATCACCCACAAGAATGTCTGCCGTATGCACGACATCAACGAAGCAGGAGGCATGCATTTCATCACCATGGAGTATGTGGAGGGCGAGACCCTCAAAAGTGTTGTCAAAAGGATGGGAAAGCTCAAGCTGGGGAATGTGCTGAGTATTGCTCTGCAGGTGACAGACGGGCTGGCAGAGGCTCATAGTTTAGGGATCGTGCACAGGGATCTCAAGCCCCAGAACATCATGATCGACAAGGAGGGAAACGCCAAGATCATGGACTTCGGGATTGCCCGGTCGATGGAGGGCAAGGGGCTGACCATCGAGGGAATGGTAATCGGAACACCCGAGTACATGAGCCCGGAGCAGGTGGAGGGTCAAAAGGCTGACCAGCGCTCGGATATTTATTCCCTGGGTGTGATCCTGTACGAGATGGTGACCGGGAAGGTTCCTTTTTCAGGGGATACGGCATTCAGTGTGGCGCTGAAGCACAAAAGTGAAGTACCGAGGGATCCGCAGCAGCTTAATCCGCAGCTTCCCGAAGGGATGACGCGGGCTATCCTCTGCTGCATGGAAAAGGACAGGAACAGACGCTATCAGAGTGCCGAGGAGCTTTTGGCTGTGCTGATGGCAGTGGAGGAGACGCTTCCTGAGAAGGAGCGGGTGGTGCAAAAGATCATGCCGAGGATTGCGGTTGCACGAGCTGCAAAATTCAGCCTCAAGAAGGCCCTTATTCCCGCTTTAGCCGCGGTGGCGGTCGTCGTAGCAGGAATCATCGCCTGGCGCCTGCTGTCGCCCCAACAGCCCATCATCAAGGATACTGGACGGCCCACTTTGGCCATCCTGCCTGTGAAAAACAGCACCGGGGATCCGGACTTCGATATCTGGAAGGAGAACCTCCAAGATCTGCTCATTAAAGACATGATGCAGTCAAAACACCTTAATGTCCTTGATTTCAGCCGCATGTACAGTGTTTTGACAAACACGGATCTTTTAGAGGCCCAGAATTATACAGAAAAGGATATCAAGGATTTAGCGGAAGAGGCCAAGGCTACCCATATCATCCAGCCTTCCTTGATAAAAGCAGGTGAAAATTTCCGACTTTCAGCGACAATCATGGATGTGAATACGATGACCGTGATCGCATCGGAGGATGCTGATGGAAAAGGAGAGGAAAGTTTCTTGCAAATGGTAGATTCTCTTACACCGAAATTCAAGACCCACTTCAACCTTACAGAAGAACAAATTGCAAATGATTATGATGAAGCTATTGGAAATGTCTCCACAACAAATAAACGGGCGCTTCAATTGTATTTGGATGCCCTCAAAGCTTTCAACAATACCGATCCACTCCAAGCCGATAGACTGCTGGGAGAGGCTGTGGCCATCGACCCGGATTTCGCCATGGCTCATTGGTGGCGTTCACGGGCATTAATTCATGCAGCATCTCTCGAATTGCTCAAGTGGAAGGAGATGATGCCGAGATTCAAAGAAGCCAACCAAAAAGCCTATGAGGCGTCACAGCTGGGCCACGTAACAGAAAGAGAACGGCTGTTGATCGAGGCATTTCAGGGTCCACCTCATAACAATCTAAACGGAAATCCTATAATTCTTGAAGAATTGGTAAAGAAGTATCCTGAAGACCCTATAGGAAATGACCGTTTAGGATATTATTACTTTTCTAGTGAGGAATACGAGAGGGCCCTCGCGTGCTATGACGTGTTGATAAGCAATAATGCGGCTTCAAGCCAAGCGTATTTATTTCTTGGAATGATTTATTTTAGCTGGGGAATGAACGATAAATCGAAAGAGATTATCGAACTCGGTCTTCAGAAATTTCCCGATGCTTCGATATTGCATTGTTTTCTTCCAGTGCCTTATGTTGCAGAGAGCAGATACGATGACGCGCTTTCGAAATGGGAAAGTTTTTTCCTTTCCAGTCCCACATGGTGGAATGTTTGTGCGCAAAGGGGAGCCATTCTTCTTTTTCAGCAGGATTTCGCTGTGGCTGAACAGGAATATCGGAAACAGTTGACGAGTGAGAACGAAGAGACTGTTTTGTCAGGAATGAAGAGCTTGTTTAACCTTTATATCTTGCAGGGGCGGTTCGAGGACGCATTGGGCCAAATCGAGCAGGCAAGGGAAAAATTGGGGGAGAAGCGTCCGGACATCAACGGTCCAGCAGCCCAACTGAATTTGAGACGAGGCAATACAGAGAAGGCTTTGGAAATGGGTGATTTACCCTGGTATCAGGGTTCGATTTATATTAAAGCGCACCTTTGGGAGGAAGCAGAAAAAGAGATAGAACGGATGAGAAAAAATGTGCAGTTCCAAGAGAGCAACCGAATTGCTACTGCAAAACAAACGACAAGATTTTATCTGAAACTCCTGGGAGAAGTCGAGTTCGAAAGAGGTAATCTTGAGTTGGCGATCGAATATTTCGAGCAGGCCAAGTCCATGTTCATCGGAGTACACTTTGATGATTTTGCTCCTTTTGTGGAAAATTTGGCGCGAGCATATTTTGAGGCCGGGAATTTGGAGCGGGCCGCGGAAGAATTCGAGTTGATCACGACTTTGACTTGGGGCCGCCTAAACTATGGCGATATTTATGCCAGGAGTTTTTACATGCTCGGGAAGATCTATGAGGAGATGGGGAAAAGGAGGGAGGCGAAGAGGAACTACGAGCGGTTCCTCGATCTTTGGAAGAATGCCGACCCCGGCCTCCCCGAAGTCGACGATACCCGCACTCGTCTTGCTGCACTTTAATATTTTGCTCGCTTTTTTTCTCTCTCTTAAATCTTTGATTACTTCTGGTTGACAGCCTCCCCATGAATGAATATCCTAAATAATAAAGAAGGTATAGTTCGTACTCGCATTTTTAATGGTAAGGAACGATGGCTGGGATAGAAACGAGGGAGGTTCTGGAATCCTGGAAGGAAATCTCCGACTATCTCGACCGCACGGTCAAAACCTGCCAGCGTTGGGAAAGGGAGCTCGACCTTCCCGTCCGGAGACTGGACGGCACTCCCCGGGCCAGGGTGTTCGCCTACAAGGACGAGATTGACTCTTGGCTCGAAGATAAGCTGAACAGCAGGGAGATCACCACCACCAAATATCTTCGTGTGGTCAAGCAGAAACCGAAGAGACTCTGGATTGCCCTCTCGGCCGCCATAGCGCTGATCATAATTACTGTTGTCGCCATCCGATTTATCCCCCGAATCGGTTTTATCTCTACTTCTCCGGAAAAGCCCCATCTGGCCGTCCTCCCCATCAAAAACAACACAGGGGATGAATCCCTCGCCCAACTCAAGGACGCCTTGACCAACCTCATTGTTAGTGACCTCTATCAGTCCAAATATATCCGTGTCCTGACGGCAGAGAGGATGAATCAAATTTTGAAAGATATGAACAAACTCGATGCCGATTACTACACCACAGAAGATCTTGAAAAAATCTCATCTCTTGATGGTGTGACACACTTCCTGAGCGGAGCTGCCAACAAATTTGGCGATAAGATTCGCCTCAACATCTCCATCCAGGAAGCAGGGAGCTGGAAGAACACGTGGACAGGTCACATAGATGGGACTGAAAATGACATGTTCGATATGGTAGACATGCTGACAAAAAAGATCAAACCGCAGTTTAAGCTCACAGACGAGCAAGTCTCCGATGATTATGACTATGATGTTGCAGAAGTTGTGACGACACCAAATGAGCGTGCATACGAGTTTTACCTCCAGGCCCACAAAGCCATGAATGACACAGAATGGGATTTGGCCATAGAGAATTTCGAGAGGGCTATAGCCCTCGATCCCGATTTTGCCATGGCCTATAGGTGGATGAGCGGGGTCTATAACCACCTGGCCCTTGAAACCGGGGACCAGTCTTACTGGGATAAATTTCGCGAAGCTGGACAAAAGTCCCGGGATGCCGCCGCACGCAGACCGCCTCCCGATCGAGAGCGCCTGATCATAGAAGGTGCCTACATAGACCCTGATAGTGTTTCCTCCGTTGCGAAAGAAGGAATGGAAATTTTCAAGAAACTACTAAAGCTGTATCCCGATGATGATTACGGAAATTACAGGCTCGCCTGGACCTATTACCTGGGAGAAGCGTATGACCGAACCGAAAAACACCTGAAGAGGATTGTCGATTTCACGAACAACGCATTCACTTTTTATCATCTTAGCAACGTTTATTTGCATCAGGGGAGATATGCCGAAGCAAGGGATCTCTTGGAACGAGGTAAGGAAAGATTCCCCAATAATTTTTACATTTATCAGCGATTGGCCGAACTCCATGCCATGCAGCAGAACTTCGATGAAGCGCTTTTTTGGTGCGACAGAGGGTTCGAGGTCGAGCCGATTCAATTCCGGGATTCTCTGGTGAAGGGGGACGTCCTGTTTTTCATGGGGGATTTTTCCGCTGCTGAGGAGGAATATCGGACTTGCCTTGTCAGCAAAAACAATAAGACGCGGATAGATGCAGCCATCAGCCTGATGCAGCTCTACAAGACCCAGGGCCGGTACGAAGATTCGAGGGCGCAGGCTGAAACAGCCATGCAGACTTTAAAGAAAAATAGAGGTTGGGACTTTGATCTGCTCAATGCAGAATTATCCCGTTTGAATACCAGATATGGAAATATAGAGGAAGCCCTCAGGCTGTCCGATGCGGTCATCGAGCCATCGATACGTTTCAAGCTCCAGGGCGACGCTTATATTGCGACAAAACAGGGGGCGAAGCTTGAGGAGGTTTTCGAGGAAATCGATCAGTTTGTCCAAAAAGCCAATAGTGGTGAATGGGCTCTCTATCTTGCTCAAAATGGCATGGAACGGCCTTATTCTAAAAGACAACTAAAAAGTCTCTATTACTTGAAGGCCAGACAAGCACTCGAGAATGGAGATTATAATCAGGCCATCACTTATGTGGGGCAGGCCAAAGCACTCTATGCCGGAACGAATTTAATACCGGCCGATCTCATCGAGATTTTTGGAAGGGCTTATTATGAATCGGGAGATTATAAGTCAGCAAGAGAGCAATTCGAATGGATATCCCGGATGGCCTACAACCGGAAAGAATACGGTGACATCTATGCCCGAAGTTTTTACATGTTGGGGAAGATTTATGAGCTGCTGGGGAAAAAGACGGAGGCAAAGAGGAATTACGAGCGGTTCCTCGACCTGTGGAAAAACGCCGACCCCGGCCTCCCTGATATCGACGACGCCCGCACCCGCCTCGCGGCTTTAAAATAACTTCTTTTTGTCTTAGCGAAGCTCCCATATCGTTGCGAATTACGAAGGGATTCCTTCATTAAATCTGTAGATAGCTATGTAATTTTAGGAGATTGCTTCAAATCGGTCCAATGTAAAGTGCTTTCTAGCAAGCACTTTCTTTCTTAATTTGACTAAAATCTGTACTTTTGGGGGCATTTATGCCCGATTTCAAGCGAAAAAAAGCGAAATAAAGCGACATTTGTCCTATTTGGGTTGATTTATCTTGGTTAGGTGCATAATTTTGGAAATGAGGATAATGAGTATTTGGAGGAGGGTAGGATGAAAAAATGTTTAGCCATCCCTTTTTTTATCTTTTTATTCTGTTTGTTCATTTCTGGCATTTCCCTTGCCCAGGAGCAGTACGGAAATATCCGTGGAAAGGTGACCGATGCGGATAAAGAGCCGCTCCCCGGCGTGACGGTCACTCTGGATTGTCCGCTGTATGGCACCCGTTCCATGATATCCTCTTCAGGCGGCATATTCCGGTTCCTCAACCTGCCTTCTGGCACCTACTCCCTCAAATGCGAGCTTTCCGGATTCAAGACCTACATCGAGGAGAACATCATCATCCGCGTGGGCAACAATTTCGACTTTCCTGTGGTTCTCGAACAGGCGACCCTCGAAGAAGACGTCACGGTCGTGGCCACATCGCCGATCGTAGACACCAAAAAAACCGGTACGGCCTTCAACGTGACCGAAGTGATGCTCCAGGAACTTCCCACATCTCGAGATCCCTGGGCTGTCCTTAAACAGACTCCTGGAATATACATCGAAGGAGAAAATGTGGGAGGCATTGATTCTGCCCGTCAATCAACATGGTCATCCAAAGGAACCTCAACAACATATTTTAGCAACTACAGTGTGGACGGAGTCAATGTTTCAACTGGCCTGGGAGAATCGACCCGATTTTACGATTTTGACAGCTTTGAAGAAATACAGGTTGTGACCTCCGGGCAGAACCCGTCCATAAAAACAGCAGGTGTGGCCATCAACATGGTAACGCGCAGGGGAGGGAACAAATTCGAATTCCTCGGGCGATTTTTCTTCACGAACGACAAGCTCCAGAGTGACAACCGGACTCAGGAATTGATCGACTTGGACTATATTGGCGACCAAATCAACCAGCTCACAGATTATGGGTTCCAGGTCGGCGGGCCAATACTCAGGGATAAGCTCTGGTTCTGGCTGGGATATGGCGTCCAGGACATCCGGCTCTTCAGCATCGATGGTTATCCCGAAGATTCCAAGATAGAAAGCTTCAATGCCAAGCTCAATTTTCAGATCAGTCCCAAGGACCGGGGAGAATTGGCTTTTATCTACAACGATAAGACGGTTTTCAATCCTAGTGTCGGGCCTTTTAGACCTCCTGAAGCCACCTCCAATATAATTGGCAACGGCAACCCTTTAGTGAAGCTGGAATACGAGCGCATGTTCTCAGATGTCTTTTTGATGACACTGAAATTGGCTCACAGTTGGGGTTGGACTGGACAGGATCCGAATGGAGGGATGGACACCCAGGCCGGCGGGGATTCATACTGGGGCACACGATTTGGCACTGCGATTTATTCGCGGGATTACGCGCCTAGTTATAATGCTCAGGTCGACGGCAACTATTTCCTCGAAGGATTCTTAGGTGGCAATCACGAGTTCAAATTCGGGGCAGAATACCGCTTGACACCTAACTGGGGCGAATACACTTGGCCTGGAGGCGTCACGAGAAGATATCGCGACGGAGTGCCCTATCAGGCGGTCCTTCAGCGCAGTTTATACGATAGAACGGGAGATAGACTGAGCTTTTATTTCAACGATGCCTACAGTCGGGGGCGTTTGACTCTAAACTTGGGAGTGCGGCTCGACAGGGAGAATTTTTGGAACGATGAAATCGAGGTCCCGGCCAATCCTATCGCCCCTGAGGCCATGCCGGCCTTCACATTGCCCCGTATCGATCCTGGTGTTATCCTGTGGACATTCGCGCCGCGGTTCGGCCTGACGTACGACCTGACAGGAGACGGCAAAACCATTCTTCGCGCCAACGCAGCAAGATACGGTTTGTGGCCGGATAACCTGGCGGGTTATTTATCTGTAACGGAAGGCAATACTCTGATATATAATTGGAATGATCCAAATGGGGACGATCTCGTTTCCACCGATGAGCTAGTAGGCTATCCCGGTGGTTTCATTTACTACGATGGATTCAATCCCTTCGATCCCACCAATCCGGTGTCCCCGTACGAGATCGCAGAGGACCTCCCCACGGGGTTGATGGATGAACTCCTGTTCGGTGTGGAAAGAGAAATATTCAAAGACTTCTCAGTCAGTGCCAATTTAACCCTGAGGAGATTGCACAATTGGAATTATTGGTTTCGTTTTAACCGCGAGACCGGCCAGAAGGACAACCGGGAAGACTGGGGGGATCCCATCCCAGGGTCGATCACTATCGATGGGAAAACCTATAATTATGAATACTGGGCACCGAAAACACATCGAAATGAACTGCCAAATGAAATACTTGAAGGATTGCCTGGCTGGTCACAAAACTATACAGGAATAGAGATCATAGCCACCAAACGTCTCAGCCACAGTTGGATGCTGAACGCCTCATTTACCATACAGCAAGCCAAACAGCATTACGGAGAGGGGAGCTACACCGATCCTACGAACATCGAGTATTTCAATGGGACAGATTATTTCATTGAACCAAGATGGATAGCCAAGATCAATTTTTTGTATCAGCTTCCCTGGGGGATCAATTTTTCGGGGTTTGCGTATGCCCGAGAAGGAAAGGGCATGACAGAATGGATCTCCGCATATACTCCTGAGAGAGGAGTAAAAGGATGGGGATATTATACTCCTATTCTTGTCGAGAAATTAGGAGGTTCCCGTTTACCTAACTTTTACAACGTAGACCTCGGCCTATCCAAAGATTTTTTATTCGGGCGATACGGAAGGTTCACGGTTCAGGTCGATGCTTTCAATATTTTTAACTTCGGTCATGCTTTGCATCGGATGGCTGCGCTTCATAACGCATATTATGGCCAGATCGGTCAAATCCTCAATCCTCGTGTTATCCGCCTGGGAGTGAGGTATCGGTTCTGATTGTGACATATCTTTGCAAGCAGCCGGCAGGAGTGTGGCAACCACAGCGATTGCTTCACTCCTTCAGGCCTCGCAAGGGCAGGATAAAATGGGGGAATCGGCGAAGGGGGGTTGACGATAGGAAAAGAGGCATAGAGTGGAAAACCATCTTGTAGAATGTCCTGAGTGCAAGACGAAGAATCCGTCTGATTCGGTGTTCTGCAACAAGTGCGGGACCCGGTTTGGACTTGGACAGCAGGAGTCCGCATCTTTTACGAAGACCATGCTCACTCCAGGGGAAAAATTGGCCATAGGCAAAACCTTGGCCGAGCGTTACCACATCGTCGAAGAGCTCGGCAAAGGAGGGATGGGATTTGTCTACAAGGTGTTCGACATCAAGATCCAGGAAGATGTGGCCCTCAAGGTGCTCAAGCCCGAGGTGGCCGCCCACAAGGATATTATCACACGCTTCAGCAACGAGCTGAAGTTTGCACGCCGAATCACCCACAAGAATGTCTGTCGCATGCACGACATCAACGAAGCTGGCGGCATGCACTTCATCACCATGGAGTATGTAGAAGGGGAGACCCTCAAGAGTGTGGTCAAGAGGATGGGAAAGCTCAAGCTGGGGAATGTGCTGAGCATTGCTCTGCAGGTGACAGATGGGCTGGCAGAGGCTCATAGTTTGGGCATCGTGCACAGGGATCTAAAGCCCCAGAACATCATGATCGACAAGGAGGGAAACGCCAAGATCATGGACTTCGGTATAGCACGATCGGTGGAAGGCAAAGGCATGACCGTAGAGGGGATGGTTATCGGAACGCCGGATTACATGAGCCCGGAGCAGGTGGAGGGAAAAAAGGCCGACCAGCGCTCGGATATCTATTCCCTGGGTGTGATCCTGTACGAGATGGTGACAGGAAAGCTGCCGTTTTCCGGGGATACGGCATTCAGTGTGGCGCTGAAGCACAAAAGTGAAGAGCCGAGGGATCCGCAACAGCTTAACCCGCAGCTTCCTGAGGGGATGACACGGGCCATCCTCCGATGCATGGAAAAGGACAAGAACAGACGCTACCAGAGTGCCGAGGAGCTTTTGGCTGTGCTGATGGCGGTGGAGGAGACGCTGCCGGAAAAGGAGCGGGTGGCTCAGAAGATCATGCCGCGGATCGCTGTTGCACGAGCTAAAAAATTCAGTCTCAATAAGGCCCTAATTCCAGCTATAGCTGCGGTGGTGGTCGTCGTAGCAGGAATCATCACCTGGCGCCTTATAACCCCTTCGCAAAAAGCCATTCCCACATCACCGGACAGATTGAGAGTCGCTGTTATCCCTTTTCAGAACAACTCCGGTGATAAGGAACTGGATTATATGCGGAGCACTTTCTCGAGTATGTTAACAAATGACCTTATGCAGTCGAAGTATATCGAGGTGGTGGATGAAAGCAAGATTTACAGTGTCCTTGACAAGATGAAACTTTTAGAATCTGACAGCTTCACTCAAGAAAACCTTAAGGATATTGTTAGGGAAGCCGTGGCTTCTCACATCCTCAAGGGGACCTACGTTAAATTAGGTGATAATTATCGTGTGGATGTTGTGCTTCAGGATGCCAGGACATTAAACATTATTGCTGCAGAACGTGCGGATGGCGTCGGTGAGAATGCCCCTTTGGCCATAGTGGATAGCTTAACCAAAAAACTCAAGCCGCACTTCAATATCACCGATGAAGAAATCGCCGATGACTTGGATGAGGATATTGCCGACACTAGATCCAATAATCCTCGGGCCATCTATTTTTATACAGAGGGCCTCAAAGCTCAGAACAGCCGGGATTTTAGTAAAGCCATAGAATCATTTGAAAATGCTGTTGCACTAGATCCGGATTTTGCCATGGCTTACCGTATGTTAAGTGGCACTTATAACAGAATGGCACTTGAGGTAGATTCTAAAGAGGAATACTGGGAAAAATTTTATGAATATAGGGAAAAAATGGTGGAGGCTGCAAAGCGCAGGCCTCCTTCAGAAAGAGAGCGCCTTTACATCGAAGGATCATATGGGAGATTAGATAAGCAATTCAATGCTTTATATAAATTGTTGGAGTTATATCCTGATGATGAGAGAGCAAATGCGATGCTTGGCACATTCTTTGGTCAGCAAGAAGAATATGAACAGGCAAAAAAACATTATGAGCTGCTCATCAGGAACAATTCGAATAGCCAGCTTAATTATGCCTGGCTGGCACAAATCTATCGAGCACAGGGATTGTATGAGGAAGCGAGAAGAATAAGCGAGATCAGTATAGAGAAATTTCCCGATAATCCCCAGAACTATAGCGCAATGGCTTATACTTATATTATGGAGCACGACTATGATACGGCTCTTATGTGGTGCAGAAAGGGTTATGAGCTCGATCCAATCGTTTTTACGAGCTTTGGGATTACAGGAGATGTCTACTACTTCATGGAGAATTTTATCCGGGCTGAGGAGGAATACCGGAAACTGCTAGAAAGTGATTCAAGGTCGAAGCGCCTAACAGGCATACGGTGTCTGATCGATGTGTATAAAATACAAGGACGGTTTGATGACATTTTAGCGCTTGCAGATGATGCCGTGCAGCGAGAGGAAAGTGATAATCGAATAAGACAAGAAGAAAGATACGCACATATTGTGAAAGGCAACTATGAAGAGGCCTTAAGATTGAGTGAAAACTTGAGGGATGGTATTTCAAAGCTCCGGTTGCTTGGCGAAATCTATGTTGAAACGCAGCAGTGGCAAAAGGTTGAAGAAATTGCGGAGGCTATGGATGAGATGTATGAGAAAAGAATGGAAGAGCATCGCAGTCAGGATTGGCCTGAAGAAATGAAAAATTTAGTACCTTTAGGTGCAAGACGTGGGAAGAGGCTTTCTTTGAGACTGAGGGGGTTGATCGAGATCGCGAAAGGCAATTATGACCTGGCCATCGAGCATTTACAGCATGCAAAATCTCTATTCATGAGCCTTCATGATATAGATCTTGCCTATATCGTTGAACCTTTAGCGCTAGCCTATTTTGAGAAGGGTGATTGGGATAAAGCCAGGGAAGAGTGCGAATCGATCGGGATGATGACCTACGGCCGGGGAAGCCATGGGGACATTTATGCCAAGAGTTTTTACATGCTCGGGAAAATCTATGAGGAGATGGGGAAAAAGAGGGAGGCAAAGAGGAATTACGAGCGGTTCCTCGACCTGTGGAAAAACGCCTACCCCGGCCTTCCTGAAGTCGACGACGCCCTCGCCCGGCTAAAAGCTTTATAAAAATGAACGATCAACCCATCCGATGTCCGGAATGTCATACCGAACATCCATCCGATTCCCGTTTCTGCAGCAAGTGCGGGACAAAGTTCGGTTTAGGTGAAAAAGATGCTGCCTCATTTACCAAAACTCTCCAAACCCCGATAGGCACGTTGCTCGAAGGCGCCACCTTTGCCGACCGTTACGAAGTGAAGGAAGAACTGGGTGAAGGGGGAATGGGCCATGTCTACAGAGTATTCGATACCAAGATCAAGGAGGATATCGCCCTCAAGCTCCTCAAGCCCGATATCGCGGCGAATAAAACGGTTCTCGAACGTTTTTCCAACGAGCTGAAATTTGCCCGCAAGATCACCCACAAAAACGTGTGCCGGATGTTCGATATCAATGAGATCGGACAGACAACGTTCATAACCATGGAGTATGTGGAGGGTGAGGACTTAAAGAGTGTCATCAAGAGGATGGGGAGTCTGAGTGTGGGAAATGCGCTGGCCATAGCGATCCAGGTGACCGACGGGTTGGCAGAGGCACATGGTCTCGGCATTGTGCACAGGGACCTCAAACCCCAGAACATCATGATCGACAAGGAGGGAAACGCCAAGATCATGGATTTCGGGATTGCCCGGTCTGTGGAAGGCAAAGGGCTGACGATTGAAGGAATGGTGATCGGTACCCCCGAGTACATGAGCCCGGAACAGGTGGAGGGGAGGGCAGCGGATCAGAGGGCGGATATCTATGCCCTGGGTGTGATCCTGTACGAGATGGTGACAGGACAGGTGCCCTTTTCAGGCGATTCGGCCTTCAGCATCGCGTTAAAGCACAGGAGCGATGAGCCCCTTGATCCAAGAAAGTTCAACGTTAAGCTGCCTGAGAACATGGCCGGATTGATTCTACGGTGCATGGAAAAAAGCGCTGAGAGACGTTTTCAGACAGCAGAAGAATTGCTTGCAGGGCTTCTTGATGTAGAGAAGACTCTTCCGGAGAAAGAGCGGATAGTGCAGAAGATCATGCCGCGGATTACGGTTGCAGGGGCCGAAAAATTCAGCTTCAAGAAGGCTCTGATTCCAGCGATAGCTGCGCTGGCGGTCGTTGTGGCCGGGATCGTCGCCTGGCGCTTGCTCGCTCCCCAGCAGCCAGCCATCATGGATACAGGGCGGCCTACGCTGGCCATCCTTCCGGTCAAAAACAGCACAGGAGATTCAAACCTGGATATATGGAGGGAGAACATCCAGGAAATACTCATTACCGACATGATCCAGTCCAAATACCTTCATGTCCTGGATTTCAGCCGTGTGTACAGTGTTTTGACGAAAGCAGGTCTTTTAGAGGCCCAAAATTACACCGAGGATGACCTCAAAGATTTAGCGGAAGAAGCCAGGGCTACTCATATCATCCAGGCTTCCTTGATTAAAGCTGGTGAAAATTTCCGTATTCTGGCAACGATCAAGGATACGAGGACAATGAACGCGATCGCTTCCATAAATGCTGAGGGTAAGGGAGAGGAAAGTTTCTATGACATGGTGGATTCCCTGACCCTGAAAGTCAAGCCATATTTTAACCTGACCGAAGAACAGATTGCCGATGATTTCGATGAGCGCATTGGTGATGTGACCACCAATAATGAACGAGCGCTTCAGCTGTATGTGGATGCCCTTAAAGCTTCCAACAATACCGATCCTCTCCAAACCGAAAAATTGTTAGGGGAAGCCGTGGCCATCGATCCTGATTTTGCTATGGCCTACTGGTGGCGTTCACGGGCAATATTTTTTGCGGGAGAGCTCGGTCTGCTTGATTGGCAAAATGAAGCGAAGCCAAGGTTCATAGAGGCCAACCAAAAAGCCTATGAAGCGGCACAAAAAGGCCATGTTACCGAAAGAGAACGTCTTCTCATCGAGGCTTTTCACGGGGACCAAATTTATTTTGGGGCCGGAAAACGGAAAATACTGGAGCAGTTAGTGGAACATTACCCTGAAGACCCCTTGGGAAATGATCGATTAGGTAACAGTTATTTTGGGAATGAGGAATACGAAAAGGCCCTCGAGTGCTATGAAGTTTTGATCAGGAACAATACGGCTTCGCCCCACACATATTTGAATCTTGGGCAGATGTATTTTAATTGGGGCATGATGGATAAATCGAAAGAATTCATCGAGCTCGGTTTAGAGAAATATCCCGAGTCCTGGATGTTGCATTGTTTCCTCCCAGACCCATATGTTGCAGAGAGGAGATTCGATGAGGCGCTTTCGGAATGGGAGGATTTTTTCTATGCCAGTCCGACAAGTTATCAGCAGTGTATGAAGAGGGGACATATTCTTCTTTTCCAGGAGGATTTTGCCGCAGCCGAGGAAGAATACCGGAAACTGTTGGAGAATGAAAATAAGAACTTTGTTTGGGTAGGAATGGAAAACTTGATCGATCTTTATGTATTGCAGGGGCGGTTTGAAGATGCTATTGCCCAGCTCGAGCTGGCCAAGGAAATATGGCCAGAACCTAAGGAAATTGCGGCCACAAACAGAGATTTGGTGAGTTTGTTTTTGAAGCAGGGAAATTTGGAGAGAGCCAGGGAGCTGGCCCTGTCATTTCAGGGCTCACTTGATTTTTTGGCCTATACCAAGCTGCACTTCTGGGATAAAGCAGAAAAGAACATCGAAGAGACAAGAATAGTTGGGGAAATGCAGGAGAAAAAATTAGGTTATTATCGCATAGTACACAGAAGAAACTTGCTGAAGAAGTTAGGAGTCATCGAGTTCGAGAGAGGTAATCTTGAGTTGGCGATCGAATATCTCGAGCAGCTTAAGGCTTTGTTCACGGGAATTCACTTTGGAAATTATGCGTCAGCCGTCGATGCTTTAGCCCGGGCATATTACGAGGCCGGAAATTTGGAGCGAGCCGCGGAAGAATTTGAGCTGATAACCACGTTGACCTGGGGCCGCTTAAACTACGGCGACATATATGCCCGAAGCTTTTACATGCTGGGGAAGATATACGAGGAAGTGGGGAAAAAGGGGGAGGCAAAGAGGAATTACGAGCGGTTCCTCGACCTGTGGAAAAACGCCGACCCCGGCCTTCCCGAAGTCGATGATGTCAAAGCCCGCTTAACGGCCCTATAAGGTGGGGCTTTCATTTATCCAAAATCTATAGAAACTCTCCGGTGTCATAATCTTCGTGTAATTTATATTGATCGATGCCTGAAAAGGTGCCGGCTGTTGTCAGCAAAAGGTAACATGATGATGCACCTCCACTGGGTGTCTATTGTGTGATAGATTA
>CAYNVQ010000006.1:0-276375 GCA_964400735.1 uncultured Eubacteriales bacterium | reverse complement strand
CAAGATTAAATAGAATAGCTTTTTCAAGTCCCTTCTCCTCCCCTTATTTATACAATCAAAATACTAGAATATTCCTTCAAAATCAAATCTGAAGATTTGATCTATCACCCTCAAAAAGGAAAAAACTATAGAAAGTATAGTGACGATATATCGATGATGTACTTACCTCTGCATAGGGCCATATGGGGGCTTTGGGTGATAGGGGTTTTTGTGAGAGGGGCCAAAATAATACTTTTTGATCGAGTTCACAGAGACAATTCTGAAATGTCTAATCTATTAGACGATTGTGGAAATGATACAGAAATAGACTTATCCCCATATGCCACATATGTGCCGAATTGCGCTTAAAATAGCTGAAAATACGGGTTTAGAGTATAAAAGACAAAAACAAGGAAAAGGCTAATTTTCAGGGGATATCCCTGGTACCCCCAAGCGGACAACTTTAGAACCTATTTTTCCGATAAATCCCTGAAGCAGAAGGCTAAAGCTCTAAACGAAATCATCAGGTAGACCGAACTTAGGTTGACTTCTGAGGCCAAGATAAATAAGCTTTGTATCGACCAACAAAGGAGGTAAGGGATGAAAAAGCTGTTTTTGATTTTGCCTTTGGTCTTTCTGCTTTGTTTTACTTTTAGCTACCAGAAGGCTGAAGAGGTGGCTGAGGAGCCTGTGGTGGATGTGGAGACAAAGGACGAAGGAGTGAAGCCTCTTGATGTCGAAGGTGCAATACTTACATATTCTACAGAAGGAACTGGAATTCCTTGTATTCTATTTGCTGGAGGCGAAAACCTCGGCTTGAAATTTTACTCTAAAAATTTGAAGAAACACATAAAACTTATCCATGCAGACCCAAAGGACATCACAAAAGAGAATGTTGAGAGTTTAACATTAGATGCAATTCTTGACGACATCGAGAAAGTACGAAAAACTCTTGATCTTGAAAAGATTGCCGTTATGGGTCACTCCATGTTTTCAATTATTCCTCTACAGTATGCACTAAAATATCCTGATAATGCCTCGCATGCCATCTCTTCAGGCGGAGTTCCATCATTTTCAGAGAAAAGTGCCCAAGCTAGTAATGAATATTGGGAGAAAGAAGCATCTGAAGAAAGAAAAGAGATTCGAAGGCGAAATCATGAGGCACTAACAGAGGAAGTCATGAGCAAACTCTCTCCGAGTGAAGCCTTCATAAGGCAATACGTTGCAGACACGCCTTTAAGGTTTTGTGACCCTGAGTTTGATATGTCTGATTTATGGGATGGAATTGAGATTAATATGGATTTTATAGGTCGTTATTGGGGATTCATCTATGGTTTTGACAATACCGACAAATACCAGTTGATAAAAGCTCCCGTTCTAATTATAGCTGGTCGCTATGATTATGGATGCCCGTATTTCTTGTATGATGAAATAAAGGACGTTATTCCAAATTACACCTTCATTCTCTTCGAAAATGCTGGACATAATCCTATGATTGAGATTCCAGAGGAGTTTGACAAAAAGCTTATAGCCTGGATTGAGAATCATTAATCTGTATCCAATAAATACAGTCTTTATTAGGAGGTTTACATGAAAAAACTATCTTTTATTCTACCTTTGGCTCTGATTTTATGCTTTATGGTCAGCTGCCAAGACAAGGAAGCGATGGCAGAGCTTGAACAGTTCAAAGCTCAGGCAGCGGTTGAGGAGCAGAATAAGGAATCAGTACAAAACTTTCTTGAAGAATTGGATAAAGGAAATGCTGAGATTATTAATGAGTTGTATGCCTCTGATGTTGTTTCTCATTCTCCATCAGGAAGTACTAAACCAACATCGCCAGAAGAATTGATAGAAATGACGAAGATGTTTTATAGTGCTTTTCCTGACCTTGCTCATAGCATTGGAGGATTAATTGCATCAGGAGATAAGGTTGTAGTAAGAGCCACAGTGCGAGGTACTCATAAAGGAGAGTTTGCAGGCATCCCTTCTACTGGAAATGAGATTGAATTTAGTTTCATAGCAATTGTCCGTTTTGAAGACGGAAGGATTGTAGAGGAGTGGCAAAACACTGATATGCTAGGCTTGATGCAGCAACTCGGCATGGAGCTTAAGCCGAAGGAGGAGAAGTAGCCCGAGCATCCAACCTAACCAACCAACCGCTCCAAGAAACCTAAACTCAAAATACACTACTGCCTCTTAAGGCTTCTAGTCCAAGGGATATGAAATTTTTAAGAAGATTTTTAAAGAGTATATTACTGGTGTATATATACATGGCAGAATCTTAAGAAGACCAAAATGATTTGGGTTATTAAAGTTGACAAACCTAAAGACAGAACAACAAAGAGGATGAATATCATAGCTATTATCTTGGTACTGATACATGCTTTCGGAAATCTAGTATATGGGATAGTTACGGGTGAAGGTGGCATTGGTGTCCGACTTCTCTACCTCTGTTTGGCATTCCTTGTCATTGCCATAAGAAGGAAGGCTTTTGCAGGTTTCTTTTTTTTAATATTTGGCTTGCTTATTATTATATTTGTGAGCACGGGGGTTTTTACAGGTGAATACGAGACACTCCGTTATGCGATTTTTTCACTCATTTGGTATGGATTGATTCCACTCATCGCTGGATTACTATTCCTCGCAATCTGGAGAAAAACAAGAAAACTTGAAGTTCCTACAAGCAGTGATTAGAAGAAATGCTTTATTACTGTTTAAGCAAAGGAGGAACAGAATGTCTTATGCTTTGAGTGCATTTTTACTGGGCTTGTTTAGTTTTATTCCATTTATGTTCATCGGCGAATTTTTTTCGTACCACTTTGGAGAAAAGGTAGCCTTGGCCGCAGTGTTCATTTTGTTGACAGTTTACTTCTTCGTCTGCCAGTTCTTTCTGTCGCGTGGCAATCCTAAGGCTTTTCCTAAAGACTGGCCCATCATGTTGGCCCTGGCTGTCGGACCTCTCTTTTACCTTATTCCTGCGGCTTTACTCGAAAAACGGGATGAGGTTATTGCAGAGGGCCGTGTCATTTTGCTCTCATGCTTAGGAGGCACATTGATAGGTGCGTTCGCAGCGTCCTGGGAAGCACGCAGGAAAGCACGACGACAATAATTTTTTCTATGCACTTTTTACGACATCAAGATTGTATGCTATTTTTTTGATGGAACAAAAATATATATCCGATGATGAGGAATAAACAACCAACACTTCCAATGCCATTGGAGTCCCTATGAATGTAAAATCTAAGAGAAGGGCAAGTGATTGTTAATTTATGGCCTTCCAATTGAATCACTTTTCCCCTTATGATATAAGTCAAAAAGTCATAGATTGGGGACACAATGAATCCAGCAAGGCGGGGTTAAAATGACAAAACGAGATATTTTTTCTATTTCACTTAAAATATTGGGAGTATTTTCCATTATTTATGCGTTAAGGCAAATTCCTAACATTGCATATTGGATTGCTTTTGTAATTTTACAGCCAGCACTAAATTCAACCTCCTTCTGGTATTTATTTGGAACTGTCGCTTCACTCATTTTAGCTCTTGTGGTGGCATATATCTTATTGAGATGGGGAGATTCAATCTCTAAAAGACTTATGCGAGAAGATAGTGAAATTCCAGCTTTTGGTGAACTGAAGTGGGAGAAAGCCGTTTTTAAGCTCTCCATGAGAATTGTAGGAGTTGTATGCCTGACCAGGGGTATTCCAGGACTGTTCAATTCTCTAACTCGCTTAACACTATCAGGGGATGAGCAAAGATTCTTCCCTCCCCAAATTTGGGGAGGTCTTATAAGCGTTATTGTGCTTTTAATTATCGGTGTATACCTGATTTCAGGTGCGAAAAGATTTGTCAAGTTGGTATTAAGAGAAGCGAATACAGCGTAAGGGAAAATAATGATGGTTCCGTCCAGACCTTTCATAAATAACTAAAGAAAAGCAATAAATTAAAAGGAGGGAAAAATGAAAAAACTACTCATGATTTTACCTATGGCTCTGATTCTATGCTTCACAGTCGGCTGTCAAGACAAGGAAGCGATGGCAGAGCTTGAAGAGTTCAGAGCCCAGGCAGCACTTGAGGAGCAGAATAAGGCACTTGTACTTCGCTGGTTTGAAGAGATAGACAAAGAGAATGCTGAGTTTGTCAGAGATAACAGCGCTCCTGAATATGCCTACTACCTTCCATCAGGACTCGCAGAACCTTTATCCCTAGAACAAAGTATAAACCAGACCAAGATGTTTCAAAAGGGTCTTCCTGACTTGGTGCATAACATCGAAGAGATTATTGCGGTTGGGGATAAAGTTATTGTCAGGTTTATTGGAAGAGGCACTAATACTGGAGATATTGAAGAAATGGGTATCTCTGCGACAGGGAAAAAAATGGAAGTTAGCTCAATTG
Source organism: uncultured Eubacteriales bacterium (assembly GCA_964400735.1). Taxonomy (GTDB): domain Bacteria; phylum Acidobacteriota; class Aminicenantia; order Aminicenantales; family Aminicenantaceae; genus CAYNVQ01. The sequence continues at coordinate 272,002 of CAYNVQ010000006.1, read as the reverse complement.
TTATTTTTCGTATTGAAAAAGGAAAGGTTGTAGAACTAAGACAAGAGGCTGATATGTTAGGATTTATGCAGCAATTTGGTTTTGAGCATAAGCCGAAGGAGGAGGAGAAATAAACACCTGGCACGCCCAGCAGGATTCGAACCCATTGGGCCTTCTGATTCGTAGTCAGATGCTCTATTTAATCTATCTGTTTTATTTTCAATAAATTAGGGATATTCAAATTTGCCCCTATGACCATCTTTTGACTACTTTTTTCCAAGAAATCCTCAAACAGAATTGAGATGACTGCTAAATGGCACTTAGGATCGCCCCTTCAATTCAGCCATTCTTTTCCTCACCTCTTCAACTTCAGGCAAGCCAGAATCAGCGTCCTTCCAGAGGGTGAGGAATTTCTTTTTCTTTTTTTAGTAAAAATCCCCAAATTAGGATTAAAGTGGCCTGATGAATCGTTTTGCTTAACTGCTAGCGCTGTGATACAAATTCAGGGATAAGTATCTCAAAAGCAGGCAAGAGAATTTTATTTTGGTCACTCGCCATGTTGGTCATCATACCAGAGATAGTTAGATTTTGATCGGGTAGGAAGTAGATGAATGATGCGAATCCACCTGTGCCGCCTGCATGCCCAATCATCTCGATACCACCGGGTAGCAAAAGTCTCATAATGCCCAGACCGTAGCCGGCCGCATTTCCCGACATTTCTACGGCTTCCGGCACATCAACAAATGCCAGCATTTCATCCAATGTCTCGGTTTTCTGGAATAGTTCACCCTCAAGTACCGCGTTAAGAAATCGGGCAAGGTCCATAGTCGTTGTTATCAGAGCATGTCCGCCAGCAGCCCCTGCCATAGACGAATCAATTTTAGTAAAGTCCACTAACTTACCGTCCATGCCAAGATAACCGTGGGCGTGATTGTCCGAAATGGACAAGTCTCCAGGTTCCGGCAGTCGGGTGTTCTCCAGCTTCAAAGGCGAAATAATGCGCTCCCGGACTTCTTCCCGCCATGATCGTTCAGTCAGTTTATCGATAACCAAGCCGAGCAGGTTGTAATCTGTGTTCGAGTATTTCCATCCCTCCCCCGGTGGAAAGTAGGGCTCTTGAGCTCCCGCGACATCGAAGTATTCATCAACTTGCCAAATCCTTTGAGGATTAGCGGCAATTTTGCCAATCATAACACCGGTAAGCCATTCTGGAATCCCACTAGTGTGGTTGAGCAACATGCGCACCGTGATTTTGTCGCTGTCAGGAAAATTTGAGGTAACGGTCTCAGGCAATACGGCAGTCATCAGATCATCCAATGAAAGCCCCCCTTCTTCCACCAATTGGAGAATGACAACCGAGATAAAAGGCTTCATGATGCTTCCCGCGCGGAATTTGTCATCGGGTCTCATGGCTGTATCCGTTTTGATATCACTAAGACCTGCTGCTCCGGCCCAAGTGCCGATTTCAGGGCTGCTGATGTACAGCAGGGCGCCAGGAAAGTTCGTATCTGGATTCTTCACTGCATCCTGTAGGGCTAGCTGCAACTTATCGGCAATTTCCGGATCAAATGCTTTTTCGGTCGGTGCTTTGCAAACGGTCAGTCCCAAGACAACAATAAGTATGATTAAGTAGCTTGAGATTTTAAATTTCATCCTAATCTCCTATTATGACAAATTTTCACTTTTATACGTTTTTTAAAGAACTATGGCTTATTGGCTCTTCAACCCAGCCAGCCTCTTCCTCGCATCCTCTACCTCAGCTATCCCCGAATCAGCGTCCTTCCAGAGGTCGAGGAATTTTTGGCAGTTCTCAATAGCTTTTCCCACCCATCCTTTCTGCTTGTATATCTCACCCTATGACGCCTTTAACGAGTTCTCCAAGGGCTTTGTAATCAAAAATGGTTTTGTTTATCATTTATATAATCCCACTTTTTTAAGCAATTCAGCCGACTTCTGGTCATAAGGAATACGAAGGCAATCCACTGTAGGGAGTAGGCCAAAGGGTAGATAAATGTCGCGAACTTTACAGGCTATCTCTAACCATTTATTAGCCAGTTCCAAATCGCCGCTTACCTTATAAATCATAGAGAAAAATGAAGGAGGTATATATTCACCTTTTGCCCTCTTCTTCAAGCTGTTAAATAGCTTTTCTGCCTGTGGCTTCTTACCAAACAAATAATAAGCAATAGCAAGGATTGCACTAACATTCGGAGCTCCACTTGAAAGGTCAAACGCTTTTTCAAGCGCTTCAATTGACTCTTTAAGCATTGATTTCCCCAGATATGACCATCCAAGCATATAGTGTGAATAATAGTAGTTTGGGTCCATGGTAATCGTATTTTGTAAGTCTTCGATTGCCTTATCAAATTGACCTGATAAAAAAAGGATCTCGCCAACCATGCTATTGATGTTAATCGACAGCGGATCAAGATCCCTGGCTTGCTTTGCCTCAGCAATAGCTTCTTCATGATGTCCCGTGATTGATAAGAGAATGGGATAACGAATATGGATATTGGAGGAATTCGGGTTCAATTCCAGGGCCCGTTTAAATTCTTGCTCCGCTACTACCCAGTTCCAATCATAAAGCGTGCTGATGAAACCAAGACAAGCATGAGCTTCCGCCAGTTGTTCGTCTATATCGAGTGCCTTTTTCACATATGATTTTGCCTTTTGAGTTCCTTCCCTTGGTGGTGAATTTCCAAAGAACGAGTAAAAGAAGTAAACCTCTGCCATACCCGCATAAACCAATGCATAGTTCGGATCTTTTTGGAGCGCTTGTTCGAAACATTCGATAGCCTTTTCAAGTCCTTCGACTGTCCACATTTGAAAAAAATGACAACCCTTTAAATACAGATTATAAGCCTCCAGGTTTTCAGTATAACGTTTCACGATCAATGCCTTCTCTTTACCCAAAAGCTTCACTTTCAGCTTGTCCACAATCGCCAGGGATATATCGTCCTGGATATCTAAGACGTCCTTCATCTCGCGATCATAACGCTCAGACCAAATATGGGTGCCGTGCGTGACATTGATAAGCTGAGCCGTGATCCGTAGCCGTTCTCCCGACTTTCGAACACTCCCTTCGAGCAGAATTCCTACATCGAGTTTCTTCCCGATTTCACGGATGTCTTCGGTTTTGCCTTTGAAGGCGAATGAAGACGTGCGTGCAATGACGCGCATATCCTTGATATGAGTGAGGGCATTGATGATCTCTTCTGTTATTCCATCACAAAAATATTCCTGCTCAGGGTCTGCGCTCATGTTTGTAAAGGGGAGCACGGCAATCGATTTTTCAGTTTTGGGAAGAGTAGTGGGAGGAGCTTCTTTCAAATCCTGAATCAGCTTTTGGATATTCTGATATCTTTCACTCGCTTTCTTGGCCATTGCTTTCTCAATCACATTTTCTAGGCGGCTTGGAATCTCTGATCGGAGCAAAGAGAGCGGTGTTGGTTTGTCATTCAGGATGGCAAAGATCAGAGCTTGTTCCTGAGCCTTCTGGAATGGTCGTTCACCGCTCAGCATCTCATACAGCATAGCTCCCAGTGACCAAATATCCGTCCTGTGATCAACTTTCTTCCCTTTGGCTTGTTCGGGAGACATGTAAGCAACCGTACCCATAATGGTGGCTGGTTTTGTAAGATCTGCTCCCCAAGAAAGTTTAGCCAGTCCAAAATCTGTGATCTTCGCTTGGCTCTCATCATCTATCATGATGTTTGCTGGCTTGATATCCCGGTGGATGATCCCTTTTTTATGGGCCTTCTCCAACCCCTCTGCAACCTGGCTGGCAATATCGACCGCCTCGTCTACACCGAGAGGCCCAGTTTCAATCTTTTCTTTGAGAGTCTGCCCCTCGATAAATTCCATCGCGATGAAGGTCTGATCATCGGATTCATCGACCTCATGAATTATGCAGATATGTGGATGATTGAGGGCGGCGGCTGCCTGTGCCTCTTGAATGAACCTCCTTTTTGCCTCTTTATCCTGTGTTAATTCAGTGGGAAGAAACTTAAGAGCCACGGTTCGGTTTAGCCTGGTGTCCTTAGCTTTATAGACAACACCCATCCCGCCTCTGCCTAGTTCAGCAAGGATCTTGTATTTTCCCGCTATGATTTTGCCTGAGGATACTATAGGTTCTTGAATGGTTTTGGTGACAGAGGCGTCCTTGATTGAAACGATCTGAGTGCCACAATCAGAACAGAATCTAGAGGTATCTGAATTATCGGCGTTGCACTTTGGGCACTTTATTGCCACTTCTTCCCCTTGTTTTGGTCGGCAAAATATTATCAAGGAATGGGGATGTAGTCAAACACAATGTAAGTAAACTACTCCATCCGTGTAACAATATCCTATGTCAATAATTAATTTGGACGAGGAGTTCGCTGATAGTGGACCTTCGATTCTGGGTTTATCCTAATCTGTAATAAAGCTGGTTGCCCGCCGCCATCCCCCTCAGGGCTAGTATCGATCCCCGAGCACCTGATCCGCCAATTCATTTAGCGTAGCTCGATCCTCCTCTGTGAGGCGACAGTCAAGTGCCCTCAGGTTGGTCTGGAGATTGGCGAGCTTGGTCGTGCCTGGAATGGCTACAACATGATCCCCGTGGTCCAACACCCAAGCCAAAGCGACCTGCGCTGCCACGTATCCCTTTTGGGCGGCAATCTCCTTGATCGCCTCCACTAGTTTGAGGTTCGACTCGAAGTTTCCCGGCTGAAATCGAGGCTGCATCTGGGCGCGGAAATCAGTCTCGCTGGTGGGCCGATCGCTGGTTGATGTGTAGCGGCCGGTCAGCATTCCCCTACCTAAAGACGAGTAGGCTACCAAACTGATGCCAAGTTCCACACATTTGGGGAGTATGTCCTTCTCAATATCACGGCTAAATATCGAGTACTCGGTCTGAAGGGCGGCAATGGGATGAACAGCATGTGCCCGCTCAATCGTCTTGGCTGAAGCCTCTGACAAACCAACAGCGCCGATCTTGCCCTCTTGAACTAACTTCGCCATCTCACCCACTGTATCCTCGATCTGCGTGTCCGGATCAACACGGTGGAGATAATACAAGTCAATCTTTTCGGTACCCAGACGCTTAAGGCTCTTTTCGCAAGAGTTCCGGACATTGGCCGGAGAGCCATCCACCCCCACGAAGGCACCTGTGACCGGGTTCCGTTGGGGACCAAACTTGGTCGCAAGAACAATTTGGTCCCAACGTCCGGCAAAAGCCTTACCCAGAAGTTGCTCATTGTGTCCTTGGCCGTAGATTTCCGCCGTATCAAAATGATTAATACCCAGATCTATGGCCCGGTGGAGTAGACTGATGGCCTCCGACTCTTGCGTGGGTTCCCCATAAAACTCGGAAAGCCCCATACATCCAAGTCCAATGGCCGATACTGAAATCTCTGATTGCCCAAGTTTACGTGACAACATAACGTCTCCTTTACTCTTACCCTAAAACCTAGACTTGATCCCAAGTCCCTCATCTAGTACCTTACTATTATTAAACACCAGTGTATAATTTATTAAAGAAAAAGTTGAATTTCAAAGAAAAAATCAATCACACCGCAAATAAGCCCATCTGTCTTTTCCCTTCCCTTTGTGACCAAAATGTGGCCATAACAAACCACATTTAACCATATTTAACTGCATTTAAGTGGTTCGAATTCCCCTGCTGGATCTCTTTTTTTACTGACTTTTCAACCCAGCCAGCCTCTTCCTTGCATCTTCCACCTCAACTATGCCAGGATCAGCGCCCTTCCTATTCCTTCTCATCCACCGGCAGGTTCATCTTGCGCAGCAGTTCTTGGAAGCGTGGGTCGGATCGAATGCCGTCGTCACAGGGCATTCCGAGGTACGGCAACGTAGGATCATGAATTTCCAAACCCTTCTCGAGCCAATCGAGGGCCTTGTCTTTCTCCCCAGCCATAGTGTAAAACATAGCGATATCGCCCGGAAGACAGAAAGTCTCTTGAAGGCGAGCGATCAGGGCCTCGGCCCCGCGCTTCATCGCCTCGGAGTATCCTCCCTGAGTATAACCTTCGTCGAGCGCCGAGTCGATTCTCGTGTCGTTAAATGAGACTCTCGCAAAGTCCTTAGCGGCCTCGAATGCCTCTCTCTCCATCCCTTTCTTTTCGTGCATGATAAGCCAGAGGGTGTTCGAAGCGACGGGAAAGTCCGGTTGAATCCGCAGGGCTTCCCGGGCCGCTGCGATGGCCTCATCGTAGCGCCTCTGAGAATAAAGGAGGACCGCATGCCAACTGTGGACCAGCGGATTAAAGGGGTCGAGCCCGACGGCTCGTTCGCTGTGGATCTGGGCCTCTTCGTCATGCCCCATCATCATCAGGAATTGGCCGTATGATCCCTGCGCGCTCGCGACGTTGGGATTGAGTTCGAGGCTTCTCCGGTAGGATACCCAGGCACCGTCCCAGTCCCAATCGATCACCTTCCTGACCACAGCCAGGACCTCGTGGGCGCTGGCTGAGTTCTCGTCCAGCTCAATGGCCCGAAGCGCCGCAGCCTTGGCCTTTGATCCCGCCTCCTCTGGCAGAGACCAACCCCACTGGTTGCGGATGAGCCAGACCCAGGCGCGCCCGGAGTAGGCCGGTGCGTAAGAAGGGTCCTTCTCGAGGGCCAGGTCGAAATGCTTTTCAGCGGTGTCCAGATCTTCGGGCGTCATAAAATTCATCCATTTGTAGGAGCCCCTGACGTAGGCTTCGTAGGCCTCGGGATTGACCTGGCGGGCGCTGGCGAGTCGTGCTTCTTCTTGGGTCGTCAATTTGACCTTGATGTTTTCGGTGATGGCGCCGGCCATCTCTCCGTACATCACCAACACATCGGTTATTGGCCGGTCGTACCTCTGTGTCCAGAGACTCCGCTCCTCGGGAAGGGCATCGAACAACTGTAGCCTGATGCTTACTTTTTCACCAACCTGATAGACCGTCCCCTCCACTAAGGCATCCACCTTCAACTCCCGTGCAATTTCCGGCAGGGATTTGTCCGTATTTTTGTACCGCATAACCGATGTGCGGGAAATGACCCGCTGCAAACCGTTGATCTGTCCCAACTGTCCGATCAGCTCATCCGTAACGCCGTCAACAAAATACTCCTGCTCCGAGTCACCCGTGAGATTTTCGAGCGGAAGAACCGCAATGGAATCGATCACTTCTGCTCGACCAGTGAAAAGAGTTAGAGCTAGCACAGCTACAACAATCACCAATCCTACTGCACCTGCATAAAGTATAGATCTTTTTCGTTTTAACAGTTTCGCTTTTCTCAGCCTAACTTTGATCTCTTCCGGTACGATTCCTGCAGATATCGACTTCAAGTCATCCAGCAGTTCGTCTATCTGCTGGTAGCGCTTATCCAGATTCTTCTCCAGGGCCTTGTCAACGACTTGACCGATGGATACGGGAATCTCCGAACGCAACTCTGCGAGAGGCTTGGGCTTCCTATTGAGAATGGAATAGACAACACCTTGGTCATGCTCCCCCTTGAAAGGTAACTGACCCGTGAACATCTCATACAGAACAACACCCAAAGACCAGATATCCGTCCGATGATCGACTTCTTCTCCTTGCGCTTGTTCAGGAGACATGTAGGCAATGGTCCCCATCGCTTTGCCTTCCTGTGTTATCAGAGTCCCTCCGGTCATCCTGGCTAGTCCAAAATCCATGATCTTTGCCTGGTTGTCCTCTGTGACCATAATGTTGGCGCTCTTGATATCCCTATGCACGATGCCTTTCATATGGGCGATCTGCAAACCTTGGGCTACTTGAGTGGCGATCCGAAGGGCTTCATCAAGCTCCAACGGGCCTGAATCAAGCTTCTTCCTTAAGCTCTGGCCTTCAACGTAGGCCATGGAGATGAATGTTTTCTCCTCAGCCTCGTCGAATTCATAGACGGTGCAGATATTAGGATGATCCAGAGCGGCAGCCGCTTGAGCCTCCCGCATGAACCGGTCTCTAACTTCAGAGATGTGTGTCAGTTCTGGCGGTAGAAACTTGAGGGCGACAGTTCTTTTGAGCTTTGTGTCTTCGGCTTTGTAGACAACCCCCATCCCTCCTCTGCCCAGTTCCTCGATGATCGCATATCTTCCTGCTACAGTGCTGCCCTTTTGCAGCCTTTCAGTAGGTGTTAACAGGGTTTCTGTAACGTCGATATCCTCAGTGGCGAGTAGCTGAGTACCACATTCCTTACAGAATTTAGAATCAGAGGTGTTTTCAAACTGACACTTTGGGCACTTTATTGCCACTACTTCCCCTTATCTGGTCGGCAAAATATTAACAAGGAATAGCCGTTAGTGTCAACAGGCGGGGGGCTTAGAGCTATTCCCTCAACCCAGCCAGCCTCTTTCTCGCATCTTCAACCTCAGCTATCCCAGGATCAGCGTCCTTCCAGAGGTCGAGGAATTTCTCGTAATGCTCGATGGCTTTGCCTAAAATTTTTATTAATATTTTTTCACTATTCTTCCTTGGGAAGCAGATGACTCAGGCCCATTTTCTCTATTAATGTAATAAACCTGGGGGCTTTGCAGAGATCATCCCATTCGCGTATCGTTGTAAACCAGGTTAGCCAGGGGTTGCGTTCCTCATAAGCCCTATCAAGACATTCGAACATTTCATCTTCTTGACCCATTCCACAATAAATCCAAGCCAAATGAGCCGAAATCCCTAGAGAATGTTGATGCCTTTCCTTCAATTCCTCAATAATCTCATATGCCTTATCGGGTTGGCCGGCTTTGGCATATGTATATCCTAAACACGCTAGGTTACCTCTGGAGCGCCCACCTAGCCGATTGGCCTCTTCCATCTCGGCAATGGATTCCTTGTATAATCCTTTTTTCTCTAAGGCGTCGGCAAGGAAATGATGACTCACTGCTAAATTCGGTGCCATAGCCACGATCTTTTCCGCTACTTCGACACCTTGATCGAAGTCTCTGCATCCTAATGAATACACAATTGAAATAAATCCGAAAGCGCCAAGATCAAGTGGATTGAGCTCAATCGCACGATTAAATTCCTCGATGGCTTCAACATGCTTATGCTCTAAAATAAACAGATAATAGGCATACCACTGACGAGTGTATGAATTATTGGGATTCAACTCGATGGCCCTTCTGAAACAATCGGCAGCAACATTGCGATCCCACTCGTAGAAGGTTGCAACTGCTGCATGAGATGTGTGGGCTTCGGCAAGGTATGGATCCAGCTCCACTGATTTCTTTGCTGCTTCCCTGGCTTTGTCATAGGCATCGGGAGAGTGGACTATGCCAAAATTCACGCCAAGTAAAACATAGGATAAGGCCATTTCCGCATACGCATGTGCAAAGGAGGGGTCATTTTTGATTGCTTCTTCAAAACAGTCAATAGCTTCATTCAATCCATGATCTGTATAAAGGTTCATGGAGTACCGGCCCTTAAGATAGAGATTATAAGCATCTAGATTTTTGGTGGGTTGTTTTAGTATTGTGGCTTTTTCTTTGCTCAAAAGTCTAATCTTCAAATTATTAACAATTGCAAGTGAGATTTCATCCTGTATATCAAATATGTCGGCCATTTTGCGGTCGAATCGTTCGGACCAAAGATGATAACCGTCAGAGACATTGATGAGCTGGGCCGTTATTCTTAGCCTATTCCCAGCTTTTCTTACACTCCCTTCAAGAATCTTGTCCACATTCAATTTTTTCCCTATCTCCCTAATATCTACATCCCTCCCTTTAAAGGCAAATGCAGATGTCCTGGCGACAACCCTCAGATCCTGAATTTGTGTTAAAGCATTTATAATTTCTTCTGATATACCATCGCAAAAGTATTCCTGCTCAGGATCGGCACTCATGTTTGTGAATGGAAGCACGGCGATCGATTTTTTTGCTTGGGAAACAGTTGTAGAAGGAGCTTCTTTCAAATCCTTAATAAGACCATCCACATTCTGATACCTATCTGCCGCCTTCTTTGCCAATGCTTTTTCAATCATGTGTTCTAAGTGATCAGGAATGTCAGGCCGAAGTAAGGATAGTGGTGTCGGCTTATCATTCAGGATGGCATAGATCAACGCCTGTTCTTGAGCCTTCTGGAAAGGTCGCACTCCTGAAAGCATTTCATAAAGTAAAGCGCCCAAAGACCATATGTCTGTTCGGTGGTCGACTTCTTCTCCCCTTGCCTGCTCTGGTGACATATAGGCAACTGTACCCATGATTATTGAAGGCTTTGTCAAATCGGCTCCCCAGGATAGCTTTGCTAAACCAAAATCTGTGATCTTCGCTTGCCTCTCGTCATTTATCATTATGTTTGCAGGTTTGATGTCCCTATGAACAATACCCTTCTTATGAGCTTCCTTGAGTCCTTCCGCAACCTGAATAGCGATGTCCTTGGCCTCATCAACTTTCAAAGGTCCCTCTTGAAGCTTATCCTTCAGGCTCTGGCCTTCGATATAAGACATAGCGATAAAGGTCTGGCCATCGGACTCATCAACTTCATAGACGGTGCAAATATTCGGATGCTCTAGCGCAGCTGCTGCCTGTGCCTCTTGAATGAATCTCTTTTTCGCCTCTTTATCCTGCGTTAATTCAGCGGGAAGAAATTTAAGAGCTACAGTACGGTTAAGTTTGGTGTCCTTAGCCTTATAGACAACACCCATGCCTCCTTCTCCGAGTTTTTCGATGATTTTGTACTTTTTTGCAATTACAGTGTCTTTCTTAAATCCTTTTGCAGGTTTTTGAAGGGTTTTAGTAACAGAGACGTCCTTGATTGAAACTATTTGGGTACCGCAATCAGAACAGAATCTAGATGTGTCAGGATTATCAGCGTTGCACTTTGGACACTGTGTTGCCACTTCTTCCCCTTATCTGGTCGGCAAAATAATATCAAGGAATACGGATAGAGTCAATTGCGAGATTGAATATTTCAATCGTTACGCTAGTAGAATGATTGGGAGAAAAATTAAAAGAGGGACGAAAATGAAAAAATATGAGTTTGATCATATCAGGATGACCCATGGTGTTGAGGGAGAATTGTCAAAAAACCTTTGGGAAGAAAAAATTGAGAAGATTCTTGCAGATATGGGAGAAAAGGGCTGGGATCTAAAAGCTTTTCATATTCATGCTCTGCACACTCATTTGATATTTGGTAGAGAGAAAAGTTAGACTTTCTGCTCTTTAATGCAGCCAGCCTCTTCTTCGCATCTTCAACCTCAGCTATCCCAGGGTCAGCGTCCTTCCAGAGGCTGAGGAATTTTTCGTAATGCTCTATGGCTTGTGTAGAATCTCCTTTTTTCTCAAAAATAGATCCGAGATTGTAGTAACTCTTGGCATATATATGGCCATGCCAAAATCTTCCCCATGTAAGCTGAAGCAGATTCTCGAAGGTTTTTTGTGCCTCATCCAATTGATCGAGATAATAATACGCTAATCCCAGCGTATCTAAAACATAAGCTTGTACAGCTCTGGGTCCGTCTGGAAAGAGAGGAAGAGCTTTTCTACAAAGTTCAACACTCTTCGCGTAATCGCCACGCTGAAGGTCGATTGCAGCTTGGACAGCATAATAATCCCTTATCAATTTTGTGTGAAGACTGTTTTCAATCAACCGCTTGAGTTCATTAGAATGAATTTGAGCAGATTCGAGATCACCCATTTCGGTTTTCATCCACGCCAACATTTCTGCTTTTGCTCTTTCAAATACAGATAAGTCTATACCTTCTGTTTCTGAGAATACGCTCTGTGATAATTTATTAGCTTCCTCATATTTTCCTGCTAGGATAAAGATCCATATAAGATAACGTTTATTAAAATATATCCATTCTTCCTCACTCAATTTCTCTGCAATGGAAATGGCCTGATTGAGATACCCAATTGCGGCTTCATATTTTCCGCGGTGGAGGCTCAAGGCGGCAAGACATTGGAGCGCATCATGCTGTACTGCTTGATAATGACTTGCACAAATCTCTTTGTACTCTTTTTCTGCTGCTTCAAGGTTATCCCTATAGAGATATATGGCAGCTCTGTAGAATTGATTACCTGAACTGGATGGCTCCAAGGCAAATGCTTCTTCCACTTCATTGAGCGCAATATCAAGATTTCCTTCTAAAATATAAGTTTCAGCTATCCATCGGTGAATCGATGCGAGTTCGCCGTATTTGTTCATATAATTTAATTGGACTTCCCTGGCTTCTTTAAGAAGGCCCTTGTGTCTATACTCCATGGATAGAGCCGCGTGATAGAGCCAAAGCCCTACATTATTGTCCACATTTACTTTACGGTATTCGATAGCTTTATCCCACTCTCCAATGATTCCGTACAACCTGCCTAGCATATTGTTGCCACTCGTATCATCAGGATAAAGTTCTAAAAGTTTTTGCCATGCATTAAAGGCATCAGGGAAGGTTTCTTCCTTTAGCTGATAGATATTGGCTTCAATTTTGTATCTTAACCTATCTGTCACGCGATCCCTTTGATCAAAGGCTATTTTCATATATCTATTGGCCTTTGATGTAAATCCTGCATTATAATATGCGGAACTTAACATAAAGTTGGCAAAAACAAAGTCTGGATCATACTCCAGAGCTTTCTCCAGGAGGGCTATGCATTCCTTGTTATTAAACTTGTATAAAAATTCAGAGGCTTGAATGAAGAGCTTATACGCCTCAGGAGAACTTGTTGTTACGTCCCCAACAGCCCTGTCTATATCGTTAGCGATTTGCTCCGGAGAAAAATCGAGCGCATGCTTAATTTCCTTAGTAAGCCTATCAATCTCGGCTGGGAGTTCACCAAGATTATTGCATCGGGTTTCCGTGGTGTGAATAGCTTCTATTGCTCCCGGTTTGAGCAATGTGGATGTGATGATGAATTGCTCTCCCAATTTGAGAAGGCTTCCTGTGATCAAGTAATTCACTCCTCCAAGTTCGGCAAGCTTGGATAGGTCTTCAGAAGAATATCTTGAAGATCCCAGAAGATTGAGTTTCTGAAGGAGGTTATACACCCAATCTTCACTCAATACCCGGATATACTTAGATTGATTGAGATCTGTAGTGATTAAACGTGCCAATCCGTGACGGAGATAGTCCAACTTACTATCTCCTGTATTATTCTCAAAATAAAGAACAGCAAGGGAGGGTTTATCTGAAATAGAAGGAGTTAGGGTTTTAATGCTTTTCCAAGGCCTCCAGAGAAATAGTCCAATGACAACTATTGCGATGACAATCAATGCAGGAACAAGCAATTTTTTAAGGTTGAATTGGACGGTGATTTCTCTTGAGGTAAAAGGCTTTCTATCAGGAACAACTCTTTCTGTAGTAGGAACTCCTTTTTCAATCCTTTTCAATTCTGATTGAAGCTCCTCAACACTCTGATACCTTTTCTCCTTATCTTTCTCCATGCACTTTAGGATCACGTTGTTAAGGTCATCAGGAATTTGCTCATTGATCTCTTTGGGAGGCTGGGGAACTTCACTCTTTTGTTTAACGCCAATAGAGAAGGCTGTATCTCCCTCAAAAGGAACCCTACCTGTGACCATTTCATACAGAATGATTCCAAGGGAATAAATATCAGCTCTCTGATCGGCTTCTTTGCCGTCCACTTGCTCAGGAGACATATACTCAGGAGTGCCGATCATCACACCTGATCCTGTGATTCCCTTCGCCCTTAATGAGCGGGCTATCCCGAAGTCCATGATCCGGGCGTTCCCTTCTTTATCTATCATGATGTTTTGGGGTTTGAGATCCCGATGGATGACCCCAAGCCTATGAGCTTCGAGCAAGCCTTCGCAGACCTGGTTTGCTATGGAGATGGCTTTCCCAACCGATATGACTCCTGATCTCCGGATAAAGCTTTTGAGATCCTCTCCTGAGACGTACTCCATGGTGATGTAGTAAGCCCCTTCCTCTTTGCCTAGGTGGTACATTCGGCAGACATTCTTATGAGCGATGTCACGGGCAATCTTCAGTTCGTTTCTGAACCGCTCGATGGTCTTTTTGTCAGAAGCGATTTCAGGTTTGATGAGCTTTAGTGCGACCTTTGCTTTGACCTCTTTATCGAGAACTTTATAGACCCTTCCCATTCCCCCTTTACCCAACTCCTCGATGATCTGGTACCTTCCAGCAAATGTAGAACCTGTAGTTAACTCTTCTTTAGGTGTTTCCAGGGTTTCTGTAACTTCGATATCCTTGATGGAGGGTAGTTGAGTGCCACAATCGGCACAGAAGGTTGCAGAATCAGGATTGTCTGCCTGACATTTAGGACATTTTTTTGTCATTGCCGTCCCCTTGTATACCCATGTCTGGTCGGCAAAATATTATCAAGGAATCCAGGGCAGTGTCAAATTGAATCGGTGGGGAGATTATATTTGTTGTATGCACCTGGAAATCAGGATTTAGAAAGTTTCCTTTTAAAGTAATCACATAGTTGTTCATATCTCATCGCAAGTTTTTTATCTCCAAAATTACTTTTTTCCTTATACTCTTTCTCAACATATCTATGTGCCATATGATATATATCATCATTTAGATCCACTTTTAATCTATTCCTAAACTCCTCGCCCAAATAATCCAGTATCAGACGACCATCCAGATCTTTATCAATCAATCTCAGACAAATAGTTGCCATATTCTTGCAACCCTCAACATCTCTTCTATTCTGGTCTGGGGCAAGCGGGCGGCCCTCTGAGTAATTTTCCAAATAATTCTTGAGCGTATTTCCTATTACTATGCGAGGGTATTTAGCAACTTTATCTTCCAATCTATGAGCTTCTGCCAACGCAGGTCCATAAATGCCTCCATCTTCAAACTCCGTTCCTATACCTAACTCAATGCCAGCACGATATGAATTTTCCATTGCTAATGTCATTAACAACTGTCCTCCAACTGCTGTAAGAACACCATAGACAGCAATCACATCATTCAAGCGATATTTTTTTGTTCTAAGAGGCACATATGCCAACATACAATCAGAGAAAAACTGGAATTTTATTGGTGAGCTTTCTCGCATTGCGTCGTATTCAGCTTTATGCTCTTCAGGCACTTTTACAATTGACTCACTCTTGGCTGTATATGTTTCATAAAGATCTTTAAAGCCGTTCCTCAACATTTCAATTGTATATATTGTATTCTCAGCCACTGCTTCCAATTTTTCTTGAGGCACTTCATCAACAAGATAATTCTCAATTTTTTCTAACTCATCCTTCTGACCAAGAACATCAACTGAGGCCACAATATAATCACGCCATATGTATCTGTATTTCATTTTGAAAGCTTAAGATCAGTCCACTTCTGACTTTCAATATCCCAGGTTTTTTTATGTCGGTGCTCCATGAAATAAGAAAGCACTCGTTCTTCATCCGACAGATCGGATAAAAAGTGGTCCTCATAATATTTTTTTAGATCTTCTTTCATCAGAAGGTTGTAAGGTATTTGGCCAGTCTCCTCTAAAAGTTGGTCAGCAGTGGGTACCCAAATACATACTTCTTTTCTAAAGGGTTTAGGGTCGTCTACAGCACGTATATTACGCTCATCAACTTTTGCAACTTTTTTTACCTCATCTGCTTTTAATTCTGGATGATGGAAATAGTCGCCTCGACGAAAAGCAAACTTCCTAAACTCTTCTCTATTTTCGTTAAAGACTTTAACATATTCGAGTTCATCTTTAGCTTCGCGGCACATATTGATATATTGATTGGAGAACATTATGCACCTCCCTTTTGAGAAAATCGTAGCTCAGTCAAGTTCGGGAGTCAAGGTGAATGCGCATATTCCTTTTGACCATTTTTTGACCAAATATAGTTAAAAACTGCTTAATTATGTTAAAAATTGTTAAAAATGCGAGCTGGCAAAAGTTTTGTCTAAGTTATTGATTTTTAATGTAACTAACTGATAATAAAGGAGTACGCCCGGCAGGATTCGAACCTACGGCCTTCTGATTCGTAGTCAGATGGCCGTCTCCTTTGGATATTCTATTTCTCTACTTTAGTTCCTTCGATTTCCATTCCTGCAGTCATGAGCAGGCATTTCGTGATTTTACCTTTTTCGTCACGGGAGAATGTGAGTTCGTAGAACTGCCCTTGATTAGTAGTCGCTTCGAATTTTAGCTCTTCTCCCTCGACCGGTTCCAACGGGACCTCTTCATCATCGTTATAACTCTTCCCCATAAGTACACCGTCTTTCACAAAAAAGATAAGAACCTCTATCTGCCCTTCGTAGGTAAATTCATACTCTCCAGCGATTTCTGTATAGGTCTTTGCGGATTCTTCTTCTTTCTGGGCAAATGAGACACCATTGAAGAGAAAGATCCCCAGCGTCAAACACGCAACAACACCTATCATCGAGTTTCTTAAAAGTCTTGGCACAACCACCTCCTATGCACTTAATCTGGAGTATTCATAGAAATGCTCACTCTTAGATTTACGAATACCTTGCTAAAAAGTTCAGTATTTGCAAGGATCGTAGGGAGTTTTACATGAAGTCAAACGTATCGATGACGTTATTCATACCTCAAAGATTCTACGGGATTCGCACGGGCCGCTCTAATCGATTGGAAAGCGACGGTCAACAAAGCGATAACGAAGGTGAAAAATGTAGTTATCACGAATGTGTTCACTCCTATGGTCACCGGATAAGGAAAATTCTGCAACCATTTTTTCATGACCAAGAAGGCGATGGGCCAGGCAAAAACGTTCGCTATGACCACCAGAGAGATAAATTTCCGACAGAGCAAGATCACGATGGCGGGGACCGTCGAACCCAGGACTTTTCTGATTCCGATCTCTTTTGTCCGCTGTTCGGCTATATAGGAAACGAGCCCAAAAAGGCCGAGGCATCCGATGAGGACGGCCAACACAGAAAATGTTCTGAAAATACTGCCCAATCTACCTTCAGCTCTATGTTGTCCGTCGAAAAACTCGTCGATGAAAAAGGCGTTATAAGGATGATGAGGGAATAAATCCTTCCACTTTTGCTCGATTTTTGCCATGGTTCCTGCAAGATCATCGGTATTCAGCCGCAGGGTCAATCTCCGCGCCCGGTTTTCAATAGCCCCTTCTGTCCCGATGTATTCGATGACTGTCGGTTCAACGACAGAGTATAAGGATCTCTGGTTGATATCTCTGAAAACACCGATGACCGTTTTACGGACAAATCCGTCATCTGAGGGGACTTCGATCGTTTTTCCCACCGGATCGCTCCACCCCAATTTTTTGGCGGCGGTCTCATTGATCATCACCGACTGTTTGAAATCCGTAGTCATCTCTTTCGAAAAAGCACGCCCCTTCACGACCTCGATACCGAATGTATCGATAAAGCCATAATCGACGAGGAAATTATCCATCCTGACCATTTGATCTTTAGGATATCCCTCAGGATAGGTCCCGATATTGAACAAATATATTTCTCCGGGAACCATGGATGACGCCCCGGCACTGACGACTCCCCTGATGTTCAGCAGTTCCTGTTTATAAGATTCCAGGCCGATTCTCACCTCGTCATTCTGGATGGCGATGGCCAAGAGATTGTGTTTATCGAATCCTAGGTCCTTGTTCTGCATGTATCTGTGCTGGTTAAAAATGATGATCGTACCGATTATCAGTATGATGGAGATGGAAAATTGGAAGACGACGAGTACCGAACGGAACCGGGAAGTTTTCGAACTTTGGCGGGTCGTTCCTCTCAAAGCCGCGATCGGTTTGAATGCGGATAAAAAAAGCGCCGGATAGCTGCCCGCCACCAAGCTTACAAACAAAACGATAGCGAGAAGGCTTGCATAGACATGCGACATTTTGAGGGAACTCAGAGAGATTTCCTCTCCCGCCAGAGATGTAAAATAAGGCAGAAATAAACGGGCCGCAACGACGGCTATGATCAAAGACAACATGGCGAAAACGAATGATTCACTCAGAAATTGAACGACGAGTTTTCCCCTCTTCGCGCCCAGGACTTTGCGCATTCCGATCTCTTTGGCCCGTCCTGCCGAACGGGCAGTGGCAAGATTCATGAAGTTGATACAGGCAATCAGCAATATCACGACAGCGATGGCCCAAAACGCTTGTATGATTCTGATATCGCTGTTGGCTCCCAATTCGCCTTGAAGATGTGATTTGAGATGAATGCTCTTCAAGGGCTGAAGATAGGTTACGAGCTCTATTCCCCTTTCTTTTAGCCTCGGGCCGAGATATTTTTCATAAAATTCCTTCATCTTGGCTTCAAATTCCACAAAATCGGTATTTTTCCTGAACAGCAGATAGGTCTGGAAGCTTCCTCCATCCCAGGATCCGATGCGGGGATCGTATTTTATAAACGTTGAAAACGAAGCCAAACAGGTAAAGGTAAAATGCGAATTCGGGGGAGGATCTTTCACGACGGCGGTCACCCGGTAGTCAAATCTGTTGTCCCATTTAATGAATTTGCCGACCGGATTTTCATCCCCGAATATCTTCCGTGCTGTGGTTTCTGTCAAAACCATCGTGAATGGGACCTCGAGGGCAGTCTCGGGATCCCCCTCGATCAATTTCCAGGAAAACACATTAAAAACGGATTGATCGACATACAGAACCCCTTCCTGAAAAAAGTTCTTGTCTCCATAGGCGAACACCCTCTTGACGGTGGGGCTGAATCTGACGGCATCGAGAACCTCCGGGAAGTCCTGGACCATGGTCGGTCCTACCGGAGCAGGAGTCCGGGCATACTCGTTCGTTTGTCCCGAGACCGTTGTCCTGGAGGCGATCCTGTAGATATCATCGGCATTTTTATGATAACCGTCGTAAGAGCGCTCGTATCCGATATATGTCAGGATCAAGATGGAGGACGTGATACCCAGAGATAGGCCAAAAATATTGATCAGCGAATAAAATCTATGCTTGACTAAATTCCGATAGGCAATCTTCAGATAATTCTTAAGCATACAGACTCCTCCTCTTTCCGGGGATCAAACCGACCTCAATAGTTGTAATCGAATGGAATAGAAGAAAAACCGCTGAAAAAAACCTCAGAGCATGTTGTTAGGGACAAAAACAGATTTCTAAGCAGACCTCAATTCTTGTTTATTATTCGTATACCAAAATGTCCACTCGTCTGTTCTCTGCTCTTCCTTCCCGGGTCGAGTTATCCCCAACAGGTTGCTCGCTGCCATAACTGATCACTTCCATACGGTGAAGCGGGATGCTGTATTTTCTATGCAGATAATCTCTCACCGCCTCGGCCCTCTTCCTTCCTAAGATCGTGTTCCACTCTTCCGGTCCCGTGCTATCCGTATGACCCTGGATCTCGAGGTACACTCCTTTATCCTGCTCGATCAGCATTTGAACGAATTCATCCAATTTCGTTTTCGCCGCATCACTCAGCTCGAAGCTGTCGAATGCGAATTTCGAGTCTTCATTTTTGAGCACCTCTTTGAAAATCAGCTTCCCTTCGGCAGCCTTCTTCACTTCTTCCAATCTGCTGTCAAACTCGGTCTTCTGCTTGCTCATCTCGGCTTCCTGCTGCTTAATGAGAGAACCTATGGTGGCCAGTCGTTCGTCATGCTCCTTGATTCTCTTCTGATTTTCCTCTACCGCAGTCTCCACCCCTTCGACTTTCTGATCTATTGTGGCCACTTCTCCCATCACATATTTTTTTGTCGCGCAGCCCGTTCCTGCTAAAAGACCTATGACTATCAATGCTCCCAAAAGAAATGCAATCTTGTTTCTCCTCATTGTTTTCTCCCTCGACTCTCTTGATATTTTTTTATATGATAGCATAAAGCGAATTTTCTTTAAACTCCCTTTTCTATCTAGCAAGGACATCTTTTTCGCGAGAAATATGGCCTTCAGGGATGGATGAAACAATCATTGACGGAAAATATCCTCCAAGCCTTGCTTATTCTATGGCTGCCTCCCTTCGATTATTCCTCCTTTTTTTCACCGCTATAGTATCCTTCCCGAGTCCTCACCCTGTAATTTTTTTTCGACGTCACGACTTTGATCTGCCGGTACACATTTTCAGGGTCCGTGTAAGAAGTGTAGCCAAGGATATACTGATGGCTGAGTTCTTGCTTGACCAACCTGAGCGCGTTCTTCAGAT
Organism: uncultured Eubacteriales bacterium; assembly: GCA_964400735.1. Lineage (GTDB taxonomy): Bacteria > Acidobacteriota > Aminicenantia > Aminicenantales > Aminicenantaceae > CAYNVQ01. Next base: position 252,001 of record CAYNVQ010000006.1, on the reverse strand, counting down.
CGAGAACTTTATCGAGAAAAAAGGCCTTGCCTCCGGTTGCGGAGGAGAACTTTTCCAGAGATTCGGCGATATTCAATGCTGTCAATCCTGGCGAACGCTTATATTTTTCTAAATACTGTTCGCTCAAAGGAATCTTGTATCCAATGGTGTAGATAGGGATATCTACTCTTCTCGCCACTTCGACCGCCTGATCGGGAGAATACTGGCTATCGTTTTCTATCCCGTCCGTGATCAAAAGAAGGGCCCTTTTTTCATAACCTCCCCTGTTGGCGAAGTCTGGAGAAACGGCGACTGCATCATTCAGCGCGGTTTGTCCGTACGCATTCGTCCCCTCTAAAACAGCTAAGAAATCACTCTTGTCACGGGAAAAGCTCGCAGCCACTTCCACCTCGCCGTCAGCAAAAATCAACAAGGAAACCTCATCCTGATCATCCAAAAGGGATTTTAAAAGATAATTCAATGCTTCCTTGCTTTCTTTCAGCTTGTCCTGAAGGGCCATGCTTCCGCTCACATCCAAAAGAACGGTCAAACTCAGCGGAGCCTCAAAATCGTGGCTGAAATAGGTAATATCCTTCTTTTCATCACCCTCATAGATAGCGAAATCTTCCTGCTCAAGGTCGGTAATATGTCTCCCCTTTTTATCTTGGACAGTTACTGCAATGGTAATGGCGCTGACAGAAATATCGTAGGTTATCTCTTTCTTTTGTGTTTGTTGGGGAGATAAGAACAAAGAAATCGCGCTTGCACCGGATACGGAAAAAAAAGAAAAAGCAGCAAATGCCGCGAGGCATTTCTTTATTCCGGTAAAAAAAACATGGCGCATTTTTTTCGAGCTCTACAATTATTTTAGTCTTTTAACACACCTAAAATTCTGAACCAACCACAAGGAAATGGCAAGTAAATGGGGAAAAAAAGCTTTGGCGGGTTTTCTGAAACGGGGGGGTCCTTTGGATTCTCCCGGAAAAGAAGATACAACAAAAAATTGTGCTAGGAAAAATTTCTTTAATCGACGGTGAATCCGATCTTTAAGGTAACCTGCCAGTAAGATACCTCATTACTCTCTATATAGCCCCTGTTGTCCACGACCTGGAACCACCTCATGTTGTGGACAGTCTTGGATGCTTTGGTAATGGCCCTCTTGACAGCATCTTCCATGCTGACTTTGGATGATCCGGTCAGCTCGATAGTTTTGTAAACATGTTCGTCCATCGCAATCTCCTATAAATTTTTTAATTAGGCATTATAGCATATCCTCCTTATCTGTCCACTTTCGAACAATCGCTGTTTACAAACGGACATTTTTCCCTCACTTTTCTTAGAAATTCAGAAATTTCCCTCTGTTTTGTTCTTCTGGTATAGAGCTTGCATAGATGTCACCGAGAAGGGAAAAACAATGCTCAAGAATTATTTAAAAATCGCACTAAGGAACATAAAAAAGCACAAAGGCTACTCCTTGATCAATATCGCCGGTCTGGCCGTGGGAATGACGTGCTGTATCCTCATCCTGCTGTGGGTCCAGGACGAGTTGAGCTATGACAGATACAATGAGAATGCAGACCGTATCTACCGCATTACCTACGCTGAGGAAATCGGTGATGCCTTTGACCACTATGCCAACTCTCCCTTTGTCGCAGCACCTACTTTTGCGGCCGAAGTGCCCGGAATCAGTGCCTACACGAGGCTGTGGCAGCGAACAGGCCTCATCAAATATGAAGGGAACAATTTCGATGAACAGAACATCTTTTATGCGGATAAAGACTTTTTTAAAATCTTTTCCCATCCGTTCATCGAAGGCAATCCGTCTACAGCCATGGAAAATCCCGGTTCGATCGTTCTGACCCGGGATATGGCCCATAAGATTTTCGGTGACCAAGAAGCTCTGGGAAAAACCCTGAACCTCTCCTCCGATGGAGATCTACAGGTGACCGGAGTTGTCGAAAACGCCCCCCGCAATTCCCATTTTCATTTCAATTACTTGGTTTCGATAAACACGATCCAGGGAAGGCGCGCCGAGTACTTGGATGCCTGGCTTGTCATTGCAGGATGGTCCTATCTGCTTCTCGATGAGAATGTCGCAGCTGAAAACATAGAAGAAAAAATAGCGCCCGTCGTAGAAAAACATACCGGTGAGGATGCCAGGAAATATGGAACGAAGATGTTCTACTATCTTCAACCGCTGACGGATATCCACCTGAGATCCAACCTTGAAGGAGAGATCGAAGGGAATGGTGATATCCGCTATGTCTACGTCTTCTCGCTCATCGCTGTGTTCATTCTCCTTATAGCCTGCATTAACTTCATGAATCTTTCCACGGCCCGCTCTGCCAACAGGGGAAAAGAGGTCGGATTGAGAAAGGTCCTGGGTGCCCAAAGAAGACGGTTGATCATCCAGTTTTTGATAGAGTCCACAGGCTATGCATTCGTCGCTTTGATCCTGACTCTTAATCTGATCTGGCTCCTGCTGCCTTTTTTTAACGGCCTTACAGGGAAAGAGATCTCCATGGCGAATCTCATGAGGTGGGGAGTTGTTCTCGGTTTATTCGGACTGGTGGGATTCACCGGCCTGACCGCCGGAAGTTATCCGGCTTTCTATCTTTCCTCTTTCCAACCCCTCCAAACGATCAGGCAAAAGTGGCAAAAAGGGACGGCCCGGTCGGTCCTGCGAAACGTCCTTGTTATTCTTCAATTTGCCATTTCTATTGCCCTCATCATAAGCACAATCGTCGTTTTGAAACAGTTGAACTTCATGAAAAATCAAAAACTGGGTTTTAAAAAGGAACAAGTGCTTGCCCTGTACGCACGAGGCCAAGGCATCGCCCAGCAGTACGAAGCGTTCAAGAACGAACTGAAGAAAAACGCGGGCATTTTGGAGGCTTCCTATTCCAACGGTATCCCGGGGCAAACAGGTTCTATCCTCACTACATTTCTCGAAGGGAAGCCGGATAGCGAATCTTTCACCTTTGATTATATTTTCGCCGATTATGACTTTCTCAAGACCTATGAGATCGAAATTCTGGAAGGAAGGGATTTCTCCAGGGATTTCGGAGCAGACAGCGAAGGCGTTTTTCTAGTCAATGAAACTGCCCGGGCGAAATTGGGATGGGGAGAGGCCACACTGGGTAAAAAAATCGGGTATTCCCGGGAAGTCATGCGGCCGATCGTGGGAGTCGTCAAGGATTTTCATTACCGCTCTCTCAAAGAAGTCATCGGACCCCTTGCCATATATCTTAGTCCTGAGCGCCACACCTACCTGTCCATCAAAATGAACACGGACGATATCTCTCGAACTCTGTCCTTCATCGCCAAGACTTGGGATACCTTCGAGAAGGAGAGAGGTCTCGAATACTTTTTTGTGGACGAGAATTTCGATGCCCTTTACAACTCCGAAGAGCGATTGAGTCAGGTCATAACATTTTTTGCTTTCATCACGATTTTTGTGGCCTGTCTCGGTCTCTTTGGGCTGGCTTCCTTTACGGCTGAGCAAAGCACCAAAGAAATAGGCATCCGCAAAGTGCTGGGGGCATCGATAGGCTCGATCGTATTTCAGCTATCGCAGAATTTTATCAAGTGGGTCTTGGTGGCGAACCTGATTGCTTGGCCGATCGCTTATTACGCCATGATCAAATGGCTCCAAAATTTCGCCTACAAGAGAGGCGTCGGTGTCGAGGCATTTATCCTGTCCGGATTTGCGGCATTTGCCATCGCCCTGGTGACGGTCAGCTATCAATCCGTCAAAGCGGCCCTCTCCAACCCGATCGACTCACTCCGGTACGAATGATCGTCAATCGGCGATGTAGCCGGCACGGTGGGTGATAGTATAGCTCTTTTCTTTGACCTTGACTTTGATCGATTTGAATTTCCCGTCTGACTTGTAGCCTTTTGGCGTGTAATATAGGAGATAGTAGTTCTCGGAGGCAATGGCGGCTCTCTCGAACGAGGCGGCCACATTGGCGGAGCTGTCGGTGATCCCTCCTGTCGCCTCCGCCATCTCATGGAAGGCCCCGAATATCTCTGCCGACTGGTCCATCAACAGAAGTCCACCTTGTTGGACTGGATTCATTCTGTATCCGTCTATATGGAAGAGGTCTGTTTTGGTCACAAAAATAAAGTTGATGGTGATCAAAGAATCGGAAAAAGCCTTTTTGACTCTGTCTACGCTGAAAGAAATGGGTGGTCTCTCAACCTCGTCGGGTACTGAAATTCCGGCAGGAACAGGAATGATGTTCTTCTGATAAAACAAGAAAACATATTTCTGTCCTTCTATATCTTTTAACTGGTCCTTGAATTCCATGAGCTTTTTTTCATCGAAATACCGATAATCCTTAATTCGCCGCAAAACCGTGGATGCAGCCATAGCCGCTGAGCCAGAATCGTCTCGCCCCCCCTCCATTTGAATCCTATACCATTCCAGATCTCTTATCAAGCTCTTTAGCTCTCCTGAAGCGAGCTTGATATCTTTACTCAGTTTATTCTTCAATTGATCAACGATGACTTCTGTTGGTGTTTTGTCCAGAAATTCTTTCTTTAAAGAATAAGTTTTTTTAGGGGTGACGACATAAAGGGAGTCATCCGGCAAAAAGACGTTTTGGAAGAAATAGGCGAGCGTCTCCTCAACCTGGGGGAAATAGTCCGTCATCTCGAACACCAGAACAAAGGTCCTGGAAACCTCGGGCAGATAAATCCTTCTGGCCATCTTTTTGTCGAGCTCGGTCTCCTCCCTTTCAATCACCGTCTTTTTAACCAGATACAGGGCCTCTATCTTCTGAAGAACACCGTCCTCATAGACCTCGAAATCATCGATGCTCAATTCCCCGACGAATTGGCCCCTGGTGAACACCCTGACCGGCACCTCGATATTGACGGCGATGGCTTCTTCCTGGATTTCCTGACCCGATACAAACAAAATCAAAAGCAAAATACCTATTATGAAGATTCCCTTTTTCATATCTTTACCCCGTCATAATCTGCCTCATCTATTGTAGTGCAAAGACTATGCCAAATAAAAGCCTGGTATAGAGGACTCCATCCCCGCCGGACTATTGTCCTGAATTCCATACAGATGTCACTTTGAGGGAAGCTGTGGTATACTTTCAATTTCAGTCCTTTCCAAACCCTGCATGGAAAACGACAGATCTCAAAAAGGGCTCTCAATGAAAACGGAACTTCCATGAAACACGAGGTCATCGTCATCGGAGCCGGGATCGGGGGCCTATGCTGCGCAACAAAACTCGCCAAACAGGGAAAAAAGGTAGTGCTGCTCGAGAAGAATCCACACATAGGCGGGACCAGCCACATCTTCAGAAGGGACGGATACGCTTTTCCGATGGGCCCCCTGAGTTTCAGTCATCCCCAAAGAGTGAAAGAGATTTTTGCCGATCTGGGTATTAAAGAAAGAATCGATTTTAAACGAAACGATTTTCAGCTCAACGCCCAACATCTCCGGATAGTTTATAGCCAGCCCCTTGAAGAGCTCAAAAAGTCTCTGGTGACTATCTTCCCTGATGAAAAAGGGATCGCCCCCTTTTTCGCCGAGTTAAAAGAAATCATAGACAGCGTCGAAGACGTCTGGCTCTGGCATCCCGGTTATCTCCTCGGGAAAAAGAGAGAAAAGACCTTGAAAAAGAAAGATAGCAACCTGCAAAATAAAATAAAACGGATAGACGAATATTCCCGCACGCCGTGCATCTATCTGCTCGAAAAACGCCTGAAAAATCCGGTCCTTATAAATCTATTGGGCTCGCAAGGCACCTCTGCTCCAAAGATGTCCGTATTGAACCTTGCTATGATGTGGAACGTTATGTCCTGTGTGGGCATCTGGTTTCCATCCTGCGGCATCCATGGCTTAAGCGACCTGATGAGCGAGGCATTCCAGAGCTATGGGGGTGAGCTAAAAACAGGATGTCCTGTCGAAAAAATCCTGATCCGTAACGGTAGAGCGAGGGGGGTGGTTTGCAGGGACGGAGAAATTTACGAGGCATTCTGGATCGTGTCCAATGCCGACTACAAAAGGACCTTTTTCGAACTCATCGAGGACGAGGCTGTGGGAAATGTGCTCATAAAAAGCCTGAAGGCTATCCCCTATACCCCATCCGAATTGTGCGTTTATTTGGGTGTCGATCCGCAAAAAGTGGATTTGAAGGCCATGGAAGCTCCCCATATCTTTTACCGGCGCTTCTATGACCCAAACCAGAGTCCAGGGCTGGAAGATTTTGACAACCGCGAGGTCGAGATTTGTTTCTGGTCTGATAATGCTCCTGAACTGGTTCCTTCCGGGAAAGCAGCCGTGGTCCTTCGTGTGGGTTTTCCCTTTGACCATTTCTCGAGTTTCTGGACGGGTGAAAAAACAAGAATTAAGAAATACAAACCTTATAAAGAAAAACTGGCCAGGTCCCTGATAAAGACGGTTGAAAACCTTCTGCCGGGACTCGGCTCTGCCGTCGAGGTGATGGAAACGGCCACTCCCCTCACCTATCAAGACTGGGGTCAAAGATACCGAGGATCCCTGGCGGGCTGGACCTGGAGCGTAAAGAACGAGAAAGCTCTGGGCGGAAATATTCTGGTTGAAACCCCGATCCCCAACCTTTTGATGGCCGGGATCTATGCAGCGTCCGAGCTTTTTCTCGGCGGCGTTCCGACGGCTCTTCATACCGGAGCCATGGCCGCCGATTTGATCTTGGAAAACGGGACTCGCCGAAGCCAGTGATCAAAGCTTAAAGCCAAATTTCCGCCTTTTAAATTCAATCTAAGCTTTGTTTTTTACCAAAAAATCAAGTTGACTTTTTTGATATTCATTAATTGAGTCTCTCTGACCCAAAATAAAAACCTGGATTATTTACGAGTCAAGGTCAACCCAGATTATCTAACAATGATGGCTCGCCCGCAGGGAGAAAAACGCCGGTTATCCGGTTATATAGATTAAATATTTTCATAATAGTTTACAATAATATCAGGATAAATACCTGACACTGCAGCAATAGCATATAGTATCGGTATTTTTTATGAATAATCCACGATAATTGATTTTATCAGCGATTTGTAATATGTAATACCTTTCAATGAAGGAAACTCAAACCATTCTTTCTTTTCAATTCATAAAAATCCACATTCAATCGACGGAGGGGAAATGTCATGAAGTCTAAAAAAATCGTTTATCTGAAATGGACCATGGTATTGGTTATGTCCGGCCTCATCGCCGCTGCACCCGCATATTCGGCACAGAAAGTTCCCATCAGCTTCGATGAATACCACGGATTCACTGGAACGGTGAATTATCTCAAGGCCGTGGCCAAGGCCTACCCGAACATCACTAAGCTCGTGGAGATCGGCCAGAGCAACATGGGAAGGCCGATCTATGTCCTGGTGATTTCGAACATGGGTACAGGAACTACGCTCGATGCCCATGTGGAACTGCACAACATGCGCAAGGAAGGCGTGAAGAACGTTCCCCCGATGGAACCCTATCAGGGAAAACCGGGCCACTGGATCTGCGGCGCCACCCACGGGAACGAATTCACGGGGACCGAAGTCTGCCTGTACACCATCGATAAACTGGTCTCCGGCTATAATTCCGACACACAGATCAAACAGCTTGTCGACACCAAAACCTTTTATATATGCCCGATGGTCAACCCCGACGGAGTGTACAACAGTGTGGATAAGGGTAGCCCCCAGAGACAGAACAGCATGATGAAAGACGATGACGAAGACGGCAAAATCAACGAGGACGGCCCAGACGACCTCGACGGAGACGGACGCATCCTCCAGTTCCGGTACAAAGACCCCAAAGGACAATACGTTATCGACGAAGAAGACCCGCGTCTTATGCTGCGCCTTCGAAGGAATGAAAAAACCGATAAAGAAAGATATTCCCTCATCCAAGAAGACAGGGACAACGATGGGGATGGAAAGCGCGGAGAAGACTCCGAGGCTGGCATCGACCTCAACCGCAATTTCCCCGAAGGCTGGTTCAAGCCCGATGGCTTTGCGGGAGGCCAGGGCGACTATCCCACTTCAGCACCCGAGACCCGCGCCATCGCCGAGTTTTTGACCAACCACACCAACGTGCTGATGGCACAGAACTACCACACCTCCGGCGGATTCACTTACCGTCCCCTGGGCACAGCCCCCCATCCCAACCTGCACCCCAAAGATGTCGCTGTTTTGGACTTTATCATGGGGAAAAAATACCTGGAACTCCTCGGGGAAAAAATCCCTGAAGCCTGGCAAAATCCGGATGAACTGGACAAATACAAGGAAGCCCTCAAGGAGACCTCCAAGAACAAGTACGCCATCCAGCGAGGATATGAACTGCCCCGGGCATGGAGGGTGAGTTACGACGAAGAGAGAGACCAACGGTACAGCTATGGCATGGCCACAGACTGGATGTACCTTCAATACGGGATTTATGCCATCACCACAGAGCTCTGGAATCCTGCCAAAGACATTCCGGATTTCCCTCGGGTGGAGGAGGACGAGACCTATACCAACATCCAGCGGGCCGCGCTCAAATACCAGGACGAGAAGTATGGGGGCAATCTTTTCGTCTCGTGGAAAAAATTCAAACACCCCGAACTGGGAGAGGGCGAGATCGGAGGCTGGCTCCCGAACTACCGGAACAATGCCTGGCCCGGTGACCCGCTGCGCAAGGTTTGCGAGACCCACTGCCAGTTCGAGCTTTTCCGGGCTGGACTTCTTCCGGAAGTCGTCATCACCGATGTCCAGGCCAAGGTGCTGTATACGACCGACAGCGCCAAAGAAGCCCAAGCCATCCAGAGCGGGGATACGGTCACCATAAAAAAGGGGCAATCAAAAGGAAAATACAAGGTGGTCGAGGTCACGGCCAAGATCGAAAACGACGGGGACCTTGCCACCCATGTCGGCCGCGGCGCTCAGCTCCCGGGCAACCGGGAGGATGTGGTATGGCTAATCGGCGCGCAGGAAAAAACGAAATATCTACAAGGCACATCCTGGCAGCAATTAGGCATCCTCGAAGGGAAGATGAAGATCCCTGGTTACAGAGGCCAGGTCATGCGGGGACCATCCGAAGAACCCCGCATGTCCCGCAGATTCTTTTATCCTCCAGGCTATCCCATGCCCTTCATGGGACGTCAGCGGCGAGGACCGACCAGAGTCGATCAAAGGGGTCCATCCAGGACCGTCACCTGGGTCGTCGCCGTCGAAGGGAATACGCCGCTGAAGATCGTGGTCAGCTCCCAAAAGGGCGGCACAAAAGTCAAACAGGTCTCTATAGACTGATGGGGAGGACTAAGATGAACATCAAAAGAATTATCGAATATACAGCCGTTTTCGGCATGGTTTTGTTATTGGCTTCGACTGGTACGGCTTTTGGCCAGGAAAAACTGCAAAAAAGTCCTGGTGGTTACCACGGAGAGCTGGATTTTCCCATCAGCTGGAACAGGTACTATACCTACGGCGAATGGACCAAGATCATGCACGAGATCCAGAAGCAATACCCCCATCTGTCGAATATCCAGAGCATCGGAAAAAGCCGGATGGGCCGCGACCAGTATCTCATCACCATAACTGCCAAGTCGACAGGAAAGGATACCGAAAAAACGGCCATGTGGGTGGATGGAGCCGTGCACGGGAATGAGGTCAACGGCATCACCTGCTCGCTCTACTTGATGTGGTATCTTTTGACACGGTATGACTATGATCCCTACGTTTACGATCTGGTCAATAACTGTACCTTCTACATCCTTCCCGGGCTGAATGTCGATGCCAACGCTTCCTTTGTCGAGTACCCCAACACGGCGCACAACCCCCGTGAGACTTTCCGGCCGGAAGATAATGACGGCGACGGGCTGTACGACGAAGACCGCACCGAAGACGTGGACGGCGATGGAGAGCTGTCGGAAATGTATATCGAAGATCCGGATGGTGATTTCAAGCTCTCTGCCGATAAAAGACGTTTCGTGCGGGTGGATTATCCTAAAGAAGATGTGTTGAGATTCACGCGCATCAGCGACGAAGGGTACGACAATGACGGCGACGGTATGATCAATGAGGACGATATCGGCGGACCCGATCCCAACCGCAATTATCCCTCTGGATGGAATTTGCAAGCCGGCAATCCTTACACCATGTCCGAACCGGAAACACGCAATGCCTACACCTTCATGATGGATCACCCCAACATTTTCGCCAGCTTTCACTATCACAACATCGGGCGCCTCATCATGTTTTCCCGGCCTCCCCTCCAGGAACAAAGGATGTCGGATGAGCAAAGCCGGAGGCAGGAAGAAATGCTCAATCGCTATCTGGAGGAAATGAGAAAAACCAACAAGTACGCCCAGGTATTCAACCTCACGGTGAAACCGGAGTATCGAGAAGACCTTCGCGCCCAAACCGAAATCGTGACCATGGGAGCCCGCATCCTGAAAAACTACCGCCCGACACCGTCGGGAGGTTCGGGACAGGCGCAGGCTGCTTCCTACGACATGCTGGGGAATTATGCCTACCTGATCGAACTGTGGGGGTCGCCCGCTTTCGATGCCGATGAAAATGACGACGGAGAGGTTTCGGACGAAGAACTGCTCAAATGGATCGATATTGAACTGACCGGAGAGGGCTGGGTTGCCCCACACAAGGTCAACCATCCGGACCTGGGAGAAATCTGGATTGGGGGGACCCGGAAAAAACACGTTTACAGGACACCACCGGCCCGTTATATCGAACAGGAAGCTTTGAAAAATACCCAATTCGTCTTGTACTGCGCCAGCCAGTTCCCCAAGGTGGAGATCGGAGACATCATTGTCCGTCCAGCCGCCGACAATGTATACTGGATAGAGGTGGCGGTCAAGAACGACCGTGTCTATCCCACTGCCTCCGACAGGTCCAAGCAGCTGCAGCGAGTCGAAAAAGACAAGATCGTGGTCAAGACATCGGACAACATCTCCATGGTCGAAATCCCGGGAGGCTCTGCCTTCATCGATTCCTCGAATCCAGGCTCACAAACAGAGGTCATCACGAAAGAGGGCGCCGAATTTTGGCTCAACGGGAAGCAGACCCTCCGCTTCTGCACTATGGTGAAAATGGATGGGAACCAGGGATGGGTGGAATTCCATGTCCAATCCCAGCAGGGCGGTACGGATACCAAAAGGATAAGCCTCAAAGTCGGAAATTAATAAACCTGAATCGTTTAATAAAAGATGAAGCATTTTGACAGGGCAGCCGCATCAGGAGTTTAGACTCTGAATAAGGCTAGAACATTACTTTTTAAGGTTATCCCAAAGTGACGGGAATGAAGCATAACTTCAAGATGCAGGGAAAGATCTTCGCTTTAGTTCAGATTTTTAACGCCATTCCTTCACCGTCCTTCTCGGCGCCTGCGGAACTGCGCATATTAACTCCATTCACTGACCCTTTTGCTATGTTAATCCGGATCATTTATCTTTTGTATTCTCGTGCTCAATACATCCTCGGCGACATTATGGGGACGTCCCATTTGGGGACACCCTATATTTCGATATTTGATTTATATCAATGATAAATTATAGAGTGCCCCTGAATGGAACGTCCTCTATTGTTACCCTCGAAGGACGATTCAGGAAGGCTAAATCTTCAATGCCGCTCCGGCATTTCCTTGCATCCTTATTTGCATTTTGTTTTCCGTCACTTTAGGACAAATCTAATTTTCTGATGATGGATATAAGAGGAGGAAATGACAAATGAAAAAAGAAAAATTTCTGGTTATTTTGATCATCGTTATCTTGACTGTCGTGGGAGCCAGCATCTTCGCTCAGGATATCGGCACCGCGGCCGTTCTTGATATCGATAACGTCCTGCCCGAAAAAGAGAGGGCGAAGGTGATGAACGAAATCCTCGAATGGCGGCTGGACCACATCATCCCGGAACTGATGCGCCGGGAGGGAATCGATATGTGGCTCATCATCTGTCGGGAGTACAATGAGGATCCTGTTTATCTGACTTTAGTCCCCGAAGAAACAATGGCCGCCCGCCGCACCTCTATCCTCATCTTCCACGACAAAGGAGAAAAAGAGGGAGTTGAAAGACTGACCTGCAGCTTCTATGGAATGGGGAAATGGTATAAATCCATATACACCGACCAGACAAAAGATCAAATCGACGTTCTGGCCGAATACATAAGAGCAAACAACCCGGAAAAAATAGGTATCGATGAGTCCGAAACTTGGGCCTTCGGCGACGGGCTGTCAGCCTCCTTCAAAACCCAGTTGGTTAAAGCCCTGGGGCCGGAAATGTCCTCCCGCCTTGTCTCGGCCGAGAATCTTTGCGTTGGCTGGCTCGAGACCAGAAGTCCCCGGGAGCTGAGTATCTACAGACATATCTGCGGGGTGGCCCACGACATCATCGCCGAATTCTTTTCCAACAAGGTGATCGTGCCCGATGTGACTTCGGCCGAAGATGTGGTCTGGTGGATACGGCAGAGGTTCACCGATATCGGTGTCGATACCTGGTTTCAGCCCTCGGTTTCCATACAGAGGTCCGGGAAGGATGCGGAAATGCATAGGGACAACCCGGATATCATCCGGCGGGGGGATCTGCTGCATTGCGATATCGGGATAGTCTACATGGGGCTTTGCACCGACACCCAGCAGAATGCCTATGTCTGCCGGATCGGAGAAAACGACGCGCCAGAAGGTCTGAAGGAAGCCTTGCGCAGGGGTAACCGGCTCCAAGATATCGTCATGGGGGAACATCGAACGGGCCGGACGGGAAACGAGGTCCTTCGTTCCTCCCTGGAGAAAGCCAAAGCCGAAGGCCTGAATCCCAGCGTGTACTGCCATCCTCTCGGCGTGCACGGACACGCCGCTGGGTTTGTGGTCGGGCTCTGGAACCGACAGGATGGCGTCCCCGTGCGGGGCGATTACCCGCTTTACCCCGACACCTGCTACGCTATCGAAATGAACAACAAATATATAGTTCCCGAATGGGATAACCAAATGGTTCAAATAGGCCTGGAAGAAGGCGGCGTTTTCACCGCTAACGGTTGCAAATTCATCGACGGCCGCCAGATTCGATTTTTCCTGATCAAATAAAAACCCTTCTTGCTTCGTTCAAATTGAAGTGAAAACACGTTCGAACGCGCACACAAATATCATCCCTCCACAGGATAAAAAACCAAGGACTGAAGGTGTCATGCCGACCGAAGTAACCGTAAATTCCAAAGGGCCTTTCGACCTGCCGCTATGTTTGAAAGTCATGTCCGGATTTTCTCCGGTACCGGTTGAAGATCTTTCCCGGTACAGGGTTCCGGTCAGATTGGATGGAAGGCCGGTTGTTCTAGAAGCCTGCCAGACCAAAAAAAATGGTCCTATCAAGATCTCTTCCAGCCGGAGAACAGAACCTTCCGGGCTGAAGGGGATGGCGGAATGGATCCTGAACACCTCCTTTGACCTCAGGCCTTTTTACAGAAAAGCTGCAGACCACAGAGTTCTGGGGCCGATAATCAAAAGACACAGGGGACTCAAGCCGATGAGGCCCCCCTCTCTTTTCCAGATGATGGTGACTGCGGTCACGGAACAGCAGATATCCCTCACCGCCGCCTGCCGGATAAGGGAGCGTCTGGTCGAGAGATTTGGAGAAAAGGTCCTCGATCAGACTGCCTTTCCCGAACCCACGGTTCTGGCAGAAGCTCCGATAGAAGGGCTCATGGAGTGTGGACTTTCCCGGCAAAAGTCGGAATACATCAAAGCACTTTCTCTTAGGGTTGCAGACGGCTCTCTTAAAATGGAAAAGATGAAAAAAATGTCCTCCCCCGATGTCCACCGTTTCATCACGAATCTGAGAGGCTTCGGCAGGTGGTCGGCCGATTATATCCTGCTCCGCGGATTAGGCCGGCTAGACGCTGTTCCAGCAGACGACCTGGGGGTGAGAACCATCGTCGGCAAATACCTCGGCAGCGGAACCAGGATGAAAGCGGAAGAAGTCGAGAATGCACTCAGGGTCTTTAGACCCTTCCGAGGTCTGGCGGTATTTTATCTAATGGCCGCGCAAAGGTCAGGAATATAAAAAAAACGAACCTTTTAGCTTCTCATATCGTCTATTAATAGAGAAGATGTTGTCATTTACTAAAAATTGGAGGAATTCATGAAAAAATCGCATTTAAAATCGTTCTACCTTACGATTCTTTTCTCGATCCTATTCCTTCTGACACCCTGCTTTTCTTTCAGCAGTACCGAAGACACCATCAGCAAATCATTCACCGTTAGCCCGGGAGGGACGCTTTATGTGGACAGCGATATCGGATCCATCCAGGTGCAGGGATTAAAAGGGAACAAGGTCGATATCGAAGTCATCAGGGAAGTGAAGTCAGGGAGTGAAAAAAGCGCCGAACAAATACTGAAGGATCTCGACATCGGTTTCGACCAGAAAGGCAACGATGTCTACATCACCGCCAAATATGATAAGAGGGACTGGGATAGATTTTGGAATAATATAGGAAAATATTTGAGAGTCAAATTTATCATCAGCGTTCCGGACAATTACAATCTGGACCTCGACACCAAAGGGGGGAGCATCACTGCAGAAGAAATCCAGGGCATCGTCAAGAGCAGGACATCGGGAGGAAGCCTTCATTTCGATCGCATCGACGGCGAGATATCTGGCAATACCTCGGGCGGAAGTATCGAAATCGGAGAAGTCAAAGGGAATACGAATGTTGACACCTCGGGAGGAAGCATACGGATAAAACGGGCCCAGGGGCCCGTTGATGCCCACACCTCAGGCGGAAGCATCACGGTGGAAGAAATCATGGGCAATATCAAGGCCGACACCTCAGGCGGCTCCATAAAAGCCACCATCTCCCAACAGCCCCAATCTGACTGCCGCCTGACAACCTCAGGAGGATCGATAACCGTTCGCTTGAAGGAGGATATCGGCGTAAATGTCAACGCCAAATCCAGCGGCGGGCGCGTCCACACCGACTTTCCGGTAACCCTCAAGGGAGAAATCGACAGAAGCGCCCTGAATGCCAAAATAAATGGTGGCGGTCCGGAGCTCTATTTGCGGACATCGGGAGGAGGTATATACCTCCGTAAATACTGAAAGCGGAACCGTCATTTCTTTCCCTTATTCGATCAAGGGGGAGTGAATCCTTCTTCTCTTGTATACTTTTCCGATACAGATAAATCTCAAATTTTATTATTCCTTGTCAACATCGGACCACATCCCTGCGCTTAAAGTTTGATCTCGAGTAGAAGAATCTCTGATGTATCGGCTTTTCCAGGCCATTTTCAGCTTTAGAAAAAAATAAAAACTTTCAATCTTCCCTTCACATTTTTTTAATAATTTTTTATTATCATACTCTATTCAAAAATATTTATTGTTAGGCGCTTAGCCAGAAACGAAACCAATCTTATCGAATATTCAGGTGCATGGCTAACCCGAAGAAACTGAGGGAGATGAGTTATGAAGCGAACTCGAATGTTTCTATTCATTTCTGCGTGGCTTTTCTTTGCGATGGCGACAGCCTGGCCCTTCACCGACAACCCAAAGCCCAAGGTCGAAGACCTGAGAGAATCGGCCCTGAAGGTTTTTATCGACTGCCGTGGATGTGACAGGGACTTTTTCAGGCAGGAAATCACATACATCAATTATGTCCGGGACAGGACGGACGCCGATGTCCATGTCCTGATTACCGATCAGCAGACTGGAAGCGGGGGCCGGGAGTACACCTTCGCTTTCATCGGCTTGAAAGATTTCAAAGGCCTGGATTACACCCAGGTGTATGTCTCCACTCCCAACGACACCCCTGACGAGATAAGGAGGGCTCAGGTCGAGGTGCTGGAGAGGGGGTTATTCCCCTATGTGGCAAAGACTCCTCTCGCCAGCTATTTTTATCTGGATTTCCGCCAAAAGCTCGAACCGACCGCCGTGAAAGACCCCTGGAACTTCTGGGTCTTCAGCATCAGCCTGGATGGCCGGATAAGCGGAGAACAGAGCCGGAATTCCCGCTCCATCGACGTAAACTTCTCGGCCAACCGTGTGACTCCGGAGATAAAGATCCGGATGGGCCTCTCGGGAGAATTCGACAGACGGGAGTATGACTACGAAGACGAATACATTGAAAGTGTATCGGATGAGAAAGATTTCAGCGGGATGGTCGTCAAAAGCATAGGCGAACACTGGGGGATGGGTGGCTGGGTAGAAGCCGAATCATCCACCTACAGCAACCTGGACCTTTATTTCACCATAGCCCCAGCCATCGAATACAACGTGTTTCCTTACTCAGAATCCACCCGCCGCCAGCTCAGGTTTCTGTACAGGATCGGATACAACCATGCCAACTATATCGAAGAGACGATCTTCAAAAAAATGTCGGAAACGTTATTCAATCAATCTCTGACTCTATCCCTACAAATAAGGGAACCCTGGGGTAACGCATCGACATCATTGGAAGGTTCGCATTACTTTCACGACCTCAGCAAATACCGGATAGAATTGTGGGCGAATCTGGATATTCGAGTATTCAAAGGACTTTCCCTGGATATTTTCGGACGATATGAGCGCATCCATGACCAGTTGTCGTTGCCCGTTGGGGAAGCCACTTTGGAAGAAGTGCTCCTGGCTAGAAAAGAGCTGGCTACAAACTATGAATATTCGATCTCGGTGGGATTGCGCTATACCTTTGGCTCCGTGTACAGCAACGTGGTCAATCCCCGCTTTGGAAGAACACGGTTTCGGAGGTGAGCAATAGAAAAAAAATATGAGAGGTTTAAATGTTTAACACATTCAAGCACCTTTTCTGCTTTCTTTTGCTGATAACGGCTTCTTCTCTTGCGGCAACGGAGGCAACCTTTATCATGGAAAAATATAACAACCAGGATCTCGACGAAAGGGTAAGAAGCTTTCTCGACAGCCACCGGCATTCCTGGAGAGATATGAATGTTTCGGAAACGGACGGAAAGGTTCTCTACGATCTCATCATCAAGAACAATTACACCAAAGCGCTAGAGATCGGGACCTCCACCGGCCGGTCCGGTATCTGGATTGCTTGGGCCCTGAGCAAAACCGGGGGAAAGCTCATCACCATAGAGATAAATGAAGAGCGACACAAAGAAGCAGTGGCCAATTTCAAGGAAGCAGGGCTCTCCGATTATATCGATGCCCGGCTGGCTGATGCGCACAAACTTGTTCCCCAGCTCGAGGGTCCCTTCGATTTTGTCTTCAGCGATGCAGATAAAGGATGGTACAAGAACTACTTGATAGCTGTTTTGCCCAAGCTCGAGGTGGGAGGATGTTTCACCGCCCACAACGTATCCGGAAGGAGGCAGTGGGGTATCGGAGAGTTTCTCGATTACCTGGAGAGTCTTCCCTACATGGAAACGACCATCGACAGGTCGAGCTGGTCGGGAATCTCCATCAGCTACAAGAGAGCCGAAAAGTAAAACGAGCTCGCGGTTTTATTTCCTTAGCGGGGAGACGTCATCGATGGCCCACATGCCTCGTCCGTTGGTGGCGATAACCAGCATGTTATCGCGGGGGTGAATCTGCAAGTCCCAGACCGGGGCATTCGGCAGACCGGAACCGAGATAATTCCAGGTCACGGCTCCATCCGTGGTAACGAAAACTCCCTGGTCGGTACCGCAGTAGAGGACATCTTTATTCTTCGGATCCTCCCGGATGACGTTTGTCGGGCCGCAGGGGATATTGGCAGAGATACTCACCCAGGTCTTTCCGTAATCGGTGGACTTGAAAATGTACGGAGTGAAATCATCGTCTTCCCTTCCGATTTGGGCGATGTAGACGGTGGCCGGATCGTACTTGGAAGCCACTATGTTCCATACATGTTTGTTGTATGGGAGTCCGGCCGTGATATCGGTCCAGGTCGAGCCGGCATCCTTTGTCACTTGGACCCGTCCGTCGTCGGTCCCGACGTAGACCACTCCGAATTTAAACGGCGATTCGGCGATGGCGGTGATGGTCTGATAAGGGATCGCATAGGGGAGATTCCCCTGCCATTCTGGTTTGTTGTATGTCAGATCCGGGCTGATTCTTTCCCATGTATCCCCTTTGTCCATCGAGCGAAAAAGATACTGAAACCCACAGTAGACAATCTGGGGATTGTGCGGCGAGAGCAGCAGGCCGGCCAGCCACTGTCCCCGGTAAGGAGTTTCCCCCTCGGGGGCCTTCGGATAGACTTCCTTGGTGGTCCATCCACCGTTCTTGAACTCGGACCTTTCGACCCGCCCGTAATAGCCGGAGGCATATTCCGTATTCGGATCGTTCGTGTCGACGGCGATCAAGGTCCCTTCTCCTCCAGGTGCTCTTTCCCATTGAACGATCTGGGGGCGGCGCCGACGCCGGCCCGGTTCCGGCGCAGACAAAGGAGCGACTCCCAGGCCTCGGAAGGTCCCAAAATCCTGGACAGAGCCATAAACGGCAAATGGCTTATTCATGTCGTAAGCGACATTGTAGAACTGGGTCACAGGGATGCCCTCCTGGAAACTTCGCCAATTCCTGCCGTAATCATAAGAAGCATAAGCCCCGCCGTCGTTGACATTGATGAGATAGTTCGAGTCGGCTGGATCGATCCACAAACCGTGGTGGTCACCATGGACCCCTCTTCCCAGCCTCTCCCAGGTTTTGCCCCCGTCGCTCGACCGATAAAGGCCGAGGCCCATGAGATAGACGATGTCCGCGTTATTGGGATCGACCCGGATTTGGCCGAAAACCCAACCATAGGTTCCCCCGAAGCGTTCGAACATCTGATCCGCGGGGCTCATCTTGCGCCAGGTCTCTCCCTGATCGTCTGAGCGATAAACTTCGGCTCCGACGATGTCAGAGTAGGTCCTCAGGCGGCCGTAGGAATCGCGCTCACCAGGCTCGGGCATCCGGGTCGGGGTGTGGTTATCGATAAAAGCATAGATGACGTTGGGTTTCGCCCTGCAAAGGGCGAGGCCGATCCGGCCTATTTTCGTCTTGTCAGGGGGCAGACCATTGGTCAAGGGTTTCCACGTCTGGCCTCCATCGGTCGTCTTGAACAGTCCTTCACCTCCAGGAGTGGGGTCGCTCCAGCGCAGTCTGATCCGATTGACCATCGAGGCGATCAGGACATCGGGATTCGTCGGATCCATGACCAGGTCGATGGCCCCGATTTTCTCGCCGATGTACAGGACCTTCTGCCAGGTTTTGCCTCCATCGGTCGTCTTGTAGACTCCGCGGTCGGGATTATACGTCCACTCGTGCCCGGTTGCGGCGACATAGACGATATCGGGATTGGTGGGGTGGACGAGAATCCGGCCGATCGTCTGCGTCGCAGCAAGACCCATGTGAGTCCAGGTCGCTCCAGCGTCCGTGGACTTGTAGACTCCGATCCCGGCGATCGAAGCCCTGAAATGGTTGGCCTCTCCCGTACCCAACCAAACGATATCCGGATTGGATTCGGAGATAGCCAGGTCTCCGGTCGAAAGAGTCGGCAGCTCGTCAGTAAGAGGTGTCCAGCTGATTCCTGCATTATCCGTCTTCCAGACGCCTCCCGTCGCGGACCCGACATATATAGTGAGCCGGCTCCCTTTGGGAACCTCGACGTCCGTGCACCGTCCCCCGACATCGAATGGTCCGATGTGACGCCACTTCAGGTCCTTCAACGGCGTCTGAGCCTTCATAGTCTGGAATTGGTCGAACCATTTAAGCCTTAAAGTAGGGTCCGTGCTCTCGACTTTTTTCATCGCCGCTTTTGCTGGATTCGCTCTTCTTTGAGCATCGGCGATGACGAAGACCGAAAAAGCAAGAACGATGCACAACAATAAACAGAAACGCTTAGAAAACCTCATGTCTCCCTCCTTGTGATTAGATAGTGCAGAGTCTAAATACATATCAGATATTTCTTATTTCAAATTATCATTTCTTTATTATTATTTCTTTTGGGTTCAAGTCAAGAACCGGCTACCGGATAATTTGGGGGAAAGCACCGATGGACCAGCCCTGGGTATGGGTGATCCGTGCTCTGCGGGTGAGTTTCTTTTCTCCGACTTCCAAGGTGACCGCATACTCACCTGGAGGCACCCAGCGAGCCAGCATATCTCTCATTCTGACGAAGCGGGCGACCCTGTCCTCTCCGGGTATTCGAAGACGCATATCCCAAACTACGGTGTTGATGCCGGCCTCGGTTTTTCCTTCCAGTTTGGCCAGCACGTTTCCATAGGGATCGGCTATGGTTACGCTGACCGCCGTGTTCACCGGATTTTTTAGATAATAGCGGATAGCGACTCCAATGGCTTCGTTGGGTGCACGGATGTGCCTGTCACCAAATAAATAATCGTTGGCGCCGAAGGACCAGATGACCCTTTGGACGGTGGGTTCGATATCGAAAAGATGGACATCTTCGGCCAACACGGCCTCGTTTATCTCCTGGAGGGGCGCGATATCCGTGATCCAGAGGCCCCGGCCGTAGGATCCCAAAATCAGATCGTTCCCGCGGGGGTGGACCAGCAAGTCGTGCACGGGTACATCAGGAATGTTGTTGTTCATCTTCACCCACCTCTGCCCGCCGTCGATAGAAACGAAAAGGCCGGTGTCGTTGCCTACGAAAAGGAGGTCGGGATTTTTGTGGTCTTCGTATATGACATTGATTGGCTCCTGGGGTAGGTTGGCATTGAGGGGCAGCCAGGTTTCGCCGTAGTCCTCTGTTTTATAAAGATAGGGTTTGAAGTCATCATACTTATATCCGTTCTTGGCCACATAAGCCGTGCCCTCCTTGTGATGGGAGGCCCGAACGCGGCTTACGTAGCACTCCTCTCTGCCTCCGGCGGTGGCAATCTTCCGCGTAAGGTCTGTCCACGTGGCACCATTGTCTTTGGTGATATGGACTTTGCCGTCGCTTGTGCCGACCCAGATGATTCCCGGAGAGATCGGTGATTCCGAGATCGAAGAGATAGCAAACCAAGGGATGTAGCCTGGAATGCCACCTTCCGAAACGGGAAAGATCTTATCGGTGGGATTCGTACTCAGGTCCGGACTTATCTCGAACCAGTGATCACCGCGGTCGAGTGACCGGAGGAGGACCTGGCCTCCTGTGTAGATGATTCGGCTGTTGTGCGGGGAAATGTGGAGTGGAGTGCACCAGATAAAGCGGTAGGGCGGTTTGCCCTCTTCACGGACGGGCAAAATGCTCGTTCGGTATCCAAGCTTCTGGTCTACTCTGAAGTGTCCTCCGTACTGCATCGTCGTGTACAGCCAGCGGCTGTCGGTGGGATCGACTTGGGTGAACATCCCGTCTCCGCCACCGACCGCCTTCCAGTCGAAAAGGGTGATCGTGCCTGCGGCGCTGTTCGAAGGTCCCTTCCACATCTCGTGATCCTGAAGTCCGGCATAGATATTGTAGGGATCCTCCATGTCCACACCAACGGCATAGATTTCTCCCAGCGGAAGATTGTAAAGATGGTCGCAGGTCTTTCCGCCGTCATAGGATATAAAGATTCCGCCATCGCTTCCCAGGAGAATGCGGTCCGAATTCTGGGGGTCGATCCACAGCGTGCGGACATCGCCGAACATAGTCGAAAAAAGCCTCTTCGGAGGCCAGCCGAGGTCATGCCATGTTTTCCCTCCGTCGGTCGAGTTGGCCAGCGATTCACCGGTTACGAAGATGTTCTTATCGTTGTTGGGATCGACTCTTATCTGGCTGAAGTAGTAGGGGCCCTTGGCGCTGACGTCGTCTTCTGCGGAGTTTATTTTGGCCCAGGTCTTGCCGCCATCTTCTGTCCGGTAGACCTCTCCTCCCACCATCCGTTCACGGGGCAGCCGCCTTCGTGCTTTGTCTCGTTCGATCTCAGTTTGTGTGGGAGGCCTTCTATTTGCGTTTTCTATGACAGCATAAAGGATCTCCGGATCTTTGCGATAGATATCCAGCCCGATGCGACCGATCCTGCCGCTGGGAAGCCCTTCGGCCAAACGTGTCCAGGTTTTTCCGGCATCCGTGGTCTTGTAGATTCCGCTTCCGGGTCCGCCGTTGATGTATAGCCAGGGCAGCCTTTGCTTATCGTAGGTGGCGGCGTAGAGGATATCCGGATCCCTAGGGTTTATGACCAGATCGATAACCCCGATCTTTTCATCGAAATAGAAGATTTTCTCCCAGGTATGGCCTCCGTCCAAAGTCTTAAAAACCCCCCTCTCCTCATTCTCGGAATACAGAGAGCCCATGGAGGCCACATAGACGATATCGGGATCCTGGGGATGGATGCAGATCCTCGGAATGTGTTGCGTACCCTTGAGCCCCATATGCTCCCAGGTCTTGGCACCGTCAGTGGATTTGTAGATGCCATCTCCGGCATAGGAACTGCGGGAACAGAATCCGTCTCCGGTTCCCACCCAAACAATGTAGGGATCCGAAGGTGCCAGGGTAACGTCTCCGATGGTGAGCTTGCGCTGACCATCGAATACAGGCTGAAAGGTTACTCCGTTGTTGGTGGTTTTCCAAAGGCCTCCTGTCCAAGTAGCCACGTAAAAGGTGTAGAGATGATCTTTATCAGGGAAGTCGGGTACGGCTATGTCCGAAGTTCTGGCCCCGACCCGGAAGGGACCGACATTCCTGAAAGTAAATGCCTTTAGCAATCCCTCATCGAAAAGATCCTGGCCTTGGGCATCCGCTCCAACGACTGAGGTCAATAAAAAAACCAGGCCGAAGATACAACTTCTTTTCAGACACATGCCTCCTCCTTCAATCATTAAAATTTAATTTAGTAATCCCGCTGATCGATGCCGTGACAATTTGCCGTGCAAGACTCGATCACAGTGCAAACAAACCACGGAACCGGCTATTTTACACGCCATACGACAAGAAAAGGCACATGAATAAAGACATAGAACAAATTGAGGTCAAACGTTTCAATTAGGCCTTCCGAAGAATTCTAAGAGGCAGTATACGCCACGGTTCTTTCTCATGATATCTTCTACTCTCATAATTCTCTTGGAATGTCAATAAGCCTTGGACCAGAAGTCCCCCGCCAAATTATAGGCCGAAGAGACGGAGCTGATTATGCCCTTAACTCAATCGTAAATAAGTCGGCAGACTATCTCGAATTTCCCCCAAAGATAGAACCGTTCCTTTTTTAATTCTTAATCATCGTTTGACTTTTCGGGCTTTTGGAGGAACCCATTGTTCGATGAACCGTGAGCGGCCTTCGTACTCTTCGACCAGATCCTGGAATATGGCCCGCATCTGCTCCAAGGGCAAAGTACCGATAATCATCCGGCCGTTGATGATCATGGTCGGAGTGGATCTGACTCCGTAGGCATATTGATCGGATGTTTGTTCGTACTCCATTCCTGTGTTGACAATGGAACGTACGATATCGTGAGTCACAGAATCATTGAAAGCTTCTTCCACTTCGTATTTCATGGCTAGTTCCTGGCGCCATTCCGGTCTTCGGGCCTCGTTGAAATTGGCGAAGATTTCGTCGTGGATAGGTACGAATTTGGCCGGATCATAGGCAGCGATGTAGGCCAGCTCACAGGCACCGGGATGAATATCTTTTTCCGCGACTACTTCATTGCAACTGCCTTCAAGAGGAAAAAATTGGAAGACGATGTTGATCTTCCCGGCGAACTCCTGTTTGAGAATATCGAATTCTCGAGTGAGAAACAGGCAGTCTGGACAGAGAAAATCCGAGAACTCGATGACCTGGATAGGAGCATCCTCGAAATTTTCAGTGGAACGGACGGTCCAGTAGGGAGAGAGAAAGCTGGGATTTCCCACAATGGGGAGGTCGCGGAATTGCTTGACGATCCGCAAGGATACAGCAGACTGAGCATCTTTCTTGGCTTCATGATACTGGATCATTCCGTAGGCTCCGAGGGCGGTAATAAAGGCAAAGGTCACCAGCAATTTAAGAGATGGTTGAAAAAAGCGCTTAAAAAAAACTTCCTGGCCCCGTCCAGTGCCGAATCGCCAAAAAAGAAAAAAACTCAGAAGCGAAAACACATAGAAACCGGTGCAAAGGAGGCACAGGCTCTTCATAACGAACACAGCGTAGGTAAAAAGGGCTATTACTCCGAGAATATTGAAGAAAGCTATAAAAGAATTGGTTCGTTCAAATCTTTCCGATGGGAAGAGGACTCCGAGGGCAACAAGAGCGCCGACCATCAAACCGAAAAATCCGATTGGAACGCCCAATATGGCGGAGAGCGAGGAAAAAGCCGAACTATCACAGTTAAAAAAAGCACTGATGTCACAAAAGGACCCCTCAAAAATACTTGCCGGATAGTTAGCCAGGAAGAAATGCCGGATGGTCAGTACCGAAGCGGCCATCATGCCTATCCCGGAAATAAAGCTAAAAATCCGGGGCCACCGAGAACCATCCACCGTCAATGCCTGCGCCATTCTCTACTCCTCTGATAGATTTTATCAGCTGTGATCAATAAGGGTACAGATTTTTTACCCGCAAAGCAAGGCTTAATCCTTAAATACCCCTGACACATCACGATGCAGAGAGATCCCCGAGGCTTTTATTTGATCAGCACCCACTTTTCTGCTTCTTTTTTTAGCGTCAGCCTCAATGTCTCTTCTGGCCTGACCGTTACAGCAAGCTCCAGAGGTTCGGGCTGCAGGAGCAGCCTAAGGGTGTAATTTCCTTCCAGGATCTCCACTGGTTCACCATCGACTATTCCTCTGGCTTTTATCTCTCCCTCCTCATCCACAAGCACGAACTCGACCTTCAAGGTCTGCTCCAGCGAGGAGAGCAGTTCCTGAGAATCCTTGGCATCGAGATAAACACCGCCTGTGGACTTGGCGATCGCTTCCAACTGCTTTCGGGCTTCCACTTCCTTGATATCGAATCCCACGATGTGAACCTGAAGTTTCAGTCCGGCCTCTTTGATAGCGGGAGCGATCGACTCGATATCTCCATCGCAGCTCTCTATTCCGTCACTGATCAGGATGCCGGTTCCGTTCTCCAGGTCCTCAAAATCCTTTATGGATTGAAGCACGGAATAGACAAGAGGCGTTTTCCCCCTGGGAGTGATTTTATTTACTGTATCCTTCAGCTGTTCTTTATTTATCGTACCGATCGGCACCACTAGTTCCGTATCCGTACAGGCTCTTTTATCATTGAGCCCGTATCTATGGCCATAGACTCTCAATCCGACGTTCATCTCATCGGGCAGTTCACCGATGATTTGACCCAGAACCTTTTTAGCGATGGAAATCTTCGCTTCTCCCTCAATCTGTCCCCACATGGAATTGGAGGCGTCCAAAATGAGCTCCACATTTTGGGAAGTTTTCTTTTCCGCGCCTTCCTCGAAGCGGACTGCCAGTGATCCTGGCTTCTTTTCTGTCCGGGTCCATTCTGCTCTGATCCTGTATTCTACCGGAGAGGTAAGCTGTTTGAAAATGTTATCTGCGCTCTGTTCCACCTTTTCTTCAGTGGGCGAAAAGTAGTACTGCCCGCTGCTGGCGTAGGCGATCTCCTTGAAAATCCTCTGCCGGGTGTTCTCGAAGTAGGAGGTTGTGTTATCCCATCCGGTCTGGACGGCGATGGTTGAAAAGCTGGTGCCGGAATCTAAGATCGCGTTCCACAAGTCTATGTACTTTTGGAGACAGACACTACCGGAACAATCGACGACATCAAAAATGGCGAGCACAGCCCGATTACCCTCTTGTCTTTTGACACTGTTCACCGCGGCTCCCAGTCCCTTGAAGGTGTCGGTTCCTCCTCCGCCTCTGACTTCTTTTTCCATTGCTTGCTTCAATAAGGCAGCATCATGAGTAAAACCGGACAGAAACTGGGGTTCATCCTCGTATTTCATAAGCTGCAGGTTCAATCCCTCACCGAGATTATCCAGATAACCGCCGAGAATTCTCTTCACGATATCGACGCTGGAGCCCATGCTGCCGCTGTCGTCGAACACGATGGTCAGATATGATTCGGGACGATCGATCTTGAGAAAATAGTCATCTGGTGTCAAATTGTATGTGACCTCGATAGTGTTGGCCACGGCCACTTCGCTCGATGGCTGGATGACCGTGCCCTCCGCAGTCATAAGAACGTAGCCGGGCCGCATCATCCCGATGTTGTTCATGAACAGTGTCAAGGTGTTTCCCTTCTGATTCGTCAACGAAAGTTTATAAAAGTCGACGTCTTCTCTAGAGGCTTTCCCTCCGAGATAGGTATTCAAGGGAAGAAGCTGCGCCTGCTCTTTCGTATCATTCGTCTCTTTTTCCTGTATCTGGACTTCCCCTAAACGTCCCGTTTCCACCTGTTCAGTCGCGATTTCTTGAAAATACCCTTTGACAAATATCTCATGGATCTCCACCGCTTCAGAGCCTGCCGCCTGCGAGATCTGCATTTTAAGGTATTTCGCTCTGGTCGGCGGGACTTCGAATTCCTGATAGCTATCACGCTTTGGCTCGATGGTCAGCGTTGCCAGCGGGGAAAAGCCAGATTTCGGTGTTTGGCTAGAAACCCAGAATTTGATCTCTTTCGGAAAATCTTCGGATTGGAGTTTGAACCCGATCCGATGGATCTCAACGAACCGTCCTTGAGGAAAACAGAAAATCCCTTCCTGAGGCAGGGAATCTTCGGAGAGATCCAGGTTATAAGTATTGGCACAATTATCATCGACCAGCAGTTGATGATCCAGCAGATCAGCGAATGTCTCCCCTTTGGGAAGAGATTCTCTGTAGATGACAGCGGCTCCCCGTCTGGAAGACAAAAGGTCCTGCAGTTCCCTTTGAGGAGGTGCAGCATCTTCCAAAGATCCAACCTGGAAATCCTTAAAATTAATAGCTCCGCTGTCAAGGGCAGAAGTGCCGATTCCCACCCGGCCGACGATCGGTTCCGCGGCATCGATATCGAAAATGATCTTGCCGTCGAACCGAACCAGAATCCGGTTTCCATAAACATCTACGCGCAGAGGGAGCCACTGCGTTCGTGGATAATCGGCCGCGGCACGTGCCAGGAGCTCGAATCCGTATGGCGTCTGGATGCCTAACTCGAATTGCTGCTTCTGGAAGTTATAACCCGCCACATAATAATTTTTCGGGCCTTGAAATCCGAA
Source organism: uncultured Eubacteriales bacterium (assembly GCA_964400735.1). GTDB lineage: Bacteria > Acidobacteriota > Aminicenantia > Aminicenantales > Aminicenantaceae > CAYNVQ01. The sequence goes on along the minus strand of CAYNVQ010000006.1, from coordinate 225,004 downwards.
CACAGGACCGGAAAGATTCCCATCGCTCTGAACAGCATAAAGGTCGGTCTGAACGGAGTAATTCGTCCAGTCGGTTTTTCCTGTTACAAGAAAAGTCGCCGGGTGATCGAGTTCATTGTATATGTTCGAAAATTCGGAAAGAACCACCTGCCACTGGCTCTTTTTTTCATCCGCGTTGGGATCATCCCAGACTTCCCATTTATCGACACCGCCGGAGGAGAAATCATCTGTAAACACGATCTTTCCCGGTTCGCCGGGTGCAGAGGCTGCGGATGCACCACCCCCGGGAGCCGAGCCAACCCGGTATCCTTTGACCAACATCTCGTCGATCGAAACATATGTTTTCGTGGGATCGATGGGTGAGAGGAGTCTTATTTTCAGGTATTTCGCCATGATGCGATCGAAAGCGAATTCCTGGAAGCTGTCTTTCTCAGGTTTGATTTGAAATGTTCCGAGAGAGCGGAACTCGCTGTCCGGACTTTGTTCCGAGACCAAGAACTCGACTTCTTTGGGGAAATAACTGGAGCTCAGCTTCAGGCCGATGCTGTGGATCTCGACGGTCTTCTCCTGCGGAAAAGCAAAAATCCCCTCGATAGGGAACGGATTTCTCTTTACGTTTATGGAAAGGAATGAGCCCTCTAGGTTTTCCTCCTTATTCAAATAAGAGGTGTGGTCTATCAGCGCTTTGAATGCGCTTACCTCAGTTTCCGATACAACTTCTGCACCATTTTGCAGCGCGAGCAGATCTTGAATTTCCCTGGACGGCAGAACAGAAGGGTCCAGAGTCTTCACAGTCACGGGTCCGATCATGATTTTGGAACTTCGAAGCCCGGAAGCCCCTAAACCGAATTTTCCGCTGGGATAGCGGTCATCGTTTATATCGAAGATCAAACGTCCATTGGCGACGAAACGCAAACGTTCCCCGGCATAATCCAAGCGCAGGGGGACATCGACTGTCTCGAGAAAATCGGTCTTGAAAGAAGCCAATAATTCGAATCCCTCAGGTGTCCGGGCAAAAAATTCGAACCGGCGCCTGTCAAAATTGTAGCCGATAACATAAAAATGTTCCGGGTCCTGGTAGCCGCAGATGATGCCGACCAGATATCCCTGAGAGGCAGCCATATGCAAAGATGTTTCGACCGAATAGTTATTCCAGTCTTTTTCTCCTGCAAGCAAGGCCGTTGCTATGGTCTGGTCTCGATTATAAATTCCGGAAAAATCGGCCAGGCCGAAGTGCCATCTTCCCGGCGCCCGTTTAGAACCCGGGCCGTCCAAGACCTCCCAATTTCCCTTCAGATCCGTAAAATTGCTTTTGAACAGGACCTTTTGGGCCTCCAAAGTTCCGGTAATCGACAGAAGCCACGCCAGAACAAAAATGACCCAAGCAGCCTTATGGAATTTCATTCTTCCTCCTTACATTTTTTCTTTCAAAGCTGAAATGGCCTCATTCATACTGGCTCAGGTAATGATTCAGCATGGTGGCAGAGGCCCAACCGAACCCTTTGGAAAATACCTGACACCACTCGGACTTCCTCTCCCAATCCCTGAAAAATATGGATCAGCATCGTGGCCTGTTCTTTAGAATTCCCCCGGCTAGGAAAAAAATTGCCTTTCCGTTTGGATCTCGAGTCCTCCACGATCGTGCAAAGACCGGATGCCGAGATCGATGATCGTTTTGCCCTTTTCTATCCTCTTGCTGAAAAGCATCGCCTCCACAATGTCCCCGTCTTTGTGTGCGGCTATTGCTTCGGATGGATATTCTGTCATTTGACCTCGTAAGCAGCGAATATTTTTCCCGGTGGAGTCTTTTTGCCTGCCAAGTCTTTTGCGAACGTGCATCCTAGAATTTTGATACAAACCGCCTTATTTGCCCAATGTTCAGTCTGGGCGAAAGAACAAGTCAGGTTTGATCCACCCGACAGAATCAGGCATACCAAAACGATCAATAAAGGATGTGCTCCGAGCCGTTTTCTAAAATACATATGATCCTCCATCCTAGCTTCCTGCCTTTCCATCATATGGTAGAGTAACAAAATGATTTTGTACAGGAAATCAATTTCTTCTCGAAACTATTTTACAGGTTCGTAGATGCAGGTTATGGCGATTTTCATACGGGGCAGAAAATCGGCTTGGAAAAAATCTCTCCTTATGACCTCGTTGGAAGCGGACGAAATTTCCTTTTCATCATTCAGATAGTCATCCATAATCTTTTTTGTTGAGATTTCGCTGTCATGTTTGATAATGTATCAAAAGGAAAAACAAAATTAGGGAGAAGGCTATGGTAAGAATGATTATTCGCTTGTGTCTGATCGTTCCCTTTCTGATGTCTTTTTCCCCGGGAGGCAAGACGGAGAACCCTCATGTATCGATACAAACGGAGTTGGGCGATATCGATGTCGAGATCTTTGTGGATAGGGCGCCGATCACGGCCGAAAATTTTTTAAGGTATGTGGATCAAGGCCGCTTCAAGGGCGCCAGTTTTTACAGGGTTGTCTCGATGGACAACCAACCAAATGATGAAGTTAAAATCGAGGTTATTCAGGGAGGTTTGGGTTTTACAGAGGATGCGACAGAATTCGCTCCTATCGAACATGAAACGACCGAAAAAACCGGCATTCTTCATAAAGAGGGAGTCATCTCCATGGCTCGATTACAGCCGGGCACTGCAACATCCGAATTCTTCATCTGCGTCGGCGACCAACCTGAGCTGGATTTCGGGGGAAAACGCAACCCTGACGGACAGGGATTCGCTGCTTTCGGAAAAGTTGTCAAAGGGATGGATGTGGTCAAGAAAATCCACCAGCAACCTTCCGAAAACCAGATGCTCGATCCTCGAATAACGATTCACAATATCGTCCGACTGGCAGGAGGGCTGGATAAAGGGGTTGAGGGTCAGGGGAGGCTACACCTTCGGTTAGAAATGGAAGGAGGGAACACTCATCGAGGCCCTCATCCATCCGGATATCGACGGCGAATTGAAAGCAAGATACCGGAATCAGGTCAAAAGCTTAAAGATGAAGTCCGAAAAAACAATATTATCTAGATTTCCAGACTCCCCAAGGATCATGAAATCAATCCAGCTGGCTCTTTATCACATCCAAACGGGATTTGGCGCTCGGATCGGTGGCAAAGATCTGCTCTAACCTTTCACAGGGATATTCCTGACAATGGGCACAATTCTCGAGCCCTTTGAGCAGGGCACATCTCCTTATTTCGCATTTGTTCGAATCAGAAAACAGCCTGCCTTCCTTTGTCTTGCATCCGTCGCAGTCCGAAATGTCCTCTATCCCGAATTCCGTCTCGAACTGCTCATTGCACTGTCTGGCAATCTCTTCTTTCATCCTCTTCTTTTTTTCTTCATCCTCTTCCCAAGTTGCCCAGTAGATAGGACAGGCTAGACAGACCAATCCACAAAACGAAACGATCTGATCGAGATTGATTTTCATCTTGAACGTTTTATCTCTGGCATCACTTTTTAGCCGGTCGAAGGGATTTGCGTTTTTTGTGCCAGCGTTCGCGAAGACGCACAGAATCCAGGCCGAGCAGATAGCCTTTGGAAAAGGGATTCTTTCCTGCGCACTCGAAGAGGAGAGTATGTTTTCCCGGTTTCAACACATAGCTTCCCAAGTAATAATCCTTAACAGCAATTCCTTCTGCATAAAAATCCAAGGCGTCTCTCGTAGCCCAGTCAGGGTAATCCTCAAGCTCCGTCACCTCCCTGCCGTCCAGGAGAATGCGGTAGATTCCATAATCGGGCGCACGGGTCATACGAAGCACCAATCCCCTGAGTTCTTCCTTCTCGACTTCGAAATCCAGCTCCACACGAGAGTTTTCGACCGAGGGAACGAATAAGATCTGCCCCACTCCCGTCCAATCGTAGCCCTCTTGAAGCTCGACCTTTCCTCCAGATGTTATGGCCGTCGCTATCATGTCTTGACCCTCCACAATGACATCCAAGTTGGGAAATATCCTCTCCTCGAGCGGGGGCAAAATCGCGAAGCACTTGGGTTGTCCGACCTGATACCAGAAAGCGACGGTAGCCATATCATCCTCCCTTTCCACGTGTCCGTCGATCTCCCCCGTTTCGGTCTCATCCGCAGAGATCCATCCAGTATGTTCGATTTCAAACCGGATGGATTTTTGAAAACGTATAGGATCGGCAACGTGCCAGCGATAAAGCGTGTAGCGTACGCCCAGATCGCTGGGGTCGGCGCTCATATAGGTGCACCCGAAATAGGGGAAAAGGCATTCGTTCAAACCCCAGGCACAGAGAAAATAATCTTCTGTCCCGGTTCCTTGAATGGTCGGGGTCGCATCTCCATCAATATAGATGCGGACATCTCCCTCCCCGAACCAGAAGGGCGAGCGCGACCGGGCTGACATGACTGTCCCCACATAATGCCCCGGGCCTTCAGCATCCAGTATTAGGTAATCTTTCCCCAAAGTCTCGGGGAATTCCTGCCGGTACTGGGCACAGAAGTAAGCCGTACCCTCGGGAAGTCCATCCATCTCCGTGTAGTCTATATGGTAGTAGAAGCTGCGCACGTTTTTCTTCCCCTCATTGGTTACCGTGATCTTTCCGTGCTTGAAGAAAGGCATCTGCCAGTAGCAGTTATAGCCGTCACCGCCCTCGACAAGAACCGGGATGGAGCGGATTTCACGACGCAGCCCGAATCCGGCCCCGAAAAAATCCCCCAGGGGGGCTTCTACCGCCGGGTGCTCGCCATCATCCCAATACATCCGCAGCACAATCTCATCGGGGCGGGCCGACCCGTACTTTTCCAGCCAATTGGGCCGGGCATCGTTAAAGGTCAGCCAGATGTGATTGACGACGGCCGGTCCTTCGATATCGGCCAGGACCATTGTCTCCCCCGGCTCGATATAGGTCCGCCGGTCAAAATTGCTGTTGAAATCCGGGTCGGAAGACGTGATGGCCTTGGTGCGCCCTTTTTTGATCCTTATTAAATCCGACAGCCATCCCGATGAATCATCTTGAGCCAATGCCTGAAAGGTAAAGAAAAGCAAAACCATCCCCAAAAGGACAAATTTGACATTTTTCACAATCCCTCCTCATAATCTCTTTTGATACACATGCGGGGTTTTAAACCTTTCTCATTAAAATCTTCGTGTTTCCCTCTTCCCTCATGTTAGGTCCGTGAGCTCCTCATAATATAATAATAGGAGGTACTTGTAAAAACAGAAATAGATCCTCTATTCAAAAAAGCGAATGGAAATCCATAAAATTGACTGCAGACGGTAGCCACTTTGTAACACATTAAGAAGTGCCTCAATCCACCACTCCGGAATGCTGATACCAAGCCATTCCATTGTGTAACGTTGTCCCCGTTGCAGCGTATTAGAGAGTGAAGACATTTAATCCGATTGAGAAGGAGAAAAGAAATGAAAAAAGCCATTATCATACTGGTGACTATCCTCCTGGCCGTATTCTTTTGCTGCGAACTGATGGCGGCAACCATTCAAAAATCGATCATTCCTGCCGAAGCTGTCTGGATGATTCACTTCGACTTGGGAAAGTTTGCCTCTACCCAAATCGGTGACTATTTGATCAATGAAAAGGGCTCCTCGGAATTGAAGAGAAAAAATGATCAATTCCGAAGGAAATACCAAATCGATCTTCTCGAAGATATGGATGGTATCACGGTGTTCGGATTTGGAGCTGGTGAAGAACAAATTGTGGTCTGTTTGAGAGGAAATTTTAACCAAAAACATCTCCTTGGGCTTCTCTCTGAAGAGGAATCACATCGGGAGATTCCGTATGGGAAATACACCATTCATAACTGGGATGACGACGAATACGGGGTTTTTGTCGATGAACATCTGGCTTTGATAGGGCCCGATGAAGATGCCCTTAAATTGACGTTGGATGTTATCGCCGGAAAAAAAGAAAATATTTCCTCTTCTCCGATGAATGCCGACTTGAAGGAAATTCCATCCAATGCGTTTTTTGCAGCTTTGGTCGATAACATTTCTTCCCTGGCAAAAGGTGCCAGCAAAGTGTTCATCATCAAAAAAACCGAGTCTGCCTCCCTTTCCTTGATGGAAAAGGGGGAAAACCTCAATATGAGACTGAACTTTTCGGCCAAAACCCTCGAAGATGCACAAAACATGGAAAACGTCATTCGTGGCCTGATCGCTCTGGTGAATATGCAGTTGGATGAGAGGAAAACAGGCATCAGGGTTCCGGAAGACTTCAAAATCGATACAGATGGCAAAAAAATACGGTTGGAGATGAATTATCCTAGTAAAGCGTTACTGGATAAGATTCATCATAAAATAAAAATTGAGGATTTGGATCTGCTCGCCAGATTCTATTATCTGCCCTAGTCAGTCAAGCCGATTTGATACCTTGAGAGCTTAAGGGTTATAATAACGGAAAGCGGCTGATTCATGGAAAAAGTCTCGGAGATCAAGCACATGCCCGATGAAGAGCTGGCCAGAAATGTAGTGGATGGCTGCCGCTTTTCTTTTGAAGAAATTGTCGCAAGATACAGTTCACGGTTGTTTCATTTTCTGCGGCACAGAACCGATACAGATCAGGATATAGAAGACCTGGTCCAGGAGACATTTCTCAAAGCTTACAAGAATATGGATCGTTTCAATTCAGAATGGAAATTTTCGACTTGGATCTACACCATTGCCAGCCGCCAGGCTATCTCGCGCTACAGATCGAATAAGTCGAAGTTATCACTGCCGCCAGTGGATCCTCAACCCTCGGACCCTCAGGAAACCGTGATAAAAAAAGAAGAATCAGAAAACATCTGGTCGCTGGCGAGCGAGCTATCCCGGCAACAGTACAAAGCCCTATGGATGCATTATGCCGAGGAGATGTCGATCAAAGAAATGGCCAAAGTCATGAGGAAAAAACCCATCACTGTTCGCGTCCTGCTCCACAGAGCCCGTGTGAATCTGGCAAAAAAAATGAGTTCATCGGTTCTATCCGGAAAATTCGCAGGAGCGACTCCTGCCGAACATAAATTTTCATTTTAGCCATGAGGAGAAGCAAAATGTTTTGCTCAATCAATAAATGGATGATCTCCCGAGCCCTGGATATGAACAAACCCATTCCCGGACGAGTTAAAAATCATTTGCAGCGTTGCGATGCATGTCGAGAGTTCGCCTCATTCTGCACATCTCTCGAGCCAAAGCTCGTGCAGGATAAGAACGCTATCCTCGAGCAGTCTAACGAGGCCTTGACGAAGAAAATTCTGTCCAATATTCCAAAGGATCTTAAAGCATCGTCGGCTCCTGAAAACAAAACATCGATCAGACAAATAGTTGCGCGCCGCCCGGCTCTCATCCCCTCTCTCTCTGCCGCTTTGGTGGTGTTGGGTATTCTTATCAGCCTGCTTTTTCTAACCCATCCGCGTTCCCAAGATACGGACCCGTTGGGCCAGCTGACGGCGCTCATTAAAACAGCTTCTCCCGAGGAAGTGCTCTCCAAGATGGATTCTCCTCTTGAAATGGAATACAGAGAATTGAAACAGACCTTGGATTCGACGACCAGATTTCTTCTTTCCTCCCTCGAATTCCGCCTCGGCCAACAAGCCAAATGACATTGACTCTGATTTATCCCGCTTTTGGATTATTCTAGGATTAAACCGACTTAACTCATTATAAATAAACGAATTGAGTTAGTACCATTTTTGAGACAACGACTCACCGCAATAATGGATACCCAGCAATATAAGAAAAAGATGTTTTCAAAAGGCAAAAGATTAGGTGAAGTTGTTTACCGATAATTCCTAATCCTTGCTTTTTTGCGGAGTTTCTCTGAAATCTCCTGGAGCTCTGAATCGGATTTTCCTTCAATTTGGATTGTTTTATCTGTTCCTAAGGCCATAGCAACCCCAGCGCCCATTAATGCACCTAAGCCACCACCTATTGCAGCACCAATTCCTCCAGCCTCCTGTTTGCTGAACAAAAACCCACTTTCCGATCCTTGCGGGTAACCTTTTGCATATCCAACAGCTGCACCGAATATTAATCCAGCCAAACTTGCTGCCAAAACTCCAGATTCCCTCGCAATCTTGATAACTTCAATATCCCGAAAATCAATAGCTATATCTGCTCCTGAGTATTTATCCAAAATTAATATTGATTCTTGTTTAACAGCAATAAGTTCACCCCTTTCTCTGATTCCATTTTCTCTCTGGACAATCAGATCAGCACCTTTTCTTTCCTTAGCGAATAAGTTCCCTGAAAGTGTCAGGGTAGAAAACAATAAAAACAAAGATATTAGTTTTTTCAGTTCAATCATTTCTATAACATTTTGAATTTTAGCCGAGTGCCATTTGAGACACTCTCGATTTCTAGTTCATATGCTCCCCGGATAGTAACATTTTTACCAGTATGGAGATTAGGCGCTTCGTTTTCATCAACAACACTTACTATATGTTTAATCAAGTCATCCTCATGTTGAACAAATACCTTGGGCAAATGACATCTTGCCCTATTCCCCTCAATTCTGTTCATGATGATGAATCCTGGATCTGTCGACCCACTCTCCCTAAGAGGGTCATAAAGGATATAGTATAGGGTAATACTTTTCTCCCCTTCCGCTATGTTAGAATAGACTACTTCTACGTTGTATCTATATTCGAAATAATCCTCTCGTACTTTTAAGCCCCCACAATTGTATAGTCCCAAAAAAAGGAAAAACAAAGGAATAGAAAATGCATTTTTTTTAAACATTTTGTTTCTCCCTTTCAATAATTTAAACTACTTCAAACCAAAAGTTGTCAAAGAGCTGTTAAGAAGTTGTAAAAAGTTTGTTAAATTGATTCTCTTCCATTTTGTGTGGGCAAGACGCAAGGCAGGAAGACACCAGGTATGTCAGAAGCGAAATTTGAGGACCCCGACCCAACCTACCCCAGCCTTCCTGAATCGTTCTTCGAGGATAACAATACCCCTCTATTAACGATTCTTTTATTAAAAGTTAAGGTAGCGAATGATTTATGTCAACCAGTATGTACTCATTATTATGATGAATCTCCCAAAAAAGCCAACTTAGGACCATTTTTTTTAATTATCAAAGCAACTAATTTAAAATCAATGAGTTATCTCGGTCATCCCCTAAATAATTACATTACCCTAAACCCCCTTTCCCAGTATATTGGCAGTCATTTTTAATATTGGAATAAGACTGACCATTCTACACAACCATATATCTTTATATGTGTTATAATGAAAAAAGTGAAAATTATTGCAGAAGAGCTGCGACCATTTTTCTGGGAAATAGATTTATCAAAAACAGACATCGTAGAAAACAAACAGTATATCATGGAAAGAATTCTCGAATTCGGAGACAACGATGCAGTCCAATGGCTTTTTTCCAATGTCTCGCTATCTGATATAAAAAAAACGCTCGAAAAAAGCAGGCGCATCTCTAAAAAAAGCAAAAACTTCTGGTCAATCTTTCTGGAAGATTATCCGCATGAATGAATCTATTTTAGATAAAAATATAAAAAAAAATTTATCAATTCTTTCCCATCAAGATTTTATTATTCACTTTTACCTTGCGGGCGGAACCGGATGTGCACTGCACCTCGGGCATCGGATTTCGGAAGATCTAGATTTCTTTTCAAAGCAAAACCTCACTCATTTTCTCATTCAAAACTCACTGAAAAACAGTGGACATTTTATCGTTGATTATTCGGATTCCCAAACACTAGTCGGAAGATTCAATAAAACAAAAGTGAGTTTTTTTAACTATGATTATCCGTTGATCGGTAAACATCATCCATTTCTAAATTTAAAGATTTCCTCCCTTGAAGATATAGGATGTATGAAAATTGACGCTATTTCCTCCAGAGGCAGCAAACGGGATTTCGTAGATCTCTATTTTATATTGAATAAACTCAGTCTTTCTTTAAAAGAATTCTTCAAATTCTTCGAGAAGAAATATGGCAAGGAAAACTACAACATTTTTCATATCTTGAAAAGCCTGGTTTATTTTGATGATGCTGATCGAGATCCAGAACTGAAGATGAGGGTACCATTTTCCTGGGATAAAGTGAAAGACTTTTACATCAATGAAATCAAAAAATTCAACACTCTGTAAATCGGGAACTTCAGAGCATAGATCAAAATCAAGGGGCTCATTGCCGATTTCGGAAAATATGAATACATCCACGATTTCAATCCACAATGCTTTAATTCCGGTAACAAACTCATGTTTTTGAATAATGCGAGTCAATTGTTATGAGGAGAAAATCATGAAAAAACCAATCAGTCGGAGGGATTTTATAAAGTCTTCTGCAGGAGCAGGGCTTATGTTAGGCCTAGCAGGACCATATTTCCTAGGAAGAAGCGCAGAAGAAAGTTTTGACTTAATCATCAGAAATGGGACGGTTATCGACGGCATTAAAGATGAAGCCTTCAAGGCTGACATCGGAATAATCGGAGAGCAGATCAAAGATGTGGGGAATCTTCAAGAAGCACCCTCCAAAGCTGTCCTCGATGCGACCGGCCGCATCGTCAGCCCTGGATTTATCGATATCCACACCCACACAGACCTAGAACTCCTCATCAATCCCAAGGCCGAAAGCAAAATCCGGCAAGGAGTGACCACAGAACTTTCGGGAAACTGCGGAGGTTCGGCCTTTCCGCTCAAACAGCCGCTCCCTGACTATGAAAAGCGGATGGCAGAGGAGTTCAACATCAAAGTGGATTGGACTGACCTACATGGGTACCATGCAGCTATGGCCAGGATAGGGATGGCCGTAAACCACGGCACTCTGATAGGCCAGGGCACTCTGCGCAGCTACGCCATGGGGGATGAGCAGCGGGAACCGACGGCCATAGAAATGGACCGCATGAAAAAGCTGGTTGCAGAAGCCATGGAACAGGGAGCTTTCGGACTCTCGACCGGCCTGGAATACACACCCAGCGGATTTGCAGAGACAGACGAGATCATCGAGCTCTGCAAAGTTACGGCCAAGTACGGCGGATTCTACGCCACACACATCCGCAGCGAAGATAAGGCCGTCCTCGAGGCTGTGGGAGAAGCCATCCACATCGCAGAATCTGCAGGGCTCCCCTTGGAAATCGCCCATTTTAAGGCAGTCGGAAGGACCAACTGGTGGAAGCTGCCCCTGATGATCGACCTTATAGAGAGGGCCGCAAAAAGAGGCCTGAATGTAACGGCCGACCGCTACCCTTACATCGCCTTCAGCACGGGTTTGACCATCATTTTCCCTCAATGGGCTATGGATGGAGGGATGGAGAAGCTCCTCCTCAGGCTCAAGGACGAGAGGATACGGGAGTCCATGAAGGCCGACACTCTGAAAAAAGTCAAAGGCTACGGCTGGGACAAGATCGTGATTTCCAATATCGAAAAAGAACACAACAAGGACATGATCGGCCAGAACATCGCAGAGATCGCCGCCGCAAAACATAAAGATCCCTACGAATTCGTGTGCGACCTCATCATCGATGAGGGGCAGGACGTCGACCACGTGGGATTCGGGATGAGCGAGGAGAACACTGAAACCGTTCTCAGGCATCCTCTGGTTATGCTCGGTTCGGACGGATCCTCCTTGGCACCCTATGGCCCTCTGGCAAAAGGAAAGCCGCATCCCCGAAATTATGGTGCGTTTCCCCGATTCCTCGGTTACTACGTCCGCGAAAAAAAGATCCTCCCCCTTCCGAAAGCCGTAAAAAAAGTGACGTCCATGCCCGCGGCCAAAATGGGCCTTCAAAACAGAGGCTCCCTTAAAAAAGGGAACTTTGCTGATATGGTCATATTCGATCCTGTCACCATTTCCGATAAAGCGACCTTTATCGATCCGCATCAATACCCTTCTGGGATTGACTATGTCATCGTCAACGGCACGATCGTCGTCGACCACGAAGAACACACAGGAAAGCTTCCGGGGAAAGTGCTCAACGGTCCCGGTATATAAAGAAACCTTTTTCTGGTAAAAATCGTATTTTTTGGTAGAATCGTGATTCTATGCTTACTATGAATATAAAAAATTGAAAATACACCATGAAAAACATAAATCGGAGGCTATTTTGAAGCATTCGCGATACTCCCTTGTCTCGGCTATTCTCATTCTTCTTTTCTTATCCCCCATCTCCTTTTATCTCCAGGCCCAGGATCAGGATAAAAAAGACGAAGAAACCATCCAATCTCCCCGGCATTATACCTTGAATCTCGCCCTTTGGTACCCCACCTCCATCAACCGGACCAAACACGATACGGCCGACATAAGCCTCACGCTTTTCTACGGAAGGCTCGGTGCGGTCAAAGGCCTAGATCTGGCCATCGGTGTTACCGCTTTAGAGGATGGTCTGGAAGGTTTTCAGATCGCCGGGCTGTCCGGCACATCCGGCAAAAACACCACAGGAGCCCAGGTCAGCGGTTTGGCCAGCATCACCGGCGAAGACCTCACGGGAGGTCAGGTCTCGGGCCTAATGAATATCGCAGGCTCGAATGGCCTGGGGTTCCAGCTTGCCGGAGGACTGAACATAAGCGGCGATGCTTTCGAAGGTTTTCAGGCTTCTGGACTCCTCAACATCGTCGGAGAGAGATTCACGGGATTCCAGGCATCCGGTGGATTCAATATCGCCGGCGAAAGCGCCGAAGGCTTTCAGGGATCCGGACTGTTCAACATCGTCGGAGAGGATTTTAACGGGATGCAAGCTTCCGGACTGTTCAACATCGTCGGCGAAGAATTTAAAGGGCTTCAGCTATCCGGATTATTCAATATTACAGGAGAAAATCTAACCGGAGCCCAAATCGGTGCTTTCAATATCGCCCCCTATTTTCGAGATGCCGTCCAGATCGGCCTCATCAATGTTTCGGCTGAAATGCGAGGTTTCCAACTGGGCCTGGTCAACTGGAACCGCGAAACATTTGGCCTCCCTGTCGGACTGGTCAACGTATCGAAAAGAGACGGCCATATCAGCTGGGTCAGCTGGGGGAGCAACATAAGCGGCCTCAACAGCGGCGTGAAGTTCGAAGTGGATAGGTTCTACTCGATCGTCTCTCTCGGCTACTGGAATTTTTATCTGGATAAAGGTTCGGCCCTGGCCTATGCCGGCCATTACGGTTACTACATTTTTCAGGATACTTCTTCCTTCAGTGTCGACATCGGGTACATGTACGTAGACAACAAGAGAATTTTCCGAAGCAATCCAAACGAGGCTGACCAGCATGTCATCCCTATCCGAGCCCTCATGACTATCTCTGTGTCCGACCGAATCTCCCTGGTAGGAGGTGGCGGATTGTGCTACATCCTAGACCGCCATAAATCCATCGGCAGAGGCGAAGTCATCCCCGTATTCTTTTTTGGCGTGGAAGTGTTTTGAGGGAATAACTTCCTGGATAGGTCATGCTTCAAGTTCGTAGCCTCCATTACTCCATCGGAGACCGAAATCTATTGGATTCTGTCGACTGGAACCTTCAGCCTGGGAAGCGTTTCGCCCTTGTCGGTCCCAACGGGTCTGGAAAGACAACCCTTTTGCGCATCCTTACTGACGAGATCGAACCCCAGTCGGGAACCATTACCAAGCCCCGTAACTACACCATCGGATACCTCCCTCAAGAAGAAATTGTGGTAGGCCATGGCTCCGTCCTGGAAAACGTCCTGGCCGGAATCCCGGAGATACAGGAGCTCGACCACAAAATCCATGCTCTACATGGGGCCCTGGAAGCCAATCCCGAAGACGAGAGCCTTCTTCTAAAGCTCGGACCTCTGGAACAGCGTTACCAGGATTTAGGGGGCTACACCATCGAAGGAACAGCCAAAAAGATCCTCTCCGGGCTGGGATTCGAGGAAAGCCAATTTCAAACAGACTTCACCGAACTCAGCGGAGGCTGGCGTATGCGGATCTTTACGGCCCGTCTTCTTCTTCAAAATCCCGATCTGCTGCTTCTTGACGAGCCCACCAATCACCTGGACATCCCGTCCATGGAATGGCTCGAAGAATACCTGCTTAACTACAAAGGCAGCGTCGTCATCGTCTCCCACGACCGGTTTTTTATCGACCGTCTTTCCCACGAGATCTACGAACTCGACCGGGGTGAGCTCACCCGCTACCGAGGGAATTATCACTTCTTCGAGGAGCAAAAGAAGGAGAAGATTCGCCTATTGGAGAAGCGGCGGGACGAGCAGATTACAGAAAAGGAACGCATTACCCGCTTCATAAACAGATACCGGAGCGACAAAAGAAGGGCCGCTCAGGTACAGAGCCGGCTCAAGATGCTGGAAAAGATGGAGGAAATCGAACTCCCGCCTCCTCCCAGACGATTGGACTTCCGACTTCGGGTAGAGACTCCTGGCTACAAGGACGTACTCTCCATCGAAAACATGGGTTTCCGCTATCAGCAAGATTGGGTGCTCAAAGACCTCAACCTTCACATATCCCGGGGAAACAAAGTCGCTATGGTCGGTGTCAACGGCGCAGGAAAGACAACTTTGACAAGGCTGATCGCCGGAGAGCTCAAGCCGCAGAGAGGATCCCTCCGGCTCGGGAACCAGGTGAAGGCAGGTTTCTACGCACAGCATCAAATCCAGGCCCTCCACTCGGAAAATACGGTTCTTGACGAGGTGTCTTCAACCGCGGCCGAGGGCCTCGTCTCTAAGATCCGCCAGGTGCTGGGAATTTTTCAGTTCGGCGACGATGAGATCGACAAAAAAATCAAAGTCTTGTCCGGCGGGGAGAAGGCACGGGTTTCCTTGGCGAAAATTCTTCTCTCCCCCGTTAACTTCCTGATAATGGACGAACCGACCACTCACCTGGATATCACAGCTCGTGAAGCGCTGGAGGATGCCCTGGCCGATTATGACGGCACTTTGCTGCTCATCTCCCACGACCGCTATTTTTTGGACAAGCTGGTGAGCCGGGTCGTTGAGCTGAAGGATGGACGTCTGGATGAATATTGCGGCAACTACTCTTATTATTTGTGGAAGCGTGAACAGGACTCGGACATTCGCGAAAGTCGAGCGGATGATGCCGAACCGAAGGATAAAGGCGTCTCCAGCCGGAAGACAAAAGAACAAAAACGCCAGGAGGCCGAAGCCCGACAGCAAGTGAGCCGCGAGCGAAAAACCCTTCAGAAAAACATCGCACAAATCGAAAGGGAAATACAAGAATCCGAGTCCCTTCTCAGGGAGATGGAAACGAGGCTGTCCGATCCCGAAACCTATCGGAATGGGACGGACATTTCCCTATTGAATAAAGGCTATGCCGAGCTCAAACTTCGTCTCGAAAGTCTCTATGAATCCTGGGGGTCCCACCGCCTCCGTCTCAGCGAACTTCTGGAACCGCTGAAGCACGATTGACAATTCCACGGCTCCCCTTCCCTATCAGGTAAGAATCAGGAACGAAACTGAAGATATCTGAGTGGAATGACTTTTGACAGGAACAGCGTATTATGCAAGAATTGCCATTGGTAACTTTCTCTTAGTGATGAGGATTCTTGAATGCAAAAAGTTTTTAGGCTCGCCCTAATTGCCGGGCTATTTTTGGTTATATCTCCCAATATATATGCCCAAAGACAGCGGCTGGGTTTTTTTATAAACGCGGGCGGATTTTTTCCCAATCAAGCTAACATAAGCAACGGTTTCGGATCAGGCCTGGGAACCGTTCTCTCTGTCACTCCGGAAATCTCTGTTTCCCTGGAATGGAAATATGGTCGATTCAAGGTCGATAAAGAAGAAGGAGGGCTCTTAAAAGGAACAATCTATATCTCCCCTTTGCTGGTATCCGTCCGTTACATTCTGAAGACAGCAACGCCTTTTTTTCCCTATGTTTTTCTGGGCGGCGGACTATTTTTTAATAACTTCACTCTTGACGAGAACCAATCCGAGGGAAATCTCGATATCAGAAAACAGAAAATAAAAAATGGCCTGGGCCTTTACGGAGGAATAGGAAGTGCTTACAAAATCAGGGAGAGGTTCTCCCTCTTCTTTGAAGGGCTGTACATGATTCGAAAGGGGGAGGCGGAAACAATCTACATCGCCAACTCGCCGTCTGACACTTTCCGTGTCAACTTAAATTCTTTCAGCCTGCTCATCGGCATCATTTATACCCATTGATATCAGATCTTGATCGTTCGTTTCCAAGGAATACTTCAATGACGCGATACGCCTGTAGATAAGTCAATGTTCCTAAATTCATTATTGAAAGGAGTAAGCAATGAGCCTGATAAAAAAAGTGCTTTTATTTATCATTTTGAGTCTTTATCTAGCAATCGGGATCCACGCCCAAGAAGAAACGGCAGAAGAAAATGCATGGAGCGGAGATGCAGGGGTGGGATTTGCTTTTGCCAGAGGTAATACCGAAACCACGAATCTATCTATAACTCTATCCGCCAAAGGCTCTCTATCTAAGTCTTTGGCCAGCGCGAGCAAAGCCTACTTTCTGCTGAGCAGAGAAAAGGATGTGACCAATGCAGAATCCCTGGGGCTGGAAAGCCAGATCGACTGGTACTTTTCGGAAAGATTTTTTTCCTACTTCAGCATCGTAGGATTAAGAGACCGCTTCAAAAACTACAGTTACCGGATCCTGCCTTCTATTGGCGCCGGGTACAAAGTAGTGGCAGATGAAAAGGTCCAGCTGTCAGCCAGCGCCGGTTTGTCAGAGGTGTTCACCAAATATTACGACTCCGGTGAGACAGACAGCTACACAGGCATAACCCTGGGAAATCAGTTCACCTGGAAAATCAGCGAAAGCGCCGAATTATCCCAGACATCGGCCTTGAACTCGGACATCTCTGATTTAGAGCATTATTTTTTGCGCTTCGAGGCCAGCCTTGCCACAGCCATAACCAAAGGTTTATCCGTCAAACTGACCTTGATGGATAACTACGACAACAAACCTGTAGGCGAGGGTATCAAGAAAAACGACATTTCTTTCCTCGCCGGATTATCGGCCAAATTTTAAGGAAATCTAATAAATCTTATCTTACGATTCCTCCTCAATAGGGCCGTAGAGGTCCGGGATGCTATCCATCTCCTTAAAGGGATTTCGGCCATTTTTGCCATCTCCCCAAAAAACGTTTGGCCGCTTTTCTTGTCTTCGGGCTGTCACATTCCAATTGTGTTCTTACGAACTCGACGATTTTCTTTTTGTTTTTGGCTCGTTCAAAATATTCATCGAAGGCCCCGATGATGTCGCTCTTGACCAAATCGCGGCGCTGAGGATCGTGACGCGTTTCATCGATTTTCAACAATCTTTTTGTGATCTTGGCTTCAAGATTAGGCTTGGCCTTAACGATCGTTGCTGAACTTTGGGCCAGATAAGCGGCTGGGATAAAGCTTCTTTTATCATCCATCAGTGCGAAATATCTATCGAACATTTTCTCAAACCTTTTTTCCTTATCGACCCTCGTGAGGTTGGCGATAATCGGAATCCCGCTGCATTTCCAGTAGGTGTTATCCCCTTCGATCAGCTCGAAAAAGAAATCCCACAGAGGATATAAAACCTCGGGATTCTGCTGGCTGATGAGATGCAGGGCTTTGGAACTGTTGAACCGGACGGTTTCCTGCTTAGACCTGAGATTGTCGATCAATCCTGAGAGGAATTCTTTATCCTCCAGCGCAATTTTCGCTACATTCTCGATATCGATATTTTTCTTTGACAGATCCGGTTTCATCTCATTCTCTCCGCCTATTCAAAATATTTTTCAATTTTTTTGTTTTGGCCCGAGGATGTATTTATAACCCAGGTTTTTCATTCTGCTCCTTCATTTTTTCCCCTTCAATTCTTTGTTCAGGATATTCATGAACCTTTTGCTGCTGATGGGATGAAAGGCGTGCAGTTTGCCATCGTATATAAGGCTGAAAATGGCGTAAGGGGAAGGGGCGTTCTGAGCATCCTCATAATTTTTAATCTGAATAATTTTCGCCCCCATTCCGTATCTTTCCCCGATTATTTCCTTTATTTCCTTCACGGCTTTAGCAATATACGGACATTGATCCGACCAGAGAATGGTCAAGCCTTTGTGGTGTTTCCTTAAAATTTTATCGTAATTTCCTTTGAATTTCGGATCGGTCGCATCCTTTTCGAACTTTTTTGCCAGTAGCTCGAAATCAGGAGGTGCGTGTCCCACCACCTCGAATCCCTTTTTCAAAAAAACCCCTTTATCGGCCATCCAGGCACCTTTTCGGGTAACAACCGCGACTCCAAACATTTTTTCTTTTCTGGCGTCTTTCAGGCACGCATCGATCATCTCGGACGCATACCCCTTATTTCTGAATGGTTTGTAAAAAATGCACAGGCAATGAATGACCATATAGTTGTCAGCATCGATCGCTCTCCAGGCATATTTTCCTGGGATGTACTCGATGAGACCGATGGTGCCCTTATCCTCTGAATAGAGGACCTTGTATCTCATCCCTTCAGAACGTCTCTTTTTGAACCACTCCGCCTTTCTCCGGCAACCCTCATGCTCGGTATTTTTGGTCCCGCAGAATCCATAATCAAATATATTTTTTTCTGTCATATCTCTGATTTCTGCCTTACTCATTTTTGCTTCTCCTAGGATGGGGACGTTCCTCTAGGTACCACCCTATTCATTAAATGGTCTCCAATCTCCCTCTTAAAACCTGGGTATGTTTTATTCAAGCACATCCTATCTCACAAAGATGGATTTTTCCAGTGTCCAACAGATAAGATGTCTCCAAATTAAGTATGCTTTTCATGCTTGCAAGATAGGGTGGGACCTAGAGGAACGTCCCCATTCTTCCTCTCAATGTCCGGTTTCGATGTTGCGCATCAGGATCGGCCTCATGGAGTTAAAGACACTATCTGGTATAATCCCTATATAATCCCTTCTTGGATGGAAAGATGAAAGCAAATTTTAGCGAGCAAGTTGAAACAATCCGCAAGGCGTATGATTTGACGGTAGACCAATACAACCAGGGTGAGGATCCTTTAGATGATGTGCCCGAGGATTTTAAGAACAATCCGGATTTTAAGGCTTTCATGAAGGCTGCAGGCCCTTCATTGACGGGGAGTAATGCCCCCGAGAACAGAGAGTATTTAAAACCGAAAAAAGGCATGGCTTTTCTCGACGCAGGTTGCGGAGCGAATTTGGCTGCATACGAGTTTTACAAATGGCCATCTACCTTCTATGGAGTAGATATTAGTTCCGCTTTAATCAATGCAATGAACACTTTTGTTGCGAAAAATAGAATTCGAATCGGCGGCCTTTATGTAGCGGAAATTATCGATATGCCGTTCGAAGATAATACCTTCGATATCGCTTTATTGATCGGGGTTCTAGAGTATTATCCCCTTGAATACACCAAAATAGCGTTGCAAGAAATGCATCGGGTATTGAAGCCTTCAGCCAAGCTGGTCGTGGACATCGCAAACCTGGACCATTCTCATGTCGATATCATGTTCAAGTTAGAAGAGTACTTAAAACGCCCCAACGTTCCGAAATCGCGGGAAGACTTCGAGAAAATTTTGAGGCCGTTGTTTTTGATAGATAAAGTCGATGACTCCAAAGTGATGTTGAAATACTTTGTACGCAATAGGGAATAAGAAGGAGCAGGCTTAAATGGGAGAAGATAAAATAATGAATTTTCTTATTCCTGAGACAACCTAGCTCAACATTTTGTTGCAATTTTTTAACTGTTACCAGAAAGAAATTTTATATATAATTGATCTTAAGTTAAGGGAAATCAATCATGGAGCAACAACGGATGAAAAGAAATCGACGGGCATTCGTTCCCGCGCTCGGACTCGGCCTAATATTCCTGGCTTCGATCGCCATTGGATTCAGTCTCGCTCAAGAGGAAAGGGAAGAATCCGGGAGAGCTTTGGGGCTGGACGAGATTTATGACCAGGTGCACAATGGTGTCCGGCTGATCTTGGCCTACCATCGGGCTTCGTTCTCCTTTATCGGATCCGTGGAAAATGTCACGGACAAAACCATCAGAAAGGTGCGTGTGGAAGTCCACCTTTCCAACGGAACGGAGTTGGATCCCACAGAACCGCGGGATCTAGCACCCGGTGAAAAGTCAGGTGTTAAAATCGATGCCACCGGACAAGTCTTCGAATGGTGGAAGGTCCACGTGGAATCCGATTCCAGCAATAAAAACAGTTCACCGTATTAAAGCTTCAACAGCCTTTTGGATTTCAGGCCAAGCGAAGGTTATAGGGATAGCCAACTCGAAGTGGCCGGCTCCCTGAAGCACGACAAGATCTACTGTTGTATCCTTTTATAATATCTCTGATATTTATAAAAAATGAAATTTAGATGAAGGACGTCCGCAAGAATCTCTGGAAGATATACGTCTACAAATTGCTGGGCGAATTCTGGCTGATTGTCCCCATTCTGATCCCTTACTATGTGTCCAACCACCTCAGCAAAACCCAAATTTTCTCCATCCAGGCAGCCTATGCCCTTTCGATCCTCGTTCTCGAAATTCCATCAGGCTATTTAGCCGATGTCATCGGCCGCAGAAGAACCTTGATTCTCGGAGCTCTATTCATGCCCATCGGGATCGGCATCTATGTCTCCACCCATAGTTTTCTCTCCTTTCTTTTGGCCGAATTCACCATCGCCATAGGCAACAGCATGCGGTCGGGATGCGATTCAGCCCTTATCTACGACACGCTTCTCCAGGTCGAGGAAGAATCCGAGTACAAGAAGTTCGAGGGAAGATCCATCTACTACACCAGGATAGGCACGGCTCTCTCCTCGATTTTGGGAGGTCTTTTGGCTCTTCTGTCGTTAAAAATGCCTTTTTATGTCAATATGTTCACCAGCGTCTTGATGCTCCCTTTCGCCATGGCACTGACTGAACCACACCGGCAAAAATTGGAAACGGTGAGCCCCCTCAAGGACATCTTGGAAGTCAGCCATCACTGTTACACCCATCCTCGCTTAAGACGACTCATGCTATTCGGGGCTTTGATCCAAAGCACCGGGATCACGGGCGTATGGGCCTATTTTCTTTATTACGAATCCATAGGGATCAGCATCGGTTTTTTCGGTCTGATTTTCGCTGCCTGGCAGCTTTCAAGCGCCTTCGGAGGCAGATTCTCCCATACTCTGGAAAAAACAATAGGAAAAAAGAGGTCTCTTTTCCTACCCCTGCTTATCGCGCCCACTTTTTTACTATTAGGACTGTTTAAGACTTTCCTGCTGATACCTCTTATCTTTCTCAATGCATTCCTTTGGGGATTTGCCTTTCCTCTTCTGCTCGACTACGTGAACCGCCTGATCAAATCCGAGGTCAGGGCTACGGCTCTATCCGTGATCAACATGATGGGGAGTCTCTCTTTCGTGATCGTTTCGCCGATTTTCGGTAAACTAGTGGATAACCTCTCCTTATCCTCCGCCTTTATCATTATGGGGATTTATTTCATCCTCTATGGAGGCATCGCCTCCCTCAAAGTGGCTCGCGACCTCTTTAGCCCATCCCAGAAAGTAACCGAGGATAAGCCAGAAGGGTGAATCACATTCTGTTGCCGCCCCCCACATGGAGGACCTGACCGGTGATCCATGAGGCCTGCTCGGAGGCAAAAAAGACAACGGCATGAGCGATATCCTCGGGTTTCCCGGTCCTCCCCAAAGGATAGCTTTTGGCGATCGATTCCTCGAGTTCCGGTGCCATCCAACCGGTCTGAACCGCACCGGGAGAAATCACATTGACGGTTATCCCGTAGGGTCCCAGTTCATAGGCCGCCGCGCGAGTGTAGCTTTCGACCGCGAATTTGCTGGCTCCATAGGAAACATTATGGGCATGGCCGTAGGCGCCATCCGTACTGACGTTGATGATCCTGCCCCAGTTCGATTTCCGGGCGATATGCCGCCGGGCGAACTCTTCCATCAGAAGGGCCACAGCCCGGGTATTGACGGCAAAATGCTCATCGATAGAGCGATCCGTGACCGTTTGCATCGGGTATTCTCCCACGAACAAAGGATTCTTCTTCAGCTCATCCTGAGGAAGGAATGTGTCACAGCAATCATGAGCCGCGTTGTTCACCAGGGTATCTACCTTCCCGAAGCGTTCCTCGGCTTTATCGAATAATTGGGGAATATTCTCCGGATTGGCCAAATCGGCTTCCCAGCTGTCACACTCCCCACCCATCTTCTGGATGGCATTTATGACCTCCTCTGCCGACCGCATGAGGGTACCATAATAAAAAGCTCTGCCCGGTTCTTTGGCCTCCCTGGTCTCCTCTTGACCGATTCCTCCATACTCTTCAGGTGTTAATCGAAAATAATTGATGAATATCTTGGCCCCTTCTGCAGCCAAAGCTATGGCTGTGGCCGCCCCGATTCCATGGTTGGCCCCGGTGACCAATACCACTTTATTTTCAAGCCCTGTATTGACCATATTGTTCCTCCTCTCGGTAGTTTTAAATTTTACTGAAATTCCCCCTATTGAAAAATGGATTGTTTGGTTGGAATATTTTTATCTCATTGTGAGTTTTTAAATCTTAACTCAAAACACAATGACTTGTCAAAACGGGGACGCTCCTCTAGGTACCACCCTATAAAGATGAACAAACTCGGCTCTATATAAATTCGTTATTCTATGCTAATATAAAAATTGGGAAAATAAAGGGAACTCAAGATTTTCAAAAAGGTGTATCGTGAATTTCTTCAAGGTGAAAATGGAGGCAATCTTATGAGCACACTAAAGAGAACAGCAGCCGTTTTGTTCTTCCTATCCATTCTTTTACTTTTTTCACTCCCCTGGAATGGAGTCGCTCAAGAAAAGGCGGATCCAGAAAACGCAAAAACAGCTCCTCTTGGACAAAAACTTCCCATCGATCCCCATCTGATTGTCGGGCAATTCGACAACGGGCTTCGCTTTTATGTCCGGGAAAACAAAAGACCGGAGAACCGGGCGGCTCTCCGATTGGTCGTTAACGCAGGCTCTGTCCTGGAAGATGACGATCAACTTGGACTGGCCCACTTCGTAGAGCACATGGCCTTCAACGGCACCAAAAATTTTGCTAAACATGAGCTGATCGAATTCATGGAATCCATCGGGATGCGGTTTGGCCCAGGCTTGAATGCCTACACCAGCTTCGACGAAACGGTCTATATGCTGGAAATTCCCACCGAATCACCAGAAATCATGGAGAAAGCCTTCCAGATCCTCGAGGACTGGTCCCACTCCCTTTCCTTCGAGAATGAGGAGATCGACAAGGAACGTGGCGTCATCATCGAAGAATGGCGGCTGGGGCTCGGCGCTTATGCCAGGATGAGAGACAAACAATTCCCCATCTTGTTCAAAGGATCACATTATGCCGACCGTTTGACCATCGGCAAAAAGGAAATCATCGAAAGCTTCGATTACGATGTACTGAAACGGTTCTATCGTGACTGGTACCGTCCCGATCTGATGGCTGTCTTCGCCGTCGGAGATTTTGAAGCCCCCAAGGTAGATGCCCTTATCCAGAAGCATTTCGCTCCTCTTCCTAAGGCAGCCGAACCGCGCCAGCGCATTCTCTATCCCGTCCCCGACCATGAGGAGACCCTGTTCGCCATCGCTTCAGATAAGGAAGCCATGGGGACTAGCGTGGCTGTTTATCACAAATTGCCTCTTAAAGACATGAGCACGATAGGGGATTATCGTCGCATCATCGCCGAACAACTCTATCACAGCATGCTCAACCAGCGATTTTCGGAGCTGGCCCAACAAAAGAACCCTCCATTTATTTTCGCTTCTTCGGGTAAAGGACGTTTTGTCCGGTCCAAGGAAGTGTACATGCTGAGTGCCAGGGTCAAAGATGAAGGGATCAAGCGCGGGCTGGAGGCTTTGTTGATCGAATCGGCAAGAGTGGCCCGCCACGGCTTCACATCCTCTGAGCTGGAAAGAGAAAAGACCGAAGCCCTCCGGTCTATGGAACGTTCTTATGCCGAAAGGGATAAGAACGATTCCGACATCTATGTGTCCGAATACACCCGGAATTTCCTCGAGGATGAGCCCATCCCTGGAATCGAGTATGAGTACGAGCTTTACAAGCGATTCATACCCGAAATCACGCTGGACGAGGTGAACCAGATCGGGAGGGATTGGATAACGGATAAAAACCGCGTCATCATGGTCAGCGCCCCTGAAAAGGAAGGCCTCACCATCCCCACCGAGGCAGACCTCGAGGCCGTGATCGTTTCTATCGATGCTATGGAAATCGCTCCTTATGAAGACGCTGTAAGCGAAATGCCGCTCATGGCCGAGATTCCCCAAGCCGGAGAAATCACAGAAACCAAGAACCTGGATGCCTACGGCATAACAGAATGGAAATTGTCCAACGGCGCACGTGTCGTTCTCAAACCCACGGATTTCAAAGAAGACGAGATCGTGTTCCAAGCCATGAGCTATGGGGGAACTTCCCTGGCCAGCGATGAGGATTTCATCCCGGCCAGCACGGCGGCTCAGGTCATCGGAGCCGGAGGGTTGGGAGAGTTCAGCGCCATCGAGCTCGGGAAAAAATTGGCCGGGAAAGTCGCCAGCGTGCGGCCGCTCATCAGCGATTATGAGGAAGGCCTCATAGGAAACGCCTCACCCAAAGATATCGAAACCCTGTTTCAGCTTATTCATCTCAGTTTTACAGCCCCACGAGCAGATGCCACCATGTTCGATGTGGTGAAGAATCGATTGAAGGCGATGCTGGAAAATCAAAAAGCCAATCCCATGTTTGTCTTCATAGATACGTTCCGCCGGATCATAACCCAGAATCATCCCCGAGCCCAATCGCTCACCGTCGAACAGCTCGATCGGATGGATCTGGAAAAGTCTTATACCTTTTACAAAGACCGTTTTGCCGACGCCAGCGGCTTCACGTTCATTTTTGTCGGAAATCTCGATCTGGAAGCCTTGAAACCATTGGTGGCTCGCTACATCGCTTCCCTCCCCTCTCTCGATAGAAAGGAAACCTGGAGGGATGTTGGTATCCGTCCTCCAACGGGTGTCATCAAAGAAAAAGTGGAAAAGGGTGTCGAGCCGCAGAGCCAGGTGGCGATCGTGTTTACCGGGCCATTTGTCTACAATCAGGAAAACCGGAACGCCATCCGGGCTCTGGGGCTTGTGCTGGAGACCCGGCTCCGCAACAAGATTCGGGAAGACCTGGGAGGGACCTACAATATCATGGCCAGCCCTTCCTACGACAGAATCCCTGAGCCGGAATACAGCTTCGTCTTCAATTTCGGAACCGATCCCGAACGGGTGGAAGAACTGACAGGGGTGATTCTTCAGGAAATAAATAAACTCAAAAATGAAGGCATCACAGCGGATGAGCTCCGGGACACCCGGCAGGCCATGTTCCGGGAGTTCGAAACAGGCATCAAACAGAACCGTTGGCTTCAAACCCAGCTCTATCACAGATACTTAGGCGGTGAGGACCTCGGCAGCCTTTTTAACTATGAAAAAACATTGGATGAGCTTACTGCCGAGATGATTCAGGAAGCGGCAAAGACCTATCTTAACATGGAGAACTACGTCCAGGTCACTCTCTATCCTGAAAAAAAGGAAGAATAATCTAACGGTATTTCTGTGGGGAATTTCACGGCAGAAAAGAGACTTCTGCTATCATTTATCCTGGGTCATTTTTTTTATTGAAGATACGGAGGAGAGCCTCTTCCCGATAGGAAAAGATCTTCTCCAATCTGGGTCTCACCAAGAAAAAATGTCCCAGAGGAGCCAGCACAAAACCGGGCACAGCGTAGCGCACACAATCTTGCATGACGGTTCCCTGGCCTTTTTTCTCGAAAAGGTGCGTATGCTCCCAATGCCGATAAGGGCCCTCGACCTGTTTATCGACGAATAGGCCAGGCGGCTGCCACTCGGTGATCTCGGTTTTCCAGAGGAATCGAAGGCCTATAAGCTTTAAAGAATAGTCGATGCGGGTTCGTCTTCCCATTCTAATGGGGAGAGGCGTCAAGATTTCGAAATGGAGCCAGGGAGGCGTGATGGCGTTCAGGTTTTCAGCCTGACTGAAAAAAGAAAAAACCTCATCCTGCGGGGCGTCGATGAAAACCTCTCTCCTCAACTCATAAATCTTCAGGACATTAAGCATGATTCTTCACCACATGAGTGAGCCGACCAGCTCCTATTTCCTGTACAGAAAGATACTGTGATTCTTCCCAAATTCATCCTTCATGTAGAAAGCATCGACCTCTTTTTCCTTCCACCCAGGGATTCTGTAATTATGGGTCACTAAAACAGTCCCCGGTTCGAGCTGCTGTTCAAACATCGGGCGAAGGATCTCGTTGGATTCAGGAAGGAGGTAAAGGGTCACGACCGTCGCCTCCGAAAAATTCATTTTTGTGGCATCTCCCAAGTAAAATCTGACAAGATATTCCACTCTAGCAGAGACCGCATTTTCCTTGGCCTCCTCGATGCGTTGAGGGTCGATATCGATGCCGACACCGTGGGCCCCATATTTTTCGGCGGCCATGATAACGATACGGCCGTCTCCGCATCCGATATCATAGACGATATCTTCGCTGTCCACCTCGGCCATCTCGAGCATCCTCTCCACAACCTCCATGGGAGTCGCCACATAAGGGGCAAGGTCGACTGCATCGTCCCTTCCATGAGAACCCTCATAGACCTGGATGAGGTAGTTTTCATCATACCGAAAAGCATAAGGCCTGCCCGGTGTCAGATTGCGGGTGGTCTTCACCCCCAATCTTTCCCAGTCGACCTCGAGCGCGGCCAGGCTTCTGTAATGATGAACTTCGCCTGGATTGATGACCTTTTCCTCCGGCAGGTCGAAGGTATTGTTGGGTTTGATGCCGTACTGAATCTTGCCTTTGGTTGCATTCCGCAGCGAAATTTCCGGGCCTTCCGAAAATTTAAATCCTTGCTCTTTTTCTCCGTTTACTAGCAGAAGCGCCACGAGGCAGGCTCCGGCCACAAGAACAAAAAGGATAATTTCTATGAATCTCTTCATTCCCGTTCTCTTTTTTTCTTTTTGGTCAGCTTCGAATAACTGCATTGGATTCCTATTATGACACACTTTCGCTAGATCTTTAAATTTTAGATTTTGTCCCAAATTGACGGGAAATTAGATTCAGATTTAGGTGCAGGGGAATGTCGGAGTGGCATTGAAGACCCCGACCCAACCTAACCCAGCCTTCCGAAATCGTCCTTAGAAGTAACAAAAGGGGACGGTTCTATTTTTTCCCGAAATTCTGCGGAGATGCTTGTCTTATCTGTAAAAAATGAACCGTTCCCTTTTTTCTTTTTTCATTCATAGCGGATGGCGACAGCCGGATCGGCCACTGCAGCTCTTATCGCCTGGTAGCTCACGGTTAAAAGGGAAATCGCCAATGTCACCAGTCCAGCTAATACAAATAAAACCCAACCGATGCTCGTTTTGTAGGCGAAATTTTTCAGCCACTGGTTCATGGCAAAATATGCAACCGGCCATGCAATGATATTCCCTGCTAGAACCAAAAGGGTGAATTCTCTTGACAGAAGGAACATGACATTCGAAAGCGTAGCCCCCAGCACTTTACGTATCCCGATTTCCTTTGTGCGCCTTTCTGCCGTGAACGAGGCAAGGCCTAAAAGTCCCAGGCAGGCGATAAGGATAGCGAGAAGGCTGAAATATCCGAACATCTGCATCATTCGTTCTTCATTCCTGTACTGCTCGGCGATCCGGTCATCCAGAAAGTCATACTGAAACGGGTATTCCGGATTGAATCTTTTCCAAACAACTTCGGCATCGTACAAGGCTTCTCTAACCATGCCTGGGGCGATCCTGATCGAAACGGTATTTGCCTGGCTGGGCTGGATATAGGTGATTATCGGGATTATCTCATGGTGCATGGATTCATAATTGAAGTCTTTGGCCACACCGATAACATTACCATTCAGAAAGGGAGCAAAAGTCGACATGGGCATTCCCACGGCATCCTCCGGTCTCTCCAGCCCCAATCTCCGCACAGCGGTCTCATTCAGGATAAAGGCCTTATTCGCATCCGTAGGATAATCGATCGAAAAATCCCGGCCTGCGATGATTTCCATCCCATAGGTTCTGAAAAAATCGTATTCGACACGATTATGGGGCATGCTGAATGGGCTGGTCAGCACCTGGCCATTCACCTCGGTTCGGAATCCTGGAGAATCCAACAAACGCCCAGTCGGTGCCCGCTTAGACAGGGTGGCAAAAAGGATATGGGGACTGCCGGTGAGCTGTTGCTTGAATTCCTGCCAGTTTTGCTTGATCACCTGATCGGCACGGAGCATGACGATATTCTCCCTTTCGAAACCGAGGTCGGCATTTTGCAAAAACCGCATCTGTTTGTAAACCACACCTACACCCACAATTAACGCTACGGATACGGCAAATTGAAACACGACAAGGATTTTGCGCATCCGTGTCCCGCTCTTCCCGCGAGTCAGTTCGCCACGCAAGATAGAGGCTGGCCGGAAAGCCGAAAGATACAATGCGGGATACAAGCCCGAGACAATCCCAGTCAAGATAAAAACGCCCAAAACCGTCAGCACTCCGACCGGATTAAAAAGTAATCCAAAACTGATGTCTCGGTTGCTAAAAGCATTGAAGGCAGGCAACAAAAGACCGACAAGCGCCAAGGCCAGCACGATGGCCATCATGGATACCATCAAAGATTCACCCAAGAATTGGGCTGTGAGTCGACGACGATTCGCGCCGACTACCTTCCGCAATCCGACTTCTCTGGCCCTTTGTGTGGCTCTGGCCGTAGAGAGATTCATAAAGTTGATACAGGCAATGATCAGCACAAACAGGGCGATGATGGTGAACAGATTGACATACCGGATATCGCCGTTAGCCTCCAGTTCTTTGCTCGTGTGGGAGTGGAGATGGATGTCCGTGACTTTCCGCAAGAGGATCGTGTTTCCCTGGCTGGCAGGAATGATATTGCCATCCGCATCTTTGCGTGTGCCAAGAATGCGATCCAAAAAATCGGGGATTTTTGTCCTTACAGCATCGGGATCTGTCCCCGGCATAAAACGCACATAGGCAAAAGTCACATTGTCCGAGAAATTCCTGGTTCCGTGAAAATAATCCCTCTCCCCTTTGCCTTGAAGTCCCTTCAGTGCCAGATAGGGAGCCAAAAAATCGAAATAAACATGAGTGTTGGGAGGGGTGTCCTCCATGACTCCTGTGACTTGAAAGAAATAAGTCTGCTCGAATTTCATCTGCTTCCCGATCGGGCTTTCGTTAGGGAAGTATTTCCTCGCCATAGACTCGGAAATCACCAAACCGTCCGGACGGGCAAGAGCTGTCTTGGGATCTCCTTCGATGAGGGAAATAGAAAACACATCGAAAATGTCTTCCTCGGCGAAATAAAGGCGCTTTTCCACATAATGCGTATCTCCCACACTCACCAGGGCCGTGTCGACGGGATAAATGCGCACCGCGTTCTCGACCTCGGGGAATTCTTTTTCCAAAAAAACGACGAAGGACGGCGCCAAGCTGGCAAAATGGCCTCGTACAGACCCATCGGCACTGAGCCACTGACGCTCGAGCCGGTAGAGATCTTCTTCATTCTTGTGGTATGTATCATAGCTCAGTTCATACTGGACGAACAAAAGCATCAGGAGGCAGACTGTCATCCCGATGGCCAGTCCTGTGATGTTGATAAAGGAATATCCTTTTTTTCTGATGATATTGCGCCAGGCAACTTTCAGGTAATTAATGAGCATGACTCCCCCAAAATTTCGCAGATCATTTTTCCTGATCGGTCATAAATACTGCCGATGCTATTCTTTTTCTCTCAATGGCTCTCTTTTAATAAAACGCAATTTTAGAGTATACAGGCATCAATTTGATAGACGAAATTTATTTTCAGAAGGTTCCCTCGGCATTTGGAATAAAAAGGCCCGCCTATGCCGTTAGCTAGGCGGGCCTTTTATGTTTCCTTTTGAAATGAAGAGGCTATCAGAATCTTCTGAAGCGTCTGCGCTTGCTCTTTTCGTTAACGGGCTCGGCATCGATGGCCCACATGCCGCGGCCATGGGTGGCGATCACGATGACATTGTCCCGAGGGTGAATGATCAGGTCATGGACATAGCAGGAGGGCAGACCGCTACCCAATACGTTCCAGGTTTTGCCACCATCTTTGCTGACATAAACCCCGATGTCTGTCCCTACATAAAGGATGTTTTGGTCCACTGGATCTTCCCTGATCACATTGACCGGTCCGAGGGGAATGTTGCCGGAGATGTCTTCCCAGGTTTCCCCAAAATCCGTGGATTTCCACACGTAGGCGTTGAAATCATCATCCCGTTTACCATTCTGGGTCATGTAAATCGTCCCCAGATCATAGGCCGAAGCAACGATCCGGGACACCCATTTTTCGAAGGGCAATCCCTTCATGATCTTTTTCCAGGTTTTGCCGTCATCCTTGGTGATATAGACATTCCCATCGTCGGTTCCCACATAGATCAGACCGAACATCAGAGGGGATTCAGAGATGGAAAAGAGAGTCTGGAAGGGGATATCTCCCAGTTCGGACTTGATGTTGCGGCTCAGATCCTGACTGATTCTCTCCCACGTATCGCCCTTGTCCCGGGACATGAACAGATACTGCATGCCATGATAGATGATGCTGGGATTGTGAGGAGAGATGATGAAAGGAGCTACCCATTGCCCTCTTAGGGGCGGCTCTCCAGGATAAGTGTTGGGCAGGAGTCGTTTGCTTTCCCAGTTTCCATCCTCTCTCAGAACGCTTCTGGTAATGGTCCCGTAAAAACCGGCAGAATAGACAGTTTTCGGGTCGGTCGGATCGATGGCATGGCTGCTTCCTTCTCCTCCTGGAGCACCTTCAAACTCGACGGCTTGGAACCCCTCTAAGGCTCTTCCGAATCTATCCCTTCCCCCTTTGATCACTTGACCCCGATAGCTCCCATGATCCTGCATCGAGCCGTAAACGCGGAAAGGAGTGTCCATATCGTAATTGATATTGAAAAATTGGCATACGGGCAGATTGTCCGTAAACCGTCTCCACGTCGCTCCCTTATCGTAGGAGATGACGATCCCACCGTCGTTGACATTGACGAGGTAATTGGAATTATCGGGATCGATCCAGAGCCCGTGATGATCGCCATGCATGCCCCTCAACGACCGGAAAGTCTTCCCCCCGTCATTGGAGACATTCAAACCCAGGCCCATGGTGTAGATAGTGTCCTCATCATTGGGGTCCACGCGCATCTGGCCGAAGACCCAGCCATAGGTACCGGAATGGAACTGCATGAATTGCTTCATTTCGGGAGTCTGGCCGCTCATGAGGGTCCAGCTCTCGCCTTTATTATCGGAGCGGTATACAGTGGCCCCTTTGATAATACCGCGTAATCCTGATGTGTAAGGATCGGCTTTTTCCTCTTCGGTTAACTCACGTGCCAGCTCATAGTTATCGACAAAGGCATAGATCACATTGGGCTTGGCGAGGCAAAGATCGATGCCGATTCGGCCTCTGTCTGGTGCGGCCGGGAGTCCATTGTTGATGGGCTTCCAGGTCTTTCCGCCATCCGTGGTTTTATGGAGTCCACTTCCGCCGTAATTGGGTTCGTTGCGCGGGTCGTTCCATTTGTGTCGGACACGCTGCCAGGTTGCTGCATACAGCATCTCATGGTCCGAGGGATCCATCACTAGGTCGATGGCCCCGGTCATGTCATCAATGTACAGGATTTTTTCCCAGGTCGTGCCGCCGTCGGTGGTCTTGTAAACACCGCGTTCCTCATTGTTTGTCCACTCATGTCCGGAAGCCGCCAAATAAACGACATCGGGATTCTCCGGGTGGACGACAATTCGGGCGATGGTGTTGGTATCCGCCAACCCCATGTGTTTCCATGTTTTGCCAGCATCTATGGATTTATAAATACCCACACCTGACTGGGAACTACGGAAAATGTTGGCTTCACCGGTTCCTACCCAGATAATGTCAGGATTGGATGGATCGATGGCGATATCCCCAATGGAGGTTGAAGCGGCCATTTCGAAGATAGGCTCCCAGGTGGTCCCTTCATTTTCGGTTTTCCAAACGCCTCCTGATGCAGTGCCCACATAGACTGTATAGTTCTGGCCTTTGGGCGTGATGACAGCGATATCCGTACACCTGCCGCTTACATTCGTGGGCCCGATGTGGTACCACTTCGCCTTGTTAAAAGGCGATTTCTCTGTCATCTCCAGATGCTTCTGGTATCCATCGAGACGCAACGCCGGATCCGTGTTCTGGATTCTCTGCGGATTTTTTGCCTTTTGAGCTTGGATAGGGGAATTGAAAACAACAAGAGCCAGAACGAACAATACCACACATAAAACTGTCCAGTTCATTCTTTTCGGGTTAATCATAATGCCTCCTTGGTAGGAATTTAATTTTAGGATAAATTGATTTTATGCAGAACCGATCTTTTTTTCAATATTTATTTGCCGTCAAATGCTCAAAGCTAAAATTGGGGACGAAATGCTCTGTCACTAAATAAGCTCTGATCATTAATGTAAATCTATGTTACATGAAAATGGAAATTCAATGGACACGGAAATTCAGGGGATACACTGCCGATCTTTTAATAAAATCTGCACATTTTCCGAAGTTCCAACAAAGTACCTCTGAATTTCCATATATCACCTTGACTTTTCCTAAGAGTATTAACTTGTACCAGAGTATCCTGTCCCTAAAAAAAATCTCAAATAAAATGCTAAAAATTTAGCATTTTTGCTTGACAAAAGTGATTTATGATGCTATTTTTTTAGCAGATGCTAATTATTTAGCATTTTTAATTGAAGGAAATGAAATGAAAAACAAGCTGATCACCCACTTGAGCCGAAGGGAACGCCAGATAATGGATACCATCTATCAAAAAGGGGAAGCGACAGTGGCCGATGTCAGAGAATCTCTTCCCAGTCCACCCAGCTATTCTTCGGTGAGAGCGCTTCTCAGCGTTTTGGAAAATAAGGGCTATTTGAAACACAAAGAGAAAGGCCGCCGTTATATATATTACCCCACTATCGCTCTGGATAGGGTAAAAAGGTCGGCCCTTAAACACCTGATGGAGACCTTCTTCGAAGACTCGGCCGAAGGGGTTATCGCCGCTCTACTGGATATTCGAGGAGTCGAACTCTCCGAGGAAGAATTGAAAAGGATTACACATTTGATCGAAGCGGCAAAAAAAGAAGGGAAATAACCATGCCGGGACTATTCGGTATTCTATCCCCGAACAGCCGTATATGGGTTGGTCTCATCCTGGAGATGACCGTAAAAACAACTCTGGTCTTGAGCATCGCTTTCGTTATTCTGCTTATCGCAAAACGCGTTTCTTTTGCCACCCGGCATCTCATCCTGACTTTTGCCGTTACCAGTCTTCTTCTGTTACCTGTCGTCTCTTCCTTGCTTCCCGCCTGGGACCTTACTTTCCTCCCTGCTCTAATTCCTCAAGCATCTCAAACTCCATCTGACGGCACTCCGGAACAAATTGTCCCGTTTTCTTCTTCTGCCACATTCAACGCCGCAACCTTATCTTCTCTACCTGCCGCAAAAAATTCCCATCCAAAGCCTATAGACTGGCCCCTTTGGATTCTTCTCCTGTGGACCGCAGGCGCCCTCATGATTCTGGCCAGGCTGATCGCCGCCGCCATAGGCACAAAATTATTGATGTTTCGGGCCGTCCCCATTAAAGACCA
Organism: uncultured Eubacteriales bacterium; assembly: GCA_964400735.1. Classification (GTDB taxonomy): domain Bacteria; phylum Acidobacteriota; class Aminicenantia; order Aminicenantales; family Aminicenantaceae; genus CAYNVQ01. The sequence continues at coordinate 191,386 of CAYNVQ010000006.1, read as the reverse complement.
TAGCCTCTATCACCTTCTTTCGATCCATTTTAGACAGATGGGCATAAAACGCAAAATCCGGCTTCTTCAAACTCCAAAGGCCATCGTTCCCCTGACCTGCGGATGGATTCATCCCTCGATTCTGTTGCCTCCAGAGGCCTCCTCCTGGCCGGAAAAAAGAAAAGAGATCGTGCTCCTGCATGAGTTAGCTCACATCAAACGCGGAGATTTTTTGCTATCCATTCTCAACCGAATCGTTTCTATCCTGTACTGGTTCAATCCCCTTGTTTGGGTCGCTATAAAAAGGCTCTCCATCGAACGCGAGCATGCAAGCGATGATTGCGTCCTCCAAGCCGGCATAAAGGCCTCCGAGTACGCTAGCCATCTGCTGGAAATTGCTAAAAGAGTCTCGAATGTCAGATGGTTATCGCCCGCAGGTATAACCATCGCCAAAAAATCCAATCTGGAGGCAAGAATCATGAGTATTCTGGATAACAAAAGACCTACTGGCCAAATAAAGCTTTCCACCCTTCTCCTTACCGGACTTCTGGCCCTTTCCCTCATTCTGCCTGTTGCCAGTCTCAAGACCTGGGCCCAAAACGAGCCATTCCAGGAAAAGGAACAGGCGAAAACGAAAGCGATGGAAAAGACAGAACAAGGCCTCAGCGCCCAAGAAAAAGACGAGCTGAAAAAGGTGCTGAAAGAATTCTTCGACTACATCGAAAAACTCGACTTCTCGAAAGCCGTCACCTTCTTCGATATGCCCGATATAGACATAATCGAAGAAACTCCTCTCGTCATCATTAAAAGAGGAAAGGACGCCGAGGGCAAAGATATCGTGGTTCTCGATGTCGATGATTTGAAAAAAGTCAAAGTGAAAACAGATGTCCATATGATGGTGAAAAAGCTTCAAAATGTGGCTGTGCTGGGAAAAATATCGGTCGTGGGAACGGATAAGGATAATAAAAAGCAAATCTTCATCAAAAATGACGGCCAAATCATCACCCTCAAAAAGGACGATGGAAAGTGGAAGATAATCGCCGACGGCCTCCTGCTCCATTTCATCAAGGACGATGTGGACAAAGAATCGAAAACAGTCGGACTGGCCATCACCGAAGAAGGAGTCACCTACACCATCATGTATGTCAGCCCCAGCATAACCGTCGTCAAAGCAGAGAAGAAAAAAGAAGAAAAAAAGACAGAGAAAAAAGAAGAAGAAAAGAAAATCAATTGATCAGAATAAAATCAGATTAATTCAGGTTCGTCCTAGAATTCTAATTCCAGAATCTGTTCCTTAATATTCCAGCCGTCCAGCTTCAAAAAAGCCGTCCGGCCCTGAAGATCCGATTTTCTCATCTCGACGGCCAGCTCCTTCGTTCTGCCCGGGAGAAGACAAAAATAATTGTCGCTCCAGTAACTGGGCAGTACTTCCTCCCCATCGTGTCCTCTTCTGAGGCTCGAATGCACAAAAAAAGCGAGCGTATGGGAAGGATTTGAAACGTGAAGTCGAACCGTGCATCGGTCACCTTTATCAATCCTATCGATTTTGAGGTCCAAATTCACTTCTGGCAGAGCTCGAAGAGAAGAGAAATCATCTCCGTCGGCCAGCCAGTAGAAATTCTCGGAGACGGTATGGCCCTCTCCATCTTCAAGCTGGAGATCCACAAAAAAGATGCCTTTTCTTGCTTTTCCCGGGACCTGGACCCTAACGATTCCCATGGATGAGGCCGCTCCAACCCTGATTCTATCTTCTGTGGACCACACTTTTTCCAAATCCTGCGAAAATGCATTTCCCCGGAAAGAAATATTCTTCGGTTCAAAGCTGTGATTGACGACAACCACACCCGAATCATCCAAATTAAGCTGGACATGCAATGGTTCACAGGCTTTCTTTGTGTAGTAGTAACCGGCATGCGGACAGAGATACCAGTCATAAAGCTGCCAAATCACGCTGGGCCAGGCCGGATTCGTTTTCCAGAGAATCACACCGGCCACTCTTTTCACAGACTGATTTATGGATTCGAAAATCGCCCGGTAACTTTCAGCATTGATCACCTGGGCCTTCCGGACATAGTCTTCGAGACTATCTGCTTCTCCATAGCGCCTGCGTATGGCCTCATCATACAGGCTGTACTTTCCGTTCCCTTCACAGGCATCGTGATACCCCCATGTATGGTTGAGGGGAAATTTCACAGCCGGGTCTGTTGATAGGTTGGGGATAAATTTTTTCAAGCTATCCAGGCAGGGCAAAGAAGGCAATCCCACCTCGTTTTTAAAGAGCCAATCCTTTCCTCCATCCGCTTTTTGATAGTACTCGCGGGGAGGGACCCAATGATACGGCCCGCCCGAATAGGAGCCGGCCACCTGATTATCCGGCCAGGAAAGTCCCCAGCCCTCTGGCGGCTCCCTGTATCCGGAAGAGGGAATAAAAGGGCGGGTCCCGTCCAACTTCGCCACAATGTTATTGCGCAACGGTACATAGATTTCTTCCCGGGGATAGCCTTCGTTTCCCGCTGTCCAGACCAAAAGGCAAGGATGATTCCGCAGTCTTTTGACCACATCCGCAGCATTTTTCAAAAAAGCGGCCGCATCATAGGGGTAATCCTGGCTCCCTTTGCCCCATGTCCCCTGACAATCACCTGTAATCCAGAAGTCATGCCACACCAAAAGGCCCATCTTATCGCAGGATGTAAAAAATTCTTCAGGAGGTGTCAGTCCTCCTCCCCATATCCGGACCATGTTGAGGTTGGCTTCCTTGGAGAGTTGCAGCTCGTCATTGAGTTTTTTCGGACTGCTTTGGAGCATCATATCCGGCACCCAAGCACCGCCTCTTATCAGGATTTTTTGGCCGTTCACGAAAAAATCCCTTCTGGCCCATCCGTCAACCATCGTGATCTGGCTTCCCACTTCCCGGACCCCGAAAGTCTGGCGCTCGGTATCTGAAATCTCCCCCTCGGCCTTAACTGTTATTTCCAGCTCGTAAAGATTCTGTGCTCCGTATCCGTTCGGCCACCAGAGTTCAGGGTTCGCTATCGATAACTTCTTATGGGTTTTACAGTCGAGCAAAATCGGTTTCTCCTGGTTGGGTCCAATCTCTTCTTCCCTCTTCACCACGATCTCAGGACCCTTGAAATTTTTTGGGCGGATGGCAGCTATGACGGTTCCTTTTTGAGGTGATTCCGTGCAGTTGACCAGCTCTGCCGTTATTTTTATTTCCGCTTCTCCCAAATTTGGCAGGGGCAAATCCGTCACAATATGAGGATAACGCAGGTCGACAGGGCCAGTTGCGGAGAGATATACATCCTGCCATATTCCCATATTGCGGTCGCGAACGGCCGGTATCCAATCCCATCCCACCGAACAGTGCATGGTCACGTTCTTTCCGATATCTCCGGTCGGACCTCCGTTGAGGCCGAACGGCCCGAAGGCCTCGAGCTGCGGCTCGGCTGGCAACCCCGGATAGTCCAGAGGGAACACCTTGATAGCCAGAGTGTTTAGCTCCGCGAAATTTAAAGATCCGTTGATATCGAATGACCAGGAGCCGAACATGCCCACAACTGTTTTGGAATCGGCCACCATGTTCCCGTTCAACCAAATTTCAGCTCTGTAATTGATCCCTCCCAAATTGAGCCAAATGATTTTTCCCTCAAGCTCCTCGGAAAGGCGGAATTGTGTCCAAAACCAATAAGGATCCTTCCACGGGTTAACCTTGCCAGGTAAATGACTGAATTTCCCGAGTCCATATTTTTTATTGAATTCGTCAGAAGCATCCGGGATCTTCATGTTGTTCATTCCTATATAGGGATCAGGATAGACTCCATTCTTCACCAACGACGATAAAACGGTTGATGGCACATCTGTTCGAAACCAACCTTCGGGGCGGAATCCATCGGAGGATATCTTCTTTCCATTTTCCGTCTCAACGACGGAGGATTGCATAAACCAATTGTCTCTCAAGCATATCTTTCTTTCGTCTGACAAGACATGATTTCCGCTCCAAATCAATAGAAACAAGAAGACCAAAAAAGAAATCCTGTTTTTTCTCTGTCTGTCCATGTTTCCGAATCCTCCACTGCGGTTATTATACCAAAATTACAGTGCCCTTCAGGGCTGGCCGCTAATATTCCCTCCAAGGATCGAGGTATAGAATAAACGAAGCTGCTCACAACTCGGCCCACCTCCCCCCAGCCCGAAATTAAGCTTAGACAAGGTGTGGAAGGTCCGGAGCATCAAAGTAAGCTCCTAATTTCATCCAAAAGAGGGATGTCAGATTTTTTTTGGACGATCGAGAAAAAGAATTGATAGATAAGAATTATCAGATGTATAATCTGCATTCTATGGATATGGGCAAGATCAAATCATACAATAAAATAGTCCCTCTGTTCATTATTCTTATCCTCTTCGGATGCCTAATGAGTTACGGCGACTCCGACCAGGCCTGGCTCATCAACTCCGCCACATTCAAAATCTCCTCCAAAATCAGTCTGAAACTGACTCAGGAAAGCCGTCACCTGGAAATCACCTATGCCCACCCTTATCTTATGAGCCTGCATGGAGGACTCGTATTCAACCTGACTAAAAATGTTCACTTGGCCTCAATTTATAAACGGGCACACGTCGAATACCAGGGAGTCGTCTACAATGAGGATCGTTTCATTCTAGAGGGGGGCTGGAAAACCGAAATGACCAAGAACCTTAATCTTGATCTACGCTTCCGCACCGAGATCCGAGAATTCGACGCGGAAACACCGGAAGACCACCTGCGCTTCCGTCTGCGTCTTCGCTTGAAGACCGAATTCAGCATCGGAGGACTCGATCTGAAGCCATTTATTGCGGCTGAAACCTTCGGAAAAACCAAGATTTACACAGTCCAGCGGATCCGATTGTATCTCGGGACAAATCTTCCTTTGAGCGATCACGTCGAATTCGTCCTCAGCTATATGTGGCTGGCTTCCCGGCATGAAGAATCCATCCATATCCTCGTCTCAGGACTCGAACTCAGGTTCTGACCTGCCGTCTATCGGGGACAGCACAAAAAGGAGAGAAGGCTCTCACACCGATTAAATTCCGTGCTGTTTTCCGGCAGCCTCGACAGTCTGGGAAATAAGAGAGACGATGGTCATCGGGCCCACTCCTCCGGGGACTGGCGTGTAAGCGCTGCTCCGTTTCGAAGCCTCCTCCAAGTCGACATCACCTATACCGCCGGGGTGATAGCCTGCATCGATGATGACCGCTCCTTCTTTTATCCAATCGGCCTTGATGAATTTGGGTTTGCCCACAGCTCCGACGGCGATATCCGCTTCCCGGACGACCGAAGGCAGATCAACCGTCCGCGAATGGCATATGGTTACCGTGGCATGGCGGTTGAGGAGCATCATGGCTAACGGCTTTCCAAGAATCGGGCTCCTACCGACCACGACTGCCCGTTTCCCTTTGATTTCGATCCCGTAGTGATCGAGAATTTTCATTATCCCGGTGGGAGTGGCGCTGCCGTAGGCGAATTCTCCCATGGCCATCCGCCCAAAACCTAAAGAAGTAACCCCGTCTACATCTTTCTCAAGAACAATGGCGTCAAAACAGGCCCGCTCATCGATCTGGTTGGGAACGGGATGCTGAAGCAAGATTCCATTGACCTGGGGGTCTTTATTTAGGTCTTCGATCTCGGCCAGGAGCTCTTCGGTTGTGGTCGTCACAGGCAGCTCGATCTTCCTCGATTCCATCCCCACCCGGCGGCAGGCATTCCCCTTCATCTTGACATAAGTTGCCGATGCCGGGTCATCCCCCACCAAGATGGTGGCGAGGATCGGAACCATTCCGCCGGTCTTCTCGACGATGGCAGATACACGGGGCTTCAGGGACTCTTCGATCGATTTTGCCAGTACCTTTCCTTCGAGAATTAAAGGCTCAGCCATGTTTCAAACTCCTCATTTTTTCGCCTCTGATTTTTTCTCTTGTAAAATATCACACTCTTCATAGGATTGACAACATTAGGAGGGATTTAGTAGGTATCCTCTTTTCCGTGACAGATCTTTTTGAAGTCAGGCAGGCTGGTTAGGAAGCCATCTGGAGGTGAGCGGCCATCGAAAGCGAGCTTTGCGGGCAGGCATCCTATCTGTTCCCCCTCCAAGGACTCGCTGGGAAAAATCAGCGGGCTGATGAAACAGCCTGCTTGACTTTTCTTTGTCGTGGAAACGAGGATGCCCCCAGAGATTTTGAGTATTTAGGATTCCAAGGATGGCGATAGGACTCTTTGGCGACCTTTTTCACTTCCTGCTTCTGTTTCGGGGATATCTTCCGGGGGAAAGGAATCGTTGGCCTGGAAGCCATCTCTGCAAGGATCGTGCCGTAGGTTGAAATCGTCTCGGCACAAACATCCACACTGATATTGTCTATGTTGTCGTGAACGCTGTGGAGAGTCCAGTAGCTCGCTCTGAAAAGGCTCAACCGGCTCACCCAGACCGAAGGCACACCGCGGATGTTCAGAGGAAAATGGTCGCTATAAGGATTGACCTCGTCCCTCGTTTCCCCCGGATAATCCAGTTCGCTGAATTTTCTCTCCAAATATTCCCGCAACTCTGGCGTTCCGGTACAAAGGGCCATATTTTGCCCGATGCGTCCGCCGATGCTGTCGGCATTGAGGCAAAATACGATCTTTTCCACTTCGTCTCCTTTAAGCGACCGCATATACAAATAAGCACCGACCGATAGCTTCTCTTCTACGCCATAGCTGATGAATCGCACCGTCCGAGCAGGTCTTTGCCCGGCTAAGAACCTGGCCAGCTCTAGCACAAACACACAACCTGAGGCATTGTCATCCGCACCCGTATTGTAGAGGACCGAGTCCGTATGGGCACTGACCACGATAACCTGGTCCGGATATTTGTTTCCTTGAACTTCCGCGATGACATTCCGACTCTCCTCCACTCCGGTCCAGGCGGTTATCTCCAGCCTCGCTCTGGCCGGCAACTGTTTGACCAACTCGATAGCTTTTAAGTAGGGAACGGCAACCGTGGGCAAAGAATAATTTTGGCTCCACTGCGGTGCCTGGCCGACGGGTACCCGCCACGGAAAAGGGATCCGGTCATCCACGGTCATCATTCCTTCTAATCCGGAATCCATGATCCGTCCGGCAATCTCGGGGCTGGCGATCTCGAAAGCCCCGATGCTGAGGCCGATTTTTCCCTTCATATTTCTTTTTTTGAAAATCGAAGGATGGTGGCTCTCGATATACACGACATTGCCAGTGACTCCGCCCTTTTTCGTGGATGGGGAATACAAGAATGGGCCAACATTCGAAATGCTCTTTTCCTTGCCATTTTTAATTAGAGTAGCCTTTATCTTTCTAGGCCTCCAGTTAGGAAACTTGAAGGTTTGAATCTCGACGGCCAGACCTAATTTCCTCATATTCTCCGCCATGTATTCTGCCGCTAGCCTTTCTCCCCTTGAGCCGCTGTACCGATTCCCTATTTGATTGCACAACACATCTAGATGCTTCGCTATATCGGATTTTCTGATTGTGAACCGTCTCGACCGCTGCATCCCTGTCCCCTTTACTTTCATCCGGAACAAACTCACTAGTAGAGCAGATATTTTTTTCGGGCTTTGTCGAACTCCCGGATTCCGGCCTCCCACTCTCTAAGAATATCCTCTGGCTGCCGCAGTTCATTTATGGATTGGCGGAAGGACCGGATGCCGATCAGCTTCTCGAGATATTCGCGCAACTCCAATTCCTCAGGATAAAGTTTCTTCAAAGTATGCAGGAGATAAACCATAACCTGAAGGGGCCGAACTTTTTCCCTATCCGTAACGATAACCTCCAATCCATGAATCTCCTTGTTTATGTACTTATTCCAAGTTGCGACGTTTGGAAGGCTGACAGGTGTAAAAGATATAGGCTTGAAATAAACTCCGGGCAGTCCGTGTTCTCTCATGGCTTCAGCCAGCTCAAAGCTGTCAATCCAGGGGGCTCCGATTTGCTCAAAAGGCCGCATGGTTCCTCGTCCTTCGGAGACGTTGAGGGCCTCGACCAAACAAAGCCCGGGGTAGACCGTTGCGGTCAGATTAGTAGGAATGTTGGGAGAGGGGTTGACCCAAGGAAGTCCTGTTTGGTCGAACCACATCTCCCTCCTCCATCCCTCCATGGGAATGACATGAAGGTCCAATTTATCCATGCCTTCCATCCAACCTTCGCCTTTGATCATCCGGGCCATCTCTCCAGGAGTCAGACCGTAGCGCACAGGAATCGGGTACTGTCCGACAAAAGAGTAATATTGTCTTTCGATAATGGGCCCCTCGATGGTCATTCCATTTATCGGGTCAGGCCGATCGAGGACAATGAACTGTTTTCCCGCCTCGGCGGCTGCCTCCATGGCTAACCCCATTGTGCTGATAAAGGTGTAAAAGCGAGCCCCGACATCCAGGATGTCGTAGACTAGCACGTCCACATCCTCCAGCATTTCTTCGGAGGGCTTGAGGTTCTCTCCATACAGGCTCCAGACACGGATTCCGGTTCTATCATCCGTATAAGAAGCCATCTTCATGGCATCCTGAAGGTCTCCTCTGATACCGTGTTCGGGAGCGAAAAGAGAGCTGATCGATATTCCAGGCCGGCGCGAAAGAATATCCACGATATGTTCTCCCGATGAAGAGACACCGGTCTGGTTGGTGATAATTCCTATCTTTTTCCCTTCGAGCAGCGAGAGGTGTTTTTCCAGGAACACATCCAGACCCGCTCGAACCTCTTTTTTATCCGCTGCGCAGTTAGGACCCATCAGAACGCTCAAAACCATTAAAAAGAATGCCACGTATCTCATCGTTACACATCCCCTTTACATATATAAAAATAATGGAGGATATTCAATTCTATTTTTTCCCTTCACCTTTAACTTATATAAGCCGGGGGAGATGAAAAGACAGCCATGCGGTTTTGACTTTGCCCCGAGGCTGTGCTATAGACTGAAGAATTCCTAAAATCAGGTCGAGCCCTATGAAAACCGTTCAAATCGGCCCCTGTCAACGGAAGGAATAAAATTGCCATATTTTTTGTCTAATACAGTGTCAGGATAGATATTATATCTTATCGAGGTAAAAATCGGCTGTTTCAATCGAGGAAAAGAAACTGAGCGAACAGGAACTGGTCAGAAAGGCCCGAAACGGGGACCAGAATGCCTTCAAAGAGCTGATAAAAAAATATGAGCGTCAGGTGGCGGCAACCGTGATCAACATACTTGGATATTGTCCCGAAGTGGAGGATGTAGGCCAGGAAACCTTTGTTCGGTTCTACCAGTCTCTTCAAAGATTCAGAGGCGAATCGAGCGTTGGAACCTATCTTACGCGGATCGCTATCAATCTTTCGATTAACGAAATCAAGCGCCGCAAACGACACAAAGACCTTCATTTCTCCAAAGAAGACAAAAAAATTGAAACCGCTCCAGATAACAGAGCCCGGGACAACCTGAAAGAACTTAAAAATGTGGTTCACACGGGCCTTCAAAAACTCAAACCGAAGTACCGCTCTGTCATCGTTCTTCGACTGATCCAGGGATACACGACTAAAGAGACCGCCCGAATCTTGCGCCTTCCGGTGGGAACCGTTCTCTCAAGGCTGGCCAGAGCGCAAATGCAGTTAAAAAAAATTTTGACACCTTTGTTTTGGGAAAAATATGAACAAAGAGGGGAAGGACATGGATAAAAAAATCTTGAAACTTCTTTATCGTTCTTTTGATGATGAACTGGGAGAAAAGGAAAAAAACCGGCTGCAAGAAGCATTATATAAATCCGATGCGCTGCGAAAAGAAAAAGAGAGGATTCTCATCCAGCGCCAGGCCCTTGCAGAAATCCCGAAACCAGCCTTCAGACCGCATTTTGCTGAACGGGTGATGGGTCGAATCGAGTCTCTTGGAAAAAAGAACAATGGCCTGGAAACGTTTTATGAAATCCTTCTGTTTATGTTTCGAAGGCTGGCTTTGATCGGGGCAGGTATTTTGCTCATTCTCCTCATCTACAACTTTCGAACAGGAGACGCCCTCTCCTCGGACGATATTTTTTACGCTTCGGATGCAGCCGTTGAAGATATCATCGGTTGGCCTTTATTCTAGGATGGAGAAAGTTAAAAATGAACATAAAAGTAAAGACAACACTCATCATCCTCGCAACGCTAATAATCGGGATAATCTTCGGGGCTTTGCTCAGCCGGGCTTATCTGCATCACCGGATAAGACAGGCTTTCATTATGGTCAATCCGAATAGATTCATGCCTTTCTTCGAAGAAACGATTAGTCCGACTCCTGAACAGAGTGAACGAATCAACAAGATTTTCGAGAAACATGCCCAACAGGTGTTCGAACTGCGCAAAAACTTCGAAAAAGGCATGGCATCCTCTTTTGAATCCCTACGGAAAGAACTGGATTCGGTACTGACACCAGAACAAAAAAAACGGCTGGAAAAAATGATGAGGCAAAGAAGACCATGGCCGATGAGAGGCCGTGGACCATGGACGAGGAGAGATCCGCCTTTTCCTGGACCGGAAATAAAACCTCCGCCACCTGAGAAGAGATAAATCGAGATTTTCTGCTTTTGAAGGAATAAATACAGCTTTTCTTTTGTCTAATTTATATAACAAATCCATTCCCTTTTTTTCCCTCCTTTTGTGGGCCTGGCACCCCCCAGGCCTTTGTCTGTCTTCTTCTACTACTGAATTACCTACGGAAATTCGGTACATTTCTCATTTATTTTTCACGAATTTCAAAAAGGCTCTGACACCAGCAAAGGATTTTTTTTCCGTGATCTACGGCCTTTTCATCAAACAAATCAAGCCCAATTCAGCAATCAACACTCCCCTAGGCTGTAGGAGGATTCATCATGATTGAGTAACCCACTAAGGCATGATACCGGAAATACGTAACAGGCCTAGGTGAGTTCATACAGTTTGGGCATAAATATTTTGACCAGCACATAAAATCCCAATAGAATAAGGGAGTTGATGATGATGGCTGTGGGCTCGCTGAAATGTTCCGCAATAAGACCGACCAGCAGGGAACCGATCGGCATCAGCCCAAAAAAAGAAAAGCTGTAGATACTCATCACCCTTCCCCGCAGATTGTCTTCAACGAGGCTTTGAATCATCGCATTGGCCAGGTTGAAAATAAGCATGATGGATACCCCCACACAGAAAAGCACCAACAAAGAGAGGGGGAGCCAGCGCAGGAAGCTGAACACCAGCAGTAAGAGGGGAAAGACAAAACTCCCCACAGTCAAAAGCCGACCCCTGAACTGGAATCGGCCCAGGGAGGCGATCATTAAAGCTCCGAACAGTGCACCCAAACCTCGGGCCGATTGAAGGATTCCATTGGTCGTGGCATCGCCGCCCAGAATCTTAACCGCCCAGGCAGGAATCAATGTGGCAAAGGAAATCCCCAAAAAACTGGTTGCTGCTACCACACCGATCAAGGTTCTGATCATGGAGTGGTTGAATATGTAGTGCATTCCTTCCTTCAAATCTGATCCCATTGAATTCCTTTGAACGGGCTTGGGCAGAGGGCCAATTCTCATCAGCGAGAGGGCTATGATTATCGCCAGGAAAGAGACAGCGTTAATGGTGAAACACCAGGCCGGGCCGATCAGGGCATAGGTCACACCGGAAACAGCAGGCCCGATGGACGTCGCCGAATTGAACATGGCCGAATTCAAAGCGATGGCATTCGTCATGTCTTCAGGTGCAACCAGTTCCCGCACAAACGCCTGCCTGGCTGGAGCATCGAAGGCATTAGCCACCCCCAGACCGAAGGCCAGAACGATGATGTGCCAGGCCTGAATAAGGTGAAGAAAAGTCAAAGCCGAAAGGATCAAAGCCAGGATCATCATTACAGTCTGGGTGATGATCAGAAGCGTCCGCCGCGCGATGCGGTCGGCCAGAACCCCTCCGTACATCATGAAAAGCCAGGGGGGAACGCCCATGGCAAAAACTGCATAGCCGAGATAGGCCGGGGAATGGGTCAGCTCATAGATCAGAAATCCTGCGGCGGTTTGCTGCATCCAGGTCCCGAAAAGAGACGTCATCTGGCCCCAGAACCAGAGGCGGTAATTCCGGTACCGCAGGGCGGTGAACGCCTGTCTCCACCGGAAACTCTCCAGAAAACGGAAGACTAGGGCTCTTGACGGCGCACCCTCCAGGGGTGGAGGAAGAGGAGCTTTAATTCTGTCCGGATCCATAAGATGCCGATTATCTTTCCAACGCTCTTTCGAGTCAATAAAAACTATAAATTTACAGGATCCTATCGCCATAATTCTGCTTTAAAAATTCAAGGATAAGTCTATCAGAAAATTATGGATCCTGACCGATTTTCTTCAAAGTCGATGAGGGGAAGGTTGATTCGGATTCGAGGAAAATTCGCTAACCCAGTATTTAATAGGCGAACAGGAAGATGATACCGGAAGGTCAGAATAGGCGTTGATCATTCCGATCGGCGTATGTTAACCTCATGGAGAGTGAAAACGAAAAAGTTCTCTTGACCTGAATAAATCAGGTAGGAAAGGTGATCGGATATGGAATGGATCATACAACCCCAAGCCTGGGTGGCCTTGGCCACCCTCACGGCCTTAGAAATCGTTCTCGGAATCGACAATATCGTCTTTATCTCGGTTTTAGTGGGACGGCTCCCTTCTGGCCAGCGCAACAAAGCACGCACTTTGGGCCTGGCTCTGGCCATGGTAACCCGGATCCTGCTTCTTCTTACCCTGACTTGGATCATGACCCTGACGGCTTCCCTCTTCACTGTGTTCAGGAATGCTATCTCTGGCCGGGATATCATCCTTCTGGCCGGAGGGCTCTTTTTGCTGGCCAAAAGCACCCACGAAATCCATGTCAGCCTGGAAGGAAAACCTGAAACGGCCAAATCCAAGGTCGCTAGAAACCTAGTATCGGTCCTCATCCAGATCGCTATCCTGGACATCGTATTCTCGCTGGATTCGGTCATCACCGCCGTGGGTCTGGCCGAGCATCTTGCGGTGATGATTCTGGCCATCGTGATCGCCGTGGGGGTCATGATGCTGTCTGCCCGAGCAATCGGAAATTTTGTGGACACCCATCCCACCGTCAAGATGCTGGCCTTGAGTTTCTTGCTTTTGATCGGATTCTCCCTTATGGGCGAAGGACTCGACTTGCATATCCCTAAGGGCTACATCTATTTTGCCATGGCCTTTTCACTCGGGGTCGAAATATTGAACCTGAAAGTGAGGGAAAAAGCGGGAAAACCGATCCAGCTGCGCAAACCTATCGCGGAATAGGGAACTCTCTTGGAGAGTTTCTTATCGGAGTTTCAAAAAAGTCCTTATTGTCCCGGCTGTTTGAGCGGGTGAAATTTTTGCTTGCTCAGTTTCATCGGATCTTCACCAGGGGATAGTGGCCTCAAGCGGAAGGTGTAAGAGTAATCCTGCGCTGGCAACATGTATTGGGGATGAGGTCGGGCTCCCCACGAATCGTCTCCTCCGACGCCCATCTGCTTGAGGTCCAGTGTGAGATCGATAAAATCGTGTTCTTTCAGGTCGACGGTATGCATGGTCCCCCTTCTTTTCTGGGTCAGGTCCTCGATGGTGTAGCGCAGCGCCGATAGGCTCAGCAAATCCATCCCGAAAAAGGCGATGCCTGTTCCTTTATCGTCGAAAAAAGCCACCCACCTGACATCCATTCTCGTCCCGTTCTCCTGAGGGCTGATGTAGGGGACGTACTGTTCCCGGACCGTGCTCTTGTAGTGGCCGACAAAGGCACTGGTGTATCGGTCGCAGTAGTTTTCATGCGGCCCTCGTCCGTACCACTCGACCCGCTCGAATGCATCGGGCAGCCTCAACCTCATACCGAAACGTGGAAGTTCCGGCAGTTCTGTTTGTCCTACTTTGAGTGAATTTTCGACGATGACATCGCCGCTTCCCAGAACCGTGTAGGTCGTCTGATGGGAGGATTGCACATCGGGGAGTTCGAATAAAACGGTCAGCTTGATGACCGATGGGCCTAACTCTTCGACGGTGAGCCTCTCGACCTTTCTATCTGAACTCGCCTGTTTCCAGACGGCACAGCGTCTCTCCATGCCGTTGCCGAAATCATTATCCGTAGGAGCACGCCAAAAATTGGGTAAAGGGCCTTCGGCCAGAAGTTCTGTTCCCCGGTACAGGTAAGACTCCATGGAACCGGTCCTTTTATCGAAGCGTAAGGAGAAGTCTTTCCCCTCGACGGTGACAGCTTGGGAATCTTCGGTCTTTCTTAAGGAAGGAAGATTTTCGATCCCCAAAGGCACTGCCGCTTGGGCAAGGGGAAGCTTAAGCTGTTCGGCGGCTATTTCATGCTCCCTGGGTGCCCATGATGTATCCTCCTTCAGGCGCACACTGAAAAGGAGCCAGTACTCTGAACCCGGCTTCGCCTTCGGCTGTTTGAAGGGGACAGTCACAATCTGACTCTGGCCGGGCTCGATATCCAATGATCCGAGACAGCCCGTATCCAGCGTGGTCCCATCTTCTGCCAGCAGCCAAAAAAAATCGAAGGCATCGAGATTGGAGAAAAAGAATTTGTTGTGCACCTCCACTTTGCCCGAGGCCAGATCGGCGGGCTTAAACCCCACATTCTGGTAAACCTTTTTGACCTCGATCAATTTGGGGGTGAGGCCGCGGTCGGGAAGCACAAGACCGTTGAGGCAGAAGTTTCTGTCGGAAGGAGAGTCGCCGAAATCACCGCCGTAGCCCCAGTATTTTCTTCCATCCGGTGTGGTTTTTTCGATTCCCTGGTCTACCCAGTCCCAGATCGAGCCTCCCTGAAGATGATCGTATCGTTCGATAGCGTCCCAGTAATCCTGAAGATTTCCGACCGAATTACCCATAGCATGGGCGTATTCACAAAGGATTAGGGGACGGTTCTGTTTTTGTTCGGCATAGGCCACGATCTGCTCGATTCGGTCATACATTGGACAGTAGATGTCGGTGTGGGGCCGGAGCTCCGCCCGTTCGTAATGGACCGGACGAGAAGGATCGCGGCGATGGATCCATTCGCTGGCCGCCTCGAAGTTGGTCCCGTCACCGGCTTCGTTACCCATGGACCAGATGATGACCGAGGGATGATTCTTATCCCTTTCGACCATACGGATGATGCGGTCCAGATGGGCCTCTTTCCAATCCGGCTTGTTGGCCAGGGTTACGTCTGGTTTATACCCCATCCCGTGGGATTCGATGTTGGCCTCATCGATGAGGTACAGGCCGTACTTGTCACACAGCTCGTACCATTGGGGATCGTCCGGATAATGACAGGTGCGCACCGTATTGATGTTGTGCCGCTTCATCAGGAGGATATCCTGGATCATGGACTCCCGGGTGACATAATGGCCTGTGATCGGGTCATGCTCGTGGCGGTTGACCCCCTTGACTAGGATCGGCTGGCCGTTGAGGAGGAGTTGCCCCCCCTTTATTTCCACTTTCCTGAAACCAAATTTGGTGCTCTCGATCTCGATGACCTCACCGCTGTCATTCCTTAAAAGGAGCACAACCGTATAAAGATGGGGAAACTCGGCAGACCATTTGAGGGGAGCGTTGACCCCGGCGCTCATTTTAACGATGCTTTCTGCTCCGGGAGCGATGTACTCGCTACTGCCTTGAGCCAAAACCTTTCTTTCCACAGGGTTGTTTTCACTATCGAGAAGCATGAGTTCCACGGTATGGTCGCGGCAGGCAGAATTCCCATAATTTGACACCCTCGCATTGACCTCGAGCGAAGCATTCCGATAATTCTCGTCCAGCTCGGCGAGGACCTCGAAATCGCGGATGTGTACCGAGGGAGTGGAGAAAAGGTAAACGTTCCGGAAGAGGCCGCTCAAACGCCAGTAATCCTGACATTCAAGATAAGAGCCATCGGAAAATCGGTAAACTTCGGCAGCCAGCGTGTTCTTTCCGGGTTGAAGGAAACGCGTGATGTCGAATTCGGCTGGAGTCCGGCTTCCCTGGCTGTAGCCGACCTTTTCGCCGTTTATCCACAGGTAGAAGGCCGATTCCACACCGTCAAAATGCACGAAAACCTGACGGCCCTGCCAGGCGTCGGGAACCACCAATTCGGTTAAATAGGAACCTACAGGATTGTTCTCATGGGGAATACGCGGGGGATCCTTCTTGAAGGGATAGGCGGAGTTGCGGTAGATAGGCACATCATAACCCTGGAGCTGCCAGTTTCCGGGAACGGATATTTCCTTCCATTCGCTGACATCAAATCCAGTCCTGTAAAATTCCTTTGGCCTATCAGCTGGCTTGGCTACCCAGTTGAATTTCCATTTCCCGTTAAGGGAAAGGAAATAGTCGCTTTTGAAGCGGTCACCCTGGAGGGCCTTCTCAAGACTGATAAAGGGCATCAGCGTGCAGTGGGCCGGCTCTTTGTTCATGCCGATCATCCGGGGGTTTTCCCAGTCATTGGCTTGAGACGAATCATCCGACTCAACGGATAAACCTTCAGCACCACTTAAGGCAACAGATGATAGTAGGATGAGAACGGAAAGGATGAAAAACATTTGACGGTATTTTTTTCTTCTCGCATAGGATAGACGCATCGCCTCCTCCTTTTCGGGGTCATCATACAGGATTTTTAGAATGAATCAAAGAATTTCTGTAAATGGAAGTGGACTTGGGAGGGGCTGCTTTGCCTCTCTGATCTGCTCTATTTATTAAGATCCTCTGTGCCGGATGCCAGCCTCACGGCGGCCCAGATCTTCAATTTTGCAGGCACTTGGAATCCCTTGCCGCCACCGCGCATGCCCCCCATACCGCCAGGAGAACCTCCACCCATTCCTCCGGGTGGTCCCCCTCTGCCGCCACCGCGCATGCCCCCATCTCTCATCCCAGCCGGCCTCTGCATCGCCATCTTAGGCGACTCGAATCCAAAACCGATGGTATCACCCAGCTTGGCCCCGACAGCATAAGGATGTTCTTCGCTGGGAAAAAGAGGAATTCTGATCTCATAGGTAAGCAAACCGGCATCGACTCTCAATTTGACATCTATTCCCTTTGCATCATCAACAGGAAGCTTTTCCACCACCTCTTCTTTAGGCCCGAGAACGGCCAGTTCAGTCAAGGCTTCCGGGAATCGCTCTGTCATATTTTCCCGATTCCACATCTCTGTGGACTCCGGGGGTACTGGTCCTCCTTCCTGCTTCCTTTCTCCTTCCTGCCTTCCGAGAGGGAATTTGATACCCAAAGCCTTCTCTTTTCCTCCTTTCGGGTCCAGCCAAAGAGTCAAACCCTGCATCATGATTTGGCTCATGACCAGCCGATTCTCGGTCATCATGGAAACGTACAGATGACGGTCGTCGTTTATCAATCCTACGGATACAGAGACGTCCTCAAAATAGTACTTGAGTCCCATCCAATCATCGCTTTTCCCGTCAATGGATATATCACGACTCCTCCAGGTGCTTTCCAGCCTCAAAACGCTTCTGCACCCCATCTGTAGAGCCACAAAAAGGAGCATAACAAGTAAAAAAGACGAATATCCGGAAACCCGCTTATTGATTGAATCCGCGTGGAAATCCATTTTTTTCTCCTCTGACTACCTTTTTCGAATACGTCATTTTCCATTACAGCCACAAGTTATGAATATGGCATGGTTTCGAAAAAGCCAACAATGACCTTCCCATTTCCCATACAACACCTGTAAAGCTCATCATGATTAAAACCATAAAGAAATGGGTCAGCCCCACGGCTTATCTGAGCCGATAGCTGACCCTCAGTTCAAAAATCACTCAGCCTGTTTCAGATTTTAACCTTTACCTTTTAATGCGGCTTCTCGGGCGGGGCATTCGCTGCAACCGATCTTCTCTTTCCCTCATCTGCCGGATTCTTCTTCCGAAACCATCCTTCACCATCGCATTCAGGGCGTCCCTCTGTTCAGGCGTCAGGATCTTGCCAATTTCGTCTCTTTGCTTCAGGCTTTCGATAAAAATCTGGTTTCTGATATCTGATGTTTTGGAGAGGATGGCCCCGATTTTGTCATAATCGAGGTTTTCCCTATCCTGCATCAATTTTTGAAGCTCCAGATGATTCAGTCTGTTCTCACTCTCCATTCGGAGCATCTTCTCCTGATGGGCAAAAACAAGATTCTGTATCTGCTCGATCTGTTCATCCGTAATGCCTAGCTCTTCCTGGCTGGCCCTGAGGACGATAAGAATTCTATGGGGCAACCTATCAAAGCCCCTGTTCGCTCTCATCATTCTTTGTGCCGGTTGGGCAAAACTACTGGCCGCAAAGAAAATCAAAAGGGATATTAAAACGAGCGATGTTTTGGCTTTTTTCATTCTGTCCTCCTTATTCGATTGTGAATTCTCATTTTCTGTTTCTCTTTCTTGCACTATTTAGACCTCAAGTATCGACCAAATATTCCCTTCACAAAAAAAATTTTTAAAAAACACTTGACAGCTGCGTGCTTACCTCGTATACTGTGTATATTCGATATACACAGTGAAATGGAAGAAAAGATGTTCATAGTTGTTTCTCCCCTGAATCCGGACCCGATGTACAAGCAGGTGACAGACCAGATTAAAGACGCCATCGCTGGCAGAAATTTAAAACCGGAGGATAAATTGCCGTCTATTAGAGAAATGGCTGCTGCACTGAAGATCAGCGAGATCACTATCAAACGTGCCTATGCCGATCTGGAAAATGAGGGTTACATCTTCACCCGTTCTGGCCTTGGCTCTTTCGTGACAAAAATCGACAGGGAAAACTTACGCCAAGAAAAACTTTCCGGAATACGGAAGGAGCTGGATAAAATTTTAAATGCGGCCGAGAAATTCGACATCTCGTCCGATGACCTAATCGCCATTATCGAACAAAAAGGAGAAGAAAAATGAAAAAACGCGCCGGTTTTATCCATCTCAAGGCGCTGGCTATCATCTGCATCTTAATTCTCATGGTTTTGTTTTTTTTCGCCTGAGTCAATTTCCCTGAAAAATGGGAACCTGACGAAGCGGCATGAGAAAAGAGACCGATATATCTCGATAAGAGGAGATCATAAATGGAAAACATACTGGAAATAAAAAATCTCAGAAAGGAATACCCTGAATTTATCCTGGACGATATTTCCTGGGAAGTTCCCAAAGGATATGTTACGGGCCTGATCGGTCCCAATGGGGCCGGGAAGACCACCACCATCAAGCTTATCATGAATCTTATCCGATCCGACGGAGGCCAGGTCAAAGTTTTCGGCCTCGACAGCGCCAAGGACGAGAAACAGATCAAAAACAAGATCGGTTATGTCGGGGAGGAGCAATATTTCTATGACTACAGAAGTGCCGAGTGGACAGGAAATTTCGTATCCCACTTTTTCGACCGTTGGGATAGGGAAAGATACAGGAATCTGCTCGACCGATTCGAAATCCCTCCCAAGAAAAGGATTCGAAAATTCTCCAAAGGCACGAAGGTCAAGCTTTCCCTTGCCATTGCCCTTTCTCATAACCCGGAGCTAATCCTTCTGGATGAGCCCACTTCCGGGCTGGATCCGATCATTCGGAGAGAGGTGATCGACTTTCTCAAAACATTCACGGAAGAAGACGAAAAAACCGTGGTTATCTCTTCCCATATAACGGACGACATCGCCCGCATCGCCGATTACGTCTCCTATATGGTCAACGGCAAAATCATTCTGACCGACTCCAAAGACGAACTCCTGTCCAATTGGAAAAAGATTCACTTCACTCCGGATTCGCTGAACCGAACGATCATCGAGGGGTTGGAAAATGTGGAAAGCCACATGTTCGGAAGCTCGGGATTGACCAAAAATTATCCGGAAATTCAAGACGCTATTTCTTCAGGACTCGCCAGCGGCGACATCAAAGTGGAAAGCGTGGGCCTTGACGATATCCTGATTTCTCTGGTCAAAGGGGCCTGAAATGATCCACCTCATGAAAAAGTTTTCCTTTATGTATATTCTCTATCCGGCTTTACTTTTGGCATTCGGACTCCCTTTGTACAATCATGACCGTCTCACCGGCCCCGATCCACTCAGCTTCTCATTCGCCTTTTATCTGGCGCCTATGGTTTGGCTTGTCTTGGGAGCCATGTGGTCGCACGAGCAGATGGAACACAAGGCCAACGGCTATGCATTCTTGAGAACACTCCCCATAGAACCACGCCAGATCGTGAGAGCAAAATTTCTTTTGGTCTTCTTTTCGGTTATGCTCTATGTGGGAGGCTGTTGCGTAGCCTTCGCCTTTGTCTCGACAAATCCTGATTATTTGATTCCCTCCTGCTCCTATCTCATCCTGCACGGCGACATCTGTCTGGTTGCCGCGGCCTTTCTCTATCTCGGTATTTTCCGCTTCGGCTTTTCCCGGTTCGGGAAGTTCGTGCTCATATCCTGGGCCTGCCTTTTTATCTCACCCCTCCTCGTCAGGATCTTCTTCCTCCGGCCCAAAGGAATTACCGATGACGGAATCATGCAATTCATGAGGAATCCCTTATGGATCGGCGTCACGGCCATCAGCTTGGCCGCCTACATCCTCCTCATAAGGCAGTCCACAAGGATCATGAAATTCGAGGAAATCCAAGCGAGGTAATCATGCTACACCTTATGAAAAAAAATACTTTCTTTTTTGTCCTCTATGCAATATCGATCACAGTTCTTCTGACGCTCTATTGGTTACTGGTACGGATAACACTCGATGGGATATTGGTCATCTTCCAGGGACTCTGGATGGTCCTGATCGTCGAGGGGGCTATTGCCGGCAATGAGAAGAGTGAGGAAAAAACGAAAGGCTACGAGTTCTTGAGGACTTTGCCCCTGACCGACCGGGAAATCGTCAGGTCAAAATTCATCCTGGTTTTGCTGACGACTGTATTTGTCCTGGCCTGCAATTCGATTCTGTACCTGTTCATGCCGGGACCATCCCATCTCAAAGAATTGGGGCCGCTCTATGCGTTGATTTGCGCCAATTTCTGCCTGGTCCTGGCTGGCATTTCCTACATCATCATCTTCCGCTTCGGCCACGCGGCTTTCGTCAAGTTCGTATGGATAGCTACGATCGTTATCATGTTGACCCCGATTCTGCTCTTCGAGTTCGTTTTGAGGAAGACGGACATCGACTTCAAGGCTTTAATCGAAACTATAAACCAGAACAATTGGCTAATCGGTGCCTGTTCCACAATCTGCGGCCTTGCCGTCTATTCGTCCTTGCTTCAGGCTGCCACAAAAGCCAAACAGGCAGCAAGAGGTTGATGCATGGATAATCCGTTTATCGTGGTCTCCCCTCTAAATCCCGACCCCATGTACAAACAGGTGAAAGACCAGATCAAAAACGCCATCGCCTCGGGGACGCTTCAACCCGAAACCAGACTCCCTTCTATCAGGGAGATGGCCAGAGAGCTGAAGATCAGCGAGATCACCATAAAACGTGCTTATTCCGACCTGGAAAATGAAGGATACATCATCACCCGGTCCGGGCTGGGATCCTTCGTCGCCAGCGTCGACAGAGAAAGATTGCGCCGGGAAAAACTGGACGAAATCAGGGAGGAGATAGCTAGACTCCTGAAAACCGGGGAAAAATTCGGCATTACATCCGCTGATATCATTGCCCTCGTCAAAGAATTAAAGGAGAGATCCGATGGATAATAGGGAGAATATTTTAGAAATACGCAATCTTCGAAAAAAATACAAAGGATTCATCCTGGATGACATCTCTATGAGTTTGCCCCAGGGTTATGTTATGGGGCTCATCGGTCCCAACGGAGCAGGGAAAACCACCACCATCAAAATCCTGATGAACATGGTCAAGCGGGACGGAGGTGAGGTTCGGGTATTCGGACTTGACCCGAGAAAAAATGCAAAATCCATCAAAAACAGGGTGGGTTATCTTGGAGAAGAGCAATATTTCTACGGAGATAAAACCGTCTCCTGGATCGGTCGATTTGTCTCCTCTTTCTACAGGACATGGGATACGAATACCTACGAGTCTCTATTGACCCGATTTGCCATCAGCCGTTCAAAAAAAACCAGGGAGCTGTCCAAGGGAATGAAAGTCAGATTTTCCTTGGCCCTTGCGCTTTCCCACAACCCGGAACTCCTCATACTGGACGAACCCACAGCCGGATTGGATCCGGTCATACGGAGAGAAGTTCTCGAACTTCTCAGGAAAAAGAGCAAAGAGGAGGGAAAGTCCGTCATCATATCCTCGCATATCACCGACGACATCATGCGAACGGCCGATCTCGTCGCCTTCCTGGTAGAGGGGAAGATCGTCCTATCCTGCGACAAAGACGAGCTGCTGTCCAACTGGAAGAGGATTCATTACAAAAAAGGGGCACTGGACAGCCAAATCATTCGTTCGCTCACCAACCTCAAAGAGCATATGTTCGGAAGTTCGGGAATCACGGACAAATACCCGGAAATCAAGGATGATCTCATCCAGGGCATAACAGAGGGAGTGGTCAAGGTCGAAAATATCAACCTGGATGATATTCTTATCTCGCTGGTGAAAGGAGTCTAACCATGCTGTCGATCATGAAAAAAAATGCGATCTATTACATTGGCTATCTGGGAATTATTGTTCTGGTAACGGTCGGCCTCAGAATAGCTCTGGGAACCGGCCCCACCGTTCCTTTGGTAATGATAAGCGGCGTTTTGATCTTTATGCTGGTATTCGGTGCTTTATTCATGAATGAACAGTACGAAGAAAAACACAAAGGGTATGACTTCTTGAACATACTGCCCATAAATACCGGCGAGATCGTCGTCGCCAAGTTCGGACTGGTTCTGTTGACCGACATAGTGGTCGTTGGATACCTCCTCTTTCTCTTTTCCTTTTCCCCGCTGAGTCCAAACGACTGGGTTTTGGTAAGATCCTACTTTTTGATGATGGGAGTCTTTTGTCTCGCTTTCGCCGCCCTATCCTATATGGTGATTTTTATCATCGGCTACACAAAATTTGCCGTAATCGTCATGACCTTTTTTGTCCTGCTCGGTCTCGTTCCTATTCTCATCATGAAACTCTATGGAGACAACCTGGATGTCTTGGTCCAAGGCATCCTGGCCTTTCTTCGAAACCTAAGCTGGGGAATCCTCCTTCCTTTGGCTCTTGTCGGGTATCTCCTCCTGATGGGGATAGCCATCAAAGTCAAAGAATCAGCCTGAATCCCCAAAGTTGCTTGATGTCTTTTTCCGCCAGAGCATACCCACACTGAATAGAAGAGTCCACTTTGTTCAAAAAGCTATTTTGTCCTCCTCGGAATCTTCTATCGATCATTTTGGGAATTATTTGGTTTTTGTCATGGTGTTTCTGGTATAGTACTCCTGTGCTCGAAAATCTCGCTTGGAGGGGAGAACAATGGATAGGAGTTTGAGAAGAAGGGATTTCATAAAAACCCTGGGATGGGGTGCGGCTTCTCTTCACCTGGCCGCAATCGGATCATCCTGCAAGAAAAGGGCCGCACCAGAGGAGCGCCCTCCCAATATCGTGCTTATCTTCATGGATGATTTGGGGTACACCGATGTAGGATGTTTCGGAGCCCAAGGATATGAGACGCCGAACATCGACCGGATGGCCGAGGAAGGAATGCGATTCACGAGTTTCTACGTGGCCCAGGCCGTATGCAGCGCCTCCCGGGCGGCCCTCTTGACCGGGTGCTATCCCAACCGGGTGGGCATCTTCGGTGCCTACGACCATGGGGCAACTGTGGGAATAAACGCCGAGGAAGAAACCATGGCCGAAATTCTCAAGAAAAGGGAATACGCTACCGGAATTTTCGGGAAGTGGCACTTGGGCCATCACCGTCAATTCCTTCCGCTCCAACACGGATTCGACGAATACCTCGGACTCCCCTATTCCAACGACATGTGGCCCATGGAGTATGATGGCCAACCCCTTCCCGAAGGCCACAGCAAAAATCGTTATCCGATTTTGCCCCTTATCGAAGGCAATGAGAAAGTGGCAGAAATCAGAACGCTAGAGGATCAGGATACTTTAACTACCCGTTATACTGAAAGGGCCGTCCGATTCATCGAAAAAAACAAGGAGCGGCCATTTTTCCTGTATGTCCCCCACACCATGGTGCATACACCTCTTGGCGTTTCGGATAAATTCCGGAGAAAGAGCGAGAAAGGGAAATTCGGCGATGTGATGATGGAGGTAGACTGGTCCGTGGGAGAGATTTTAAAGGCACTCGAAAAACACGGGCTCAAAGACAATACCCTTGTCGTATTCACCAGCGATAACGGCCCTTGGTTGAACTTTGGCGACCATGCTGGATCGGCCGGACCGTTGCGAGAGGGCAAAGGGACCTCTTTCGAAGGGGGAGTGCGGGTCCCATGCATCATGCGCTGGCCTGTAAAAATTCCGGCTAATACCGTCTGCCGCATGTTTGCGACCACAATGGACCTGCTTCCTACCTTTGCCGCCATTGCCGGCGCTCCGCTGCCCGGTCACAAAATAGACGGCGTGAATATTCTTCCTCTCTTACAAGGAGACTTTGATTCCAATCCCAGGGACCACTTTTTCTACTACTACGGAAAGCAGTTGCAGGCTGTCCGGCAGGGCCGATGGAAGCTTCATTTCCCCCATGAATATCGCTCTTATGAAGGAGTAGACCCTGGAAAAGATGGTCTTCCAGGACCATACAGCAAAGGAGAGATAGGTTTCGAACTCTACGACTTAGAAAATGATATCGGCGAGAAACACGATGTTGCCGAAAAATATCCGGAAGTTGTCGAACGGCTCAAAGCCTTGGGCGAGATATCCAGAAAAGACCTCGGCGACGGAGAACTGTTAGGAGAAGGTGTTCGTTCCGTCGGCCAAATAACCTGATCCTCCATACAATCCTCATCGAAATGTATCGACATTTGTAATGAGGATTTCAGATTATCCTGGAACATTCACGAGTCAAGAGGTCAGGCTGGGTCCTCGCCCAGGGAGTGAAAATGCCGATGTTACCCCTATCCACCCTAACATTATGGCGAGGAAAAAGATGAAAATTCTTCTCTCTTTCTCTGCAGCCTATCTGGATAAGTTCTTGATATCGCTGTAATAGAAAATGTTACGGGCATTTTCCATGAATAATTCAGGTTATTTGATTGTCCAGGTGTACTCCTTATTCTCTATGACTTC
The DNA here is from genome assembly GCA_964400735.1 of uncultured Eubacteriales bacterium. Taxonomy (GTDB): domain Bacteria; phylum Acidobacteriota; class Aminicenantia; order Aminicenantales; family Aminicenantaceae; genus CAYNVQ01. The sequence continues at coordinate 166,298 of CAYNVQ010000006.1, read as the reverse complement.
GATAATGACCGATTCCACGAACGTATTGTCGATTGTCTTTGCGGCCTCAAACAGGTGTTCTCCATAAGGCATATTGGAAAAAATTTGACTATCTTGGTCTTCCAGCTCTCCCTGATAGTCCCCGTTCATATAAATATCCAAGTTCTGCCCGTACTCATTTGTCACCTTGATACTCGCGGGACTGAGGATGGTCACCCAATAATCTCCGCTTGTGATGACATCCACCGACTCGGAATCGACGAGATCCTCGGTATCCTTTTTGTTGGCAGCGACAGAGTGCACTCCTTGGGTGACATCCTTAATGATCTCGTAATATAAGAATTCGACAGAAAATTGAAAATTTCCATCCATGAATACATCTATGGCTACTCCACACTCGTTGCTGACATAGATATTGGCTGTGCTTTCAGCATCAAGCCCCTCAGGATTTTTACATCCGATCGACGTCAGCAAGAAGATGCCTAACAAAACAATGGTAGCGAATCCCCTCCATTTTTCCCTATTTTTCAATCGTCTCCTCCAATCTTCACCACTTGGTTAGACATCCTCTTTCCCCAATGTCTTCCCGATGAAACAAAATTTTTTAATTTTAACCACCACTGGTTTTGCATCTTCGCTGAAAAATTTAGAATTGATAATTTTGCTTGAAACACTAATAATAATATCATTATTTTATTTTTATTTCAGGATATAGAAAGGACGAAGCATCTCCAAAGGATGCTCATCAAAACATTGCATAAATTCTTTGATATTCTTAAGAAAAAATTTACCTCATTGAATTATTCTGAATCCCTCTAAAAACAGTAAAGGCTGTGCTATGAATAAAAACACCAAAACCAAAAAGGAACTCTTGGCGGAAATAAAAATGCTTCAAGCAGAACTCCTTGAAGCCAGGACCGAGTCATCCCTCAGGTTAGAAGAGGCCCGCCTAGACGCACTTTTTCAATTGAGCCAGATCAGCGAGGCTCCTCTCAACGAAATTGCCAGCTTTACCCTCGAGAAGGCAATTGCGTTGACGGGGAGTAAAATCGGATTTGTGGGCCTCTTGAGCGCTGATGAATCGGTTTATACCCTTCATGCTGTCTCGAAAGACGTGGTGAAGGAGTGCAATGTAACCGGTGATCCGCTGCAATGGCACGTTGCCGGCGCCGGTATATGGGCGGATGCGATAAGAGAGCGCAAGACTTTGTTTATAAACGATTATAGCCAACCCTACCCCAGGAAGAAGGGCCTCCCTTCTGGACATCCATATATCGAGAGATTTATGGTTGTCCCAGTCTATGAGGGCAAAAGAATCGTGGCCATCGCCGGGGTGGCCAACAAAGGCTCATATTATGACCGTTCCGACGAGAGGCAGCTCGTCTTGCTTTTGAACGGGATGTGGGGCTACATGCAGAAAAGCCGCTCGAGAGATGAGCTGCTAAAAGCGTACGATGAGCTGGAAAAAGCCCACGAACTTTTAGAAAGGATGTTTTCCAGTGTCGATCTGGCGATCGCCTACATGGATAAAGATTTCAACTTCATCCAGGTCAACCAAGCCTATGCAAAGGCGGATGGAAAAAAGCCGGGGTACTTTGTTGGAAAAAACCACTTCGCTCTTTATCCCAATGAGGAGAATGAGAGAATTTTCCGCCGGGTGGTTAAAACAGGAAAGCCCTACTCCGTCTATGCAAAGCCTTTTGAATACGCCGGGCATCCTGAAAGAGGGACCACCTATTGGGACTGGAGACTCCAGCCTGTTAAGGCCTCCGACGGCAGCGTCGAAGGTGTCATTTTAAGCCTGGTGAATGTCACCAAGCGCGTCCAAGCAGAGGAGTCGGTACGCCAAAACGAAGCCCTGTTGCGGACCGTATTCGAGACGCTACCGGTGGGTGTCTGGTTAGCGGATAAAGAGGGCCGCATCACTCACGGCAATCCGGCAGGTCATCAAATTTGGGGAGGTGCCAAATATGTAGGGATCGATCAGTTCGGCGAATACAAAGCATGGTGGGCGGAGACGGGAAAACGGATCGAACCGGAAGAATGGGCAATCGCCCGGGCCGTACAAAAAGGAGAAGTGTCCATCAACGAGGAGATCGAGATCGAGTGTTTCGATGGATCCCATAAAATCATCCACAACTCGGCCGTGCCGATTCGGGATGATAAGCAGGAGATCATCGGGGCCTTTGTCGTCAATGAAGACATCACCGAACGCAAGAGGGCCGAAAAAAACTTGCGCCAGATGCAGAAGATGGAGGCGCTGGGTACCTTGGCAGGAGGAATAGCCCACGATTTCAATAACATCCTCATGCCTATCACGATCAATACAGAACTGGCTCTCCTCGACGCTCAGGAAGGAAGTCCGCTGCATGAGTATCTGCAGCAGATTCTGGAAGCAGCCAAGCGGGGAAAAGATCTGGTGAATCAAGTCATCACCTTCAGCCGTCAAAAGGAGCAAAAGCGAAAACCGGTAAAGATCGGCCCTATTATTGACGAAACCACCAAATTTCTGAAGTACTCTCTGCCCAAGAATATCGAAATTCGGGAAAAATTCGAAATAGAAACGGATGTCATTCTGGCGGATCCTACCCAAATCCAGCAGGTTTTGATGAATCTTTGCAGCAATGCGGGCCATGCCATGAGGGAAAACGGAGGGATACTTGAAATCATTCTGTCCGGTATCGAAGCCGATCGCGATTTGATCGCCAAATACCCCGATCTAAAGCCGGGACCCTATGTCCGGTTGACTGTCAGCGACACAGGCTGCGGTATGTCCCGAGAACTGATGGAACGCATATTCGATCCTTTCTTCACCACCAAAAAGCCAGGGGAAGGGGCGGGGATGGGGTTGGCTGTCGTTCATGGAATCGTGAAAAACCATTACGGGCTCATCACCGTATACAGCGAACCGGGGAAAGGATCGACATTCAACGTTCTTCTTCCCCGGATTCAAGGTGAAATAATACCCGATACCGAGCCGTCGGATTCAATCCCGACAGGAAAAGAAAGAATCCTTCTCATCGATGACGAGCCTGTCCAGCTGAAAAGCGTTCAACACATGCTGGAGCGTCTAGGGTATGGAGTTCTTGCTAAGGCGGATAGCCTGGAAGCACTCGATACATTTCGGGAGAGCCCACAGGCTTTCGACCTGATCATTACCGACCAGACTATGCCCAAGATGACGGGGGAAAAGCTTGCCGAAGCTTTCTTGAGTATAAGATCCGATATTCCGGTCATCCTCTGTACCGGATTCAGCGAATTGATTAACGCCGATAAAGCCAAGGCCCTGGGTATCGGCGAATTCGTGATGAAGCCGTTCACGGTTAAAGAGATGGCTAAAACCATCCGTCGTGCACTCGAGAAGAACAAATAAAAGATCGCCGGATAAGGGAGCAGGGAAAACCGGTTACAACATAAGCAGAGCGGTAAAAACGGAGGAGCAGCAGAACTGAAAGTGGAGAGGGGATTTTACGTTTATAACCTGAAGCAAATGCCGAGGACCAGCCGGAATCCGGATAGGTCGAGGACAAAATCCCGCTCACGCTGGGCTGCGATCCACCCTCCCCAGTAATTGGTGGGGACATAGACATCGGCACTTCCCCAGGGCAAACGGATCTCTTCCTTTTTTATCCCCCAGGTTCCTTCCCAATTGTTTTCTCCGGCGAGACCTATACGAGTCTCCCGGCCTGTTCCTTCTATCGATTTCAAGCGGCAGTAGGTATAGGCTGTCTCCACAAAAAATCCCAAGCGCCTCCCGAGCATTCTGTTGAGCCTCAGCATAGCTTGAGCCGCAAACCCATTCCCGGAGCCATCTCCTTCCAGAACGCCGCCATCGACAGAATCATAAGATATATCGGTACCTTGGTAAATGGCTCTATAAGACCAGTTGGAGTAAAAATCCATATCAGCAAAAGTCCATCCGGCTGCGGCCCCGACCTCGATGTCTGTCTTGATCCCGATGGGAAAACGATAAAAGGCTCCTCCCATCACTGAGTATCCGGACAATCCGAGACGGTAAGGATCATATTTTTTTGTGTGGTCTTCCGAAGCGGTCGAGCTGTAGCCGAAGGATCCTTCGAAAGATACCTCCCTTTTCCGAATGAATCCCTCTAGGCCGAGAGAAAAGGAGAGCTTTTCCGAGACGTTATATCTAAGACGGAGCCCGGCCGGGATCGTCTCTTTGATCTTGGGGAAGTCGTTCACAAAATATCCGCTGTAGTAAAGCAGGCGCTGGATGAAATAGATATCGTTGTACTGTTGCTCGGCTTGGCTGAGGAGGTTGAAATCCTTGGGATTGATAAAGGAAATGCCGCCGAAGAGTTCGATCTGGAAACGCTCCGTTCCAGTCAAGACAGCAGGGAGAAAAAACAACGAACAAACCAGCCAGGCAGCCACCAGCGACCTTGTTGAGACGGTTTTATTCATTTTTTCACTCCTTTATATCGAGCATTCGTAGGATGCATCTGTGCGTTCGCCAAAAACCCTGTTTTTGCCAGCCAAGCAATCACATCGTCCAGGATTTCACCCGGCTCGGTCATCGTGACAGCATGACCGCTTTTTGTATAGCGCGGAAACCGTATGGTCCGTGTCGTAACGCTGGAACCCGGAACGCTTCCCGTCTTATAGGTCAAAAAAATCTGACCCGGACGCTCCGCTTGGGATGGGCCGGTGGGATCGTGTACCGAACTATTTAAAATGGACGAATGGTAAGCCAGAGCGTCCGGGAGGCTTGGGCAATACACAACAAGGTCATAGGCGGCGTTGGTGACAAAGGTTTCCACGAAGGCCACATCTTCCAGGAACATCTCACCGAATAACTCGGTATACTGATAACTGGTATCATAGCCCTGCATAACCATCATGTTCAGCGCGAAAGCCGTGGAAACATCGTAGTTCAAATCGAGAAAATAGCGGTCCCAGGGTTGAAGATTACCGAAAACCGCTGCCATGTCATCTTCTGCGCAGGGAAAAAGAAAGGATTCTATGTCGCTCGCTTTGGGTGCGGGGCCCATAAGGGAAGAAAAGGACATTAGAGATGTATAATCCTCCAAAAACTTGATTTTATAAGCCTGCTGCCTGGCTGAAGCATAAAGTTCGGGAATTCCCGCCACATCCACTCCCGTCATCAGGCATAAAGCATCATAATGGGTCAACAGTTCGCCCGCTGCATCGAAGTACCCGTCAAAAAAGCCCTCCGGCTTAACGTAGATGTAGGGATCGCGGCCGATCTGTCCCAGGTAGTCATAAATGTTGTTCATGATATTGTAGGGAGTGGGATTTTCTCTGGCCCAGGGCTGGTCCCGGTAGCGGATATAAGGCACGCCTGTCTCTTCCGCCAGCTCATCGAGGATCGACCCTGGAGCTTCCAGCATTTCGACAGCTACCAGTCTTTGAAAATACCGGGTGATGGCAGGCTGGATTAAAATCATATGTCCGAACTGTCCGGTAATAACCGAAGGCGGTACCGTTTGGCCGGCATAGTCGGGAAAGACCACATCGTAATAGCCTTGGATTTCCTGGACCAGGGCCGGGTCCTGGTATATGGCCTGTCCGTTGCCGTAATCCTGATAAAAAAGTAGCAAATGCAGCATAACCAGGGTACGGACTCCTCCGTAGCTTTCAGCCACGATCACCACGGGATTATTTTGCAGCACGGGATGGTCGGCCAAAAAGCGAAGCAAAACCCGGACAAAATCAGCTCCATCGATGAATGAATTATAATTCTGGGCGTCCCATTGGGCGTGACGTAGCATATCCTCCTGAGGATTGTCCATCAAGCTGTAAGAGAAGCCTGCTGTGCGGGAGTCGATATGGAGGAGGTTCCCGATCCGTGTCCAACTGTGCGGGTTAATGATAATAGAACCCTCCCCGGAATCTGGGTCGACAGAAACAGCATTCTGGCCGGTGTTCGCACTGAATAAACCAGCGCTCGTCGCACCTCCAGGTCCCCCGTTGAAAAAAACGAAAAGGGGCTTGGACGCCGGGTCTATGTCGGCCGGCTGAAAGGCTCGCCAGATGCGTGTTCGGGAAGAACGGAGGGCGAGCCGGTTGAAATAGCTGCCGGTTTGGAAGTAGTAATCACTCTCTTCCAGGGTGCAAAATCCGGCTTCCGGCTGTATTTGGGCCAGCAGCGGACCCGCGGCTCCGACCCAAAATAAGATCCACAGCAGTAAAATAAAAACCTGAATCGTTTTTTTCATTCGATCCTCCAGTCTTTAATAAACATCTCCGCCTTAATTCCAGGCTTCGTCCCGAAGTAAAAGGATGTAAGATGGAAATCAAGGTACAAGGAAATGTCGGAGCGCCATTGAAGATTTAGCCTTCCGCAAACGTCCTTCGAAGGTATCCGACCCTGTCGGACGCCGAGGATGTATTGAGCACGAACAGATAAAAGATAGGGGATCAGGATTAACAGAGGCAGAGGGCCAGTGAATGGATTTAACATGCGCAGTTCCGCAGGCGCCGAGAAGGACGGTGAAGGAATGGCGTTAAAAATCTGAACTAAAGCGAAGACATTTCCTTGTGCCTTAGAGTTATACTTCATTCCCGTCATTTTGAAACAGCCTCTCATTCTAAAACTCGAATTCAATGCCGATATAGGGGATAGCACCCCACATGTATTTCGAAAGATACTGATTTCCGTACGTATCCCAGAATCTGTAGAGCTCGTTTTTATGGTCGAAAACATTCCATGCTCCGGCATAGAGAATGAGGTTCGTCTTTTTGAAATAAAACCGCCGCTCAGCCCGGACAGACAAGTTTTTGTAGTCGGACAGATACTCGGTCATGATATCATCGACCCACACCCAAGGCCATCCGTACTGGATGGATTTTTCTTCATCGACCGGAGTGAAGGCCTTGCCTCCCATCCAGATCCAGCGCACATTGAATTCCCAACTCTTGCCGGGCCTGTATCCTCCGGATAGACACATGATAAACCGGTTATCGTACAACCGGTTGCGCCAGACGCCCATCAAATCCCGATATTTGGCTCTGTAATAGGTCAAGCTGACCATCCCATAAAAGTTTTTAGCCAGCTTCTTCTGGATGGTGAATTCCACACCGCGGGCATAGGCTTTGCCCTCATCCGCCAGGCGGCCCCAATTCCAGAACATGGCGTCATCTCCGCTTATATCGTCGATAACAAAAAAATAGGGAGACAGGGAAGACATCGGAAAATGATCGTATTGTTTGTCGTAGACTTCCAGGGTTGCCTGGGTATCAGGAGTCAAGAGATATTTTAAGCCCAAAATAAGATGGCGGGCTTGCATTTCGTTCAGCTTGACGTTTTCCGGGTGTTGTTTGAGAAGGAAAAGCGGCATCTGCTGGTAGAACATACCGAAAGCCACGCTGATCGAAAATCGTTTGGTCAGCACCCAGGAAAAAGAGAGGCGCGGCGACAGATGCAGACGCTCGGAGAGAGGAAAATAATCGAGCCTTAATCCTGTGGATAACGAAAAATTCTCGAAGGGATAAACCACATAGGTAAAAAATGCTCCCCCTAGGTTCCCGTTCAGTTTTTTTTCTCCATCGTCATCGAAATTGTGGCTGCGAAAATGGATATTTTGGGCCTCGACCCCGAATTTCAGTTGATGGGCGGTTCCAAGGTTGATTTGGTTTGTGTTGCGGAAAGATATCCATTGGTTACTATATCGGAAAAAATAAGCCGGTGCATTGTCTGCTACGCTCCAGCCTTCATCATTGCCTTTCATGGTGGAATAGGAAAGGGAGGTGTCGGAAAAGCCTCTGCCGCCCCAAATGTGGCGCCAACTGAGTCCGGCCGTCGACATTCGGAACTTTTCCCAACTGTAGTCTTGGCCGCCCGACTCCTGTTCATATCCGGGATCCTCCTTGGTCTCGCTATGCCCGTTGATCGTCAGGAAGGAAAGACGGTTCGATTCATCTATGTCATAAACCATCTTGCCCTGGATATCATAGTAATCTGAGGGGTTGCCCATATCGAGGAGCCCGGCAATGAGATCGAGGTAGCTGCGGTATCCGGATAACATAAACGAACCTTTTTGATGAGGCAGCGGCCCCTCGGCCTGGGCTCCGAATCCGATGACACTCAGGTTCACCTGGCCGTTGAACCTTTCCCTGTTTCCTTCTCGAAATCCGATATCGATGATAGAAGAGAGTCGATTACCGTAGGAGGCATCGAATCCTCCTGTATAGATATTCAGCCTATCGATAAAATGCATGTTCAGCATGTTGATATTCCCCCCGGAGGCGCCCCATTGGGGAAAATGGTTGATATTGGGCACGAAAATATTGTCCACATAAAACCCGTTCTCCACAGGACTGCCGCCGCGGACGATCAGATCGTTGGCTTCTTCATCGGCCTTCAATACTCCGGGAACATCGTACAGGGCCCGGCTCACATCACCGGCCGATCCCGCATCGCGGCGCAATTCTTCGGCATTGAACTGCATTTGACTTCCGGCCTTTTCTGGTGTCGTGGGGAAATAATCAGCTGTTACTCGAACTTCTTCCGTGATTGTTCTGACCGCCAACATCTCCACGTTCACGAACGTTGTGCGCCCCGGCCTGACAATTATATCTGTTCGGGTATCCGTGTAATATCCCTCGAGCTCGAAGGCCAGGACACAATATCCCACAGGAATCTCTTGGAATTCATAGGTGCCTTCTCTGTCGCTCCGGACCATCCAATCGGTATCTTTAATGGTCACCGAAACCCCGGCGAGCGCTTTTTGGGTTTCATAATTCAGAATCCGGCCTTTGATCACTCCGACACTCATCGTCCCTTGAGGGGCTGAATCAACATTGCTGACCCTGGTCTGGGCTGCCGATTCCTGCGGAAGCCCTTCATTTTTTTGTCTTGAGCTCTTATTTTGGGCAAGTGTCGAATGCTGATCCGATCCCCAGGTACCGATGGCTCCTAAAAGAATGAATCCTGCTATCAGAGAAAAGACAACTCCTTTTGTTAACCTATTCGCTTTTTGTCTCATCTGATCTCCTTTTTCGGGGTAGGGAACCCCCTTGTTTGCACAGCCATTTCTTTTTCTGTAAAAGTCTATGGATTAAAAACGATAATATAGACCTATCCTGAACTGAAAACCGGAGAGGTCCAGCTCGAAATCCCTGGCCCGCCACCACGTTCCCTCGAACAGTTCCCATGCGTTCGACGGCCAGAGAAAACGGGCGGTTCCCCAGGGTTGAACCTTGATATCCTGTTTCATGGACCATTCCCCTTCCCAGGAATCCCGGTGGGAAGTAAGGGATCGTGTTCCAGGTCCAGACACTCCGGAAACAGTCTGATAGGCATATCCTCCTTCTATAAGAAGGCCATAGTGCTTGGCAAAATCAAAATCCAATCTGGCTCCGCCCTGGAGCGCCAGGCCGATGCCGCTTCCATTTTCTTCCAGAATTCCTTCTTTCAGATTGCCAAAATCTCCACTCGTTCCAGAAACAGGCCATCCCGAGTTCCAGTTCATGAAATACATACACTCGGCAAAAAGCGGCCCTCCGGTCAAAAAACCCTCTAACCGGAGAGAGGGCGTGATTCTTTTCCCCAGATGAATCCCGACGGAAGGAATATAGCCTTTGGCTGATAATGTGTAGTTCAGGAACTCGTCAGTATAGAGAACCGTGGGCCCATCGTTCTCGATGACTTCGAAGCTATTCCTAAAGCTCGATTCCCTGGCGCCGGTGAAATAAGTGAAACCGAAGGACAGGTCAAGCCAATGGTTGACGCCATATCGCAACCGGATTCCTAGAGGGATTGAATGTCTGAGAAAATTTGCCTTTCCCTTGCTGGTCTTCACGAATGAGACGATTTCTGCCTGGTCTGTTTGATACTGAAAATAGTCGTCAGCGTAGAAAATATTATACATATCATCGAATGTAGCTCTTAAATTCAGATCTTTCGGATTTATGCGCGAAAATCCGCCAAAAATCTCGATACGCCACCTATCTTCTTTTCTTCGGATCGCTGTATCCAGAATGATCTGCGGCAGATTGCCCCTCAGCTCGGTGGGAATCTTGTCTGTCTCTTTGAAGCCCTCAACACCCAGATCCAGGCTTTTTCCGTCCTCCAGATTGACCTTTGACTCCCAAACGGCGCTGGGAGCGATGTTGATGATCCGGTAGGTGCCGGCTTCCAACCCTATAGAAATTTCTCTGCCCGCGGATTTCTTCAGTTCCACCACCAGGACATTGTCCTGGTTATGGATATAGACTTTGCCGGAAATGTCTTCTTTCAAGACCAAAACTGCTGCGCTTTTCCATATCTCGGTGATCACCACATCCCCGGTTCCGGACATCTCGATATGGTAGCTCGGATGTTGAGGACCGGCCATGGTTTTTTCGGTTTGGGTCAGGGTTCCATCAAAGGCAAACTGGTAGGCCTCGTTTAGGGTGATGCGCCCATCCTGATTCATATCGGCTGCTCCCCGCATCCCGGAAATCAGGTTGTGGGTGAAAAAGGATCTTTTCAACCGGTTGGATTCCTGGGCAGCCTCGGTAGCAGAGCTGGAGGTGATGAAAGCATATCCTTTCATATCATAGGCCGTATCCATCAAGAAGGGGGGTCTTTTGATGACTCCCTTGGGCAGCGTCAGAGCCCCGGAGGCGCAGGAGTCGAGAATGGCGATACGCACATCAGCTCCCATCGAAGTGATCAGATCTTTGAATTCTTTATAAGAAACCCGGTCATCTCCCAGGAAGATATTTTCCTCATCCGAATGGCCGGAATAATAAAAAACCACTTCGACTCTTCTGAATTTTTTTTTGGCCCGGGTCACATCTTCGGCCAAAATCGCTATTTTTTCGAAAAAGGCCTGCCTGTTTGGTTCAGCCAGAAAGTGGGCATCTCCGGGGAGAATTCCTCCCATTTCTTCCAGGACCTCTTGGAAGGCCCGGGCATCATCCACGGCATACCTGAGAGTCACCCTGTCCTCTCCCCCATGATTGGCCCCCACCAAAAAGGCAAAGCGGCGGGTGTAGAGTTCGTCTGTCTGTTGATCGGCTCCTAGCTCAACATGGGTCGATAAAACGAACGGTAACAAAAATACCCACATGATCCATTTTTTCATCGGCCTTCTCCTTTAAGGATGAGGATGGAATATTGTTTCAAGCCAGCCGGCAAGTCAAGATCTATCTGTGGAACTAGTCCCGGTTCCTTGGCTAAACTCTCCGCTTTTTTCAAGACAGCCTTGACATCGATATCAGATCCTGAGGTGACGAAGAAAAATCGCTCGAAATCCGGAGCATCGTCCAGTTCAATGGCATTGGGCAATAAGGATTCCTTTTGCTGGCTCAATGTGGTTGATCCTCCTATGTCGGTTGGATAGTGCAGGGTGACGCTTCCCCTCCCGTCGATGGAAAGGATCATGCCATGGGATTCTTCGGACGCCACATAGGCCAGTTGCAGAAGATCCCCTTCTCTGGCCTGTTCTCTGTCCTTCATCATTTCCACCTCATCGTCAATTTTACGAAAGATCAAAAGCTGCGTTTTTGAAAAGTCAATGGCGGGAATTCCTTTGACCACGGTTTGCTCCGGCCCGATAACGAAAGGCTCTGTTCCTGTTTTTTCTTTGATGGCAGGAAGAATCAAAAGGAAGAATATCAGGACAGTGGCCAAGACGGATGAGAGATACAGGATTCGCCTAAAAGGAAATAAGGCAGGCTTTCTCTGGATTCCATTCATTCGGCTATGAAGGATTGCCTTCATGGCTGGCGGGGAATAAACCTCCAGTATCTCACGATTGGAACGCTCTATTTCCTTCAGCCTTGCTTGAAGGTCTTGGCTTACCGACAACTGACGGTGAATCTCTTCAGCGACCTCATTGGGGAGCTCATCCAGCACATACCTCTCCAGATAATATTCGTTTAAAAGCTCATTATTCATGAGACTTCTCCCTTTTCTTTCATTTTCCGGCGCAGCTTTTCGAGCTGCTTATGGACACCTGACACAGAGAGTTTCGTTGTCTCCGCGATTTCCTTGATGGTCATTCCGTTGATAAAATACATGACCGCAATTTTGCGCAAGGACTCTTTCTCCTGTTCGAGGACATATTCCAACAATTTCTTGGCCGATCCACTGTCTCCTTGTTCTTCAAAAAAAGATAAATTTTGCAGGATATCCAGGTACTCGCTGAGCGAGTGTTTGCGCTCGTTTCTTATCCGGTTCAAACAGACATTGGTGGCGATTCGATAAAGCAGTGCTGATGGATACATCCCCGTCAAGCGATCCCGGTTGGTCAGAATCCTTAAAAACACCTCTTGCATCGCATCATGGGCGGATTGCTCATTCTTGAGCATCCGGCGGCAGCGTCTCAACACCATAGGGCCATACCGAAGGTAATAGGCTTCGATATCGATTTCCCAGTAATCAGGATTGCTTTTTTCGGTAATGAGACTTTCTCCTCTCACACAATATTAAACACATGAAAACGGCAAAATTCTACCTTCATCAAAATATATATACTTTATATCGCGAGCTAAGGTTTTTTCGACAACCCGAATCATTCATGAACGCTGAGATTTTCATCTAGAACACATTGCAAATCGCTTGAAAATCCGGGACACACACAGAATGATTTTAAAAAGCGTCAATGTATCCATGAATTTCAATGAATCATTCAGTTTAAATGGTATGCAATAAATATACCTGACCCAATTCAGGGTATTCCCCGATAAGAAGAAACCTCAACATGTCAAATATATTTACGGTTTTCCCATTCGCGCCCTGTTCAACCGGGATGAAGCCTTTTCTACTGAAGGGAACCTTTCAAAAGAATGCCGAAGATTTCAAGAATCAGTAAAGATTGAAGTTTTATGTCCACCTCGGATCGAAAATTCTATGGACTCAACAATTCTCTTCCTTATTTTTGGATGGCCGCCAAAATTTTGGACACCGCTTTTTTCAAATTGTCCATCGAATTGGAATAGGAAAGACGGATATGTCCGGCACCATGTTTTCCGAAACATTCACCGGCCACGGTGGCCACCCCTGCTTTATCCAGGAGCATTTGCGACATTCGGAATCCGTCCATGCCCGTCTCTTCGATATTCGGGAAGAGGTAAAAAGCCCCATCCGGTTTCGGGCAACGGAATCCTGGAATCCGACTCACTGCATCATAGATGGTATCGCGGCGTTTTCTGAACTCCTCGACCATTCGTTGAGAAGGGGCTTGATCGCTCTTCAAGGCTTCGAGCGCTCCCCATTGGGCGAAAGTATTGATCGAGGTGATCATGTACTGGTGATAGCGGAGCATGGGATTGATCAATTTTTGCGGTCCTAGAATATAACCTATCCTCCAGCCGGTCATGGAATAAAATTTGGAAAATCCGTCCAGGATAAGGGTTCTCTCCCTCATGGCGGGTAAGGTAGCTGTGCTCACGTGCCGTGCCGGTGCGTAGATGATCTTCCTGTAAATCTCATCGCTCAAAACCACCAGGTTATATTTTTTTGCAATGGAGGCCATCCTCTCCACGGTCTGGGGTGTCATGACCGAACCGACCGGATTGGAGGGACTGAGCAGAAGGAGCATTCTGGTTCGGGGCGTGACTAGCTTTTCGATATCTTCGGGATCAGGCTGAAAATGATTAGATTCGGTCAGCGGATACCCCACCGGCTCCACGTAATTGGTGAGGGCAACCATCTGGTAGTTCAGCCATCCCGGATCGGGGATGAGGATCTGATCGCCGGGATCGAGCAGAGCATTGACCGCCAGGTAGACCCCCTCGGCCACCCCGTTGGTCACGATGACTTCGGAGGCGGCCTTGTATTCCAATCCGTATTCATCGGCTGCCTTTTCCACGATGGCCTGGCGGAGTTCCGGGACACCGGCGTTCTGGCAGTAGTGATGCTTTCCCTCCTTCAAAGCTTTGACGGCCGCCTGGACAATGTGGTCAGGCGTGTCGAAATCCGGCCGCCCGATTTCCAGATGGATGATTTCTCTCCCCTGTTTCTCGAGTTCTCGCGCTCGGTCAAAGATGACCCTTATCTGAGAATACGGCATGCGCCGGGCTTTGACTGATTCCATCCAATTTATCCTTGCCTGTGTTTTTTTCCGATTATTTGAGTATTTCGATCGTCTCCTCCCCTTTATACACCATTTTATCTTCCCAGTCTCTATATATTTGAATGCAGTATAGATGAACTATCAAACATCGCTATTATTGACCCGAATTTCCGGTTGTGGTAATTATCAGCCATGATGCAGAGGAGGATCAGTTATGATAAAACCTCTACTCCGGACTTCCGGATCTTTGTTGTTGCTGATAGCACTTTTTATCTCTTTCGGCTGCAAAAAGGCACCCGTGCCTAACCATAAAAAGGCAGAAGCAAGGTTTGTCATCGACGAGAGAAGCATTGCTGAGATTCACGAAGCGATGAAGGATGGCAAGATAACATGCCAGGAACTAGTCGAGCAGTACCTCCAACGGATCGAGACCTATGACCAATCGACGGGATTGAATTCCATCGTCGTCATCAATCCGAATGCTTTGAAAAGGGCCGTTGAACTGGATCGAGAGTTTGCACAAACCGGAAAACTCCGACCCCTTCATGGGATTCCGATTATCGTCAAGGATAATTATGAGACAAAAGACATGCAGACTACCGCGGGATCGCTGGCCCTCAAGGGATTCGTCCCCCCGGATGATGCCTATCAGGTCAGGAAGATAAGGGAGGCAGGGGCCATCCTCCTGGCCAAATCGAATATGGCCGAATGGGCTTTCAGTCCCTTGCAGACGGAAAGCTCCATCGCGGGGATCACCCGGAACCCTTATGACTTGGAGCGCGTGCCGGCCGGATCGAGCGGAGGGACAGCGGCTGCAGTGGCGGCGAATTTCGGCACCGCCGGTCTGGGAACGGATACCGGAAACTCCATCCGCGGCCCTTCCTCCCACTGCTGCCTGGTGGGTATCCGTTCAACCATGGGATTGACCAGCCGGGACGGCATCATTCCCCTTTACCTGCGCAACGATATCGGAGGGCCTATGGCAAGAAATGTCGAGGATGCTGTTAAAATATTGGAAGTGATCGCCGGCTTTGATCCGGCCGATCCTATTACTGCTAGAAGCCATGGCCAAATCCCTGAAAGCTACACACAATTCTTAGATAAAGATGGCCTTAGGGGAGTGAGGATCGGCGTTTTTCGTTACTTCACCGATAAACCCAGCACCGACCCCCAGATCATCGAGCTCCTGGACAAAGCCATAAATGTCATGAAAGCCCATGGAGCAGAAGTCATCGATCCCTTTGGAATTCCCAGCTTCGAAGAATTGACCAAGAACATATGGTGTGACATGTTCCGGCACGACCTCAACGGTTACCTGGCTTCTCTGGGAGATGCGGCCCCTTTCAAAACCCTTTCTGACATCGTAAATACTGGAAAATATTCCCCCTACATCGAACGCAGGCTGAAACGAGCCTTGGAGGTCCCTCTAACAGAGAAACCGAGGTGTCAGGATGTGTATACTGAGCCTCGAAATATTGAATTACGCGAGGCCGTCCTTACGTCCATGGACGCTCATCGGCTTGATGCTATCATCTACCCTACCTGGAGCAATCCTCCTCGTAAAATCGGGGATAGCGAAAGCCCGGCCGGCGACAACAGCCAGCTTATTCCACCCCACACCGGTTTCCCGGCAATCACCGTCCCGATGGGTTTCACCCACGGCTATCTTCCCGCAGGTCTGCAGATCGTGGGGAGGCTTTTCGCCGAACCCACTATAATCCAAATCGCCTACGCCTACGAACAGGCCACCCAACACCGCCGCCCCCCCGCGGAATTCTTATCCTTAAAATAAAAGCCATTTAAAATATTGAGAATCTATCCGTTGGAATCAATCCTACTTTGTTATCCTGGATTGGCATCATATCCCTCTTTACAGTGGTGAATATTATTTACATCTTATTCTGCCAGGGAAGGGAGTATCCCTAGCCTCACCGGAAAAGAGTAAGCCAATCAAAATGCAAGTCTACAGAATTAAAAGAAGCAGATATAAAAATAGTAAAATGACCAGACTGAAGACCTGCTCAAAACTGACTTTTGGTCTCATTTTGTGAAAATCCGGCAATTTTAGTTTTGGCATTTCTTCTTTGACGCTCATTAGACAACTTGAGAACCTATTTTATTTCCTTAGGAACAATTCCTTTCAAAAAAAAGATACGGTTCTCGACGGCAAATCGTCAGCATAGGAGGCCGAATGAAAGTATCGATAAAACATAAACTTGTTTTTAAAATAGGCTTTATATTAGAATTTAGAGGATATATGTTCGCTAAAGAGTGGAGATAAACGAAAACGCTTTCGGTGAGGCTTTAAAAAGGGGAAAAAAATAGCTAGCCGAACAGAAGAGCTTCAACAGATTTATATGAATACGCTTATCCTAAGGGATCTCCGCCAGGATTTGGGACATGACTAAGGAAGAAATTCTCAAAGATTTTCTCAACACCTTAAAAATGTCCATCAGAAATGCTTCGATCTATGGAATCGAGCACCCGGCTTTTTCACAATCCATCGTGAATTTAAAGAACAAGACCGATTCACTTCTTCAATTTATAACCCCAATCTACCTTGGCTTTACATCCCGATCTTTGTTTATCGATGAAAGATACTGGGAAAAGGGACAAATTTTCGAGGAACTGGCTAAAATATTCCATTTCCGGAAATTGAGGAGTCTTGAAATATCAGAAGGAATTACCGAAGAAGAACTGATTCATTTCATCTCCAAACTCTCTCTATCTCCAAAGGAGATTATAAAAAAAGGCGGGCCAGGAAAAATAATGAACGCAGAGGAGCTTTCACACATCACATTTGAAGAGCTTGATTATTATGAACTTTTAAAAGGCACGGGAGAAGAAATCAAAGACATCTGGATCATTTTGCTTCAGGAGGCTCTTGAAACCAAGAACAATCAAAAAATCCTGAATCTTACCGAATCATTCGAAAAAGTCATAAAATCTTTTGAACCGGAAGAAATTGTCGAAAGCAATGAACTCATCGAAGCTTTAACTGGTTTTTTTTCTCAGCTGGAGAAAATTGATCCTGAAAAACTGCGAGTATGTGCAAAAGAATTCATACAAACGATCATGAGAAAAAAACAATCGCTTTCAGACTCAGAAGGAGAGAAGCTAAGAAAAATTGCACATAATTTTAAAGAAAAGGATTTGGCCGCGACATTTTGGGAGGAGATATTAACAGATGATAAATTCGATGCCCTAAACTTCAAAACTTTCTCGACCCTCGCAGGAGAAGAGAAACAAGATGGAACAGCACATTTTATCGCCAGCATTTTCAGAAAAAGTGAACCATTACAGTCCAATCCAAATGTCATGAATAAGATTGATGAGTTGTTATCCGAAAGTTCCAGCCCCCTGATTTCAGAGGTCTATCGCAATACTCTCGCAACCTTGATTCGTGAGATTTCCTTCCATGAAGAACTATCCTTCGATCACGAGCTCCTTTCTATGAACTACCGTTACATGCTTATTAACCTCATAAAAAAGGATGCTGACAAGGATGAGACCGTTGGGCTTCTTGAAAAGCTCCTTAAGGAATGGGAATCGATAGTAAAAGAAAAAGATTACGAATGTATAAAAGCCATCTATGATATTTTAAAGGATAAAAAAGAGGAGCTGGCTTCTGAATCGATACATGACGAGATGAATGCGCATATTGTCGAATTCATCGAGCGAGCGATTCTTCAGGGTGAACTCTCATTGTATTTCGAATATTTCATCAATGCCTTTGAAAGAAGCACATTAGACGTCAATGTTTACCTGGAAAAAATATTCACCGATAAAAAGGTCACTCCTTACATCCTTCTCGGTTTTTTCAAATTTTTCAAAGAATACATATTTTATTTCGACCTTAACCTGGAACAAAACGCATCGGATTCCAGGTTTATCAAAAAAATGATCGAAAGTTTAAGAATCATAGACCTCGTTATTTCCCTGGTTGTTTTAAAAAATGTTTACATGCTCGCCGAAAAGCGTTTAAAAATCGAGGTTTTGCAAGCCATGCAAAATCTAACCGAATACGATACAAAATTTCTGCTTCCCATTCTCAAGGAAAAAGATTTCCGTCTGAAAGCAGAAGCCTTTGTCCTGCTGATGAAGGATAAAACTCAAAAAGACAATATATTGAAAAAAATGCTGGCCATCAATTCTCCCTTTGGAATAAGAAACAAACGCCTTTCGGAGAATATAAAGATCATGGACCAGAAGGAAATAAAAGAGGCCGAACCATACTTGATTGCTTTGACTAAAAGGAAGCATTTTTGGAATAAAAAAATTAGATATCAGGCAAATAGAATATTGGAGAAGAGGGATGTTAGATAAGAAAAAAAGGGCGGTTATCCACTTTTTTTCTGCCCTGCAGACCGGCAAGCTGTATTTAAAAGACCATCCCTTGTTTCATCAGAGCATCGAAACGAGCTACAAGAGCCTCCGAGAAGCATTGGAAAATAAAACGGAATTGATTGTCGGGATGCTGGATGAAGAGCTTGCCTGTGAAGAAGAAATTTACTTTGACCTAAGCAGAAGACTAAAATCCTCGATACTTTATCTTTCGGAACGAAACATCGAAAAAATTTACTTCCATAGGGCTTTAAGCCAGGATGAATTGAGCAAATTTGTCTGGCTTTTGTCAACTTTCGAAAAGGAAAAACTCCAAAAAGATTCACAGAAAATACTTGTTCTTAACGGGATCAGAAACATAAAAACGGGAAAAATAAAGGAGGATTCACTTTTTAAAATTAAGGGGACGGATGATTGGATGGCCTTGGATAAACTCTACAAATCGTCGATCGAAACATATGCCGGTTCCATCGAAGGCGTCTTGGATCGCAAAGAGGTTGATTATATCGATCTCAGATTTAATATGCTCAATATCATGGAAAATTTTGTCGGGAGACATCAGGAAATCATGAGTTTAATACAAATAAAATCCAAAGATCTCCTGACTTTCGTCCATCTTCTGAATGTCTCGATTCTGGCCATGCATTTGTCATCAAAATTGGGCTTTTCCAAAGATAATGTGCTTGATGTCGGCGTTTCGGCCTTGTTTCATGATGTCGGAAAAATCTACATTTCTTCAAGAATATTGACGAAGAAAGAAAAACTCTCAAAGAAGGAGTTTTCAAAGATTAAAGAGCATCCCATCTTTGGAGCCCGAATCCTCAATGAGTATTCAGATACCATGGGAGCCCTTCCATCCATCGTTGCCTTTGAACATCACCTTAGATACGATCTAAAGGGCTATCCAAAAGTGGAATATCTGAAACAGCCTTTCATCGTATCGTTTATCGTATCGGTCTGTGATGTTTACGATGCTCTTGCCCAGAGAAGGACCTATAAGAGGGATTACCCACCGAATCAAATCTACGAGGTGATGATCAAAGATCGCGGCAAGCTTTTCCACCCCCAAATTCTTGACAGGTTTTTCGAAGTGATCGGAGTATGGCCGGTAGGAACCATCGTTTCACTGAATGACGGAAGCGTTGCCGTGGTCAGAGAAATAAATGAAAGCGATATTTTCCGGCCAAAAATCGAGGTCATAGACCCTATCGAAAAGAAGAGATTTCTGGATCTCCAGAAAGACACCTCAAATATCGAGATCGAAGCTGCCTTGAATCCGTTTGGGAAAGGAAAAGAATACCTGGATTTCATAAAAAGGTGAGCAAGTTCTTCCTCTCGTAACAGGTTAAAGTCTTTTCTTCCTAAATTTTTTGTAACCAAAACATCACATCGCAAGTTAGTCAAAGAGTAACGATCAGCCCAGCGATAAAAATGGCCAAAAAGGCAAAAAGCAACAGAAAACTATTTTTTTAGTTGACAAACTAAAAAGTTAGTTGTATATTAGTGGTACGATGAAACGATTAACCAAAGCCGAGGAACAAATCATGCAGATCCTATGGGATATCGGTGAGGGTTTTGTCAAAGATATCATTGCGCAGCTTCCCAACCCTAAACCTGCTTACAACACGATATCTACTATTGTCCGCATCCTGGAAAAAAAGGGCTTCGTCTTCCATCATGTCTACGGGAACTCCCACGCCTACTATCCACTCATCACCAAAGAAAAGTACACCAAAGACTATTTGAAGAGCATCATGAAGGATTATTTCAGCGACTCGTTCAAGGAGATGGTGTCCTTTTTCGCCAAAGATAATGACATGAGCGTAGAGGAATTGGAAGATATCCGGAAAATGATCAACCAGGAAATACAAAAACAAAAGGAGGACGAAAATGAGTAGCTTTCTACTCTATCTGGCAGAGTCCTCGGTTTGCCTAGCATTGTTCTATCTCGTTTACCAGGCTTTCCTTAGCCGTGAAACCTTTTTTTCCACCAATCGCTTTTTCCTGATGTTTTCCATCCCCTTATCCTTTGTGATTCCGCTTATCAACATCCCTTCTCCCTTCCGGACTATCACCGCAGCGCATCCTCAAAACTATTTTTCAGCTCTCTCCCCCATTCGAACGAATCCCTTAGGATTCATGGATATTCTCGCCGTGATCTATCTTTTGGGTGTGGGTTTTTTCCTCTTCCGGTTCGGCTGCAAAATATTCCAGCTTTTCCTTTTGATCAGAAAAAATGGCCATCAAAAATGCGGGCGTCTAAAGCTCGTCTTCATCGACCAGGACACGGCTCCATTTTCTTTTTTCAACTTTTTTTTCCTGAATAAGTCCAAAATTTCCCAGCATGATCTGCTCCGGATCATTGATCATGAATTGGTTCACGTGAACCAGTACCACACCATAGATTTGCTCATCATAGAATTATTAACCATTGTCGAATGGTTCAATCCTTTTGTACGGCCGTACAAAAAATCTCTCAAAGAAACACATGAATACCTGGCCGACAATAAAGTTATCGCTCAGGGCTACAGTCGGGCCATGTACCAAATGCTCATCTTTGAGCAGCATGTGGGGTTGAAGTTATTCGAATTCGTGAACAGCTTCAATCAATCACTCATCAAAAGGAGAATGACCATGATGACAAGGGGAAAATCAAAAACCTGGGCCAAGTCTAAATTTCTGCTTCTAATTCCTGCGATCTGTTTTCTCGTCCTTGCTTTCGCACATCCCAGGGTAGTTAGTCCTGTTGATCAGGCAAAGACAAATACCGACCTGGTGACGCCTGCCGTGGATGATGGGAACAATCAATCCCAGACAAAGGAACAGGAACAAAAAGATAAGGAAAAAAAGCTCAATGAGATCATGCACAAGGAACAAATTCTCATAGAAAAACTTGAGGCGACCAACAATCCTGAAGAACGAAAACTGATCAAACAGAAACTGGCTGAGATCCAAAAGATTCTAAAGCAAGAAGGCTTGGAAATCACCCATGAGGAACAAATGCTGATTGAAAAACTTGAGGCCACCGACGATCCTGAAGTGCGAAAAGAGCTCAAAATGAAACTGGAAGAGATTCAGAAGATGAAGGCCTCCGAAGGCTCGGGTGAAGCGAAATCTATCACCATGACCGAGCAGCAGTACAATGATACCGTCGTAAAGTTAAAGACGATGATCGAAAAATCTGAAAATCCCGAAGAAACAGTTAAACTGAAGAAAAAGCTGGCGGATCTGATGGAGATGAAGGAAAAAGGATGGGTCAAATCCGAAACCGCCATCGACTACGAGGCAAAGGCGGCCGAACTCAAGAAGCTGTGGGAAAAGACAGATGATCCCCAGAAGAAAAAGGAAATCGAAGAGAAGCTGAAACAATTGAAGCAGATGATGCAGAAAGAAAAAGAGAAAAAGAAAGAGAAGTAAGGCCCTGAGAGTCCAAAAAGGATTAGCGGTCGCCAGCCGGCATAAACCTTAGGAGTGATCGCCAATCCTGAGGGAGTCAGTCGAGCTCCTGACTCCCTTTTCTTTCCAAGGCGAGCGAGCTAATCAGGCATTCTATCGATGGTAGGGATTTTTTTATCCAGGATTGATGGTGGTCCCTTGCCGATCAATCGCTTCATCCTTACTCGTTGAGGGATGAGAGCTTTGGTCAGAATCGTCGAGCATTGGACCTGCCCGGCCACTTGCTGGGGCAAGGTTCCAAAGAAAAATGCTCTAAACCAGGGCTCGTCTTTCACCCCTAAAACAAGAAGGTCACACCCTGCCGCCCGATTGATTATCGCTTGTGCAGCCTGGGCGCTTTCGTCAACGATCAACTCTGCTCGGGGAACCTGATAGACCTTAGCCGCTCTTTTCAGCATCTCATACCCTCTGCTGCGGCGTGTCGAACTCGATCCAGAGGGAATGACGGTCATAAGTGTGATCTGGCTTTCCTCCATCTGGTACAAGCTGTGCACGATGCGGACCTTGATCTTGTCATGCACTTCTCTACCGGCTAGAGGTATCAGGATCCGGCGGAAGGTCTTTACGGTTACATTGCCGCTTTTCAGGATAGCCACATCACAGGGCTGATGCGAGATCACGTGTTGGATCACGCTGTTATCCATAGGATCTTCGTCCTTCTTATACCCCAGCAAGATGAGATGACAGTTGTTTTCCCGAGCGACCTGTATGATCTCTGCGGCTGCGGAACGTCCGACCTTGAGCAGGGAAGAAAATGGGATCTTCTGTCCTATAGCTACTTCTTGGGCTCTTTTAAGTACAGTGTGAGCCTCATCGACAAAAGGCTGGGCATTGGCATAAGCGGTCACATCCGGTAGATCCACGACAGATAAAGCCAACACTTCTCCCCGGCAGGTCCCGGCGATTTTTCCGGCCAGCTCCACTAGAGGCCGGATCCTTTCCGGATTGGCCAGGGGAACGAGCGTTTTGTAACGCCTGGCCTTTTTGAGGTCGAGAAGTTCGGGAGTGACGATGGTTTTGGGGACATCGGCAATGGAGACCCGCTTGGCAAATAAAATTCCGAATAGGACCAATCCGACCAGCACCCAAGCTACGGCCAAAACCAGAGCCAATGGATTTTTTATCAGTTGGTAGATGGCCAAACCCGCACTGGTGAGGGCTCCCAAAATCGGAGTCAGGGGGAAAAGGGGAACGCGGAATAGAGGCAGAGCGGATGTACTCCTTCTCCTGTAGATTAAAAGGGAGATATTGACCAGAGCAAAGGTCATCAGGAAAAGCAGGCTGCTCGAGATACCGATGATCTCTAGAGGAAAGGCGACGGCCACCAGCAGGAATAAAAAACCGCTGAGGCTGATGGCCAGAACCGGAGTCCGTCTTATGGAGTGAACGCGGCTGAGGAGATGGGGAAGCATCCAGTCACGCCCCATGGAAAAGGCCACCCGGGAAGAGGCCATGATGGTGGCATTCAAGGCGCTCAAAGTGGCGAAAAGCCCGCCCCCCAGGATGAGGATGACCCCGAATTTGGGCATAAACCCCTGGGCCGCGCGGATGATCCCGATCTCTTTATACTTGCCGATAAGCTGCCAGGTCGGCAAGCCTTCGGCCGATGGAACCGCCCCGATACAGGAAAATACCACCAGAAGATAGATGACGACGGTTATGGATAAAGACAGCATTATGGCTTTTGGAATTGTCCGGCGGGGTTCCTTGACTTCCTCGCTGACCGTCGCGATCAAATCATATCCTTCGAAGGCGATAAAGGTCAATCCCATGGCGGCCAGAACACCCGAGAATCCGAGGGGAAAAAGAGGAACGAAATTCTCTCCAGTCACCTCAGGCGCGCTGATGATCTGTTTGGCGCCAAAAAAGATGAAAACCGCGAGGATCACGATTTTGGCCATGGTAATGATGTTTTCCGTTTTGCCTGTGGCATGAGTGCCGATGATGTTCACGGTCATGAAGAGAATCCCGATGAGGACGGTGAGTACGACCACAGTGGGATCTTTTCCTAAAAAATCGATGAGGTGATGGGTAATGGAAGGGATATATCGCTCGAAAAACTCCAGAAAATAGCTGCCGAATCCTTTGGCATAAAGGCTGCAAGCGACGATGTAGGCAAACCACAGCATCCAGCCCGACATGAAGGCGATGGAATTGGGCATGACTTTTTTGATGTAGGAATATCCACCTCCAGCCTCGGGGATGGCGCTGGCCAATTCCGCATAGCTCAAGGCCGTAAAAAGCGTGACCACTCCATTCAGGGCAAAAGCGATAACAGCGGCCGGTCCAGCGTTGCCCACCGCTATGCCAGTCAGGACAAAGATCCCGGCGCCGATCATGGCGCCTACCCCGATCATCGTGGCTTCGAAAAGGCCGAGATGACGGGCCAGCTGGACAGAAGTCGCTTTATAAGAGGTTGCCTCCCTGCAGCTTGTCGCCTCTTTTTTGCTTATTTTCTCCTCCATCTATCTTATCCGTCCATCATATAGCACAGGACTCCTCTTAATTCAATATATTTGAATGCAACCATAGACACCTTAGCAAAACTCTAACATTACGAAAAAACTCGGAATCCTCTGCGGTATTTTTTGCCGATTCAAGGGATGTGTCTATCTTGAACCTTTTGTTTTAGAGCTTTCATTTAATTTGCGATGATTTCTGAGTTGTTATCCACGTCTTTTTTGGTGCGGTACTCGCATTCAAGGCCTCGGGAAGTGAAATATGGGAAGAATTATGAGGGATTTGCCACCAGCCCAAAAGGGGAATTCTTCTGAATCAAACCGATATGGACGATTGGCTGCCAGTGGTGGATATCGAGAGTTTGAAGATTTAAAAGGAAGTGAATAGTGCAAAATCTGTTTGAACAAAATCTGCCTTTTTTTCGTCAATCATATTGCAGGCCATGACTGATGAAAAATCTATGGCCGCTGCAAAGGAGAAGAAGCGATGGATTTAGGCGAGAATGTTATGGACCCAAGCCGAAGAAACTTTTTGCGCACTCTGATAACATCATGTCCGCTGCTCTGTTTCGGGGGTGTGGGGCTGTTGGCTGCCTCTGCAACGGAGAAAAAGACGCAGAGCTCAGGGGAAAAACACAAATTCCTCGATAACTCGAATATGAGTTATGACCAGATTTTCGATTTCGCATTTGCTGGATTTTTCCTGCCCATCATCCAGAATCTCGCGAATGAAATGGAGAAAGGCGAATATATCGAGGCTCTAAAACGGGCTGCAGAATCGGCAGGCAAACGGAGCGGGCAGTTTATGGCCAAAAGATCGCCCGAAATCAGCTTAGCTGCCTACACAGCGATTATGAAAAATCCGGATCCCTTCTGGCGGCACGTACTGACCACCGAGATCGTCGAAGCCAACAAAAATGTTTTCGAAATCAAGGTGACCGAGTGCCTCTGGGCCAAGACCTTTTGCGACTCCCAGGCCGGCGAGATCGGCTATGCAACCATATGCTACCAGGATTACGCCATGAGCCAAGGATTCAGCCCCAAGCTCAAAATGATCCGCGACAAAACATTGATGCAAGGGGACGAATGCTGCAACCACCGTTGGATCTGGGAGGGATAGTCCGCCAGACGGAAAAAATTTCTCCTAAACCGGATAAAGAATCTTTCTGAAATCACCAAGAGCCATTCGCCTTCTTATGAATCGGAGTCAGCGTCATTCTATTCCTGGTTACTAAAGGCATTCCCTCCGCCGAAGTCACAACGCAATACGCCTTTTTGTTATCGATGCAATAGATACGATGTTCAGCGTGAATCCGGTACAAATATATTCCTTCTGGAGAGAAAACGTCATAGACGAATTCCTCCTGGCCTATGATCCTCAGCAGCTCGATCCAGAGATTCTCATCGTCATCGAGCAGCCAATTTCGATAAAACGCCGGAAGAAAATCCGAAGTTCCAGAAAGCCAGTTTTCGGTATCCCGGATGGGCTCATACGCCCGTCCGAACTTAAACCATAAAGAACCATTTGGTTCATAAACACTGATTTGGTACTTTCCGCTGTATCCTGCGTAAAGCCTGCCCTCCCTGGAAACAATCCACACAGTGATGGGAGAAAGGCTTCTTCTCGACTGGATGATCTTGCCATCTCTATCATAAGGGATCAGGCGGTCACCCTGAAAATCTCCATAATTTATAAGTTCATCTCCGGAAGTGGTGTAGCGGTGAATCGTCATTGTGTATCTGTCTTTCTCATTTCTGAGTTCTCGCGAAAAATAAAGGTTATTGTCTTCATCAGAGTAGATCGTGAAATGCCCTGTGCTTAGATTTAGGGCCTTGAAATCACTTATAAAGTTACCTTTTGCATCCAATGTACTGATTCTGGCTTTGACCGGATCCATGAAGTAGATACGGCCGTCATAGCTTATATTAAACCGAATCGATTCAAATTCCCCAGGTCCTTGCCCCTGCCTTCCAATCGTGTGCAGGTACTCTCCTTGTTTATCGAAACACCTTACATTATTGAATCTCCAATCAGAAACATAAATCTCTTCTTCCTCCCCTACCCTAATTTCAGCCGGAGAGTCAAATATATAGCTTTCTTCCGTTTCTTCTCCGATCGACAGATCCTCTTCTAATTCAAGAATCACAACGCCATCACGGGGATAATCTGGATTCATAACGACTTTAACGCCATCGACCATTTCCGTTCTCATCGGATATTCATCGTTCTGTTGGCCGCATTTGCTGAAGAGAATCAACAGACAAGTGAAGAAGATAAACGATCGAAATGCCTTTTGTTTCATTTTTCTCCCCTTTGGTTAATAGTATACTAAATCACCTCCAGCAACAAGTAGGCAAGGAATTGGCCTTAGAGTCCGCTATTCGCTGATATGCTCCCGGGCTTAAGATGTCCCTGGCTCCCTCAGCGTCATTCAGTAGGAGCTTTTGCAGCGCTCTGAAGTTTGACTTGCGGGTTGATCGGATTTATCATGAAAAAGGGAGTAATAAATGCAGAGGGAGGGAAAAGATGCCCATAAAAACTAAAATTCTGTTTGTCACTTCATTCTTGTCTTGCTTGCTTTTTATAAGCATGACAAGTCAAAATCAAAATCCTCAATGGAAAGGCACCATTGAAGAGGAAGAAGGGATTAAAGTCATAAAAAATCCAAGAGAGCCTCTATATGGGAAAATCGTATTCGATCTTGAGGAAGACTTGAGCATCGGGAGTGAAGAAGACGAAAATTCTATGTTTTACAGAGTGAGAGGAGTTGCCGTTGACGGTCAAGGCAATATTTATGTCTCTGACATGAGCAACTGTCGGATCCAAAAGTTCGATAAAAACGGAAGATACGCAATGACAATAGGAAGGCAAGGCCAAGGGCCAGGAGAATTCGAACAGCCCACAAATGTGCTGGTAAACGATAAGACCGGGAACTTATTTGTTAAAAACCGCAGGAGAATTGAAATTTTCGACCGGGACGGAAATTATGTCAACAGTATTCTTCCGGTGAATTACCCTTATGATATCTACATCGATGCCGAAGACAATATCTATGGTAAATTGTCTTCTATGACCGAGGAGGGCGATTTCAGAGAGTTCGGAAAAGTTGGCATGAATGGAGAGATTGTAGAAACATATGCGAAATATCCGTTCTATTTCATCCATCAAAGCAGATCGGGGGAAATGATGACCGTAGGCTATACGGGTTATGAACCTGACTTATTTATATCAAATATCGATAGGAATTCGTTCACATATGGATTTTCCATGAAATACGAATTCACGGTTATAGATACAGAAGGCAAGGTGCTGTTTAAAATGGCTAAGGAAGAACAGGAACACGAATTCCCTTCTAAAGAAAAACATCAACTTACCAAATCCAGAATTTTTTATAAGCTCCCCCCCTACATGCCATTTTTCTACACGGTGTTTTCAGATAGCCAAGGCCGTATCTATGTCCAGACTAACAGACAAGGCAGAGAAGCTGCGGAAAAGGAAATCGACCTATTTAGCAGGGATGGATATTTTCTGTATAAGACGAAATTGCCGGCCTACACGCATGTCATAAAAAATGGATTCCTTTATGCCTATGTGGTGGACGAAGAGGACGCAATGGAATATGTCAAACGCTACAAAATTAAAAATTGGGAGCAGATAAAAGAGGGGGTTAGATGAATATTATTACGATGTTTTTAATTCGGATGGAATATACATAGCTAAAGTTCCATTAAAATTCTGTCCTCGTGCGTGGAAAAAGGGCACGCTCTATACAGTAGAGGAAGATGAAGAAGGATATCAGGTCGTGAAGCGCTACAAGGTCACTTGGAAAATCTAGCTTAGCATAAACACAAAAGTCATAGAATCCTAATTGATCAGCCTTAACCTATCCGTACACTCTCTGGTATATATATAATGGAGAAGGGGATGAAAAAAGTAATACCTGCAATTTTCCTTTTAGCTTTATATTTTTCCTGCACATCAAACCAAAATGAAGTAGACAGAGTTGTTGAAAACGGGGTTGAGGTGGTCATCAATCATTTAGAACCCTACAAAATAAAGGGAAAACCTTCATCCTTTTCTCTCACCAAGGAATTCGGGATTGATACAGAAAGAGATGAGCTTGCTGAGCTAGGTTTGGTCGATATAGGGGCTTTCGATATTGATGTCGATGGTAATGTTTACATCTTATGCAGCAAAAACGATAAAAATCTTGTCTATAAATTCGATAAAAAAGGAAATTTCCTGCTTTCATTCGGGAAAAAGGGACAAGGGCCTGGAGAATTTCAATCCCCGACATACTTAGGCATTGATTCAAGCGGAAAAATCGACATCACCGACGCCAGAAAAAGAAGGCTCATCATCTTCGACAGTGAAGGCAATCTTGAAAAAGAAATCCCATTCAAAAACAGGATTATTTTTATCCATCCTCTCGAGAATGGGAAATACCTGGTATTCTATCAGATTTTCGATCTTCCTGGTGGCGATTTCGAGAGCCAGGCGCCTCTCAGTTTATGGAGCCCTGAATTTAGAGAACTCCAAGAACTCGGAAGACTTATGATTCCCAATTATTCTAAGCATAAGAAAAGAAAAGGAACCGTACCCATCTTCTGCTGGAGTGTATCAGGAGAACGTATCTTTTTCGGGAATGACGACAGAGGGTATGAAATAGCGGCCTTGGATCTCGAGGGGAAAATTCTTAGAAAGATTAAAAAACAGTACAAGGGCGTGCCTATTCCCAAGGAGTACAAAAAAGAGAGGATGGAAGATCTCCATCCTCGAGAGAAAGAAATAACCTATTTCCCCGATGAATTTCCTCCTTATCAAACCTTATTCTCCGACGATGCAGGAAGGCTATTCGTCATGACTTATGAGGAGAGCGATATTCCGGGAGAATATATGTTTGACATTTTTAACTCGGAAGGCGTCTTCATAGGAAGAAAAAGCCTTGGTGGTTTTGTTCGCAGAGGAGGCTATAATTGGGTTAAGGTACAACAGAATCATTTATATGGAGTCGTACAAAAAGAAGGCGGATATGAGGAATTGGTGGTTTATAAAATGACTTGGGAATAGGATGCTGATGCTGGATGCAGATTAGAAAGGCTCTCCATGATAAAAAGCACAGATTGACTTACAGACTATGAGGCTTTATCCCAAAAAAAAGAAAGAGTCTAAAACTCAAAGGAAGGGAAAATGTCAACCAAACATGTATCAACAGTGGTTATATCTGCGTGCTTCATTCTCGTCGGCCGTCAAAGATAAGAATGATATTTACGCGGTAAAAAAAATACAGAATTTTAGATGATAACCGACACAGCCCCTGAGCCAAAATATTCCAGAGTTTGTTAAGATCTGAAAAGGCTGTTTTATTTTGTTGATGAAGTCTGAGATTCTAGACGTGATTCAGCTCGAGTCAATCGCATCGGGAATAAAGATTAATGGAGGAAGAATCAAAAATTCCTCTATATTTATTATTATCTCTGAAGAATGAAACAAATGCTTGACAAAACCTGACGATTTGTTCCAGAATACAGATATAATCAAAAAGGAGTCGTTCCATGAGATTTTTATCCAGGCCCGAAGAACTTGTGCTTCTGGCCGTCTGGAAGCTTAAAGAAAATGCATACTGCGTCCCGATCCGTACTTTTCTCAACAAAATCACGGGAAAGATCTGGTCTTTCGGTTCGGTCTACGATCCCCTGAACCGGCTTGAAAAAAAAGGACTGCTGGAATCTTACTTATGCGACCCGACCAAAGAGCGCGGCGGCCGCAGTAAACGAATCTATCGGCTTACTCTGGCCGGAAGGCGGGAGCTAACCGAGATCAAAGCCCTTCAGCAGGCGGTATGGAATGCTGTCCCTGACATTTCTCCCGAAAAACAGGAGGCTTGACCATGGATAGGAAGAATAACGATTCTCCGAAGCCGCCCAGGATCGCCGAAAGAATCCTGGGTTTCCTTTATCCCGATAGGCGGGCTTTCACCCATATCGGAGATTTTAGGGAAGTCTACGCCAAGATCCGGGCCAGCCGCGGCCCCTTCGCAGGCGGCCTCTGGTATGGAGGCCAGATTCTCAGGTCAATCCCCGGCTTCCTTCTTGCTCGATTTTACTGGAGCGCCGTCATGTTAAGAAATTATTTCATCATTTCCCTCCGGAATATGATCCGTGATAAGGGATCCTCCCTGATCAACCTTGCCGGGCTGGCCGCAGGAATGGCTTGCTTTCTCCTCATCCTGACCTACGTCCGGTTCGAAACGAGCTTCGATCGGTTCCATGAAAAAGCGGACCTGATTTATCGGGTGACTAGCGAAATGAGTAACATGGGACAGAGCTTCTATACCCCAGATCCTCTTGCAACTATCCTGAGGACAGAAATTACAGGGATCGAACGAATCACCCAAGTTTTTTCCCCATTTGGAGGGAAGAAGGTCCTCCAGGCCGGCGACAATAAGTTCTATCATTCCGGCTTCTATACGGACGCCGCTTTCCTGGATGTGTTTTCTTTCCCGCTGGTTAAGGGGGACCGTGGAACCGCCCTTGCTGGCCCGTCCAAGATTGTTCTGACGGATTCTGTAGCCAAAAAGCTTTTCGGGGAAGACGACCCGATAGGTAAAAACGTGATTTGGAAAGATTTATGGAATCCGCGCGACCTGGTCGTTACGGCTGTGCTGGAGGATATCCCGGCTAACTCGCACATCAAGTTCGACTACCTCATCTCTCTTGACACGCTCCGTCCGGATAAGGAATTCAATTATATGTTTGGCAACTGGAGGACTTCGAATTTCTCCACATACATTGAGCTCGCCGAAGGGCGATCGCAGGAATCCGTGGAGACGGCGATTTCAGGCTGGATATCCAGGCTTTCCGCCCAGGGCCAAGCGGACCAGCCCTTCCAGTCTTTTCAGCTCCAGCCACTTACGGATATTCATCTCAAAACGCATTTCGATGACGATATGGCAGACACGGGAGATCTCCGATACGTCCGGCTGTTCATGGCTATCGCCTTTCTGATCCTCCTCATCGCCTGTGTCAATCACGTGAATTTGGCGACAGCACGCTCCGCTGTCCGGGCCAAGGAGATCGGCATCCGGAAGGTGACCGGCGCCTTCAGGGTCCAGGTTTTTGAGCAGCTTCTCGGCGAGTCTTTCATCGTCGCGGCCCTGGCGGCTGCCCTGGCAGTGGGGCTCATCGCCATCATCATGCCATGGTTCAATACCGTGGCAGGCATTCCTCTGCGGCTGGAATTCATTGGCGGCATTGGCATTCTTCCCTGGCTTGCGGCGACCGTACTTTTCGTTGGACTCTGTGCAGGGATCTACCCGGCCATCCTTATGTCGGGTCTTCAGCCAGTCCGGACATTAAGGGAATTCTCTTCGTCCAGCAGGAAAAGCGCCTTCCTCAGAAATCTGCTCGTTGTTTCCCAGTTCACAGCCTCTGTGGTCCTTATCGCGGCAACGATCATCATTTCGGGCCAGATGGATTACGTGAAATCAACGCGGCTGGGCTACAACCGGGAGCATGTGGTTGTCATTACAGCTTACGAGCAGGAGACGTCCCGGAAAATTCCGGTCATCAAGACCGAACTGGAAGGGAGACCCGAAGTCATTGAAGCATCACAAACCGCAGGTTTGCCAACCGATATCCGCCAGTACTGGTCCGGCTGGGAGGCGGTAAAAGACGATGGAACGATAATCAAATGCGGCTTCCATTTGGATTACGTGGATGAAAATTTCCTGGATGTCTTCGAGATCGGGCTGGAGGAAGGACGCAATTTCAGGCCAGGCGACAAGGACGTCATCATCCTCAACGAGGCGGCCGTCAGGGATATAGGGTGGAAGGAGCCTGTCGGGAAAAAGCTCAGGTCCGGCGGCGTTCGAGATTTTGAGGTCGTTGGGATCGTCGAGGATTTCCACTTTGCCTCGCTCCACAGAAGGATCGCGCCGATGGCCCTGCTTTACGAAAAGGGGAGCCGGCTCGCTGTGCGGGTACGGCCGGGAGATATAGTCCAGACGATAGGCGTTCTCCGCTCCGTTTTCGAGAAGAACACACACGGCCAGCCTTTCGACTTCTTTTTCCTGGACGATGCCTTCGATGCCCTTTATCGAAAAGAAACCCGGACAGAAGAAATTTTTACGGCTTTTGCCGGGCTGGCGGTTTTGATCGCCTGCCTGGGACTTTTCGGGCTTACTGCGTTCAACGTGGCCCGGCGTACCAAGGAGATCGGAATCCGGAAGATCCTGGGGGCTACGGTCCCGAAGCTGGTCTTCCTGCTCAACCGGGACTTCGTCCGCCTGGTCGTCATCGGAAATCTCCTAGCCTGGCCGCTGGTCTACGTCGCAATGAACAGGTGGCTTGAGAATTTCGCTTATAGGATATCAATAAGACCTGTAATATTCCTCCTCTCAAGCCTTCTGTCACTGGCAGTTGCGCTTTTTGTCGTAGGGGCGAAGACCGTGAAGGCCGCCCTAGTAGATCCCTCAGAAACGCTTAGATATGAATAAAAAATTTATCTGTTTGATGCAACTTGTGATACACACAGGATGTTTTAGTAGGTACAGAGTTGAATTTGACTTTATAGCCTGACCAACTTTATCCTAAAAAGAAGGATAATAGAATTTGGGGGAAGACAAATTGCGAGTAAAAACAGAATGGATTCCGGTTGTCCTAATGTTTATCCCTTTGATCTTGATTTTCTCTTGCGGCCGACAGAAAGCCGAATGGAAGGGAACGATTGAAGTGGTGGATGGAGTAACGGTTGTGAAGAATACGAAGGAACCGATGTACAACAGAGAAATATTTCATTTCGAAGAAGAGTTATGCATTGGTGAAGCAGAAGGCGATGAGAAGTATATGTTCACACAAATTGCATCCATCTGTGTGGATGATGAGGGGAGAATATTCGTAGCGGACTGGAAGGAATCTCATATCAAGGTTTTTGATAAGGATGGCCGCTATCTCATGACAATAGGAAGAAAAGGACAGGGACCGGGTGAATTCGAGAGCATCCATGCAATACAAATCACGAATCAAACTGACTATGATTAAAAAAGCACCCTTTGGTTCTGTCAAGGCAGCATTGGGATGCGGGATTATTTTTATAATATTTTCTGGAATTTTGGGGATCATCCTTTCTTTTTTCGCAGATGACCCAGCTCTGGCGTCGTTGATCAGAAAGAGCAGCATCACTGGAATCGTGTTCTGTCTCATAATCATTATATTGGTGAAAGTCATCAAAGCAGATGATGAATTTTGATTGAGCATAGAGGCAAATGGAAGCCCTTGGCTCTATAGCCCTAACGATCCGTTGGTTGATAAGGAAATATTCTTGCTCTACTGCCGCAGAGAAAAGGAAAGCCGTAACAGGGAATTGATGGCGTACAAAACAACGTGGGAATAAAAGATTAAGAGAGAAGGAAATGATTTCTCAACTGAAACTCCTTGCAATTTTATTGTTTTGCCTAGCCTTGATTATGTGTCTCTCATGTGAAAAGCGGAACTCAAAATGGCAGGGGACAATCGAGGTTGAAAACGGGGTATCGGTTGTTAAGAATCCGAAAGAGTCTATGAATACAGATGCAATCTCTCTCGAAGAAGATTTGACTTTAGGCGAGAAAGAAGGGAATGAAGAACACATCTTTTATCGAGCGCAAGATGTCGAAGCCGATCGAGAAGGCAACATTTATGTGCTGGATAGCGGAGATAAACACATAAAAGTCTTCGATAAAAATGGTCAGCTTCGTCATGTATTTGGCAGAGAAGGCCAAGGTCCTGGCGAGTTATCGAATCCTGTCGATATTTATGTCGATGAAAAAGATTTAATTTATATCAGCGATGTCGACACCAATCGCCTATCTGTTTTCAACAATCAGGGAGAGTTTGTTCACACAAAAAGCTTTGATGAATATTCTTTAGGCAGGATAATTGGCGTCGATGGGAACGGAGATATCACCCTAATAATGAACACCGTATCCAAAGAATCGAACGAAAATTTTTTCGTTTTTGATTTTCTGGCCAATCAATATTCTTCACAGTCTGATTTCATCAGAAACCTGTACAGCTCCTCTATCCCTGTCATGCAGCATTATAGGAAAGAAGGCAAGATGCTGGCATTAAGCATCCCGTTCCAAAAGGAATTGTGCTGTTCGATGGATTCTCTGGGCAATGTTTATATGGGAGAAACAAACGATTATGAGATTCATGTGTACTCGCCAGAAGGAATTTTGATTCGGCGGATTAGAAAGGAGTACGATAAAATAAAAGTCCTAAGCCAAGATGTAGCAGACTATGTCAATGGAGAATTCCAGGAAGACGAAAACGAGAGGAAATTTTGGGCCGGAACAGTAAAAAACGAGTTAAAAAGCCCTGAATATAAACCCGTGTTTGAACAGTTATTCTGTGTTAAAGACAAGCTGCTAGTAAAAAGATCCGAGGAGGGGAACAGCGAACGCTCATTTTTTGATATTTTCAGCTCTGAAGGAAGATATTTGGGAAGTTCACTGCTGGATGTCAGCCCCAAGACATGGAAAAATAACAGTCTCTACACCATTGAAAAAGACAAAGAAGGCTACCAGTTTGTCAAACGTTACAAAGTCACCTGGAAAATATGACCTGGCAAAAAATGCTCATGATGTCTTATCTTCCAGCTCCCCAGCAAAAGATTTAGGCAAGTTTTCAATCCAGCATGGTTTTGCGGGAGCCGAAGAATTTTTGGAACCAGGACTTGACATGGCCGGTGTATCTTTTGGTCAGGATGATGGGAACATCGGTCTCCCGGGCTATTTGCACAGGCAGATCGCCGAACAAGGCCCTCCTGACCAACCCCTCCTCCGGCGCGCCCATGATAAGGAGGTCGTGGTGCTGGATCTCTGAGAGGATGGCCTCTGTGACACTTTGTGTTTTTTTGACCATAATCTGATAGAGGGCAGGATTGATAACATCCCCTAATTTTTGCAGCTCTTCCCGGTATTTCTTCTCGACCTCCGTCACATCATCCTGATAAGTGGCATGGAACAGCACGATAGGCGTTCCATTCTCGCTCAAAATGGCCTCAGCTATCTTGAAGGAGAGGACTGCATATTTTATGCTGCTGACCGGGATTAGGATCCGGCCGATCTCCTTATCTGCCGGAGAGCGGCAGATAAGGGCGATGTCGCAGACCGTGTTGAGGATGATCTCATCGGTGATCGTCCCGAATACCCTGTCATGGGCCGGCCGTTCTCCCTCCCATCCCAGCACCATCAGATCGATTTTCCGCTCCTCGCAGGTTTCGATGATGGCTTTGGGCACATTGTGGGTCAATTTCACCAACGAATAGGCCGGAATACTATCTTTTTCGGCCACCTCTATGGCTTGGCCCAGCAAAGTACGGGCACTATCCACATATTTCCGGCCTTCGCTCGGAGGAAGCTGGGCCGGCACCTGGATGACATTCAGGGCCGTGATGTCGGCCGTGTAGGCCTTGGCCATCCTGACCGCGAAGCGCTGCAGTTGCTCGACCGTCTGCGCATTGGCCACAGGCACCAAGATATGGAAATTACAGGGTGGAGCCTCGAAAACAGGCTGCTCCAAATGCACGGCCGGGGCGGCCTTGGCTACGAACTCCTTCCTCCGTGAATAAAGATAGTAAAAACTGATGCCGACGGCCATGTACCCTACACACACCCAGACGCCGAGGGGCCTGTAAAAGAAAAGGAAAATGGCCAGAAAAAGATTGAGAAATGTCGCCACATAGGGGATATAAGGAAAAAGAGGAACTTTAAATCCTCTGTCCAGATCAGGCCTGTTTTTTCTCAAATTGACAACGGCCAGGTTGACGAAGATAAAAAGAAGGAGGAACATGGCATCAGTGGCGCTTGCAATATCCTCGATCGGCAACATCACAGCCATCAGGACGATCATCATGCCGGAAATGAAAACGGCCATATGGGGCGTTCTTTTTTTGTGGTGGATTTTTCCGAATACGGCAGGCAGGTTGTGGTCACGCCCCATGGCGAAGCTGACCCTGGAGGAGGAATAGACTGTGGCGTTCAAGGCCGACATGGTGGAGAAAAGGCCCCCGATCAGGAAAATGATTCTTCCCAACTTTCCCATCATGAAGTGCTCGGCCGCCTCGATCATGGCCAGCTCTCCTTTTTGTCCCAAATACTGCCAAGTCGGAATATCTCCCTCAGGAGTTGTGGCTCCCAGCGCCACAAAGGCGACCAGGATGTAAATAGGCACGACGATCAGCAGGGAAAGGATAATAGAGCGGGGGATATTCCTTTTGGGATTCTTGACCTCCTCTCCACACTGGGCGATGATTTCGTAGCCCTCGAAGGCGATGAAAGTCAGGCCCATGGCCATGATGATGCCCAGAGGACCTTTTTGAAAAAATCCCCGGAAGTGTTCTGGCCAGGGCTTGGACGTGTTTCCGGAAAAGATGGCGAAAAGCCCGAACCCGATAAAAAGCGCGATCACCACGATCTTGAGGATGGTGACCAAGCTCTCGGCCTGTCCTGTTTCCTTGGCACCCCGGAAATTGATGTAGACGAACAAGAGGGTCGCGAACACGGAGATGAGCTTGGCTGCCAGAATGTAGGGTTCGGAGGAGGATGTAAAGGCTAAAAGGCGGTTAAAGTCGATCCCAGCCATATGAAGAAGATCCACGCTGAAAGTGCCGAAGGCCACCGCATACAGGCTGCAGGCCACCGCATGGGCGAACCAGCTGATCCATCCGGAGAGGAAGCCGTTGGGTTGGGGTAGAGCCTCCTTGACCCAGAGATAGCCGCCGCCGGCTTCGGGAAAGCAGGAGCCGAGCTCTGCGTAGCTCATGGCCGTCAGGCCAGTGACCAACCCATTAAAAGCGAAGACAAGGAGCAGAGCCGGGCCGGAAACGCCTGCCGCCAGACCGGTCAGGACGAATATCCCAGCCCCGATCATGGCCCCGACGCCGATCATGGTCACATGCATCAGGCCCATATCCCGGGCCAGCTCCATGACATGCTTCTTCCCTGCTGTCATTCCCTCTGGAACTGGACATTCTTTGGCCATGGTCTTTCCGGTTCTCTCTCGATCCATTATTTGAGTCAAAATAACCACCCTCCGATAAAATGTCAAGAGATTAATAAAAGGCTTGACATACTGTATTTCGCACAGTATACTTATATCGCACATTAAATTTATAACACACAGTATTTATCGGATATAAAAAGGAGGTGCCGGAATGGAAACAGACATCAGCGCTTTCGAGACGGAGATGAACCGGGGATTCCTTCAGGTTTTGGTCCTGGTCCTCCTTGAAAACAATATGTACGGCTACTCCATGGTCAAACGGCTCGAAGAGAAGGGCTATTCTCTCGAAGAGAACACCCTTTATCCCCTTCTGCGGAGACTGGAGAAAAAGGGCCTCATCACCGGTAGGTGGGATGTCACCGAGGACAGGCCCCGGAAATTCTATGTCATCTCGAAGGAAGGCAAGGGAGTTCGTCACCAACTTCTGGAAATCTGGCGCAAGCAGAATGAACTCTTGAGCCACCTGTTAAAGGAGAATAAAAATGTATGAAAAACTTGAAAAATACCTGGAGGAGATCGGCCGCTATCTTGCGACCAGCAAAGAAAAAAAAGAAATCCTGACGGAAATAAGGAGCCACGTTCTGGAAAAAACCGAACAGGAATCGGGAGATGTCACAGAGGAAGCCCTGGCGCGTGCCATTCAAGCCTACGGAAGCCCGCGGCAGGTGGCCGAAAAATACATGGAAGGCTACCAGATCATCGCGCCGGGCTTCAAAGGGCACCTCATCCGGTACACGGCGGTCCTTTTTGCCTTCCATATCACGTTCATCCTCCTATCTTTTATTTTCAAAACCACTATGACCGTGCTTCCCTTTTTCTATATCCCCAGAATCGACAGCTTTCAGGCCCTCTTCTACCTTCCCATGGCTTTTGTCTATGACCTGGGACTGGCCGGGATCATCCTGTATTTCGTGACCCAGAGCAGGAGGGATGTCCGGTTGCCTTGGCCCAAATTCAAATTGAGTTGGGCAAAAATGATCGAGAAAAGACAGGCCCAATCCAAGCCCCTACCTTTTATTCTTATGCTTCTGGCTTATTCGGTCCTCATCTGGATTTATTGGAGTTCCGGAACCCTTTTCTTCAAGAACATCGACTTTAAAAAGATTCAACCGCTGCTCAACTCAACCGCGTCGAAATGGTATTCACTGGCCCTCTTGGCTTTGTTGGGAATCGGACTCGCCGCCTATGCCCTTAAATTTTTCTTCACCTCCGAATGGGTGAATCTCCTCAGAAACGGCGGCCAACTTATCATCCTGGGGATCGTCATCAACAGACCGCTGGGCGATCCTTTCGTTGAATTCGTCTATCTCGACCTTCAAATCATGGCCAATATCATTATAGCGGTCGTCATCCTCTTGATCGCTGTCGATTTCCTGAAGAGCCTAATTATCCTGGGGAAAAAGGCCCTGATGAAAAAGAACATTTAGGAAGAAACAGAGAAAGGTAAAAATGAAACGGAAACGTATGGGATCATTCTTGATTTTTTTATCTGCCGGTCTGATCGTTTTTTTGCCCAGCATCACCTTTTCGGCCCGGATACCCGACAGCCTCGAGAGACTCCTAAGGACGGGCGTCTGCATTATTTTTCTTGTCCTGACCTTGGTGTTCGCCCGCCGAGAAAAACTGAAATCCTACTGGCCGATCTCCTTTGCCTTTTTTCTGGCCGCTTTTACCCAATTTCTTTCCTGGCGGTTCAGCAGCCTGCCCCTCGACTGGTTCGGCCTTGATGTGACGGCCATGAAGGGGATGGCCGTGGCCAAGCTCTCCCAAAGCCTTTTGATCATCATCCCTATCGTCGTCCTGACCGTATGTTCAGGCCAGCGCCTCTCGTCGATCTACCTTAAAAAAGGGAGGATCCGCTACGGACTGGGCATCGGTCTGATCGCCTTTTTCGCTTTCGTTGCTTTTCTCATCCTCCAGATCAAAGATGCCGAATCCGG
Organism: uncultured Eubacteriales bacterium; assembly: GCA_964400735.1. Lineage (GTDB taxonomy): Bacteria > Acidobacteriota > Aminicenantia > Aminicenantales > Aminicenantaceae > CAYNVQ01. Next base: position 127,085 of record CAYNVQ010000006.1, on the reverse strand, counting down.
TCTGTATCGCCTGCTCTCCGCTTCACCCTGGATCCTCGTTTTCGCCCTCTCCAACGGGTTCAACGAAGAGCTTCTCTTCAGGGGCTTATTCCTCAAAAAATTCCAGCTATTCCTGGGGAAATTCGGGTCCAACCTGTTGACGGCCATCGTCTTCGCCCTTGCCCATATGAAAGTCGAGTATGTAGCCTCGGGAGAAATCTTGAGGTTTTTGGGCGCAGTGTTCGTTCTGGCCATCGTGTGGGGGTACATGATGCAGAAAACGGACAGTCTGATCGGCCCGGCTCTTTTTCATGCCGGCGCAGACCTTCTCCTCTTCTCCAGCCTCTTCACTTTAGCGCCTAAGTAGAAAAAAACCGCATAGCAGTAGACCTCCACCATCAAAATATTTGACCTTCTTGATTCAAACTGTCTGTGATATTATTTTTCTTTATCGAATCATCCTCAAGCCGGAAGCGATACGAGACAGAAATTAAGGGATGGAGCACATAAATGTATCCTTACTTAAGATTATGCCAAATACTTATCAAGGCAAAATTTGGCTCTAAATTGACTATGGATAATGAAAGTGTGTTGAAAATGCGGGTTTTTCCTGGAGACATAGACATATATCCCGAATTGAACAACGGCAGGCACCTGACCATCATGGATTTGGGCCGATTGGATCTGGCACAGAGAACAGATTTGCTGCGGACTGTTCATAAGCATAACTGGGGATTTGCCGTATCTGGCGCCAGCGTCCGATACCGTCATCGCCTGAAAGCATTCAAACGCTTCCAACTGCATACCCGGATCGTCGCGACGGACGATCGTTGGTTCTACTTTCATCAATACACCGCGTGGAAGGGGAAAACCCATTCCTCGGCATTGGTAAGGGCAGGAATCACAAGCAAACAGGGTCTCATTCCAGTTAAAAAAGTACTGGATGCGTTGGGAATACCTGATTGGAATCCAGGCATGCCTCAGTGGGTCGAGGCCTGGACAAGAGCCGAGGAATTAAGGCCCTGGGACAGTTAAATTCAAGACCTGTAAGAACGGATGAACAGGGAATTCAGGATATATGCCCGATGATGATGTGATATGTGCAATTCTACGCCAGACTTTTTTGCGCACTTATCGATTTCAGTATAAAATGACAGATACAAAGTTAACATTGAAGGCAGTAAATACATAAGCGTTTTTTTTATGTTGTGATCTGTGATGAACAGCCACATTAAGATCTGGAACTGAATATGAATCGTTTAAAAATTCATATTATTTTCAATCTGTTCCTCTTTTTGTGGCTTATGACTTTCATATCCTGCCACTCCTCTAGGGTTGAAAGTCAGCCTCTAATGATGGATCAACAATTTTTGGCCGGCTCCGACCCCATGCCAAAGGGCTACACCATTCCCCTTATCGATTTGGCCGGTCAAAGCCACAGACAAATCATCGTCGATAAAGAAAAAGGACAGTATCTGGGACATCCGACCACGGTACTCCTGGAAGACCATAAAACGATCATTTGCGTTTATCCCAAAGGACACGGCAGAGGCGCCATCGTGATGAAAAAAAGCACGGACGGCGGACTCACCTGGAGCCACCGGCTTCCTGTTCCGGAAAACTGGAAGACATCTCTGGAAGTGCCGACCATACACCGGATGGTCGACCCGAAAGGAAAAAAGCGTCTGATCCTCTTTTCCGGGCTTTATCCTGCCCGGATGGCTGTTTCTGAAGATGACGGAAAAACTTGGACCCCTCTCCAGGCTGTAGGAGACTGGGGAGGGATCGTTGTCATGGGGAGCGTGGGGGAGCTCAGAACCGGAGAGGGACATTACCTGGCCATGTTCCACGATGACGGCCGGTTTTTTCGAAAAGATGGCGGAAGCTCCGGTACGTTCACGCTGTATAAGACCTTCTCCACAGACGGTGGACTGACCTGGTCCTTCCCCGAGGCCATTCTCCAGACGATGGACATTCAACTCTGTGAGCCGGGTATCATCCGTTCTCCTGACGGGAAGCAGCTAGCCGCTTTACTCCGCGAAAACAGCCGCACCCGGAATTCTTTCGTGATATTCTCCGATGATGAAGGCCAGAGCTGGACAATGCCCCGGGAACTTCTCGGATCCCTGACCGGAGACCGTCATACAGGAAAATACGCACCCGACGGCCGGCTGCTCATCTCATTCCGGGATACCGCCCAGGAATCTCCTACCCAAGGCGACTGGGTTGCCTGGGTCGGAACGTATGGGGATATCGTGGAGGGTCGGGAAGGCCAGCTCCGTATCCGACTGATGGATAACAAAAAAGACTGGGACTGCGCTTATCCCGGGGTAGAGGTCCTTCCTGATGGCACATTTGTCCTCACCACCTATGGTCACTGGGTCGAGGGAGAGTCGCCTTTCATCGTGTGTGTGCGATTAAAACTGAACGAACTGGCCTCAGATCACTAGAACGATTCTTATATCCATGACGTTGGTCCGCGTCGGCCCGGTGATGATCAAATCGTCCAGGACTTCGAAAAAATGGTAGGAATCGTTTTCCGATAGATACTGGCCTGGATCCACTCCCTTCTCCCTGGCTCTTGAAATGCTCGTCCCGTCCGCCACCGCCCCGGCTGCATCGGTCGGACCGTCGGTCCCATCTGTCCCGCCGCTCAGCACCACCGTATCCTTCAATCCTGCGATTTCGATCGCAGCGGCCAGGACAAACTCCATATTTCGTCCTCCCAATCCCCTACCGTGGATGGTGACCGTGGTCTCCCCTCCGGAAATCAAACAGGCCGGCCGGCCGATAGGGTTTTCTGAGCTGAGGATTTCCTTAGCCATGGCGGTATGGACCTTGGCCACCTCCTTGGTCTCTCCTTCCACGAAAGAGGAAAGGATGAGGGTATTGTAACCTAAATCAGCCGCCTTTTCCTCTGCCGCCTGAAGTGCCTGAATATTGCTTCCGATGATGAGATTCTGAGTGCGCTCGAAGATCGGATCATCCGGCTTGGGTGTCTCCTCGACTTCTCCTCTGGCTCCTTTCTTAAAGATCTCCATCACCGCTGAGGGCAATTTCGGTTTGAGCCCATATCTGTCCACGATCCTCAGGCAATCGCTGAATGTCGTATGGTCAGGAACGGTTGGGCCCGATGCAATACTGTCCAGGTCATCGCCGATCACGTCGGAAAGAATGAGGGAAACGAGCATGGATGGATAGGCCAATCGTGCCAATCTCCCTCCTTTAACCACTGAAAGGTGTTTGCGGAGGGCATTGATCTCTTGGATGGCGGCCCCTGCATCCAAAAGAACCCGCGTCACCTCCTGTTTATCTTCCAGGGTAATTCCCTCGACAGGATAAGGGAGAAGCGCAGATCCACCCCCGGAGATCAAAAAAATGACCAGGTCTCTATCTCCTGTCTTCTCGAGCAGCTTGACGATCTGCCGGGCTCCCTGATACCCGGCTTTATCGGGCACGGGGTGTCCGGCTTCATTCACCCGGACCTTGCCCAGGGGAAGTCCGTGTCCGTATTTAGTGTTGACCAGGCCAGAACTCACCCGGCCCCCCAGAATCTCTTCTGCGGCCGCAGCCATGGCGGCCGCGGCTTTCCCGGCACCGAGGACATAGATATCATCCATAGAAGAGAGCTCATAGGTTCGATTTCCGATCATGAGCCGGCCGCCCTTTAAAACGATATGCTTTTTCACGGCTGTGATAGGATCGACCGCCTTCACCCCTGCCTGGAATATGGTCCGTGCGTGCTCTCTGGCTTCAGATAGTTTCATGGCTCTAGCTCGAAGAAGAAAAATGCCATCTAGAATCCCAGCCTGCAAAAGTTTATAGCACAGCCGAAAAAGCTTGTCAAAATATCCTGCCCATCGAAACTTTAAGGACCCCTTTTTCGTATTTAAGAATTGATTACCCTGATCTGGAAGATTATTCCAGCCCAAAGGAGGAAAACATGAAAATTCTATCGAGATCAGCCATTATTTTAGCTTTGGGATTATGTGCAGCCGTCAATCTAACCGCACAAAATCCGGCGGACATGGTCGGCACCTGGGTGGGATTGGCCACTCTCGAAGGAATGGAAGAACCTAACGAATTCACTCTGGTCCTGGAGATGAAGGAAGGAAAACTTGGTGGACACCTTACCGATCAATATGGAACGTTGAGCGAGTCGCCCATCGAAGAAGTCAAGCTGGAGGATGGAACGTTCAGTTTTTCTGTAAAGGGAATGGGTCCGGGCGGTCAGGAAATAACTCTGACCTTGAAAATGGACGTGGAGGGAGAGTACATGAAGGGCACGCTGGAAATTCCGGACTTTGGAATGAACGGAGCCTGGGAAGCGACAAAACAGAAATAGGAATAAATAAAAAGCTATAAACAAAGCCGAAAAACACAGATTTGACACTCTTTTTTCTCTGTGATACATCCCTTATTACGGGAATGGTTTTTGACGCTCCAGGAAAAGCCACAACGTCTTATTTCTGAAGCAAGGAGAAAAAAGTGAAAAGTTTGGTTGTTCTGGTTTCAGCTTCTCTATTATTGCTCGCATCGAACCTTTTCTCCCAGAATTATGGGGAAGGAAAGATCAAAGTCTTTATCGTGAAAAACAGCTCTGAAGGCCCGGCCGTCATGGAGAGCGGAGGCCTTTTGGACAGGCTGGCAAATATGGACTGCGAGGTCGCCAAGATTTCAACCGCTAGATTATCTCCTGAAGAAGAAAAGGAATACGGCGCATGGAACCGGGATGCACTGGAGAGCAAACACATAGGAAAACTCATCGCGGAAAACAGAGAAGGGCAATACTTCACCATCGGGTTGCTCGAAAACTGTACCGATTTGTTGGGAATGCTTTCCGGACTCCAGCATCTAAAGGCGGATGAAAGCGATGAGGCCGACCCCAGAAATCTCCAATCCTCGGGTTTAGCCGGGAGGAAACCCCTCCGTGTGGGACTTGTCTGGATCGATGCCCATGCCGATTTCAACACGCCCGAGACGACGCTCAGCGGTATGCTGGGAGGAATGCCCGTAGCCATTGCGGCGGGCATGTGTCTGACCCGGCTTCGCCTGAAAGCGGGCCTGGATCCATCCCTGCCTACAAAATACATCGTCATGGCCGGGTTGCGGGATGTAGATCCCCTGGAGCAGGAGCTTCTGGACCGGTCCCAATGCGAGTTTCTATCGGTCGACGATATCCGCAACCTCTCGGATAACATCAATCATCAGATGGAACGCCTGAGCTGTCTCACGGATATCATCTATGTCCATATCGATATGGATGTTCTGGACCCAAGCGAAGTGAAAGGTCATCCCCTTACCGTTGCTGAGGGCCCGACGAGCCAGGAGCTGGCCGGGGCATTGGAGATGATGTTCAAGCATAAAAAGGCCGGAGCCATCGGCATCGCCTCCCTTCCCTTCGGAGAAAGAGACAAGGAGAGCATTTCCCTTCAGGCAGCCTACCGTCTGATCGAAGGAGCGATAAGAGGCGTAAAAAACAGGGCAAAACTGCCCGAATAATCAAATCCCGATCCAAAAAAGCTATCTTATTTTTGTTGAGCAGGAGAAGCGGCCGAGGTGAGGATGGCATTGAAGAGCAGCTTGAAGGTGCCGTAAGGCTGGGCTCGGTTCTGCACCCTTATCGGGATGAGGACCATGCGCCCTTTTCCCAGCTTCACTTCGGCCATACCTACCCTGTTATGCAGATAGGCCTCCCCATGAAGCCAACCGCTCCGCAGAATGTCTCCGGTGGGGTACTTGACGATTATGGAGCTCTGCATGGTCGAAAACGAAGGGACGGGTTCCAGGATCATGGAGTTCGAGAAATAGGCATTGGCCACCCTCGGCATCCCATAAGCGAGAGGGTGGGTGTTGTCCACTAGAACTCTCAGAATTGAGCCGGGGCAGAGAAACTCTTCCCGGCCGACGTCTTGCAGGCTGTTACGGAAGGGGACTGCCAACTCGTCCATCATCAGCTCAGAGCTCCGGCCCAGCGTGATGACAGTCCCCCCTTCTCGAATGAACATCCGGAGCGCCTCGATCCCAGATTCTTCGAGGCCTCCCCGGTACTCCGGCGGAATATCTTCTCCGGTCAAACCTCTTATGATCTGCTCCTTTCTCATGTCGGGAAAGATGATAACATCGAAGCTGGAGGAAGGATGACCTTCCCGAAGGTCCTCCGGGTGGATGGTTTGAAAAGGAAATTCATTCTGCTCCAGAAGCCACCGTGTCCAGCCTTCGTCCATATTTCCGCCCCAGGGCTGATACAGGGCCGCGCGCGGTATTCGGATGCGAAGGGACCTGGAGGTGTCGACCTCGGCGGCGACGGCATCGATGCCTAGGGAAGCCGCCAGGTCCTTGACTGTTTCGACCAATCCTTTTCCTCCCTCGATGACGATGGCTCCTGGGGAATAATTTTTTCCCTCTATCGTGGTCTCGTTTTCCAGCCAGAAAATTTTGTGGCCCTTCTGGAGCAGGCGGTTGACGGCCACCAGGCTGTTGTTCGGCTCATGGCTCAGAATGTACTGTGATCCCTGGCCGGAGACCAGGCCGGCCGGAAGTCTAACTTCATCCAGCTCGATGAGATCGGCCTCGAACGGCTCTTCTACAAAAACCGTCTCCACCCCCATCTGCATCCCGAGCGACCAACCGGCCGCATCGTAGGGAGGACTGGGAGGAACGCCTGGAGCCGGCGAGATCTTGGGATACTCCTGAGCCTCGAGCATGTCTTTAGCGTAGGGACGGAAGGGCTGGGCCATCAGGATCACATAGGTGCCTGAAGGATAATTCTCGCCGTCTGCTTCGAAGGACTGGCGGGCCTGGTGAATCTCCACCCCTCCACAGGCTAGAGTCTGGAGCAGCTTGATGACTGTCGGACGGTCGGCCTGCTCCTGGGGAACGACGATGGCAAAGGGATCCCCCTTCTTTCCCATATCGATTTGCCTTTTTCCGACCACGTAGAGGCCCTCCAGAAGCTGTTCCCGCAAATTGGCTCCGGCTTCGAGCAGGCCAATTGTAGCGATCAATTCATAGTCCACGATGTCGCGCAGGGTCCATCGTCCACCCAGCCAGGGCCGCGGATACTGGGAACGGAACTGGATGTCTCGCGGAGGAGGAAGAGGCCCGGCGCTCGATCTCCGGTATCTCTCCCGCGATCTCTGTTGGGACTCTTCTGGCTGCGGACGGCTGGGATCGGCTTTTTGCTGCTCCACAGAGGTAGCGATCCTGACCGATGCCAGCTCGGTCAGCATGCCCAGCATGTTGTGCCACCACCCCGCCCATCCCATGGCACCCTCCCACCAGTAGGTGTAGGACCGGCCGTAAATGATGCCGGTTTTCCCTTCTTTCTCCAGAGCGGCCGCCTGGGCAAATCCCAAAAGCCCTGTATGGCGGTAGATCAAGGGATCGACATTGGGATTGATGGGATCAGCGGCGGGCATGACAAAAATCCGCGCACCGGAGCTCCCCATCTGATGCTCATCCAGCCACACTTGAGGGAGCCAATCATGGAAAACGATTTTCCCGATGAGTCGGGTTTCTTTCTGGGTAAACATATAGGCATCCCGGTTGTTGTCGTGACCGACATAGCGATGGTAGAGCCAGGGAAGAGGAGACCCTTCATAAGGCGTTCCCAGAGTCTGGTTGTACCAGTCCGTCACCATGATCTGCCCGTCGGGATTAGCACAGGGAACCAAAAGGAAGACGACATTATCCAGAATGTTGCGGATTTCTTCGGAATCTTCAGAAGCCATCCGGTGAACCATCTCCACCGACATCTGTGTGGCTCCGACCTCTGTGGCATGCAGGCTGCAGGTGACCAGAATAAAGACCTTGGCTTCTCCGATCAGCTCTTTCGCTTCCTTTTCGGACCCTATGGTGCGGGGATCGAACAACCTACGGTTGATATCCCTGTAGCGCTCGATGTTCCGAAGATTCTCCGGCGAAGAAACGATGACCAGAAGGAAAGGATGGCCGTCGGTACTTTTTCCGACCTCTTCGACGTCCACACGGTCCGAACCGGCTCCGATTCTTTGCATATACTCGACGATCCTGTCCCAGCGGGCCAGTTTCTTCTCGGCTCCCATACGGTGGCCGAAAAATTCCTCCGGGCCGGGAATGGTCTGGCCTGCCAGCGTACTTGCCGCCATCCAGATGACGAACGAGAAAATCCATAGAACTTTTTTCTTGACGAAGATCATCCTAACCTCCTTCAATAAAATTGACTTTATATTGACCTGAATTTGTCGATCTCACATGGTGGATTTCGCAGTGTCTACACAAAAGGGAGGAATCCTCTAGAAAATGAATACAACCTCTAAACATATAATAGGAACGGAATCGCTTTGTCTGGTTATCTCCTGACACTAGAACAACGAAGATTGATTCAACTCTTCCTTGATCAGGCCGGCCAGCCGCTTTATGCCTTCCTCGATCTGTTCTTCTGTGGGATAGGAGAAATTCAACCGCATGGTGTTTTTTCCGCTCCGGTCGAAATGAAAGGCCGAACCGACCACATAGGCCACTTTTTTTTCTACGGCCTTAGGGAACAATTCCGCCGTATCCATGTGCTCGGGCAGCTTCACCCAAAGAAAGAGACCTCCTTCAGGATAGGTCCAGTCGACTCCCGAGCCCTGCGGCATATTTTCTTCCAGAGCTTTGATCATGAGATCACGCTTTTTCTTGTAAACCTCGACGATATTTTTAATGTGGGTATCGAGCCGTCCCCTACGGCAGAATTCATAGACGATAGATTGGGTAAGAGGAGGGGAGCAAAGATCGGTGGGCTGTTTAGCCATGATCAGTTTTTCCATGATCGGCTTGTCGGCTACGATCCATCCCAACCTTGTCCCTGGAAATAAGATTTTAGAAAAGGTGTGTACGGAAAGGACGAATCCGTTCCTGTCCATGGCTTTCAACATAGGTATGGATTCTCCTCCAAACCGCAAGTCCCTGTACGGACTGTCTTCCACCAAGATGGTTTCGTACTCATCGGCCAGATCCAGGAGTTTTTGGCGGCGATCACGGGATAAAGTCACCCCCGAGGGATTCTGGAAATCCGGCACCACATAGATGAATTTCACGTGGCAGTTCTTGGTCTTGTTGGCCTTTAAAACGTTCTCCACGACCTTCGTATCCATTCCCTGTTTGTCTAGGGGGGCCCCGATCATGTTGGCCCGGAAACTATTGAAAGCCTGGATCCCTCCCAGGTAGGAAGGCAATCCCAGAATGATAGGATCACCCGGATCGATGAAAATCTTGCCGATCAGGTCTAGAGCCTGCTGAGCACCGGATACGATCAGGATATTATCCTCGGTGATATCAACACCCTCCTTCTCCCTCATCCACTGGGCGAGAAACTGGATCAGCCGGCCATCCCCCTCTGTCGGGCCATACTGGAGGGCAATTTCCCCTTCCCTATCCAGAACGGCACAGGCAATATCCTTCACCTCCTCGATGGGAAAGAGGCCGGAAAAGGGAAGCCCTCCGGCAAATGAAATCACTCCTGGCTGTCGGGTCAATTTGAGCAGCTCCCGGATTTCAGAGCGGGTCAGACCTTTGGATGTACAGGATAAAAGTTCGGATAAAAAATCGGAAACATTCTTCATGAAACCTCCTCATTCGGGGCTAGACACTATAAATATGTATATATGAAGCCAGCAATAAAGGAAGCGAAAAGACGTAAGCAACTAACCAAAGGATTAGCATATCAATATATCAGAGAAATATTCACCGTCCCAAAAATATGGGGTTCCAGTTGAGTTTTGAATTGCCTGGTCCGGTAAACATAGGCATAACTGAGTTTAAAATGTTTGAAGGTCATCGCAACTCCTGCGATGATATCTGCCACAAAGGGAAGTTTATCCACCCGATGACTCTTCCGGAAGGTGTTACCGTCCAGAAAAATATTCCGATATACGGCATGGCCGGCCACATAGACGTAGGTGTGAATACCAAATCGTTTTTGTTTGGCGAGCGGTGCGGACCTTCCGTTGAAAAAGGTGCTGCCTTCCCCTCCGGGACGAATGTTAAAGGAACCAAAATCTTTCGGAAGATTCCATCCTATTCGGAGCTGAAATCCGGTCACGGCCGCCGTCATCAAATTCCCCAGACTTCCTCCCAAATGCACGATTATGTCAGGCGCGAAACTCTTGTCCTCAAACCCGAGCTGGAATTTCCATTTCCGGTCAAAAACAGCCGCAAAAACAATTTCGTCACCGAGCTGGTTGTCCCAGCCCTTTGGATCATCATCTTCGAGGAGGCGATGGACGAAGCGTTGTAACTGCTCGGCATAGGAATGGGGCCCCACAATACCCAGCACGAATTCCAAAGTATCAAGGGATTGGTTTTTTTCCCGATGAAAGGCCAGGGAAAAATATGTAAATCCTGCATAGGGCCGGTCGTCTTCTATGATGTCTTCTTGTTCGATATCGGCGGGTGTGTAAATATTCTGTCCGATCGAGAGGGAAAAAGCGCGTTGCGCCAAGGAGTCGAACATACCGGAAAATCGATCCGGAGATGTCCAGGACAATTTCATGCCATTGGTATAGTATCTGTCCGTAAAAGCGAAAACATCATTCTCCAGAAAGAATCCAAAGGCCCCCTTGTTTTCTGCCCAGCCTGTTTGAATGAACAACGAAAGGAGGAGGAAGCCTCCCAGAATCGTCAGAAGCGATACCTTCTGGCTCATGTCCTTCTTTTTTAATCCTTTTCTCTCATAAAATCAACACCCAAAATGCATAAAAAAAAATCACGGAATTGGATAGCGGCCTTTTCTGGACCCAAATCATCCGGCCCCATCCTCCTTTTCGATATAAGAATGTTTCAATCCATTAGATCCATTTTTAGATGATAGTCTTTTGGGCTTTCATCCCGAATAGGAAACGCAAAAGACCCCATCTCCGAACGATGAGCTCATAAATCAGCATGATGACAAAAAAAGATACCAAGGCAAGCACTAGGTACTTAAGGAATATATCCACATTCCAATCCAGGAAGAAAAAACCGGCCGCCACGATAACACTCTGATGCAAAACATAAAAGGGGAGAACGGCTTCGCCTGCATACTTTAGCAAGCGGTTCCGAAAGGTGAGATACCGGCTCCCAAGGCCCAGAAGAGCGAGCACCCAGACCCAGGAGTTGAGGGTGCGGAGCAAGGAAATCCCCAGATAGCCGAGACTCCCGAAGGGAGGGGATATCCCTGACCGACGGAGAGAGAATCCGACAAGAGTGGTCAAAACAGCAAGGGCCAGAAAGGACACCCGATTTTTTTCCACCACACCTCTGTATCTTTCGTCGGAGCCGAGAAGGAATCCATACAGAAAAAACAACAGGTAAACAAATATATTCCAACCTCCCAGACTTCTCCGGCCGAGTCCCGAAGGATGGAAAACGAACTCCATGAGAGTCAGAGGCAAAACCAGCACAAGAATCGATCCCTGCTTTTCAAAAAAACCGGCCGTCTTACGGATCAGGACTTTTCTGCCCTCCCCTCCGAAATAGAGCAACAGGGGAAGCGCTATCAAGGAGAACAGAAAAAGCGCCAGCAAAAACCACAGATGGAGTCCCATCCAGGCGAAGTTTCCGCCGAATCCGTAAAATCCGTCAAAATAATGGGGGTAGAAGCGAAAAAAGGAACCTTGGAAACGCCCGTGAGTGAGACGTTCGATGTAGACCTGTGGAGGAATCAGGATAAATATCCCGAAAATCAAGGGAATTAACAACCGCTTGAACCTTTCGCCGGCGTATTGGCCCGCACTCCGGAACCTCAGGGCAAACCAGGTGCTCTCTCCGGAGAGAACAAAAAATATAGGCATGATCCACTGGACCAGGATACCGACGAAGACCGTGAACCCGAAACTCGTCTGTGGGTTTTTGACATGCCAATCCTCAAAATCGAAATAGCGGGCGCAGTGAAACAGAAAGACCGATAGCATGGCCAGGACTCTCAGCCAATCGATATCGTTTCGCCGGGTTTGCGTCCTTTGAACTGTGTCTCGGGGTTCCATTCACATCTCCGATAAAGGATTCTGCTTCTCGAAAAAATGGCCTATGGGAATATCCTTATTCCCTCTCACTTTGAATAGTGTGTTAGGCATCTGGACTGACTGCTCAAGCGATCGTGACGAAAATAACGGTGTCATGGCCGAATGAAGTCTGTTCCAGAAACAGAGTCTATATGATAAACTTAGTCATACCAGTTGGTAAAGGACGAATTATGAGGGAAAGGAGTGATCATGGAGTTTAGCGCACTCAAAAAAAGATTGAAACGCCTGGATACGGCTTGTATCTGCGATGCCAGCAAGACATTCAGGATTATGGATCCGGGGATCCGGCCCGTATTCCAGGGAATCAAAATGATCGGTACCGCCCGGACCGTCCACTGCAGGGGGGATTTCCTTTCGGTGATAAATGCCCTGGAGGAAGCAAAGGAGAACGAGATTTTGGTCATCGATGCCGAAGGAGACAAGATCGCCTTTGCCGGCGAGATGTTTGCCACCGAGGCTCGGAGAAAAAAGCTGGCGGGCATGGTCATAGACGGTGGCTGCCGCGATGTCAAACAGATCAGAAAAATCCAATTTCCGGTCTATGCCAGATACCAAACACCCCTGGCAGGCGGAGCTTCCAAGCTCTTCAAGACCCAGATAAAAGTCTCATGCGGCGGGGTTCCCGTCTTTCCCGGTGATATTCTCTTCGGAGACGATGACGGCGTCGTGGTCATGAGCGAGAATGAGATCAACTCCATTCTGGATATCGCCGAATCCGTTCAGACGATAGAAGAGAAGGTCATGAAAAAGATGGAAGCAGGATCAAGCTTATTTCAGTTGATGAATTTTTCCGCCCACTATGAAAAAGTCAGCAAAGGGCAGGAAAGCAAACTGACCTTCAGCGTCTAACCGGCTTTTTCGAGCATCGTTTTTCCTGTCGATCGAAAATCGGTCACTCGCCGAAAGGTTTGTTAATGGATGTACTCTCCATCCCTCCCAGGAAGCGGGCACCGTCTTCGGTCACAACAAAACAGTCTTCGATGCGCACCCCAAACTCACCGTAAATATAAATACCGGGCTCGTTGGAAAAGGTCATGCCGGGCTGAAGCTTAAGCTTGTTCCCCCGGACCAGGTAGGGGTATTCATGACCTTCCATTCCGATACCATGGCCCAGCCGGTGAGTGAAATATTTGTAATCCGGACCGAACCCGGCATCTTCGATCACCTTTCGTGCCGCCCGGTCAACCTCCTCGCAAGGAACTCGGGGGCGAACTGCCTTGTGGGCGGCGAGTTGGGCCTTGCGGACGACATCCCAAACCTTTTTCTGTTTGTCCGAAGGAGCCCCGAAAACGATGGTCCGCGTCACATCGGAACGGTATCCTTCTACACTGCACCCCCCATCCACCAGTATATTATCTCCTTCATGAAGGGTGCGCTCCTCTAAGGTTCCATGGGGAAAGGCCGAACCCGGGCCGAAAAGTGGACCGCCCCCGCCTATTGTTCCCATCTGCTGATGGGCGCTTCGGATGAGCCCTCCCAGCTCACGCCGGCTCATTCCCTCCCGGAGATTGTTGAATCCCTCCCGGTAGGCCATTTTGGTGATCCTGTTGGCCAGATCCATGTAGGCAAGTTCCTTCTCCCTCTTGATCCCTCGGCATCCTTCGGTCACCACCGAACCGTCTACCAATTGCAAAGATGGTGCATCCTTCCTTAGACCGTAATAGACAAAGCTCCGGATGGTCGGCCCCAGGGCCAGCTTCCCTCCTCTGGCTCCCAGGTCTTCCATGACGCCTCCGATGAGCTTGAAGGGACTCTCGTGTTCCTCCCAGGTGCGCACCTCCTGTCCCTTGGGAACGAGCTCCAGGGCCCTCTGAAGTTCGAAGGCCGGACAAACCCACACCGGTTCTTTCTTGGGATTCAACACCGCTCCGAAGGTCCTCTCGCTCCTCCACCAATTGACTTTGGTGAAGTAGACCAGATTGGTGCTTCCAGTCAGCAAAAGACCATCGACTCCATTCTCGGCCATCAGTTTTTGTGCTCTTTCCAGACGCATCTCGTAATCCTCGGCCGTCAAGGGTTTTACGTCCGCCACCATATTTTTCAGTTCGGAATCTTCTGCCCAACCGCCTTTGGAAAAAAGGTTTTTTGTCCATCCTGCGGCCGCGATGGAAAGGCCCCCGATTTTAAAAAACTCCCGTCTCGATACTGTCATCTTATCTCCTTTTTCAAGCCTTTCATTCAAAAGAACTCCCTTAAAAGGCTATTCTTACCACTTTTTCATAATCTCTGCAAAACACTCCAGCCCGCTCGGAATAACAGCCCCGTAACCGTGTCCCGGCCTGGTCCAGGCGCCAGCCAAATAAAGGTTTTTGATCGGCGTGGTGTGAGGCATGCGGTTGGTTACCGTATTATTCAAAGTTTGGTCCCAACCGTAAATGGCCCCCCGGTAGTTGCTGGTGTATCGGACATTGGTCAACGGTGTGCCGATTTCTTTGATCTCGATGGCATCGGACAATCCGGGCAGCACCTTTTTTTCGACTTTGTTGATTAGGATATCGGCCATTCTTTCCTTTTCGGCCTTATATTCTTTTTTATTCCCCTTCCAGTAGTCGGCCTCGTACTTCTCCCAGTGTTTATAACCCTGTAAAATCATTATGTTGACGGTGTTTTTTCCTTCAGGAGAATATCCTCTGTAAACATTGTCATACAGCATCACTCCCCAGCCTGAATTCTCCACATCGGCATCAAGAAGTTCTTGATAGGCTTTATCATCATCATACCCCGGAGAAAAAAAGATCTCGCTGTCATCGATTCCCAGCTCGCCGACCAAGTCCTTCTTGAGCCCCAGAAAGATCTGAAAACTGGAAAGGCTGACGTTGTAGGTGTCGAACTTCGCCAGATAATCCTTCATATACTCTTTCTCATCCATCATCTTCAGAAACGTATCGAAAGCGTTGGAGTTTGAAACCACAACCTTCGCTTTGTATTCTGTTCCATCCGCACACTTGACGCCGTAGGCTTCATGATCCTTCACCAGAATCTTATCCACGCGTGTTTTGAGCCTGACCGCTCCGCCACGATCTTCGATGAATTTCACGAAGGCATCGCTCATGGCCTGAGATCTGCCCCGAGGATAATACCCGCCCTGCTCAAGATAACCGACGGTAGGAATCGCATAATAATAGACTGAAAGCCTGGAGGGAGGAAGACCGAAATATCCCCATAGAGCGGAGACCACGGCTTTTACTCGGGGGTTATTTGTCCGGGCATCGACTAGGGAGCCCCATGTTTTCCCATGACTCCTGAAAAGGTAGGGAAACTCTTTTGAAAAGGTGTTCATGTCGACCTGTCCTCCGGCCTCGGAATATTTGCTGACATCCCGGGCCAAGCCCTGCATATCCTCGAAGATCCCGTCGATGCTTTCTTTCTCGCTGGGGAAGTGTTGAATCAGCATTTCCTGGTAACCCTTTAAATTTTTCTGGGGCACCCTCAGGTCATAATCGGGAAAGATCGCCCGGTAGAGATAGGGATGAGGGACGAATTCGACATCCTTGATTTCGGGGAATTCGGGTATCAGGTTATGCATGCCGCCTCTTTCTCCGACCGTCGTCGAATGCAGGGAGACATCGAAAACAAAACCTCCCGGTCTCTTGAACGTCGTGGCGTATCCGCCGGGGACAGAGTGCTGTTCTAAGACCAGGGGTTTGAAACCTTGCCGGGCAAAAGCCGCTGCACAGCTTAGCCCTCCGAGACCGGAGCCTATGATCACGGCATCGAATTCATTCTCCTCATACCCTGCCCCTTTTCCCCTGGGAAACGAACCCCAATCGAGCGCTAGCAGGGGAATCCCGGACAAAACGGTTTTTAAAAAATCCCTTCTTTGCATATTCTTATCAGCCATTTTACCTCCACTACCTTTTCGTTTTTTACTCGGAGCTTCTAGCAGGCTCCATCCGATCTGTTATGAGACTAAGGCTTTAAGCATTACACTTTAGCTTTACATTCTGCAGCTATTGGCAGAAAGACCATCCTAACCCGCATGATCCATTATGTTATCACTATTTAAGCTCAAAACAAATATAGAACGAGTGGTGAAGTTATTTTCCTTGATCAATAAGGGTTTGATTGCTATCAAGGAACTTCTCCTCTTTTGAGACTCCATATTCATTTTTTTATAAGAATCCAGTTTAGTCACATCGGGTGTCCCCAAATGGGACCTCCCCACTTGCTATTCAGTTGCCGGGCATGGGGCGGACCGTGGCGATGCGTTTCAACTCCTTTTCCCCCACTTTCAGAATAATCACATAATCACCTGGAGGAACCAGCTCTCCCTGCCGTCGGCGAAACCGGGAAGCAGCGTCCATTTGATCCATCTCTTCCTTGGTCAACTGTTTGCGCATGTCCCAGACCACCTTATGCAACCCCGAACCAGACATGCCCTTCAAAGCCGCCAATTCGTTTCCCACCAGATCTTTGATCAATACCCGTACGGAATCTTTTATCTTCTCTTTCAGATAGTAATTGACCACGATCCCGTTCGTTTCGTTGGAAGCGGTGAAGTGTCTTTGTCCGGCAGAATTCTGCCTCTGCTTGTATATCCACTGTATTTTAGGCTCCACATCGAAAAGATGCATCTCTTTCGCCAATACTTCTTCGCTCATCTCTTGAAGGGGCGTGATGTCCGCTACATATATCCCCCGGCCGTAGGTCCCGACCACGAGATCATTCTCCCGTGGATGGATCACGAGGTCATAGATATCCTGGGTGGGGATGTTGTTCATCAGGCGCACCCATCTGTCGCCCCCTTCTATAGACACCCAAACACCGAATTCCTTGCCCACAAAGAGAAGGTTTGGATTTTTTCTGTCTTCTACGATAACATGGACCACTCCGTCGGGCAGGTCTCCAGAGATGGAAATCCAGGTTTGACCGAAATCCGTGGTTTTGTGGATGAAGGGCCGGAAATCGTCTCTCTGGAATCCTGTCTTGACCACATAGGCCGTTCCCTCATCGTGATGGGAGGCGAAGACCCGGCTCACGCAGAAATCCTCCGGAGCTCCGGCCTGGGTGAGGTTGGCCGTAGTATCGGTCCAGTTCCCCCCGCCATCTCTGGTGAGCTGCACCTTACCGTCATCCGTTCCGACCCAGATAATTCCCGGTGTCAAAGGAGATTCGGAAATCGTGGTGATGTTGCAGTGCTCGATGTTTCCTTTGAGTTTCTCGGGGTCGTTGGTGGTCAGGTCCGCGCTTATCTCCTGCCAGTCGGCTCCCCGGTTGATAGACCGGAGAAGCACTTCGGCGCCCAGATAGATGATCCGGCTGTTATGGGGAGAGATATGAATCGGTGCTGTCCAGTTGAACCTGTAGGGTTTTTCCCCGCTTTCTCTTCTAGGACGGATGCTGGTTCCCCGCCCCAACTTTTGATCGAAACGCTGGATGGCTCCCAATTGGTAATCGTTATACAGCCATCGGCTGTCATTGGGATCCACCTGATTGTACATACCGTCTCCACCTCCGACCGAGGCCCAGTCCTCCCGCGTGATCTCTCCGTAGACGCTGTTGCTCGGAATCTTCATCGATCCAGTGTCCTGGGTCCCGCCGTAGATATGGTAGGGTTCATCCATGTCTACGCCAATGGCATAGAACTGGGCTCCTGGAATATTTTCATAAACATCCCAGGTCTTTCCCCAGTCATAGGTCACCGCCAGGCCTCCATCGTTTCCCAGGATGATATGATCCGAATTTTCCGGATCTATCCACACCACATGATGGTCCACGTGGACGTTACGGGCGATATTTTCGACTCCCCTTTTTCCCCAGGTTTCGCCTCCGTCCGCCGACCTCTGGAGAGGGGTGTTCAAGACATAGACCACTTGGTCGTTGTTGGGATCCACCCTGACTTGTCCGTACCACTTGCCTCCGCCCAGATTATCTTCAGTGGAATTTATTTTTTTCCAGGTCTCCCCGGCATCTTCGGTGCGGTAGAGCTCACCTCCGATTCTCCTCTCCTGGGGCTCCTCGCCGCGCTCTTCGTCTCTCTTCGCCTCTTCCTCGGTGGGAGGGCGCATGTTGGCATTTTCGATAATGGCATACAGGATATTTGGATTCTTAGGGTATATAGCCAGACCGATCCGCCCAAGTTTTCCTATGGGAAGGCCGTTGCTCAATTTTTTCCAGGTTTTGCCCGCATCCGAGGATTTATAGATGGCGGTTTCCGGGCCGGATTCCTCGAAATGCCAGGGAAGCCGCCATTTGTCGTAGGAGGCTGCATACACCGTATCCGGATTTTTGGGGTCCAGGACCACCTCCACCACCCCGACTTTATCGCTGATGTAGAGGACCTTCTCCCAGGTCACTCCTCCGTCTGTGGTCTTGAAGAGGCCTCGTTCTTGATTGTAGCTGAAGTGATATCCCAGGGCCGCCACATACACGATGTCCGGGTTATGGGGATGGATGGAGATCCGGCCTATGTGTCGGGTTTCCCGCAGTCCCTGATATTTCCAGGACTTCCCTCCATCCACGGATTTGAAAACGCCGGCCCCCTTTATGGTCAAACGTCCCGAAGCTGCTGTTCCCGTCCCTATCCATACTATATCAGGATTGGAAGGAGCGATGGCCACATCCCCTATTGCCGGTGCGGCTTGATGGTCGAATAGGGAAGTAAAGGTGGTCCCGTTGTTTTCCGTCTTCCACAACCCTCCTGTTGCGAACGAAACGTAAAAAGTATAAGGCTTTTCCGAAGGAACCTCGATATCCAGGATCCGCGATCCCTGCACGGCCGGACCCAGTTCACGGAAGGTGAAAAACTTCAGAAGCTCCTCATTGAAAAGGTTTTCGTCCTGTGCCGACAAGGATGAAACCAGGAAAACAAGACACATAGCAAGACAAAATACCGGTATCATTTTTTTGATCATAGGACCTCCTTATGACTGAATCTCATTTATTTTCAAAAAACCGAAGAAAATCATACGCCTTTACCCTCTCTCCTCTCGCAATAAAAACGAATGAACTTGAGTCTTTATCACAGAATGATTGGGAATGAAACAATTGTGAAGGAACAGGAAAAAATCTGAATTAGAGCGGAGACATTTCCCTGTTTCTTAGAGTCATACGTCATTCCAGTCACTTCAGAACAACCTCAAACACAACAGCATTGCACAGAACAAGAGAAATACATCAATCGACCATCCCGATGGGGGGTCCGGGCGGAGGATAAAGGGGAGCCGGAAGCGTGATTTTTGTGGGGTCTTTCTGAAACAGATCGATCTTTCCGCTGGCATAGATAAAATGGGCCCTTTGATTGGCATCTTCTGTAAAAGACAGACTATCGATTTTACGGTTTATTTGCCCTTTGAGCCACCTATTCAGTCCATCCAGTTTGGCGAAAGCGATGGCCCTGACTTGTGGGGCGTTCCTCTCATCTGCAGCCAGGCTCATCAGATGATACAAAACCACATTGTTGACTACCCGCTGGATCTCCGCCAATTTCCCGGATTCGTAGGTCTTCTTCCAGGTAAATTCGATAATCTTGTCCAAAACCTCTCCAAAACCGGGATAATCGCTGTTCCTGGCATGATAATCCACGAGCCGGGCGGACCTTTCCGGGCGGAGGATCAATCCTATGGTCAGATTAGCAGCTGCTTCGGCAGCCCCCAGAGGATCGAAGGTCATACCGGTATACCCGGAAAAAAGCTCCCGCGTTTGCCGGTATCCCGGAGGCCGGGGCGGAATGATGCCCAGAATTTTCTCGTCGATAGCCAAATTCGCCGGAGCAACGGTCTTGAGAATCACATCCAGGGCCCGTCTCTGCTCCTCCGACGGGACGATCTGAGGGTTCTTCTGGATATCTCCCCGGAGCCTGTGATTGTAGATGAGGCCTCCCAGAACGCTGGCGGCCGCCTCTACCTGGTATCGATGAAAGAGATAGGTTGTCACCAAAACCTCTTCCAGAGTGGCCATGGGCGCCCACATGGGGATTCTTTTTTGTGAAAAATCCTGAAGGGCAATGGCCCTTATTTTCATCAGCCGTTCCAGCTCGTTCACAGGGTCCTTTCCGTTATCCCATGTCGCCGCGAGCGGATGGGCGCTGGAAGGACCGGCATCCTGGCTGGCCAGAAAAACCAGTCCTCTGGAGAAGGCATCGTCGAGAATCTTTCTCAGTTCTTTTTCTTCATCGACGCCTTCAGGAAAATCTTGGTACCCATAGGCTATAGAAACCTTGTCCCATTCGCCTATTCCCGTAGCATAAGCATCGGAAAGATCCAGCGAGCCATCCGCATCAATCTTGACCAAGGGGTGGGGATAATCCATGACCGATGCCCGGTCATTGACGCTGGCCGCATAGTTGTGCCCCATTCCGAGGGTGTGGCCGACTTCGTGGCAGGATAGCTGCCGGATGCGGGCCAGGGCCAGCTCCACCATTTCCTGGGAAGCTTCTGGGCTTCCATCGTATTCGGCCACCAAGCCCTGGGCAATCAAGAAATCCTGGCGTAGGCGCTGTGACCCGAGGGCCACGTGCCCTTTCAGGATCTCTCCAGTTCTGGGGTCCGTGACCGACGATCCGTAAGACCAACCCCGGGCAGAGCGGTGTACCCAGTTGATCATGTTGTAACGGATATCCATGGGATTGGCATCTTCGGGAAGGACTTTAACCTGAAAGGCGTTATGGTATCCTATGGCCTCGAAAGCCTGATTCCACCAGCTCGCTCCCTCGATTAGAGCCGACCGTATGGGCTCCAGAACTCCGGGATCCACATAATAGACGATGGGCTCGACAGGGTCGCTCACTTCGGCGTTCGGGTCCTTCTTTTTAAGCCTGTGGCGCGCGATAAAGGCTTTAGTCAAAGGCTGGTCGATGGGTGCCGAGAAATCCAGATAGGTCATCCCGAAGAAGTTGGAACGTGGATCGTACATGCGAAGCTCGTAGCCATCATCAGGAAGTTGGATGAAGGAGTGGTGCTGCCTGACAGTGAGCGAGCTCGGATCAGGCACAACCTGGCGGAGCAACATTCCCGGATTCTGGCCGGTGAAAGTCAGAATGGTCTCAATCTCTGTATTTCGGGGAAAGTTTCTGGTTCGGGGCAAATAGATTGAGGAGCGTGTCGAGTCGACTCTGAAATTTCCCTGACCGGCTCGTTGGAGTCTAGGGATTACCCCATGAGCATCCTCCATCAAGAACGGTGTGGCGTCCACCATGACCCGGTCTCCTTCTTCTGCCTCGGCTTTGAATCCCCAAATAATCGACTGGGCAAAGGCTTCCTCCACAGCCCTTCGTTCAGCAGGATTGTCAGAGGTCGCCCGGAAGGAATAATTCGGTTGAACGAGCAGAATTTTCGGGCCCATGCGCTGGAAATAAACGACGCGGGTTTCTCCCATCTGGCGGCCATCCAGCCCAATTTCATTCGATCCGATGCCGGCTGGCAAAGAGCTCACATACAGAAATTCGGTATCGAATTTATCGACCTCCAGCCAAATCTTGCCGGCACCGGCATCCCAATAAAAGTTAAAGAAGCCGGAATATTTTTTCATGCCGGCTGTTTTCTGGCTGATGGCGGGAAGTTCAGCCGATAAAAATGAAGCCGTTGCAATCAATACGAAAAGAAGACATATCGACCGTCTCATAGCAGACCTCCTATCATAATTATTCCCCTTGTTTTTTTTGATTCGAGCAATGACTTTTAAAGAAATGCAATATCATATCATAAAAAAAATGACAAGGGGGACGTTCCTTTAGGAACCACCCTATCTCACAAAATTATATTGGTGACCGTAAAAAGGAAGGATAGTATCAAATGAGGGATCCCAACTCAGACAGGGATGCTTCCAGAACTCCTTTCAAAAATGAGGTGGTTCCTAAAGGAACGTCCCCTATATTCTGACGATAACTTCGAAGCCTTCGCGAATGGGCGGCATGGAATAAAGGCTCATCAATTTGATGTGCTGCTCCTGGTAGTAATGACTCTTTTCATTGGCTAAGGCATCTTCTTCGCTTTCCCAGATAGCGATGGAAACCGCTCTTCCCGTCTTTCTGTCCAGGAAAAAATTGAGCCCCATGAATCCTTTCTGTGATTTCGCAGCAGGAAGGATGCTTTGGTTATAAATATCGATAGCTTTATCTATAAAAGCGATCTTGAATCGCATAGTCGTGCAGCGTGCAAACATGATTTATCCCTCCATCATTCCTCTATCCTTGGGGTTTGCCCCCCATGCCTTCCTTGGCTTATGGTGCACCCCATGAAACAATTTTCCTTATTTCTATCTTATAATAAAATCACAATATGTCAAAGCCCCTGATAGAACAAGGGGGACGTTCCTTTAGGAACCACCCTATCTCACAAAAATAATATTGGTGAGCATCAAACAGGAAGGATGTATCAAATGGGGGATCCCAACTCAGAGTGGATGAATCCAGAACTCATTCAAAAAATGGGGTGGTTCCTAAAGGAACGTCCCCTATTCCTGGATGAGCACTTCGTAGCCTTCGCGGATGGGATCGCGGGTGTAATAAGGAAGGAACCTGGCCACCTGTTGCTGGTAGTACAGATTTTTCTCGGTTGTCAGAACATCTTCCTGGGTGGCCCAGTAACTGATGGATAAAGCCTCTCCAGTCTTTCGATCGACCATTAGGCAAATTCCCTTGAATCCCTTCTGCTTTTTTGCTGCAGGAACCACGTTCTCTTCATAAATTTTTTTCAATTGCTCGATCTTATCCTTATCTATCCTGGCGGAAGTCACGCGTGCAAACATAAAAACCCTCCTAATTGATTACCTTTCAAAAAAATTCATTCGGATCATTCACGATTCAAGATTAAGGTTATCAGCATTTTTTTTTAACAATCCAAATTTATTATTAATCGATATCAAGGCGTCCTATTCAGCCGGGTTAGACGATTTTTAGCATCATTGACCTCAGAAATGCCAGGATCGGCATTGAACCAGAGAGCCAGAAATTTGTTGTAATTCTCTTCAGCTTTGGCATTGTTGCCAAGATTCTGGTATATCCTGCCGAGCGTATAAAAACTCTTGGCAAAGATATACCCGAAAAAAAGCCTCCCCGAGGTCAGGCTGTTGATCCGCTCATACTGTTCGACAGCTCTTTCCAGGTCCCCAGACCTGTAATAAGCCAGAGCCAAAGAATTGATGAACAAAGCTTGGGAATTCCTTATATGGGCCTCATTCCCCAGCGATGATTGATGGGGGAGAAGAGACAAAGCCAGCTCCAGGTTTTCGATGGCCTTGGAATAGTCCTTTCTTTCCAGCTCAATCATTCCTATAAGATGATGGTAGCGCCTTATTTCTTTCTCATGACTCCCTTTCTCGATAAGCTCTTTCAGCTGTTCGGCCGTTCTATTTGCTCTTGAGAAAGACCTCAAGACAACATAGGCCAGCCCTTTGTAATGCAGTGCCAGCCTCTGAAGATCGAGTCTCCCTGCACTGGTAGCGGCATCCGACGCCAGGTTGCACACTCTCAACGCATTCTGGGGGCTCCCCGCTTCTAAGAGCCGCAAAGCCAATATCGAAAGCGCCTGAGACTCTATCCACTGCACTCCTATTTTCCTGGACAATGCTATCACTTCGTTAAGATACTCTCTGGACTCACGGAGCCGCCCCTGCACCAGCTTTAAATTGGCTAGGCCATGGTATCCTAAATAAGAACCAGAGATGTCTTTTCTCTTCAGTAGCCTCTGGTATTCTTTCTCTGCATCGACAAAGGAACCGGTCAATGTAAAATACACGCCTTTGAGATAAGGGCTCAAAGGATTTTGGGGATCAAGGACAGATGCCTCATCGATTTCATTTTGAGCAAAATAAGAATTTCCTTCCGCGATGTAGGTGAAGGCCAGAAAATGATGGGTCCAACCTTTATCGGAAAAATTGTTCAAATAATTCCTGAGGCCTTCCTCCGCCCTGTCGTATAAGCCCTCCATCATGTAGATATCGGCTATCAAAGCGAAAGTGTTGAAGGTTTCAGCCTGGTCTCCTTTGATCTGTTCGAACTGTTCCAGAGCCTTATCCAATTCTTCGATCGTGAAATAAATGCCGCCTAGATTGAGACGGGCGGTGGAATCGTCGGGATAAAGCTGGGTTAATTTTGTAAAGGCCTCAATGGCCTTATCATAGGTCTCCTCCGACTCCAGGAAATAATCTCCTTCCAAGGTGTACAGCTCTTTTTCCGCTATTCGATCGCTCAAGTCCATGACTTTCTGGAAAGCCTCCTCTCGTTCCGAAGAAAGGCCCAGACGAACATAGGCCATGGTCAGGTATTTATAGGCCAGAGCGAACTCTGGATCGATAGCGACCGCTTTTTTCATCGACTCCATACTCTGCTGGTAATTCCTCTCGAGATAACTCCTTTGTCCTTCAAGATAGTACCTAAATGCCTCAGGCGAACCTGTCGTGATCTGAGACACCTCTCTGTCCAAATCATCGGCAAGCTGTTCCTTTTTGAGCTTGAATCGCTGCTTGATCTTTTTCGTCAGCCCGTCCACGGCCGTGAAAAGGCTATCCCCTCCACTAAAATCTTCCGACCAAGAAGCCACAGGCTTTTCCTTTTGTATTTTTCTGAGAAAGATTTGAAGGCTTACGAGCTCACCCTTTTTAGCGTAATTTCCGAAAATGATATAATCGACGCCCGCTATTCTTGCCACATTTTTTAGTACTGGCGGGGTATAGGTCTTTGCCTTCAGCAGACCCAGCTCGTCCAGAACAGCATACAATTTTTCGCTGCTCGATACATCCAAATACTTCGACTGACCTAAATCGGCTGTGAAGGATTCCGCAATCATTCTTCCCCAGTAATCGATACTTTTATCGGCAGTGCTGTTTTCGAAATACACGACAGCCAGGGAGGGTTTTCCTTCAGGTACGGAACCTATCTTTTGAACAATCATGAATTGCCAGACGAGGATAGCGACAACAACCACACCCACAGCGATCAATCCGGGAACCAGGAATTTCCGCCCATCGAATCTGACAGCTCTCTTTTTTGTGAAGGCAGGTTTTCTCTCCGGCACAACCTTTTCGGTGGAAGGGGCTTCCGTATCGAGATTGTTCAATACTTCAAGAATCTCCTCGGCGCTCTGTATCCTGTTTTCCTTTTCTTTCACGAGGCATTTGAGAATCATCCGGCTGAAGCTTCCGGGGATTTGTTGTTCCTGCGCAAGGCTTATGGGGATTTCTCCGGATATAGGCAACCTGGTTGTCAACATCTCATAGAGAATGATACCTAATGAATAGATATCCGTCCTTCGGTCGATCTCCTCTCCTCTCATTTGCTCCGGGGATCTGTAGGCTGCATCATTCTTTTTTTCACCTTTTGTAAAACCGGTCAATCCGAAGTCCATGATGTGGACGTTCCCGAATTCGTCGACCTTGATATTCTGCGGCTTAAGGTTCCCGTGGATAACACCCATTCGGTGGGCCTCGGCAAGCCCTTCGCAAATCTGCTTGGCCGTAAACAGGGACTTTCTGAAGGTGAACTGCCCCATTCTTTTTATGGCATCCTTTAATGGCTCGCCGGCTAAATATTCCATGGTGACGTAGCGGGTTCCCTTGAAGGTACCCAGGTGAACCATCCGGCAGATATGCTTATGGGACAATTTTCTTACAGTTTTGAATTCTTTTTGTATGCGCTTGAAAGTCCTATCATCCGGCGCGCTATCGGATTTGATCAATTTGAGGGCCACTTCCTGGCCGGTCTTTGAATCGATGACTTTATAGACGTGGCTGGTTTTCCCTTCGCCGAGCTTACCCAAAATCTTATAGCGGCCAGCGAACATACCGCCGGACTTCAGTTCTTCGGAAGAAGGCTGGGAGGTATCCTTAGAGGAATCGGAAACCTCGGAAGGTTCGGGAGAAGCAGCCGGTTCTTCTCCGGACTTGGAAGGCTGCTCTCGGGAGTACTTAACGTGGATGAGCATTTCCCCGCATTCTTCACAATAGATCATATTCGGAGGATTTTCGTGATTACAGTGCGGGCATTTTACCTTATGTGCTTCCATCTTTTTATCTCGATCGTCAGTACATACTTATCTCTCGGACTATGTTGTTTTAGTCGAATGAGAATCTCACCCTTTAAATTCTGTTAAAGAATATCAATTCAACAAAAAAAATGCAACATGCAAAAAAGCGAAAAAGCGGATCAAGATTTTTACATTTTTTTGACATTTGCCTTTTGGCGTCAGGTATAATGAAAAAAGGTGGCCGTGAATACAATCTTCCTTTTTTACAGGATAAATGATATGTGTTAACGGCGTCTCACAGACAAGGCTTAGGGATTAAATCGTAAATAGACCATGAACAGGTCCTTTTTTGGTCCTTTCGGCGGAAAAAAAATCGTTGTTATTTTTCTGCTCGCCATCATTTTTCCCTCCCTTCTCATCGCCTATCTGAGCATGAAGACCTTTTCGCAGCGGAGAGAAACGGTTCAACAGATTGTGGAATCAAATCTCTGGGTATCAGGAAATACCGCTCTTAAATCACTCGAGAACTCTCTTCTTGAAAACGAACGTGAGACATTGAGCTTAGAAAATTTCGCAAGTTTGATTAAAGAAAACAAAGGCAGATTCGTTCCTTTGAAAACAGAAATTCCATTCGGCTCAGAAAAGGGGAAATATTTTTTGTTGGATGAGGACTTCCTCATCCTTTTTCCCCGGACGGGAATAGATGAGAAACCTGAATTTCTTGAAGAAATGGATTCGTCTCAGCAACCACTCGGCGAATCATATCAGAAGGCCGAAAACTTCGAGTTCTCTGATAAAAACTATACCCAGGCTGTTGAGCTCTATCAGGAATACTATCAAAAGGCGCCTTCCAGTCAGCACAAGGCCACAGCTTTAGAGGCAATAGGAAGATGCTTAGCTTCCATGAAAAAATATGATAGGGCTGTGGAGGTCTACGAACAACTCCTCAGGGAATACAGTCATCTTAAAAACAAAGCCGGGCATCCCTTCGGAATAACGGCCTCTCTCCAGCTTTATGAAATCAGCCAGCAAATGGGAGAGGAGACAAAAAGCCTCGAAGCCATACTCCATCTATATGAAAATATCAAAAACGGCAAATGGCTGATCGATATTCCGGCCTATGATCTTTTCATCGAAGAAATCGAGGCCGATATCGAAGATAGGCTAAGGGAAAATGATCTCCCCGAACTTCAGGCAACTTTCCGGTCGCTCCAAAGCCGGGCATCTCCTTATCTGGAATCCCTGCTGTTTGCCGAGTTTTTAAAAACAAAAGTCATTCCCAGGATAAAAGAAAATGTCAGCTTGACTCCAGTCAGTGAAAAAGACCAGCCTAAGCGCCTGCTCGCTCACCACTTAGATCAATCTTATATGATATCTTATAGAGCACTCTCTCAGCTGGATAGAGGCGGCCATGGAGGATTCTGTTGGGACCTTCGATTATTGAAGGAAAATCTCATCCCTCAAATTCTGAATAACATCGAAAAAGAAACAGGCCTTATGGTCAGGATCACAGATGAGAGTGATCGATCTTCAAATAGAGATAACGTCTCTGAGGCTTCTTCTCTGACCTTTTCTTTTCGGCATTTTCCTATTTCTTGGCAGCTCGCTGTGGCCCAACCGGGATTGGAAAACCTCCAGCAAACAGCCCAACGAGATGTCTTTGCTTACGGCATTCTATTTTTCGTGATCGTGACGCTCCTGGCTCTGGGGGCCATTCTCATCGCCCGGGATATCACCCGGGAAAAGGAAGCCACCCGCCAAAAAACCGAGTTTGTCCACAACGTTTCCCATGAATTGAAAACGCCTCTTACCCTCATCCGCCTCTACGGAGAAACCCTCCAGCGGAAAAAAAACCTCTCAGACCTCCAAAAAGCTGAATGTTACGAGATCATCACCAAAGAGAGCGAACGCCTTTCCCACCTGATCAACAATGTCCTTGACTTCTCCAGGATCGACATGGGACGAAAAGAATTCGATTTTCAAATAGGCGACCTGGCTGAGGCGGTTAAAGAGACTCTCGAATCCTACCGTTACCATCTGGAGAAGAAAGGATTTTCAGTTCACGACCGAATAGATTCCAATCTTCCTGAAATGCTTTTCGACCGGGAAGCCATCTCCAGCGTTCTAATCAACCTTTTGAACAATGCGGTGAAGTTCTCTCCGGATAAAAAGGAAGTTGCGGTAAGGCTGTTTAAAGAGAATGGGAGAGCCGTACTTCAAGTATCAGATAAGGGAATCGGTATAACTCCCAAGGAAATCAAAAAGATCTTCACCAGGTTTTACCGGTCGAAAAACAAGCTCTCGCCCGAGGCCAAGGGAAGCGGCCTGGGATTAACCCTGGTCAAGCACATCACCGAGGCCCATGGAGGGCGGGTGGATGTGGAGAGCGAGCCGGGAGAAGGAACCACTTTTTCTATCATTCTGCCCCTTGAGGGCAGATAAGGATACACCATGAAAGAAAAGATATTGATCATCGAAGATGAAGAGGACCTGGTCAAAGGACTGAGGCTTAATTTGGAGGATGAGGGGTATCATGTAGCCTGGGCATCCGATGGAGAGCAGGGGCTCGAGCGAGTCTTTAAAGAAAGACCGGCATTGATCATCCTGGATATCATGCTCCCCAAAAAGGACGGGCTGGAGGTCTGCCGCCAGCTCAGGGAAAAAAAGATCGGCACTCCCATCATCATGCTCACGGCCAAAGGAGAAGAGATCGATAAAGTGGTAGGGCTGGAGATCGGCGCCGACGATTACATCACCAAGCCCTTCAGCATCCGCGAGCTTCTGGCACGGATAAAGGCCCACCTGAGACGGGAACAGAGAAGCACCAGATCCATACCAGATATCTACACTCTCGGAGATGTGGAGATCGACTTCAACCATTTCAAGATAAGGCGTGCAGGAAAGGAGTGGGATTTGACTTCGCTGGAAGCGGAAATCCTCAGATATTTTCTTTCCTATCCGGGAGAAGTGGTCAAAAGGGATGACTTACTGGATAAAATCTGGGGATACGAGAAATTCCCCACCACCCGCACCATAGACAATCATATTTTGAAATTGAGAAAAAAAATCGAAGAGAACCCCTCCCGTCCCCGGCATATCCTTTCAGTTTACGGAGAAGGCTACAGATTCATGGACTGATGACATTCTTTGACATTTGTTTATGTTTGTTTGACAGCAGGCGGGAGGAAAAGAGTTAAATTGAATGGTGAAAGATCAAAACGAGGAGGTTTCACCATGAGCCGGAAAAAAACTTTAATTCAAATCATTCCATTATTTGCCATATTTGCGGCCGCCTTTATCTTCACAGCCTTTGGGTTCCAGAACTCCTCAGAGCACAAGGTGCTTTTCGAAAAGGCCAAGTACACCATGGAAACCAAAGGAGATCTCAACGCAGCCATCGAGCTCTTCGAGGAGATCATCGCCAAATATCCGAACGAAAGAGAATACGCCGCCAAGTCACAATATTTCGTAGGGATATGTTACGAAAAACTGGGTTTGAGACAGGCCCAGAATGCTTTCCAGAAGGTCGTGGATAACTATCCCGATCAGGCAGAAGCGGTCAAAATGGCCAACAAAAAACTCTCTGTTCTTGCTAGAGCTCGAGCAGTCGTCGAGAGAGGGGACACTGGATTAAAAGTCAGGCAGTTGGTATCCGGACCGGATACCCTCTATGACGGGTGGCTGGGTGCTGTCTCCCCTGATGGACGATATGTCTCGATCGTGGATTGGAAAACGAACAATCTGGCCATCCGAGATCTCACCACCGGAAAGAAACAGCTTCTTACCGACCAAAAGAATGAAATTGGCTATCCCCTTTATTCCACCTGGTCCCCGGATGGAAAAAAGATTGTCTATGATTGGTGGCACGGAAAGTCTTTTTCAGACATTAGAATCATAGGAATTGAAGATAAAAAACCTTATACGGTCTATAAGAATGAAGAAATCGCGTATGCCTGGCCGCTGGACTGGTTTCCTGACGGTGAACAAATTCTGATCGCTTTATCAAAAGACGGGCTTGAAAACCAAAGGGCGGTGTTGTCTCTGAAGGATAAAACAACACAAGCCATTCCAATTAAATTGGGAAGAAATACAAACATATCCCCAGACGGCCGATATATCGCTTATGAAAAACCTCAAGAGGAGAAAAGCCCTGAAAGCGATATTTACCTGTATGCTATGGAGGAAAGCAGAGAGATTCCTCTGATCGAGCACCCTGCAAATGAAAAAATGCTCGGATGGTCACCTGATGGGCGATGGATTCTTTTTCAAAGCAGCCGATTGGGATCCGACGATGCCTGGATAGTTTCAATCAGCGATGGAAAAACACAAGGGGATCCCCTATTGGTAAAAAGAGGAGCGGTAAATACTCCATTGGGTTTCAGTAAAGATGGCTCCTTTTATTTTATGTCTTCAAAGGAGATGGAAGATATCTACACCTCTTCACTCGATCCAGAGACCGGAGAGATTCAAAATCCACCAGAAAAGATGGACCTCCCATCTGAGGGGAGCAACGATTTCCCAGCCTATTCGCCTGATGGAAAAAACCTGGCTTACATTCGTGGTTCTTTTGGACATTACAGCTCATCCCTGCATATTCGCTCTCTGGGATCAGGAAAAGAGAAAACATTCTCTCTTAACGTGAAAGCCTTCTATCCACGGTGGTCTCCGGATGGTCGAGCTATTCTTTTATCGGGAATCACCGAATCCAGATTGACTGGAATCTTCAGGATCGATGTTCAGACAGAAGATATAAAAGCTATCCTGTTGCCGAAGCCGTCCGAAAAAGAAGAATACCGTTTCAGTGAATGGACACCAGACGGAAAATTTTTCTTTTACATTCAAGGGGAAAAGGGCAAATCTAATGACCTCATATGCCGTTACGATTTTGAAACGGAAAAAAGGAAAAAAATACACCAGACATCCCACTCTTATGCGAATATTTCCCTTTCGCCAGATGGAAAATGGCTGGCCTTTATTGGGCGTGAATTGGATCGGGAGCTGAAGATCATTCCTGCGGAAGGAGGAGAGCCGCGCGTGCTCTGCCGGTTCAACCAACGAGGGGGCGCTCCAATTGCCTTAACTTGGACTCCGGACAGCCAATATATTCTCTTTTTCAAAAAATCAGATGTATTGGGACAAGAAGCGTTTTGCCGCATACCGCTCAACGGAGGAGAATTGCTCGAGGTTGGTTTATCCATGCTCGATCCGGACGAACCCCAAGTTCACCCAAATGGCAACGAGATCGTATTTTCATCTGAAGGATTTTCCATGCCCTACCCGGAATACTGGGTCATGGAAAACTTTCTGCCGGAAGGCAAAAAATAGGCATTGGTAGCGTCCAGCTTTTCCTATTCGCAAAATTTATAGCCGACACCCCGTACGCCGAGGATGTTAATCGAAAGGGCCAACACACTAAAAAGAATAATTCGTGATTTCATGATTCCCTCCTTTCATTTTACATTTCAGGAGGAAAAATACCAGAAAAATTCATTGCTTGAACGACGCTTCCGCAACGTTTGTGTGAAGATTGTGTGAAGATAACAAGGGAGGAATTATTTGGAAATCAGTTCGACTTCTGTAGCTCCCCAGCCGCCTCCGCCGTAATGGGCGGTTTTGAAGCTTATGACATGGGGATGTTTTTCGAGAATGCTGTGAACGATCCTTTGGAGCGTTCCTATCCCCTTTCCGTGGATGATTCGGACATGATAGATTCCCTGGTTGCGGCATTCCCTCAAATATTCCGGCACCAGGTCCTTCACATCTTTCGGGCTGAACGCATGCAGATCAAGCACCCCGTCGATCGGAATCTTCACTGGATCATCTTCTGCCATTTGCCGTTTTCACCTCAGCGCCTATAAACTATATAAGGAGTGGGTAGATGTCAATAAAATCGCCTTTAGATAATACAGACAATTCCAACATAAAAAAAATAAAAATTCTGAATTGGCATGATTCCATTTTGGAATTATAATGATTTCATAATAACTCCTTAAAGATTCTAAAATGGCAACATTGACAATAAAAAATATTCCTTTAGAAGTCTATGAGAGGCTGAAACGACGCGCCAAAGCCAACCGCAGAAGCATCAATCAGGAAGTTATCGCTATCATCGAACGAGCACTCACAACACCACCCATCGATGTCGACTCCACATTGGAGCGGACACGGAAGATCCGCGAGCTGACAGCCCAGTATCGTCTGCAGGAAGAAGAGCTCGAATTGTGGAAGAATGAAGGCCGAAAATGATCGTCGTGGATACGAACATCATCATTCATATCCACGTCCACAGCGAAAGGACAGCACTGGCTCTTCAGGCGCTAAAAAAAGATCCTTACTGGGTGGCTCCTCCTGTTTGGCAGAGCGAGTTTCGAAACGTCATGACTGGCTATATCCGCCGCCGTATCTTGAAACTCGAAGAAGCCAAACTGGTTATGAAATCGGCCTTGAAAACCTTGGAAGATCGAGAAATCCTTCCCCCTTCCGATCTGGTCTTGGATTTGGCAGCGGCCAGCAACTGCTCAGCTTATGACTGCGAGTATGTCGCATTGCCAAACATCTCAACATAAAACTCTTATCCGGTGACGATGAAATACTTCGAAGCTTTCCAGAAACAACAATAAAACTCAGCGCTTTCTCGGGTTCTCCCTAGAAGGGACGGTTCTATTTCTTCTATTCTATTTTTTCTCAGTATCAGGGAGGAAATTCTCCATCACCCACAGCTTGGCTTCTTTCCATTCGGGACCATAAGAGGCGAAAGCGAGTTGTTTTCCATCGGGGTGGACATCGAAATCTGAAATATATGTTGTGCTGATTCCCAGGAACTGAGGATCTCCTCCATCAATAGAGACTTGATACAGTCCCCACCCCGAAACCCCAGATTTTGACTCATCGATCCTTCTGCTGAAAATGATGGATTGGCTGTCAGGAGTCCAATCGAGCCATGTAGGATGCCCTCCTTTGAGGTTGAATCGACACAGTTCTCGAGGCTCTCCTCCTTCTGACGGCACAATCAGGATCGCCCTTTCTTCTTCCCGACTGGTCACAGCAAGCCATCTCCCATCAGGAGATAAGGAAGCTACAATGAGCGTCATAACTTTGCGTAAAAGCTCTTTCTCGCTCCCTGTCCCCCGATCCCGGACAACAAGTCGGCTGTATTTGTCTTGTTCATCGCAACGAATGTAGTAGTAATTCTTGCCGTCAGGAGAAATCCCAACAAAAACATTGCCGATTGGTTTGCTTCCAAAATCTTCTGGCCAGGATTTCGAAACCTGACCTGTTCTTAATTCAACCCGAAAGATGCTCCAATGACGGGGACGATCAAATGATGTGAAATAAATAAAGCGGCCGTCTGGAGACCATCGCGGAAGTCGAGCCTGCATCTTCAACGCAAATTTTCGTTCTATGCCATTTTCCAAAGAACGGACGCACAGCGATGTTTCTGCCTGCTCTGCCATAATTCCGCCTCCCTGAACACAAACGATGGACTTCCCATCCGGAGAATATTGAGGCCAAGAGTTGCTCCCTTCCTGTGAAAAGGTCATTTTTTCCGGGGCTATATCGACTTTTCCGGAAACCCAATCCAATTCGCCAACATAGATATCCTCCATCTGCCCCCCAGATATATAATACAAAGATCCATTTTGGGTTATTCCGCCCACATCGATTTTCCCCAATCCCTCTTTGATCAATCGTACATTCCCTGCAGCTCTCCCATCTTTGAAAGGGATCAGCCAAAGATCATTTGTCCCTGTCCTGTCGCTTGTAAAGAGCACATACTTTCCGTCGGGAGACCAGCCCACAAGAGAGTCCTGTGCTGGATGTGTGACCAGCGGGATTTCCACTTTTCCATCTGCTGAAAGGATAGCAATATTACGGTTGTAGTGCTCTTCTTGAGAGTAATAGTCGTATGCAATGTACCTGTCATTCGGCGAAAATTTCATGTGCGCCCATCCGTAATCGCTGGTTTTCAAGATGCGTTCAGATCCGTTTTTAACAGAGATGAGACCTATTTTTTTCCCTTCTGGAAAATCTCCGTAGAAGACCGCGAGAATTTGGCTTCCGTCTGAGGACCAATCCATGGGATAGACTTCGTCATATTCCTCAGAGCGGAAGACAGACCGCTGTTCTGTCCCATCAAGGCGGATGATTCGCAGATCGGACCAATGGTAATCCGGCGTCTGCCACCAGTTGCAGAGGAGCGCTTTGCTGTCGGGAGACCAGATCAATTGCCAACTCTCTCCCCACGGCTCATCCTCTTTAATCTTGCTCTTTAACAGCTGCTTTTTTCCTGTTGCCAGCTCATAGATGCCTACGGCCCCGGCGTTGTAATCAAAATAAGCGAAGAACCTTCCGTCGGGAGATACGAATTCGCCGATGCCAAAATCTTCCCCTCTTCCCGATGGCATCAATAGATGACGCAGGCTTAACCCTTCGACATTTTTTTCCATAAGCACTTGAGCTCTCAAGAGACCCGACAGCTTTTCTCTGGCTACTTTGACAGTATCGACTTGTTGCGGATAATTTTCGAGCACCTTCTGAAAAGCCTCCTGAGCCAATTTTGCCTTTTCCTGCCCCAGCTTTTCGTAGCAGATGCCGATGCGGAGCTGGGCCTTGGCAGCCAAGGATTCGTCTTCGGATTCCTCGATGACTTTCTGGAAAAGGGCGATGGCTTCCTCAAGGTTTCCTTCTGCCCGTTCCTTGGCTAGAGCTTTCTGGAAGAGGTCATAGCCGTTTTGGAGGGCGAGAGTTGTAACGCTAAAGCCAATTAAAATTAGAACTGCTGCCAAAATCTCTGCTTTTCTCATTTCTGCCCTCCTTTGCTCCCTTTTTCTTCTGCTGGAAGGAAATTCTCCATCATCCAAACATCCTTGATTCTTTGGATAGAGCTAAAAACAATTTGATGTCCATCCGGGTGAACAGACAGCCAGTGAACTCTCTCCATAGACAACCCCAGTTTCTTTGGCTCACCACCATCAACAGCTATTTTCCACGTCTCATCTATTTCTCTATAAGGTAGTTGAGTAGACACATAAATTAATTCCTCTCCGTTGGGCATCCAGTCGACTGTTGAAATCTGTTCACCCTTTCCTTTCATCCGCCACACTTCACGGGCCTCTCTTCCGTCGGTGGACACAACCATAAGTACAGGTGACCATCCTTTATTAAACGCTAATGATTTTCCATCAGGAGAAAGCGCCAAATCATGGGCAAAAAAGGCATTTCGGCCAACTATATAGGATGGATTGAACTCGCCCCTGTAAATTTCCTTTTTTTCTTTGGTTTCAAGATTATAGGCTATGATTTGGGCTTCTTTTTGTTTCTCCTTCTCATAGGTGTAGAAAATTTCTCTTCCGTCATGGGACCACTCGGGTTCACTGAGTCTATCACCGAAATCAAACTGCAATATGGATGTAATCTCTCCCGTATGGACATCGATTTTGTAAAATCCTTCCCTGCCTTCTTCTTCACTCCCCACCACAAGAATAGATTGTCCATCAGGCGACCAGCGGGGTCCCCAAATATATCTCAGCTCAGGCACAATTTCATGTTCAGCACCCGTCTCCATTGAGCGGATACACAGTGGGGATCTTGAGGCGTGCTGATCATACCCTGCACCTCGTTGCGAAACATAGGATAAAAATTTCCCGTCTGGTGACCACTCAGGAAACACGTTTCTGCCCACAAAACGTTGTGTCGCTTTTTTTGGAGAAGACAGAGAATTATTCCCAGCATCTAGACCAGCTGTAAAAATATCCGTTAAATCGCTCTCCAACAAATAGTAGAAAGATCCTCTTTCTGTGAAACCCAAAGGCCACACACTGCCTATTTCACCCTTGATCAATTTCGGATCGTCCTGCGGTTTCCCTTCGATAACATCAATAGTCCAGATGTCCCACGTTCCGCTCCGGTTGCTGGCAAAAACAACTGTCTTCCCGTCAGGGGACCACCCAAGCGCCAGGTCATCGCCTGGGTGCACGACAAGAGGAATTTCGCTGGTTCCATCTGCTGAGAGAATATAGATATCTCGAGATCGAGAGTTTTCCTGAGGTTTAAAATCCCCCGCAATATACCGGCCATCAGGCGAAAATATTCCCAGTCTTCTCGGTTCGCTGCGTGGTGGTTTTTCATATGTTTTTATTATCCGAACCGAGCCATCCGGAACAGAAATTAAAACGGCCTGAAAGGCCTCATAGTCTTTTGCTAAAGTGGCCAAAATGGTATTACCCTTGGGTGACCAATCGATGGGAATAACTTGCTCTTCCCCTTTGGCTTTATAAAGGACAATAGGTTCAGCGCTGTCAGAACCAAAGATGCATAATTCAGAGGATTTCTCCCTGCTGAAAGCCATTTTTTTTCCATCAGGCGACCATAAAGGAAGCCAACCCTTTATAAATGTTTCATTTCCAGTTTCAGAAGCGCCTTGTTTTTTTTCATCAAAAAATTTGCTTGTTATGTAATGTGTTTTATGGGTTGAAAACTCATAGGCTGCGATTCTTCCGCCTAAATCCGTTAAGGATAAATACCGGCCATCAGGAGAAACTTCACCTAGATTCCCCCTGCCAAATTTAGGAGACTCCCAAATCTTGCGGATACTTAATCCCTTGATATCTTTTTTTGCAGCTGTCTGGACTCTCATTATATTAGATAATTTTTCCTTTGCGGCTTTGACAGAATCAAGCTGTCGAGGATAATTATCGATAACCTTCTGGTAGGCTTTTTGGGCTTCGATTCTGCCCAGCTTCTCGTAGCAGATGCCGATGCGGAGCTGGGCCTTGGCGGCTAAGGATTCGTCTTTGGATTCCTGGATGACCTTTTGGTAAAGGGCAATGGCTTCACCAAGATTCCCTTCCGCACGTTCTTTAGCCAGCGCCTTCTGAAATAGATCGTATCCGTTCTGTACGGCAAGACTTCCGAAGCTGAAAGCCAATAGGGTCAAAATGGCGATTAAGATTGAAAATTTTTTCATGGAGTCTCTCCTTTCATTTTGCTTTCACCCCTAATCTAGCGCTTTCAGCTTTGAATTGTGTCATCAGACTTTCCGCAAAATGTCCTTTTTATGTAAAAAGTTTTTCACGAAACCTTCTGTTTTTTGTCACGAAAATGTCATATCTATCGAATTTTGCCCTGAGGCAAACCGCAGAATAAAACTGAATCAATCGAGAACCAGCTTGTAGCCGACTCCATGAACGGTAATCAGGTGGTGTGGATTAGATGGGTCATCCTCGAGTTTTGTGCGCAGCAAAGAGATGTGGTTGTCCACTGTTCGTGTGGTGGGATACTGGTCATAACCCCACACTTCATCCAGCAGCTCATCGCGGGTTACCACCTCACCCGCCCGTGCAGCCAGAAGCCGGAGCACGCCGTATTCCTTGCGGGACAAGTCCAAAACCTTTTCGTCCTTTCGGGCTTCAAAACACTTGAAATCTATGACGACATCGCCAAACCGCAAATCGCTGGGCAAATCGCCTGTCTTAGCCTGATGGACCCGGCGGATGATAGCCCGTATCCTGGCCAGCAACTCAGGCACGGAAAAAGGCTTGGTGACATAATCATCGGCACCCAAATCCAATCCCAGCACCCGGTCCACTTCCTCCCCTCTTGCCGTCAGCATCAGAATAGGCGTCGTGATTCCATCCTTACGGACTTTCCGGCAGAGTTCGTATCCGCTCATCTTGGGAAGCATCAAATCCAAGATGATCAAGTCGGGTTTTTTCTCCTGGATCAGGCAGTACCCCTGTTCTCCATCCGTGGCTGTCATCACCTCGTAGGATTCATACTCGAGGTTGTCCTTGAGCCCCCGCAGGATCGCCACATCATCTTCGACGATCAGAATCCGTTTCATGTTTCTTTCTCCAAGGGAAGATAAATAGAGAAGGTGCTCCCTTTATTTAAAGTGCTATCCAGTTCAAGATGGCCTCCGTGGGCTTCGACGATATGGGAGACCAGCGCCAAACCCAAGCCTGTGCCCACGATTCGCTCGTTTTCGGGCGAAGGAATACGGTAGAACTTCTTGAAGATACGTTTCTGTTCCTGTGGGTCGATGCCTATTCCCTGGTCGATCACCTGGATCAAAGCTTGGCTTTCCTTTCTTTTCAGATGAAGGCCGATCTCCTTCGACTCCCCCGAGTATTTCATGGCATTGTGGAGGAGATTCAAAAGGGCTTGTTCCATGGCATCACGATCCACATGAACATTTGGCAAATCCTTCTCGGTCTGCACATCGAGCCTGAACCCCTGCTGGCTGAGGGGATATTCCATGGCCCGGGCCGCAGATTCGACGATCTCATACAGCGAAGCCAATTCAGGACGGTATAAACGTTTTCCCTGTTCGATCTTCGAAAAATCCAGGACATTGTTGAGAAGCCGGGTGAGACGCTGGCTTTCGTTGACGATGGTGTCCAAATACTCGTTCTGGGTTTTGGTATCCTTTGAACGGCCCAAGCGGAGAGTCTCGGCAAACATCCGGATGGCGGTCAGAGGTGTCTTCAACTCATGGGAGACACTGGAGACGAACTGCGATCTCATCTCGGCCATCTGCACTTCACGACGCACATCTCTCCACAGCAGATAGGCTCCAAACAAGGTGATCCCCAGGATGAGAAGCAGGGCGAGTAGATAAAAAGAGGGTTGGATGCTCCAAGGAGTCGAAAACATTTGCTCTTGATTCCCTATAAAAGAGATGGCTAAGCCCTGAAAATTCGGACCTAATGATAATCCATCAGGGTCATTTTCGGAAACGATGTCGAAATCCACTGGAAAAGCCTCCTCAAAGCCGCTGTCTGCCCTAAGGGAAGCCATGATCTCTTTGGAAGATACAGCAACCAGAACGGGGGGCCTATCGGACATAGAGGCTGAAAGACTGACCAGCCATGGATTGCTTCCGTACAAGACCCAGAGAGGATTTTCTCTCTCTGTCTGATCATTTTGACTAGCTGCCACTCCTAAGGTTAGAAAATCACTCTGGAGGGCCATGGCCTGTTCCAATTTTCGAATGTGTTTTTGAATCAGCTCCTTGCAGTCGTTTGCCGCTTTTCGTATCTCAGCCTCTGGATCAGTCCGGAGAAAATCCTCAAGCAGATCCAGAAGAAGATAAGATCCTGAAGGAGACAGCCAATGTTCCTTTTGGATTTCTTTTTGGATATGGCCTAAAACGTCTTCATAATCCTCTTCATATTCGAGAAGGCGCCCGGCAGCATACAATGATAAAGGTATTCCGTACTCATCCGATAGAATGAATGGCAGCTTCAAAATTTCCCGGTAATTTTCCAAAGCCTTGGCTTTTTGGGACGATTTGGAAAGTGCACGCGCGAACAAAAGCCTTGCATATTCCTTCTGGATGGGAAATTTCGCAGAGTTCAAGGCCTGCTGATACAAGCTGGCCGCCCGAGTGTAATTTTTCTGTGCGAATTCCTCTGCTTCGGCTTGCCGAATCTTTTGGGCAAACGAAGTGTCACTCAAGTATCGCCCGGCATTTTCTGTCTCTCGATTTCTCTCCCAGGGCAGGACGAGTTGACGTCCATCAACCTGACAGATAAGAACCACTTCCGGATTTACGTAATTTATTTCAGTAGATAAGAGCTGAAGTTCTGATAAAGCACTCACCTCTTGAAGTTTGATGTTTTCCAACCTTACCAGGAAGTGTTGGCCGATTTCACGGGCAATGCGTCGGCGCTCCTCTGCCATCCGCTTTTGCGCCAGCTCCTTCTCCTGCCCGATCATCCGCACCGTCAAGCCGATTAGCACCAAACTAGGCAAAAGTACTGTGACTAAGAAGAGAAGGATTTGTTTGCGGTGACTCCGGCTTTTCATGTCGAAACGGATGTCTCTAGCTAGTTAACCCTGGTAACAAGAATATTCTAATAAAAGGCAGAAGTCAAAATGTCACGAAAATGTCATGAGCCTGCTTTGAATCACCAAATATCTAGCGAGATGGATCTATTTTAAATTTTCTTGTTTCTTTTTTGCCTTAATGAGCTCTTCGAGATCGACTTCCCAGATGGTTCCTTCGGAACGAACCTTTGCTTCACCTTCGGAATCATAGGAAATCCATTTCCCATCCGGAGAGGGATAGAGCCAATCCTTTGTGTTGTTATCATCTGCGGCCAACTCTATGACTCTGCCTCCCTTTTCAGAGACCAAGTATATCCGATTTCTGATTCCATATTCTTTTTCTTTCTCGCCGATAAAGGCAAAGTGCTTCCCGTTTGGCAGCCAACTAAGCGTTTGGACGCGCTTAATGTGGAATTTCTCAAGATCAAAAATCTCCTGGGTTTTCCCTCCAGAAATTGGAATGATTGAGATCTTCCCTTCAGAGATAACGGCCAGCTCCTTTCCATCTGGTGACCAGTCAAACTCATCCTTATCAGATTTGTCCAATATTTTCTTCGCCTTCCCGCCGGATGCGGGGATGATATGAAGGCTATCTTCTCCTTCTTCACCAGAACTGGCGGTATAGGCAATCATCTTGCCATCAGGCGACCATACTGGGAAGGACTCGTGTTCCGGGGATTGTGTGATATTTGCCGGATTCCCTTTTTCTGCAGATGTGACCCAGATATCTCCTCCATGAACCACCGCGAGTTTTTTCCCATCTGGAGACCAGGCCCATTCGTCCCTCCTGCCGAAGCCAACAGGTTTTTTATCCCGTCCTTCGAAAACTTTGATTGCATTCCCGGTGGGCCGCGCATCCTTGAGCGAAACCGGCACCACGTAAAGATCTTCTTTATCCTCACTCTGCTTCTCAAATAAAAGAAGCTTCTTGCAGTCGTGCGATAGAGAATGAGGCTGAGGTTTGCCCACACCTGGAACATCCAGCTCTATGTATCTGGCCTCACCGCCTGCAAGAGGAACCATCCAGAAGGCAAGATCGTCCGAATATCTTTTTTCAATAGGATAGCCCCCTTTTGTGATAATCATCCTGCTATCAGGAGACCAGTGGTGGACATAAGGCCAAAGCTTGAGTTCTCTACCAAGCTCGAAGGATGGGCCACCGGAGGTTGAAACGACCCTGAGAACACAAGAATATTCATAGGATGAGCGATAAAAAAGTAAATTTTTTCCATCTGGCGACCAGGAAAAAAAAGCCCGAAATCCAATGGGTTGATTTATATCAAACACTCTCCCATCAGCGAAACGGTAGAGACGGTACTTCATTTCAGGGGCCAAAAATAATAGCCAGTTGCTGTCTGGTGACCAGGCAACAGGACTCCCACGACCGATATCAATAATTTTCCGCGGGTTTCCCCCATCAGGAGAGACTGCCCATATCTCAGAACGGCTTTTGTTGTAGGCGATAGTTTTTCCATCTGGCGACCATCTGGGATTCATCTCAAACACAGGATCATCCGTGATCTGTGTCAGCGTTCCATCCTCGACCGAGATAGTCCAAATGTTACCCTTGTATTCTCCCCCTGTCCCAAAGAAAACGATTTTTTCCGAATCAGGCGACCAAGAAACAGGTCCCTGCCATCCGAAATTAATGTCGAGGAGCTTTTTTGGGGAACCTGTTGCCCGCCCCGTCTCTGGAGAGACAGGAACGATCCAGATGGGCCCATCTGGTGTGTAGAATGCGGCCTTTTTTCCGTCGGGAGACCAGATCCCGCGCGCAGCGTCCATGTCCACAAGATTGAAGGGCTCTTCTTCATTTAGCGGGATCACAAGATTTTCATAAAGCAAAAACCTGCCATTGGGAGAAAGGCTAAGTACCCATGAATGGTCGATCACATCCTTTTTTCCTGTGAGTGCTCCGATTTTATGATATTCCACTCCGGTTTTGGGATCGGTGATAACTTTTATATCGGAAGATGACTCTCTGTTTTCTCTGACCTTGCTGAGCTCTTTCTCTTTCTCAACGCGAGCGACCATCAATTGCGTGACAGGAGCGATCGCACTCGAAGGATATTCCTGGATGAGCTTTTGAAAGATGGATAGCGCCTCATCATGTTTTCCCATCTGGAAGTAAGACTGTCCGATCCAATACCAGGCATCCAGAGCGATCTCGCTGTCCGGAAGCAGGCTGATAACCTTTTCATACTCGGCAATGGCATCCTGGTACTGGGTCTGCTTGAGAAGGTCTATAGCCTTTTTGAAGTGCTGATTCGCTAATTTATCCAGATCTTGAAGGGGACTCTCAAAACTCTGGGCTCCAAAACAAAATGTGGCCGGTTGTGCCAACAAAAAAAAGCCTGCAGCTAAACTTATTATAGACAGAATTAAACATCTTTTGCACATAATTGTCCTCTCCTTTACGGAAGTTTCGCTCTCACGGAATCCACAAATGATCAGCAGTCAATGATCATTCATGCATTCAGCGGCTATTTTTACTCTCAGCGCTGATAGCCTGTGCAAAGTCCATCAACCGGGTCATTCCTTCATTCCCGATCAAAACAAAAGAAACAGAACCATTTCTCCAGGCGAGAATGGTGGCTTTATCCGATCCTGACATTGGTAACTCATCGGTCTCGATACTGCGGTATACGGCATATTCCCTGAAGTCCTGCGCAGCAAGGCCTTTCTTCCCATCGAGGGACTGTTCGAATAACGATAAGGTGTTTATTCCATTGGTGTAAATCAGATGCAGACTGTTGTAGTCCTCGATTTTTCTGATGCTGTCAAGAATGTAACCGGGATGAAGTCTAATTGGGGCCACGGGTACGAAATCCACCGCTTTCCGCGCCTGAGGGAGATCGAGGATCTCTCCCTTTGAAATGGAAGGAGAATCAGGCTTTGGAATTTCCCTTTGGTATTCGGATGGCCCTCTAAGGATCACGCCGGGCCTTATGTATCGAGGGAAACCCTCTATGTGTTCGTAGTACAAGAAGTCCTCTGGAGGTACAGATATCCGGGTTTCTGTCTGGGGCGCAAGCTCCTCGGATACGGTATTCAGCACGGCCCCCCTGTGTTCTGTCAGATAGAGATTGATCGTGTCCGTATCGCTCCCGGTGACCGGTGCCGGCTTTTGCAGCGAGTGGCTGATGATCAGCGTCAAAACCACAACCGCTGCAATTTCTGCGAACCGAAACGCTGCCTTTTTTACAAAGGAATAGGTGAAAACCCTTTCCCAGATCGATTTCTTGGATTCGACCCTTGCTTTCAGCTTCTCATAAGAATGAACAGAGGGTTCGATTCCTTCCCAGACGTGAAGAACTCCCGACAGTTTTTTGAGTTGCTCCAAATTCTCTGAGCAATTCGAGCAGCGGTCAAGGTGTTGCTTTATCTCGGACTTTTTTCTAGCGTCCATATCGTCGTCGAGAAAAGCCTTTAATTCTTTCTGGATATCTTCACATTTCATGGTTCAATCCCCTAAATATCTGGATAGAATTTTTTTCAATTTTTGATGAGCCCTGTGATTGTGGGATTTCAGGGTGCTGACCGGGCAGTTCATGACTTCGGCTATCTCAGAGTACGGCATCCCCTGATATTCTTTCATGACGACCACTAGGTGTTCTTCCTCGGGTAAAGAAGCGATGGCTGCTTTGACCAAAGATTCCAGTTGTCCTGATTCGAGTTTCTCAGCAGCACTTGGGGTAGGATCGGAGAGGCAGTCCAGAAGCTCGATTCCCGCCTCGTTTTGTGACTGAATCGGAGCGTTCAGGGAGAGATGTGACCGGTGTTTCATTCTTCGCAATCTGTCACGGCTTAGATTAAGGGCAATCTGAAAGAGCCATGTTTTGAACTGTGCGGTTGCTTTGTATTTCTTTCGGGCCTTTACGACTCTGTAGAATGTTTCCTGGCACAAGCTCTCTGCTTCAGAGGCATCCATCACCATCCGATAAACGAGATTCAGGACAGGCTTTTCATATCTCTGGTAAAGAACCTCAAAGGCATCTTTATCTCCGTCCTTGTAGCTCAGCATCAATTCTTCATCCGTTCGTTGAATCTTCATCTATCACTCACTTAAACGTACCAGTCTCCTTGAGGTTGCAGAATTTCACCGGTTCTCCCTCCCCCAATCTAT
This sequence comes from uncultured Eubacteriales bacterium, assembly GCA_964400735.1. GTDB lineage: Bacteria > Acidobacteriota > Aminicenantia > Aminicenantales > Aminicenantaceae > CAYNVQ01. The sequence continues at coordinate 83,223 of CAYNVQ010000006.1, read as the reverse complement.
GCCAAAGAAAAAAAGATGTCTAGGATGAAATAAGATATCGAGCAAAAATTGCGAGAGAATAAATCAGTAGTACTTTTTAAGGTCCATGCCGGAGTAAAGGGAACCGACTTCATCGCCATAACCGTTGAACATCAGGGTTTTGCGGCGTCCTTCTTCGCCGATCCGGCGTTCGGTCGCTTGGGTCCATCTTGGGTGGTCCACGCTAGGATTGACGTTGGCATAGAAACCATATTCCTCCGGTCTTTTTCTATTCCAGGAGGTTTTGGGCATCTTTTCTAAAAACCGAATTCTCACAATAGACTTACCGCTCTTGAATCCGTACTTCCAGGGGATGACCATCCGCAAGGGCGCCCCGTTCTGGTTGGGCAGGAAGTCCCCATACATTCCGACGCCAAGGAAAGTCAGAGGATGCATGGCCTCGTCCATCCGAAGGCCTTCCGTATAAGGCCAATCCAGTACATTCTTTTTCAAGCCGGGCATTTGTTCTTTATCCATGACGGTCGTGTACTCTATGAAATTGGCCTTAGAGGTAGGATTGCATTTTTTGATGAGCCCGGCAAGAGGATATCCTATCCAAGGAATAATCATTCTCCAGGCTTCCACACAGCGCCAGCGGTAAACGCGTTCTTCTAAAGGAAACATGTCGATAATTTCATCGACACCGAATTTCAGAGGCTCTTTCACCTCTCCTTCGATGGAAACGGTCCAGGGACGGGTCTTGAAATCTTTCGCCAGTTTTGTCGGCCCAAACTTGCTCGTGGAAAATTCATAATAATTGGTGTAACCTGTGGCATCTTCATATGAAGTCAGCTTCTCAGGGACCGTGTATTCTCCTGTTTTTTCGATCCTCAGCTTCTTTTCCTGCTGTTCCTGAGATGAAAATAGCGCGACGGGCTTGATTAGCCCTATCCCTGCAACCGCAGCCGACCCTGCGATGAACTCGCGGCGGTTCATGTAGAGCTTCTTGGGAGTGATCTCCGATGATTTAATTTTCTGGCCCTTTTTTACCAGCATGGGCACCCTCCTCTCTCACCCATTCTCAACCACACATATACCACAGCCACAAATCCACGTCAAAAAAAGCGAACATGGAGCAGAAAAGAGGATAGTTCTATTTTTTTTTTTGCAGGAAATTTTCCATGACCCAGACGGCACCCACCTTTTCGTGCATAGTCAGTGAAGCAAAGGTAATCCGGCTGCCATCGGGATGAATGTTCGGCTGCATGATACTGTGCATGGCTAACCCAAGATTCTTAGCTTCACCACCTTCAGAGGGTATCCGCCACAGCTCCCAAATTCCACCGCTGTTGGGTTTCTGTTTGGAGAAGTAGATATAACGGCCGTCAGGAGACCAGGTAATACCTATATACTTAACCTGGCGGTCTTTTTCAAAGCTGTGTAATGCAGTCGGCTCCCCCCCTGCAGCAGGTAAGACTTTAAGTCCTCTTGTCGTTTCATTTTCCCTCATCATCAAGGCCAAGCGCTTCCCGTCAGGTGAAAGAGCAAGAGTCGTATTATCATAGGGCGGAATGCGATACAATTCCTGCTCTTCTCCCGTTTCAATATCTCTTTTCATGATCTGGGAAAACTTTTTCGATGTTAACTTGTCGTAATAAACTGTCTTTCCATCGGGAGCTGCTGCCAGCGACCACGAACCATGAGGGATTATAAGAGTAGTATCGCCAGTTTGTAAATCCACTTTATACCAACCACGACCTCTTTCTTTTTCATTCCCTTCTATAAGAATAGACCTCCCATCAGGAGCCCATCGAGAACGCCCAAAGCCACTAAATTTTCCTTTAAGCGAGATTTTACGCTCCTCACCCGTCTCCAAAGAATAAATACAGAGAGCTCTTTGACCTCGATCAGAGACATAAACGAGATTTTTTCCATCGGGCGATAAATCGGGGCGATGGTTGTGTCCTTCATAAGAGAGAGGATATTTCTTGGCTGGCTCTATGACTGCCCCTGATATTGGGTCGATTGAAGCATAAAAAATATCGGTCCTGAATCCAGGAGTGCTGTAGTAAAAAGAACCTGTGCGGGAAATTCCCATAGGATGAATCAATCCTATTTCTCTTCTTATGAGCTGAGGATCCCCCTGCGGCTTTCCTTTAGAGACAGGCATGATCCAGGCATCCCAGGTGCCCGTTCGGTCGCTTAAAAATAGAACCCCGTTCCCGTCCGGAGAGCAACCCATCAATCTGTCATCAGCAGGATGCTGGACGAGTGGGATTTCCTGTTTGTCTTCTATTGAAAGAAGGGAGATGTCGCTTTTTCCCGAGTCTATCTCTTGAGGATGATTGTACACAACATACCGGCCATCAGGCGAAAACTGAGCATAACGTGCGTGAGATTCCACTAACGGGATGGTTTTTAAGTGACGGATAGACGAATCTTCAACAGAGAGCAATCCTAATTTCCAGCCTTTCTCACCCAGGAATCCGGTCAGAATGTGTTTACCATCAGGCGACCAATCGTGGGGCATCACCCAATCATTATAATAATTCCCATGGTAGAGAATGCGTGGCTTTTTGTCATCGATTCCAATTATGCGGAGCTCACAGATTAGGGGTTTAAGACCATACCAAGTGTAAGCGATCCGTTTTTGGTCCGGTGCCCATACGCAGCCAAACGGAGCTTCATAGAAGTCAGGAGAATCGGACGCGGAGCGCTTATGACTTGTGAGGCGTAGCAATTCTCCGGATGCCATGTCCCTAACAGCCAAATTCGAAGTCTCCCAGTCCACACAGCACAGATATTTGTCATCCGGCGAAATCTCGCCAGAGCTATCTAAGCCTTGTTCAACTAAACGGATTTGGAATCCCTCCTCGACTTTCTCAGCGGCTTTCTTGGCACTCAAAAGAGTCGATAATTTTTCTCTTGCGGCTCTGACCGCATCAGTTTGTTCCGGATACCCCTCGATCACCTGCTTGTAAGACCTTTGGGCCTGTTCCATTCCCAATTTCTCGTAACACATGCCCAGTTGAAGATGGGCTTGCGCACAGATCTTTCTGTCGTCAGGAAACTCCTTTAATATCTTGTTGAAGAGTGCGATCGCTCCCTTCAAATCTCCGTCTGCGTTCTTTTTGAACAGGGCGGCTTGGTAGAGATCCTCGGCTGATTCCTGGGTGAACGCATGCTGAAAAGAGACCAATACCATCGCAGTCAAAAAGACCGCAGAAGCCAAGAAATAAATTTTTTGTTGTCTCATTATTCGACCTCCCTATAAAATTTCATTTCATAGGGAATCGTATCAAAACTCATAAAGCCCGTGGTTAAGCTTCTGTTGCGATTGAGATGCGCTTTTGTTGTGAAAATTTCATCCATTGAATTTATACCCTACCCCTCTGATGCTGACGATATGCTTCGGGTTGGCCGGATTATCTTCTAATTTTTGCCTCAAATGGACGATGTGAGGATCGATAGTCCGGGGGGAGACGATGGCATCCCCCCACGCCTCATCCAGCATGGCATCTCTGGTCACCACTTCTCCTTTATGCTCAATAAAAAACGTGAGGAGATCGAACTCCAAAGCGGTCAGATGGACTCTTTTCCCGGCCTTCTGAACTTCCCGGCTTTTGAAATGAACAGTGATATCACCGAATTCATGAAAATCTGCGGTTTCCCCCTTGTGATTGACTCTCCTCAAAATTGCTTTCACTCTTGCCACCATCTCCCGCGACCCTATGGGCTTGGTGACATAATCGTCTGCCCCCAGTTCCAGCCCGGTCACCTTGTCCATCTCCTCGGTCTTGGCGGCCGTCAGCATCAAAATAGGCGTGCCGACGCCTGCTTCCCTCAATTTCTTACACACCTCGAAACCGTTCAAACAGGGAAGCAGGATATCCAGGATAATCATCTGGAATTTCCCTTCCATGGCCATTTTAAGCCCCTCTTTCCCGTTCAAGGCTATTGCGACCTTGTATCCCTCGTATTCCAGATCATCTTTTAATCCCATGAGGATGGCTTTGTCGTCCTCGATGATCAATATTCTATCCATTTTCATCCACCTTTATTTCTTTATCTCTGGGAAGACGGAGCCTTACTTTGGTGCCTTTTCCTAATACGCTTTCCAGGAACACTTCTCCCCCATGAGCTTTGACGATATGGTCCACGATGGTCAGGCCGATCCCGCTTCCCTTGACACTGCTCTCGTGGATAGTTTCCGACCGGTAGAATTTATCGAAAACCCTTTGCTGCTCTTCTTTCCCGATACCGACTCCTTCATCTTCCACTTCTATAAATACATTCGACTCATCCGGCCATGCCCGTACAGAAATCTTCCGGCTGTCACCAGAATACTTCACGGCATTATCGAGTAAGTTGAAAATTGCCCTGGAAAGGGCCTCCCTATCCGCAAAAATTTGGGGCAATTCCGATCGGACTTCACTTTCTATGATGAACTCCTGAGGATCCACCTGCTGCTGAAATCTGGAGACGATATCCCGGCACATCTCGACCGCATCCACCTCGGCAAACTTATATTCCTTCACTCCGGCTTCGATCTTCGAGAAATCAAGGATGTTCTCGATAAAGCGGCTGAGCCGCTCGCTCTCTTGCGTGATAGTCTCGTAATACTGTTGCTTCCTTTTCTCTTTTCCCACACGCCCCCTCTGGAGCAGGTCGGCCAAATATCGGATGGAGGTCAGCGGCGTCCTGAACTCATGGGAAACGGTGGAGACAAACTCGGATTTCAACCTGGCCAGTTTCAATTCCTTGGCCGTGCTTCTGATCGCCAACAAGCCGCCGAAAAGAAGGGCCGCGATGACAACCGCAACCAGGGAAATATAGATATTGCGCCGCATATTGAATTCTCGCTGAGCCGCATTGGGAGCGGTCTGGTAAATCCTAACTGTCCAGGGAGGAAAATTTTCTTCAAAATCCTTCGAATAACGCAGCGGAGGCCCGTTGTTCTCCGCTCGAGAAATATCCTTGCCTAGCACCAAATTGTGTTTATTATCAACGACTTCAACGGAGCAGCCATCTCTGGATGTATCCTTTTCCTCTATTGAGGCAAGAAGTTCATTTTTCAAATAGTTCTCATCAATAGTGAATCCTATAATCGAATTTGCTTCATCCATAACATAAGAGACAAGATGCGTATTTTCTCCGCTTGTGTCAGAAAAATGAGAAAACATCTCAGGAATTACGGGAGCAGTTTTTTTTCTTGTCATCAATACTGGAAGAACCCTTTGGTGGAGATCTTCAATTGTGGCCATCCTTTTCAATTTTTCCTTTTCCAGCTGTCGTAGGACCGCCTGTTTTTCAGCGAGGGCCTTTTTGGTCTCCTCATCATCTATTTCCGCACTCACTCCGGACAGCTCCGCTTTGACCTTCCTCATGTAGAAATCGAACTGGGACCGGCTCAAAGACCATTCAGCTTCCAATAGACCATCATAAAGTTCTAGGAAGGCTTCCGCACTTTCTGGCTTCCTATCCATACGGTCATATATCGACCCCATTTGGAAAAGAGCCATCAAGGCAAAGGGAATTCCGTCGGAACCGACCTCCTTTTCATAGCCGTTTACAATCTTTTTATATGTATCGACAGCCCTGAGTGGATCCCCCGAGTTCAAATAACACCGCGCCATCCGGTTCAGGAGCAGTGCGCCAGCGGTTCTATCGGAAGTCGAAGTCAGCAATTGTCTATAATTTCTGATGGCCTGAGAATAATTTCTCCTTTTGAATTCCTCAGCCTCCGCGGCTTTTAAAAGTGGATCTTTCTCGATTTCAGTCGGGATTTCCCCCAAGTATTCTGATTTTTCAGAGAGGATGTAAAGTGGTTTGAAAAGAGGAAAGTAGATTTGTCCATCATCCACGATATAAAAGACGTCGGAGACCAAAGGTTCATTCTCATCTATCCTGCCAGCGGTTTCGCTCAGCGTGTCTTCACTAAACCGATCTTGTGATTGGCCAAGCAGCCTGAGTATCCGCTTTTCTGCCTCCGAGATATTTTCTCTAACCTGATCGACGATCGCGTCTGCCGTTCTCTGCTGCTCTTGGTTTATTTCTCTCTGCCTTAGGATTTTTTCTCTTTCAGCTTCCCGAATGGCGAATATGGTGAGGATGACGCTGAGAATCAGTATTAGGGCGGCGAATAAAATCAGCGCTCTTTTCTGCCAGTCCAGTTTCGTTTTCATTTTGTGTGCTCTTGGTATTACGTAAAAATCATGAGCCATTGGGGATCATCAATATCTTCCCCTTCCTTATAATGAAATGTAATACAGGCAAATCCCGAAGTCAAACAGAGCAGGGAATGATCTCGCGAGAAACGAGAGATACAAGAGGATAGAAATTTTTGGAAATCCTGGAAATTCTTTAAATATAGGACGGGACTTTTTTCAAGATGGAAAATCACAAAAACAATTTTATATGTATTGAAAGATGGAAGGTTGAGTTAAAGTTGCGATTCTATTGTGTTTTGGTTAACCGGCTCTGATGTGACTTCTTTCCAGCGGATATTTGATAAATTATGTTCTATTTTCCTCCGAAACGTCATGATATTGTAAAGAAATTGTAAAAGTTTCACGTACCATGGGCCGACCGATATCCATCCCTCAATCATACCTGATGAAAATATATGATTTTTCCATACGACTTGTGTTTAGGAAATGTAATGATTCGGTGAAGATTTAGTGGCGACAACTCGCAGGAATTGATTCTTTTGACAGGGAAAATGGTCTGTGTTAACTTAAGATAAGCTAAAAATTACTTTCAATATAGGGAATACAAATGGAAAAAATTTTTCGATTCAAACTCAACGGGAAAACAGTCGACATGACTTCATCCCCGGACCGGATGCTGTTATGGGTTCTGCGTTCCGATCTCGAGCTGACCGGCACCAAATACGGCTGCGGTGAAGGATTCTGCGGGGCCTGCACTGTACTGGTCGATAACGAGCCGGTCCAGTCTTGCCAATTCCCTCTCAAGGAAGCGGAGGGCAAGGAAATTTTGACTATCGAAGGTTTGGGCAAAAACGGGAAGCTTCATCCTTTGCAAAATGCCTTTATGCAGCACAATGCACTTCAGTGCGGCTATTGCACGCCTGGAATGCTCCTGGGAGCCTACGCTATGCTTTTGAAAAATCCCGAACCTTCCATGAAGAATATCGTCGAGACCATGGAAGGAAATCTATGCCGTTGCGGAAACTATACCCGGATCATCCAGGCCATCCAGACCGCAGCACGGACGATGAGAGGAGAAAGACCATGAAAGAGGACGAATATCGTTTCACTCTCGACCGCCGGGAATTCCTCAAGTTTGTGGGCAGCGGCATCGTCATATTCTTTGCCACCGGTGACCCGCTTCTCCTACCGCAGAGGCGGGACCGCGGATATCCTGAGGATTTCAATGCCTATCTCCGGATAGGCGAGGATGGCCGGGTGTCCTGTTTCACGGGGAAGATCGAAATGGGACAGGGCATCCACACATCGCTCGCGCAGATGCTGGCCGAGGAGCTGGATGTGCCCCTGGACAAGGTCGACATGGTCATGGGAGACACCGATCTCTGCATGTATGATAGCGGGACTTTCGGATCGCGCAGCACGAAATATTTCGGGCCCCCCCTGCGCCAGGCTGCAGCAGAAGCGAGGGCCATTCTTATCCAACTGGCTTCGGATAGGCTTCGAGTCGACCAACAAAACCTGGTTTCCAAGGAAGGCGTGATCTTCCATCGGCAAAACCCGGAGAAAAAGATCACTTATGCCCAGCTTGCCCAAGGCCAAAAGATCGAACGCCATTTGGAAGAAAAACCGCCTATCAAACCCTATCGGGATCATACCATCTCAGGCCGACCGACTGACCGGATGGATGCCCGGCAGAAGGTCACCGGAGAGGCCAAATTCTCCGGAGACATCCGTTTGGCCGGAATGCTTCACGCCAAAATATTGAGGCCTCCGGCTCATGGAGCGACGCTCAAAAGTGTGGATGTATCCGCTGCCAAAGATATAGAAGGGATAAAGATCATCCAGAACGAAGACCTGATTGCCGTCCTCCATAAACATCCCGATGTGGCCGAAAAAGCTCTGGGTTTGATCAAAGCCCAATTCGAACCCTCTAAATCGAAATTGGACAATCGAACCATATTCCGGCATCTCAAAGATTCGGCTCAAGAAGAAGAGGTGGTGACCGAGAAGGGGAACATCGAAGAGGGAAAACGTCTATCGGCCAAAACGTTCGACAAGACCTATTACAACCATTATGTTGCTCACGCACCCTCGGAACCTCATACGGCTTTGGTCAACATCGAGGGAAACAAAGCCACTGTCTGGGCCTCTACCCAATCCCCGTTCCGGGCTCAATCAGAAGTGGCGCAGGTGCTGGGCTTTCCCCAGGAGAAAGTCCGGGTGATCACACCTTTTGTGGGCTGCGGTTTCGGCGGAAAAAATCAGGGATACCAGATCGTTGAGGCCGCCCGGTTGGCCAAGCTAGCCGGAAAGCCGGTCCAAGTGGCCTGGAGCCGGAAAGAAGAATTTTTTTACGACACCTTCCGGCCTGCGGCCATAATCGACATCGAATCCGGATTGGATGGCTCGAATAAAATCGCCTTCTGGGAGTACAACAATTATTTCGCCGGCGACAGAAGCTCTCAGCCTTTCTACGACATCCCCCACTTCAAGGTCCTATCTATGGGTGGCGGATGGGGCGGAAGGGGTCGAGGTGGAAGCGTTCACCCCTTCGGGACAGGAGCATGGCGCGGTCCGGGAAGCAACACGAACGTATTCGCCATCGAATCCCAAATCGACGTGATGGCCGAAGCGGCCGGGATGGATCCTTTGGAGTTCCGGCTGCACAACTTAAAGGATGAGAGGATGAAAAGAGTGCTGACGGCAGCCGCCGAAAAGTTCGGGAAAGCTTTTTCGCGGGCGCCAAGCGGAAAGGGCTACGGGCTCGCCTGCACGGATTATCTGGGCACATACCTGGCCACCATAGCCGAAGTCGCTGTGAACAAGAATAGCGGCCGGGTTCAGGTGAAACGCGTGGTTTGCGCCCAGGATACAGGTGAGGTGATCAATCCGGAGGGTGTAAGGCTGCAAATCGAAGGCTGTATCACGATGGGATTGGGCTACTGTTTCACAGAAGAAATCCGCTTCTCTCAAGGCAGGATCCTGGATGATAACTTCGACACCTACGAGATCCCCCGGTTTTCATGGACACCCCAAATAGAAACAGTGCTGGTAGACAATCCCGAAATGCCTCCCCAGGGATGCGGGGAACCGGCTATCACCTCCATGGGGGCGGTCATCGCCAACGCCGTCTGCGATGCCATCGGCAAAAGGCTCTTTACGCTGCCCATGTCTCCTGACCGGATAAAGGAAGCTCTAAGCTGAATACTCAACCGACGGTTCACATCCCTCGCCAAAGTAATTATCCAAACTCGAGTAGCAGGTAAGAACGAATATCATTAAGGCCATTGAGGGACTGCCCGACATGGGGGATATCCGCAAAATGAAAGGGCAGTCCATTCAGAACATCTACTGGCTGAGAGCCGGGAAGCACCGGGTTCTCTATATCCAAGAGGAGGAGACACTCAAAATTCTCGATATAGACACCCGGGGCGATATCTGCAAGTAGCTGATTATTCTCCTGCCCCGAGCCTATGAGCTAGGACCATTCATTGGTCTGCGTTAAGAATTTCTCCTATAGAAACTCGTAAAGATTCCAGATTAGCATATACAGAACCGCCCCTTATTTTTTGGGGAGGAAGTTTTCGACAAGCCAGAAGCTGGGCGGCTGTGGACCTTCGGTTCCGTGACTGAAAAAAGCGACCCTATGGCCATCCGGATGGACGGAAAGAGAGCGGAATCTTCGGCACTCAAGCCCCAAGTACTCAGCCTGTCCGCCGTCGGCAGGGACCCGCCATAACTGCCACGGTCCGGACAGTGGCCCTACCTCCTGTGACCCCTCGGTTCTAATCTTGGAAAACAGGATATAGCGGCCGTCCGGAGACCAGTCGATGGCCACCAAACCCGACCCAACCGGGTGAACGAATTCATGAAGAGTTTTGAGATCCCCGCCGGAAGAGGAAATGACTCCCAAAATATTTTTGCTACGTTCACCAAAGGGCGGCACATATGGATTTTCTGAAAGCATCACGCCGACCCTGCGGCCGTCGGGCGAGAGCTCAAAGTCGGATATGACCCAAGGATTGCGGTAGATTTCCTGGTCGCGACCAGTTTTAAGGTCCCTCCTCATGAGGAAGTACTCTTTGGTCTTTTCATCCTGACTGCAATAGTAGAGAAAATTCATATCCGGAGAGATGTCCGGTGAATAGACGTCTCCTTCAACGAGCGTTTGAATGTCTGAGGTCTCCGTATCGATTCGAAATATACGACTGGAATCTCTGGACATAACAAATAGAAACCGTCCGTCACCTGACCATTTGGGATCACTGAGCATCTGGCGGAATGGCATCTCTCGAACCTTTCCTGTACCAGTGGAATAAAGGCAGAGAATTCTCCTTCCAGGGGGCATCCTCAGGGAAATATAAGCAAGAGTCGAGCCGTCGGGCGACCAGTCGGGAAAAATATTTCTTCCTTCGAAAGGCAGGGGAAGGATCTCAGGTGGAGATTCGGGCTTACCTGAATCCGGATCAAAGGCCGCCGTATAAATATTCATTGCGGTTCCACCGGGATTCCTATCGAAGTACAGAGTTCCCTCCCGTGTCATTCCCAAGGGACCGATAAAGCCGATGTTTCTTATCGCCAGAGAGGGTTTTCCCGCAGGCCCGCCATTGTGAACGGGTATGGTCCAACAATCCACGGTGCCTGTCCGGTCGCTGGCGAACACCAGTCTGCTTCCGTCTGGTGCCCAGCCCAGAAGATAGTCATGCGAGGGGTGGGAAGCTGCAGCCGTTTCCTTTCCGCTGTCGAGAGCCAAAATACAGATATCATGACTAATCGATTCTTTATCCTGTTGTGAGTCATAGGCGATATAGCGTCCGTCTGGAGAAAAAAGTCCTCCCCCTGGATTGTCTCCAGGCCCAAATGTTTTGATGATGTGATGGCCGCCCCCATTCACAGGGACGAGCGCGAAATGAAAGACATCCTTCTCCATCAAGGCAAAAATGTTTTTTCCATCCGGCGACCAATCCAAAGGTGACATCCAACCTTCTGCGTAGCTGCCCCGGTAGAGCGTACGCGGTTTGGGTTCTGCCAATCCGACAACGCACAGATCAACATAATTCTCCTCATCATTTTCCCAGATGTAGGCCAGAAGATGGCTGTCCCGAGACCATCTTGAATCATAAACATTGGCCTTGCTTTCTTTTGGAGGCCTGGGTTCTGTCAGACATTCGATCTTTCCTGAAGTCGTTTCTTGAACATAGAGATTTCCGAAACCCGAGTTCCAATCAATAAAAGCAATGTACTTACCGTCAGGCGAAGGCCGGGGGTTATCGATCCCGTCCCCTTTCCCGGGAAGATTTTTCATTTTTTGATCAGACCATATGGGATTCATTTGAAACCCCTGAACTTTCATATCAGTCGCTTGTCTGGGTTTTAGGATAGCAGATAATTTTTCTCTGGCGATCTTGACTTCATCAGATTGAGCGGGATATTTATCGATCACCTTCTGGAAAGCTTCCTGTGCCTGCTTTATGTTTTTTTGTCCCAATTTTTCGTAACAGATCCCTATCTGGAGCTGCGCTTTGGCAGCGATTGCCAGGTTGTCTGGAAACCGCTCCACGATTTCGCGGAAAATCTTAATGGCGCCTGCCATGTCGCCATCAGCATCTTTTTTAAAAATGGCCGCTTCATACATTTCCTCGGCGGACTGCTGCGCACTTGCCGCAAGAATCAAGCCAAGCGAAACCGCCAGTAAAAGGACTCCCAAGAAACTCCTTGAAATTTTGATTTTTTTCATCGAATTCCTCCCTTAATTTTATTTACAGGAGGATAATAATGCTTTTTTTTCGCTTTGTGGTTACGATTGATCGGATATTGCATGGATTTTCCGTGGAGCCTTTCTCAACATTCGAATCTGTACCCGACTCCCCTGATACTGACGAGGTGCCGAGGCTGGGAGGGATCTGGTTCAATCTTCTTCCTCAGATGGACGATGTGAGAATCGAGCGTCCGCGGAGAGATGATGGCGTCTCCCCAGGCCTCATCGAGAAGATCATTCCGGCTCACCACCTCCCCTTTTCTTTTAATAAAGAACTCCAGCAGCTTGAATTCCAGAGCGGTGAGATGGACAACTTCTCCGGATCTGAGGACCTCATGGCGTCTGAAATCGACCGACACCTCTCCGAATGTGAAGATACCCCCGGCCTTCCTCTCTTCCCCTGCCCGTCTCAGGATGGCCTTCACCCGGGCCACCATCTCCCGCGAACCCACAGGTTTTGTGACGTAGTCATCGGCTCCCAGCTCCAATCCCATGATCTTGTCTATCTCCTCTGTTCTGGCCGCGGTGAGCATCAAAATGGGGGTATTCACATCTTCCTCTCTTAGCTTTTTGCAGATTTCAAAGCCGTTGAGCTCCGGAAGCAGGATATCGAGAATGATCAGTTGAAAATCTCCACTTTTAGCCATCATGTATCCACTCCTCCCATTATCAGCCACAGCGACTTCGTATCCCTCGAACTCCAGGTCATCTTTCAAACCCATAAGGATGGTCTCGTCGTCTTCGACGATCAATATTTTAGCCATCTTGTTAGTCATCTTTTTGTCCTTTCGGCAAAACCGGAAGCTTGATTGTCACCGTGGTCCCCTGACCCAAATCGCTCTCCAACATCACCTGACCGCCGTGGGCTTTGACGATGTGGTCGACCAGGGTAAGGCCGATGCCACTTCCTTCGACACTTTTAGGGGCGGAGTGGGAGGAACGGTAAAATTTCTCGAACACTTTTTTCTGGTCGTCCTTGCTGATTCCGGCACCTGCGTCCTGGACTTCCAGAAACACAGCCTCTCCGTCTCGGAAGGCTCTCAAATGAATCACAGGATTCTTTCCCGAATATTTCACAGCGTTGTCGAGCAGGTTGAACAGCGCCCTGGAGATCGCTTCTCTGTCCGCGTGAATGACAGGCAGGGCACCCTGAATCTCACATTCCAAGGTCATTTTTTTATCGGTCATGTATTCCTTGAACCTGGTCAAAACTTCCTCAGTCATCTCTTCGATAGACAAATCTTCAAACTTGTACTCCTTCATCCCGGCTTCGATTTTCGAAAAATCGAGCATATTCTCGATGAGCCGGCTCAAGCGCTCGCTTTCCTTGTTGATCTTGCTGTAATAAAGCTTTTTCTTGTCCTCCCCTTTCACGCGCCCCCCGTCGAGCATTTCGGATAGATACCGGATAGACATCAGAGGAGTCCTGAACTCATGGGAGACTGTGGCGACGAACTCCGATTTCAACCTGGCCAGCTCCACCACCTTTGCTGTGCTCCTGATGGCCATAAAACCACCCAAGAATAAAACTGCCATCACCACTGCCACGATCAGGATATAGATATTGCGCTTCATATTGTACTGCTTCTCGAGGGAATGAGGGGACTGCTGGAAAATGCGGATCTGCCAGGGTGGAAAATCTCGAGCGAATCCCAGGATGAAAGCTGAATCAAGATCAGCTTTCATAGATGCCGGTTCTTCCTCTCCAAAGATAACTCGGCCGGCGAGATCGACGATCCGAACGATCCAATCCTCAGGGACCGGAATTCTCTCCTGTATCATGGGTAGTCGATCTTGAACCAGAACGTTTTCATCGATACGGATTCCCAGGACAATATCCTGTTGAACAGTCGTGGCAGATATGAGGAACAGGGTATTTCCGATGATTTTGGAGAAGCGAGAAAATCCTGAGTCATTTCTGTCGAATTCGAATACTCTGGCTTGAACGAGGGGAACGATCTTATCGATAAAGTCTTCCCCCGCAGTCAAAATTTCGAGCTTGGCATCCGCTTGTTTTTCGAGCTCCTCCCAGCGGTTCCGGAAATTGTCGTTCTCTTCGGCAGCGCCGCCTTCGGATCTCCAGGTTTCCTCCATTTCTCGAATGACATTTCGGTAAAATTGAAACTGGCCTTTATCCAAAGGCCATTCAGAGCTGATCAGGTGAGAGTAGAATTCCAGAATGGTCTGCCCGGCCCTCTCCGGCTCGGTCTTCAAGGTGATAGTCCCTATCTGGAAAAAGGAGATGACCCCTAGGGGAATACCTTCCGAGCTCAGTTCATGGGCATGTTTATCGAGGATCGTATTGTATATATTCAGGGCTTGGTTCAAATTTCCCGATTTCAGGTAGGTTCTGGCAAGACGGTTTAAAACCAGGGCCCTGGAAGAATCATCCGGTACGGAATCGAGCAAATTCTTGTAGGACTCGATGGCCAGAGGCAGATTTTGGGCTGCGAGCTCGGCCGATTCCGCTGCCCTAAAAAGACTGATACCCTCGATTTTCCCTAGATTTTTAGCGGCAAGTCGCCTCCTCTCCGATGCGAGGAACAAAGGATCTTTGAGGGGAAATATCAATTCACCTTTCGCACCGGCTAGAAAAACGTCGTCAATGAGGTTTTGGTTGGCGGCAATCTGGCGGCAGACATCCGGCAGATTTTGTACATTTTGCTGTTTTTCTGAATTGGCTATGGATGTAGCTATTTCTTTTTCAATGCCTGAAAAAAGAGAGTCGATCTCATCCCTAAACAAAGTGGCGTATCTCTGCTTTTCTTTTGCTAAATCTGTTTCCCTGGCCAGCTTTTCCCGCTCGGCCTCCCGGATAGCCAACATGATCAATATAAAGCCAATAACCAGAGTGACTCCGGCCAGAATAACAGTGGATCTTCGCTGCCAGTTCAGTCTAAAACCCATCCTCGGCTAACATTATAGTACAAATCCATACCATATGTGTTGAGAACAGGTTGATTTTAGGTGGATTTTACTGCTTTTTGATGCCCTATTTATTATTTTCGTTTCTGGGCAGGAAGTTCTCCATGACCCAGACTTCCTCATCTACATGCCACAGGGTAAATGCAATACGAGATCCTCCGGGATGGATATTCAAGTCTATCAGGCCGTCTCCTGTAAGATCAAACTTTTCGGGCTCTCCTCCTTCACTCGTAATCCGCCACAGTTCGCATTTTCCGGTCTTGCCCCCTTTTATTATCTTAGACAACAATATATATTTCCCGCCTGGAGACCAAGCCACGCCATTGATACCACCGTCTTCTATCTTCAAAAGCTTCTTTGGTTGTCCTCCCTCGACGGAGATGAGCTTTATAGTGTTGTCCATCCCCTCATAAAATACCAGCTGTTCTCCATCCGGAGAAATGTCCATACGAAGGATCTGCCCTTCGCTCCTGTAAACCTCCTTTTTTTGTTGGGTATCTAGGTCAAACATCAGGATACGAAAAGTCTTTTCCCTCCAAACATCTGCTTCATAAAAGACTTTTTTTCCGTCAGGAGAACATCTCAGAGCGTGATATCCAGAATCTCCTGTCACTACCAAAGCTATTTCACCAGTTCTGGCATCCATTCTGAAAAGTCCGGTCTCGTCGTTCTCATCCGTTCCCAAAACAATAAAGGATTTTCCATCAGGCAGCCATCTCAATCCCCCAAGATTTCTAAGCTTTGGCAAGAGCTCAATTTCCTCTCCTGAATCTATTTTCATGATACAGATAGCGCTAGATTCCAGACCATGACGCTCCCGTCTGGAAAGATAAGCCAGAGACCGGCCATCAGGAGACCAGACCGGGTCACAATTGGAACCTTCGAACCGTTGAGCCATTTTTTCAGGTGGCTTCAAGACTTCGATCTTTTCTATATCGACTTCTGCCAGATAGATATTCTCCAGCCACACCAGATCGCCGAAGTAAAAAGAACCATCCTGAGTAAATCCCATTGGCTGCAATCCTATTCCTTTCATCTGGCCAAAGTCCTGTTTGACCAAAATGGGATCGCCTTTTGTTTTTCCTTCACTGACAGGAATAATCCAAGCATCCCAGATTCCTGATCGATCGCTGGAAAAAAGAATCCAGTCGCCTCCAGGGGCCCAGCCAAGCAAGCGGTCATCGGAAGGGTGTTTTAACAGAGGAATCTCGCGGCTTCCGTCCTGTGATAAAAGGAAGATATTCCGCCTATCTGATTTTTCATCCTGAGGAAAATCATAAGCGATCCAGTGTCCATCTGGAGAAATGCTCAATATTCCTGGGGAACTTTTATCAAGCTCCTTAATGATTTGAAGACTCCCATCAACAGAAGATACATAAGCGATATTTTTCTTTTTATCAATTTCTTGGAGTACCCCTAGAATATATTTCCCATCCTTTGTCCAATCATTCGGCAGGAAAGAGTATATTTCTTCATGGTCTAAGAGAACTCTCTGTCCTGATCCATCCGCATTGATAATGCGGAAGTCAAACGTATCATCGGCTTTCCATCGGGTGAATGCGAGTTTCTTTCCATCAGGAGAGAATATGGAACGACTGACCATATGCCAAGGATCATCCTCAGAGTCCTTATGCGTGAGGCGCCTTTTTTTTCCGGTAGCTATCTCCATTGTGGCAAGTTCACCATTACCGGTCTCCCAGTCCACATAGGAGAGCAGGCGCCCGTCTGGAGACGCCCCCCCCAGAATACTTAGTGACATAACCTTTCGGATGCTTAATTCTTCGGCTCCTTTTTGAGCGGTTTTTTTGGCACTCAGAAGGATTGACAATTTTTCTTTTGCTACTTTGACAACATTCATCTGTCCAGGAAAATTGTCGAGGACTTTCTGGAATGCCTCCTGCGCCTGTTTTGTGTTTTTTTCTCCAAGCTTTTCATGGCACAGGCCGATTCTCAGTTGGGCCTGGGCAGCGATTTCCTTGTTTCCCTCTTCAGCCACCACCCTGTTGTAAAGCTCGATGGCTTCAATGAGTTTCCCTTCGTTCCTTTCCAGCCGGAGCGCTTTCTGAAACAGGTCCTCTCCTGATTGAGAGAACGCTCCCAATAAAACCGCAAAAACAAGAATCCCTATCGCGCCGAACCAAGATGTTATTTTTCTCATCGTTTGCCTCCTCGGATTTTGTTTCACTCCGAAGATAAGCTTTTTAAATCTCTGGGTTGTCATGGCCATGTAAGAAATTTGTAATTATTTTGTAAAGATCCCAACATCATGTTTTTTCTTCATCCCAAACCAGTTTGTATCCGACTCCATGGACGGTGATCAGATATCGAGGATCAGAGGGATTCTCCTCTATCTTGGAACGGATCTGGGCCAAATGATTATCCACCGTGCGGGTAGTAGGAAACTTTTCATATCCCCAGACTTCATCCAGGAGCTCATCCCGGGTGACCACATCACCCGCTCGGGAGGCAAGACACCTTAAAACGCCGAACTCTTTGGGAGTAAGACTCAAGGGCAATCCCTCCTTCGAGGCCTCGTATTTCCTAAAATCCAGAAAAACATTCCCCAATCTGAGCGAATCCGGAGGGGTTTTCTCTTTTTCCTCTCCCGGGCTTCGTCTGAGCAGGGCCCTGACCCGGGCAAGGAGCTCCGGCAGAGAGAAGGGCTTGGTCACATAGTCATCCGCACCAATGTCCAGTCCCTGCACCTTATCCGGCTCTTCTCCCCTGGCGGTCAGCATCAAAACAGGAGTCATATTTCCTGCGTCCCTTAGCTTTTTGCAGAGAGTGAAACCATCCATTTTGGGAAGCATGATGTCTAGGATGATGAGATCTGGGTTTTTCTCAACAGCCATTTCATATCCCGATTCTCCATCTGTTGCCACGAGAACCTCATAGGATTTGAAGGTCAGCACATCTTTCAGCCCTTTCAGGATGGAAATGTCGTCTTCGATGATCAAAATCTGTTTCATCTGGCCTCCAGGGGAAGAACAATAGAAAAGGTGCTTCCTGCTCCGGGCTGGCTGGAAACTTCTACCCTGCCTCCGTGTGATTCTGCGATGTGGAAAACAATGGTCAGACCCAATCCCGTGCCAGGAATGGTTTGGTTTTCGATCCCTGGAATTCTGAAGAATTTGCAGAAAATTCGACCTTTGTTCTCCTCCGATATGCCGATGCCGTGGTCGATGACATCGATGGAGGCCGTATCTCCATTTCTGTGAAGCTTAAGTCGGATTTTCCGGCTATCTCCCGAATACTTCATGGCGTTGTGAAGGAGGTTGAGGACGGCCTGTTCGAGGGCATCTCTGTCGGCTCGGATCTCGGGGATTCCTTCCTCGACCTCAACCTGGAGACTAAATCCCTTTTGATTCATCGGAAAGGCCATAGCTTTTTCTGCCGCATGGATGACTTCTTCGAGTGATGTAGGCTCTAATCGGTAAGTCCTGGTTCCCTGTTCGATTTTGGAGAAATCGAGGACATTGTTGAGCAGCCGGCTCAGGCGTTCGCTCTCGCTGATGATCGTTTGCAGATATTCCTTTTGGGCCTCAGGTTGCTTATGCACTCCCATAGTCAAGGCTTCGGCAAACATGCGTATGGAAGTCAGCGGGGTTTTGAGTTCGTGGGAAACAGTGGCTGTAAACTGCGATCTCATTTCCGCGATCGCCAATTCCCGGCCGATATCCCGCCAGAGCAGATAACCTCCGAAAGCGGTAAATCCGATGACAAGAATAAGGATCGACCAGTACAGGATGGGAAAAGGGAGAGAAGACTTGGACCAGGCAGAAACATCGGTTTCATCGAAGTGGAGCTGGAATCCCTCGAAAGATCCACCTGGAGAAATGCCCTCTCCGGTAGGGCTTATAGCTATCCGACAAGAACCTGGAAAAGTCACAGCCAAACCAGTCTCCTCGATCACCGTGCTTAAGATACGAGGCCCATGGAAGGAGAGGAGGACCTGCGGTTGGCCTTCGTTCAACTCACTAAGGCCGACGATCCAGGGAATATCTCCGTGGGATCTCCAGGTCTTTGAATCTTCGGACCTATTAAGGGAACGATGACGCAGCCTCCAGCTCGATACAAAACCTTTAAGCGACTCTAGTCTTTCAAGATCTAAAAGGGAACTCTCCACTGTTTGTCCCAGGTTCTCTATTCTCTCCAAAAGAGCTGAATCCTGTGACCGCTCTTGAATCTTCACGGCAATGTCCCGGATAAAATAAAACGCACTGGAGGGAAGCCAGCGGATTTCTTCCATCAAACCTTCCAGCCGGTACAGGATGGGCTCGAACTCTGGGTCCAATTCCGAAAGACGATCAGCGGCATAAAGGAAAAAAGGGATGCCATACTCATCAGCAAGATCACCCGGCTGATCGAGAATCTCACGATAAACACGACGGGCCCCTTCCTCATCGCCCAATTTTAAGAGAACCCTTCCTTGCTGAACCTGTATAAAACACCTTTGGAAAGAGGAATCCGTTAAAGATTGAGCTCTTTTTAATATCGATAGGGCAAGCCGCAGATCGTTCTTTTCAAACTCAGCCTGCTGGGCCTGAATTAAGAGGTGTTCGGAGCGGCTGCCTTCTGAGGTCAGTTTCTTTTCTTTGGATTCCTCCCAAGGCATCAGAAGTTTTTCATTGATAATGCTTCCTATAAAGACCAATTCAGGATGCATTCGATAGACGTTTTGGCTATTGCCGGAATCCGAAGCCAATTCCTGCAGAATAATCCTTTCCGTTTTCTCCAGTCTTTCTGCTAGGTGCCTTCCTATCTCTTCGGCCTTCTGCTGCTGAGCCTCAACCGCTCTCTTTTTTCTCAGCTCATTATCCTGCTTGTTCAAACGGACGATAAAAACGAAAAGAACGAGGGCGGGCAAAAGGACAGATATGCCGAAAAGGATGACCTGTTTGCGCAGACTTCTCTTCAATCTGCTGGAAGGAAGAGAATGCATGTATTCATTTTATCATCTATGGCTACTCAGTTGTCATGGAATTGTAAAGATTTTTCCTGAAAGAAAAAGGAGACGGTTCATTTTTTTTAAGTAAATGGTTAGAGTTTGTTTTTCAGTAGGCTTGGACGCAAGAAAAAATAGAAACGTCCCAATTCTTTTCATCAAAAAGGCTGAGGCAGCTGTCTCTCCTCTTGTAAAAAGTTACTGATGAACCAGAACTGGGGTACGTTGCCGATCTCTACCATAAAAGCGATTTTTTTTCCGTCCGGCGACCAGTCGAATTCATTGAGCTCAGCATCTTCGGGGAGACCCGTGCGCAGCTCTTCCGGTACTCCTCCATCTAACTTAGTTATCCAGACTTTTCCCTCTGCGTTGTAGGCAATCTTCGAGCCATCCGGGGAATAGGCCAACTGACTGTGCCTGCCGGATTTAACCTCTGCAACGAGCACCACGGGTTGACCTCCTTCGAACGGAATTGTCTTGATAGCACCCTCCGAGAAGAATGCGATCCGTTCTCCATCAGGCGAGAACGCGATAGCGCCACCCCCAAGGCTATCTGCTTCTGAGGTGATTTGTCTGATCTCGCCCCCTCCTGCAGGAATTATATATATGGCATCAAAACCTTCGTCCTCGGACTTTTCATGCCAATCGGTAAACGCAATCCACCGTCCATCAGGAGACCAGCAGGGATAGCCTTCGAAAGACCCATCGCTGGTCAGTCGAGTTGGGCGTCCACCGGTTATAGGAATCGTCCAAATATCGACACCCTCTACGCGGTCATATGGATCCTGATAAGCGCTGACAACGATTCTCTCGCCATCAGGCGAAACATCGAGGCCGCCGCCTGGCACTCTAGACACAAGCCGCCGTTCTGCTTCCACAGGAATCTCGATGGGGTTGCCTCCCACAGCAGGGACATAGAGTGTGGTGACCTTTTCGTTTTCCTCATTGAACGCTCTGAAGTAGATGCGCTCTCCATCTGGTGACCATCTCGGGTAATAACCTCCGGGCTCAGGGGTCACCTGCACTGCCTTACCTCCAGAGGCAGGCACGGTGTAAATCGCACTGTGACCTTCCGATTGAATGAAAACCCCGAGCTCGTTTTGCGGTGTCCAGCCTGCCAGCATGTTCCAGCTTGACCGAGGAAGCGAAATCTTGATGGGTTCACTTGCACTTGATACATCAGGTGCAACGGGGTACACCCATATTGCCTTGCTGTCGTTGGTCCCTCCTGGCTCATAGTGTGCAGCGATGAACCTTCCATCAGGCGACCAAAGTGGCCCTCTCAACCGGCCATCCACATTGGCAAGCTTCAAAGGTGTTCCTCCCGTCGAAGGAACAACCCATAGGTCACCGTCAAAACGGGAGCGCTTTCGCCAATCATCTCTTTCACGAAAGCCCACATAGGCAATAAACTTGCCATCGGGGGAGAAGGAGGGTTCCCGATCCAGGCCAGACGAGACCTGATTGGGCTCCCCTCCTGCTGTCGCGATTGTGTAGATGTAGCGGCTTTGGTTCTCTTGTGCTTCCTCGTGTTTGCCGAGTGCTAACGCCGAGACCGCCACTGACTGTCCATCTGGAGAAAGACTCAGCCGATAGCTCCAAGCATGACCGCCGCGATCGGGCATTTGAATCAGCCGAGGCTTACCTCCAGCTGCCGGAATGATGTGAACGATGTCCTTGTCATCGGCAAAGCTATTGACCGCAATCCACTTTCCGTTCGCTGACCAGGCCATCAGGCTCCCGTTATCCCAAACCCCGTCAACATCGGCTAGTCGGACCGGCTCGCCGGCGATATTAGAGTCTACTCTACCATGGAGAGGCACCACCCACACGGCACCCTCGGAGATAAGGGCCAGCTTTTTGCCATCAGGCGAAAGGACTCCATTTTGCGGCTTGCTGGCAATCTCAATCTTCCGGAACTTTGGCTGCCGTTCGAGCTTGGAAAAAGAACGTTCGATTCCAGCGAGTCTGTCCCGGGCCACCGCGACTTCATTGGTCTGCTCTGGAAAATTCTTGATTACACTCAAATAGGCCTCCTCTGCATCCTTCAGTCCGATCTTTTCATAGCAGAGGCCGATGTGGAGCTGGGCTTTGGCGGCTATCTCACGGTTTTCAGGGAATTGCTTCAAGATCTGCTTGTAGAGTTCGATGGCTTTTTGTAGGTCACCCTGAGCTTCTTCCATATACATGGCTTTTTCGAAAAGTTCTTCTCCGGTTTGCTGGGACGATAAATCAACAAAAAGGATAAGAAGGACGATCGTCGTGAAAATAAGCATCAATGATGTTTTTTTCGTTTTTCTCATGATAACCTCCGTTTCATTTCGTTAATCTCAATATAACGATTCTTGAAACGGGGCGTGTCAAGGAAGTATGGAGATTCCATGAAAATACCACGCAGTCATTTTTAGAAAATTGCTTCGTGATCACATTCCTCGCAATGGCATTTTAATCCACAAATTTATACCCCACGCCACGGACACTGACGATATGCCTGGGATGGGCGGGATCGTCCTCAAGCTTCTTCCGGATATTAGCGATATGGCTGTCCACTGTTCTATCGGTCACGGATATGTTGTTCTTTCCCCAAATGCCATTCAAAAAATCGTGCCTGGTAAGAACTTCCCCCTTTCGTTGGATCATCAGCTTCAACAAATGAAATTCGAGAGGAGTCAACTCCAGTTTTTTCCCCGTTTTCATGGCTTCGTATTTTTTAAAGTCCAGTTCGATTTCACCGAAGGAATACATATCCAAATCTTCAACATGAGCCTCTGTTCTCCGAAAGATGGCTTTTGCCCGGGCGACAAGTTCCCGGAGGCTAAAGGGTTTGGTGACATAATCGTCCGCTCCCAACTCCAACCCTAATATTTTGTCGATTTCCTTATCCTTGACCGTCAGCATGATAATAGGCGTTCGGTTTCCCTCCATCCTCAATCTTCTGCATACTTCGTACCCATCCTGAACAGGAAGCATGATGTCCAGGATGATGATGTCTGGCTTTTGGGTCTTGGCCGCTTCCAATCCTTTCTCTCCATCTTCCGCAGCAAAAACCTCGTACCCTTCGGATTCGAATTCATCCTTGAGCCCGAGAGATATTCCCGGATCGTCTTCGACGATCAAGATTTTCTTCGCCATGCGGACCTCACTTCGATTCTCTTTTTACAGGAAAAATTAGAGAAAAAGTACTCCCCTCATCAACCTTGCTCTTGACGGATACTCTTCCCCCATGGGCTTCGACCGTATGCTTGACCAAAGTCAATCCTAAACCCGCGCCTTTGACCGTCTGCTTGAGTGCATTTTTTCCCTGGTAGAATTTTTCGAATATTTTATACAGATCATCTGGAAGGATTCCGATTCCTTTATCTTTGACCTCCAGGATAACGTTTTCCTCATCTGCGCCCAGATGGACATGGATTTCTTTTTCCTGTGGGGAAAATTTCACTGCGTTGTCCAGTAGATTAATCAAGGCCTGGGAAAAAGCCTCTCTATCAACAGTCAATTTGGGCATGTCCTCCTGAATGAAAGTTAGGATAGAAAAATCCTTCCGGAATTTGTCCTTTTGGAATTCCTTGACTTGAGAGGCCACCAACTGCGCCACATCCGTTTCCGCAAAATCGAATTCTCTTTTTCCTTCTTCCATTTTGGAAAAATCCAGGATATTCCCCACCAAGCGAGTCAATTTATCCGTATCCTGAGCGATGACGGAAATATACTGATCCATCTTCGCCTCGTCCTTGACCTTACCCCATTGGATTCTTTCGATTAAAGCCTTTATCGAAGTCAGAGGGGTTTTGAACTCGTGGGAGACAGAAGTGACAAAATCGGATTTCATCTTGAGCACTCCCATTTCTTGAGAGACCGTTCTCATGATCAAAGCAGAGCCGAATATCAGAACGATCAGGAGTACGACGACCGTCCAAAAATAAAAGCTTTTTCTTAGATCCACTCCTGCAAAGCCGGAAGCGCTGCTGCGGAAAAATTCGATCTTCCACGGAGGAAAATTATCAACAAAAAATTCCGTGATGGATGCCTGCTCATCTGATGGGTCTTTTTTCCCCAACAAGGGCCTACCATCGAGAGTGGATATAACGATATTGGTCTCTTCACTGAAATCCATGTTTTCGATCAACCGATGCAGTATATTTTCTGTCAAATATTCATGATCTGTTCTGGCCCCGACAATGCCGGAAAATCCGGCATCTTCGACGTTTCGAATCGAAACAGATGCAATAAGGTAAGGAGTGTTACCGATCACTTTTGCATAAAAATGGGGAAAAGAGGCGAAATCAGAAGAACGAGCGGCTCCATTCCTCAACTCGGGAATGATATCCTGTTCGATATCCTTCATGGCCCGCCATTGTTCGATTCTTTCTCCGTAGGAGACTTTCAATCGATCCAATCCCTTGGAAAAATCTCTCCCGAGGGGCTCCTTTTGTACGCCAGCACCGATTTCCGCAATGGCCTCATCGAGCAGAGAACAATAGGTTTTGAACTGCGCTTCGGTTAAATCCCAGGTCATGTCGCAAATATCACGGTATAGAGTCAATGCTGCCTTCAGGGCACTCTCGAGATCACCTAATTCTTTGTAGCAGTTTATAACTTGCAATCCACTGAACACGGCCAGCGGCAAACCTAAAGAGCTCAAACTGAATTTATAATTATCGATAACGGTCTTGTAGTTGTTTACCGCCTTTCCATAATCCTTCATCTTTACTTGAGCCCGTGCCATGTCGGCAAGCATTTGTGCTTTAAGATTTTGATCTTCCAATTGGCCGAAAAGTTCGCCATACACAGAGATGGCCATGTCGTATCTTTTCTGTTCGAACTCGTATCCCTCAGCTCTTCTCAACCGGGCGAGCTGGGAACTCGTAAATTTGGGGAGCGAAGATATCCTATCTTTCGGGACCGGTTGAAACTGAGGAAAAAACGGCTCACTATCTTCATAAGCGATAAATACGAATTCCATCAGAGGATTGTCAGCGAGCTGATTGACAATCTCATTTTTGATCCTGGAATAATCCTTATCTGCTAAAAATGAGGAATGCGCCAATTTTTGGAAGCCTGATCCAAGTTCTCTAAAGTGACCATGGACCTGGGATTTCAAATACTCGGCTGCTCTTCGGTATTCGTTCTCCAGTTGTTTGGCTGCTCTGTATCTTTCGTTCCTGATAGCCCGAATACCGAAAATGCCAAGAAAAATCGATGGGATGAAAATGGTCAGGAAAAAAATCAGGATCATTCTCTTTTGTCTTTTAACAGCGATTCTGAGGTTTTCAAGCATGCCCGATCCCGAAATGAAGCGATTCTCCCACTGCTAGTTTACCATACTCGTTAGGATTTAACGTTAAGGAAGTGTGAAGATTCTGTCAAGGCAGCATGGAGAAATAGGGAGCAAGGAAATAAAAAGACATGAAACCTTGACAATGCCCATTTCGACAATTATCTTTACAAAGGACTCAGCAAGGTAGGGAAAATGCGGAAACTTGCCATTTTATTTATTGCCCTTTTTTTCTTCTCAGGTCTCGACTTCTCCCAGGAACAGTACGGGAATATACGCGGGGTCGTCCTCGACGAACAAGGCCATCCTCTCCCGGGAATCGTAGTCACCCTCGACTCAGACCTTTACAATCCGCGTTCAGTCACCACGACAGAAGGCGGTATATTCCGTTTCATCAATGTCCCGGTCGGGAACTACCATCTCACATGTGAATTATCTGGTTTCAAAACATATATTCAGGAAGATATTTCCCTAGTTGTCGGACTCAATATCGACTTGAAGATTGCGATGGAACCTGCCGCTATCGAGGAAAAAGTTGTTGTCGTGGCGGATTACCCTACAGTGGACATGAAGAAGACAAGCACATCCACGACCTTTACCCAGGAAATGCTTCAGGAAGTCCCCTCGGCTCGGGATCCCTGGGTTATCCTCCAGCATACGGCTGGTTTGCTGATGGACCGGGAGAATGTCGGCGGCAGCGAATCCGGACAGCAGTCTTTATTCATGTCAAAAGGAAGTTGGGACACCATGTGGAATATGGACGGAATTCCCATCACAGACATGGTTGTCACAGGCACCTCATCCATGTATTACGATTTCGACACCTTCGAGGAGATCCAGATCACGACCAGCGGGCAGGGCGCTTCCAAGCAGACAGGCGGGGCTTCCATCGATCTCGTGACCAGAAGAGGAACGAATAAATTCCAGGTTATGGGCCGAGCTTATTTCACCAACGACAAACTTCAGGGCGATAACCGCACCCAGGAGCTCATCAATTTGGACTATGCGGGAAATCAAATCAACCAGATCATGGACTATGGCCTTCAAGCCGGAGGACCTATCCAGAAAGACAGACTCTGGTTCTGGCTCGGCTATGGTGTTCAAGATATAAGAAAGCTCACCATCGATGGATACCCGGAAGACACAAAACTCGAGGGTTTCAATGCCAAACTCAATTTCCATATAAGCCGAAACAACAGAATGGAGCTGGCTTTTATTCGCCACGACAAGCGTGCATTCGGAAGGGGATCGGCTCCAAACCGGGCTCCTGAAGCGACTCAAGATCAAGACGGCCCTATTAATTTTCTTAAATTCGAAGATCAGCATACTTTTTCGGATAATTTCCTGCTCAACACGAAAATTTCTTATTCTTGGGGAATGTTCGAGCTTGTGCCCAAGGGCGGAATGGATGTCCAGCCAGGCTATGATTACTACACCCAAATGACCTTCGGCTCTTGCTCTCTTGTCCAGGAAAAACGGCCTTCCTTCGTGCTCAAATTGGACGGCAATTATTTTGTCGAGGATTTTTTTGGCGGAAACCACGAGCTCGCATTCGGTGTGACATACCGCTCTATTTCAGACTGGTGTTACCAAGCCATGGCGGGGGATGCCTGGAGGCATTATTGGGACGGACAACCCCTTTACGCTGAGGTTTCCCGCGAAGGCATATGGGATTCACAGGGGAACAGATACAGCATTTATCTCAACGATGCTTACACCAAAGGAAGATGGACTATCAATATCGGGGCAAGGCTGGATAAAGAGAATAGCAGGAATAATGATGCTTCGGTCGAAGCAAGCCGGGTGGCGCCAGAGCTGTTGCCTGCCATGACTTATCCAGGCATAGACCCGGGAGTCAGCCTCCTGACCTTTTCCCCCAGACTCGGATTCACATACGATATCACGGGAGATGGGAAGACTATTCTGCGCGGCAATATCGCTAGATATGGAGGTCAAACCGGTATGGACCTCGCTTTTTGGGTCTCCACATCTTCACAACCATCGGCCGGATACTATTGGAATGATTTAAACGGAGATAATCGGGTATCCACGGATGAACTAGTGGGCTATCCCCTAGATGGGATCCTCTGGTTTTATGGCTTCGACCCTTGGAATCCAACAGATGCGGACACCCCTAACGCCATCGATCCAGACTTGAAAAACAGGTTAACGGATGAGTTCATCCTGGGTTTGGAGAGGGAAGTATTTGCAGACTTTTCATTAGGTGCCCATTTCATCTACAGGCGCAATCACCATAGCTGGTGGGACCCTTACTATGATAAAGATACGGGATGGAAACAAACGCTCGTGGATTCAATCGGCCCCTTTGAAGGATCGATTACCCATGAGGGCGTTACATATGATTATGAATACTGGACGCTCGACCGCTACAGACCTGCAGGAGTGTATGTGGAAAATCGGCCTGATTACCACACAAACTATAGAGGCTTTGAAGTTGCAGCCAAAAAAAGACTCCGTCACAAATGGATGATAAACGCCTCATTCACCTATCAAGTCCATAACGTCCATTTTGGGGAGAAGGGATACCTGGATCCCACGAACATAGACGTATTAGAAGGATCCAGGTATGATTGGTTAGGGTCTGATTGGATCGTCAAGCTGAGTTTTTTGTATCAGCTTCCTTGGGGATTGAACTTTAGCTGTTTTGCCAATGCCAGACAGGGGTATGTCAGATCGCGTGGCATTATTGTCCCTGCACCCGAGAGGGCGAAAGTAGGAGGGGGAGCGACCGTGGCCATTTATACCGAAAAACCTGGCACGACACACCTGCCCAATTTTTACAATATGGATGTCAGCCTGGCAAAGGAGATCCGTCTTGATCGATACGGAATATTGAACCTTTCGATAGATGCCTTCAATGTCTTTAATTTCGGCCATACTCTTGGGCGCTTCAGCAGAATCAACTCCGAACGATACGACGAAATCACAAAAATCCTCAACCCGCGCGTGATCCGCTTTGGCATCCGCTATCGCTTTTAGCGGTTATCCGGATCCACCAGACCAGGAACAGAAACTAAAAATTGTTTAACTTTAATAACCATTTCAGGTCGGCTCCCTTCTTGGGCAGGCTCCCCTACTAATCAAACGCCTTCCTCTGATTTCTACAGATCCTCTGGAAGAAGGTGGTCTTTCGATATAGCTTCCACGGAATATGTGGGAAATTTGCACAGTTCTTTAACACAAGCCATTCAGAAAATTCCTATATTAAAAACAACCACAGCGACATCTGAACAAAAAGAGAGGAGGTGATGGAAAATAAAAATTTTTTAAACCTGGCAATCTAAAATCAGTAAAAATCAGAAAAGGAGGTTAAATTGAGAAAAGTCCGAAAACTAAGTTTTTTGGGGATTTTAAGTGTCTTTGTGATGGTTGTGTTTCTGGCCGGCATCAGCCTTATGCAGGCTCAGGTCCAAATCCAGAAAAAACCTGAAAATCCAGGGAAACCCGATAAACCGAGTGAACCACAAGCCACCTGGGCGGTTCGAATTCCAATCGAAGATTCAGGTAATATGCTTTATGGAATGGAAAGTACTGATGGTTTGTATGAAAATGGCTCTTCTACCGAGGTGAAAGTCGAAAAGAACGACTTTAGTTTTGTACTTAAAAACGAAAATCTCGGAAGCCCTCCATCTAAATATGTACGCTTTCAGGGTGTAAACGTTGGTAATTGGGATGATATAGCGTATCCTGATGAGGGCAGGCCTTGCTGCCAATTCCCTGATGATTTATGTGCAGGAGGAGATTGTATAGGTCTTGATTGCGACCCTGGTTGTATGGCCGATTTCTTGAACAGCACTCACCCTCACCCTGACTATGTGTCTTTCTACATTTATGTTTGGATTACCTCCGACAAAGATATTGAAAGCATGATACCTGGAGAAATTTATGGATTTGGAAGTGCTTGTGCTCCTGGAGGAAACGGAGATTATTTTATAATGGTAGCTCGTTATCGGGATAAATGCGAAGCCAACCCGGCCTATCATGATATTGAATTCTACAGAAATATCAATTATGAAGCTCTGGTGGAAAAAGGTGAGCCTATGAATATTGCGATAGAGAGGTTAAACGAAGGATTATATGAAGCAGAATACGGAATAGGAAGTGACGGGGTGTGGAGAATAAGGGTGCTTGATTATGATTTATTAAACAGAACTTTCCCTGCAAGTCTTAGTCTTCCAGAATACATTAACCTTAAGGTCCAAGAGCGGTACTGTGAGCGCAATAAAGGTAGAGCGACATGGTACTATTCCATGGAAGCAAAAGGCGATTTCTATTTCTACATCGACTTCATCAAAAATCCCGTTACTCAGTAAAATATTCAAGCTTTATAAAGAGCGGGTCGTTGCTCCAGCCCTTATTTATAAAGCGGCGATCCGCTCATCGTCCATGAGTATATAACTCCCATACCATTTCCATCAATCGATGATTATTCTTGATCATCTGTGAATGACCCGAAAATCCTTAAATTGTACATATTATGCAATTATCAATTTTATGAAAATTTGGGAGATATTTTGAAAGGCTATCAAAGTGAGGTGACTTGTATTATCTAAAAACTTTGTCTTTTCTTTCCAAGTGCAGCAAATTTTCCATCACCCAGACCTCGACTTCTACATACCCTGCATGGAAGGCAATATGCCTCCCATCCGGATGGAAGCGTAAATCACCCAGACTTCTCATCGAAAAGTCCATCCTCTGCGGTTCTTTATCCTCTAAATTTACCCTCCACAGTTGATTAAGTTCTGCTCCTTTAACAAAAAATATTTCTTGTTCCCCCGGCCTCCAAGCCAATGAAAGGATACTCTCTCCAAACTCCATTCGATACAGCTCCTCAGCTTCTCCTCCTGTGGCAGGAATGACGTTTAATGTCGGGAAGCGAACCCGGTCATCGAAGGCTATCCATTGGCTATCCGAAGATAAGGTCACACAATCGGTCTGACTGGCATTCTCGTGGCGATAGATCTCTTCTTCTTTCCCACTCTGGATATCTCGAACCCTAATGCTCATGATATATCCATCTCCCTGCCTCTTTTGCTCCCACATCTTGTACACGATCCTTTTCCCATCTGGAAACACATCGAGCTCAGGAATGTACTCCTCTTCTCCACAATCCAATAATAAATCTAGGTCACCTGTTTTGCCGTCGATGGAAAAAAGGCCTGTCCGTCCTTTTCCGTCGAATCCATGAGAATAGAAATTTTTCCCATCAGCCGACCAGCGGATAAAATATATGCGATCGAGTTTCGTAACGAGTTCGCGCTTTTCGCCAGAGCCCAAAGATTGAATACATATGACCGGCGTTGTGAAACGTCCGGGTCCGTATGATCTCTCAGAAATATAGGCCAGGGATTTCCCGTCCGGAGAAAAATCAGGTGACCTATTGGCTCCGATAAACAGCTTCGTGGCCCTCTGTGGAGGTGCTGAAAAAGAATTTGTCATGGGGTCTAGAGTTGCCGTGTAAACATCGTTCATACCTGCGTACTGCACATAATACAGGTCCTCATCATCCGTGAATCCTAGAGCGGTTATCCTTCCTATATCTTTTTTGAGGAGGTAAGGCTTTCCCTGAGGTTTGCCTTGTTTCATCTCCAGGGCCCATAGATCCATATTCCCTGTCCGGTCGCTCATGAAAAGAAGCCTTTCGCCATGAGGGTCCCAAACGAGCGGCACGTCATGTGCAGGGTCCTCGACAAGAATGACTTGCTCACCACCACCTTCGGCTGAAAGAAGCGCAATATCACTTCCTCGAGAGCCTGGTATTTCTGCGACAAAACCGAAGATAATGGTCTTCCCATCGGGCAGGTAAAATCCAGACTCATAAATGTCATCTTTTAAACCGGTATTAACCTTGTGTTTTTTTAGAATCCTGACTGCTCCGTCCTTTACTGAGATCGTCGTTATCTGAGTGATCCTCTGGCCTTTTCCCAGTCCTGCTAAGACATATCTTCCATCTGGGGACCAGTCAAATGGATGAACATAAAAATTTTCTTTATTTCGATAAAGGACTTGCGGCTCTGAGCCATCCAAGCCAATAGTACGAAGCTCAAAAAAGCGATCCTCATTCATCCATGAATAGGCCAATTTTTTCCCATCAGGAGACCAAACGGAGACGAGAGCATACTCCTGCGACTCTACCCAGTTGTGCTTATGGGTGAGGCGGCGCAGTTTGCCGGAAGGGATCTCCTTGATAGCCAGGTCTCCGGTCTCCCAATCCACCGTGGAAAGGTATCGCCCATCAGGAGATGGCGTACCGACAAAATCCCTGTTGATACCAGTGAATACCTTCTGCATACTCAGCTCTGTTTTTTTATCCTCGATCACGGCTTTCGCCTTCACCAGACGGGCCAATTTTTGCCGCGCGATCTTCACCTCTTCTTCTTGATCCGGAAAATTTTCGATAACCTTCTCGAAAGCTTCCTGAGCCTCCTTCAAGCCCAATTTTTCATAGCAGAGGCCGATGTGGAGTTGGGCCTTGACAGCCACCTCCCTTTCTCCTGCAAACTGCTCCAAAATCTTCTGGTAAAGCTCGATGGCCCGCTCCAGGTCTCCTTCGGCCTCTTCCAAGTAGAGCGCCTCCTGGAACATCTCTCCTGCGGTTTGCTGTGCCGCTAAATAAGTGGTGAGAATGAGAAAGCTAAAGCATAATACGAAAGAAGGGAGCAGGAATCTTTTATACATGTCCAATTTTCTCACCTGTCTTATGCTATTTAAGCTCTTTCTTTCTCCCACAATTTAATATATGTCTATCGAAGGGCATATGTGTTCAGGAAATGTGCAAATACACTGCATTTTACGCGCACAAGCCGTCAATCCACAAACTTATACCCCACCCCTCTAATGCTGAGGATGTGTTTGGGGTTGGCAGGATCGGCCTCTATCTTCCTTCGGATATTGGCCATATGGCTATCTATGGTACGGTGCGAAATCCAAACATTGTCCTTTCCCCAGATTTCATCGAGCAGCTCATTTCTGGAAAGGACTTCTCCCTTGTTCTGAATGAGAAGTCTTAGCATATGGAATTGTAAAGGAGTGAGCTTTAATTTTTTCCCCTTTTTTTTGGCCTCATATCTTTTAAAGTCCAGCTCAATCCGGCCAAAGCTGTAGGTATCGAGGGCCTTTTGATCCTCTGTCCGCTCTCCTGTTCTTCTCAACACCGCTTTCACCCTTGCCATGAGCTCCCTGAGGCTGAAAGGCTTGGTCACATAGTCGTCGGCTCCCAGCTCCAAGCCCAGCACCTTATCGATCTCTTGAGTCTTGGCCGTCAGCATGATGATGGGCGTCTTGCTGCCCTCGCTCCTCAACTCTCGGCACACCTCATAGCCATCCTTGCCGGGAAGCATCAGGTCCAATATGATCAGATCCGGCCTTTTTTCCCTTGCCAAGGTCAGCCCCTCGTTTCCATCTTCGGCTGAAAAAACCGTGCACCCATAGGATTCGAATTCGTCCTTGAGGTTTAATAGGATACCCTGATCATCCTCTACAATGAGCACCCTTATTCTCATCAAGGCTTACTCCCTCTATGTTTTTGGGGAAAGATAAGTGAAAATGTGCTCCCCTTTCCAATTTCGCTTTCTACTAGAACCTTTCCCCCATGGGCTTCCATCACATGCTTGACCAATGTCAATCCAAGACCTGTCCCTCTAAAGGACTGCCGGGCTGCATTTTTTCCCTGATAAAATTTATCGAAAATTTTATCCGTTTCGCTGGAGG
Source organism: uncultured Eubacteriales bacterium (assembly GCA_964400735.1). GTDB lineage: Bacteria > Acidobacteriota > Aminicenantia > Aminicenantales > Aminicenantaceae > CAYNVQ01. The sequence continues at coordinate 50,461 of CAYNVQ010000006.1, read as the reverse complement.
TAATGCCCGAGCCTTTGTCCCTGACATCCACCCTGACACTTTCTGCCTCCTCTCGGACCTCCACATAGACCTTTTTTTGACCAGGGGAAAATTTAACAGCATTTTCCAAAAGATTATTGAAGGCTAAAGAAAAAGCTTCTTTGTCTACATCGATAACTGGAACACCCGGTGATATCTGGGTTTCGATCTTAATCCTGGCGAAAATTTTGTCTCTTTCAAAGTTCATGATTTCTTCCTTGACCAGTTGAGCCAAATCTGTTTCATGGAAGAAATACTGTTTGCGTCCAGCGTCGACTTTAGAATAATCCAGAATGTTCCGCACCAGGCTGCCCAATTTATCGGCATCTTTGGATATGATCGAATAATACTCCTCCCTTTTTTCAGGAGTCCTGACTTTTCCCTGCTGAAGTCTCTCTATCGAAGCTTTAATGGCTGTTATGGGAGTTTGAAACTCATGGGAAACCGAGGAGACAAAATCCGACTTGACCCTGAGGACTTCCATCTCGTGAGCGACGGTCCTGACCACGAGCACAGCTCCAAAGGTGAGGAGGACCAGGACAGTCAGAATAGTCCAGAAATAGAAACTTTTTCTCAGGTTCAGGACACCTAAACCTCCATTATCAGCCGGAAAAAAATCTACTCTCCAGGGAGGGAAGCTTTCGTTGAAATAAGTTGTTGCGCTAGGATCATGATAAGAATGATTCCCATATTCTAAAAGAGTTCTCCCTGAAAGAGTGGAAACGGATAAAGACGCTTCTTGTGAAAAGGGGAAATCACCCAATATGCTGATAATTTCGCTGTCGAGAAGATGCCGGTCATCGATTTTGACACCGAGCAAGCCGATAAACTCCTCATTTTCATTTTGAGGGACAGCTGAGGCAACAACAAGGTAATTTTTTTGGCCTATAGTCTTTGAATGACGGATAGGAGCGAAGGGATAAGCGGGATTCAGAGTAAATCTTCCCTGGAGCTCGGGTAGGATAGAGTTTTTTACATTTCTGACCACCTCCCACTGCTCATCCAATTGGCGATGGAGTTCTTTCAGTTCCGCAAATTCTTGATAGTAGCCATCGTTGTCCGATTTTCTTTCTTCCATCGATAAAAGGTCCGAAAGATCCTTTTCGACCATTAAAGCATAGGTATTGAATTGGTCGGCGTCCAGACACCACTTCCTCTGGAGAAGCTTCCTGTATAAATCTAGAGCGGATGTTAAGAAGATATCGTAAGCCCCCATGCTTCTGTAGCATTTGACAATCTGAATCTTGGCTATCAGGTCCAAGGGTAATGAAGAAGAGGTCATACACTGAGGATACTCCTCACAGATTCGTGAATAGCAGCGGATGGCCTTGTCATAATTTTCCAACTTCGTGTAACATCGGGCCATATTGTTGAGCATTTGTGCCTGGATGTCTTTGTCTTCAGAGCGGGAGAGAATCTGCTCATACAGGGTCGCTGCTTCAGAGAAATTCTTCTGGCCGAATTCCATTCTCTGGGCCCTTTCCAGCCTCTCTCTCAGGGCGCTGCCCGGAGGAGATAAGACTGGAGACGCTCTAATTGGAGAAATTGGCAGAAAAAGAGGAAACAACGGCTCCTCATTCTTATAGGCCAGAAAAACGAGTTCGATGAGCGGATCATTTTGAGACTGATTGTTGAGTGCCTCTTTGATAAGGGCGTAATTTTTTTGCCCGAAAGCTGTATTCTGTACCAGATTCTGCAGTTTGATTCCGACATCCTCGAACCGGGAGTCAATCTGATTCTTCAAGAAGGTGGCTGCCCTTTTGTGCTCGTCTTCCAGCTGTTGAACCAATCTGAATCTGTCATTCCTTATGGCCCTTATTCCAAAAATACTGAGCGCAATGGAAGGGAGAAAAATGGTGAGCAGGAAAATGATGATCAGCTTTTTTTGCCTTTTGACGGCGATTATAAGATTATCAAGCATACTTCTTCACAGAAAAGGGGATACTGTTCCCTCACCTAAACCATCATCCTACCTACACTTAAACGTTACGGCAGTTGAATGATTCTGTCAAGTTATCGAAGAAAAGAACAAAATCAATGAAACGTGGCGGATTTATTAATAGAAGTAATAAGAAAGGCTAAAATTCAAGAACTAAAGTAGGCAAAAAAGAGAAAAAAAGAAAAACGTCCCCCATATTTCAAAGAAAGGATGACCTTATTTCAATCAAAAAAGTAGCGGATGCCGATGCCGCCGGTCACAGTAAACTCGGTGCTGGGGGCCAAATCGAGGATGGGGCCGAGCTCGAAAAAGATCTCAATTGGATCTTTTTTAAAAAAGTAGCTTATGCCGATCGGGATGCGGACTCCAACTCGGGCTTTTTCTTCTGCTTTAACCCTGCCTCCTACCCCATAATAAAGGACAAGGTCTCCCTTTTCGACATCAAAAAGGCTGAAATTGTGGAATAAATAATCGACATGAATGTGTAAAGCATCGTTGCGGCCGAACGACCAGGCGACAGCGAAATCGAGGCCTGTCCGGCTCCCTGTCCAGGTCTTAAGACTGACACCTGTGGGTTCGCCCACGATGATACCCAATCCGAATCCATGATCCTGAGCCGAGGACACGGCACAAAGGAACAAAATACCTATGATCACCGCCAAAAATGTCTTTTTCATGATACAAATCCCTCTCACTAGTTTTATACGTTTTTCTCAAAATAAAGGTTCATCTTTCTTCCGTTTTTGCCTTGTTGTCCGCCCATAATCTTTTTCGATCATCTATAATCAATGTTTGCGACCTCGATGGCCAGTTTGAAATATTTACCTTTCCTTCCCCATTTTATCCCATTTACTGATTTTCCGGCATCGAAATCAAAAAAAATAAGGAATCATAATAATCCCGCGCTTCTAAAAAACTAAATTATTATCTATTATTTTGTCGGATATCCGAAGCAAAAAAAGAAACGTCCCTTTTTTAATCTTTTTTAGCAATTCCTTTTTGAAGTCGGGATGGACAGCGAGACCGGCCGCTTCTGCCTTTTGGAGATGTTCCCAGGATTTTTTGTAATTCTCTTGGTAATAATAGATCACAGCCAGGTTGTTGTGGGCCTGGGCATGAAGGGGATCGATCCTGAGCACCTCTTTATAATGGATCAAGGCCCTCGGGTTTTCTCCCTTCTTGAAATGGAGGTTAGCCAGGTTGAGATGGGCCTCCAGATAATCGGGGTCCAAATCTAAAGCGATCTTATATTCCTGCCCGGCTTCGTCGAATTCACCTTCGGCCTCGAGCAGAATTCCCATGATGTTATGGGGCTGAGGAAGAGCAGGATCAAGCGAGCTGGCTCTCTGGGCGGCCTCTTTGGCTTTATCCAGCATCTCCTTTTTCAAATAGGCGTAACCCAGATTGGCATAAGCCACAGAATATCCAGGATCGATATCCAGCACCCTCTGGCACTCTTCGATTGCCTTGTCGATCATGCCCGCTTTCAAATAAGCCGACCCAAGATTGGAGAGGGCCTTTAAATAACGCGGCCTGAGGCGAACCGCCTCTTTGAATTTTTCGATGGCCTCCTCTATCCTTCCCTCCAGCAAATAGACCCGCCCCAGATTATAATGGGCCTGCGTGTATCCGGAGTCCAATTCTAAAGATTTCAGGAACTCCTCGACCGCTCGATCGCGCATGCCCTGTTCCATGTAGATGGTCCCCAGGTTGTTGTGGGCGCCCGGCAGAGCGGGATCGATCTCCAACGCTCTGCGAGTGAACGCAGCGGCCTCTGTATAGTTTTCCTTCAAGATAAAAGCCGACCCCTTGGTCGATAAAGCCTCAGCCAATCGAGGATACAGCTCCAGGGCCTTCTCGCATTCGGCAATCGCCTGATCGGTCAATCCCTGCTGGAGATAGACATATCCGAGATTCCCGTAAGCCTTGGCATAAAAAGGATTGAGTTCGATAGCTTTTTGGTATTCTTCTATCGCTTCGCCGTATTCTTCCTTCTTCATGTAGGCAATCCCAAGATTATAATGAACCTCGGGAAGGTCGGGCTGAAACTGGAGCATCTTCCGGTATTGTTCGATAGCCAGATCCAGTTCTCCTTTTCTTCTGTAGGCGATCCCCAGATGATGATAGGCATCAGGCAGCGTAGGATTCAACCTCAGAGCTTCCAGGCATTCTTCGGCCATCGCTTCATACTCTTCTTTCTCTAGATAAATGGATGCCAGCAGGATATTGATTTCCACTTCTCCCCGGTTCTGATTTTGTCTTTCTTTATAGATGGAAGTGGCCTCATCGAGCTTATCACCGGCAAGAGGGAATCCATAGATGTCGAAACTTCTGTCCTTATTCACACGGATGATCTGGCGTGAAAAATCATCGAATTCAGGGCCCGGATTTTTCCGGCTCATGATCGAGCCTGCCTGGTTCAGGTCGATAGCTCCAAAAAGATGGCCGAGCTCATGCAGGAGCATTCTATCCATCAAAGCCTCTGGCTGCATTTTTCTCACCAGGACATATCCTTTTAAATAGGAAGCCACTCCTCCCAGTCCGTATCCCAAGCGGGATTGATCGCTGAATCCCAGGACAGCATCGCAAGCTTCCAGGGGGATTTTCTTTCTCAGGTTGTTCAGCAGCTCGACCATTGAATTCAGGGAATTATCCGATGTCCACGACTCGATCCCAACGGCCTCGAACCGGATGCCGAAGTTCTGCTCGAACACTTGAGAGGCATTCGCCAGGTGGCTTTTGATCATGAAACGCCAATTCTCATCCTGCCTGAATTCTTCATCGGCCACGACTTTAAGGCATACGGTCCGGATTGACGCCCCCTGGGAATAGCCGAGCTGTAAACCAAAAGAAAAAGACAGGATGAATACAAAAAGCCGGCCAACGACCGCCCTCCTGGAAAGAAAAAGGCTCATCGAAGAAATCGACATAATTTTCATCCGAATGCCAACGTCTGGTTAAATTATAGCACACCATACGAATGAAATTCACACTTGGGCGATGGATGGAATCTATCAAAATTCGATACGCGGTGAAAAAGCCGGAAGGAGAGCGATGATATCCTTCTTCGATATTCTCCTTGACGGTCGAAGTTCTAAAATCGTTTTGAACGGAAGAAAAGCTACCCCTCCATAGATAAGAAATTAAGGAGAAAAGGGAGAACGGGCTATTTTTTCGCTAGTTCTTGGAGATACTTGAGGTCTTCCTTATCTACATCTCTTTTGAGCGCCTTTTTGTTCTTGATGAGTTCTTCCAAACCGATATAGTAGAGCGGATATTTTTTCCCTCTTATCCGGATGCTCTCTTCGACTTTCGATTCCCATGCTTGCTGGAAGGAAACGTTGGCCAGGGAATTATAAAGGACAATCATGTTGGGATTGTCACCAAACTGGACGGTGGCCCCGATAAGGAGGAGCCCTTCGAATGACTTCAGGCCAGGAATCTCACCGGCCCAGTAGTCATCCAATGCCTCATACAATTTTTTAGCATTCTTTTCCGTCGGTTCATAAAAAAAATCGAAATCCTTGGTGAGCCTCGCATGGCCGTGGTAGATAACAGCCTCTCCGCCCACGATAAGGTAACGGACGTCATGATTGGAAAGCATTCTGATAAATTCTTGAACATCGGACGAAAAATAAGATGATTTCATATTATTCCCTCTTTAATCATTAAAAATCGCGGACATCGGGAAGTCTCTTTCCATACTTCTCTCCCTTGATTTTCCGGGATAGTGACAATCTCTCTTCAGGGGTCATTTTTATCTGCGCCAGGATCATCCCTTTTTCCGCATCTTTCGATTTCTTCGCTTTTTTCACAGCCATCTCCTTTTCGACTTTATTATATAGTGAAAATTTTCATCAAATGCAAATTCAAGCACTCAAACTTCAAAATTTTCCCATTCGTTTTTGACTCTTTGGATCAATGTATTAAAACGCTTTTCGCGTCGTATATTTCCGAGAAAAGGATCCAATTCATTCAGAAAAGGGTAAGCGATAAAACCTCGATCAACAGCATTCTCCAGCCAATCCAAGGCTTTCTCTTTCTCACCAATCAAGGCATAGCCGTGGGCCATATCTCTGGACAAATACTCAACACCTCGCGCCGCCTTCTCCAATTCCGGCCCGACAATCTGCTCAGCCTTTAGCTTTTTTCTCTGCAAGGCATATTTAAAGAACAAACCCAGTGTGGCATAAACAGTGCCTGAAGCTTTTTTTTCCAGTTCATCGATAAGAGTAAAGGCTTCCTCATTCCGTTTGGCGAAGATCAGCGCCCACGCATAAAACCAAATGGAGACCGGATTTTGGGAATCCATCTGGTACATTTTCCGGTAAGACTCGGGAGCTTTATCAAATCGTCCCTCCAAAACATCCAGATATCCAGGCAAACTGTAGGTAATCGTGTTGAGCGGATCTATCTCCAAGAGCTTATCCACCAAGGGGGCGGCTGCGGTGGTTTTTCCGCAGCTTGAATAGACACGGCAAAGCTGTAGCAAAATGTCTGCATTGTTAGGCTCGATATCGAGAGCACGCTTCAAATCCCTCACCGCTTGTTGCATACTTCCCTGGTGAACATGCACCACTCCTTTTAAGAAGTATCCATGAGGAGAATCGGGAGACAATTGAAAAATCTTTTCAAAACATTCCTCCGTCTTTTTAATATATTGTTCGCCAGGCTTGATTCCAGCATTGACATACAGCCAGTAAGCGGTTCCCATAGCAGCATAGAGGAGCTCATTCTCACCCACGATTTTCAATCCGTTTTTGAGAAGCTGCAGGGCACGCTCGAGGCCTTCCTCTGTGAACCGCCATATCTCCTGCCGGGCTTGTAAATAACATTCAAAGGCTTTAACATCTGCAATCGGCCGCTCGGCTATCTTCTCGTGTTCTTCTGGAGAAAGCTTCAATTTTAGGGCTTCCACGATTGACCGAGAAACCTTTTCTTGAATGTCAAAAATATCATCCAATGATCCTCTGTACTTTTCCGCCCAAAGATGCATATCGCTATCCGCATCGATCAGCTGAGCCGTGATCCGAAGGTCATTTTTATGCTTCCGCACACTTCCTTCAAGCACATACTGCACATTCAACTCTCGACCGATCGTCTTGATATTCTTATCCGTGTTTTTGAGTTGCATAGCGGATGTCCGCGAGATGACCTGAATTTTTTTTATCTGGGAAAGGTCGGCAATGATCTCTTCCGTCAGCCCGTCGCTGAAATATTCATTTTCCTTCTCCGGGCTTATGTTTTCAAAAGGAAGCACTACAATCGATTTTGCTTTTGGCGCAGTTATAGCTGTGGCGGGAGAAGTCTTCTTTAAATCTCGAATAAAATCCCCGATATCTTGATACCTCTTGTTCACATCCTTCTGTAAAGCTCTCATAACGGCTTTCTCAACAAAATCTGGGACATCGGGCTTGAGAAAGGATAGTGCTTCTGGCTTCTCATTCAAAATGACATACAAAGTTGCCATCTCCGCTCCGCCATGGAAAGCCCGCTTTCCGGTAAGCATTTCGTAGAAAACACACCCTAAGGACCAGATGTCGGTGCGGCGATCGGTCCTTTCACCGCGTATCTGCTCAGGTGACATGTAGGCCACTGTTCCCAAGATCGTCGCTGTTTTTGTCAGGTCCACCCCCCATTCCAACTTTGCCAATCCAAAATCCATGATCTTCGCCTGACCTTTTTCCGTAAGCATGATATTGCCAGGCTTGATGTCCCGATGGACAATCCCTTGTTCATGCGCCGCCTGCAGGCCTTCAGCCACCTGGACGGCGATGTTCAAACACTCATCTAATTCCAGGGGACCTGAAGCCATCCTTTGCTTCAAGCTCTTTCCTCTGACGAAGGCCATAGAGATGAAGACCTGACCTTCCGCTTCATTGATTTCGAATACAGTACAGATATTGGGATGGTCCAGTGCAGCAGCGGCTTGGGCTTCCTGAATGAAACGCGTTATTCGTTCTGAATCTCGAGCAAATTCTGCCGGGAGGAATTTGAGTGCGACAATCCTCTTGAGCTTCGTATCCTCCGCCTTGTACACCACGCCCATCCCGCCTTCCCCGATCTTCTCGAAGATTTTGTAATGGAGGATAGACTTTTCAATCATTTTTAGCGGGAAATTTCCTGCTTTTCCACAGGGCCCGAGTCGGCAAGCTTCTTAATCACCTTCTCCTCAGCCACATGAAAATTATTCGCTCTATGAACGATTCTTTCCATTACTCTCGATGTTCTTATCTTTCTAGAATCAGGGAACAATTCTATCACCTTTCTTTTCTTATTTATAGAGCCGGCCTATTTATTAGCAATCTCTTCTGTGGTGTATTCTAACCTGTTTCTTGATGATCCCGCCGTAGGAAAGGCTTTCCCCATCAAGTTTTCGCTGGTTAATTCTGGCGGTGATGGTTAGTTTTTGCTGCCGCCCCGGATCACCTGCACTTTGCGGATGGTGGTGGTGATCACACGGTTTCCGAATTCGAGGCGCAAACCGCACGCAGCAAGGGTGTCGACCTTGACGATGCTCCCCCCCCATGTGCAGCCCGTGATCGAAATCTGCATTGGAGATCTTCCCTTCCTGGCGAACCAACCCCCCGAAACGATGTAGCGATAGTCTTCAAGAACTAAAACGGAATATTCTGAATTCTTGGTCGTGATCAAAACCACATCTCCGAATTGCAGATCATCCCGGCGAATTTGTTTCAGGTGCACGGCGCCATCTACAATTCTTTCCAAGCTGTGGCCCGTCCCAAGCATTGAGCTTCGATCCCTTAACAAAAAACTTTCTCTAGATGTATAGCAAAATAAATATCCGAAGTCAATCACCATTTAAGGTGAAATCAGCGATTATTTTTTATTTCACTTTACGTTAAAAGTATAGGTATATTTGATCATTATGGCACGGCTATCGGTGTAGGGAAGATAAGGAATCTCCCGGTAGCGGTCCGTATTAAAGCCATGGTTATAGACGATATAGAGGTCGTTTCCTTCCCTCGGATTATACCGGAAGCGCAGGTTGGCAATGACGAAATCACCTGCACCATCGTACTGGACGTAGGCGCTGGCCGAGAGTTTGGTGGTGAAGGTGGCATTCAACCGAAGCCGTGCGATTTGGGGCATACACCGTTGATGGCGATCCGGAAAATTGATTCGGTTAAACTGATAAAAGCCGCTCAAGGACCAAGTCGACGAAAGGCTCCACCTGGGTTCTATTCCGACCGTCACCCGCCAGCCATCGAAAAAAGAACCCGCGTCGAAAGTGGTGTTCACGGAAAAGATCCTCCCAATGGGTGTCTGGAAGAATCCAGTCAAACCAAAGAAGGAATACCTCCCCACAGGAACGATCACATCGTCCGGGAGCTCGAAGACTTCCGTCAAATCTTCGACATAAGCCTGCGGCCGGATCATCCCGAAGTAGCCTGATTTGGTCTCAAAAAACCAGCCTGGACCGAATTCTGCAGATTCGAGCCTATGATCGCTGTTCCTCTGGTGAATAGATCCTTGCAGGAAAACGTAGTGGTTGTTGATAAAGGATTCGTCGCCCGGAATCCATCCATAGAGCATCCTGGTGCCGAATCGCAGGTAATCCTCCCGCATCTCGAATCCCATGCCGGGATCATAGTCCTTTCCCATCCGTGAGATGCTGAAATTGTATCCGACACCTTCTGTTTTCCGCCGTTCCCAACCGACTCTGAACCGAGAGGGATCCAGGGAGAGCACCTCGTTGACTGCTTCATCTTCGAAGCTCTGGGCCCAATTCAAGGATAAGTAGTCATCCCCAAAAATGCGGAAAATCCCATCCAATCCATACGCCACATTATAGCGGCCGTCCATTCCGATCCTGGAAGTGATCATTCCCCCGACATAAGAAAAAGGATTGAAAACCCGCCGGCGGAGTCGAAGAACTCCGAAATTTTCCGAGGCGACATCCTCGAAAGGCGCTGTCTGCATGGTCAGAAATCCCAGGTCCCATCCACCCGCCCGGCCTACCACTCTCGCTCCTCCGTAGATATGGACGGGTTCGAATTCCTCTTCTTCCTCATACTCATAGATCCCGATGCGCCGGCTGTAAAACAGGCGATTTTGTCCCCCGAAGCTGAACTCGAATATGCTGCCCCTTTCTTGGAAAAAAAGCCTTTTCTCAGGAAAAAATAGAGAAAAACGGGTCAGATTGACCTGGACATCATCCGCCTCGACCTGGGCAAAATCCGTGTTGACCGTCAGGTCGAGGGTGAGGTTGCTGGTCAGCCCGTATTTGATATCCAGTCCCGCTTCGGTCACAGGGTCGTTGAACCGTTTATAGGCTGTGCTTCCATCATTAAGGTCATAAGTTTGGGTATGACCGCCAAGGGCGTAGGGGGCTATATACAGGGGCTTCCGGCAGCTCACGCCTTCCAACACGACTTCTTGCGCACGGGAAGGTTTCCAGCTCGGACGGAATCCTGAATCGGGCCGTATGGGAGGAAAGGTAATGATCTCGTTTTTGCGGGCTATCCAGCGCCAAGTGATCAATCCCATCACTACGCATCCCTCTTTATCCTGAAATCTGAGGCTCGAGAGAGGAATGCGCATCTCGACGAACCAGCCTTCCTCATTCCAGGTCACTTCCACGTCCCAAAAGGTGTTCCAACTGAAATTGACGGGAAAACTGTCCGGGCCCTGCATGACGGCGTCGTTATAGACATGGGCATCCCAGCGGAGCCCGGCAGGAGTCGTCAAAAAGCCCAAAGCATTTTCTTTATCATTGAAGGTATCGATAAAAATGCCGAAAAAATCGTTGGACGGATTCTGGGTATCTCTGTCTTTCGAATATCCATAGACTCCCGACGGCTCGGAGTCATACAGGCGTCCTGCCACGTAGAGGTATTCATCGTCGAATCCGATGAGAACGATCGTTCGCTCCGACGGTTCCTCTCCGAAGTTCGGTGAATGCTTGATTTGAGGAAGCGGCTCGATGTTATCCCAGGCAGCTTCATCGCTCAAACCATCCAATTTTATCGGCTCCTCCAGTCGGCGGATGACCACCCGGCCATCGGGATCGGTCGTCAAGGAAGCATTCGGCAGACCCGGCTTTTTCTGGATATCCTGAGCAACGGAAAAAACAAAGACAGGGGCTGCCAAAATAGCCAAGAACACTAAGATCGAGCGTTTCTGTTTCATCTATTTCTCTACTGTCGCAAGCGACATTTTATCCGCCAAGTCCCCTTATTATCTTAATCGAGCTCTCTTTATTTCCTTCTATTATTGCCCAGACTTATACCAAAGACGTATTCTCAAGTCAACCGGAACCTCGGCTCTGATTACGGGGACGTTCCATTTGGGGGCACCCTATAATTAATCATTGATATAAAACAATAAATTGGAAATATAGGGTGCCCCCAAATGGGACGTCCCCACCTTTATTGATTTTGACTTCGGTAGAGGGTGAATGTTAAAATCTCTATCCGTTTTAAAGAAGGAAATTTGGAAAAAAAGGCGACCATTCTCATCAAGGGTGGAACCATCGTTCTGGGCCAGGATGTTTCCCAGCAAGACATCCTGATCCAGGGGGAAAAGATTTTTGCACTTGGGAAACTGCCTGGACTCGATGCAGACCAGAAAATCGAGGCAGAAGGGCTTATCGTTCTGCCCGGGGCAGTGGATACCCATGTCCACTTCAACGATGAATTCATGGATACGGTCAGCGTACATGATTATCATACAGGCACATTGGCCGCAGCATTTGGCGGGACCACCAGTGTGGTCGATTTTTCAAATCAAATACCCGGCCAACCTCTGATGGATACGATAAAAATCAAGAAAGCGGAAGCCGACGGCAAAGCCCTCATCGACTGGGGAGTCCATCCGGTCATCACCAAACCGACGCCTGAAATCATGGAAGAAATTCCACAGATTGTCGCAGCCGGTGCCCCGACCATAAAGTGCTACATGACCTACCGGACCGAGGGGCTGATGGTCGAAGAAAATGATATGTGGCAAATATTGGAGACTCTCAAATTGGCAGGCGGCATGTTAATGGTCCATGCCGAGGACAATGACTTGATCGAGGAAAACGTGGCGCGGATGATCCAACAAGGATTGATCAAACCCATTTACCACGCTCGCAGCCGGCCGCCGCAGGCAGAAATCAGGGCCATCCGGGCCTGTATCAGGCTAGCCAAAGAGACATACGCCCGCATCTTCATCGTCCACTTGGCTACGGCTTCAGGGGTGGAATTAGTCGGAGAGGCAAGGGGTGAGGGACTGGAAGTCCTTGCTGAAACATGCACCCATTACTTGATCTTTACGGAAACGATGCTCGAACGGGAGGATGGCATCAAATGGATCTGTTCTCCCCCCCTGCGAAACAAGAGAATCCAAGATCGGCTCTGGACCGGACTCCGGGATGGACGTCTCTCCATGGTGACATCTGACGATGCCGCCTATTCCTGGAAGGCCAAGCAGTACGGAGCTGACCGGTTCGACCGGTGTCCCAACGGCATTCCAGGTGTCGAGGCGAGGCTGCCTTTACTTTACTCGGCGGGTGTAGCCAAGGGGCAACTTTCCTTGCCCCGCTTAGTCGAGGTCGTCTCCACGATCCCGTCGATATTGTTCGGCCTGTACCCGAAAAAAGGAACGCTTCAACCGGGTGCCGACGCGGACATCGTCCTTCTCGACCCCAGGGCCAAATGGACCATGAATCGGCAAAGCCTCCATATGGCAACGGATTGGTCCGCCTATGAAGATTTCTCCATCACAGGAAAAATCCAAAAAGTCTTCTCACGCGGAGAGCTAATCATAGACGGAGATAAGTGTATGGCCAAAAAAGGTAGAGGCCGCTATCTCCACCGAAAAATCGATTTTTCCATACGTGCCTCTGTGTAGGTTTTTTTTGGACTGTGAAGAGGGCAATTGGCATAAACGATGAAAAAAACGAAAAAAACTCAGATTTTTTCAGGGTCTTCACCTTCCCAGATTAGCGAAGATCTCAAGCCGCTGCTCGATTTTCAGGAAGAAGGGCTCTCCCTTCCCGCCCTGCGCCATATGCTCGAGAGAAGGCTATTTCCTCATCTGATGAATTACGACCTTCCCCAATTCCAATCCATGTTCAATACCTTCCCCGAAGAGGGAGCTAAATTCGGAGCTGTCATCGCCCTTCAATACAACCAAGGAGTGACCAACTGGCAGGTCTCCCCCGGAGGTGCTATGCTGGAGGAACTATGCGGCCAAGCTCTTCGCCAGCTATTTGGCCTCTCTTCCGATGCCGACGCCACATTCGTGTACAGCGGAACCTACGCCAACCAGCAGGCTCTGTACATGGCCCTTCACCGAAAGGCCGAACAGGAGGGATTTGACCTCGCGCAGATAGGGCTCCGAGGATTCAAGAATCCTGGCCGGCTCGTTGTGCTGACTTCTGAGGACGCCCACTTTTCTCTCCGCCATGCCGTTCGTATGCTGGGCCTTGGCGAAAAAAATCTCATTCTCCTTCCGGTGGATAAAAACCGGAAGATTATCGTCAAAAACCTTCAGGCCAAGCTCGGGGAACTCGAGGAGAAAAAGGAAATCGTCTGTGTCGTGGCCACGGCAGGAACGACATCTACGGGTTCGGTGGATCCTATTCTTCCTGTCGCCGAAGTATGCCGGAAAGCAGGAATTTGGTTGCATCTGGATGGAGCCTACGGTCTGGCCTATTGTCTTGTGCCTGAATGGGAGCATCTTTTTTCTGGAAGGGAACTGGCTGACTCGGTCAGTTGGGACCCGCATAAGCAACTGGGTGTACCTATTCCTAGTTCTGTGCTTTTTGTCAGACGGGGAGAGGATTTTAGACGTATGGCTCTGTTCGGCGATTATTTCAACCCCGAAGGAGACCCCAAGCCCAACCCCGGACTCAAGTCGCCCCCCTCTACTCGGCCGTTCTCCGCCCTACCCCTTATTATGTCGCTCCGTTATCAAGGAATGAAAAAAGTGGTGGCAAGGCTCCGTTCGCCTCTTGCGGCCGTTAAGAATGCATCACTAAGGATCATGCAGGAAGATGAAGTGGAGCTTTGCCTTCGACCCGATACGGGAATACTCTGCTTCCGCATCATACCCAAGGAGTTTCCCGAAGAAAGTCTCGATAAGTTACAGGAATACTTCTACGAGACCATCATGAAGGAAGGAACGCGGACCATTTCCAAAACAAGACTGGGCGCCAAGACCGTGCTGCGCCTGGTCGCTGTCTCGCCCCATATCACCAGCGAACACCTGATGGAAACGGTCGCCTATTGTCTGGCCATCGCCAAGGAATCATTTTCTTCACCGCCATGAGAAGAAACATGCTCCATTCTTTGAATACACCCGCACTGAAAAAAATCGGCGATGTCCGCTGCCTTTGTATGGGCGGGTTGGATGAATCGAGACTTTGAACAACCACTTCCTCTCGAAGGACCCCTAAAGTGTTGGATAAAATTCTGGATGTGGCCTCCGGTTTAGACAGTATTCTGTGGGGGCCGTGGACCATGGTTTTCATCACAGCTGTGGCCGTATTCTTCACCGTCCGCTCCAGAGCTTTCCAAATAAGGCGGCTCGGCTTCATATTCCGAAACACTTTCGGAAAGATCTTCGGGCAGGCCAAAACCCGGAAACAGGGAAGGATGACTCCCTTCCAGGCCACCTCGACCGCCCTGGCCAGTACGGTAGGGATGGGAAACATCGCTGGAGTGGCCACGGCCCTTTCCATCGGAGGACCGGGCGCCATCTTCTGGATGTGGCTGTTGGCCCTCTTGAGTATGATGACCAAGACAGCAGAGATAACTCTGGCGGTTCACTACAGGGAAGTCGATGAAAAGGGCAACTTCCGCGGCGGTCCCATGTATTACATCCAGAAGGCCCTGGGATGGAAATTTTTGGCCAACCTTTTCTCGGCCGGAGTCCTGGTCAATTCCCTGCTGAGCGCAACCCTTCTCCAATCACATACGGTGGGTCGGGCCTTTCTCTCCAGCTACGACCTGAACCCTTTCATTACCACAGGAGCCATGGCCTCGATCACGGCCCTGGTGATCATCGGCGGCATCAGGCGTATCGGACAGGTCTGCGAGCGTCTTGTCCCGTTTATGTCCCTTCTGTATGTGGGCGGAGGTGTTATCTTGTTCATCATAAATTACGCCCAGGTGCCCGAGGTTTTCGGAATGATTTTCAAATATGCTTTCGCTCCCATTCCGGCAGCAGGAGGATTTGCCGGAGCTGCGGTCCGATCCGCCGTCAAGGAAGGAATGGCCAAGGGCATGTTGTCCAATGAGGCCGGTTTGGGAACAGCCCCCATGGCCCATGCGACGGCTGAAACGCCGCATCCCTTTCAGCAGGGACTCTGGGGGGGGTTCGAGGTCTTCATCGATACCATCCTCATCTGCACCATCACCTCTTTTGCCGTGCTGTCCACGGGCCTGCTGTCGAGCGGACAATCCGGTATCGAACTGGTCATCGGAGCCTTTTCTTCTGTGTTTCCTGCTGATATAGCCAGAACGTTGATCTCCGTGTCCATCTTGACCTTTTGCCTCTCTACCCAGATAGGATTCTATATCTATTATGAAACTTCGGTCCTCAATCTATTCGGCAAAAAGGCCGTCCCGGCTTTAAGATGGCTCTATCTTCTCCCCGGTGTGATCTTTGCAGGAGTGGCCGATGTGGATCGTCTTTGGGTGCTGGCCAATATATCGGTAGGGGTATGTTCTCTGCCCAATCTGGTAGCTTTGCTTGTTTTGAGCGGGGCGTTTTTCAAACTGATGAAGGACTATCTATCTTCTAGAAACGAATATTCGACGTCGGTCATAGATGCATCGAAGTGCTATATCAGGAAAGCCGCAGCAGGACATCATCGTAGAGCCATCTCTTGAAAAAGGTGTTTTAAAAATATAAGGAGCTTCAGAATGAAAAAAGACCGCAAGGGAGTCGAAATCGACCGATTATCTTTTCATTTGGGCATGATCAACTGCTTTGTCGAAATGGTAGCCTGTGGCGTGAAAAACCTGGCTATCAGTCCTCCGCTTTCCCCAAAAGATTATTTGTCCGTCCAAGAGGCTTCGAAAAAAATTGTCCGATCCTTCGGGATAAAATCTTACCTGGAAAAATCCCTCCTGCTAACCGATCTTCAGACAGCCGATTTCACCAAAGGAAAATGGGCAATTCTGTACTATAAGGACGAAGCCATGTTAAGAAAATATTTGGATTTAAAGGCTCTGCAAGAACGCCTGTTGAGAGAAAAAAAATATGACGAAAATGCACGGAAAGATATATCCCGGAAATTCATGAGGCTTCTCAGCTATCCCGATGAGAAAATCGAGGAGAAATTATCCAAGGCACCGGCTTCTCCCTTCATTCTCGTGGATGAGTAGAGGCGAACCTTGAAGATCATGATCATCAACCCCAACAGCGATTCGGAAATGACCGAGGCCATTCTCGAAACGGCCGAAAAATTTGCCCAGGGGCAATTCGAGGTTCTTTGCAAATCCACACCTGGTGCGCCTAAGTTTATCGAAACCCATGAAGACGGGATCCTGGCAGCCCCCGGCATGCTTGATTTGATCAGGCAATATGATAGTGAATGCGATACATTCATCATCGCCTGTCACTGCGATCCCAACCTGGATGTTCTGAAAGAGACGGTCAAAAAACCTGTGGTGGGCATAGGAGAAGCTTCGATGAGGATCGCCTCCATGATGGGCCACCGATTCTCCATCCTCCAGACGACCGAGGAGTCCGTCCCCATGAAAGAAGCCCTTGTGAGAAAATATCTACTACAGGATTCCCTAGCCTCGATAAGGGCCCCGAACCCGGAACAACAAAAAATGGATGAGGATAAAAAATATATGGCGGTCTCACGGGCAGCCATGGAGGAGGACAGGGCGGATGTCATCGTGCTGGGCTGTGCGGGACTAACGGGAATGGATAAGCGCTTGCAGAACGAACTGGGCATTCCGGTCCTGGATGGAGTGGTCTGCGGTCTGATCATGGCTCTAGCTTCGATCCAATTTTTTGAATAATTCAGGTTATCTATTTTTCAGGTATCAACGTCAATAGAACCGGTTCCGGCTCTTCTTCATAGATAATTTCGGCATTTGGCAGAAAAATGCGGTTTTGGATAAGCCTGACCAGAATGAAAAGGATAAGAGCGACCGCAAAAAAAACGACGAAACCGGTTGGATTCAGCAGAAGCCCCAAGGCAGCCGAACTCATGACAGAAACATAGACAATGAGCGACACAAGATACACAATCCAGAAGATGTGCATCTTCCCCTTTCCTGGAAGATAGGTGCAGGCGAAGGGAATTTTGCGGTGCTTGATAAACACGATCTCAACCAGCAGCGCCGATACCGTGGAACCGAAAACACAAAGAAACAAAGCAGCGCTCCATCCCCAGAGAATGGCGTAGAAAACAAAGAGCACGGCGAATAGAGGGAGGATGGCGAAAAATAGGATCCCCTTTTTGAAACCGATCATATAGTGTTTCTTATCAGCGGCCTCTCCTATTCTGAAAATCCAGTTTGCCTCCACTGCGACGGGAATTTGGGATGTTGCCCTTATTCCCAGAACGAGAAAAAAGGAAAGAATGAAAGGAATGGAAAGAACGGTCTTATCGAAACTGTCGAAGTTCCCCTGAGCCGTGGTTTTTGCAGCCAGCAGGATCAGCACGATGCCCACCGCAACCACCATATAGGATGCCAGCCGCATTCTGTGAAAGTTGTTTTTTCTCATGGTATGCCCGAAAAAATAAAACACCGCACGCTGGAATGGATTTTTCAAGAATACGGCGTTGAAAAAATCCATTACTTTTTTGCTTATTCTATTCAAATGAGTATTGCGTCTTCTCACTTCCCGCATTTTCCCAAGATATCTTCTGTATCCGGTAGACGAGATCAAAAAGAAGACTATCAAAGGAAGGATGACGGCCGGAACAGCGCCTCTAGCAAGGGTGTGAAAAAAAGGATCTGTATTCCCCAGCAGGGTTTCGTATAATCCCACAAACCACATAGGAGGAAAGAAATAAAGAAACGGTGAGTTACTCTGTTTGAGCGCGGGAAGGGACGGGAATATCTGCGATACATCGATAAGCTCGAACAGAAAAAAACTTATCAGGAAAACAAGGGCGATCATCATCAGGCTGCGGATGTAGACGGAGATAAGGTCAAAAATCCTTCGTCCCAGCACTGTCATCAGAAGGCCTATCAAAAATGCAAAGATAAATGAAACAGAAATACAGGCTGCGAATACGGTGACGATATGGGTCAGAACAAAACGGAGGCTGAAAACCAGGGTATTGGACTGCCACCTGGGAAGATGCATCCAGAACACGAACGTCGAAAGAGAAGTGATGGCCAGGGCAAAAAGGCAGATAAATAGGAAAAAACTGGAAAATTTCGAAAGAAACAAGGTCCTGATTTTTAACGGTAAAGGCACGATGTTGGCAAAATCTCGGGAATCGGGGAAAACGAGGTCCCATTCGAGGATGGATATAAAACCCATGACCAGCATCGCAAAGAGCAGGAAATAGCCTTTTTCCACCCAGCTGGAGTTCTCGTCCCGGATCCACAAATACTTGGTGAGGAGAGTTTTGGAAAGGTGTCCGGAAAAAACCGCCAACAGGGCGATAATGGCTATGACTTTCTGCTGCATGGATTCTTCGAAAAATACGAAGTCGTTGATAAAAAGCCTCAGGAAAAAATGCCGCGTCAGGATCAAGAACTGTTTTGTCTGTCCCCTCGATCTGGAGAGGATTCTGTCATAAATAGGCATGATATTCAATGGGCTCGATGCTTCATGACCTGGACAATTTCCCTAGATATTTCTTCCGTGTCCTGTCGGATAACCAGTTGACTGAAGATTTCCTCGAGAGAAGGAACCCTCATCAAATGTCTCAGATTTTCGACCGAGTCATCCCTCAGGATTTTTCCTTTATGGATGATAATGACCCTGGAGCATACCTTTTCCACGACCTCCAGGATATGGGAACAGTAAAAGATGATTTTGCCCTCTTGACTCAGTTGTTTGACCAAGCCCTTGATTATCAGAGATGTTTCCACATCCAGACCGGAGAGCGGCTCATCCAGAAGAAGGATATCCGGGTCATGGAGGAGGGCGGCGGAGAGAAGCACTTTCTGGACCATCCCTTTCGAATAAGAGGAGATGGAGGACTGCATCTCCAGCGATAACTTGAATAGCTCCATGAACTTTTCGATTTTTTCTCTTAAGACATTATCCGGAATTTGACGCAGCCGCCCGACCATCAGCAAGTAGTCATAGGCGCTCAGGTGAGGATAGATGTCCGGCTCTTCCGGAACATAACCGATCTTCTTTTTGTATTCGACCATGTCTTTTTTTATCTTCTTCCCCTGAAAAAAGATGTCGCCCGAGGTCGGATCGAGGAGCCCGGTCAGCATTTTGATGGTCGTGGTTTTTCCGGCTCCGTTGGGACCCAGGTAGCCAAGAATTTCCCCCGGTCCGATGCTGAAACTCACACGGTCCACAGCAGGAAACACGTTGTATTTTTTGGTGATTTCTTTCAGTTCGAGCATATTCTCCCCGTTCTCATTTTTTTCGGACTCTTCCCTTATATTTACAACCGCGAAGAGAAATTATTCCGACAAAAAATTCCTCGATCTGTGAAAGACCCTGATCCCGGCCCGCCATAGGTCGAGGATGCTATAAAAAAAGGCTGGCCAAACTTTGGGCAAATTGTCCATAATATTCTTCGATGAAAATGGAAATCTTGATTCTTTCTGCATCGAGGCGGTAAAAAAACTCAAAATAAAGGGAGGAAAATCATGAGGATTGGGAGAATATCGACGCTCTTTCTAATGATGTTTTTATCGGTTTCAATGGTTTGTATGGCCGATGACCCTTTTTCCTCAGATGAAGATGTCTATATGAACCCCGAAAGTCTGGTTCGGGGTTTATATGATTCAGTGACTTTCGAGCCCGGCACCCTGCCCGACTGGGATTACGTACAGAGCTTCTTTATCCCTGAAGCTATTTTTGGCGTGAGAAAATCCCGCACGCTCATGGATGTCCTGGACCTGGACGGATTCGTGGACTGGTGGCTGGAGGATATCGAAAACCATAAATTGCTAGAAAAGGGATTGGAAGAGTCGGTGGAAAAGATGAAGATGACCGTCTACGGCAACATCGCCCAATGTTTCGTGGTTTACAAGGTGCGCCTTTTGACACCTGCGGATGCCCCCGGCCAATTGGGATTGGATAGTTTCGCCCTGATGAAAAAGGGCGGACGCTGGTGGATCGTCTCCATCACCAACGACGTCATCGACCCCCAAAATCCTCTCCCCGACTTCCTCCGTCAATAATTCGGTAGTTATTCAGTACCAGGTAATTCAATATCCTAATCCTCGGAAGTTAGGTCGGAGTGCCGAATTCACTGCAAGGATACTTGAGACCCAAATTCTACCCACACTACAGCGAATTCAACGCCTAATTCTGAATTCCGCACCCGGCCACCTGAAATATTGATCCCCTTTGTCTTGTACCTAAGAATTACCGGGATGTTTCGACCTCTTTCAAAGAATCGGCGAAAATCTCCAGGCCTTTCCGGGCTAAGTCTTCGGTCAGGATGAGAGGCGGGAGGAAGCGCGCCACGTTGTTGTAATGGCCGCCGATCTCGATCAAAAGGCCGCGCCGATGACAGAGGGTTCTGAGCTTTGCGGCCAGGTCAGGAGCAGGTTCCTTGGTTGTTTTATCGCAAACCAGCTCCGCCGCCAACATCAGCCCCTTTCCCCGGACCTCTCCCACGATCTCTGAATCTTTTTCCAGGGATTTAAGAGATGCGAGCACCTGCTGGCCCAAATTCGAGGCATGCTCGGCCAGCCTGTTTTCGACCATGAACCTCAAGGCGGCCTGTCCGGCCGCATAGGCCACCACGTTTCCCCGGAAGGTCCCGATGTGCTTACCGGGAGGCCAGGTATTCAGCTCCTCTTTATGGGCCACACAGGAAATCGGGAATCCGGCGCCGCCCAGGGCTTTGCTCATGGTGACGATATCCGGGACCACCCCGGTATGCTCGAAGCAAAACATCCTTCCTGTCCGGCAGAATCCCGCTTGGATCTCATCCACAATCAGCAGCACATCATAACGGTCGCAGATCTCCCGGATTTCGGGAAGGAAAGCTTCGGGAGGGACGATGGTTCCGCCTTCTCCCTGGACGGCCTCCACAATCAGGGCTGACGGCCTCCCCACTCCCGAGTGAGGATCTTCCAGGACGTGATCCAGATATCTGGCGCACTCCAGGTTGCAGGATTCTGGCTTGCGCCCGAAGGCACACCGGTAGCAGTAGGCATAGGGGACGAAATGAACTTCTGGAAGCAAGGGAAGGAAGTCTTCCTTGAAGCTCAATCCGCTGGAAAGGGACAGGGCCCCGGAAGTCATCCCATGGTAGGAGCCCTCGAAAGCGATCAGGGGAAGGCGTCTTCTATTGAATTTGGCAAGTTTTACGGCGGCCTCGACGGCATCGGCCCCGGTCGGCCCCCCAAAAAAAAGCCTGTTGAGGGAAGGAGGAAGCAGAGAGAGGAGGATTTCGACCAGATTTTTGCGGGCCAGATTGGGTACATCCAAGCAGTGGGTAAGCTCTGAAATCTGATGGAAGGCAGCTTCCAAAACCTGGGGATTGGAGTGCCCGGTGTTCATCACACCTGCCCCTCCGAAAAAATCGATGTACACATTTCCGTCCACATCCTCGACCGTAGCTCCCTTGGCTCTTCGTACGGCCATGGGTAACCCTTTCGGGTAGGAAACAGCCGAACTTTCATGTCGGGATTGAAATTCGAGGAATTCTTTGGACTTGGGTCCGGGCGGCTCGAATTTGATCAGAGGGGCTTCAGAAAACGAAAGCTCGCGAAAATCCATCATCGATCTCCTTGATAAATTCGCACTAATATCGGGCAGGAATCAACTCTGTTTATATATCAACTGATAAGGTCTATTCAAGTGGGTCGCTTTCTAAAATTCTCTTAGCCAACCCCGCACGCAGGTCAGTGTGAGTACGTCAAAAACAAGTGACTTCATTTCATGACCTATTTTCCACACTTTTTCTCCAGTACAGATAAAGCAGAAATGCGTGTTCCCTTAAGATTTCAGGACTCCCGAAATCAGGTAAGCCAATGATCAATAAACAGTGGGCGATACAGACATATTTTCACTCATACCTAAGAGAGTCAACAGGATTGGCTGTGCCGGCTTTGAAGGCCTGGAAGAAGACCGTTAGCACAGCCAGTATGAAGGATACGAGCGCAGACAGGATAAAGATCCAAATGCTTATGGATGTCCTATAAGCGAAATTCTGGAGCCATCGGCTCATCACAAAATAGGCCACAGGCCAGGTAATAACATTGGCGATCATTACCCACTTTATGAATTCGCGAGAGAGCATCAGAATGATTCCGGACGACGAACTGCCCAGCACTTTTCTTATGCCAATTTCCTTTGTTCGCTGTTGGGCAGTATAGGCAGCCAGACCCAAAAGACCCAGGCAAGCGATGAAGATTGAAATCGAAGCAGACGTTGTCGAAAGTTTGCCCAATCTTTCTGTCGCTCTGAAACTTTGATCAAAATCTGAATCCAAGAAACTATAAGTGAATGGGAACATCGGGACTGTTTGCTTCCATGTTTTATCGATGAAATCCAGAGTCGAAGCAATATCCGCTTCTTGAATCTTAATAACAACAAAACTCACTTTATCAGGCCCCAGCATGAATGCAAGCGGTTGAACCTCTTCCAGATCAGGGCGATTAAAAATAAAATTCTTCATGACGCCGATAACAGCTCCTGTCTGCTCTTCAATTTTCAATCTTTCGCCAATGACAGATGTCGATCCCATTAAATTGGCCAGCGTTTCGTTTACTAAAAAACTTTTGGTATCGGTTGAAAAATCCCTTGAGAAATTGCGTCCTTCGACAAGCTCGATATCAAGTGTTTCAAGAAAATCATAATCTAGATAGCTAAAACATATGTCGCTGTGATCGTCAGGATCCTTTCCTTCCCAGTCATTATCAGGTGTACGCCACCCAAAAAACGGAAGCTGGCTTGAAATTCCGCTAACTCCCAGAATTCTTGAATCCATAAGCAGTTGATTTTTAAATTGGGGATAGAATTTTTCGCTTCCTTCATGAAGGTGTATGGTCACAATTTGTTCTTTGTTATAACCGACCTCCTGAGTTTTTAAAAAATTTAATTGATTGAAAATAACAAGTGTGCCGATAATTAAAATAATCGAAAAACCAAACTGTGAGACAACCAGAATTTTCCTAACTACGAATCCTCGAGATTCTCTGTTAAGATGCCCCTTGAGTATTTTTACCGGCTTATATCCTGATAACACGACGGCGGGATAGCAGCCTGCGGCAAAACCCGTAAAAACCGTGACTCCGGTCATAGCGAGAATAACCCCAGGTTTCATTAAAGAAAAAAATGTGAAACCGGCTGTGTCCATGTTAACGAGATGAGTAAATATAGGAAGCAATAAGCCGGCCAGCCCCAATGCAGCAAATAATGAAAAAACGCTTATTAAAAGTGATTCTCCTAAAAACTGGGAAGCCACATTTCTGCGAAATGCCCCCACCACTTTTCGGATGCCGATTTCTTTTGCCCTGCCTGAAGACCGCGCCGTGGATAGATTTATGAAATTAATGCAGGCAATCAATAGAATCACAAAAGCGCATAGGGAATACATATACAAGGTTTGTCTTGGGGAATCTGCATACTGGGACAGACGAATGTCTTCAAACGGTTCAAGAAACAGCCGAACCTGTTTTTCGATATTTTTATCCATTCTTATTTGAATAAAATCTCTTATTTTTTGAGTAAACTCATGGACCGAAGCCTCTGGATTTAACTGAACATATGTGGTTAATGAAACACTGGCCCAATTGTCGGGGCGGGGATAATCGAATGGGGGGTTGAATGACACGGCCATATCAAACTGAAAACTTGAATTGGGAGGAATGTTTTGAATGACTCCTGTAACCAGAAAATTGTTCTCATTGTTCATTATCAGCATCTTTCCTATTGGATCTTCACCTGAAAAAAATTTTTCAGCCATTTCTTTTGAAATGACGATCGAATAAGGATCCACCAGTGCCGTCTTTTTATCCCCCTTGATGAAGGGGAAACTGAACATTTGAAAAAAGGCATTATCGACAATTTTTATGCTATTTACATAAAACGAACTTTTTTCGTTGCCGACTAAGGAAGCTCCTATTGTTTTTTCTCTGGTTGCTAGACTGATTTCCTGATATTCATCCAGTAATCCCTGCATCAGCTGGTAGGGTGTCATAGAAACATAATACTGTCTCCCCCGCTCGAAAACATCCCTGTTGACTCTGTAAATATTCTCGGAATTCTCATGGAAATTATCATAACTCAGCTCGTATATGATTAAGCCCGAAATTAGAAAACAGCAGGCAAGCCCCAAGACCAGACTGGCAATATTGATAAATGAATACCCTTTGTGCCTTCGGATGTTTCTCAATGCTATTATAGAGTAATTTTTAAGTAAAACCATTCTCCAATAAAATGACTCAAAAAAATAGGCGGGGGCCGTACGCATCAACTGTCCCCAGTACCAAAGGGAAGCGGATAAAGCGCCCCCTTCCTCGAGCTTTCTTTGAAAAGACTCTTGATAATCACCCAATAAATAATTCCTATCCTTGGATGGAAGAACCCACCTGAGAATAGCGGCAGCTATTCTCGGAGGTTTTTTGGACATGTCCGACTCAGTAGCTTTCAAGTTTTTCTGCTAATCCCTTAATACCACTCCACATGGTCTCGTTGATGGCTTCGAGTTCGGCAAGGGCTTTGAGGCCGATTTTTGTCATTTGATAGTACTTGATGGCCTTTCCCCCGCGTTTCTCAGTAATTTCGCCGATAGTTGTCTTTAGATAGCCTCTTTTTTCTAACCGGCTCAATGGAATATAAACCGAACTAACCGACCAATCTTTGCCTGTAGAATGATTGAGATGGTCCTGGATAGAAATCAGGTAAGCCTTATCCTTCAACCGGAAAACCGAAAGAAGGACCAGCTCTTCCTGCCGTGTGAGGTATTTCATGATATCCGTTCTCCATTTCCTTTAAATATTGAAAGTTATCTATAAAATCTTACATAGATTTCTTTCAAAAGTCAAAGGAAATTTTGGCTTTTTTTTAATTATGGGGCTTGTGCAGGTCTTCCTCTAATCGCCTAATTATCTCCCAGAGTCGTGAATACTCGGAGCTAAGGGATCCTCATTTCTGTGCTTAAGTATCTTCAGGGCAACTGGATAAAAGATGAGAGCCAGCAAAAAGCCAGCGATAGGGTCCAGAGCGTAATGGTAACCCAGATAGGTCGTGCCTAAGGCCACCCCAAAAGCCAGGGGCAGCAAGACATAACCCAACGGCCTCTGGTATCGAAGGGCGACAAATGCCCAAACGAAAACGGCGGAAATGTGGGAGGAGGGAAAGGTGGCGCCCCTGCACGAGCCGCCGGATTGGATGATCCGGGTCAGGTCCGCCATCACATAACCCGTCCAGGAACCTATGTTCTGGCCGGCCAAGGATTTAGCCATAAGCGGCGAGAGAACCGGAAAGAAAAAGAAAAAAAGGAAATTGACGAAATACATGAACATGGCACAGGAAAAAGCGGCCAAGGCCGCCTCATATTTTTTTTTGACATAAAGCGTAAGGGTGACGATGGGCATGAAAAGGTAGTAACCGGAGTAAAAAATATGCATCAGCTCATCCAGCCAAGGCCGGTAAAACTGCTGGAACCAGACATTGGGGAGGACACCGAAAAGGGACTTCTCGACCCGGATGATCACATCCGTCGCCCAATAGTTAGCGAAAAACATGGGAATGATGGCATCCAGCTCTCCCCAGGTGAACAGGGCTATGGCCACAGGATAGAAGGTCCGAAAAAACCAGGCTGTCGTCCCTTTGCGGCTTTTCTCTCCCCAGCGAACGAGCTCCAGAATCAGGAGAATGACGACAGCATGGAGGAACACATAAAGGGGCCAGCGGGAAATATGGGAATGGAAAAAGATGAGCAGGATACCGATAAGCGCGAGGTAGGACACACAGGCGATATCCACAAACCGAAAACGCACCTGGCTGTAACGGGCTTTTATGATGCTCACCACCGTCTCCTTGAAATAGATTGAATCCCTTTTTAATACTCGGCCCGCCCGTGTGTCAAGTCAACATCCCTATTCTACAGGGTCCGGAAAATCTTCCCCACTCCGCTTATGATATTGTTTTCCTTTCTCATATTTGTTGAAAAGCTTCTCGCTCATCTTCATCTTTCTTATCAGCCCTTCATCCGTCCTGAATATCACCACGCATGCATTTTTCTTTAGGGAAAAATCCCCTTCTATTCTTTTTTCCTCAACCACTCCATGCCACTCTTCTTTTCTCCTTTTTTTTCTTCTGTAATAAGGGAAAATGGCAAATAAAATGAAATCCAGCAGCGCATCGATCATTATCTTATCCCCCCTATTTAAACGGATTATCGGGCAGCACGACAAAAGGTTCTTGGCCTCTTGCCTTCTCCGTCCAATAAAGTAGCCAGAGCCCGATGCCGGCAGCCCCCTGCATCAGATTTGTCTGGGCTTGAAGAAAATCTGGACGGGACCGGTGCTCTGCCTGCACCCAGTACATCCCGTTATCATCCAGTGTGGCCCTATCTAAAATTTGTACGGTCATTTTCCGGGCGAAATTCAGATATTCCTGCTTTTCTGTAACTCGATAAAGGTCCAAAAAAAAATCGGCCACTCCGGCCGACCCGCAGCAGATCCCGACATTGTTCCAAAACCCCGGATTTTCCTGCTCGGGTATACCGCTCTCCAGGATTGCGCGGGCTCCTTTCTCCACCCACTGCATCCACTCCTCATCTTCCGTCACCTGGTAAAGCCGGTAGAACAGCCGGGCCGTGCCTACCGGACCATGACACCATCCCAGATAGAACAGGTCTTCCCCATCAGGCTCGTGATGGAAAATCAGGCACACATCTCCGTCGGTCTTGGCCACCGATCGTAGGTAGCGAGCACCAGAGAGGGCCGCATCCAGGAACCGTTTTTCTCCTGTTTTTCGGTATAGGGAAGCGAGAAAAAAGGCAATTCCTGCCGTACCATGTGAAAAATTGGGCATAAGACGCGGATACTGCGGGTCCATGGCCCATTTTGTCCCGACCTCAATCGGAATCCCAACCTCAATCAACCTATCTCCAACCCGCACTGCCAGTTCCTCCAGCGAATCATCCTTCCATTCTTCTGCCAGATAGAGAAGGAAAAGCCCTGTGCCGGTGTTGCCGCTGATGATATCGGTCGTCTCGCCCCATTGGACACCCTTACCCGTTTCCTGGGCCTTTTCCCTAAGAAAACTCAGACAATCCCGCACTCCCTGCCTGTACCGATTCTCGCCGGTGGCCTTGAAGGTCTCTGCGAGACTGAACCCGACGCCTGAGACCCCGACATACAGACCCGCGCCCGATTCTTTATCCAGGGTTGCCAAGAGATAATCCGCCCCGGCTTTGGCTTGCTCCAAAAAGGTCCGATTGCCCGTCACATGGTAGGCCTCCAGGAAGAATAGGACAACACCTGGAGTTCCGCTGTATAGGGTGTTGTTGATTGTCTTTTCATCGCCAGGAACAGCGGGCCATGTCGGTCCTTCTTCGGTCTCCACCGCAGAGGCACCGATCCAACGAGCCACATCTTCGATCTCGTCCAAGTAGGACTCCTTCTGCCCGCAATTAGCCGCGGATAAAATCAAAACAGCCGCTAATACGGGTCCAATCAGTCCTGTGGCTATTTTTATCCTCGTGCAATCGTGTTTTATCATCGCCATTTCTCCCTGTTACCCATTTTGAAAAAAGAGGATCGCCTGCCAATTTCTATTACATATCAAATTATCTCAGGTATTTGCAAGCGAATGTGGATATCCCCTCCAGGTTAAACCTTCGAGGCCCTTTTCTCGTCTTATATGGTGACCACTTGATGTCGGAGTGCCTATGAAAAAGAAAATCTTGAGCGCAGGATTGATGATCGGTTTGTTTATCAGCCTGATCAGCATAGGATTTCCATTCAGTAGTGAATTATTTTCAAACGATCCAGGAATCCTGAATCCTCCATTCGCCGAAAAATCGCCCAAAATAGACGGCGGCCTGGATGACGAAATATGGCAGAACCCGCCAATCGACACAGATTTTATCACCTACAACCCAGCCTACGGTGAAGTCCTCCAGCAAAAAACCGAAGTCTGGATGGCCTATGACAACAAGAATCTGTATTTTGCCTTCAAATGTCACGACAGTGAACCAGAAAAAATAAAAACATCGATCACGAGGCGGGACAATATGTTTACCGACGATTGGGTTGGATTGTCCCTCGATGCCATGGGCAACAAACAGACTTCTTACGACCTCTTCTGCAATCCCAACGGCATTCAAGGCGACATCCTGAATTCCGCAGCAAGCGGCGAGGACCTCTCTCCGGATTTCGTCTGGGATAGCGCAGGGCAGATGACAGACGAGGGTTATCAGGTGGAAATAAGCATTCCGCTGCGCAGCATCCGTTTTAAAAGCGGCCCTGAGGTCCGGATGGGAATCCTCTTCTGGAGAAGAATTAGCCGGTTGGGCATGAGCGGCTCCTGGCCCGATATCAAACCCGGACATGGCCTTTTCAACACCCATCAAACCATCATTTATGAAAACCTTAAAAGCCCCCTGAACCTGGAAATCCTGCCCAGCTTTACCTGGGGGAGCGGAAGTGACCGGATCTCTCCTCAAGAATGGAGCGCAGGCGACGCCTTCCGTGAAATCGGGGCCGGGCTCAAATACGGGATCACCTCCTCCATCACGGCAGACATTACCCTCAATCCCGACTTCAGCCAGGTTGAAAGCGATGCCTTCCAGGTGGAAGTCAACCGCCGGTACCCGATCTTTTACAGCGAAAAACGCCCCTTTTTTATGGAAGGTACGGATATATTCAATTTTTTTACGATACCTTATGGATATATCCAGACGGCTGTGCACACGCGCCAGATAGTCGATCCCCTTTGGGGAGCCAAGCTGACAGGAACGGCGGGAAAGACCGCATTCGGATTGCTCTCCTGCGGCGATGAGTGGCCTGGCCTATCGTGGGAATCGGGATCCAATCCCTACGAAGGGAAAAAAGCCTATTTCACCATCGTCAGAGGAAAACAGAGTCTGGGAAAGGACAATTATGTGGGTGCTATCTACAGCGGAAGGGAATTCGCCGGGGGCTTCAACCGCGTCGGAGGTCTCGATCTAAAGCTGAGGTTTTTCACCAACCACAAGATCCAGGCATCCTACGTTCAGAGTTTTTCGAGGGAGCCCGGAGAAGCATCTTCTGTAAACAGCCCCTCTTACCACCTCTTTTATTCTTACTCATCCAAACCTCTGGGGATCATGGCTGCCTATGAACACATAGGCAAAGATTTCAGGATAGATTCCGGGTTCTTGCTCCGGACCGGGATCGACGAAGGATGGCTGTGGATAGGTCCCAGCTTTTATCCCGATCCGGAAAAAATGGCCTGGCTGAAGAGAATCAACCCCCATCTCACACTGCAGTACATCCACGATAATCTCACAGACATGGATGACACTTTTGCCAGAGCGGAGGTGGATTTCAGCTTTACCAAACAGGGAGAATTATCGACGAACTTCAGCCACCAAACAGAAAGCTGGAAAGGGGAAACCTTCAGTCTTCCCTCATTCAACTTCGAAGGCCAGGTTCAGTTGACCAAGTGGCTCCAGATGGGAGGAGGGTTCACCGTTGGGAAGCAGATTTATTATCCCGCCGAATCCCCCTTCAAAGGGGACTATTTAGGGGCCGGCTATGGATTCACCCTCCAGCCCAACCCTAAGCTCAGCCTGACTCTAAGCCTGCATCACAGCCATTTAAAGAGGGAAAGCGAAGAAATCTACAATGTCAATATAATCTATTCCCGCACGACCTACCAATTCAACAAATATTTGTTTGCGCGGGCCATCGTTCAATACGACAGTTACAAAAAGGAACTGCTGACCGATGTTCTGGCCTCTTTCACTTTCATCCCGGGAACCGTTATTCACCTCGGGTATGGAGCTCTTTACGAAAAGCAGAATTGGCAGGATGGGAACTGGACACCTGGAATTGGCCACCTCCGAAACATGAGGCGGAGCTTCTTCTTTAAAGCAAGCTATCTCTGGCGGTTCTAAATGACCTGAATGATTCGGAGGTATTCTACTTTTCTGAGGGTTCTGAAGTTATTTTTTCTTTCAACAGTTCACCGATCCCGGCCACACTCCCCAGTATGCCCGAAGCCTCCATAGGCAGGAAGATCTTGGTCGCTTTGCCATCGGCTATATTCTGGAGGGCTTCCAGGTATTTGATGGCGATCAGATCATTGGTGGGCCTTCCGTTATGGATGGCCTGATAGACTCTCTCGACGGCTTCTGCCTCTCCCTTGGCTACGGTGAGTTTCTGATACCGGTTGGCATCGGCCACTTTTTTTATGGCTTCCGCCTCCCCTTCGGCCTTGAGGATGGCGGACCGTTTCTGTCCTTCTGCTTCCAGGATCATTGCCCGTCTATCCCGTTCGGCCTTCATCTGGCGGTGCATGGCATCGGTGACGTCAACGGGTGGCTCGATTCTCTGGAGTTCGACCCTGGTCACTTTGGTGCCCCATTTATCCGTGGCATCATCCAGGATCTGGCGCAGCTTGGTGTTGATCACCTCCCGGGAGGTCAGCGACTCATCCAGGGCCAAATCTCCGACCAAGTTCCTCAAATTCGTCTGGGCCAGCTTGGTGGCGGCCGTATAAAAATTGGCCACGTTGTAGGTCACTTTAACTGGATCGGTCACCTCGTAATAGACGACTGCATCCACCTCGACCACGACATTGTCCTTGGTGATTACGCTCTGCGGCGGCACATCCACCACCTGCTCCCTCATGTCGATTTTGATCAGTCTTTCCATGAAGGGGACGATGATGGTCAATCCCGCATCCGCGGTCCTCTGGTATTTGCCCAGCCTTTCGACCAACCCCTTCTGCCAAGGGCGGATGATCTTTAATCCCGTAGCTGCGATAACGAATATGACAATGGCTGCGATAATGAGCAAAATTTCCATTCTATTCCTCCTCTTTTATGGGTTTGACGACCAGATGGGTCCCATCCATACGGGTCACGGAAATCCTAGTTTCTTCGGGTATAATTTCACCTGTCTCGGAGTCTGCTCTCCATTCATCCTTTTTCACACGGACACGCCCCGTGTTTTTCGCGTTATCGATCTCTTCCAACACAACTCCTTCTGCCCCGACCATCCGGTCGGCTCCTATCCCGGGGGGTTGTTTTTTACTGAACCTTTCGGCAAACCTTCTCGAAACCGCAAATAACACGCCGGAAACCAACACAAAAGCCACCAACTGCCAGCCTATGCCCGCCCCGAGCAAGTCCAAGACGCCCGCAACAGCTGCTCCGATCCCAAACCAAAACAGAAAAAATCCCATGGTAAAGATCTCGGCGATGATAAAAAAAGCCGCAACGGCCATCCAGATCCACCAAATTTCAATGGACATATCCCTTCCTCCTTTTTCAGGATATCCTGAAAGACTCACAGATTTTCACTTCCGGCATTGTATACACGAATTCTTTTATTTTCAACCCAAAGGGTTCTTTCATCGTGAATTGTTACTCCATCTTAAAATACAGATATCTACATTCGATTATTCAATCAATAGGGGACGCTCCTTAAGGTGCCACCCTATCCATCGCGGACATTATTTTTTCACAAAGCGGGGAAACTCAAGGACATCAGGTGGGACTGAAACTGTGAAAATTTCGCACGGTTCCACTTGTCCTTTTATCTTGGCGGCTTTATCCATTACAATGTTCAAACAAAAAATGAGAGCCGCCTTCTGCAGTCTAAAATGCTAGAGAATCCGAAGCGTCTACAGCTATAGGGTGGTTCCTTAAGGAACGTCCCCACAAAAAAAAGGGGCTTGATGGATCAAGCCCCTTGCGTTATGGATTTTGAGTGGCTATTTCTTTTTCAAATGGATACTTCCACTGAAGGTTTTGAGCTTTATGTCCGCTCCGCCGCCATTGACAGTTCCCCTGAGATTCTTCTTATTCAGCTTGCCGGAGACAACGACATCGAATTCGGTGTTTATCGATCCACTGAAGACAGAGGCCTCGAGGTCGAAAGCCGAGCCGGAGGGAATCGACATCTCGACTTTCCCGCTGTGGACCTGCAAGGAATAGCGCCCGCTGGAGTCGATATCCCCCTCATAAACGACCGAACCACTCATGGTTTTCCCTTTGACTACGCTGGCACCGGAAATGCCCATCATCCGGACACTGCCGCTAACCGTTTCGGCTTCGATATCACCTCTTATATTCTCGGCAACAACATCTCCGGACACACAATTCAGCTCGGCATTGCCCGATACATCCCTGGCTTCCACATCCCCACTGGCCGTCCGGCAGTACACCCCGTTGTTGACGTTCGCCACCGTTACATCTCCGCTCATCGTTTCTCCTCTAGCACCGCCTCGGGCATCGGTTATCTCCACATCCCCGCTTTTTGTCTCGGCTGCTGCCTTGCCTCCGATATTCTCCAGGATCACATCTCCGCTCAATGACCTGGCTTCGATCGAGGCCTCAGATGGGATCGTCACCAAGTAATCGATGGAAACACTCAGCCCT
The DNA here is from genome assembly GCA_964400735.1 of uncultured Eubacteriales bacterium. Classification (GTDB taxonomy): domain Bacteria; phylum Acidobacteriota; class Aminicenantia; order Aminicenantales; family Aminicenantaceae; genus CAYNVQ01. The sequence continues at coordinate 17,819 of CAYNVQ010000006.1, read as the reverse complement.
CTGATCGAGGGTTTGGGATAGACGGATTCGACCTTCAGGATCCCATTTTCCCTTGTCACTTCGATTTTAACTTTCTGGGCATTCTCTTTAGCCTTTTCCATGTCCGAGGCTCTGGAAATCTTCAAAGCGTCGATTTTCACTTCTTTTCTGTCCCAGGTTTTGACCTCGACCTTTCCCGATAGGTTTCTCACTTCGACTTTCCCGTCTCTGGCAATTGATTCGGTCTTTTCAAACTTTTCTTCATACTTGACATCCCTGCCAGAAGCTGCACCAAGAGGATTCATCCCCATGAAAAAGAACAGCACAATTAAAGCAGCTAGCAAAGCTAAGATTTTTTTTGACATTATTCCAAACCTCCCTCTCTAAAAAATTGTCTTCGATCCTTTCGCTTCCGCCGGAGTTGCCGAGATCTCCATCATGTCGTCCAGCAACTCGGTCTTTTTTTTATAAACGGCCAGTAGATAATAACGGGAATCTAGATTTCCGGGGTCACCCTCGACTGCTTTTTTGCACTCGGCCAAAGAAGCGTCGATGAGCTTCAGGTTGGTCAGGAAAGCTTCGGCTACTTCAGGATCGAGGTTTTTCTCTTGAGCCTGAACCGCTTCCCATAAGGCTTTTATAGCCATTTGATAGTACCTCTCGGCCTCCTTTATCTTTTTCAATGCATATTGCTGACCATCGATTTCTCTCGAAAATATCCCTTGATTCAAAACTCGATAGCTGATGAAGACAGCGCCAGTGACTAGAAGCAACAACAAGGCCGCACTGACAGCGTAGCGTAACTTTACCGGAAACAGGAGAAATCTGTCTCTCTGGCTTCGTTCAGGCCGTACCTTTTCCTGGCTCTCTTCTTTCAGGCGCTCTATGATACGGAACCATACTTCGCCGGATGGTTCCCTTTTTGCCAAGGACTTGGCTTTGTTGGCGATCCGATCGAAGTCCTCGAACAGTCTCCGGCATTCCGGACAAGACTCCAGATGTTCCTCGAAGGAAGAAACTTTTTTGGCATCCAATTCGCCATCCATATAATCACTGATGAGTTTCCTTGCTTTTGAACATTTCATCTTCCTTCTCCCTTCATACCCACCGTTTCTTCTCGAGGTGTTTTCTTATCTTCATTCTCGCTTTAAAGAGTTGGGATTTGGAGGTCCCCACAGAACAGCCCAGTATATTCGCGATTTCCTGATGTTTGAAACCCTGTACATCATGGAGCAAAAAAACGCTCTTGAGCCTGGGAGGGAGGTTCTTGATCGCTTCTTCCAGGGGTCTATTCGTCACTTCATCGGCATCTTCGGCCGATGCATCGGATAGATAGTGATGGACTTCCTCTAAGGAGATTGTCTTTTGAAGCCATTTTTTATGACTGCGCAAATAACTGAGGCAAGTATTGACGGAAATGCGGTAAAGCCAGCCGACAAAAGCCCGGTCTTCGTCCAGCATATGGAGATTGGTGAAGACCTTGATGAAGATATCCTGGATCAAATCCTCGGCAGCCGCAAAATTATAAGTATACCGGAAGGTCAGGCCGAAAAGGGGAGTCTTGAAGTGCTCATAAAGCGTGGCCATGGCCTGCTTATCTCCTTCACGGCAAAGACTGACTAACTTGCTGAGTTCCTCATCGGACAGATCCCTCCCCCAGCTCCGGCTTTTTTCTTCTCTATCCATGATCTGACAGTTTAAACCAATTTTATCACAACTGCCAGATATAAGGGGGAAGTTTCGATTAAGAGTTATCGCTACACATTCCATCCGAGTGCCTCTTTTCTATCCATCACTTTAAATGATGAATCAAGGTGGCAAAAGGTTGCCTCTGATTTCGCTCTTTACAAGAACAGAAAAAAGACTGCGATTGAGAAATTATTATTAATATTATTGATATTTTATGTCTTAAATATTAATTTTTTTTATTTATGACTTGACATTATTAATTTTTTCCCCTATATTATATAAGGAAATTCAATTCGAGGTAAAAAAATGAGCAAAGACTGGCAGGAATTGACAAAAATCACCCGAGGAGCTCCCCTTTTTATCGAAAGGGTGAGGCTAAAGGATGACGATCTGGCACTGGAAGGAAGTTTCGAGCTTCCTCCCCTGGCCCGTTTGACCATGGAAGACCAGGTGTTTGTCACGGCCTTTATCCGGAGCCATGGTTCTATCAAGGATATGGAGGGGCTCTTCGGTGTCAGCTATCCGACGGTCAAAAACCGCCTGAACCGCATCTCCCGGATGCTGGAGTTCGTAGAAATCAATCCTCCCGCCTCGAGATTTGAAATTCTTGAGGAACTGGACCGGGGGGAATTATCGGTCGAGGAAGCGGTTGAGAAGCTGAAGGGGGAAAGTTGATTCCATTACTTATGCGCCTCCATATCGTTGAAGGAAACAAGAAAAAAGTAGGGCTGATCCTTCCTCTTTTTCTGGTCTGGATTCTGCTTCTTCCGATAGTGATTCTCTTGACTCCCTTTGTGCTTCTAGCGGCCCTTGTATTATGGCCTTCGGGTTATGGAAGAACGATTTTAGGTTTAGGGCCAGCTTTGTTTGCTGTTTTGTGTGCCCTCTCCGACCTGCACGTCCAGGTCGAAGGTGACGAAAACAAGACGCTCATTTGGATGAAATAAAGGAGGAAAATTATGAATGAAGAAAGAAAAAAAATTCTGGAAATGCTTGCTCAAGGAAAGATCAATGTAGAAGAGGCGGAGCGGCTGCTTTCCGCCCTTTCTGAAGCGCCAGGCGAGCCGGGCTCAAGAGAAAAGGCCGATAAGCCCAAGATCAAGTATTTGAGGGTCGTGGTAGAACCAGGGCCGGGAAGCGAAACAAAAGACAGGGTAAACGTGAGGGTTCCGATAAAGCTCATCCGGGCAGGGATGAAATTAGCCTCCCTGCTTCCCAAGGATGTGCAGGGTAAAGTGGACAACGCCCTGAAAGAGTCTGGCGTCAGTTTGGATTTTTCCCAGATCAGCGAGGAAAACCTGGAAGACATCGTCGAAAGCCTGCGGGAACTGACAGTGGACGTGGAAGGCAAGGATCGGGTCCGCGTCTTCTGCGAATAATCAACAGGGGAACCTTCCTCCGAGAACCCCCCTATCATATTTTTGGTGACTATCTTTGGTGACTATCTGGTGACAGGTTACTAAATTATAAAACATATCGGAACTCTAATTTAGTAACCTGTCACCAAATAGCGTATCACAAAATAGCGCAAATAGCGTATAGGGGGGAACTACTGAAGGAATATCGCCTAACGGGTCCAGGCGTAACCGAGTTTCAGGAAAAAGGTCCGGTTGGTCTGGGTGACATCGATGTTCGTCATACCCAGGTAGTTGTCCGAATAGCCGATGAAAATCACGGTCTGGGGATTGAGCTTATAGGAGAATAGGAACTGGGTGAACACCGTTTGGGTCTTATCAGGAACCGGGAAAATGAAAAGAGCGGGATTTCGCTCCACATCCAGATACTGGATGATGGCCCGGACGAACATCCGGACATTGAAATTGTAGACGAGCTTTACCTGGGACAGATTGGCCGTGAAAATTTCGCCTTCTTCCCGGCTGAGACGCTGATAGGCATGCTGAAGGTTGACGTTGATGTGGCGGCCCAGGCCAAATTCGATAAACGGGAGGAGGTTCAGACCGACCGCCTGACGGGCATTGGTGTAATCGATGGCGTCTCCATACTGAACGACAGCATTGAACCGGAGCCCTCCTATGGGCTTCATCTCTGCGTACAACATGACCTGATCAAGGTCATAGTATTTTGCAAAATAAAATTCCCGGGATCTCTGATACTGTGTAATCACAGTCGACTGCAAGGGGCCTATATACATAGCCTGCAGGTTAAAACTCCGGTCGGTGAGATCGCCATCATGGTCGTAAACCCAGGTTCCTCTTATCGTGAACCTGAGCGAGTCGAACCAGTCATCCCGCTCTCCCCAGAAGGTGTATCCTACTCCTCCGCTGCCTCTCCGTATATCCACCCGGGGAATATACCCGTAATCGGCCCGAAAGCCGGGATTCAAGTCCTCATATTGAAATTGGTAAAGCCAATTTCTTCCAAAATGCAAGAACTCTGCATACAGGGCATCTCCCCCGATCCCTCCTGTTTCTTGCCCAAAATCAGCCGCGATTTTATCCGAATAACTGGTTTCGGAATGGAGATACTGGATGCGGAATTGTTTGGTCCGGCTGATCTGGAAAAAGCCGTCGACTCCGGCTACATGATTGTAATAATCGTCGGACACCCGGCCTGTGTACAGTACCCCGACATTTGACGTGCGCCCGATGTCCCGGCGATAGCGGAAAACTCCGCTTCCCACCCCCTGATCCACCGATGTCGAGTTCGATCCCTGATTGGAGGGAAAAAGCAGGTTGTTGACCCGGTCGTAGGCCCCGAATATCCCGAAGGCATTTTTCCCGATCTTCCCTGTGAATTTCAATCCCCCGTCCGGATCGGCAACCGTTCTCGTGAATACGGCCTCCATGGGAGTGAGAAAAAAATCGGCCCCTTCCAGAAAAAAAGGCCGCTTTTCGGGATAGCGGATGGCAAAACGGGTGTTGACCTCCAGCTCCCGCACATCCGCCTCCACTTGAGAAAAATCGGGATTGACCGTGGCATTCATGACCAGATTGGGAGTGATCCCCCACCTGGCAGTAATCCCGGGATCGGGATCGATCTTGCCGTTTTCCAAGGGCGCATCGGGATTCACCGGAAAATCTTCCCGAGTGTCGGTCCGGATGGCTGTCAAGGTCGGATCGAGTTCGACATTCAACCCCGGAGAGATACCCTGAATTCCTGTGATCTTGTTGAACTGGCACATAATGCAGGTCACATCCCGGTCTCTTCGGTGGGAGGTCATGCGGTGGCGTACCGATCGCGGGTAGGACCGCTCTATGCTGAATCCCCATGTTTGCACTTCCGAGGTCCGGGGGAAGCGCAACTGGTTGAACGGGATGGCGATTTCAAGGGCCCATCCCCACTCCGTGATTTTTCCTTTAGAACCCCAGATGGCATCCCACGAAAAATCCTCGTACCCCTCGGATTCGCTGAAATTGGCATCCGCCTGAACACCCAAGGGATTCGCGCGGAATTGAAATCCCCTTCTCTCGTCATTGAAAGTGTCGATCATGAAGCTTATATGATCATCTTGTATAAAGGTGTCGATGGCATCCCGGTCCATCAGATGGGCGCGTATTTTGGAGGGTTCCGGGTCATAACACCTGAGAGCGATATAAAAGTTATCCCTATCGAATGTCACCAGACAATCGGTATCCACCAGGGCCGGAATATTGTCACCAGGCAGCCACTCGAAGGGGAGCTTGATCACGACAGCATCTTCCCAGGCCTTTTCATCCAAAACACCATCGACTTTGATTTCAGACGTGGCTTGAGTAACCATGTAATTCTGAGCTTTCGGCCGCTCCTGCTGCTCTTTATCCGAATAAAGATCGACAGAATTCTTTATACTTCCAAAAGCAGTGCTTGCCAAAAAGACAATGATTAATCCAATCCAAAATGACATTTTTTTCTTCAACGGGCTTCCTCCATTCAAGTTTAGGACGTTTTTCTTACAATAAAAGATGCTTAACATAAAATAATCGATCTAATTGACTCAGGGAGAATGAAAACCGAAAATTATTGACCGTTTGAGCGAAAAAATCAACATCATTTATAAATACGGAAAACATCCCCCTCTGGTTCTCTTTTTTTAAGTGTCTTTTTTTGGTGACAGGAAACTAAATTAGAATTCTGATAAGTTTACTAATTAAGTAACCTGTCACCAAAATAGTCACCAAAAATAGTCATAAGGATGGTCAAGAGGCTTTTTTGTTGGCCGAAAAAATGATATACATCTTTCGAAGGACAGGGCATCATGAATCGGAGAGGGAGTTATCCATGAAAAAAAATCAGATGATATCCAATCGGGCTGCGTCCATTTTTTTCTTTTTTTCCTTCATCCTCCTGTCGTTGTTGTCTGCTACCTGCCGCTCAAAGCCCTCTGTTACCGAAGAAATCCTTCGCCTTCGAGGAATTTCACAACCCGTCAAGATTATCAAGGACCGCTGGGGTATCTCCCACATCTACGCACAGAACCAAAATGATCTCTTTTTTGCCCAGGGATTCAATGTGGCCCGCGACAGGCTGTTCCAGCTCGAAATATGGCGGCGCCAGGCGTCGGGAACCCTGGCCGAGCTCCTGGGCCCCAAGGCGCTCAAAAAAGATATCGGCTCCCGACTGCTCCGAGCCCGGGTCGACCTCGACGAGGAGCTTAACCATTATCATCCTCAGGGAAAAGAAATAATCGACTCTTTTGTCCGGGGCATAAACGCCTACATCGATCTCACCAGGGATAAGCCGGACCTTTTGCCTCTCGAGTTCGAACTTCTCTCTATCCGGCCCCAGTATTGGGCACCCGAAATCGTCATTTCACGTCACAACGGCCTTTTCCGCAACGCCAGCTCCGAAGTGACGACCGGGCAGGCCGTTCATCTCTTTGGCGAAAAGAACGTCCAGCCCCTTCTCCGCCTCGAGGCGGGGAATCCAGAGTTGAGGGTGAAGCAAGGTCTTGACCTATCCCTCCTTTCCACAGAAATCATGGAACTTTATGCCTCATCCCGGTCATCCGTCCAGTTCGAGCCGGAAGACATCGTCGCTCCCAATCTTCGGGCCCTGAATCCCCAATTCCCCCTGGCTCAATATTCGATCTTTCCCTATGAACTGAGTCCTTCCCTAAGCCCGGGCAGCAACAACTGGGTGGTGAGGGGCACTCTGACCGTCTCCGGATTCCCTTTCATGGCCAATGATCCCCACCGCAGCCTGCAGGTCCCCTCTCTCCGCTACTGGGTTCACTTGAATGCTCCAGGATGGAATGTGATCGGAGGCGGCGAACCGGCCCTTCCAGGAGTGTCCATCGGCCACAACGATCATGGGGCCTGGGGACTGACCATCTTCGCCATAGACCAGGAAGATCTCTATGTCTACGATATCCATCCTGACAGGCCCAACCATTACAGGTACATGGAGACATGGGAGAAGATGAAGGTCTTTCGCGAAACCATAGCTGTGAAGGGAGGGGAGCCGGTGACGTTGGACCTGAAATACACCCGCCATGGCCCTGTCCTCTATGAAGACAAGGAACATAATAAAGCCTATGCCCTGAGGGCAGCCTGGCTCGAGGTCGGAGGCGCTCCCTATCTGGCTAGCCTCCGCATGGACCAAAGCCGGAACTGGAAGGAATTCCGCGAGGCCTGCCGTTTCTCCCACACCCCTTCCGAGAATATGGTGTGGGCGGACAGAGAAAACAACATCGGCTGGCAGGCGGTAGGAATCACGCCTATCCGCAAAAGCTGGCACGGGCTCCTTCCTGTTCCGGGAGACGGACGTTTCGAGTGGGAGGGATTTCTTCCTATTCCAGCACTTCCCCATATCCTGAACCCAGAGGAAGGTTTTTTCGCCACGGCCAACCAAAACAATATTCCTCCTGGATATCCCCACTCCCTGGGATTTCTGTGGAGCGAGCCCTACCGGTTCGAGCGGATCGATGAGGTCCTGAAAGCGGGAAAATCATTTACCCTTGAGGATATGGCCAGACTCCAGCAGGACACCCTCTCCATCCCTGCCAGAACAATCATCCCCTACCTCTCGGGCCTCCGCTCAGATGACCAGATAGTCCAAAGAGCTATCGAGATGCTTCTCTCCTGGGATTACATTCTGGATGAGGATTCGGTGGAAGCTGCCATCTACACAGCCTGGTTCAGACGGCTGAGGGACAATATTTGGAATCTCATGGTTCCGGAGAGCGGTCGATCGATTCTCCCGAGACCCTCCATTAAAGCGTTAACGGATGCCCTGGCTCGTCCGGATGAAAGACTCGGTTCTGATCCAGAAGCGGGCAGGAACGATCTGTTGATCCGAAGCCTGGAGCAGGGGATCAAGGACCTTCAAGAACGTCTAGGGAAGGACTTGAATCACTGGCAGTACGGCCAGGAAAAATTTCACCACGTCCTCATCCAACATGCGTTGAGCGAGGCTGTCAACGATGAAATCCGCTCCGCCATCGATGTCGGCCCCCATCCAGGGGGAGGAAGCGGCTATACGGTCAACATGACAGGAAGCGGATACAACCAGCGCTCGGGAGCCTCCTTCCGGATTATCGCCGACTGCAGCGACTGGGACAACTCACTAGGGACCAACTGCCCGGGTCAGTCCGGAGACCCGGAAAATCCCCACTACAAAGACCTTTTCGAGCCCTGGGCAAAGGGTCAGTATTTTCCCATCTATTTCTCGAGGGGAAAAATCGAATCGGCCGCAGAGAGCATTCTCTTCCTGAAGCCTTTAAAAAACCAGGATAGAGGAGAAAAAGAATGAATATCGATGAAAAAAAGCCCCTGGATGAGATCATCCAAAAATATAACACCCATGATTGGACACCAGAGAAAGGCCGGACCGCCGTCCTTTTGATCGATCTTCAGGAGTATTTCCGGGAGATCATCGCTCCCATCCTGGAAAATGTCAGAAGCATCATTGAGGCTGCAAGAGAATCGAATATTCCCCTGTTTTTCACCCAACACGGTCACACTCCCGGCAAAGATCACGGTATACTCGGCCGATGGTGGACCGACCTGATCATCGAAGGCAGCAAGGAAGCCGTTCTCCTTCCAGAGCTCGACCTGAATCCCGACGACCTCCACATCCCCAAAAAAACCTACAGCGCCTTCCATCAGACAGGCCTCGAGGAGAAATTGAGAACCATGGACATCACAGATTTGGTCATAGGCGGAGTGATGACCAACCTCTGCTGCGAGACCACGGCCAGGGATGCCTTTGTTCGGAATTTCCGGGTGTTTTTCCTCGCCGACGGCACATCCACGATCGGCCACGACCTCCAGCTGGCCACCCTCAAAAACTTAGGCTACGGATTCGCCACACTCCTGAGCTGCAGTCAATTTATCAAGTTCATAGAACAGGTTTTATCCCAAAGTGAGGGAGAATAAAAGGCAAATCTAGGGGCGGGGAAGTGTTAGTACGGCATTGGAGTCTCCGACCCAGCCTAATCTAGCCTTCCGGAATCGTTCTTCGAAGGCAAAATAGAGGACGTTCCTTTCAGGGATACTCTATTATTTATCATTGATAAAAAGCAAATATTGGAATAGAAAATGTCCCTGAATGGGACGTCCCTATATTGTCGGCGAGGATTTATTGAGCGTGAATACGTAAAGCTGTGGATTTTGAGAATTCTCCCGTCCATCCTCAAGGGGTGAATTCCTGTCAATATCACACCCCTAAAGGATGACTCCTTTTCATCTGAAGCGGTGATTTTTCGCCAAAATAATCCCCCCTAGAATCATCCCTAATGGCGATTGTGACTTTCATCTTGTCTGGTACGATTGAAATGGCCTATCCCTATGCGTAAGGAACAAGATGACAAGAGAGTCGATTACGCCACAAAAATATAAAGTTGTTTCTGAAGGCCGCAGAAAATTTAAGGTCAAAATTTTGGTGATGAAAAAAAACAACTCCAAGGACAAACAACAAACAAAGGAGCGAGCGACGAGCCAGAAGGCACAAAATCCACTTTACCGACTGAAGCAAGAAATAGAACAGAACAGAAGACATGTTTACCAGAATAAAACGAAAATCGAAAAATTGACCGATTCAGCCATCGAAGAATTGATGAAAATTCATAAGCTAAACATCAAAGCGAAGGTTTACGAAGAAAAACTAGAATCGACGAAAAAAAGGGGCCGATCTGAATCGATAAAAAAAATAAGCTCCTCAAAAAACGACCATAACGGTTTCGGCATAGAATACGAATTGGCCAACATGAAGATGATCAGAAAAATCCTGAACCTGGCTGTTCCTTTCGAGGAAAAGCAATATAGCCCAAAAAAAGATAAAAATGCATTCCCAAGACCATCTGGGAAAAAAGCAAAGGCCAAATCCCTGAAAAAAGGAAAAGAACCCGGTTCCTCCGCCAAGATATTGATCGTGGAAGACGACCGCACGACCATCAAAATCATCAGTCATCTTTTGGAACAACATGACTTTAAAGTCCTCTCGGCAACGGATGCCGAGGAGGGTCTGATAATGACCTTCAAAGAATTGCCCGATCTTGTTCTCCTGGATATCATGCTGCCGGGAATGGATGGCTTCCAGTTTTTGGCCAAACTAAGAGCCAATCAGCAGACATCGAGGATGCCGGTCATTATCCTCAGCTCTCTCTCCGGAGAAAAAGACGTGCTCAAAGGCTTGGAACGAGGGGCTTCGGATTATATCCTCAAGCCCTTTTCTCCTCAAATCCTATTTTTCAAAATTAAAAAAATACTGGCTTTCCAAAATGAACATATCACTTATTCTCGTAATCTATAGTCTCATCTTCCTTCTGAGCTTTTCCATCCTGCTGTTTTTCTACCTCATACTGAGAAGAATCATTGTCGAAAATCAAGAAAAAGGATTCCAAGAGAAGTATATAAAAATCGAAAAAGAAATCCTTCAAATCATCACCTCGCCCGAAGAAGGCAAGGCGGAAAAGGTCGCCCGAAAATTCCAGCACTTTCCCGATGTTTTGATCCAAATCCTGGTGAATTACGTCGAGCAGATCGAGGGTTTAGCCAGAGAACAGTTAAACAAAATTTTCGATTTGGCTCTCAAGGATAAGTGTCTCAAAGACATTTATTCGAGAAGAGAGGTCAAGCGTCTCAAGGCCACACATCTCTTCGTCATCTTTTCCGGCCGCGCAGACACGGAACATATCCTGAAACTTTTGCACGATAAACCAGTGGTCAAACTGGTGGCCATCAATGCCCTTTCCCGGATCCCGACATCCCAAACGATAGCCTTTATCTTCGATGCTTTCGCAAGAGACCACATCTCCAACGCCAGGACCTATATAAACATCATGTATGGTTTGGGGGATAAGATCAGAACTCAAGTCAAAAAATATTTGAATGAATCTTTGTCTCTCGAAAAATTGGCGCTGCTAATCGAGATCGTCGGGGCTATTCCCCTTCGCTCCCTTTATCAGGATATTGTCCAGTTCGCCGAACATCCAGAAAAAGAAATCCGCATAAAAGTCGCCAGGGCCTTAGGTCACCTGCGGATCCCGACATCGCTGGATATTTTGATCAGCCTTTCAGAGGATGAGGCATGGGAAGTCTGTGCCCAGGCGCTGAAAAGCCTGGGAAAACTCGGGGATATAAGGGCAACCGAAGTGCTCTTCAAAGCCATGTTTTCTCCCTTCTGGCATGTCCGCTTCAACGCCGGGTACGGCTTTGCCAGTTTAGGAGCTTGGGGAATCAAACACCTCAAAAAAATCAAAAGACAAAATAAGGACAGGTACGCTTCAGACATGGCCACCATGGTATTGGATGAGATCATTTATGCAGGAGAAGGATAATGGGAGAGGTGCTCCATTCTGTTTTCCACATCGCCACAACCATGATCCTTGTCTATTTCTTCACGATCAATGGCCTATACCTTCTATTTATCATCCTCTCGACATCTGGGATCTTCCGCTACAGGCACACAACCACCTTCATCAATTTCAAAGAAATTTTCCAGATGCCCCTGGTCAAACCCATATCTATCATCGCGCCCGTCTATAATGAGGAGATGGGGATCGTGGAGAGTATTAAATCTCTCCTTTCCCTGGAATATCCTTTGTACGAGGTCATCGTGGTCAACGATGGCTCCAAGGATCGGACTCTCGACAAGATGATAGAGGCATTCGGCTTGACAAAATCGAGAAGGATTTTTCGAAAAATCATCCAGACAAAACCGATAAAGGGGATCTATATTTCCCCATCCAACCCAAAACTCGTGGTTGTAGATAAAATCAACGGCAAAAAGGCGGATGCGATGAATGCAGGCCTGAATATTTCCCGGTATCCTCTATTCTGCGGCATCGATGGAGACTCCATACTCGAAAAGGATTCCCTCTTAAAAATAGCCCGTCCCTTTCTCGAAGAACCTGAAAAGACCATCGGAGCGGGGGGAATTATCAGATTATCCAATGGATGTACGGTAAAATCGGGCCAGGTCATTAGGGTCGGCCTGCCTCGAAATACTCTGGCACGCTTTCAGATTCTCGAATACCTGCGTGCATTCTTGGGAGGCAGAATCGGTCTCAGCATGCTCAAAAGCATCCTGATAATATCAGGAGCATTCGGACTCTTTAGAAAAGACATCGCCCTGAAATGCGGGGGCTATCGGTCAAACACTATCGGCGAAGACATGGACCTCGTGGTCAGGATGCGAAAGTATCTTCATGAGCAAAAAATTCCCTTTGATTTCAAGTTCGTTCCCGACCCGATCTGTTGGACCGAAGCTCCTGAAACATTAAAATCTCTTGCCGGACAGAGAAACAGGTGGCATCGCGGGCTTATAGAGACACTCTTTCACAGCCGGAAAATGCTCTTCAATCCCCGATACGGAATAACAGGACTATTCGCTATGCCCTTCTATTTTATATTCGAAATGCTGGGACCTCTGATCGAGGTGGCAGGTTATATCATATTTACCATCATGGTCATGCTCGGACAATTCAACAGGCCTTTTGCTCTTTTGTTTTTTCTTTTGGCCGTGGTGATCGGGATCCTATTGTCTCTATTATCCATTTTGCTGGAGGAATATTCCTCACGAAGATATCCCCATATAAAGGACATCGTGATTATCGTCACCTTCGGTTTGCTGGAAAACATCCTCTACAGACAATGGTTGGCTGTTGTCCGGGCCAAGGCTTTCTTCGATCTCGCTGTGGGGAAACATGAATGGGGCGAGATGGAAAAAAAAGGATTTTCTCTGGAGGGTCAGAAACCATGAAAAAATCCGTAAAAATTTTATTTCTTTTTGTTTTGTGCCTGGCTGGCTTCTTTCTTGAAGGAAGTACGAATGAGGTCACTGCCAGAGACAAAGCTCTTCAAGCCCTCCGAAACCGAGACTACGAAACAGCCATAAATATATCGCTTCAACAGCTCGAATCCAGCCCGGACAACTATGATTTCAATTTCATCCTTTCCCGCGCCTATGCTTTTTCAGGACACAGGGATAAGGCTTTGAGTACACTCGACAGAATGCTTCTTCTCTATCCGGAAAATATCGACCTGCTCCTCTTTCAGTCCCGGATTCAAGCCTGGGAAGGAAAATACAAAGAAGCTGAATCCGGATTTGGACAAGTCCTTATGATGGAGCCTGAAAACAAGGAAGCTCTTTTAGGACTGGCTGAAACGAAATCCTGGCAGGGCAAATACAGAGAATCGGCCGAAAAATACAGGGAAATACTCGGGATGGACCCTGAAAACGCCGACATCCATTTTCGCATCGGCCGGGTGTACCAGTGGAGCGGGAACTACCAGAAAGCCGAAGAATATTATCGAAAAGCTATACAGCTCGATCCGGAAAATGTCGAATTCAAAGAGGCGCTGGAAAACGCCCGCCCTCTTTTTAATCAAAACTTCGAACTGAGATACCAGTACAGAAACGAAGGTTTCAGCGATGCGCGAAAAAATTACATCGATCACCGACTTGTGTTCAGCCTTAAAATATCCCCCAGCCTCGGCTCCCTCCATCTGAAGTACGGACAGACCTCTCGGTTCGACTCGAGAGATACCCAGTTTGGGATCGAACTTTATCCCCATTTATGGAAAAGGGCGTATGGCTTCCTCGACCTCAACTATTCTCCAGAGGCCATCCTTTTTCCCCGCACATCCTATCTTCTCGAGGTGTACCAGGGAATGTTCGGCTCGGCAGAGCTCTCGGTAGGTTACCGAAGGATGAATTTTGAAGACGAGGCGGTTTCCGTCTTTCTCGGCTCGGTCGGCTATTATGCAGGAAACTATTTTCCCTTCTTTCGCTGGTATTATACACCAGAGGAGGAAGGAACGAATTTTTCCTGGTTCATGAATGTGAGGAGATACTTCTCAAAGGATAGTTACCTGGCCGTGGGATACGGAAGGGGCACCAGGCCATTCGATATCCTGACCAAAGAGGATGTTCTGGTCAGAAGCGACTGGATCTTTTTTGCCGAAGCGGACTGGTATTTTTTAAACAGGATCAGGCTTAAAATTCAGTTTATGCACCGGAGCGAGGAAGAAGGGCTTAAAAGAAACGCGATCTTCGTGGCGACCGGTTACCGCTGGTAAGGTCACCTGGCTTTGGGTAGAGGCTTGAAAAGCCGGATGGTCTCTTCCTTGGTCAGGATGACAAATGAATAAATTGCCAGCGCCGTTCCCAAAGGAATATTGATCAAGCTCAGGAAAGAGAGAATCAAGGTCAGAATCCTTGCCCATTCCTGTTTTTTCAACAGACCGACACCGGCAATGATCTTGGGGACGGAAAGGATAAACAGAAAAATCCCGACCCCGATTCCGACCGCCCGAAGGATCACCGGCGCTTCATGCCCCATATCCGGTATGAATGATACGCCGAAAAGCACCCAGAAAGTCACAAATCCGCCGAAAAAGGTCAGCGACCCGAGGGCGATCCAGAAGATCCCGATGAGATCGACATGCTTTTGCATCTTTGCCTCCTTCAGGATTCCTCGTAGGCTACAGCCGTTCCGCTGGCGCTGACCATCAGCATGCCGCCGCCCTGCCCGATCTGGATGGTCTCGTAGTCGAGGTCGACGCCTATAACGGCGTTGGCATTGTAGGCTCTCGCCTGTTCCTTCATCTCTTCGACAGCGATCTCCTTGGCCTGCCTCAACTCCTTCTCGTAGGCAGCCGAACGCCCCCCCACGATGTCCCGGATGCCGCCAAAAGATCTTTAAAAATGTTGGCGCCGAGTATGGCTTCGCCAGAAACCAGGCCAAAGTAGCGCGTGATCTTTTTCCCCTCGATGTTATGAGTAGTGAGGACTAGCATTTTATCTCCTTTCTCTTTTTTATCCTGAATTATTCATCATAAAAAATTCTGATACCAATTGCCAATGCAGTCATATCAGGACCCCTGCTCATCATTATATACGAAAAAACAGGTCTCTTGTTCATTTTCCATTATCCATGAAATCTTCGGCCGCCTCCATTACTTTCCGGCTTTTCTCGGCAAAAATCAACGGACCATTTTGGATTGCCATTTTATATCCGAAAAAAAAATTATTTATTTTTTTTCAATATCTCTTCGATCTTATGTTCCATATCCTTGAAGTGGGTCCCCCGCCAGAAAACCCGGCCGCATCCCGGACAGAGGGCGAAGGACTCAGCGTGCTTATAGACAAAAGGACTCACCAGGTTCTTGGCGTTCTTTTTGGAAAGATGCTTCAATTTCCTGTTGCAGGCGATGCAGCGGGTGTGTGAATCGATTTTCCCCCAGAGATTGAAATGATCCAAAACCTGGACGACCTGTTCCCGCCATTTCTCGCTCTCCAGGAAAAACGTCTCGACATCCTTGGCCTCCTGGATCACTCCGGTGTCTCTGGTCAGAAGGATTCTTTTCTCCTTTCGGGCAATTTCAAGCAATTCCTCGTCCTCAATTTTGTTGAAAAAGAGAGCATCGAATCCGAGAATCTTGAGCCACTTGGCCAGCTTCCCCAGCATACAATCGACGATGAACCTCATAGGCTATATCCGTTCGGCACTCATATAAACCTGACCGATACCGCTTAGTGGCAGCAGCGAGCGAAGAGGAGTCATCCTCCCGATATTAGGGGAGATTGATTTCTTGTTCAATACCTAATATGTCTCTTTCTTTAGGCATCAAAATCAGCATGTCTCCTGCCGTTTTTCTGCTTAAAGTCCTAACAATTGGACGCTCACTCCGGAGATAAAAATCATGGCCCCGGCTATGGCATGGGAATACTTCTCCAGAGGGCCCAATCGAATGAAATGCGCTCCCCAGGAAGCCGCCATGATGATGGCCAGCATGGTCACTATGGTCGTTATTCCGAAAGCGAGGGTCACCAGGATGATCCCGGTGGCGCTGTGGTTGGCTGCAGGATACATCAGAAGAGGGATGAGAGGTTCACAAGGCCCGAACACGAATATGATAAAAAGAACCCAGGGAGTGATGTTCTGTTTGTTCTTTTCATCGTGGACATGGGCATGTTCCGCTTTCTGGTGGGTATGGACATGTTCATGTTCCATGTCCTTAGCATGAGGATGTGGATGTCTGTGAGGTTTCTTTCTGATGGCCCGGTGAAACCCCCAGACAGTGTAGGCCAACCCGAATCCGATCAGGAGCCAGGCGGCCAAGCTCCCCCGGAATGACTCGACTCCCTCCAACCGGAATACAGCTATTCCGAGAGCGATTCCCAAAAACCCGATCAGAACCGAGCTCAATACATGTCCGAGGCCACAGAGGAAGGAGATAAAAAGAGTTTTGGGTAGGGCCCACTGTCGGGCCCTCCCGATCACGATAAAAGGCAGGTAATGGTCGGGGCCGAGAACGGTGTGAACAAATCCGATGGATGCAGCGGTTCCGGCTAAAACCAGGATTTCACTGTTCATGGATAGCCATTGGAAAAAGAATGGTGGACGGTAGGGGACTTGAACCCCCGACCTCAGCGTTGCGAACGCCGCGCTCTCCCGACTGAGCTAACCGCCCACCTCTTTTAAAATCAATGAGTTACAAGCCTCTCCAATTTTTCCGTCTCTTCCATGTGACAAATAAGTGACAAATCTAGCATGTTTTCAAGACTTTTTCTACCTTTGTTCTTGCTCAGGATTTCTACAGCTTTCTTTTTCTGCTCTTGGTTTGAGTGTGTGTAGCGTTCGGTCGTTCTCACAGAGAAATGACCCAGAAGATCCTTGACGGTTATGAGGTCCACTCCGGCTCTCACCAACCTTGAAGCGAAGGTATGGCGCAAATCATGGAAAGTGAATCCTTCGATGTTAGCTCTACGACAGGCATTCTCAAACGACCTTCTGAAAAATCTCAAATGCTTCCTTTTCCCGGTCCTCTGGTCAACATACTGAAATACAAAATCGCTGTTTTCTTTCTTTCTTCTCAACAGTCTTAGCATCTGATAGAGATCTTCACTGATCGGAATGATTCTTTTCTTACCGCTTTTTGTTCTCACAACTTCAATTTCTCTATTGATCAAATCAACTTGATTCCACTGTAAATTCGCAATCTCCGCCTTTCTCATGCCCGTTCGCAGAGCAGTCAATACAATTTGGTCTCAAATGCTCTGTACATGCCTTAAAAAGCCTTATTTCTTCATCTTCAGTAAGTATTCGCTCTCTTGGTTCCGGTTTTCTTAAGAATTTGACCCTTTGAACAGGATTTTCATCAGCCATATTCCAACTAATAGCGAGATTAAAAGCTCTTTTTAGAACTGACAACTCCCGGTTCACAGTTGCGGGCATTATTCCTTCATTCAATCTTTTCAACTTGTACTTTTCAATCATGAGCGGAGAAATGTCAAGCAAATAGCTGCCTCCCAGAAACTCACACAGGTTCTTCAGGCACGTTTCAACCCTTTTCCATGCCAGGTTATTAACTTTTGCATAATTTTCCAAATACTGCTCAGCCAGATCTCTGAATGCGATTTTTGTTCTTTTGCGATTCAGTTCGTGCCTAGAATTAAAGCTTTTTCTGATTTCTTCTTGTAACTCTAATAAGGCTTCACCTCTAGATTGTGCTTGTTTTGCGACTTTGCGAATTCTCTTTCCACATTCATCCTGAAAATCAATATACCAGCGTTCCTTCCCTCCTTTCGTTTTTCTGGTATAAACAGACCCAATACCATAATTCCAGCGTTTCGAGTTTTTACTCAAAACGCTCCTTCCTTTCAGGAGCATTTTATCATAGTTCTCAAGGGAAAGATCAAGCTTTGGGAGATTTGTGTGTCGTCAAAGGATTTGGACAACAGCAATTGATTATCTAAGCTACGGT
>CAYNVQ010000005.1:0-317615 GCA_964400735.1 uncultured Eubacteriales bacterium | reverse complement strand
AAAGTCGTGCAGGAACTTCTCCTGGGAGTCCTCACATCCGTAGACTTCCGCTAAGGCCCGAAGTTGGGAGTTCGAACCGAAGATGAGGTCGACACGGGTGCCGGTCCACTTGAGTTCGCCCGTTGCGCGATCACGACCCTCGAACACGTCTTCGTCTTCCGAGGTTGCCTTCCACGTCGTGCTCATGTCGAGCAGATTCACGAAGAAGTCATTGGTGAGCGTCTCTGGCCGCTTGGTGAAGACGCCGTGCTGGGACTGTCCGAAGTTGACATTCAATACGCGCATACCGCCAACGAGAACTGTCATCTCAGGAGCGGTCAGCGACAGCAGTTGCGCACGATCAACCAGCAGTTCTTCCGCCGATACGGCGTATTTAGCTTTGAGGTAGTTACGGAACCCGTCTGCAGCCGGTTCGAGTACGGCGAATGCTTCCACATCGGTTTGCTCCTGCGACGCATCCGTGCGTCCAGGCATGAAAGGAACAGTCACATCGTGACCGGCATTCTTCGCGGCTTGTTCGACACCTGCGCATCCACCAAGGACAATCAAGTCGGCTAGCGAAACCTTCTTGCCGCCGGACTGCGTATCGTTGAAATCCTTCCGGATCCCTTCAAGTGTTTCCAGCACCTTCGCCAACTGATCGGGCTGGTTGACTGCCCAATCCTTCTGCGGCGCAAGACGAATGCGCGCCCCGTTCGCCCCTCCACGTTTGTCGGAGCATCGGAAGGTGGATGCCGACGCCCAAGCAGTTGAGACCAGTTGAGAAACAGACAGACCCGAAGCCAGGATCTTGCTTTTGAGGTCTGCGATGTCCTGCGCATCGATCAGCTCATGATCGACTGAGGGCACCGGGTCTTGCCAGATCAGTTCCTCCGTCGGAACCTCCGGACCGAGATACCGTGAGCGGGGACCCATGTCACGATGGGTCAGCTTGAACCACGCCCTGGCGAAGGCGTCCGCGAATTCCTCGGGGTTCTGAAGGTAGCGCCGCGCGATCGGCTCGTAGATCGGGTCGAAACGAAGAGAAAGATCCGCTGTGGTCATCATCGGCCGATGCTTCTTCGATGGGTCGTGAGCGTCAACCACCATATCCTCTTCTTCCACGTCCTTGGCCAGCCACTGATGTGCGCCAGCCGGGCTCTTGATCAGCTCCCACTCGTATTTGAACAGCACCTTCAGATAGCCCATGTCCCATTGGGTCGGGTTCGGCTTCCAGGCACCCTCGATGCCGCTGCCGATCGTATCGCCGCCTTTGCCGCTGCCGAAGCTGCTCTTCCATCCTAGACCCTGCTCTTCGAGGCCGGCGGCTTCGGGCTCGGGACCCACATGGGCCGCGTCGCCCGCGCCATGAGACTTGCCGAACGTGTGTCCGCCGGCGACGAGCGCGACGGTCTCTTCGTCATTCATTGCCATGCGTGCAAAGGTCTCTCGAACGTCACGGCCCGAGGCGACCGGATCCGGATTTCCATTCGGACCTTCCGGGTTCACGTAGATCAGGCCCATCTGCACGGCAGCGAGAGG
The DNA here is from genome assembly GCA_964400735.1 of uncultured Eubacteriales bacterium. Classification (GTDB taxonomy): domain Bacteria; phylum Acidobacteriota; class Aminicenantia; order Aminicenantales; family Aminicenantaceae; genus CAYNVQ01. Next base: position 316,094 of record CAYNVQ010000005.1, on the reverse strand, counting down.
ATTCTCGAGTTCCCGGTCACCGGAGTAGCGCTTGTCGCCAAGCCACTCGCTCTCGGATCCCCAGTAAATATCCTCTTCTGGCTCCCATATGTCTTCGCGCCCGCCGCCGAAGCCGAAGGTCTTGAATCCCATGGACTCAAGCGCGCAGTTACCGGCCAGAATCATCAGGTCGGCCCAGGAGATTTTCTTACCATACTTTTGCTTGATTGGCCAGAGAAGCCGACGCGCCTTGTCGAGGTTCACATTGTCCGGCCAGCTATTGATGGGCGCAAAGCGCTGGTTGCCGGCCCCCCCGCCCCCGCGGCCGTCACCCTTGCGGTATGTGCCTGCGCTGTGCCACGCCATCCGGATGAAGAGCCCCCCGTAGTGACCGTAATCAGCCGGCCACCATTCCTGCGAGTCAGTCATCAGCGCATAGAGGTCCTTTTTTAGAAGGTTCAGGTCGAGACTCTTGAACTCTTCAGCATAGTTGAACTCTTCGCCCATCGGATTGGACTTGGAAGAATGCTGGTGCAAAATGTTAAGATTCAACTGATTCGGCCACCAGTCCCGGATCGACATGCCACCGCCGACGGTGGGTTTTCCGGATCTGCCCGTTACAGGGCTTTTGTTATCTTTATTCATAATGTTCTCTCCTTTCGTTGATTATCTTTCAGGATGCTCTGCATTGATTACAAAATCCTGCCAAGTGTACCTTTTTCTCCAAAACAACACACTTATCTTTGATTTCGTCAGGGATCTCTAGAGCATCGTAGAACTCATTATGAAAATCTATTATCTCTCCACAGTCGATGCATCTAAAATGATGGTGTGGCTCCAGGTTAGGATCAAAACGTTTCGGGTCCCCAGAGCATTCAACGACCTGGGCCAAGCCGATCCTTTGAAAAGTTAAAAGGGTTCGGTTGACTGTGTCTAATGAAATGTTCAAATAATATTCCCTTACCTTTTTAAAGATAGACATTGCAGATGGATGATCTGGAGAAGCAACTAGCTCCTCATAAATTGCCACTCTCTGAGGAGTTATTCTCAAGCCATGTTCCCGGCAAATGCTCTTAAAGGAAAGCAGCTTTTCTTTTATCCTATCGTTTTTGACACTCATATCGACTGTGACCCTTTTGGTTATGAGTAAAATAAAGAAGGACTTAACAGGTAAGTCCCCCTGCGTATTTGTTCTCCTATTAAAACTGTTTAATAGGATCATAAACTATATCATAGTAAATCCAATTTGTCAAACCTGTTTTCACTGTTTCGTTTCAGCTAAATTCGGGCCACTCATGATATTTCTTAAGCGATGGTTTGCGTATAATAAAATCACACAAGGAGAAATGCTTGAGTACTAAGAAAAAGCGATCGACAGGATCATCCGTCATCTTGAGTTGACGTTCGAAGCCGAACGGCCACCGCCGCCTCATCATGTCCAAAAGGAACTGCTGATAGCAGCCGAGGAAAGGGGGAATATTTTTAAGGGCTTTCTTGGCTGTTTTTTTTCTGATTCCATGGCCGAGTCTATCTTGAACCTATTGGTTTGTAGATTTTGGCTGAATTGAGCTGCTTTTTGGGTCCTTGACCGTGTTGTTTTGGATGTGATAATTTTATCTCAGAATATCAGAGGGTGGATGTTACGTACAATTTTGAAAGATATGCAGCAAGCCCTAAAAGGAAATTCCTATAATTTTCCGAATGTCAGGCGGTCCGCACGCGTGTACCTCCTGGGCCACGGCGCAATCCCGCTAACGGATTCCGGCAAGGTCCAGTACGGGCGTCTGCGCGAGCAATACCTGTCTGGCAAGTTGAGGAGTTCGGCCTACATTCTCTTTCCGGATTACCAGCTGCAAAGTCGGATGGTACGACGCGAATGAACCCGATCAAGAAGATGATTCTCAGGTTCACGGCGCGGCAGCTCACACGCTGGTTTAGCATGGAGTCCTTGTTGTACCGCTATCCCAACAGCATTACGTTCGCCGAGGGGGCACCCGAAAGAACGTGGCCCGATCCGGAGAAGGTTGCTAAGGGCGGCGAGATACCATTCAGCTTCCTTAACGTCGTTACGATCGGATGGCCTTTGGAATCGTCCATCCGGCAGGCCGTCGCGTCAGTGCGATCGGTGGACGACAATCCTGCCGATCCTGCGACAACGATCACACCGGAAGCGTTGCGGGAGTTCGAGGCGCGCGCCAAAGCACTCGACATCGGCGCGATCGGCTATGCGCAGTTGCCTCGTCATCTGATCTTCAAACACAAGTCCGTGCTCTACGACAATGTCATTGTACTGCTGAAGGAGATGGACCGGGACAAGATTGCCAGGGCGCCGAGCATGTCCACCTTCAGGATGGTGTTTCGGACCTATGATTCGCTCGGGAAGATCGTGAATGTCTTGACCGAGGATCTGAGGAAGTTGGGCTATGGCGCCCAGGGAGGTCATCCCCTCGGTGGGCTGGCCAACTACCCGCCCCTGGCTCAGGTGGCGGGCCTCGGGTGGATAGGGCGTCACGGTCTCCTGATTGCCCCCGGCTTCGGTCCGCGGCACCGGATCGGCGCGATCTACACAAGCATCGGCAATCTTCCTTTTGCAGAAGAAAACCAGTACGCCTGGATCGGCGCATTCTGTGATCAGTGCAACGCGTGCGTGCACGTCTGTCCAGTGCAGGCGATTCGGCAGCATGCGATCGACCATCCGTCGGGAGGCAGAACGCACATCATCCAGGAGCGATGTTTGCGGGCATTCATCGATCGGTTGACCTGTTCGATTTGTGTGAAAGAGTGCCCGTTCGCCACACGGGATCTGGCGAATTTGCGCCCGTCTTGATGCCGCAGCCAGCGGCCGCGTACGTTTCCCTCGGCGGCGTGCATGACCGTGCCTAGAGCGAGCGAAAAGGCTTCTGGAATCTCCTCGCCAATGGATTTCAAACACGGGGCACACGCCGATTGACATGCCCCCCATCAATGTACCACCTTCATAATTAGATTTTTAGCCTCATAAGCATCTGGAGCCGGTGGCTTATGCCCCAAAGAATTTGAGGCCGATACCTGTTATACTCCCTTCTCCAGCGCTAAGATAGCTTAAGAGATACCTGCGGCGCTCCGGCACCACTCCTTTCACCAGGAAGGTATACCCTCCGTGTGTGGTCCGTGGCCTTCCGCGCGGCAGCTTTTCACTCAATTTTGTCTCATTTCTCGCCATAAATCACCTCAAAAAGCCTTTTCTCCATATCCCATTTAGGCACAAATAATGCGACTTTTCGACCCATTACGCTACCATATTATGGCGATATATGGGGTGCTTGTCCCGTTCTACGAGGAAATTTGGCATACAACGACGGGACAAAAACGGAAAAAATGTAAATTCTGCTGTAGGTTATGCTTTTTAGCGATTTTCCCCTGGAATTTTGAGAGGGTATTACATCTTATAATACATTTTATAAAAGGCTTTTTTTCTGGGAAGATACTTGCTCAGGTAGCTGCTGGTTCAATCAGAAAAATGGATTAAATGGACAGAACCTCCCCAGCATCTGGACGGGATGGCTAACCACACCCAGGCTAACAAATAAGAATCTACTTCTCCCCCTCCTTCGGCTTTAGCTCCATGCCGAGTTGCTGATAAAAGCCCAACCAATCCCAATCCTCCCATTCCTCAGCAATCTTGCCATCGACAATACGGTAGACGGTGAAACCACTCATTTTAAAAGGATTACCAGTAGTAGGTACGCCCTCTAACTCGCCCTTTTGCACACCAATAAATATGGTTCGGGTCATAACCTTGTCGCCCTCTGCAATCATGTCCTCGATTGTAATCTGAGTGTCATGAAGTACAGATAGGAACATACCGTATACTTGTTTGTATTCCTCGACACCATGGATATCCGTTATAGTTCCGTGATAGACGAAATCGGGTTTATAGACTTCATCCAAGATTTCAGGACGCCTCTCGTTCCACTTCCCGTTCCAATAACGCCTGACCACATCCTTATTCTGCTCCTCAAGTGCTGCCTGGGCTCTGAACTCTTCAAGCTCTGCCATTGCTTCTTTGTCCTGGCAGCCGACTGTAAAGCATAAAATCAGAGCCATGGGTAGAATCATTTGGAGTTTTTTCATACTATCCTCCCTGTATATAAATCTAGATAAAACTTAATGCAAAGCTTATTCAACTCCTTTTATCAAAAAGAAAAGAAGAAATATTGACACTATGCCAAATATAGCGACCTTCGACCAGCCCCAAACATTAAATACACCTGCAAGCTGTGCTTTCAGAGAAATGACCAAAGCGATAACAAAAGAGACAAATAATCCCAAGACAATTGCCTTGCGAGCCAAAGCGTCCTTGGATTTCGTAACTAAGAAAAGCAGAACGGCAAAGCCTAAAAAGGATGCACCAAGAAGTTGCATGTCTACCTTTCCAGCTTCCGTGTAATCCGCACCATAAAACTCTTCTGCTCCGCCAGGCATGAGTACAAAAACAATCCCAAAGAAAAGACCAAGAATCACGATGATAATGAATAGAGTGTTCAATTTCATTTCGCTCCCTCCTTCGGCTTAAGCTCCATGCCGAGTTGTTGAAACCATCCTAGCGTATCAGCCTCCTGTACCGCTTCCACAATTTTTCCATTTTTTATTCGATATATTATGATATTGCCAAATTCAATCTTATTTCCTGTGGCTGGAACACCCATAAATTCTCCTTCGTGAGTGGTCTTATCAATAACGTGGACTACAACTTTGTCATCTTTAGCAATCAAATCTTTAATCTCGTGCTGCCATTTTGGAAAGCCTTTAAGAAATGAATTTACCATAGCAATCTGTTCTTCTTTGGATATTGCAGGTGCGTTTGAAGGAGAATATAATTTGTATTCATCTGCCAGAACCTCTTTAAACTTATCCCAGTTCCCAGCATCAAGCTCTTTAAGGAGATTACGTATCAACATCTCGTTCTGCTCCTCAACCGCTGCCTGGGCTTTGAACTTCTCAAGCTCTGCCATCGCGGCCTTGTCCTGGCAGCCGACCATAACGCATAGAATCAGAGCCAAAGGTAAAATAATGGATAGTTTTTTCATGTAATGCTCCCTCCTAATTTAAAGATGGATATTATTAACTTTGCGGAACAATCCCCATCTTCTTTGACTATCAGATTATAATTTCTTAATTCTTTACTCCATGAATCCTAATTGCTTCATAAATTCTGCGGTGTCATAATAAGTTCTGTCTTCTTCTATCAATCCTTCATCATTTACCCTCGTCACAAAAATCATTTTTAATTCTACACTGCGTCCTGTCGGAGGGATTTCACCTTCAAGAATACCTTCATTGGTTCCCCTCATTATGACTTCAAATATGATATGGTTATCTGCAAACAATATTGAAGTGGGCTCTATTTTCAAATCAGGGAATGCAGTAAAAAATCCTCCTACAAATTCTTCTTTAGCTTTTCTGCCTTTAACAGGTTCAGGAACACCCGAACAACTTGTTACTTGGTCTTCAGCGTAAAGCTGTGCTAAAGCAACTGCATCATGGGCGTTGAACACTTCAATTAGCTTGTCTGCAATCGGTTTTAAGTCCAGTTCTGCCTTCGCTTCCTCAGCCACTTCTTCAGTCTTCTGGCAGCCAAAAGTAAAACAAAGCAGAATGACCAGAGGCAAAATCATGAGTAATTTTTTCATCCTTAACCTCCTCTTTTGATAGTAAAAAACTATAATAAACAAGACGTAATTGTCAATAGACGCTTAGAGCCTCCCAAATCTAGAAATTCAAATTGTCTCCAGGGCTAAATTTGTTGTGCTGTGACTAAGATTCCTTAGGCTTCGTGTGGCGATAAATGCTGACACAATCCCCTTTAAATTGGTCATGGAAACCTCCTAATGACGGCCAAAAAAGGGGTTACTGGTACATAGGAGGAGAAAAATGGTGTAAGTTATTGATATGGGATTGGTAGCGGGGGCTGGATTTGAACCAGCGACCTCCGGGTTCCAGGGCCTTTTAATTGAATGTTAATATCATCCTCTAAATCACTGATTTAGAAAAAAGTTAGCAGCAATGTAAACCCCTTTTCAGCCTGGGTCCTAATAAACAGGTTATGTGCCCATTCAAGTGGTTTCAGCGAAGGGAAACCTGTTTCGAACACGATTTGGTATGGATATGTCCAGGAAATGGACGATGAATAGGACTACTTCTCTCAGGCTGAAATCGAGCGCCTTAATCCCTTTGCGTGGGAGATTCCCAAAAAAAATTTTCCTTATGCTGGTATAAGAAAACTTTGAATTAATATATTTCTGTGGTTCCTTAGACCAGAGAAATTCATAGAATTTTGGGTGCACGTCCCCTTGAGCAGAAAAGAGCCGGCTGTTTACGGGAATAAGGGGAAATAAGGGAGGGAATTAAAAAGATGAAGCCACTCCCCAGCCGGCAAAGGAGAGGCCTACATTTGGAAGGGAAACCAAGGGGAAGGATCGAATTTGGAATAGATCAGATAAGTACTTTATAAATAAAGTAGGTATCTATCTCTTTTTATTCAACTTTTTGTAAGAATAATAAGAAGTATTACATACTGGACAATAATAATATAGGCGAAAAGCACTACTATTCTTTCTTGGATTAGAAAGAACTTCAAGTTTCCCTTGTTGACAAATAACACACTCAGCTTCTGTGTTAAATAGGAGGCGATTCTCGCAAGATCTGTAACATTCATCGTATTCTTCTATTTTGTCCCAATATGGAAACTTTTCTAAATCATTCCTAATCATCCTATGCCACTTTCTTGCTAAATCTTTCAACTGACACTCTAAAGATCCCCAATTTGCGCAAAAGTACATCAGTCCCCTCATTTCGCCTCCAATTCAGGTTTTCTATGTAAGTTAAATTTTCCGAGTCTGGTTTTGGCAAATCCATTCTTCACTAGACCTAATTTCTACCAATCATTTTAAATACAGTTACTTCACGGATTTTTGAGGTAACAAGGCCGTCGCTATATCCCATATGCAAACCACAAGCTGCAACAATGTCAATCTTTATGATGTTACCTCCCCAAGTACAACCATTGATTCTAATTTTTGTTGGCGATAATCCATTTCTATCGAACCATCCGCCAAATACTAGATAATAATTATCATCTATAACGGCTTTGTTGCATGAATTGAAGACATGTTTACCTCTTCTTCTGACAAACAATTCTATTCTACTGCATACGACTATGGTTGCCCCATTTCGAGCATCCGATTCGGGATAGCACAACCAATTGCAGCTTCCCGCTTCTGCGCATCGTCATTCTTGGCCCTCAGCCATCCTCCAAAGATATTCTTGTAGCGATAGAATGCGTTTTCTGCGTGACTCTGCAAATAGTATCCAGACAGACGTTTCCACTCAGACCATCCCTTGCTCCGGATCTCCTCAACATGGCGATCTCGATAAGAGGGAACACTGAAGGACTTGTTGGACAACACCGCGTCTTTTCTCGGCGGCACGACAACCTCGGCTCCTGGTGAATGACGGTACACATCCTCGTATACTGCCTTCTAGTCATATATCCCATCCCCTACGAATCGGTCAATCTTTCTGTCAACTTGAGCCAAAAGGTAGGGCACTTGAGACGAATCACGTTCGTGTCCATTCTCATCCACGCCAAGGTGTAGTTTCCTCCAATGTTTGCGCAGCTTTTCCCCATGTCTCCTGGAGTGCCATTCTCTTTGGCCACAGATCTTCAAATCCGAACTATCCACGATAAAATGCACAGAGCCGGCCGGCAAGCTCCCAGTGTATCTGCAGACGTTTACAGTTCGACTCCGGCGGGACATAGTGGTGTGATCTGGACAAGGCAGATACAAATCCATCAGTCTCAGGATGGATTTGAGGAATCCTTCCTCCTGGCGTAAAGGGAGGTGAAAGACCAGCCTGAGCGTAAGCGAAGTCTCGATGGCGATGTCAGAATAGACCGGTTGGCCGCCTCGCTTTCCATTCTTTGGAGGAGTCCACTTATTGATGGTTTCCCCGCTAAGCCAAACAGTAATGTCGCCTCGGTCTCGAAGGGATTGCTCATACTTCGGCCAGTTCTTGACGCGGTAGGACGTCTTGTATTTCGGATGTCTATACGCTCTCTTGTGGGCTTCAGCCATACTGACCTCCGCTGGATTTACGGATTTTACAAGCTTATAATGTGATGGCCCACAGATGAAAAGTTAATACAGTGGCGGATTCACGCACCAAAGCCTTTTTGTTCCCTTTTAATGCGCTCAATCATTTGTTTTCCATTTTCATTATCAGGATTTAACTCAATGGATTTTTCATAGAATTGAAGTGAGAGGTTGAATTTTTTCATGTTGTAGCTACATTCTCCTAGACTGTCCCATACATTGAAGGAATTTGGAAAAAGCATTGTATTAAGTTTGAAAACCTGAAATGCGCTCCCAAAATCGCTATTTTGCATCAGAGCGTAACCTTCCCGATTGATACTCCCTTCAAGGATTTCGGGCTCAAATGCTGTCCACCAATCAAAATCTTTGTATTTCTCCTCCAACTGTTGATAATATACTAGCGCTGGTTCCGCTCCCTCCTCTGCAGCGAATACTGCAACTGATCTCAAATCACTGTTTAAAATCAAATCCATCGCAGGATCGATTCCAGAAAAGTAATCACTACTCGAAAAGGGAGCAGGAAAATGTGGCATAATGTATTCAGAGTTGTTCACAGGAAATTTTCGTGTAAACTGTAAACTAGCAATCCGAAGAGGAAAGCCACTATTAGGAAGATTACCTGCAGGCCTGCTATCTGAAAATAAGTCTGCGCCACAAGCATCTGGTTCTCCCACAAAGATAGCATTAGTATGAACCGCTAATTCATTCATAAATATAGAAGCCGCACTATAAGTTTTCTTGCCAGAGATGACATAAAGACTGCCCTTTTTATTGATGAAGTCTCTTTTTATAATTTGATTTAGAAATGGAAGTATTAATAATCCATTACCACCATCATTATGTCGTAGATCGATCACGAATTTATTGATGTTCTCTGCATTTTGGTCAATGTAATTCCACATTCGAGCAGAAAATTGTGCAAAAGTTTCATCATTGTTTGGTTGATTATTAACCTGATTAAATTGAAAATATATTGCTTTTTCATCGACAAGGTGTTCAAACCAGTAAAATTTAATCTTATTTCCTTGATTTTTAAAAAACAGCGGTGACTTATCACCAAGTATATCGTAAGGGCTAATGTATTCGCCTTTGGTAGGACCAATATTAAGTCGATTACTCCATCCATACTCGATATTGATATCATCAAGTATAGACGGAAGTTTCAATTTCGTTTGTTTTCCTTTTCTTGTAATCAATTCCAATTCAATAAAATCTGTATTATCAATAATTTTTAGGCCATACAGGACACGGGCAAAAGAAATTCCATTTAAAGCCGAGTATTTTCGTCCAAACTCGTTATCGCCACTTACTACTTTTTCTATTGTCGTTAAAATGTTTTCTATTGGCTTACCATTAACTGCTATTAGACGAGAGCCTAAAAGCATCTCGTGTTCTTTACTGATTAAGGTGATATAGACACCATCTGTAAATTCATCTACTCGGAAAGGGAACCGTAAATCTAGAAGATTGAAAATCCCGTCTTCTAATAAACCAGTATGTCCGTCTTCAATGATTGCAATTATTTTTCTAATGGCAAAGTAGCATTCTATATCAGATTTTGATTGAGTAATTTCATTACGAGATTCTGCAATGATAGAATCAAACTTTGTTTTGTTTATTTTGTAATATAGATTTGGATGACGCGATTTTAACTTTGATACCACAAATTCAAGATCTTCTAGCCACTGTTCGGTTGTTAAGAGTTTTAGTTCTGATGCAGATACTTGAAATAGAGTGACCAAGATCAAAATTAAACTAAGCTTTAATACTTTCATAATTTTCTCCTTTTTGAGAGTTTTTTTAAGACAATTATTTCCCTTCAGCCTCTTTTTATTCGTACCGCAGGGAATCTACCGGGTTGGCCGTGGCGGCTTTGGCAGCTTGGAAACTGACCGTCAGCAGGGCAATGACCACGGCAATGAAACCGGAGAGGATAAACACAAACAATCCGATATCGCTCCGGTAGGCAAAACTCTGGAGCCAGCGATGCATGGTGTAATAGGCGATAGGCCACGCGATGATGTTGGCCAGAAGCACCCAGCGGGTAAATTCCCGGGACATCATCAGGATGATTCCGGGAGCAGAGGCACCCAAAACCTTCCTTATGCCGATCTCCTTGGTCCGCTGTTCTGCGGTGAAGGATGCCAGCCCCAGCAAACCCAGACAGGCTACGAACAGGGCGAAAAAAGTGAAAATTGTGAATACCCGGCCCGTCCGTTCCTCGTTCCGGTACTGATCATCGTAGATCGTATCGAGAAAAGAAAATTCGAAAGGTGTTCCCGACATGATCCTGCCCCAGGTTTCCCGTATATGGGCCATAGTCTCATGAACTTGACCGGTTTGAATACGTACGGATACATAAGCCTCTGTCCATGGGCATACGCCGTGAAGCATCACCATTGCCAGAGGCTTAATGGGCTCATGAAAAGATTCATAATGGAAATCCTTCACGATACCAATGACAGGAAACCAATAATTTTGATCTCCCCCCACCCAACCTTCGATCCGTTTACTAAGCAGGTCATCCGCGTTCAGTGCGCGGGCCTTGCTTTCGTTAAGGATGAGGGCCTGCCTGTCTGTGGGGAACTCCTTGGAAAAAAAACGGCCTTCAACCATTTCAAGCTGCATGACATCCAGAAAATCCTCGTCCACGATAAAAAGATTCGTGCCAGGATAATTTGTCGTGCCTTCGAGGCGGAATCCTACGTTGGTGAAGGATGTGCCGGGAACACTAGAAGAGGCTGAAACCGCCATGACAGAAGGATTATGCTTCAAGTTCTCTTTGAATGTGGATAATTTTTGGCTCAACTTTCCGTATGTTTCAATGACGACGACCTGGTCCCTGTCGTATCCCAGATTCTGAGTTTGGACAAAGGCCATCTGTTTTTGAACGACGAGGGTCCCTACCAAAAGAACGATCGATAGAGAAAATTGAAACACGACAAGTCCGTTGCGCAGGATCGAGCCCTTGAATCCATGGCTGAACTTTCCACCAAGCACGGCCACAGGCTTGAACGAGGACAGGAAAAGCGACGGATAAAGACCTGCGGTAAGACCGATCAGTACTGCCAAAGCTGCAAGGGCCAGAAGACTTAATGGATTCTGGATATATTGGAACTGCAGCCAGGGCTTTCCGACGAGCTGGCGAAAGACAGGCAACAGAATTCGGATGAAGATCAAGGCAAGGATCAAGGCTAAAAGGCTCGTTAATATCGATTCAATCAGGAACTGGTGGACAAGTGATGACCGTGTCGAACCGACAGTTTTGCGGATGCCTACCTCCCTGGCCCTGTTGCTCGACCGGGCCGTCGAAAGATTGATGTAGTTGACAATAGCAATGAGGAGGATGAATACGGCTATGATCGTGAAGAATTGGACGTACATCGTGTTTCCGTTGGCTTCGAATTCCCAGAGTAAATGGGACCGAAGGTGAATATCCGTCAAGGGCCGCAAAGGAAATTTTGTGTAGTTACCTTTTGCCAGAGTGGCCTCATATCTTTCCTCAGTATCGAACATGTGATTTTTAACGATGTCATCGAGTTTATCCTGAAGTGCCGTAAGGCTGCTGCCTTCCCGGAGAAGCACATATGTTTTGAAGACATTCATACCCCACTGTGGCTTTTGGTACCGCTCAAAAGAGACAAAAGAACAGAGAACATCAAAGTGAAAGTGCGAATTGTCAGGCATGTTTTTAAAGATACCGCTGATAAGAAAATCTTCATCGAAGATCGTAAGTGTGCGGCCGACAACCGCTGAACTGCCGAAATATTTTGCTGCGGCTCTTTCGGAGATCGCAACCGTTTGCGGTTCCGATAGCACAGTACTCGGGTTTCCTTCAATTACCGGGAAGGAAAATAATGTGAAGAAGGACTCGTCAGCTATGCCCAATCCCGACTCATTGAATTTTTTCTCATCGGCTATCACGATATAATCATCCTCGTAACCCCTAAGACGTGTTGCAAGCTCAACTTCGGGACATTCTTCTATCATTGTCGGTGTCAAGATTGCCGGTGTGTTGGCTTGCTCCTGATGATAATCGTCGTAATGAAAGACCTGAGCCACACGGTATATCCGGTCAGCATTGGCATGGAATCGATCGTAGCTGCGCTCATCATAAACCCAAAGCAGAATGATCACCGCTGCCGTAATCCCGATAGCTAATCCTGTGATGTTGATGAAAGAATAGATTTTTCGCCTCTTGATGCACCTGATGGCGATTTTTAAATAATTTTTTATCATGATGATGTCTCCTTCCATGGATTTTTCGATCAGCCTGGGCAGAGATCGAATGAACTGACTCCAGAACCAAGCCAGGGCAGACTTCTGGCCTTTGGTAAGAAGGATTCTTCTATAAACGGAATCCACATACTCCATGAAATTCTCCCGCTCCTCTAGATCCATAAATCTTAGGAGAAAATTCAATGAAGTTCTTGGAGGATGGGATTTTTTATTCATCGGTATGATGGTTCCGGGCTAAAGTGCAGATAAAATCCTTCCACATGCTTTCCTGCATCTTCCAGGCCTCCTCCAGGGCGCGAGTCCCCCTTTTGGTTATAAGGTAGTACCTGAGTGCTTTTCCTCCCCGTACGTTTTTGGGCTCTCCTTTGTAGCTTTCCACAAAGCCCTTCTTTTTCAGCTTGTCCAAAGCGATGTAGAGCGAAGCAATGGCCCAGTCTTTGACGGTCTTATCAAGCAGATACTTTCGTATATCCATCAAACAGGCCGGTCCATTATGATGGAAAACAGCCAGCATGAATAGCTCCTCCAATTTGGTCAAAAAAGCCATATCCTCACTCCTGCTAATATCTGTTAGACTCGAATTATAATTACGGTTTTATTCATATTATTAAATTTTTTAATTATATAAATAAAGACATCTTTTTGAAAAAAAAGGTTGCCTTAATTCAAAATAATTTTGTTAGGAAAAATCTAATATCTTTTGATGTTCCCAGATGCCCAGCACTCTTAATCGCCGGCTTCCAGGTTTGAGTCCAGAACGGGTCAATCTCAATCTCCCTTATTCTTGTATTCGAATCAGCATGTATGAAAGCGCTGCGAATATCAAGGGATAATCACATGATTTCTCCTTTCTTTCTCAAATAAATAAACCTTTCGTCTTGTCAGCTCAAAGCCTGTTTCCCCAGATGCATGTATTCGCTGTCTCTGCAGCATGAGCATCTTCCTCGAAAGTTCCGCAATCAACTTAACGAGGTTTTAAGCCTCATGCTGAAATCGCGTTGACTTCCGAGTAGACGAAACAGGCTTATTTTTTCTTTCTTTATAAGGCTCATTCCTTTTCAGCATCCAGAAGGTTGCTTCCGCTAAATGTCGAGCTACTGCTACGGCCGCCTTCGCGTGCCCTCTCCTTTGTTGAATCCGCTTATAAAGGTCGGCCCAGTCCCCCTCCTCCAGCCGGAAGATCCGGTCGCCATTCGGTTGAGTCCTATCGACGCTCAGCTCGCCATCTACCCAGAGAAAGATCAGGAGGGCGCAGGCCATTCCCAGAGCCAGGCCTGCGACGTTGATAAAGGAGATCACTTTGTTTCTCCTGAGATTCCGCCAAGCAATCGTCAGGTAATTTTTCAACATGGCTACCTCCCAGAAAATGTAATTCACGATCAATCCGGGCCAAGAGAAGACGAACTGGATCCGGTAGGCCCGGCGGGCGGACTCGAACCCCCGAATCTGCAATACTTCCCTGAGGAAGCACCATATATTTGAGTAAAAATTGGAATTATCATTTTATTTTTTTTTGAAAGAAATTCTAAATGATGTTCCATTCCTTCCATCAAAATCGAAGCTTCCCCCTATCTGTTCTATTAAATCATTCACTAGTTGAAGTCCAAGTGACTGTGGATTTCGAACATCCATTTCTTCTTTAATGCCAACACCATTATCTTCAATTATCAAAATATAATGCTCCTCGTTTTCTAAATACATTTCCAAGTCTATCTTGCAACTCCTTTTATCTGGGAATGCGTGCTTAATAGCATTAGAAATGAGTTCATTCACGATCAAACCTAAAGGAATTGCTGCATTTATATCCAGGGAAACATCTTCAACCTTAGTATTTAATTGTATCTCAGATTCTTTGACCTCAAATGCGTGGAATAATGAAACTGCCAATACCTGTATATAATCTTTAAAGTTAATCCTCGTCATATCTTCAGAGCTATACAATTTCTCATGAATCAGAGCAATCGTTCTTATACGATTTCGCCACACACCGAGAATTTCAGAAGCTTCCTTATCTTTCACCTGTCTTGATTGTAATCTTAAAAGACTTAGCATTAGCTGCATATTGTTTTTGACTCGATGGTGAATTTCTCTCATTAAAATCTCTTTCTCCTCGAGTGATCTTTTTAGCTGTTCTTCTGCCATTTTCCGCTCAGTAATATCTCTTATAACCGTAATTACTCCTACGGATTTTTCATTCTTTTTTAAAAGAGATCCATGGATCTCAACTGCCTTTCTCTCGCCAGATTTTGTAAAAACATCGACCTCCTGGAGTGGAACTCTCTGCCCTAATAATGTTTTATTAAAGTATGAGTATACCTTTTTTGCATCCTCTGCTGAAAACATATGGAGATGTCGAATATTTTTTCCGACAATTTCTTTTTCTATCCAACCTCCGAATTCTGTCACTCTCTTGTTTATTTTTAATATCTTTCCCTTCATATCGAGTTGAACAACACCATCACTAATACAATTAATAATTTCTTCTGATTGGCTTTTTAAAACTTGATATTTATCGTCCATATTCTGATCTACCCCCCCCACTTCTTAGATTTGTCTCGATGCTTATTTAAACTTATATTACATTCATATATTCCCAATAACATATAAACAGGTGAAATATGATTGTCTTCACCTCGATTTTAATCTCAATATGGATTAGAAACTTACACTTGTCCGGAATTATTTTTTTATAAATTTCAGGTTGCGTACTCCACCTGAACTTACAAGGAAACCGTCGACTTCACCCTTGTCATTTCTTGTAAATGTAACCTGTCGAAAATCTCCTGGCCCGTAGAAAGTATCATTTTCGGAATGACCTAGAGTAAAATCTTTTACTCTCATGTTCTGCACATACAAAATATCGTTTATATCGACCAGGAGATAGAACGTGTCCAGTTCGTCGCTGTAATAAGTGCCGATATAATCTTTAATCCTAAAAGTTGGCTCAGGATATCCTCTAATTCTCTGGCCTTTAAATTCTTTATCTTTTAACTTAAAAGTGAAGTGATTGGCTTTTCCGTCTTTATCGAGCTCGAAAGTGAATTCCTGTCTGTTTAGTGATTCTATGAAGAACGATGTTTCCGTAAACGGAATCAATTCATCAAGCTTCTCTCCTGGTGAGGTATAGTACAACTTTCCTTTATCCAGCAGGATCTGAAAATCACCTAACTCCATATTATAAAAACCGACAAAGCGATTCAATGTTTCAGAATCGAGGTATATTCTGGGGGGCGCCTTATAAAACGGGGTATATTGTATTGATTTCAATTCCAGAAAAATATCGGCAACTTTATTTGCAACTCTGCCTACGTTAAACCAATTGTTATGATTATAAAAAATAGCCACGCCAAAACGATCATCAGGGTAAAATCTTATTATTGCCGAAAAGCCTGAATGAGCCCCATCATGGCCATACCTTTTCTTCCCTTGATACTCATCATGTACTAATCCAAAACCGTAGGCGTTTGCTTCTCCGTTGTTAAGTGTTCCACGAGATAGAAAAATGTCCATCAAGTCCTTTCCCAGTGTCTGATTGTCAAAATTCAATAGCCACTTTGCTATGTCTTCAGCTGTAGTGAAAAGGTATCCTGCTCCCGGCCAATTCGTAGTAATTGTTCCCTTGAGATAATGATCCGGCCGAGGGAAATAACAGTCTGAACGATTTTTTATAATCATTTGGTAGTCTTCGAAAAAATTGGTGTTTGACATCTTCAGCACATCGAAAATATTCTTTCTTGCAAAAACTGAAAGGGGTTGTTTTACAGTCCGTACAACGATTTCACCTAAGAGTGCGTAATCAGTATTACTATAGAGATATTCTTCGCCAGGCATAAAATTCAAATCCTTCTGGCGAGTGATAACTTTTAGTGCTCTTTCTCTGTCCCAGAAATCGTCATCATGATAACCGGCCATATGCATGAGGACGAGATACTCACGGAGTCCACTTGTGTGATGAAGCAAATGGCGAATTGTGATTGTATGGCCAAAATCATTTAGTTCAGGAATATATTTGCGAATATCATCACCCAGAGAGATTTTCCCCTCTTTTACTAGAATGGCAATTGCCATAGCAGTAAACTGTTTTGCGCAAGATCCAACGTTAAAAACAGTTGAAGGAGTGATCGGAATCTCATAATCCAGATTGGCGTTTCCATATCCAGCCAAATGGATTATCTCGCCGTTGTGGACGATTGCAACAGCAGCACCAGGTGTCTCCATTGAGTATTCTGCAAACAGTTTATCAACCTGGGCAATTTTTCTTTCAAGACTTTCATCTGCCAGGACAAAAGAATTCAAAATTAAAAGTGATAGAAACAAAGTTATTCTAATAAAAATGTTATACATAATGCTGACCTCCTGATAGCTGTGATGATGATAAAATGATGGGATATTCTTTGGGAAGTTCTATCCTGTCTCTCGTCGGAACCATTTCACTTGGCAGCCATTCAAAGAATTCCTCCTTATCCTTCTTGGTCACCTTAACATGGTCATAGTCTTTGAGGATCATTTTTAACAGCTTTCCCTCTGAATTTAACTTGCATAATGTCATATTCTCTCTCCTATAGTTAGTATTCACTTTTTTAGTATCCACAGTAAACATGCCAATATTACACCCCGGGATTTGCTAATGCTCATTCAGCATTATGTGTCCGTTGTATGTCATCGTAAAATCTGCGAACCGATTTAATTAATTTTTTCTGGCCTCCGCACTGAGGCTTGTTAGTGCTACCAACACGTCTTTTAAATAATACATCCCCTGAAAAAAATATATTTTCGATATAATAACATACACTGCCTCTGGAACGACCGGGTGGATCAATGAACGCTGTTATATCAAAAGAGAGAAGCTGATCCTGGCACTGGATGGGAAAGAGAATTTAGTAGAGGCACGGGCATTCTGAGGAGTTTACTATGGCGAATTTGCGAACAATATTTGACAGGACCGCCAAATCTGGAAAAATAGATATCATCGCGCCCGTAACTATCATGTCCCCTTCCAGCCCAATAAGGAGTTCCAGTCTTTGATACGAAAATACTCCAGTGCAACATCATGGCGTTTATCTCGGAGCTGACCTGACCTGCCCCCCGACATTGCTACATATGTAAAGTGAGAGCACTATCCTGTAAGATAAAAAAAATTGTTTATTTTAATGATAAACCTCTTATGCTTCAATTCTTAAGGAATCAGACACTAGTTAGGGGAGACCAGAAGCATCCAGCTATTTCTCTTCTTTCTTTTCAAACAGGCCCGAATAAAAGCGCCTCACATAATTCTCGGGTATTTTGTCGATAGGATAGGCTCCGTGCACCAGCACATGTACCCATCGCCCGTCCCTTTTCTCCAGAACACCGGTCTGGAAAACGTCTTTCAAACAATTCTCCACGCCTTTATAGGAGCCACAGTCATCGAGAAAGCAGGAATACCAAGCCACATCACCGGAAAGGGAAAACACGATGCGCAAGTCTTTAAATTCGAAGCGAGTCCCCCGGAAATCGGGATCTTTCCACCGTTCGCAATACTTTTTAAAATTCTCCATGCCCACCACCAGACTGTCGGAAACCAGCCAGAAATGAAACAAGTCGTCGGCCCACAGGCTGAACATGACGTCGAAATCCTTCTCGATGGCCCAACCTATCGATTGCTCGATGCATTTTTTCACCTCTTCATAGTCAAAAGACGTATCTACAGCGGGAGCCTTGCATCCGGCAATAAGGAGAAAAATGAAAAGAACAAGAGAGAACTCAGTTAAACGCTTTTTCAAATTATACCTCCTTTGATTCAACTCTTCTGGTTTTAATTATTTTATTAATAACGGACTAGAAGTATTTTTATCAGAGGTTTTATCATGTTAAGGCATATATAATCGGAGATTCGTCTTGTGTAATGAATACACTCAGAAAACAGTTTCATTTATCCTTGATATAACGTAGGGAATTAGAGTGTTTTTTGTGTTTAACATGGGGAATATAGGTTGAAATGATTCATTTAAGTCATTTTATTTCATCTGAAGCTGAATCCAGCAAGAAACATATTACTGAATCTTTAATCTGTTTTTCAATCCGGGCTTGAGGGGCGGTTCCGGAGACGGCAAAGATATTATCGATCCTGACCACTCTGGAAAAACCTATGGTATTTATATAAGAGGACTCCTATGATACTTGTATTTTGGCCATAGTTTTCTCCTTAAAAATAAATTATCAACTCATCCCACATTCCCAATTCCAGTTCAATTAACTCAATGCCTTTGATTAATGATCGTTTAACATACAGGCTGCTTTACACGCAAGGTATAGCCGGCTTGTACAGGTAACAACACTTCCCTGAGGAAGCACCATTTTTTTGGGAAGTTTCTCGCACGATCTTCATTCGTCTGGGCTACATTGATCCGGCGTATTTTCCACCATCGATGAGGAACATTTCGCCGGTTATAAAGGATGTGTATTCAGAGGCAAGAAACGCGGCCAGCGCTCCATAATCCTTCGGATCTCCGATCGAACGCGTGGGTATCGTACTCTTGAGTCTTTCCAAGGCCTCATGATATGGGATTCCTTCACGCCGGGCCTGGTTCTCAAGAAATGCTTTTGTAGGCTCTGTCAAAAAAAACCCGGGAGCCAGGACATTGGCGGTAATATTCCAACGCCCAAACTCTGCGGCAAAGGTTTTCACAAACGCGACCACTCCGATCCTGGAAACATTGGAGAGCGGGAACATCGGCAGGAGATACTTGACATTTGATGAGGTCGAGGCAAGCACACGTCCCCACTTTTGACGTTTCATGCTGGGTAAAAAAGCATAGGCCAGGTTGATGGTGCTCATCAAATTCAAATCAATGGCCTTTTGAAAATCTTCAGCGTTAAAGTCTTCCAGTTTTCCCAAAGGCGGTCCATCGGCATTGGTCAATAAGATATGGCAGGCCTGAAAGCGGCCAATGACTTCTTCTTTAAAGCGGATGATATCGGATGGGTTCATAACATCACAGACGAACGGAAGAACATCGACTTTGTATTCGGCCTTAATTTCAGCGGCCGTCTCGCGAATCCTCTCCTCGTTCCGTGAGCATATTGCCAGACTCACTCCTTCTGCCGCTAAGGCTTCAGCAACTGCCCGGCCTAAACCTCTGCTGGCGGCAGTGACTACGGCAACTTTACCCTTTAATTTCAAATTGATAATAGTCCTCCTGACTATTCTGATTCCAAAACTCCTGTCCAAGATTTATGGGGGGTCCAATTTCCATTTTTATTTTTGCAAGAAATGTAGCCTATATGGTCGCTCCTAACAAGCTTGAAAATAATAATTTAGAGGGAATGTTTAATCAAGTAACAACAGTTCCCTGAGGAAGCGCCCCGGAGGGAGTACATCACAAAGCAGTCAATATTTATCAAACATTTCGATACAGTTAAATGTTTTATCACCCATTAGATGTTCTACAAAGTAAAGTTCCATATACTTAATAACATAAGGGTAATTATCTCCCCAGAAATGATCTGCTTTTGGAATAATAAACATATCAAAACGCTTGTTAGCCATCATAAGATCATAGGCAAAACGATAGGTTAATGATGGAGGTACGTGGTAATCCATATCTCCTTGAACAAGCAATAGTCTACCCTTTAGCTTGTCTACAATTATATTGTTTGATTCACGAGATGTAATATTATCCTTGGTATCTATAACATTCGAGTATCTTTCATACCAATGGTGATAATAAAGAGCAGGATTCTGAGGACCAGATTTAACTACTGCGACTTTGAAGAAGTCCGGTTCAAGCAGGATTGCTGAAGCTGCCATAAATCCTCCTGAGGATTGTCCCATTATTCCGACTCTATTTATGTCGATGAAAGAGTATTTCTCAGCCAACCGTTCGACTACTACTTTTTTATCTGCGATAGGATAATCACGAAAATTATCCTCACCAAAGTTGTAATAGCTATACGAACGTTCAGGAGAACCTCCCCTGTTCCCGGCAACTATTACTATGAATCCATATTGAGCAAGGCTGTTTGCGCAAGCGCCAACCCACGCATTATGACAAAATCGCCATGGAAGGAATTCCGATTCTTTGCCAGGATATCCATACGTTATTATTGGATATTTTTTCCCTGAATCAAAATCATATGGTTTGAACATTACTCCCCATATATCCGTACAACCATCAGCAGCTTTAACATGAAAAACTTCAGGCTTTTTCCATCCTTCTTTTTCCAGAGACGTTATATCGGCGTCTTCAAGTTCCATAATCATTTTCCCTGTTGAATTTCGAACCACAGTCTTTGGAGGTAAGTCTGCACGAGAATAATTATCCACAAAATAATCCCCTGTATCTGAAAAATAAATCTCATGCTCAGCATTTTCCGGAGTTAATAAAGAAAGATTGTCACCATTAAATTCGATGCTGTATAGATGATGATAATATGGATTTTTATCCGGTTCTTTTGCATTCCCCAGAAAATATAACACTCTGTTCTTTTCATTAATTTTTAAAAGTCTGCCTGTATTATAATTACCTTTAGTAATTTGTGTTTTTAATTTTCCGTTCTTATCATAGAGGTAAAAATGATTCCACCCATCCCTCCATGACCACCAAATAATTTCCCCAGTAGTGTTTAATATGTGGTATGGACAATGTTCAGCTCCAAGGTATTGAGGACTCCCCGTTATGACCTGTCTCTTATTCCTTTCTTTTATTAGTTCTTTAGATTCTCCGTTTGTAGGATTTGCATAGCACAAATCAAGACTCTTCCAATCACGACTTAATCTTTGGAAATAAATGGTTTCGGAATCGGGATTCCATTGTATCTGATCCAATGTTTGATCTTTCCATTTTTCTGTTTTTATTTTAAAAAGATCATATTCTTTAGTATCATAAACCCACAGTTCATATTGCTCTATTTGTTCTCCTGGCATCGGCCATTTGTAAGTTTCAAGTGTTGGCCTGGGATCTTTGTAATGATTAATTAACCACAAATCTTCAACATCTCGCCAATCTTCTCTAAGAAAAGCAATGTATCTTGAATTTGGCGACCAGTGAATGCTATGAGGATATAATTCATAATTTTTCTGTCCCTTTTGAATAATCTGCATTTCTTCTCGTTCTGATTGCGTATTAGAAGAATAATATAGATTATTATCTATAATCAGGACACTTTTTTTTCCATCCGGTGATTTAATCAATTCTCCACCCTTCTTATGGATATTTGGTCTTTCAATATGTACTAATGAATTATTTGTAGGGTTGTATTCGTATTCATTATTATCATAATGAAAAATGACAGAATTCAACTTAGAACTAATTTTGAAACCCGATAGATTTAGCCTTTCCCAATTAAGAATTGTATTAAGCTCAGCCTCAAGTAGCCTACAAAGCTTTTTTCTGTTAAAAAGCTCAACTTTACTCCTTTTTTGGCAATCTATAAGAAAATAATTGTACACATTGTTCTTTACATGCTTGTATGCAAATAATTCTGCACCCTTGACCCATGATGGAATAGTCCAAATATTTTCAGTTCTCTTATATTGTTTTTGAACTGTCCAATTATTTGCTAATTGAAAGTTAGCTTTTTTTACTATTTCCTGGCAAAAGAAAGGAATCTTAAAAGTACAAACCATGAAAATGCAGAAAACGAAGCCTTTAATAAAGCTTTTATGTTTCATCTGTTACCTCCTCTATTGATTCCTGGTGCTTGCTCAGCTAACTGTTGTTACCGAACTGTAGACCTAGAAAAGGTTTGATCCCCCAATAACATATAAACAGGTGAAATATGATTGTCTTTACCTCGATTTTAATCTCAATATGGATTAGAAACTTACACTTATACAAAAAAATAATAAATTTTGATATGCGACAAAAGTATGATTTTTTGAAAATCATACTTTTCTGCTCTCATTATTATTCAATAGCTAATCTGAACAAGTTGAATCACTTGAATTAATATTCCCCATATCAACTTTGTGACAGGGAATGGCCAAGATTCTGTTGCTTTGTAATCTAGTCTTAGGCTTCTCATTTGCATCATAAAGCAGTTCCCAAGCAATTTTGGTATCAATACGTAACCATGTTCTTTGATATTTGTCGCTTTTCTTTAAAAATCCAGGGACTAGAGACACCTGTCCTTCCGACCTTAATAAAAAGTATCTCGTTGTTGTGGGCAGCATCCTAATCTAATGATCCGAGATAATATCTCAGCAAATACTTCCTTACCTATGGCGACTTCCGCCATTTGAAAAATAACATAACGGCTATGTCTTAGAACCTTGGCCCCGATCTTTATGAGTTTCACAGGCAGAGTCCGAAGCGACCAATGTTTGACTTTACCCGGAAGAACCAGACGCCGCAGAAAATTGCCCAGATTGTCTGTAGTTTTTATTTTAATACGAAAAATATATGCCAGTATTTCTCTGAAGAGGATCATCATCAGTTATTGCAGCGATAATCAGCCAGAGGCACAAGATCCATCTACGAGAATAAGATCTAATCAAAATAAATCTCAATTGGGAGTGAAAAAACTTGAAGAGTTAGAATCCCAAACCCAGGCGGAACAGGATGGAGCTTTTCTGGTACTCCAAGTTTCTGGTGAATAGAATTTCCGTTATAAAGTAGCTTTTTTTCATGTTGTGAATTACTCCGGCACCAAAGGCCATCAGAGGATGGATTTTTTTTGCCGGCGCCTCGATGACAATGATACTTCCCAGGCTGCCAGTTTTTTCTGTGTCATCATAGGGTACAAGTATGTTTATCCCTGCGCCGGGGCTGATAAAAAATTGTGTTGCTCCCCCAAACCGGATAATCCCGCTGCCTATCAAATTGATATTGTTATAAGTTCTGTAGGTGCAGGTTTCCTTGTCTGAAGGATCTTCTTTTTCGACTTCCCCCCCAAAAAGATAATCTCCGCAGAATTGGATAGCAAACCTTTTTGACAGGTTCCAAATAACTCCCAGACCAAGGCCTACCTCTCCATGAGCCGGTGTGACAGGAAAGTCGTTTTCCCCAGCCAGGTATTCATCATTATCGCCCATCTTTTGTGCCATATTGAAGGCTCCATAGAAGAGTAGATCGATACCTCTATGATTCTGATTTGCCTCGCTTCTTCCTGCCGGGATTATCAATCCCAGAAAAATTATTAGTAGAACTGCAAGCTTTTTATCAAACATCGGTTTCTCCTTCCTTGTTGATAGAATCGGCTCAGCGCTTGATTTTTTTCTTGTTGGTTATTTCAAGCGCTACCGCAGTGCGAATTGTGTGAACGCCGTCTGAAATTGTCGCAATTATGCTATGGTCTCCGGATTGAGTGTAATCGGGATTCCAGGTGAATGTGCCAGTTATGGGATCGATATACATTCCATCCGGAAGGTTTTCCCCTGAAAAGACAAGCTGATCCCCATCGGGATCAAATGCATCTATGGCGAAACTGAATTCGGTGCCCTCGATGCCGGAGAACTTGAAGTCTCCTGGTTCAAAATAAGGAGGATCATTCCCCTCACCATCATAAATGCAGTATTTTACGATATCGAGTTCAATGACATCATATTCCTCCGCATCGTAAGCGATTCTGAAATAGCCGTTTTCTCCCCAGGATTGACCGAAAGAATTTTTAGCTATCCAATACCCTCCGGTAGGAATTAAATCATCATCAACCCAGCCGACAATCACGGCTCCGTGACCGGTTCTTAAGTCTGAAACGCCGTCATAGATGTATACCCCGGATCTGTAATTGAACCAAAAGTCATTATAAATGAGCATGAAAACATCCATCGGACCGTAGGTCGTGATGAGGTATTTCGTTTTAAGCCGCCTCTCTTCCTTCGATTCGTACGGATCCAAAGGCAAAAACCGGGCAGCTTCCAGATAAAATTCGGACGGCTCTGTCAGATCGCAGGGCCATTGGTCGCTCAGATAGGGATAAACGCTTTCCCGCACTATGCCGTCTGTCACCATATAAAGCATGGCATCGAATGAATCCGCTCCCCAGCACCCATATCCGTTGGCAAAACAATTGATGAGCTGCTGCTCGGAGAGATCGACTTCAAGGCCGTCGCTTTTCAAGATCAACGCCTCAAAGACTCCCAAGGCCGAATGAGCCCAGCAGCTCCCGCAAGTCTGCTGATCCTTAACGCTTGTCATGATACCTGAATCAAGCCAACTGAAGCTGCTGGGAAGATTATCGATATCCTCCTGAGTCAAAACTGTTCTGGTTCCATAGTATGTGTCTGCTGTGAGCGTTGTCTTTCTTTCGATAGGTTTAATGAAAGGAAGGTTTAAAATGAAGGGGTCATAAGGATAAATCTCAGCGGCAGTCCTGTTTGAGATTTCTTGGGGATCGGATGAGATGAATTGACAAAAAACAAAAAAAAGGCTGCATAAAGTCATAGATATAAGTCGTGATCTGCTGATAAACATACATATCCTCCTTTACTGTTTAAAAAGTCTATAACCCTTCGCATATTCCAGATCTGGAATTGCATAACAATCAGGCTCCTGCTCCTTCAATTTTTAGGTTTTCATCTGACTCAGGAATGTTGTGTTTACAATGAAGAAGAGTCAGCCGTTCGAAATGACCAAGGGGCAGATATAGCTTCTGTTCACTCATTTTTTGTATTGTTCTAAGAGTTTGAAGAGAATTTGCGCTTGAGGGCCTCGGCAACCTTCTCCGCTATATCACTCTGGATCTGAAGAATAGCGCTTGAATTCCAATCTTACACTTCTGCCCAGATATAAGATCCATCTTGCATGTCGATCAATTGCACGGTCACGCGTATTCGATCTTGATTTTGCTGAACATCTCTGTCGAGAATGTATGCCGCTCCGTGCTTCTTGCCTATGCGTCGTAGATCCTGAAGATTCTTTTTACGCAAGATTGAATCTGCATAAGCGACTTTCAGCTTTTCGATTTTTGTGAGCTGCGTGAGAATGTCATTGGTCAAGCCGACACAAAGGCTCTCATATTTTGCAATCGACCGCCATAGTCTCCGGCTCATATGGATGAAAAGTCATCTCTTTTGGAAGTATGAGTTTAATGCTTGTACAAGCCCAGAAAAGCCAATAGCAAGCTACCGTTATTGCTTTATTCCATGAATTTTGGGAATTAATCATTAAAACTTGTTGCTAAATGGCACATATCGCCTGTAAGCCTGGAATTTGACATCCCATATATTTAAACACGCATGCCTGGCTTTTATTCACCTGAAAAAACATTTGCCGGCCACAAACTCCGGCCTTCATTGGCGAAGTTATCGCTTACGGATGTTCAGGTTTAATGGCTGAAAAGAATCAGGACTGCTCTTCAATTACTCATATCGGATGCTATCGACCTACTTTGCCAGCGATGCCCGGGCCGTTTGCAGGCCCACCGCGGCCAGGGCGATCAACAGCGTTTCTTTTGTTTGAGTTTTTCGATGATTTTTGTGCTTACCCAAAAAACATCAGCGCCATATCCGTAGGTCGGATGAGTATAAAAATCCATCATCATTTCTTCAAACTCACTTTTCATCTTGGGATCCTTCTGCCCTGAATAGCGCCAGCTTACAAAAAAGAGATATTGACCATCCGGTGAAAAACTAGGAAACCAATCTGTGCTTTTTGAATTGACTTGATCCCCTAAATTCTGCGGTTCAGTCCATGTTTCATCCTCGTTTTTAAACGTCACATAAAGGTCTTCCTGTCCAATGCCGTCAATTCTTCCTTTAATTATTAATATGGCATATGTTTCGTCCGGTGAAAAACGAGGCGCAATCTGGAAAAAATCGGAGTTGAAAGGATAAGGTAACTTTTTGGGCTTGGAATAAGCATTATCTTCCCATTTGCTAGAATAATTAGTGAAAGATAGTTTTCCGTCTGCGTTCCGTTTTCTGACCGTGAAATAAATTGTTTTGTCTCCTGAGACAGAGCCTATGTATTCGTCATTAGTGCTGTTTATCGGCGCACAGAGATTGCTTGGTTCACCCCACCCGTTTTCATTCCTGTCAACAAACCAAATATCCGTGTCTTTAGGCTTCCCTATATTATCCAGAGGTCTATCCGAGTCAAAAAAAATCCTGTTTCCATCCCTGGAGAATACAAATCCGCCATCTTCATATTGACCTGAGAAAGGAGCAACCTCTGGCTTGCCCCACTTTCCATCAACACGTTTGATCACCCAAATTATTGCATGAGGTTTACCCCATATTCTGTAATATATTTCATTTCCATCCTTTGATACTGCGGGGCCGTAATCATCATGAAGGCCTGTCGTTATGATTCCGGGTGCGAAAATCTCTAGTGTCATTCCAGGAGGTTTTTGACCGAGATAAGGGCCTTTGAGAACCGATAATTCTTTCTGATGTGCCCTGCTAGGAAATGCAAATATAATGGACAATATAATTCCGACGATGATTGGTATCGTTTTCATGGTTTCCTCCACAACTGAGATGGTAGCATTTAGACTGAGCGATGGTGAACTATGCTGAGGTTATGCTCCTTCAATTGCTGATTTGAATTCAGTTTGAATTCTCTAATCGATTAGATTTATTTTCTGATCCTCCCAGAGATTTCGGAATAGCTTGCCACATCTTCGACTGGAGTACACGGGTTTTTTCAAGGGCATTTCTGCCGCTCGATGTCAGCTTGTATATTCGCTTTTTCCGTCCACCCCTCTTGGGTGTTGACTCAGAGAAAAAAGAATCCAAGTGTCCTTTCTTAACCAATCTTGAAAGAGGTGTCCAAATCGCGCCCAATGACCAATCTTCACCTGTGACCCGGGAAATATGCGTCTGGATGGCAAAGCTGTAGGCATTATCTTTGAGGCGATATACAGCCAGAAGAAGAAGTTCCTCTGTTCTACTTAAAAGTTTCAAAAAATTCTTCTTAGTTTTATCCTATCCCTCTCATTCTTATGGATAAAACAAAATGTTTACACAGAGTAGTGTTAGTATCGATCCAAAACATACAACAATTTATTATTGTGGAGTAATCAGAATATTGAACGATAAAGTTATCCCGTCCAGATATACTTATGGTTGCAGTAATCATGACCCTGCATCAGTGTTTTATCCCGAATTAACTTAATCCTGGGGTTAAATTCCGAAGCCCAATTATAATCGCCCCAGCAGACTGCTGCATAACCGATGTCTCCAGCTTTGTAGGGCAAAAAGGATTCGGCAGCAAGACAATCGCTCACCCGAATTTCAAAGACTGTATCCGTATCCTCTATGATCTCCATGGTTAAACTGGCCAGCATATCTGGGTCCCTAAATATACTAATGTAAGATTTGAAATCTGATTTTCCAAGCCTTTCGAGATCTTTTTTTGCCTGCTCTTTCAGCCTTTGCTCTGTTTGTTTCTTGATAAGTTCTATCACTCGTTCCACACCGATTTCTCTCTGTAAAAATCTTGCAAACCTGATGAAATTCCGGTTGCGTAAAACGGCCAACCTACGGTATGTCATTTTAAGCCCCGGTATTTCCTTATCAAACTTATGCTCTTCCTGATTAAAAAGTGATTTGCCGATCCATGGAGAGCTGGCAAAAACCTTGTTTAAAGCAAGACATGATACTGCACAAAAAGGTACAGCTTTGGTTAAAAAATCTCTTCGATTTGACTGTTTTTTTTCGAATTCGTTCATGATTTTCTCCCATTAAAAAATTTTTAGTCAATAAACATTTGCACATTAACTGATATACCAATTTCAATGTGCATTCCCTATTTTAGTTATTCATCTATAATCATTCGTTGGATGAATTTAAAGATATAATCAAAGCTGGGTCTATCCATGGTTGATTGACTTATGTATTTAAATTGGATTATTCCGTTTTTATCAATGATAAATATAGCTGGCACATTTTGCTCGGCTCGATTCAGATTCCATTCTGTTCTGAATAGCTCAAGTCCTATCGAAACTTTCCGGTCAGCATCAATTAATATAGGGAAGGGTAATGGGGTTTTTCCATCACTGTAATCAAATGTTTTTGGCCAGGCTTTCCGGGCAGTATGCATCCATTCTTTCATTCCTTCACTAAGTTTTTCAGGGTTTTTTGGATACTTCCAATTTTCAATCTCAGATAGATTCCTCTGAAAATCCTTTACCCAATCTTTAACTTCTTCTCTGGTGTAGGGTAATACCTGAATAATCTCGAGATTATATTTTTTTCTGATTTGTAGACGTTTGTCCAAATCTACAAGTTCTGCATACTGATAGTGGCAATAACGGCACCATTGATCCATATAGCGTCCTCTTGGGAATAACAATAAAATATTTTTTCCCTTATACTGTGAAATAGATATCTCTTCTCCCTGATAAGACGTGAGCTTAAAATCTGGTATTGGATGCCCTAATTGTGCTGCTTGTTGGATTTTTGGTTGTTGTGCAAACAAACTGCCGGAAATCAGGACAAAAATTAAAATATAAATTATTTGAAAATAGTTATTTTTTCTCATAATTAAATACCTCCTTTTAATTATCGTTTTGATTCAAGTTCTTTTTTAATCTCTTGTAAGAAATAATTGCTCCAGACAATCCGCTCGGAATATGGTTCTAAAGAGGATTTTTCAATGTCAATTGCTTTTAAAAAATTCTTTTTGGCCAAACGGAGTTCCCCGACTGCATTAGCCCTCATTCCAAGATAATAATGTGCATAGGACGATTCCGGGAATTTACTGACATATTCCTTCGCTATTTCGAAAGCCTTTTTCCTATCTCCCTCGTTATAATACTTACTTGCAAGTCGAAAATAGGCCGATTCAGGAATATCGATCTCGAATCCATATTTGTTAGATTGTTTTTCATAAAAAGAACGAATACCCTCAAATCCATCATTCATAATTTCATTAGGCATCATCCAATCTGAAAAAAGCGCCAAGAGGCCCTCATAGTAGGCCTTATAGGGACCATATTCGTGGCTTACTTCTGGAATCTCGATGAAGGTAAATGCTGTTTTTTCGTCAGGGCTCTTCCTCATTTTTGGGATAAAGCCGTCCCTTACCGAGCGCTCCATATCCCCGCTTTCGCGAGCACCGAGTGTTACGACCAGAGGTTTTGTCGACAGCTGCCCTTGAGAAAGAAAAGCGTCAGTCTTTTTTACATAGAAATCTCCATCCCACCAGAGACTTGGGCTTATAGCAAGGTAAGCAGAAAAAAGATGGTTATTTTCGAAATACGTATAAACGGTTAAGAGTCCTCCGAGTGACCATCCCGATAATGCACGAAAGGGCTCTGTTTTATAGTTAGAATCAATGAATAAGAACAGTTCAGTATTTAGAAATTCAAGAAATCTGTCTGCTTTGCCACTCGTGGGAAACCTCATTCCGTGAGGCTGTACCGGTGCATATGTAGGTGTGTAATCGCGATTCCTATCAATATTTACAATCCCGACAATAATCATTTGTGGGATAGGTTGAACATTGATGTACAACAGCTCTGACAAGAACTCCACCGCCGAAACTGCTTGCTGAAAGAAAAACTCCGCATCAAGAACATATAAAACCGGATATCTTTTTTCGGATAAGGCATAGTCTTGTGGCAGGTGGATAAGGATTGTTCGTTCTTCATCAAGCACACGCGAATGAAATTTCACTTTCTCATCACGGGCAATTTTTTCAACTTTAGCCCGGGAAAACATAGCATCCATTTTCGGACAAAGCAAAAAAAGAATCATTACGGTAATGACAAACGACTTAAAGACATTCTTATGCATTTTTTCTCTCCTTTTTATATAACGGTGTTGTTTTATAACTAAAACGTTATATCTCAAGCTTAACCATCTTCATTAATCTGTCGAAATGTATGTTATATTCCAACTTATCCTCCTGGTCTGAAATATATCAGTATCCTAACTGCTTACCGACTAGAAAAACCTTGATCCGTTCCGGAAACATACTGGATTCGAGAATGACCAGTTGACTGCAAATCCGATGAGGAGGCATGCAGTAAGGTTCCTGGCAGAATCCTTTTTTAGAGCATGGAGTATCTATGTTGACCCTGATGGCATTCCGCGGAGCCACATAATTTTTTATCCTGCTCACGGCATCCTCTACGGTTTTAACGATTTTGTTTGTGCCTACCAGAAGGATCACTTTGGCTGGACCGAAAATCGTCGCGGCTACACGATTTCCGATTCCATCCATATTCACAATTTTTCCATCTAAAGTGATCGCATTGCTGCTCGAAACATAAATATCTGCCAACAAGCCTTCTCTTCTCATCTCCCATACTTCTTCTTTGCTTACACCTTCTTTATATCTGTCCAATAATCTGATGTTCCTCTTCCGCAGCGCATCCACCAATCCGGATTCAATGATCGACTCAGACCCTCCGAGGCCGACAAGCACACCATCTGGAATCTCCAAGAGAATCGAGGCTACAGCCTGCTCAGTTTTCTCAAAATATGCCCCATCCATGTTCCTCTTCTTCAGGTTTTTAATGATCTCTTCGGCTTGGCTTCTGCAAATAGCCTTATTTTCACCCATAAAAACTTCCTCTCCTGGTCGAGTACCAGAGATTTTGTTAATCATGATAAATTTCCCTCATTCTGACTTTTGTCAGACTCCTATTTTTTTCACAGCGATGGCTTCAACCTCGACTTTGACATCTTTGGGAAGTCGGGCGACTTGAACGGCCGCGCGAGCTGGAAAAGGAGAGGTGAAGAATTCTTTGTAGACGGCGTTCATAGCGCTGTAATCTCCCATGTCTTGAAGATAAACATTGCATTTCACTACATTATCAAGCGATGTTTCCGCAGCCTTAAAAACAGATTTAAGATTGTTGAGGACCAGGCGGGTCTGCTCTTCGACACTCCCTGAATTCAACTCGCCAGTCTTCGGATCAATAGCAATCTGGCCTGATGCAAATACGAATCCGTTGGCTTCAATAGCTTGCGAGAAAGGACCGATCCCTTGAGGAGCCGTTTCTGTTTCGATCTCTTTTTTCATTTCAATTCTCCTTTGATATTTTATTCATTATCAATCACATTTTTTTTTACACATCGAGTCTATAGAATCGGCTTTTGGTAAATACGTATCGTTGGATTTTTCAAAACCTCTATCAATATTCACAACTTTTGCCATATTTGTTGTTTCCTTCAAGAACTTACAAGAATAATCTTCCGGAGGCGACCATAAACACCCTGCCTCCAACTCTCACATTTATCACTCCCGCTTTCTCCTCCGATTCTAACAATAATAATGAGGGCCTTCCCAATTCGTAGCCTTGCTCAACCTGCACATCGATTTTTTCCGTGCCAAAATACCGGTATTTCACGAGGTAAGCAGCTAAGCACCCATTGGCACTTCCTGTAGCCGGATCTTCAGGAACTCCTAAATAATGCGCGAAAAATCTCACATGAAGATCCCTTTTCTCCTGTAATGTCTCTTTAGTAAAGACAAGAATCGTTTTTGCCTGCGTCGTTTCTGTGGACTCATAGAATTTCTTCAGGTTAACACTCGCTTTTTCAACAGCAGCTAAGGTCTTCACTGGAACGACAAAACAAAAAAATCCGGTAGAGACTTCACAAATTGGATAAGATTCTTCCATGTCATCAATAGTCAGTCCCAAAGTTTCAGCCATTATGTCTGCTCCGTACTGATTGCCAAAGACTGGAGGATTTTGCTTCATCCACAAAGTGTGCACTTGATCGCTTTCGAAGTCTAAAGTAACAGGAATTTGACCGATTTCAAGATTTAGCTTTATCTCTCTCACCGGATCTTTAATGATCTCTTTTTGAATCACATAAGCTGTTCCCAATGTGGGATGCCCGGCAAAAGGTAGTTCGGTTTGAGGTGTGAAGATCCGGACATCGTATCCTTCATTCCGCTTCTCATCTGTCAATATAAATGTCGTTTCTGAATAGTCTATTTCTTTGGCTATTTTTTGCATTTCTGAAGTGTTGAGTGAATGGGCGTTTTTAAAAACAGCAAGCTGGTTCCCGCCGAACTTTGCTTCTGCAAATACGTCGACGATATTAAAATCAAGTTCTATCATTTCTTTTTCCTCCATAAGTCCCTCAAAAATGTG
This sequence comes from uncultured Eubacteriales bacterium, assembly GCA_964400735.1. Classification (GTDB taxonomy): domain Bacteria; phylum Acidobacteriota; class Aminicenantia; order Aminicenantales; family Aminicenantaceae; genus CAYNVQ01. The sequence continues at coordinate 283,764 of CAYNVQ010000005.1, read as the reverse complement.
TTAATGAGTTTTTACTTTGAATTGTTTTTTGCGTCCTTCTTTAATCCATTTGTCATATTACCCATCTCGTTCAATCTCATGAGCTTAGATGTTGTTCCTCTTTCCATTATTTTTGCAAGCTGCCGCCTTTGATATAATTCAAGACTCATTCAAATTCTGAATTTTCCTTAATTGCAACTATCCATATCTTCTGGTCTTCTGTTTTTAGGTTCTGTTGCTAGCTTCTACTGCTCAATTAGTCCTTTATTGACAATGTAATAAGAATCCTATAGTATGTAAAATACATTATTAGTATGAATTAATACTTAGGAGGTATTTATAATGGAAACGAGGTTATTGAGATACTTCTCAGTTTTGGCCGAAGAACTGCATTTTGGAAAAGCAGCAAGAAAGCTTCATATCTCGCAACCTCCTTTAAGTCGTCAAATTAAAGGTCTGGAAGAGGAGCTGGGTGTAAGACTATTCAACCGAACGAAAAGAAACGTCCAGTTAACGGAGTATGGAAGATATCTAAAGCATGAATCATATAAACTTTTCAATCAATTAGATGTAATGAAAAATCATCTGCAATTAATGAAATACGGCGCGGTTGGTCAGATTAAAATAGGATATGTGGGAGACTTTATGCATTCCATATTTCCAGATATCTTATCCAACCTTAAACATGAATACCCAAAAATTGATACTATCTTGTTGGAATCAGACACAGAGAGTCAAATTAGCTCATTAAGAACCGGATTAATAGACATAGGATTTGTCCGGACTCCCATTGAGGTGAAAGACATCATTGTTAATCCTATTTACACAGAGACATTTTCATTGATTCTTTCAAAATCACATCCTCTGTCTTCCAGGAAAAAAATCCCTTTGAAAGAAATGGCCGACGAGTCGTATATTGGTTTTTCCCCAAAATGTCCCCCTCCACTAAGTAAAAGTGTAATGAGCATTTGTAATAGAGCAGGATTCTCCCCTAAAGTTATCCATAAAGCCCTTCAAATAAACTCCATAGTGAAATTGGTTGAAAATAATATCGGTTATTCAATCATTCCAATTGGGCCAAAGGCTGTATTCAAGGAGAATGTGAAGTTTTTTGAACTTAAAAATTATCCTGAAAGAGCTGAAATGTCACTTGCATACAATCCAAAGCTACTTGATGAAATGTCAAAAAAAATTGTTGATCAAGTTTTAAATCATGATTATCGATAATTGGCCATTTCTCTTCTGCGGTATAGCCCTCAGCTTGGCTCCATCATCGATTTTAGCTGACATCTAATCTCGTCCTTAAATTGTTTTGCTTATACTCCATTGGACTTCAATCCTAGCCCTAGGATGGTGCTTAATTTGTTTGGAAATAATAACTTGCTAGGCTCATTTGATCAACTAACTTCTGTCCCCTGAGGAAGTATATTTTATTTCATTCATAGCGCAGGGAATCCACTGGATTGGCTGTAGCGACTTTTATGGACTGGCAGCAGACCGTTATAATAGCTACAAACACGGCCAGGGCCGTTGAAATAACAATTATCCATACATCGATGTTGGTTCGGTAGGCGAAATTCCTAAGCCACAAGTTCATGACAAACCAGGAGGGAGGGGCTGCAAGGACGGCAGCGATAAGAACTCTTTTCAGGAATTCATTAGAGAGCAAATAAATGATGTTTAGAATGGGTGCCCCAAGGATCTTGCGAATGCCTATTTCCTTAGCTTTTTGCTCGGCTGTGAAGGATGCTAGGCCGAACAGCCCGAGACAGGCGATGAATATGGCGATGGTTGTAAAAATATTAATGCTTTTTCCCAGCCTCTGCTCGGTCCTGTACATCTTGTCGATGGTTTCGTCTAGAAAAGAAAAAACAAAGGGGTACTCGGGAGAGAGTTCCTTCCATTTTTTTTCAATAAAGGCTACAGTGTTTTCCATGTTTTCTGGATGAATTTTAACGGACAGATAGTTTCCATTGGGATCCAGTTTAATGGCAAGACCATCGATGGGCATATGAAGCGAAAAAAAATGGAAATTTTTGACGACTCCGATCACCTCGCCGTTTACAGGGCGGCCACTCCAACTGAACTTCTGTCCAATAGGATCCTCCCAACCGATGTAATCGGCAATGATTTCATTCACGATATAAGCGTTTTTCTGATCGGAAGGGAACTCTCTGGAGAAATTGCGTCCTTTGACTATATCGATACCGTAGAAATCTAAATAATTGTAGTCCACACTTATACGGTAGGTCGTTAAGGTTATATCTTTTTCCCTCCCCTCCCAGTACGCGCTGCGGCTTCCGCCTCTTATCCTTGCTGGAATATGACTGGAAACTGTCATGTCCAGAATTTGTGGATGATTGCTCAATTCGGTTTTTATCCTCTGGCAGTTGGACCTCAGTTCAGGATCCTGAATCAGGACATTAAGTATATTTTCCTTTTGAAATCCCAGGTTTCTACTTTTGATGAAATCACGCTGTTTACCAATAACTAGAGCTCCAATTATAAGGAATATGGAAATGAAGAACTGGATGACCACAAGGTTTTTTCTGAATAAAGACGATCCTTTAGTGGACAGCTTGAAATTTCCACGTAATATCTTGATTGGGCGGATCGAAGAAAGGAGTAATGCTGGATAGCTGCCGGACAACAGTCCCATGAAGAGTGCAATACTGAACAATCCGACAATCATTCGAGCGTCATTAAATTGAGAAAAATAGAGTTCTCTATCGAAAATTGACTGGAATGTTGGCAAGAACAGATAGATAAGGAGCAGTGCTGAAATAAAAGCAATCGAACAAGAGATCATCGATTCAGAAAGAAATTGTCTGAAAATGCTTTTTCTATCAGCACCCACGACCTTTCGCATGCTCACTTCCTTGGCCCGGTGTGAGATACTCGCTGTGGTTAGATTCATATAGTTAAAGCAGGCGATCAGTAAGATTAAAAAGCCAACGGTGGAGAAGATGAACAGATATTTGACATTGCTGTTTGGCTCCAGTTCCATATTCATATGGCTTTGAAGGTGAATACTAGAGATGGGCTGCAGGATGAAGCAGCTCGGGCTTTCTTCCCCTAGGTATTTATTTTTGAAGGCAAGAAGCTTTTCTTGAAGCGTTTCAGGATCTGTCCCCTTTCTCAGCTTGATATAGCTGTGAAAATCTGCAGAGTCCCATCTACTCAGATATCTTTGTCCCCATTCGCCTCCCATAATGGTTTTTATAGAGATTAGAGATAAGAGGAAATCGAATCGCAAATGGGAGTTTAACGGGGTATCCTGGAGAATGCCGGTAACAATGAAGTCAAACTCGTTGTTTAAACAGATATTCTTTCCGATTGGATTTTGCTCCCCGAAGTATTTTTGGGCCATCCTTTGGGTAATCAGCATGGAAAAGGGATCTTCAATCGGATTTTGCGTACTACTGATACGCAGAGGATAGGTGAAGATTTTAAAAAATTCTGGGTCTGCAAAATGGACGGTTTCGTTAAAATGCTTGTTTTCGTAGCTCAACAGGCCTTTTAAGAAATATACCCTGGCTGCTTTTAAAACTTCGGAAAAATCTTCCTTCATCGTAGGTGCCAGAAGTGCCGGGCTTGTGCTGAAGTAATCCGTCCCCAAATACACATTTCCTATCTGCCGGTTAACGACACGATAAATGTCCTTGTAGTCTTTGTGGAATTTATCGTAGCTCAGCTCGTACTGGACATAGGAATATATGAGGAAGCAGCATGCCATTCCTACAGAAAGCCCGGCGATATTGATGAACGAGTACACTTTATGTCTTTTTATGTTTCTTAATGTCATTTTCAAAAAGTTTTTTGACATGGTAATCCTCCATGAAGTGTTTTCCAGGAATAATGTGATGTACATTTGGGCAATCTGAAGGAAGCAAAAAAGAGTAGCAATGATGAAGCCTCTTCTTGTCCTCAAATCTTCATATTTGTGGATGATGTAATTGAGGAATGTCTCCTTGACATCCTCGTCTGCAAAAAACTGGAAAAGCAGCAAAAAAGGGAGAAGATGTTTTGGCATGTTGAACTCAGTTTCTTGTTGACTCTTCCAGGTCTGGCACACCCTGCCACAAGGAATTATTAACTTTTTGGATAGCTGCAAGCTTTTGCAGGCCGTGAGGAGTCAAAGTGTAATAAACTCGAGGCCGACCGGTGTGTTCGGCAGGGTGATTCATCTTTTTTGCCGTTACATATCCGTTTCTCTTCAAACGAGTTAAAGCGCCGTAAATCGAACCGGTTAACCAGGTCGTACCCGTATCTTTTTCCACCTGTTCGATGAGGGCCAGACCATAGGCATTGGATTCAAGTTTCCAGATAGTCAGAAGAAGTATTTCTTCGATTCTTGGCAAAAAATTCATGAATCGCTCCTTATGAGTTCACAAATAATATATGTTATGTTTTCTACGTAACATAGTAAAGCAAAAAATATGCCAATCTGATCCCTTGAGGTTGTCTAACACTCATTCAAATCCATATGTCCATTCTCGAACAGCTAGCGTACCCATTTGATCGGCTGTGGTGTTTGAATCCAATACGACGATAACACTACGTCGATGGAGCGTCACTGTACAGGTTTTATGTCAATGACCCAGAATCCCATACTTATTATCGGCGGAAAAGGAAAGAGGGGAAAACACACTGGCAAGCCATGAATGCTCTTTCCAGGCAGCTTATAAAGATCATTTTCTATATGCTCAAGAATAGAGAACCTAATCAACGAAAACAGCTTGTTCATTAAAATTATTGGCATAGGATAATGTGACACAGCTGCAAATCCATCATTCATACCGTAGCGAATCGACCGGATTGGCGGCGGCCGCTTTTAAGACCAGATAGCCCACTGTTAACAGGGCGATCAGCATAGTCAAAGCCGCTGACAAGATAAACATCCAAATTGAGATTGTTGTATGATAAGCAAAATTCTGCAGCCATTTATTCATTGCATAATAAGCCGCAGGCCAGGCAACAATATTTGCCAGAACGACTAAAGACATGTGTTCTTTTGAAAGAAGCATGGCGATCTCCGACATCGAGGCACCCAGCACCTTTCTTATTCCAATCTCCCTTGTCCGTTTCTCCGCCATGAAGGCAGAAAGCCCTAACAAACCGAGACACGATACAAAGATAACAATGAAGGTGAAATATTTGACTATCGAGTCGATCCGTTGGTCACTCTTGTAGAGACTATAAAGGGTCTCATCAAGAAATTTGTATTCAAAGGGATAGCCCGGAGAAAATTTCTTCCATGCACCTTCTATAGAGCTCAATGCAACAGAAATATTTTCAGACTTTGTCTTAACAAAAACATACCTAAAATTTTTTGGTCTCAGTCTTAATACAACGGGTGCAATTTTTTCATGCAAAGTCTTAAAATGAAAATTTTTCACAACACCGATAATTTTTCCGGGATCACCCCAGAGAGTAAATTGCTTATCGACAGGTGATCCGCTTCCCATCAATTTCGCAGCCTCCTCATTGAGGATATAGCTGGAAGACGCATCGGTCGAATATTTTATTGAAAAATCCCTGCCCGCAATCATCTCCATACCCATTGTTGAGATATAGTCATGATCGACAGAAGCGACAAACATTGCAATATCAGCATTAGGGTCTTTTCCTTCCCAGTCCACTCCTGTGGTATAATCCCTATAATTTACCGGTAGCACATTGGATGTTGCAACACCTATTACATCAGAATTCTGTAATAATTCAGTTTTAAAAGATTCAATCTGCTTTTGTATGATTCTGTTGCCCTGCATACAGAATACATGATCTTTTTTATAGCCTAAATCTTTATTTCTTATGTAATTAATCTGGCTTGATATAACAAATGTGCAGATGATAAGAATAATTGATAGAGAAGATTGAACTACACAGAGTATCCTTCTTAAGAGAGTATTTTTCAAACTGGATATCAAGGTTCCTTTTAACACCGTCACCGGTTGAAATGCCGAGAGAAATATGGCAGGATAGCTTCCCGATAAAAGTCCTGTTAACAGAGCTATTCCAATTAAAGATACAATAATGTAAATATTTCCTGAATCAGCGGTGTTTATATCCTTTCCTGAAATGTTATTAAAAGCAGGAAGAATCAATGAAACAAAACCAACGGCAATAACTAACGCGATAAAAGATAATAAGACAGATTCGCTTAAAAATTGTTTGATGATATCACTTCTGTAAGATCCGATCACCTTTCTCAAGCCGATCTCTTTTGCCCGGTTCCCAGAACGGGCTGTCGTCAAGTTCATGAAATTTATACAAGCAATTACCAATACGAAAAGAGCAATTGTTGAAAAAATATAAACATATTTGATATCTCCCTTACCTTTCAAGCTTGAGAGAATATGTGAAGAATAAAGGTGTGTTTTCTTCAACGGCTGCAAATAAAGGGGCAATTTACCTTCCGGATAATATTTATCCATATATCCCTCTATCTTATTATTAACATCCTGAAAAGACGCCTCTTTTTCAAGCATAATATACGTATGCACAAAATGATCGTTCCAGCTCTCAAGATTTGCCCCAAATTCCTTAAAAAGGACAGCAGGTACAACAAAATCAAATTGTAAATGTGAATTATGAGGAATATTTTCTATAATCCCAGTTACTTTCAAATCAAAATCGTTTAATAATCTAACGGTTTTGCCTATCGGATCATCATTTCCGAAATATTTTTGACCCATCTTTTTCGTTAACACAATAGAATATGGATCGGAGAATACGGATCCTTCATGGAAGGGAAAACTGAATATCTCGAAAAGTGAAGGATCGGCAAAGATGCCCCCTTCTTCGTAGAAAGATTTTTCACCATATCTTAACAATAACTTTTCATTACGAAAAAGGATCCGTAAAGCATCGTTTATTTCAGGAAAATCTTCTTTCAGAGCCTGAGCAAGAGGTCCCGGTGTCCATGTAATATCTGTATCCCAATCTTCAATTACCCTGTAAATATAATTTACGTTTTCATTAAAATGGTCATAACTTAGCTCATCCTGTACCCAGAGGAGGATGAGGATACAGCATGCCATTCCGATGGCAAGCCCTAAAATATTGAGAAGAGAATATCCTTTATGCCTTCTTATATTTCTCAAAGCGATTTTCATGTAATTTATTAGCATGATTATTCTCCAGTGTGTTTGAACATTGAAACCATTTATTTCATCCCATTTTTATTATTATGGAAGAAAACAAACCTTCTGAGAAATACATTATTAGTATTTAGTAATACTTAAAATGTATTAAAATGGCCGTAAGCCATAATAATAAAAATTCCCCATATAAACCTCGCGATAGAGAAAAGTCTGGATTTTGTCGATGTGCAATCCAGTCTTTGACTGTTGTCTTGCATAATGTCATATTCACTCTCCTATAGTTAGTATTCACTTTTTTAGTATCCGCAATAAACATGCCAATATTACATCCCGGGATTTGCTAATGTTCATTCAGCATTTTGTGTCCGTTGTATGTCGACGAACAATTGGATCCAGCAGCTCTTTCCAGCGATCAGCGCTGTGGACGTTGCCTGGACGCAGCAACTCTCCCTCACAGTCACCGTACTGGTTAAAACAAAACAGAGGATGATAGCAACTACATTTGAAATGATCGTTGTATGCAGATCCTTCCTGCTCTCCATGTACAGGACTCTTTGAACTCTCCATATCCAAAATGATTCGACGATGGGGCGTTCTCTCTATCGCTTTCTCAACCCAGCTTTCATTAATTTCAGATAAGCTATCAATGTTTTCTTTCAGAATCAGAATCTCTGTCTCGAAACGCCCGATTGTACTGACACTGGCCGCATTCTTCCTCTTTTTCTTTCCCGTCACTCCTCTCATGACAGGATCAACTGATAAACGCTGAGCATCATTGACGTCCTCATATCCTGCTAGACGGCTGTACACAGACTGGCGCAGCAGATTGGTCATATCATGCTGAATATTGCGTCCGATCCGCCTATCGTTCATAACATCAGAAGCTGAATTAAATAATCCCAATGCCTCATCAAGCTCCCGATAGTCAAGAAGGCCCCCATCAGATGTCAATCTTGCTCCATGAAATTCAAGCCTGATTTTTCTGTTAAAACGTATGTTTAGTTTTTCACCCATTGTGTGCTTCATTTTTTGCGCCATTATCACCCTCTATCTTGTTATATAATAACAACTTAGGATGTTTTTGTTAAGCAATTTTAGTGTTTAATATGGGGAATACGGGATTACACATTTCTTTTAATCTCATGGGCTTAGATGTTATTCTTCTCTCTTACTTTTTTGCAGGCTACCGCCCTTGATTTAGATCAAGACTCGATCAAATTCTGAATATTCCTTAATATATATGTTGCGTTTTCTACGTAACGTAGAAAAGCAAAAAATATGCCAATCTGTTCCCTTGAGGTTGTCTAACACTCATTCAACTCCATATGCTCATTCTCGAACATTTAGTGTACGCATCTGAACAAAAATGAATATTCCCTGTATCAATCTAGCTCAAAGGTATAGTTCAGAAGCAATAAATTCCTCAGCTTTTAGAAAGATGCTGACCTAAGGTGGACCTCCTCCCACATCTTAGATAGATTTCAGTGCAAATATTACTAGGGCACCTTCTCCCTTTCATCCGCCACTTCTCTGATTCCAGTTCAACTTTTTATGTAGGAGAGAAGAATACACAAATTATCTCTTATATAATATCTTGAACTGTCAGAACTTTACCTACCGCATCACTTTGAGTATTTGGATATTTTTCCTCTCCGGCTTTGTAGCTTTAGCCATTGCAATGCTGACCGTTAGCTATCAGTCCATCAACGCCGCCACAGCCAATCCGGTCGATTCGCTGCGGTATGAGTGAATAGCAAGGAAATTTCAAACCTTTGCCAACCTTTTTTATCAAAATTCCGTCTAAACTATATAATATGTTTAAATAATGTTAGACAAATAAATGGAGCTGAATAATGGGCATGCTTTCGCGAACCGATGAGATGATACTTCTGACGGTCTGGCGGCTCGAGGATAACGCCTACGGAGTCACCATCGCCGAAATGCTAACACAGACTTCCGAAAAGAAATGGGTGTTAGGCGCGGTCTATGTTCCTCTCGAGCGGCTGGAGAAGAAAGGATATCTTTGTAGCTATCTCGGAAAATCCACAAATAAACGCGGCGGCCGCAGTAAAAGACTGTACAAACTGACCGAAGGCGGCCTCGATGTTTTGATAAAGACCAAAACCCAGGAGCAATCGATCTGGACGGATATTTCCATCTCGAGTCTGGAAAAAGGCTATGAAACAAAAAACTAAAGAGCCCCAGCCTTCCCAGCTCTGCAAGTGGTTGATCAAGAGGATCTTCAGAGATGAAGGAGAAACCAAACTCGGTGATTTTATGGAAATGTACAGCATTTTTGCCGAAAAGAAAGGATGGCTTCAAGCCCGGCTTAAGTTCTGGGGCTATCTGATTCGATCTATACCTGAATATTTAAAAGATACTTTATGCATAGGAGCAACCATGTTTAAAAATTATCTCAAGATCGCATTAAGAAACATCAAAAAGCAAAAAGGCTTCTCATTCATCACTGTTTCAGGTCTTGGAGTTGGGATGGCCTGCTTCATTTTGATCTATCTGTATGTGAGTCATGAATTTAGTTATGACAAGTATCATAACGGCGCTGATCGTATTTATCGAGTAGGGACGAGAGTGGATTTTGGATCCCAAGAAGTGAGTTTCCCAACCGCAAGTGATCCGCTTATTCCTATTTTAAGAGAAAAATACCCGGAAGTGGAATCAGCTGTCCGCATTGCCAGCAGTGGCGTGATTGTCGATCACGATCAGAGCCAATTTTATGAATCGGGCTTTATTTATACTGAAAAAGAAATATTCAATATTTTTGACATTCCGTTGATACAAGGAAATTATGAAACAGCTTTCAGCCATTTAAATTCAATGATCATATCCAAGGATATGGTAGCCAAATACTTTGGTCACGACAATCCCATAGGTCAATCACTGAATATCGATGGAAATGATTTTGAAATCATTGGCATTGTTCAAAATCCGCCGTCGAACACCCACCTTCCATACAGTTTTATTACTTCAATGATAAACATTAGAGAACCGGAAGAAATGACCAATTGGGCGAATGTGAGTGCGTTAGGATATATAAAGCTCAAACCCGATGTTAAAGCAGAAGATTTTGAGGAGAAGATTAGGTTTATCGGGCATGAATATGCCGGTGAATACTTTAAAGAACAAGGCTGGACCTATACCTCTTTTTTGCAGCCAGTGGTCTCCATCCATTTGCATTCAGTCAACGTACAATTCTTATATATTTTATTAACCATAGGATTTATTATATTAGTATTAGCCTGTTTGAACTTTATCAGCCTTTCCACTGCAGAGGCCTCAAATCGGGCGAAAGAAGTGGGGCTTAGAAAAACAGTGGGGGCTTATAAAAGGCAGCTGATCAGGCAGTTCATCGGAGAATCTCTTGTGATATCCCTTTTTGCTTTTATCTTTTCCCTCTTGCTGGTTATCGTCACAACGCCGTTCTATAACAGCCTGATCGATAGGGAATTAAAAACTACGGATTTGCTTTATTTGGACAATATCGTTCTCCTTGTCTTTCTCATTTTCTTCATCGGGATTGCATCCGGCGCCTATCCGGCACTTTTCTTATCAAGGTTTGAGCCGGCTTTAACACTTAAAAACCGGCTGTTCACAGGAAAAAGAAAATCCTTTCTAAGAAAAACTTTTATTGTTTGCCAGTTTACAGTCTCTATCATTTTAATCATTGGAACGATAGCCGTGTATACTCAAATCGATTTTATGAAAAACCGGTATCTGGGCTTTGATAAAGAACAAAAGGTTTCCTTCCGTGCACATTTAGACAACAATCATGAAGCCATTAAAAATGAATTTTTAAAACATCATCATATTATCGGGGCAACAGCCTGCTACGCTCCTCCTGGAGGCGGCTATAATAACAGAACAACCCGTGTTGTGGGAAAGGAAGAGGAAAATTGGGCTATGAATTGGATAAGTTTCGATTATGATTTTATTCCGGAATTTAAAATCCAAATGGCTGCCGGAAGAAACTTTAGCGAAAACATGAGCACTGATGCTGGCAAGTCGTGCATCATCAATGAGGCTGCGGCTAGGCTCTTTGGCTGGAGTTCTCCAGAGCAAGCTATCGGCAAAGTCCTTGAGCGGGGTCCCAGAGAACCTGAGAATAGAAGAACCATAATCGGGGTTGTTAAAGATTTTCATTACACAGGATTGCAGAACGCCATTGAACCGCTGGTGATGCTCAATGAGCCATGGAGTTTTCGCTCTATCTGTCTCACGATAATAACGGAAAATGTAAGTGAAACGCTTTCCTTTATTGAAAGAAAATGGCATGAACTTCATCTAGGTAACATTTACAGTTATTCATTTCTTGATGAGATGTTTGACCGGTACTATCGGTCAGAGGAGCGAATCAGCAGAATACTGACGATTTTTGCCAGTCTGGCCATTTTTTTATCTTGCCTCGGCCTCTTTGGTTTGGTCTTTTTTACTGTGAAACAGCGCACAAAAGAAATCGGAGTCCGCAAGGTTTTGGGCGCATCTGTTCCCGATATTCTGAGTCTGCTTTCTAAAGAGTTTGTTAAATGGATCGTGATTTCTAACATCATTGCCTGGCCTGCTGCTTATTTTGTTATGAGGATATGGCTGCAGAACTTTGCCGTTCGGATCGATTTGGGAGTGTGGATGTTCGCTGTTTCTGGATTTGCGGCTCTGGTGATCGCCCTTTTTACCTTAAGCTTCCAGACCATCAAAGCCGCCACTGCCAACCCCGTTGACTCTCTTAGGTATGAGTGAAAGGGCATCCCACGGTTTCTCCCATTGAATCAATAACTTACCTGTTTGTTCGTTGCCCAATTCTCTATAGCACGTCATCATTCTGAAGATTTCTGGTGCTTCCCCAGGGAACTGTTGTTACTTGATCAAATATGTCTAGTAAGTTATTATTTCCAAACAAATTAAGCACAATCGCAAGGCTAGGAATCCTCCAATGAAGTATAAGCCCGTAAGAGATCGTTGCTGCCAGAACGAAAAATGTCAGGATTATCAAAAGTTTGGAGAGGGAAATATCATCCGTCATTCGAGGTATAAAACGAGACAAGGGAAACGGCGGCGCTATCTCTGCAAGACCTGTAGAAAGACCTTCTGCTCAACAAAGGGAACTCCATACTATCGACTCCATAAACCTCGCTCTGTCTTTGATGAGGTGGTTCAAATGACTGCTGAGGGAGTGGGAATTTCCTCCATTTCGCGGATTAAATGCTTTTCCTGGAATACGATTGCCAACTGGCAATACCTTGCGTGTCAAGCAGCTTTTAAGTTTAACGATCATAAACTCAAAGGCGTTGATTTAATTGAACTTCAAGCTGATGAAATCCGGACTTTTGCCGGCACAAAGAAGAAGCCTATGTGGATTTTCGTAGCAATCGAGGTCTGGTCCACGTTGTGGATCTCCAATGTTGTTGGCAACCGCAATTATCGCAGTGTTAAAACACTCCTTACTCAGGTGATCGATGTTTGCCGGATAGTAGGCCTGTTCATCTTCACTACGGATGGATTTGAGCCCTATTTTTGGGCTGCTAAGAACCTGTTGGATTCCATTTGTTTGTATGCTCAAGTTATCAAGAAACGGAGGAAGAATCGTGTCATCAGAGTAGACAGGCGATTGATCATTGGAACCAAGTCAAAGATGGAACAACTCCTTTTTGAATCAGAAGATTCCTCTTCGATCAACACCTCATTTATAGAGCGACTCAATCTCACGATCCGGCAGGGCTGTGCGTATTTGGGGCGTCGGACGGCCTGTCATTCCAGGCACAAAGATCTGCTTGCTCACAATCTTGCTCTCCAAATGTGTTATTACAATTTCGTTCGGCCTCATTCAGCTTTAAGATTCGGGGGTGAAACACGAACACCTGCGATGCAGGCCGGATTGGTTAAAAAACGACTCAGCTTTCGGGAAATTTTTATGACAATGGGAATAGTCTTTTGGTGTATTTGTATGTTATTGAAAAATCAGACCCGTGCAAAGGAGTTTTCGTGGCTTCCAGCTCAGTAACAACAGTTCCCTGAGCAAGCACCTAAATTTTCTACTAATTCTTCAAAACTTAATTGGATCAAGGGACGAGAGATATTCTCAAGTTCGGCCTGGCTCGACCAATCCAGCTTTAGGAAAACTTTATTAAAATATTTCAGCAAAGCGCTTTTCACAAGAGGATCAGAAAGATTTGTAGAGTTAGTAAAAATTACTAGTTTTTTCTCACCACCTCTTTCCTCATTCCATTCAAAAACTGTCTTTGCAATTTCTGCAAAATCTGGATGAAGCGTTGGCTCACCATTTCCAGAAAACGTTAAATAGACAGATTCTTTATATTCACTATCATAAAGAGGACTAGTCATATATTTATCAAGTGCCCGTATGACATCATCAGCTCTAATATAGCCTTCTTCTGGAGAAGAAATACTATTTGTTCTGAAAAAACAATATCTGCAATTTAGACTACATACTTTGCTTTTTCCGGGGAATAGGTTGATACCTATAGACTTCCCTAAGCGACGGGATTCAACAGGACCATAGACTATTTCTTCCTGTAGGGTATCAAAATATGACCTTGTTTCCATTTTAATCAATTTAGCAAGATATATAGATCAACACTCTTTTTAGAGCACCCCCTGTCTGCAATTTCCATTGGATGTCTAAAATTTATCAAATTCCCTTAGTCAAATCAAGAAGGCGATCAAAGATGCTACTAATAAAATCTAGCTCCTGAGAACGAAATTACCTTGGCTTATGTATCTATATTTTGCCTAGATAGGCTATCCCCAGGGCTGAATTTACTATGCTGTGATTGTATATCCTTGAATGTTATGTTTACATAATTCCTGACCATATCAAGAGTTCTGTGACCAAGGATTTTTTGGAGACTGAAAATATCTCCTCCATTCATCAGCCAGCTCTTCGCAAATGTATGACGGAATGTATGGGCTGAAAGCCTTACGTTTTTAACTTTAGCCTTTTCGCCGATTCTTTCAATAATTTTATTCGTCATTCTCCGTGTTAAGGGATCTCCAAACTTTGTTAGAAAAAGTAATCCTCCGTTTCCGAACAATTTATTTCTTTTATTCAGATATTTAACTAGACTAACAAGCGATCGATCTCCAAAAGGTACAACTCTCCCCTTTTTCCCCTTGCCTATGACTGTCAGGATTTTTTCATCGAGCTGAATACTATCTGTTTTGAGATCTAATAATTCTGATATTCTGCAACCGGTGTCATAGAGCAGAGCGATTAATGCGTAATTTCTAATTCCAGGGAAATCCATCTGATGCTTTGTGACTTCAAGCATTGCCATAATTTGGCTATTAGAAAAAGTTGCAATAGCAGTTTGGTCAGTCTTGATCCTTGAAACCTTTTTAGAAGGATTCTCATTAATCACTCCTTCTTCGACCATGAACTTGAAGAGAATCTTCAGTACTTTAATGTGGTGATTTACTCCTCCAGCCGAATGATTCTCTTTGAGTCCTGAAACATACTCCCTCAAAATAGTGGAGTCGATCTGCTCCAGAGAAGCATCAGGATGATGTGATTCCATGAACTCCAAGAACTTGTTGAGATGCTGGCTGTAGAAGATGATTGTGTTGGGGCTTAAGTTCCTTAGCCTCCTTGTAGACAGAAAGGCAGAAACCATCCCTTTTAATGTAGTAGTCATAAATGCCTCCTATATGGGGGGCTAATGAACGGGTTATGGGCCCTTTGGGAGTGGATTTTTGCGTAAGTGGTTGAAAATAAAGTGGTAGCGGGGGCTGGATTTGAACCAGCGACCTCCGGGTTATGAGCCCGACGAGCTACCAGACTGCTCTACCCCGCAGTACCGAAGCTTATTATAGCACCTCTTTTTTTTTTGTCAAAAAAAATGTAAAAAACATCCCTTTCTAATCTTAGTTTCGGCCTAAAAATGGAGGGGAAAAAATAAGGGTGGTCTATTTCAAAAAAACCTTGACATAAGATAACAGCAAAAAATATAATGTGAAACTTAAAAAATGGCTTATTTCTTATTCTATTTACTATCAATCATCTGCGTAGGAGCAGTCCTGGGGATGATTATCTCAAAAGACCAGGCCTATAATGCTTTATTCCTGGTCCTTGCCTTTGCCTGTATGGGAGGCCTTTTCGCCCTGCTCGATGCTCCATTCATTGCAGCGGTCCAGATCATCATCTATGCCGGCGCCATCATGGTTCTTTTCATCTTCGTGGTCATGATGATAAACCTGAGGAAAGGATTCCCCCCCGAAAAAAAGAAATGGACAGTGTACTTCGCCGTGGTCATCGGAGCCGTCCTTCTGGTGGAACTTTTTTTGACCGTAAAAGGCCTCCTGAAACCAGCAGGCTCCGCGTCCCTGGCCAAGATAGGCAGTCCGACCGACCTCGGCCGGCTGCTTTTCACCAAATATCTTTATCCCTTTGAAATAACTTCGATTTTGATCATAGCCGCCATAGTAGGCGCCGTCGTCCTGGTGAAGAAAAGAGAGAACGAATGATTCCAACAGGCTATTTTTTGACTTTGGGCATCATCCTCTTCGCCCTGGGCGCCGTGGCTTTTTTCGTAAAACGGGATTTGATCACGCAGTTCATGTCCATCGAAATCATGTTCAATGCCGCCAATCTGGTTTTTATCGCCTTTGCCAAAGCTGCCTCTAATATCGATGGACAGGTCATCGTCTTCTTTATCATTACCGTGGCTGCGGCCGAAGCGGCTGTCGGCTTGGCCATCATACTCCTTATCTTCAAACAAAAAAAGTCGATCAAATCCGAAGATTTGCAATCGATGAAAGGATAAAATGACGGAAATTTTCTGGCTCATTCCGTTCGTTCCTGCACTCAGCACTCTGATTCTTGCCCTATTCGGACAGAAACTCCCCAAAAAATATGTCTCTTTTCAGGCCTGCTTCGCCGTTTTCGCCTCCTTCGTCATCTCTGTCGTCTCCTTCATCGGTTTACTCCAGACGAGCCACGAACACTATCCGATAATCAAAAGCCTGTTCTCCTGGATCCATGCCGGAAATTTTAGGGCTGACCTTTCCTTCCAGCTCGATCCTCTCTCCTCGGTCATGACTTTAGTGGTCACCGGAGTGGGATTTCTCATTCATGTTTATTCGATCGGCTACATGGCAGAAGACAGAGGCTACACCCGATACTTCACCTACTTGAACCTTTTCACTTTCGCCATGCTCATCCTGGTTCTGGGATCCAACCTTATCTTGATGTTCGTTGGATGGGAAGGAGTCGGGCTCTGTTCTTATCTGTTGATCGGCTTCTGGTTCGAAAAGCATTCGGCCGCCAACGCTGGCAAAAAGGCCTTTATCGTCAACCGGATAGGCGATGCGGCCTTTATCCTCGGGATATTTTTCATCTTCATAAATATCGGAAGCGGAGAATTCAGGGTAATCAACGAGGCTATCGGAGGAGGCGTCATCAGCCAAGGCCTGGCTACATTGATCGCCATCCTTCTTTTCGTGGGGGCTACAGGGAAATCGGCTCAGATTCCCCTCTATGTCTGGCTTCCCGATGCCATGGAAGGCCCCACACCTGTCAGCGCCCTGATCCACGCCGCCACTATGGTCACAGCTGGCGTCTACATGGTGTCGCGAATGAACGTCCTTTTCACATATTCCAGTACTGCCGGTTCCATCGTGGCCGTTGTCGGTGCTCTGACAGCGGTCTTTGCCGCCACCATGGCCCTCACCCAGAACGATATCAAAAGGGTTCTGGCCTATTCCACCATATCCCAGATCGGTTACATGTTCATCGGTTGCGGTGTCGGCGCCTACGCGGCCGGCATGTTCCATCTCTACACCCACGCTTTCTTCAAGAGCCTTCTGTTTTTGGCGGCCGGAAGCGTGATGCATGCCCTCTCGGGAGAGCTGAACATGCAGAAGATGGGAGGGCTTCGAAAATACCTCCCCCTCACCTACCCCACTTTTCTCATAGGCGCCATCGCCATTGCCGGGATACCTTTTCTGTCTGGATTTTTCTCCAAGGATGCCATCCTGACCAGTGCCTATGCCAGCGGCCAGTACTTCGTCTGGGCACTCGGCCTATTCGGCGCGGTTTTAACAGCTTTCTATATGTTCCGCCTGATATTCTTGACTTTTCACGGAGAAGAGCGCCTCGAGCCAGAAGCCAAGAAGCACCTCCATGAATCGCCGCCGGTGATGACCTATCCCCTGGTTGCCCTGGCCTTTTTCTCGATAGTCGCCGGATACGTCGGCCTTCCCGTGGTCGTGGGCAAAAATGTCGACTTTTTCGGCCGCTTTCTCGAGCCGGTAATCCATAAGGCCCATGAGGCCCACCTGAGCCTGGGCACCGAATGGATGCTGATCCTGATTTCAGTCGCTGTGGCCGTTACCGGGATTTATATCGCCTATATTCTTTACATCAGGAACCCCCGCATCCCCCATAATCTTGTCTCCCGCTTTCCCGGGCTATACAAGCTTTTGTTCAATAAATATTATGTGGATGAAATTTACAACACCCTTTTCGTGAATTCCACCATTAAGGGTTCCGAGAAGGTTTATGACCACTTCGATCTTAAGGTCATCGATGGGACCCTCAACGGATCGGCCAAGGCCACTAATTTCTTCGGGAAGGTCTTGAGCTATTTCCAAACCGGATTTATCAAGGATTATGCGCTGATATTCCTATTGGGAGCGATACTTCTGCTGGGCTACTTAATATTTTAAAAAATGAACATACCAATACTGAGCATCGTCACCTTCCTTCCTTTGGCAGGAGCTGTCCTGTTCATTTTCATAGGCAGGGATAGAGAAAATCTTCTCCGCTACCTGGCGCTTTTCGTGAGCCTTCTCACCTTTGCCGCCTCGCTTTACATCTATTTCAATTTCAATGCCCAAACTCCTGAACCCCAATTCGTGGAAAGAAGCGCCTGGATCGGGTACGGGATCAATTATCATATAGGCATAGACGGCATCAGCCTTTACTTGATCCTGTTGACCACTTTCCTGATGCCCATCGTGATCCTCTCTTCCTGGACCTATATCAAAAGCCGGGTCAAGGAATACCTGATCTTTATGCTGCTGCTCCAGACAGGAATCATCGGTGTATTCGTTTCCCTGAACTTATTCCTTTTTTACGTTTTTTGGGAAGCCATGCTAATCCCGATGTATTTTCTGATCGGTATTTGGGGAGGCAACCGGAAGATTTACGCTACCATCAAATTTGTCCTGTTCACAATGCTGGGAAGCCTGCTCATGCTGGTGGCCATTTTCTACATGTACTCCATCTTCTATAAGGCCACGGGCACCTACTCGCTCAATATCTTCGACTACTACCGGATGATCCTCAATCCCAGCGTGCAAATCTGGCTCTTCCTAGCATTTGCGCTGGCCTTTGCCATCAAAGTGCCCATGTTTCCCTTCCATACCTGGTTACCTGACGCTCACGTGGAAGCCCCGACAGCCGGCTCCGTGGTCCTGGCGGCCGTCCTTCTAAAAATGGGGACTTACGGCTTTTTGCGTTTTGCCATGCCTTTGTTCCCGGATGCCCTGCAAAAATTCCTTCCCGTGCTGGGCATTTTGGCCCTGATCGGCATCATCTACGGCGGTTTGATGGCCCTCATCCAAAAGGACGTCAAAGGCCTTGTCGCCTATTCCAGCGTGAGTCACATGGGGCTTATCATGCTGGCCATATTCGCCCTGAACATGGAGGGGATCGAAGGCGCCATCTACCAGATGCTCAATCACGGTTTGAGCACAGGGGCCCTGTTCCTGTGTGTAGGCATTCTGTACGAGAGGGCCCACACCCGGTTGATCAAAGACTTCGGCGGTGTCAGCAAGCAGATGCCCGTTTTTTCGGCCTTCTTCCTCGTCATCATGCTCTCTTCGGTCGGGCTCCCCGGACTCAATGGATTCGTGGGCGAAATACTCTGCCTCTTCGGCGTATTCCAGGCCAACAAAGTCCTGGCCATACTGGGGGTGACCACGGTCATTCTGGCTGCCGCCTACCTGCTTTGGATGTTCCAGAGGGTGATGCAGGGCCCGATAACGAACGAGAAAATTCTCTCCTTCAAGGATTTGAATATTCGGGAAATCATCTATCTTACCCCTATTTTGATCATGATGTTCTGGATGGGCATTTATCCACAAACTTTCCTGAGAAAGATGGATGTCTCTATCACCAACCTTCTGAACCAGGTCAACAAAAGAGAAGTCATCTTCACCAAGGCTAAAGAGGAAAACCAACGTTTGCCTGCCTATATAATAACCGGTCCTCAAGAAGAAGAGACAGGCGAAACTGAGGGTACGGAATCACAATGAACAACATATACGCCTTGGCACCGGTTCTGATCATCGTGGCCGCAGCCCTTCTGATCCTGCTCCTGGAGGTCTTTCTTAAAAAAGAAAACCGAAATTATCTCGCCTATATTTCTTTGCTCTTCCTGGTCGCTTGTGCAGCCGGATGCGTTCTCTTCTGGAATAAGGCCTACTCCTATTTCGACGGACACCTATTCCTGGATAATCTGTCCCTGTTTTTCTGCTTCATTCTGGTGCTGGCTACCTTTTTGGTCATCCTCATTTCGATGAAGTACATCACCCTCCAAAATGCTAACTACGGTGAGTACTACGCGCTTTTGCTGTTCGCTCTCTCGGGAATGACCATCATGGTCTCCTCGAGAGACCTTCTGGTCATATTCCTGGGCCTGGAGGTGCTTTCCATCTCGAGCTATGCGCTGGCGGGATTGAGGCGAGAAGATGAAAAATCCTCTGAAGCCGCAGTCAAATATTTTCTGCTGGGCAGTTTCGCTTCGGCGTTTCTTGTTTTGGGTATCGCTCTTCTCTACGGAGCAGTCTATTCTACCAGTATCGCATCGGTTGTCGAATATTTCCAAACAAACGGTTCGATGGGGCCTTTGGCGTTGATCGGATTGGGACTCGTCGTGGTCGGATTCGGATTCAAGATCGCTGTGGTTCCTTTCCATATGTGGACGCCGGACGTGTACCAGGGGGCACCGACTCCCATCACGGCTTTCTTCTCGGTCGGCCCCAAAGCCGTCGGATTCGCCGTTCTCCTCAGGATATTCGTTCCTTACTTCGAGGAGGCGCTCCAATCGCGGGCCATTTTCGTCCTGCTCTGGATTCTGGCTGTCCTCACTATGGTGGTCGGAAACCTGATAGCTCTCAGACAGACCAATGTCAAAAGAATTCTGGCCTATTCCAGCATCGCCCATGCCGGATACCTAATGGTGGCGATCCTGGCCCGAAACGACGAAAGCCTGGTCTTCTACCTGACCGCCTATCTTTTCATGAACATCGGGGCCTTTGCAGCAGTTATCGCTCTCGGGAAAAAAGACCACGAATACCTGGAACTTGAAGATTACAAAGGCATCGGCTTCAAATACCCCTGGATCGGGGCGACATTTGCCATATTTCTCATATCCTTGGCCGGATTCCCTCCGACAGGAGGATTTCTGGCCAAGTTCTACGTGTTTGCGGCCGCCGTAAGAGAGGATCTGATCCCGCTCGTCATCATCGGCGTGTTGGCCAGCCTTATCTCTGTTTTTTACTATTTGAGGATCATAGTCTACATGTATATGAGAGAACCCTCTTACGAGGTCGACATAAACTTCGAAAATCCCGCTCTCTTTCTGGTCCTTTTCCTCTGCCTTTATGGGGTCCTTCAGCTTGGGATTTTTCCAGGCAATATCCTGGTTCTTATCCGTCAGGCCGTAGCATCTATGCCCCTCCTCTAAAACACTTCCTGCAATAAACCAGTAATTTCCTTTCCTTCTTGGAAAGGACCGGGACTGTGCTATTTTTTGCAGACATTCTTACAGAAGTTACTTTTTCTGCAAAAAAAGCTATAATACCTTTTACTCGTCGATCGATTGTTTCTTTCTGAACTTTCATCAAAATATGGAGAAACTGAACATGAAGAAATTGGCTCTTGTGTTGCCTTTGCTTTTGCTCTTCATCCTGGGATTGCACCCAAACTCTTTCGGCCAATGGTTTTTCGATTTCGAAAACGGCCTGGCTCTCAGCGGTTACAACGATGTGAGAATTCCCGGAGATACAGGTACTCTGTTTTCCTTATCGGAAGACCTGAAGACGGACTCTTCTTATTTTTTCCGCGTTCGTTTGGGATACAGCTGGAAATCCGGTCATAACATCTCTGCATTCGCTTCCCCGTTCAGTCTCAACGCCGAAGGGGAAGTGGGTAAAGAAATTTTATTCTTCGAAGAAACGTTCCCCCCGAACACTCCTTTGAAAGGCGCTTATGAGTTCAACTCCTACAGACTGACCTACCGGTATGATTTTCTGAGAAAGGAAAAATGGCGGGTGGGAATCGGATTTACAGCTAAAATCAGGGATGCGGCCATAAAGGTGGAGGGGAACGGTAAAAGCTCAAACAAGACAAATGTTGGGTTCGTGCCCCTCATCAACTTCAGAGTATTGTGGCAATTCCACGAAAATTGGGGCCTGCTGCTAGAAGGCGACGCAGCGGCGGCTTCTCAAGGTAGGGCCGAAGATGTCTTGTTGGCGCTGCAATACCGTTTGAATGACAAGCTAACCCTAAAGGCTGGTTACAGAATTCTGGAAGGAGGGGCGGATGTCGATGAGGTCTACAATTTCGCCTTGGTCCACTTCCTCAGTGCAGGCTTCACCTTTGCCTTTTGATCAATCTGATTAATTCATAAAATGCCGATACCCTCTGCTATTACAGAAACATATGGACCTTATGCTGATATCGTTTCAGACACAAACAGATTTTTTTTCTTTCTTCATATGCTTTTACGAAGGTGGGGCGGATTAACACCGGCAGCCGAATCATGAAAATGGTGAAGTTTATTGGCCTAAAAAGGCAGATGGAGGAAACAGATGATTTTTGAACGCATCGAATCGACCGGACTTGCTCACTTCTCTTACATAATAGGAGATGGCACCGAAGCTGTGGTGATCGATCCCCGAAGGGACTGTGATATCTATCGAGAAAAAGCCCTTGAAGGAGGATACAGAATCAAATATATCCTGGAAACTCACCGGAACGAGGATTATGTTATCGGATCTATGGAATTGGCCTCTCAGACCGGCGCGGAGATCTGGCATGCCGATAAACAGTGGAATTACACCTACGGAAATCCCGCCGAAGATGATCAGACTTGGCGCATCGGGCGGCTTAAAATCCAGGCCCTCGACACGCCCGGACACACACCCGGGCACATGAGTTATCTTCTCCGGGACCCTGAAGGCTCTCCCTGGATGGCCTTCACGGGCGATGCCCTGTTCGCCGGCGATATGGGCCGCGTGGATCTACTGGGAATGGACAGGGCCGTAGAAATGGCCGGCCTTCTGTATGATTCGATATACAAAAGGATTCTTCCTCTAGGCGATGGTGTCATCGTCTGCCCAGCCCATGGCATTGGATCTGTATGTGGGGCTTCGATAGCCGAGCGGATCTGGACGACTGTCGGAATAGAACGCCGGTCCAATCCAAAGCTTCGATTCAAAGACAAAAAAGAGTTTATCTCCCAAGTCGCCAAGGAATTGGAACGTCCTCCCTATTTTTCGAAAATGGAACGCTACAATCTCGAAGGGCCGCCGATTCTCGGAAGCCTGCCCCATCCTCCACCACTGTATGCAAAAGAATTTAAAACGCGGGCCAAAGATGCTACCGTCTTGGATACCCGGATGGAATTGGGATTTTCCGCTGCACACGTGCCGGGCAGCATTTCTATCTGGTTAGAAGGGGTGGCCAGTTTTGCGGGCTGGTTTCTTCCCTACGATACGCCCCTTCTCCTAGTGAACGAGAAAGAAAATCCAGAGGAAGTGGTAAGAATTCTGATTCGTTTGGGATACGACCGGATCGAAGGGCACCTTGAGGGAGGCATGCTGTCCTGGCATACGGCAGGGCTGGAGAGCCATTCTATCCAGACGGTCACCGTCCAGCAGCTCTGCCGTCTTCTGGATGCCCGCGAAAATCCCTTTATCCTGGATGTGCGAAGCACTGAAGAATTGGAAAGCCAAGGGCGTATAATGGATGCGCTCCACGTCCATATCACCATGCTTCCTCAGCGGATGAGCGAGGTTCCGAAGGATCGGCCGGTCTACATTTTTTGCGGAAGCGGGATGCGCTCCATGATCGCCGCCAGCTTGCTTCGGAAGGAAGGATGGACCAACCTGAACGCCGTCCTGGGAGGACTTGCCGGCTGGAACTCGGTTAGCTGTCCGCTCCATTAATACACAACCGCCATGAACATTTTATTGACCGGAGCTACGGGATACATCGGAAGAAGGCTGCAAGAAAAGCTGCTGAATGATGGTTCCGTCCATCTTCGTTTGTTCGTCAGAAATACCCGAAAGGTACACCATACATCCGAAAATCGCATCGAGATATTCGAGGGGGACACCCTGGATAGAGAATCTATCCAGGAAGCGCTGAAAGGAATGGACACGGCCTTTTATCTGATACACTCCATGGGAGCTGGAGGCGATTTTGAACGGCTCGACCGGATGAGCGCCCAAAATTTCCTCGATGCCTGTATCGAAAATAAGGTGAAGAGGATTATCTATCTCGGAGGCCTGGGAGAGAAAGATACGGCCTCCAAACATTTAAGAAGCCGGATGGAAACAGGAGAGATTTTGAGATCGAAACCAGAACGAATCCAGACCATTTGGTTCCGGGCCGGGGTCATCATCGGCTCGGGGAGCGCCAGTTTCGAGATCATCCGCCATCTGGTCCAGAAGCTTCCGGTGATGATTACTCCCAGATGGGTTCGTACAGAAACGCAGCCGATCGCTGTGACAGATGTCCTGGAATATCTTACCCAGGCTAAAGACCTCCCCACGGATGAAAATCTCGTCATCGATATCGGCTCCGAACGGATGAGGTTCAAGGATATGCTTTTGGGCGCTGCCCATGTTATGAAACTGAAAAGATATATCATCCCCGTGCCGGTTTTATCTCCCTGGCTATCTTCCTACTGGCTCATGCTGATGACTCCGGTTCCATTCCCAATCGCTAGATCTCTGATCCAGGGACTGAAATCGGAAACCACTGTAAAGAACGAAAACGCCCGAAAATTCTTCCCCCAGGTTCATCCTATCTCTTATGCAGAAGCCTTCCAGAATGCCCTCGAGGAAATCGAAAAAAAACAGATCATCAGCCGCTGGTGCGACAGCAGCGCTCAGGAGACATGCGATGTAAAGGGCCAGGACGACTTAGAATCCGCTATTTACAGGGAAAATGTTTCCTTAGATTTCGGCGACATTCCCCCTTCAAAGGTGTTTGAAGCTGTCGAAGCCATCGGAGGGGATTCCGGATGGTTCAGGTATGACTGGCTGTGGCGTTTAAGGGGCTTTATCGACATCATGTTCGCCGGTCCCGGATTGAGCCGCGGACGTCGGGATCCCAAAAGGCTGCGGGTCGGAGACGGGCTGGATTTTTGGAAAGTGGTCGACTTGATACCGGACAAGAGACTGCTTTTGGTCAACCAGATGAAGGTTCCCGGTAAAGCATGGCTTGAATTCTCCATAGAGGGCTCCCATCTTTTCCTGACGGCCCATTATCATCCGAAAGGTCTCTGGGGCAGGCTGTACTGGTTCCTCACCAAACCTCTTCATAAGCTCATTTTTCCCGATATCGCCAAGGGCATCTTAAATAGAGCAGAGCGACTCTAAACATCCGAAGCTGTTTTTGCTTTTTTATTTATAATGAATAGAAAATTTGTCCAATAGAAATTTTACTTTCGAATCGGATTCAAAAATATTTAATCCCAGCGGCAGCTCGGAACGAAGCCGAAGCAAAAGTAATCGTTCGATAAACTCCGGGCCGGAGTCAGAAGCTGAGGATTCGATGACTGGAATCAAGGGATAGCTCTTTCCCCGGCCCGATAATAGAGCAGCAACTTTCTATCGCGATGCTTAGCTTGAATCCCTTAGAAAGAAAATTCAAATCCCAGGTAGAAGGACCTTGGCTTTGCTGGTCCATAAACATATCCTGAATCTCTTTCCACACCTTTATCCAAGTCTTCTTGATAAGCATTGGAGACGTTAAAAGCCCCTAAGAATACAGATACACCATAATTCTCGGAAATATCTATCGTCCTATGGAGCCTGAGATTAAGAACCCAAAAAGCGGGAGTTCGTTCCAGCCTATCCTCATCGATATAACCTGCATAATGAGGGGCTCTCATCGATCCCGTGTATTCTCCTGAAATGTCAAGATTGGCCAGTTTTTTATTCTTAATACTCATGCTGATGTACCCATATGAATTGGGGGTTCTAAAAAATTCCCGGGAATTGAAATCCGGCTCGGGTTCATCGAGTCGGCTTCGTTGGAAAGTCCATCCCGAAGAAAGTGAAAATTGAGGGCCTAAGACCAAACCGAAATCGAGAGACAATCCATACACTCTTGAGCCCGAACCATTTATTCTCTCAAAAATTCTTGCGTTCTCAATCCGTTCGATCTCATGAAGGATGAAAGTATCTCTTAATTTGTTATAAAAAGCTTCTATGCTGAATTGAACGAGGCTCTGCCCGATCTGTTTCCCGTAATCCAGTCCGCTGTTTATGCTGTAAGATTTTTCTTCTGTTAAATCCGGAGAGTTGGTCACCATCATCCCTTCGCCCCCGACTTGGGTGATATGCAAATCTTCATCGAAAACCTGGGGTGCCCTGAACCCTGTCGAGAATGAAGTTCTGAAACCCAGCTCCTCCGTGAGATTCACGAGAATGCTTAATCGGGGATTGAAAATGGTTCTTTCAATTGCCGAATGCCGGTTTGCCCTTAATCCAGTCAACAAGGAGAATATTTTTCCTATCTTGAAATCATCCTGGATGAACAATCCACTTTCTTGATAAACGTTTTCGATCAGTCTGCTGTATCCAGTGGCGACGTCTCTTATTTTATCTCGTTTGTGCTGTATGCCGAAGGATATCACGTGACTTCCAGCTTGGTAATTGATCTGGCCGTTCAAGAAGAGCAAGGGATTTTCCGTGGTCCCGTAGGCATAAGGATCTTTACGGCTTCCGTAATACGTATTTCTTTTGGCATCCACTAAAGAAAAAGAAAAATTGTAGTGGAGGTTTTCCGTGAGATAGTGATTCCAATCCGTGCTGAATCCCAACTGGTCTGTTTTGATCCATTCAGCCGTGTTGGCTTCATGGGGAGGTTGATCGAAGAGATCGCCTCCCCTGCGCTCCTCAAAAATCCTGAAAACGCTCAGTTTCATAGCGCTGTTGATACCAGTAAAGTAGTTATAAACGTTGAGACCGAAGGATGTATTGGAAATGGTACCGAGCTCGGAAAAGTCGTCTCCGTTCAAATCGACAGGCTCCCTATCCTGGTAGCTGCCGAAAAGATAGGCTTTGGTGTTCAGGTTTTTAGAAACCAGACTGGAGCGGAAACCTAGATTTGTGAAGGGCATGCTCGAGATGGATTCCTGGTGGAATTTGAGAATCGTCTTGTTTTCCATCGGCTCTTTGGTCAGAATATTTATCACCCCTGCCACTGCATTTCCTCCGTAGAGAGCGGAACCGCCTCCTTTGACGATTTCGATTCTATCCAGCATCTCAGAAGGGATTTGCTCTAAACCATAGACACCGGTCATAGCGCTTATGACAGGAGAGCTGTCGATGAGGATCTGTGTGTATTTCCCCTCCATGCCGTTGATCCGGACCTGGGTGAAGTTGCAATTTTGGCAATCGTTTTCGATCCTGACGCCTGTGGTCTGGCAAAGTGTATCAGCGAGGTTGGCCGGTGCTTTCTTCTCGATATCTTCCCTGCTTATCACAGCAATCTTTACCGGTGTTTCGGAATAAAGCTTATAGGTCTTGGTTGCGGTCACCACGACTTCCTCCGTTAGTCTTTTGGTGAGGACCACGTTGTAACCTCTCGTATCCTCCCCCAAAATAAAAGGATCGGAGGAATATTCCAAAAATCCCTCTGCATAGACTTCCACATGGTATTTTCCCTGTGGTATGTTTGTGAATTCAAAGGCACCTTTCTCATCCGTTTCGACGGATTTTCCCAGCTCCGGTATCAAAATGACGGCTTTCTCTATGTAATTTCCATCCCAGTCCACGATTCGTCCTTTTAAGGAAAAATATTTCGGTTGTCCCTGACGCTGTTGGCGGCGATTCTGTTGTTGCGGAAAGGCTTGAGAGGTTTGCACTGGGAGGAAGAGCGAAAGTGTCAACAGAATGATGAGAATAGAAATAGAATTGTTTTTCATTTTCCCCTCCTTTGAGTCCCTGATGCTTTCAGAACTCAGAACTGCATGAAAATTCTCATCAGAGCAATGAAAATGATCTGATCTGCGGAGAGAAGCTAGATCTGAGGAGGGGAACGGGATTTAAGGGTTATGGGAATAACACAAATGCGAGGAAAAAACTCCTGCGATTTGATCAGGCTGAAAAATACAGGAGGTGTAAGAACAAAAAAATTGATTTGGGCCGTCGTGATTGAGGAATGCTGAAATTGACAGGCCGGACAGTTATCGTCCTTGGCCAGCGTTTTTTCGGTATGCAAAAAGTTGGCGGAAAGGGCAACACAAATGAATAGGAACAGAAATATCAGGTTGAAATATTTTTTGTAGTTTCTTTCCATAACCCTTGGTTTTAAATATAAGGGAATTCTTATAATAAGTCAATCTCTTGTTGACACCTCTGTGCTATTTTGATATTTTTCTTTCGGCCGATTCAGGGGGTTAAAATGGCGGTTATATGCTCAAAGTGCAAAACAAAGAATACGGATAATGCCCGGTTTTGCAGCAATTGTGCTGCTTCTCTTCAGCCTGCGGAAGAGGCGCCTTCCATCCAAACAAAAACGTTGGAAACTCCTAAGCCCTTGGACAAAAAGGCGATTGCAGGAAAATACCAGATACTCGAAGAGCTTGGAAAGGGCGGTATGGGGATTGTATACAAAGCCAAAGATACAAGACTCGACCGGATTGTGGCTTTAAAATTCCTCCCGCAAGAATTAACCCGGGATGAGGAGGCCAAAAAACGGTTTATACAGGAAGCCAAAACAGCAGCGGCTCTGAATCATCCCCACATCACTGTTATCCACGAAATCGATGAGGACGAGGGTAGGACCTTTATTGCCATGGAGTTTATCGGAGGCCACACCCTAAAAGACAAGATAAAATCAGGCCTTTTGACCATGGATGAAGCCGTCGATATCGCTTCCCAGGTTGCCAGCGGGCTTCAGGAAGCGCACGAGAAAGGAATCGTTCATCGGGACATCAAACCTGCCAATATCATGCTGACAGAAAAAGGCCAGGCTAAGATCGTGGATTTTGGAGTAGCCAAGCTGGCAGGACAGGTGAGATTAACCCGAACAGGAAGCACAATCGGAACAGTGGCCTATATGTCGCCCGAGCAGGCCAAGGGAGATGATATTGACCAAAGGAGCGATATCTGGTCACTTGGAGTTGTTCTGTATGAAATGCTCACCGGGAAACTTCCCTTTAAAGGCGATCATGAGCAAACCATGATTTATTCCATCCTGAACGCAGATCCTATTTCCATGAAAGAATATCGAGAGGAATTATCCGACAATTTAAGCGCAGCCATCGATAAAGCTTTGCGAAAGGATCCCTTGGATCGTTTCCAGTCAGCTGATGAATTTCTGCAATCCCTCAAATCTTCTCAACCCGAGTCAAAAATCCCGTCAGGACGAGAAAAACACAATCTACCTGTCCTGCTCACCAACTTTATCGGAAGAGAAAGGGAGATCGAAGAAATCAAACACCTCCTGGATGAACACCGACTTGTGTCTTTGACCGGGGCAGGGGGTTGCGGTAAAACACGACTTGCCATCCAAGTGGCTTCTGGTCTTGTATCCAACCTCCAAGACGGTATCTGGTTTGTTGATTTAGCTTCGGTCACTGAATCTGATCTGGTCCCTGAAGCGATCGCAAGTGTTTTAAAAGTCAAAGAGGAGCCTCACCGTTCTCTTTTTGAATCTATAATTGCACGATGGAAAGAAAAAAATCTGTTGATCGTGCTCGATAACTGTGAGCATCTTGTGGAGGCCTGTTCAAGAACCGCAGAGCATCTCTTACGAGAGGTTTCAGGATTGCGTATCCTGGCCACGAGCAGAGAAGCACTCAATGCTCCTGGGGAAATCACCTGGCGAGTTCCATCACTCTCCCTCCCAGACTCTGATCAGATCCATGATGTGGAAGAAATAAGGGGAAATTCTGAGGCGGTCAGGCTTTTCGAAGACAGAGCTAAAGCCGTTCAGCGGGGATTCCAGTTGACAGGAAAGACGGCTATGACCGTGCTTCAGATCTGCCAACATCTCGATGGAATCCCTCTGGCTATCGAACTGGCTGCAGCAAGGGTAAAACTCTTGGGACCTAGTGACATCCTCCAGCGTTTGGATGAACGGTTCCAGGTTCTAGCAGGAAGCACCCGTGGTGTGACGGAAAGGCATAAAACGCTCAAAGCTGCCATTGACTGGAGCTATGAATCGCTCACTCAAGAGGAAAAGTCCTTGTTCAATCGGCTGGCTGTCTTTGTGGGCGGATTCGACATGGATGCGGTCGAGAAGGTGTGCACAGACGAACAGGTGATAAAGGAGAATGTTTTGGATTTTTTTTCGGGCCTTGTCGATAAGTCTTTGGTCGTGACCGAATCAAAGGCCGACGGTTCGATCCGTTACCGGTTATTGGAAACATTGCGTCACTATGTCAAAGAAAAACTTGTAGAGAGCGGTGAAAAAAAAGAATATCAGGAAAGACATTTCGAATACTACTGCAAACTTGCGGAAACAGCCTATTTCAAACGTCTGGATGAAACGTCGATATGGCTGGACCGGCTGGAGAGAGAACATGAAAACATGCGGGAAGCTTTGGAATGGGCTCGATCTCAACCAGAAAAGTTACTTGAGTTGGCTGGAGCGTTGGGATGGTTCTGGCACGCCCATTCGCATTTCAATACAGGAAATGAGTATTTGAGTCGTGCGCTAAGCAAAAAGGAAGAAC
The DNA here is from genome assembly GCA_964400735.1 of uncultured Eubacteriales bacterium. Classification (GTDB taxonomy): domain Bacteria; phylum Acidobacteriota; class Aminicenantia; order Aminicenantales; family Aminicenantaceae; genus CAYNVQ01. The sequence goes on along the minus strand of CAYNVQ010000005.1, from coordinate 253,721 downwards.
AAAGTTTTGCAGTTGCGCGGGCGTTTTTTGCTTTGGGGGCGATAAAATCCTGGCAAGAAGATTTTTCTGCGGGTCTAAGCGCAGTGGAAAAAAGTATTCAAATATGGCGTGAACTCGATGAGAACAAGGAGCTTGTGCAAGTTTTGGCTGAAGTTGGAATGTTGAAAAATGCATTGGGCAACCATGAAGGCGGAATGAAAGATGCGAAAGAAAGCTTGAGAATTGCTGAAAAACTTGGTGATCCCAAACTGATCTGTCGGAGCAAAACGCATCTTAGCTTCGGATATGTAACACAATTCCAGCATGAAAAAGCTGAGCCTCTGGCAAAAGAATGCATTGTACAGGCAATAGAGCTCAGAATGCCGCGAGAGATCATGGATGCCAAGCATTTTTATGCGGATTGTGCACTCGAGAGAGATGAATCAGAGGAGGCAGAGAAACGCTACTCCGAAGCCTTGGAAGCGGCACTGGACTATGGAGACATGTGGGAAGCAGCCGCCGAGATGCAGGGGATGGCCATGGGGATCGCCGGACAGGAAAGGTATAAAAAGGCCATCCGGCTAAACGGGGCTGCTCTCAAGGAGTGGGAAGAATTAGGAGCAAAGATACCCACCATTAGGTTCTGGGATATCCTGATGGAGAGGAATATCGGCCGGGCAAAAAAAGAGCTGGGGGAGAATGCCTCTGCCGAACTCGAGAATGAAGGCCGTCGGATGGGATTCGGACGAGCCGTGGAATACGCTCTGGATTCCGACAAAGACTGATCAATCACTGTTTACAGCTTGAAATAAATACCCAGAACTGGTTAGCACGCAGGTAAATCACGAACAATGTCCTGCTCTCTGTTTGATATAATCCAAGCGCCATAATTATTATTAAGCTCACCTTTGAGGAAATCCTTATTACTCTGACTGAAAGTTATAAAAAAAGAGAAATTGCTAAAATAATCTTGCTTATGGTTAGATTCGATACCGCGCTGATAGAAAACGGCACAAACAAAAAGTTTAAAGAGGAATATGAAAAAAGGCTGGGGCAGGACGTAAGCCGAATTCTGTTCCCGCCATGGCGGGGGTGGTTATTTATCTAAGCAGCCTACCCACCCCTCGAAACGGGCCGCTTCAACCGGGGCCAATTTGGCCTTGCTCCGGATGGGGTTTACCGTGCTCCTGATGTCACCACCAGAACGGTGAGCTCTTACCTCGCCTTTTCACCCTTACTCCGCGGGATGGCCAAAGCCAATCCCACAGGGCGGTATGTTTTCTGTGGCACTTTCCTCCGGTTGCCCGAAGTCGCCGTTAGCGACCATCCTGCCCTTTGGAGTTCGGACTTTCCTCCCCTTCCGGTCCTTGACTTGAAGAAGGGGCAACCACCTCACCTACCCCAGCCTTTATCTTTATACCATATTGCTCCAATTTTTTGTAGAGGTTACTTCGTGGAGTATCGATCTCTCTGGCTGTCTGCGAAATATTCCAGTCATTCTCTCTGAGCTTGGTGAGGATAAACTCTTTTTCGGCCAGATCTCTGAATTCCTTGAGATTTTGAATCCCTTTGGCATCGGGAAGGTATATCCTCATCTCTCCTTTTATTTCCTCAGGCAGTTCATTCTTGTCTATGAGCTGGCCCTCCACGGATATAATCAGCCTTTCAATAACATTCTTCAGTTCCCGCACATTTCCCTTCCATGGATACTTCATCAGTGCTTGAATGGCTGCTTCGGAAAACCTTTTGGGCTTGAAATTGTTTTCAGCCGCCATAAGCTGGCTGAAATATTCGACCAGGAGAGGGATATCTTCTTTTTTCTCCCGAAGAGCTGGCGCATAAAGAGGGACGACGTTCAGGCGAAAATAAAGGTCTTCCCGAAAATTCCCTTCTGCTATCTCTTTTTTCAAATCCTTGTTCGTGGCAGCGATCACTCGGACATCTACCTTTTCGATCTTGCTCGAACCGACCTTTTGCACCTCTCCTTCTTCCAGCACACGCAGCACCTTCGCCTGCGTTTTGAGGCTCATATCCCCGACCTCATCCAGAAATATCGTTCCACCATCAGCCAGCTCGAACTTGCCGAATTTTTTCTCCGTCGCTCCTGTGAAGGCCCCTTTGACATGGCCGAAGAGTTCGCTCTCGATCAATTCTTCGGGAATGGCAGCGCAATTCACCTGGATGAATTTTTCCTTCGCCCTGAGGCTGTGGCTGTGGATGGCCCTAGCAATCAGCTCCTTTCCTGTGCCGCTTTCTCCGTAAATGAGGATGGTGGCATTGGTAGGGGCAATCTTCAGGATTTCCCCCCAGAGAATCTTCATGGAAGGATGGGTTCCGATGAGTTCATATTTTTTTTCCGTTTTTTTACGCAGATCCTGGCACTCATGGAAAAGCTTATTCTGGTTCAGAGCGTTCCGAATACTGAGCAGCACCCGCTCCCTATGCAGGGGTTTCTCCAGAAAATCGTAAGCTCCCAGCTTTGTGGCCTCAACGGCTGTCTGGACCGTCCCATGTCCCGAGATCATGATGACCTGGGGTGAATAGGGCTTTCTTCCCAGTTCTTCCAATACTTCCAGGCCATTCATACCGGGAAGCTTGATATCCAGCAGAACAATATCGAGGCCCACGGTCTCTTCGATTGTCTCCAGAGCCTGCTCTCCATCGGCGGCCTCTAAAAACTGGTACCCTTCATATTCCAGGATCATCTTCAAAGATTTTCGAATGGTTTCCTCATCATCGACCACTAATATTTTTTCTTTGCGGTTTTTAGCCATGCTCTCTTCCTTCGTCTCTCTTTGTTCTCGAAATCTACCCTTCCATCTCGTCTCCAATTGGGATGATATACCAGAGCGTCCAAAAGTTCAAATAGCTCAGCAAGTGGGCAAGCATCCTTGTTCCCGCGAATGATCTTTTTAGAGTCAGGCAAGCTGGTTACGAAGTCATCCGGAGGTAAGCGGGCATGGAAAGCAAGCTTTACTGGCAGGTTGAAGAGAGCGAGCCGAGGAATAAGCTGATTTTGATTGATTTGGGTCACAAATCAATCGGGGGTTCCAAGGGGGTATGTCCCCTTGGTCGGAGGGCGAAGCCCGAGAAGGGGAGGCAGCGAGTCCAGAGGACGAGCGTTGGAAGGGGGAAGTCAGTTCCCCCTCCAAGAAGTCGCTGGGGAAAATCAACGGGCGGAGGAACCAGTCAGTCTGCCTGACCGTATCTTTGCCACGGAAATAAGCATGCTTCCATTAAGTGGTGGGCATTTCTCTTGCCTATGACTTGTCCATATTGTAATATAGATTTGAGCATGTGGAGGCCGATCGTCCTATTTTTAAGCTTGATTTTGGCGGGGACGATCGGTTTTCACATCATCGAAGACCTCTCCTTTCTCGATGCGGTGTACATGACCATCATCACCGTTTTCACGGTCGGATTTCGGGAAATCAAAGAGCCTCTGAGCCCGCTGGGACAGATCTTCACCATTTTTATCATATTGGGAGGTGTTGGATCGGTTTTCTATACCTTCACGAAATTGGCCGAGATTGTCTACGAGGGGGCCATCAACAAAATTTGGCGGAGAAAAAAGATGGAAAAAAGGATTCAACTCTGATCGACAAAAGCATCGCTCAATGCGATATAAGAAGGAAGGCCAACGTCATCGTGGCCGCCGTTAAAAAACCTGGCAAAGATATCGTTTTCAATCCTTCTCCCGCTATAAAGATAGAAACCGGTGATACGCTTCTAGTGCTGGGGAATCATGAAGATATCGATCAATTCATGAAAGCCTATATAGGGGAAGGAGTCTGATTTTGCGGCTTTTGGCTAAAAGAATCATCCTCTCTTTTCTTTTCTGTCTGATCATCCTGAGTTTTCCTGTCTTTGCCGATCAAGCAGAGAAGACGAATTATTTCGAGCTTGAAAACGGGATGAAGGTCTATCTCTATGAGAGGCATGTGCTTCCGCTTCTCAACTTCGCCTTCGCCTTTGACGTGGGGGCCAAGAACGAATCCGAAGACACCAACGGTCTTGTACATATTCTGGAGCACTGTATTCTCTTCGGGGGGACTGAACAGCGCACCGGAGAGGAAATAGGCAGAGATATCCGTGCCCATGGAGCTTATTTCAACGCCCATACTTCCCACGACCTGGCAACCTTCGAATTGTCTCTCCCTTCGGAATATGCAGAATTCGCCCTGCAAAACCAGAAGGAGATTCTGTTTCAACTGAAAATCACTCAAGAAGTGTTGGATAAAGAAAAACAGATCATTCTGGAAGAACTGAGTCAGATCCTGGACGACCCGCTCAAACGCTCCACTGCCCTCATCTACCAAAATCTTTTTCAGAACCATCCCTACCAGCGGCCTATTTACGGGAGAAAAGAGGTCATCGAAGGCGCAACCGCAGAGACGATCCAGGAATTCTACAATACCTATTTTGCTCCGGCGAACTGTGCCCTGGCGGTAGTGGGGGATTTCGATATCGAGGAGATGGAAAAGAAAATCACAGACCTCTTCGGCACATTGGAAAATAGAGGTTTCACCCCCCAGAAATTCGACATGGCCAATCCGCCTAAAAAAGATATCGAAATCCAAGAGGAGATGGATGTGAATATCGGTTATCTGGTGATCGGAATGATAGGGCCGGACTACAATCAAGAGGCCCAATACACCATGGATGTTCTGACCGAAGTCCTCGGACGGGGAGTCATCCCCATCATAAACTATTCCCTCCGCGGAAGAAGGAAACTGGTAGAAACCGTATCCATGAGCTACGGAGCTTATAAATACGGGGGAATAATAGCCGTTTACATGACTTTAGATCCGAAAAAGATGAAGGCGGCCAAAAGCGAAGCCCTCAAATTCCTGAAAAACGCCAGGCGCCTTAATTACTCCAAGTCGGACTATCACGGTGAGGAGCAGTATTATGCCCTGGATTACTTGGAGAGTGCGAAAAACCAGATAAAGTTCCGCTTTCAGCAGTCCCAAGAGAAAGGTTTGGACATCGCTCTCTCCCTGGCCATCCACTTGATTCTGAAGGAGGGCAACGATCAAGGAAAATATATGGATAAAATCGAAGAGATAAGCTCCTCGGACCTTCGGAAAACGGCCGCTGATTACCTCAGCCAGGGAGGGAAGGTTATCGTTTCCATCGTCCCGAAAAAGAAAAAAGACCGAAGAAAACCTTGACAATGACGAGACAAAGATTTCATGCTTTCGGAATACCGATTCTTTGCTTCTGCCTAATTCCAATTTCAATATTACCTGCCAACGCTCAAACTCTCTTTAAAAACCGACCGGAAAAGATCGCTTTATCCAATGGGCTCACCCTCGTTTACCAAAAGGACGATTCATCTGCTACCTCTGTCGTTCAAATCCTCATTCAAGGAGGCAAAAGAGAGGAGCCGCAAGGAAAAGAAGGGGTCGCTTTTTTGACCACACGCCTATGTCTTGAACTCCCAGACCAGACACTCCTGGAGAGAATGATGAGCCAGGCCACACGCAGCACCATGTTCGGCAGGGAAGATTTTTCTCTGATCAAAATATCTTGTCTGTCTGAAAATCTGGAGGAAGCCATAAAGCTCTTTACTCAAATCCTTCAAAATCCACTCTTTTCCGGATTACGCACAGACAGGATCAAAGAGATGATGAATCATTTAAGAAAACAACAGGATGACGAGCCTATAAACGTGGCCCATCAGGAAGCGTTGAATATGATCTTCCGCGAAACACGCTATGCTGGACCGATATACGGGAGCGAGGAAAGCCTGAAAAAGATAAAAAAAGCGGATATCGAAAGCTTTTATCGAGATTGCTTCAGGGCTAACAATATGATCGTCGCCATTTCGACAGACCTGGAAAAGGACAAGACAATCGGTATCCTGCAGCCCTATCTCGAGAAATTCGACAAGGGCAAACCCTCTGATGCCGAGCCCATCTCCTTTTCTCCAGCCGAAGAGAAAAGCAGGTTCATAGAAAAAGACAGTCAACAATCTTTGGTCTATATGGCTTTCCCCCTGCCGAAAATCTCTGCCCGAAACTACATTCTGGTCACCATGCTCCAAAATTTTTTAGGAAAAGGGATCAGCTCAAAACTCTGGCCTTTGAGGACAGAGAAAAACCTCGCTTATATCGTCAATGCCCGGGCGTTCATGATGAAGGGGGGAGGAATACTGGAAGCCTACCTCGAGACAGACCAGAGCAAAACAGAGACGGCTATCCAGGAACTGAAAAAAATAATAGAGGAACTTCATGAAAACGGGATTACGACCGAAGAGCTCGACATCGCTAAAGCCCATTCTAAAGGTATGGTCCTGAGAGAGATCGAGACAAAGGATGAAAAATCCTATAATGTGGTTACCATGGAGGCTTTTGGCCTGGGGTATGATTTTTTGAACCGGATAGTGTCCGAGATCGAGGCCACGACCCCCCATGAATTCAACGCCTTCATCCGCAATTTTCTCGACCCGGATAAGGCGGTTCAGATCGTTGTCGGGCCTGGTGAGTCGGAGGAAGCGACTACCCGGTTGCCGTGATCTCTTCGATCTCCTCCACTGTTTTGGGGATGGATTTTCCCAAAACCCTTCTCCCCTCTTCGGTCACCAGAACATTATCCTCTATTCTTATGCCGCCGAAATCCCTGTAGGCTTTGATCTTCTCATAATCGATAAACTGTTCGTGTTTTTTCTCGGCTTCCCACTGATCGATCAGGGCCGGGATAAAATAAATTCCGGGTTCGACGGTGAGCACATAGCCAGGTTCGAGTTCCTTGGCCATCCGCAGGTAAGCCAGCCCGAACTGGGAGCTCCTCTCTACCGTCCGGTCATAACCCACATGATCCTCGCCCAGGTTCTCCATATCATGGACGTCCAGACCGATCATGTGTCCCAGTCCATGGGGAAAAAACAGGGCATGCGCACCGGCCTCGACGGCTGCCTCCGTATCCCCTTTCATCAGGCCGACAGACTTAAGCCCGGCGGTTATATCCTTGGCACACTGAATATGGATATCCTTGAACTTAATCCCTGGTTTCATGCTCAAGATGGCTTTCTCTTGGACGCTCAAGACGAGCTCGTAAATCTCCTTCTGATGGGGCATGAACTTTCCGCCGACCGGAACGGTTCGAGTGATATCCGAGGCATAATGCATCGGGGATTCAGCGCCTGCGTCCATCACGAGAAGCTTTCCATCTGTAAGTTGATTCCCATGGTAGTGGTTATGGAGGATCTGTCCGTTGATGGTGAGAATGGTTGGAAAAGCCAGATAGCAGTCAGCGGCGAGGCAGATGCCCTCCATTCGGCCGGCAAGATCCCTCTCATAAACACCGGATTTGGCCATCTTCATCGCTGTGGTGTACATCTCGTAAGTGACTTCATGAGCCCGCTCCATCTGTTCGATCTCCTGGGATATTTTCGTGTTTCTTTGAGCCACTACTGCCTTTATTAAATCCTGGGAAGCCTGTTTTTTCACTGAACCATGATCGATTTCCAAAAGCTGAGCAAGCTTCAGGAGCGTCTCAGGTCTGTAGGGATGCAGATAATGAATTTGCCTGCCTTTCTGACGTGCGGATTTTAGGGTTTCTTCCAGTCGGGAGAGAGGAGCTGTATGATTGACCCCAACCAGAGTTGCCCTTTCCTTCATGGTGGGCAGGGCCCCCATCCAGATAATGTCTTCCATGCTTACGTCGTCTCCGAAAATAATGTCCTGCTCCTCATCGACATCGACGACAGCGGCCAGCGAGGGAGTGTCCAGCCCGAAAAAGTAGAGGAACGAGCTGTCCTGGCGGAAATGAAAGGTGTTGGCGGGATAATTCATCGGGCTCTCTTCATTTCCCAGGAACAAGAGTAAGCCCGATCCGATCTGTTCTCTCAAACGTTTTCGGCGTTCATCATAAATTCCAGGCTCAAACATATCTTTTCTCCTTTTCTCCAACTAAATTGCCTTCATCATAACCCATCCCTTGTCATCACACAACTACTAAATTGGGGGCAGGATACACTGGCATCTATTTTAATGGATTTTATGCCAGTTAAAAAATGGGGCTAGATTATCCTGTCCGCCATTTAAAAAGCGAGGTGCTCGGTTCTCTGGATGATTTCATCCTGAAGCTCAACCGAGAGGTCGACAAAATAATCGCTGTAACCCGCGACCCTGACGATCAAATCCCTGTATTTTCCCGGATGTTTCTGGGCATCCCGCAGGGTATCGGCGCTGACCACGTTGAATTGAACGTGGTGTCCATCCATTTTGAAATAACTACGGACAAGATGGGCCAATTTGTCGATCCCATCCTGGTCCGAAAGGAGCTGGGGAGTGAATTTTTGGTTGAGCAGGGTTCCTCCTGTGCGCACGTGATCCATTTTTGACACAGACCTAACCACGGCTGTCGGCCCGTGCCGGTCGGATCCCTGGACCGGAGAGACCCCCTCCGAAAGGGGCTCCGAGGCTTTCCTCCCATCGGCCGTTGCCCCTATGACATTGCCAAAATAGACATGCACCGTTGTGGGCAAAAGATTGATCCGGTAATTCCCTCCTTTGGTGTTGGGCCTTCCGTCCACCGCTTCGAAGTAGGCCTCGAATATGGATTTCATGACCTCATCGGCATAATCATCATCGTTGCCGTATTTGGGCGTTTTGTTGAGAAACCTCTGCCGCAATGGTTCGTATCCCAGGAAGTTGCTTTTCAGAGCCCTGAGCAGCTGCCGCATACTCACCAGTTTTTTATCGAACACGTTGTACTTGATGGAGGTCAGGGTATCGGTCATGGTTCCCAGACCTACTCCCTGGATGTAGGAAGTGTTGTAGCGCGCCCCTCCGTCGTGGTAATCCTTTCCCTTGGCGATACAATCGTCGATCAGGATGGAAAGAAAGGGGCTGGGTAAATATTCGGCATACAGTCTCTCGATGATATTGTTTCCTTTGATTTTAATTTCAATGAAATGTCGGAGCTGTTTCTGGAAAGCCTCGAACAGCTCTTCATAGGTCGAAAATTTCTCGGGATTTCCGGTCTTAAGCCCTATACGCTTTCCTGTCCTCGGATCAAGGCCGTTATTCAAGGTGATCTCCAGGACTTTCGTCAGATTGAAATACCCGGTCAAGTTATAATTTTCCTTTCCGAACGCCCCTGTCTCCACGCATCCGCTGGCTCCTCCTTGGCGGGCATCCTCGACCGATTTACCCATGCGCACCAGCTCCTGCACGATGGCATCCGTGTTGAAAATCGAGGGCTGGCCGAATCCGGTTTTGACGATCTTCAAGGCCCTTTTGAGAAATCGATCGGGATTCTTTTTGCTGATCTGAACCATGGAGCTGGGCTGGAGGATCCGCATCTCCTCCACCACATCCAGAATGAGATAAGACAGTTCATTCACACCATCCGAACCGTCCGGCTTGACTCCTCCAGTATTGATCAAAGCGAAGTCGGTGTATGTTCCGCTCTCCTGGGCCGTCACGCCTACCTTTGGCGGCGCAGGCTGGTTGTTGAACTTGACCCAAAAGGCCCGGAGAAGCTCCCTGGCCTTCTCCACGGTCAGCGATTTACTTTTCACCCCTCTTTGGTAAAAGGGATAAAGGTGCTGGTCCAGCCGTCCTGGGTTGAAAGAGTCCCATGTGTTGTACTCGATGATCACACCCAGGTGGACGAACCAGTAGTATTGAAGAGCCTCCCAGAAATTGCGCGGTGCATGGGCAGGAACCCGCCTGCAAACTTCGGCAATCTTCTCCAGTTCCTTCTTCCTCTTCGGGTCCTTTTCTCTTTTGGCCAGCTTAAGTGCCTTTTCGGCATGTCTATGGGCATACTGGATGAGGGCATCCGCGCATATATCCATGGCCATCAGTTCTTCCCGCTTCCGGTAGGCTTCGGGGTCATTGAGAAGATCCAACCGGTCCATACTTGACTTGATATCCTTTTTAAAATCTAGAAATCCCTTTTTGTATATCTTGCCATCCAAAACCGTATGCCCCGGCGCTCTCTGCTCCATAAACTCGGTGTAAATCCCGGCCTCATAGGCATCGATCCATTCCTGGGACATCTCCTTGAAAATCCTATCCCTTATAGATTTTCCTCTCCAGAAGGGAATGATCTCCTTTTTATAGAGTTCTTTAGTTTTTTCATCGACCGCAAACGACGTTTTTTTCCGCGAATTCAGAATCCTCAAATCCTTCAAACTGTGAGCGGTGACTTCGGGATAGGTAGGAGTTGCCTTAGGAGCGGGCCCCCGCTCGCCCACGATGAGCTCTCCCTCATTCAAACAGATGGCCTTTTTCTCGAGCAGATGTTTGAAGGCCAGCGCCCTCTGGATAGGAGAGGACACCCTGCGGGCCGCATCGCTCTTATAAAATTCCGTGATGAGCTTAGCCCGCTCAGGACTTATGGAAGGTTTTGCTCTCAAGCTCTGTTCCCGTAACTTTCTAATACGCTCGTTCATCTTAGCCTCCGATTTTTACCGTGAATCCATGAGATGCCAGTTTTCTCTTTATCTCATCCAATCTCTTCTCTGATGGAGCTTTGAAATCATTGAGGGCACTTTTTTTCATCAGCCGCCTGAGCTTTCCTTCGGCTCCCTTGTGATAGGGCAGCAGATTGATCTTTTTGAGATTCTTGCAGAAAAGAAGGGATTCGGACAGCCGCTGGATGTTGTCCTCGTCATCGTTGATCCCCCTTATGACCGGTGTACGTATAATGATCTCTCTTCCGTCCGCAGAGATCTTTCTTAAGTTATCCAGAATGAGGACATTGGACTCGCCCGTAAGTTCTTTGTGCCTGCGTTCATCCATGATTTTTAGGTCATACAAAAGTAGATCGGCCTTTTGACTCGCTTCTTCTAGAATCTTGAAGGGAACGAATCCGGACGTATCTATGGCTGTGTGGATATTTCTCTTCCCCAGCTCATCCAGAAGCTCCAGCAGAAACTTGGATTGAACTAAAGGTTCTCCTCCGGATAAGGTGACGCCCCCTCCGGATTCCTCATAAAAAATCCTGTCTTTTTCCACCTCGTCCAGGATCTCCTGGACAGTGACATCCCGGCCGACCCACTCTATAGCCTCATACCCGCACACCTCTCCGCAAACGCCGCAGAGGTTGCATCGGTTTTTATCGATATGGATGACTTTTGTTTTCTTGACAATGGCATTCTGAGGACAACTTGTAACGCACTGCCGACAGTCTTCGGCACATCGTTCGGGACGATACATGATTTCGTGTTTTCTATCGATACCTTCCGGATTATGGCACCATTGGCAGTGCAGGGTGCATCCCTTGAAAAAAACGGTGGTCCTTATTCCCGGTCCGTCGTGGATGGCATAGCGCTTGATATCGAAAATCGTGCCCTTCATACCTTGGCTCCGTGTTTCAAAGAAGCTGTCTCAGCCCGTTTGTAATATCTTTTTATGAAATTTTCCTGAACATCATAGGACCAGTGTACATCCCGAAGATGTCTGGAGGCCTCCTCTTTTTTTCCCTGTTTGATCAGATCGACCAGTTCCCGGTGTTCCATAATTGAGGATTCTTCCCACTGCTTGACAAAACCTTCCTGGCGGGGAAAATCGTAGAGACGCTTCTTCAAAGTATTCACGATTTTCTGCATGTTTTCGTTCTCGCTGAACTGAAGAAAGACATCGTGAAACTTCAGGTTTTTCTGGTAATAGAGGGTGAAATTATCTTTTTTGATGGCCTGCTCCATCTCATCGTTGAGTTTCTGCATTTTTTCTATATGAGAATTCTTAAACTTTCCGAATCCCTTCGACAGAGCTGCACTCTCCAAGGCTCCGATAATTTCATAATAATTCTTGATATCCTGGATGCCGAGGTGGTTGACCACCACGCCACGACGGGGAAGTATGGAGACGAATCCTTCCATCTCCAACTGAAGAAGGGCATCCCGTAGAGGTGTCCGGCTCACACCCAGTTTCCGGCTGGTTTCTTCCATGTTGATTTCCGATCCCGGGAGCAGCTCACCTTTTTCCAGCTGCCTCTGCAGAAATTCGTACACCTGCTCCTTCAACGATTTCAGGTTGAGCACGCTTTTTTCAGCCATTGTTCCCTATTTGATATGTAATATATCACATATTACGAGCGAAATCAAGTGGCATTCCCTTTATTCGTTAAAAGATAGCCATGTTCTCTTAAGCCTGAGTCATTGATATTTGAATCATTTGTTAATAAATTTTCGATGATGTATTATTCAAAAAAAGGGAGTTCTTCATGAGCAAAAATTTTATGAGGGAAGCAGAATGAGGAGCGTGTCATGAAAAGACTAGCTTTAACCTTTACACCAGTATTCGTTTTATCTTGCATCATTCTTGCTCAGACGGTCACTGAAAACCCGGAAACACCTTTGAACAAGAAGGCAGGAAGGACTCTGAAACTAGCAGAAGAATTGAGAATCACCGATGAACCTGGTGTTTTTTATTTCAGGTATCCCAGCGATTTAAAAATGAAAGAGGACGGTCACATATTTATCGCTGACCCTTACGGGCATAATTTTTTGAAGTTTTCTCCAACCGGTGAGTTTCTCAAAAATCTGTATAAAAAGGGAGAGGGCCCGGGCGAGCTTCAGGATTATTTTTACTATTCGTTTGCGCCCGATAGCCTGTATATTTATGACCCTGTGAAAAGAAAGATTATTGTTATCGATTACAAAGGAAAACTGCTTTCCGAATTTAAACCCGAGAGAGAAACATATAGTGACTTTCTGGGAATTTATAAGAAAAGGCTCATATTTACCAAGAGTGTCTACCCTCCTCATGATGACAGAAAGACATCCCGTTTCTATGATATCGAAACAAAAATCATCCAACTATCCAAAGATGGAAAAACGAGCCAGGAAAAGTATACTTTCTCCAATCAAATATTTCTTATAGCCTCTTCTCTTGGAGGAGGGGCGATGTCTTGGGATCCTTTCGATACGGTGCTCGACGAAAAAACAGGATATCTTTACATATCATGCACCAGAGACTACATGATCCATATGCTTGACCTGAATAAGGGGGAAGTCATCAGAAGTTTCAGCAGAAAATATGAAAGGGTCCGTTATGAAATGAGCGAAAGAGAGAATAATTTCACCAAGAAATACGATGCCCCCAAAAAGAAATATGAACAAGATATCGAAAGATTGCATCTTTATAAGGGCCTTCTCTGGGTTGAAACTTCGACAAAAGATGAAAAGCGCAGAGTAATGATCGATGTTTTCAACGATAAGGGGCAGTTTCTGGATAATTTTTACCTTGCTTGCGACGGCTCTCTCATGTCAATCCAGAATAATTTCATATTTGTCTCCAAATCAGACGAAGAAGGAAATTTCGTAATCAAAAAATGTGTCATCGAAGATGAAAATTGACTCCAGACGAATCGGCGATCTGATAAATTTCATCGCCTTACTTATTTAATCCAGTTTAATCCAGGCTGAATTTTTATTTTAGGGTGGCGACAGGCGCGCCTAAAAGTTCCTCGTCGACATGAATGCCCAAACCGGCAGCTTCCGGCGCTTTCAGCCAGCCTTCCTCTCTCCTCGGTGCATCTTCGGCCAGATGCACATCGTTGTAGCTGTTGAAGTCGGTGGAGGTGAAATAAAACTCTGGTCTGGTGCTAGCAGCCAGATGAGCGATGGCGGTTGTGGTGATATCCCCTCCCCAACTGTCCTCGATGGTCATGGCGATTCCCAGCGACTCACACAGATCTCTCATCTGTTTGGCTTTGGTCAACCCCCCCAATCTCGAAATCTTGAGATTGACAACATCCATGGCTCCAAGGTTGTGGGCACGGATCAAGGAGTGGACATCTCGAATGACTTCATCCAAAACCATCGGCTGCCTGGTGTGCTTCCGGACGGTAAGGCATTCCTCGAGGCTTCGGCAGGGCTGTTCGATGTACACATCCTTCCCTTCGAGAGCGTTGACGACTCGGATGGCCTTATGGGATAGCCATCCGGTATTGGCATCCGCCACCAGGATATCCCCGGGCTGGATGACTCCCAGGACAGTCTCGGTCCGCTCGATGTCCTCATCCGGATCTCCTCCTACTTTGAGCTGAAAACGCCGATACCCCTCTTCTCGATAGCGGGACACATCTTCCGCCATTTTATCCGAAGGCCCCTGAGAAATCGCCCGGTAAAGCGGAAATTTTTCCATCGCTCGGCCGCCTAGAAGGGTGCAGATGGGGGCATTCGTCACCTGGCCCAGAATGTCCCAGCAGGCAATATTGAGCGGGGATTTGACATAATTATGGCCGAGAAGAGCTTTATCCATCAAGTGATCGATGACATTGAGCTGGCAGGGGTCCTGTCCGAGCAGATGCCTTCCGATCTCTTCGATTCCTGCTGGAACCCCCCGGGCATAAGCGTCCATGTAGGCCGAACCCAAAGGACAGACCTCGGCAAATCCGGCGATCCCCTTATCGGTGAAAATTTTTACGACCGTGCTCACGAAGGAGCTCACGGACTGTCCCCGCGACCAGGCGTACTGCCGATCCAGCAACTTGTAATCGACCTGGAACACATCGATTCGTACGATTTTCATGCTATCCCCTCCTCAGTATCGGCATTTTCATGAATTCTTCAAGAACGGACATCCACCCATGAGCCACGAAAATGAGATAGCTACGACCCCACGGCCACGCCTTGACACTTAGGCTCTTCGCTATGATCTTCTGCGCTTCTTATTAATGTATCATGAACGGATGCCCGCGTACGAGCCATGAAATTGAGACGGCTTCGCTTCGCTCGCCATGACTATTGCCATTTTTGCTCAGGGAAATTCAGGGCGATATCACAAATTGGCCAGCTTGTTCAGTTCCTCCCATTCTTCATCCACTTTCCTTTGAAACTCTTCCAGCAGCCACGCGTTTTCCTCTTTGAACAAATGGCGGAACCTTCCCTGCGGTTTGATCCACTCCAGAATAGGCTTTTTCTCCTTGGGTTTATAATTGATCTTATACTTGCCGTTCTCTACCTCATAGAGAGGCCAGAAACAGGTGTCCACCGCAATTTTGGCCAGCTCAATGCCCTTGGATTCATCATACTTCCATTCCGTTGGACAGAGACAGAGAACGTTGAGGAAGGCGGGCCCTTCCACCTCGAAGGCCTTTTTGGCTTTGTTGAATAGGTCCTGCCAGCGGCTGGGGCTGGCCTGAGCGACATAGGGAATATTATGAGCGGCCAAGACCTTGGTCAGATCCTTCCTCCATTGAAGCTTGCCGGGGCTTTTATCCCCTGCCGGTGAGGTCGTGGCTGATGCTCCCATAGGAGTCGCCGATGACCTCTGCCCTCCAGTATTGGCATAGGCATTGTTATCGTAACAGAGATAAACGATGTCATGTCCTCTTTCCATGGCACCGGACAGGGCCTGCAAACCGATATCATAGGTGCCGCCGTCTCCGCCGACTCCGAGGAATTTTATCTTTTTGTCTTTGGGGATTTTCCCTTTGTTTTTTAAAGATTTGTACATTGATTCCACACCTGCTATCGTGGCTGCAGAATTCTCGAAGGCGCTGTGAACCCAGGTGACGTTCCAGGAAGTCCTGGGGAAAATGGTGGTACAGACCTCTAAACATCCGGTAGCGTTGGCGATAATGAGAGGATCTTCGGTCGCCCGCAAAACCATTTTGAAGATCAACGGGATTCCACAACCCAAACACATTCCGTGTCCGGCGACCAGCCTGTCTTCCATCATTGCTAATTCTTTGAGTTTTGCCATCTATCGACTCCTTCCTTTTATTCCCTTAGGTTGAGATATCCGTAAATCTCATCCACCTTGCCTGTGTCGGAGATTTTTTCCAGCTTAGCGGCCACTTCCTCGAAGTGTTCGATCATAATATCTCTTCCACCCAAACCATAGACATAATTCACGACTTTGGGCCTTTGGTCGTAGTCATAGAGTGCGTTGCGGATTTCGGTGAACAGAGGGGCTCCAAATGCTCCAGGGGAGGAGCTTCGGTCCAGAACGGCGACAGCCTTCATATTCTTCAGAGCCTCGGCGATTTTTCTGTCAGGAAAGGGCCTGAAAACTCTGGGCTTTAAAAGCCCAACCTGTTTGCCTTGATCCCGAAGCCTATCGATGGCATCTTTGCAGGTCCCGGCAGCCGAGCTCATCACTACGATGCATGTCTCGGCGTCATCCATCCTGTATTCCTCGAAAAAGCTATAGGAACGGCCGAATTTTTCACCGAATTCCTTGCCCACCTGTTCGATGACAGGAGGAGCGTTCTCAATCCCCTCGATCTGGTTTCTTTTGTGTTCAAAATAATAATCCGTAAAATCGATGGGACCGACCGTCATTTTGCGGCTGGTATCCAGTAGAGGATAGACCGGTTGGTACTCTGCGACGAAATCCTTGACCTTATCATCGTCTTCGACCTGAATGACCTCCATGGAATGGCTGATAATGAAGCCGTCTAGCCCGACCAGAACCGGGGTTCTAACATCCAGATGTTCGGCAATCCGGAAGGCCTGGATGAAATTGTCGTAAGCCTCCTGGCAGTTCTCCGAATAAATCTGGATCCATCCAGTATCTCGAGCTCCCATGGTATCGCTGTGGTCCCCATGAATGTTGATGGGGGCACTCAGGGAACGATTGACTATGGCTGCGACGATGGGAAGACGCAGGCCCGCCGCAATATAAAGCATCTCCCACATCAAGGCCAAGCCCTGAGAAGCCGTGGCCGTCATGACCCGCCCTCCTGCAGAAGCAGCACCGATACAAACGCTCATAGCGCTGTGTTCGCTCTCAGGGCAGACGAACTCTCCCGTGATCAACCCGTCGGCTTTGAACTGGGCAATGGTCTCGACGATGGCTGTCGAAGGAGTGATGGGATAAGCAGCCATCACATCAGGATTGACCTGCCTGACGGCTTCGGCAACGGTTTGGTTACCGTTAAGTGTTTTCAGTATACTCATTTTGCCCCTCCTTCAGCCAGCTTTATTTCTTCCTTTACCATTTCGATCGCTATCGGCTTGGACGGGCATTCTTCGGCACATAAGCCGCAACCTGTACAATAATCATAGTTTATGCCTTTTACTTCTTCGTCCTCGACGAGGATGGCAAAATGCGGGCAATACAGCCAGCAGAAGAAACACTGGATGCAGTTTTCCTCTATGAATTGAGGCTTGCGGCCTGAGCGCCATGTCCCCGTTAAATTCCTTACCGAGTTACCGGCGTCGAGGTTGATGGTTCCGATTGTCAATTCCTTCCAGCTTTCTTTTTTCATCCTTCTTTAACCTCCTTTAAGGCCCTGTCTATGGTCTTCATATTCATCTCCACAACTTCTGGTCTCAATTTCTTTCCTAAAGACACCCTTATGTTTTTGGTAAACGTATCTATATCCATCAATCCTGTGATCTTGACCAGAGCAGAAACCATGGGGACATTGGGGATGGCCCTGCCCAACTCTTCCTGAGCGATAGTGTAAGCATCCAGGGCATATATCTTCTTTTCAGCCAATCCTATTTTCTTCCTGATCAGATCGATATCGAATGTCGTGTTCATCAAAAAGATGGCATCCTCTTTGGCTCCGCTGCTGATGTCCACCATTCCCAGCAGAGAAGGATCGGTGACCACAACGATATCCGGATAATAAACCTGACTATGAGTCCGGATAGGCATTTTGCTGATTCGGTTAAAAGCCAGAATGGGCGCCCCTCTCTTTTCGGCCCCAAATTCAGGAAAGGCCTGCACATGAAGGTTTTCCTCCATAGAGATTACATCGGCCAGGGTCACTGCCGCCGTCACCACGCCCTGGCCAGCACGGCCATGCCAGCGGATTTCGATCGTTTCTTTATCCATTGATCCTCCTTTTTTCAGATATCCAGCCTTTGATTTCGAGGGGAGCGGTCTAACGTATGTTTTATTTATTTTGATGATGGCGGTTTCTTTATTGACGCTCCTTCGCTCAAAATCCTGTTATCCATGTATATTAAACAGCTATTCTGTAAGCTGCGTTCTTCCTTCCAAGGCCTTTTTGATGGTCACTTGATCGGCAAAATCAAGGTCCGAACCGACAGGAAGCCCCATGGCTAAACGGGTCATTTTAACATGAAAATCCCTGAGAAGTCTTGCAATGAAGTGCGCTGTCGTCTCGCCTTCTGCCGTTGGATTCGTGGCCAAGATGATCTCCTTAAAATTTCCTTCTTTGACTCTTTTGAATAATTTATCCGTTTTCAACTCATCGGGTCCCATCCCTTTTAGGGGCGCGAGTGCTCCATGAAGCACGTAATAGACTCCACGGAAAATTCCTGTTTTTTCGATGGAGGAAATATTAAAAGGTTCTTCGACGACACACAGTAAATCCTGGTCTCTGTTATTGTCCGTACAGAATTGACAGGGATCGACATGGGTCAAATTGTTGCATACGGAGCAATAGAAGATATTTCGTTTGGCGTCTCTGATGGAATCAGCCAGACGGTCGGCCTCTTCCTGGGGAATCCCGATCAGATAAAAAGCGATTCTCTGGGCCGTTTTGGCACCGATGCTCGGTATTTTTTTGAGCTCTTCAATAAGCCGGTGTATCGGATGTTCTTGATCGATCATTAGAAAAGACCCGGAATTTTCAAGCCCGCTCCGAAAGCCCCCATCTTTTCGGAAAGGGCTTCATCGACCTTGGTATTGGCATCGTTAAAAGCAGCCATGATCAAATCCTGAAGCATTTCAGTATCGTCCTTATTGACCACCTCAGGATTGATGGTCAAAGACACCAAATTTTTTGATCCATCCAATACAACGGTAACCATTCCTCCTCCGCTCGATCCCTCTATTTTCATCTCGGCCATTTCTCTCTGGAGCTTTTCCTGCATTTCCTTGGCCGTTTTAAGCATTTTTTGGATATTGCCCATATTTTTCATCTTCTATCTCCTTCTATCGACTCCGCAGATTTCGTTCCTATTTTTTCCCCTTTTTGATTGGTTTAACCGCCAGAATCTGCGCATCAAAAGTATCGAGAAAATATTTCACGGTGGGATCTTTGGCGATAGAATCCGACTCTTTTTGTCCAGTTTCCTTTATTTGATTATCCCTCCGGCTGGCCGTTTCCTCGTATGTATTGGGAATGACCAGCGACTCTTTTTTGGGAGAGACATCCCTCTCCTTTCGCTGGGGTCGCGGATGTGGCGACGGCTTATCGGATTTAATCGCTGAGACGGCAGCGGGAAAGCTTGCAGGTCTATCGCTATCTTCTGGCTTACTGAAACCTTTTCTTAAATTCTGGATATCCTTCATTATATTTTCCAAGGGGATGATCTTACGAAAATGGCTGAGCCTGACCAATAAGGTTTCCAGGTATATGCGGGGATGGGAGGAAAATTTCAATCCCTGCTCACCTTGTTGAAGGGCTACGAGATATCGGAGAAGATCATCGGCCGATGCTTTTTCTGCTTCCTTTTGAAGTGTCCCGATGTCGTCCTCGCTCAAGGCCAATAAATCTCGGGGATTCTCGATCGATTTGACAAGAAGCATATTTCTGAAATGCTGGATGAGTTCTTTATAAAAATATCTCAAGTCATAACCTTTTTCTATGACCTCTTCGACCAAAAGGAACATTTGATCTGGTTCTTCATCGAGTATGGCACTCGAAAATTTAAAGAGAGTTTCCCGGCTGATGGCACCGAGTATCTCTTTTAGATCCTCGTCCGAGATGTTCTCTCCCGAGAAAGACACAGCCTGATCGAGTAAACTTTGAGCATCGCGTAAACTGCCGTCTGCCGCATCGGCGATGGCGCTGAGTCCAAAAGCTGATATGGTGATGTTTTCCTGCTTGGTGATGTCCAAGAGATGATTGATGATCTCTTTCTGAGATATCTTTTTGAACTCGAAGTACTGGCAGCGGGAAACGATGGTCGGTGGCACTTTATGAAATTCGGTGGTGGCGAAAATGAAAATGGTATGCGGGGGGGGCTCCTCCAAAGTCTTCAGCAGGGCATTAAAGGCTTCGCGGGTGAGCATATGCACTTCGTCGATGATGATGACCTTATAGCGGCTGTGAATAGGTTTATACTTCACCCCTTCGCGCAGAGCCCTCACCTCTTCTATCCCCCGGTTGGATGCTCCATCGATTTCCAGAACATCGACCGAACGGTCTTCGTTGATCTCCCGGCAAAATTCGCATTCGTTACAAGGATTTGGCGTCGGCCCCTTCTGGCAATTCAGGGCTTTGGCTAGAATGCGGGCTGTGGTGGTTTTTCCCACTCCCCTCATTCCTGAAAAAATGTATCCCTGAGCGACCCGATCGTTTTTCACTGCGTTCATAAGTGTCTGAACCACATGTTTCTGGCCGATCATCTCCTCGAAGGTCATAGGCCGGTATTTGCGCGCAAAAATCACGTAACTCATTTTTTATCAGAGTGATAAACATATCGAAGGAAGCCACGTTCCTTTGACTTAAATATTATAGTATCACAATTTTCCAGGAATTCAAACTTTTAATCATGGGGACGTTCCTTAGGAGGACACCCTCTATCGGGGAGACCTTCCTTCCAGAGACAATCTATAATTTTTTGGTTTTATCCCAAGGCGAGAGGAAATAATATGCAAATCAAGGTACAGGTAACATAGGGGGCGTTCCATTCGGGGGCACTCAATAATCTATCATCGATAAAAAAGCAAACATTGAAATATGGGGAATCCCTGAATGGGACGTCCCCTCCCCTTCTTTCTTGATTATCCCGATTGACTGGTATAAGGTTGGAGCATGCAAAAAAGGCAAAGCCTGCTGGAGATCCATACGGCTGTGGTTCTTTTCGGCTTGGCCGGCCTTTTCGGAAAATGGCTGGCACTTTCTCCCTTTATCATCGTCCTCGGCCGGGTCTTTTTTGCCAGCTTTGCCATATTCCTGTTTTTTCTCCTCTCCCGGCAAAGCCTCAAAATTTCTCCGAAAACGAACTATACGCTCTTCATCCTGCTAGGATTCATTCTGGCCGTCCACTGGGTCGCATTTTTCCGGTCGATCCAGATATCCACCGTAGCTGTGGGGCTTTTATCCTATTCCAGCTTTCCAGTCTTCACGGCCTTTCTCGAGCCCTTGTTTTTCAGAGAAAGGCTCGCTCCATCGACTATTTTGCTCTCGCTTCTGTGTGTCTTCGGCATTTTCCTCATCATTCCCCGCTTCGACCTGAGCGACTCCGTCTACAAAGGGGTCCTTTGGGGCCTATTTGCTGGCTTCACCTTCTCCGTTTTGACCATTCTCAACAGAAAGCTATCACAGAATTATTCGAGTTTGTTGATCACTTTTTATCAGGATTTTTCGGCAACTCTTTTTTTAATCCCTTTCTTTTTCATCTTGAGGCCTCATTTAAGCCTGCGGGAGGTTTTTCACCTTTTATTTTTAGGTCTATTCTGCACGGCAGCCGCCCACTCGTTGTTCATCAAAGGGATGAGACACATAAAGGCTCAGACCGCTGCCATTATCAGCTCTCTAGAGCCCATTTATGGGATTGTCCTGGCGCTTCTCCTCCTTCAAGAAATCCCCAGGGTAAGGACCGTATTGGGAGGCGTAATTATCCTAGCCGCCACTTTAGCTGTTACCTGGAAGGGAGCAAAAGGCTGAAGCTGCTTATTTCTTGATCTCTTTTTTCTTTATTTTTTTCTTGGCCGCCTGTGCCTCTTCCTTGGCGTGTCTCTCTTTTATTTTGGCCTTTTCTTCTGCCTGGCTCTTTTTTATCCGGGTGATTTTTTGATCATATTCCTTCTCGATTTTTTCTCTTTCTGCTCGAGTCTTGGCCGCCTGTGCCTCTTCCTGTTTCTTTTCAGTCAGGTCGTTCAACTGCCTGATCTGGCTTTCCTCGAGGTTTTTGACTTCCTCCTCCTGAACTTCTTCCAGACTTTTTTCCCTCCGGTCGGCCGGTTCGCCAGGTGCTCTGATCGAAGTCCGGGTTATTCTCTCTGGAACTTCTCTCTCTTCTATTACCGTTTTCGGACGAGCTGCCTTGTTTTCCCTTATTGAAGGGTTGTAAATCTCCACGCTGTCGGCCCTAACTCTGGTTTGACCCGGCCGGGAAGATGGTCTCAATTCGTGTTTAGATATAACCTGCCTGGTGGCCCTTCGGACATAATCGAAATCGATTCCCCTGTTGATGATTCGATCGTTCTGAACGATGATATCTGTATAAACGACCGTGTAGTTGATGATGGTCAGGTTCCGCTCAGGGGGAAGCACGTATCGGCTGAGATTCGAATGCAGAAAATGTCGGTATTCCACAAAAATCCAATAGGAATTGTTCAGGGTATAGGGCAACGATCGAATGCCGACTCCTCTGATAAACCTGACCTCAGGAGGAAGGGGGGCCCATCCGATGTAAAAATCCCCTCTTCTCCAGCTCACCCAGGCAGGGCCCCAGACCGTATCCGGCACCCAGTACCAACCGAGATATCGATCCCAGTCCCAGCGTCCATAATGGAAGGGGGCCCAGCCCCATTCGAAATTGGAAATCCAGGTCCAGCCATAGTCAGACCAGACCCATTGTCCATAAGAATATGGACGCCAGTTGTAGGCCATCCTATCCGGAATCCACACGTACCCGTAGGGATTGCGATAAATCCACATCCCATAGGGTGAAAGATAGTCATAGAAAAAGGACGTATCCCTTTCTCCTGGATAGGTTTCTTCATAATATTCGCCACCCCGGCGTGGATATCCCTCATCCCGAGGCACATAAATGACGCAACTGGCTACAAGCAAAAGAGCTAAAACCAAGATAAAAACGGTTTTTTTCATAATGATCCTCTCTTCGATATTCTCTCTCTTATATGATAGAAAAAAATTATGAATCATTCAATTCCCCTTTGTATTTTTATTTAAAAAAACGATTTTTTTTATGGATTTCTCACCTTCGCTGGACTATTCACGAGCCAAGATTGTGCACTGGCACGGAAATCTCACAGGAAGCTGTAGTGAACTGTAGACCCAACCTATCCGGGCCACGACGAAGCCATTGCAGTAAGATTGGCGGAAAGGTTGAATCGGCGCCGTGAGAGCGAATAATGAGGATGCAATCCTGCTCCGCGCCAACCCACCCCACGCCAACATTAAGGTATAAGAAAAGAGGAAAATTTTATGTTTTTATCTGCATCCATATCAGAAACCTATTCTGATATGGATGTAATAGAAAATGTTAGAAGCATTTTTTATGCAGAATTCAGTCTAGCTGCTTGAAGACTTTTTTGACTCTC
Organism: uncultured Eubacteriales bacterium; assembly: GCA_964400735.1. GTDB lineage: Bacteria > Acidobacteriota > Aminicenantia > Aminicenantales > Aminicenantaceae > CAYNVQ01. Next base: position 230,610 of record CAYNVQ010000005.1, on the reverse strand, counting down.
TTGAAAGCCCAGCTGAGGTCTTTTTCCTTGATGACAAGCGGAGGAGCGAAACGGATAACGTTCTCATGGGTTTCCTTGCAGAGCAAACCCTCCATCTGAAGAGCCTCGCAAAAGCGGCGGGCCCCTCCGGCTTCCTCGACAAGCTCGATCCCGATGAGCAATCCTCTGCCCCGGACTTCTCTAATGTGCCGGCTCTTTAGGGTTTTGAGCTTGGAAAGGAAATATTCCCCCTGCTCGGCCGCATTGCGGACCAGGTTTTCCTCTTTGATGACCCTCAAGGATTCACGGGCCACCGCGCAAGCGAGCGGGTTTGCCCCGAAGGTCGAGCCATGGGTCCCGGGAGTGAAGAGGTCGAGGGCTTTGCGGTCATCAAGCACAGCTGAAACCGCATAGCAACCCCCGCCCAAAGACTTTCCGATGATCATGATGTCGGGCGTTATACTCTCGTGCTCACAGGCGAATAGCCTTCCGGTCCGGCCCAAGCCGGTCTGGATTTCGTCGGCTATGAAGAGAACGTTGTTTCTTTCGCATAATTCTTTAGCCTTTTTTAAATATCCACGGGGAGGGATCAGAATTCCGGCCTCAGCTTGAATCGGCTCCACTAGGAAAGCGGCTGTGTTAGGGGTGATCGCCTGCTCCAGAGCTTCGATATCCCCGTAGGTCACGATTATAAATCCGGGTGTAAAAGGACCGAAATCCTTCCGGTATAGAGCTTCGGTGGAACAACTGATGACCGTAATAGTGCGGCCGTGAAAATTGTTGGAACAGGCGATGATTTCGGCTCTATCCTGGGGAATGCCCTTTTTCTGGTAGCCCCACATACGGGCCGCTTTTATGGCTGTCTCCACGGCCTCAGCCCCAGAATTCATGGCCAGGACCATCTTGTAGCCGGTCATGTCGCAGAGCTCTTTGGCCAGCAGCGGCCATTGGTCGTTCCTGAATGCCCGAGAGGTCAAGGTGAGCTGTTTGGCTTGAGTTTCCAACGCCTTGACGATCCGGGGATGGCAGTGCCCCTGGTTGACAGCCGAATAAGCGCTTAAAAAATCGAGATACTTATTCCCTTCGACATCCCAAACCCAGATCCCCTTGGCCTTTTGGATGACGACATCCAAAGGATGATAGTTGTGTGCCCCATAAAGATCTTCCATATCTACGAATACTTTTGTGTCCATAATGACTCCTGAATGGCGCCACGCTTAGTGTGGCGGAGAGGGTGGGATTCGAACCCACGGTACGGCATCCACCGCACACACGCTTTCCAAGCGTGCTCCTTAAGCCACTCGGACACCTCTCCGCATTTCGAATTGAGGTGGCGAATTAGAGAAGAACTAAATTACCAGAAATCATTATCCAGGTCAATTGAAAGCGTGAGCCTGTGAACACTTCATCGGCAGTTATCTTTGCTCCTGAGCAGCGGAATATATTCGTCTTGGTCAGGTTTCATAGGCCGTCCCCTCCGCACTTCCTCTCAGATCGACTTAGATCAATAGAGGCGAGCCAAGAACATCGATAGGGAGAATGGATAATAAGGAAATGCCGCGTCGTCGTAAGGCTTAGGTCCGGCCTTTTTCTATATTAATGATATCTTTGAGAAGAGCGGCAGCAGCACCCCGAGGGTCAGATTTTCCGCCGGTCACTGTGACCGAACCCATGGTGTCGGTGAAAAAAGTGATCCCCTTCCGGGCTTCGTCGACGCCGAATAAAGGATGAGAAGCATCCAAAAGGGTTGCTTTCGTCTCTAATTGTGGCACTCCGGAATCCCGAGACATTCTCCCTAAAAGCTTGATGGATTTTCCTGTCTTTCTAGCCTCCGACAAGAGATCCGGCGCAACCTGAGAAATCCCTTCCACATGGACATCCGCAAGGGCATAACCCGTGAGGAACAAGGCATTGGTGATGATAAGAATCTTCGCTGCCGTATCCCACCCTTCGATATCTTGAGAGGGATCAGGTTCGGCAATCCCCTTTTTCTGGGCGTTTTTCAAGGCAAGAGCATAGTCCATCCCTTCGGCCATCCGGGTGAGGATGTAATTGGTTGTACCATTGAGTATCCCTTCGATGCAGAGGATTTCGGCTCCTGCTAAAGCCCTGAAAGCCACATCCAAAGTGGGCAGAGCTGCTGCTGTGGCTCCGCTCATTCCGAGAGAAAGCTGGTTGATACGTGCCTTTTTCCAGAGTCCTAAAAAATCGGCTACCAAAGGCCCTTTGTTGGCTGTGACCACATGCCATCCCGCATTCAATGCCTGATAAGAATAGTCGAGAGAAGGCCTTCCGTCTCTCAAATTAGAGGGGATACAGTCCACCCATACACCTGGATCGAAGGAGGTAAGCACTTCGTTTAGGGTCAAATCCGATTTCCAAGGAATGTTCCTTTCGGGATTTGCTTCCAGATTAAAATCAGCTAAGATGTTTGCATCATTTTTTATCTGAGGCAATAAAAGACTTCCCCTTCTGGCGAAGATTGCGCACAATCGTAGGTTAAGGTCATATTTTTTTTGGCAGGTAATCTGTTTTTCTTGAAGCAGACGAACAAAGGTTTGTCCTACCCGGCCGAATCCCATCAAAACGATATTCATTGTCTTCATGGCTACATTATATATAATAAGGTAATTATCCCTTGACAACATGTATTTTCTATGATACAATTTAGGTATGAAAAACACAAAAAAGAAAGTCAAAAAGGAAAAATTCACCATTAGGCAATTCAGGGAAATGTTCCCTAATGATGATGTTTGTTTAGACACCATAATGCACCTCAGATATGGGGACACTAAAATATGCCCTAAATGCGGAAAGGAAACCAAGTTTCATAGAGTCAAAAATAGACGCTGTTATGAATGCCAATGGTGCGCATTTCAGGTTTATCCTACAAAGGATACTATTTTTGAGAAATCGACCACTCCTTTGACCCATTGGTTTTATGCCATATATCTTATGACCGCCACCCGATCTGGCGTGTCGGCTAAAGAAATCGAAAGACAGCTTGGGGTTACTTATAAATGCGCCTGGAGAATGGCCCATCAAATCAGAAGCCTCATGGGAAATGACAAGATCCCCCCTCTTTTCGGAGACGTTGAAATCGATGATACCTATGTCGGAGGCAAGGGAAAAGGGAAAAGAGGAAGAGGGGCGGAAAAGAAATCCATAGTCCTGGGAATGGTTGAAAGAGAAGGGAATATGAAAGGCAAAGTCGTTCCCAATATGAAGAAAAAGACCGTTGTTCCCGTTATCACGGAGAATGTTTGGGTAGGCTCTAAGATTAATACGGATGAATTTCTTAGCTACCGGACACTTGAGGATTGGGGATATTGTCATAGCTTTGTTAAACACTCCATGAAAGAATATGTAAAGGGCGAATGCCATACACAATTAATTGAAGGCTTCTGGTCATGGTTTAAAAGAGGCATTTCCGGCACCCATGTTTGGATTTCAAAAAAGCACCTCCAGAATTACGTTGACGAATTCGCTTTCAGATTCAATCAAAGAAACGTTAAAGATCATATGTTCTTCACTCTTTTGTCTTATCTTTCTGATTGATGGTGGGCGATGATGCCTTTTTTATCAAATCCAAAAAATCCTTTTTGTGGTTGGGGTTAGGTTCTTCTGATTTTGATTTCCTTTTTTGTTTTTTCTGTTTTTCTTTCATCTAAACTCCTTATTGTTTTGTTTGTCTAATTTTTATATCATTATTACATTACCAGCCAAAAAGGAGGATATAATTATGGCAGATAATGAAAAAAAACAGGAAAAACAAAAAGAGAAAATCCAAGAATTTGTAAAGAAAGAAAAAGAAAAAGAGAAAAAACAAGTTGTTTCTCCTGAAATCTTAAAACCAAAGCCAAAAGAGGATAAAGAAGACGGTTAATCATCAATAATGCCTTTACTTTTTAAATTTTCATAAAATTTATCCAGCTCAGAAAATTTGTATTTTTGATCTTCCATATACCCCTTTAATAATTCTTCTTGTCCTTTCCTAACTTTATTGTACCAATTGATAATTACGCCGTGATACATTTCGGACATTCCAAATGGTAAATATCCGTGATTTACCAAATAGGTAAACCATTCTAATAAGTTTAAGAATAAAACATTGAATTGGCCTATTTTTTCCTCATTTACATACTCCTTTTGTTTATCAATAAGGTCAAAAAACCTCGTTGAAAAATCGGCTAATAAATTCACTTGGATATTTTTCTGTTGTTTTTTAAATACACGAAAATTCAATATTAAAGCTATCCCTGCAAAAAGTGCCGATACAATAGCTACAAATGAAGTAATTGTCTGTAAATCAAACATTTTTACCTCCATTCTCCCCTTGTTGGATTTGACTTAATCATATTCATATGATATGAAATTGACAAGTCACAAAAGGAGGTTTTATATGGAAATTGACCAAAATTTATCAGACAAAATTTTAGCACAGATAAAAGATGCATATCCCGACACGATTCATTCAAATTTAGATATTCTACCAAGCCTTAAAACCCCTGAAGAAAGAGAGGAAATCAGAAAGCATTTATTGATACTAAGGGACAAAGGTAAAATCACTTTTGTTGAAGGCGAAGGGGCCAAAAATGTAAAGCCCCTGCTTTTCAATATACGCCTTAAATCTTAACTGCTCTTGCTGATTTCCGCCTCTTTTGGTATATACCAACCACATTGACCCTGGGAATTTATCATCATTCTCCTAAGCAAACACTTCCCATAATCGTTCAATTCACATTTTTTCCTTTCACAGGTCACCATTCTTGTATCTGTGCAAAAAGATACAAATTCATTCATTTTCTTAGACAAATTCTTTAATTCTATTTCTTGCCCTTTCGCCCTTCTTTCTAATAATTCCATCAATTCTTTTTCCTTCATAATATACCTCCTATACATGTTTTGAGGAAATAATTACCTATAATAATTTATTCCGGCGACATAATTTGGTCACCGCAATTTGGTGACAGGTAACTAAATTAGTTTTCCTATAACCACAATTTGGTGACAGGTAACTAAATTAGTTTTCCTATAAGTCTGATAATTTAGTTACCTGTCACCAAATCAAAAATCAACATAAGGAAAAAAGGATGAAAAAATCGCGAAAGGTATTGGATAACACCGTAAAAAGATGCAGGGAAAGAAACATCATCATCCCTACATATGAGGAAATGGCCCACCCTGACAGGATCCCCCAGAAAATTAAGGATGAGCTGAAGAATATAGGTTTATGGGAGCTGCACAGCCGGAATCTTTTCCGGATAACATGGAAAAACGAATCTGTTGAATTTGGAGGAGGATTCGGAAAAGTCAACTATATGGAGCTCCCTTCATCTTTAACCGGAGTCCAAGCGAGAATCATCATGCTCATCGGAAAATACTTTCCGACCGGATCACACAAAGTGGGTGCCACATTCGGACCGCTGGTTGAAAAACTCGTTCAGGGGTATTTCGATCCTACTTCTCAGAAAGCACTCTGGCCCTCTACCGGGAATTACTGCCGCGGAGGCGCTTACGATTCCTATCTTTTAGCCTGTCCATGCATAGCCATTCTACCTGAGGGGATGTCAAAGGAGCGGTTTGAATGGCTGGAGAAGGTCGGTGCCGAAGTATACGCCACGGCGGGTTCAGAAAGCAACGTCAAAGAAGTCTTTGATAAAAGTTATGCCCTAAAAAGAGAGCGTCCGGAAGAGATTGTCATCCTCAACCAGTTCGACGAAATCGGAAACGCCATATGGCATTATGTCTGCACAGGACAGGCCATGGAGGAAGTTTTTGAATCGGAGAAAGAGAAAGATCAGAAGCTGTCTGCTCTGTTTCTGACCCAGGGATCGGCTGGAACCTTGGCCTGCGCCAATTACTTGCGCAAAAAATTTCCGCAGATGAAAGTCGGTGCCGGTGAAGCCCTCCAGTGTCCCACCCTTCTCTATAACGGATACGGAGCCCATCGTATCGAAGGCATCGGGGACAAACATGTTCCCTGGATCTTCAATGTCAAAGCCATGGACATGGTGGCGGGTATCGATGACGAAATTTGTATGAGGCTCCTCCGTCTTTTTAACGAATCCGCTGGAAAAGAATATCTCCAATCCAGAAAAATACCAGGACAAACAGTCGGAAATCTTCACCTTCTCGGGATCTCATCTTTGGCCAATCTGGTAGGAGCCATCAAAATGGCAAGATATTTTGAGATGGATGAGAAAGACATCGTTCTCTCCGTAGCTACGGACTCGATGGAGCTTTATCAATCCCGAATTGAGGAATTAAGACAAGAAAGGGGGCCATACACTCCAACTCAAGCCGCCCTAGATTTTGAGGCAGGTCTCAGGAACATCGGCCTAGACCATATGTTGGAGCTCTCTTACTGGGATAAAAAAAGAATCCATAATCTCAAGTACTTCACCTGGGTAGAACAACTGGGGAAAGACATCGAGGAGCTCAACAGCCAATGGTATGACGATAATTATTGGGAAGACAAATACTTATCTTATCAACGATGGGATAAACTCATCCGGGGATTCAACCAAAAAACTTCTTTCCCCCTGAACCTTTAACTTAGCGCTTTTACAAAGGATTGCAGCCTTGTTGGAAAAAGTGAAGTTGGAATGAACGCAAAATCTAAAAAAACGGAGAGGGTGGGATTCGAACCCACGATCCTGGGAACCCAGAATAGCGGTTTTCGAGACCGCCGCCTTCAACCACTCGGCCACCTCTCCACTATATTTCCTTGGAGCGAAGCTTCAGCGCCTTTTTTCAAAAAATGACTTCAGAATTTTACCGCATTCTGCGGCCAAAACGCCACCTTTTATCTCGATGCGGTGATTCAATTTATAGAAAGGAAACGTCATCACAGACTTCACGGCTCCACTTTTTGCATCATACGCGCCGAAAATCAGCCGGCGTACTCTTGCCTGGACAGCCGCTCCCAAACACATGGCACAGGGCTCCAGGGTCACATAAAGATCGCATCCGGAAAGCCTGTAATTCCCCACTCCCCGGCAGGCATTCCGAAGGGCCACGATCTCAGCATGAGCCGTGGGATCATTCTCCGAAACAGCCCTGTTGGACCCGCGTCCAATGATTTGTCCCCCTCCCACAACAACTGCGCCTATCGGAATTTCTCCTAGTTCTCCTGCCTTTTCAGCCTCTTTAACGGCTTCCTGCATATAGCGCTCATCTTCATCCATCTTTCAACTGCCTCTTTTTCTCCTTTCGATTGTAGCCATATCTAATTATATATACAACATCAGCCTTTTCAATTCATTTAGGAAGCGAAATCAAACCGGTTAATTGGGTTGATAGATATCCCTCGGAGGCGGAGGACATGGTTCCACGGAAATAAGCGAACCGAGGTCAGATAAACCGGCTACCATGACTTTTACTGGATAACCATTTATAGGACGTTTTTTGGCGGCTCGCCTTTTAAGAGAAAGGTAAAAGCCCCTTTGCTGCCAGGGACAGATTGTTTTATAATCTTTTAAGAAAGCGATGGAAACATTTTTTTGCACCTTCTGCCAAAAAGCCTACCCTCTCGATCTCTTCCATACCTCATGTCCTTCCTGTCAGGAACCTCTCCTTTACAATGTACCGAAAAAAGAAAAGATATTTCGCCTCAGAAAAGAGCATCCTCTGGAAGCCATGCTGGATTTTCTTCCTCTGTCCTACGTCGAGCGAGATTTGAGTCTCGGAGAGGGCGATACTCCCTTGATCCGCCTCAAATCAATCGAAAAAAAATTCGACCTTCCCCTTCTTTTTGCCAAAAACGAAACCGTCAATCCCACCCACAGTTTCAAGGATAGGGGGACGGCTGTGGCCATTCAGAAAGCGGCATCTCTGAAAATCCAAAGAATCGGAACGGTTTCCACGGGAAACATGGCCGCCTCCACGGCGGCTTATGGAGCACGTGCAGGATTCGACACGTTTGTCCTGGTCAAAGAAGACACACCAGAAGAAAAGCTGATCTCGACCGGAATCCATCATCCCCTCTTGATCAAGGTCAAAGGCGACTATGGAGCACTCTTCCGTAAAAGTCTTGACTTCGCCCCTGCGGCCGGCATCTATTTTGCTAATTCGGTGGATCCCTTCCGCATAGAAGGATATAAAGTCACAGGGTTTGAAATTTTCTTCCAACTTCGACGCCATTCACCTGATTTTCTATTTGCTCCGGTTAGCGCAGGAGGCCATTTGGTCGGGCTTATCCGTGCCTATCAGGATCTCAGGGAACAGGGATATATCCAAAAATGCCCTTATTTTGTCGGAGTCCAAGCCGACGGCTGCTCCCCTATCTCCCGATCCTTTAAGAAAGGAGAGGCAAAAGTAAAGAGAATCCGAAAGGCAAAAACCATCGCTCAAGCCATATCCAATCCCGACCCCCCAGCAGGAAATATCCTCCTTCACCTGATCAAAAAAGTGGGTGGAGAAATCCTCAGCGTCTCCGATGATAAAATCCTCGAAGCTCAGAATCTCCTTGCCGAGCTTGAAGGGCTCTTCATCCAACCTGCGTCCGCCACTCCTTTGGCCGGGCTCCTCACAATGGACGCAAAAGGTAAATTCATGCCTAGCAACAAAATCGTGCTGGTCCTTACCGGCAGCGGGTTGAGGGCAGCCAAATCGGTCCCCCTCTCTACCATCAGCATTGTGAATTCTTCTCTTGCTGAATTACCCCGTCTCTTAAAGTCATAGGGACATTCTCTCTGAGAAAGTCCTGTAAAAAATTTATTGAAGAAGGCTTTTCCATAAAATAGGGTGTCCCCAAGTGGGATGTTCTCACCGATACCCACCGATATACGACCGAAAACCATTTTTCAGGAGGATTCCTTCAAATATCGAATCATCTATGCTATGATGACTTAAAATCATCGATCACAATCCTTTTAAAGGAGGTCTTCATGAGCAATGATTTTCCATCCATGGAAATTAGACTGCCCAAAATCAGTCCCGGTGTCATAAAGCTCATTATCGCCGGTGTGGTTATTCTGATTCTGCTTATCGGTTCATTTTACCAGATCGGCCCCGAAGAAATGGGCGTGATCCTCCGTTTCGGAAAGTTCGTCCGGACCACAGACCCTGGACTCCATCTCAAACTTCCTCTCGGAATCGAGAAGTTGATAAAAGTGCCGGTTCAGCGACAGCTCAAGATGGAATTCGGATTCCGCACCGAAAGGGCGGGAATAAGGTCGGAATTCAGGGTAACACCGGAAACGCAGATGGAAGCCAGAATGCTGACTGGCGACCTGAACGTGGCGGATGTGGAGTGGATCGTGCAGTACAAAATCAAGAATCCTTATAACTACCTGTTTAAACTGAGAGATGCCGATAGTACCTTCCGCTTCATGAACGAGGCCGTGGTGAGAAAAGTCGTGGGCGACAACTCGGTCGACGAAGTCATCACCATCGGTCGAGCCAGGATGGCCCTGGTAGCCAAAGAAACCCTCCAAAATCTCTGTGACCTCTATGAAATAGGTATCGAAGTCAACCAACTGATTTTTCAGGACGTGAATCCCCCTCCACCGGTCAAACCCTCGTTCAACGAGGTCAACGAAGCTCTTCAGGAAAAAGAGAGAAAGATAAACGAGGCCTGGTCCGAATACAATCAGGAAATCCCCAAAGCTCAGGGTGAAGCCGAACAGATGATCCGAGAGGCTGAAGGATACGCCACAGAAAGGGTGAACAATGCTAGAGGAGACGCCGAGCGCTTCAAGGCCATACACAAAGAATACGCCAGGGCCCCGCTGGTCACACGAAAGCGCCTCTACTTAGAAGCCATCAATGAGATTCTTCCCAAGATCAATAAAAAAATCATCTTTGATGAGGCACAGAAAAACATCCTCCCCCTTCTGAATCTCGGTGAGGAGGTGAAAAAATGAGCCAGCAAACACGAGCCATTCTGATAGTCGGTGCCGCGTTCGTGGTGCTTATCCTTCTTTTGAACAGCATGTACATCGTCTCGGAAATGAACCAGGTCATCATCACCCAGTTCGGAGAGCCCATCGGAGGAGCCATCATATCGCCCGGCTTGCACCTCAAAGTTCCCTTCATCCAGAAAGCCAATTTCTTCGAAAAACGCTGGCTGGAATGGAACGGCGACGCCAACGAAATCCCCACCAAAGACAAGAAATACATCTGGGTCGATACCTATGCCCGCTGGAGAATTAATGATCCGCTCGTTTTTTTCCAGAGAGTGCGCGATGAGAGAGGGGCTCAATCCAGAATCGATGACATCATCGATGGAGAAACACGAAACGCGATCGCCAACTACGATCTCATCGAGATCGTTCGCTCGTCGAACCGGCAATTCGAAGTGTCGGAAGAGACCGAAATTCTCGATCTCTCCAGTGCCATCCCCGAAATCCAGACAGGCCGTGAAAAAATCGCCCAGCTCATCCTGGCAAATTCCTCCCAAAAAACCACGGAAATCGGTGTTGAAATCAAGGACGTCCAGATAATGAGAATCAATTATGTCGATGAGGTTCAACAGAAACAATTCGAAAGAATGATATCCGAGAGGCAGCGCATCGCAGCGAAATATCGTTCCGAGGGTGACGGGAGAAGCGCAGAAATACGTGGTGAGAAAGAAAGGGAACTGAAAAAAATTCAGTCCGAAGCTTACAGGCAGGCCCAGGAAATCAAGGGAAAAGCGGATGCGGAGGCCACCCTGATCTATGCCCAGGCTTACAACTTGGATCCGGAATTTTACCAGTTCATGAAGACGCTGGAGGTTTATCGGACGATTATGGACCAGGAAACCTGGCTGCTTCTGTCCACCGATTCGGAATTTCTGAAATACCTGAAGAGCACGGCCAAACGCTGAACCTGAAATCAGGCTAGGATTTGTTTGAGGCGGGGTATGGAGATGTTTCCGCCTGTAAGCACCAGAACGACCCTCTTTCCGGCAAGCCTCTCCTTAATCTTGAGGGCTGCCGCCAGAGGACACGCTCCTGCCTCTTCGGCCATGTTCCGGATGAGTTCCATGATGAGGAGGATGGCCTTAACCATCTCCTCCTCCGAGACCAGAATAAAATCCGAGAGATAGTCCTGCAGAACCTGCTGGGTTAGCTCATAGCCGATCTCTGTGGCCAAACCTTCGGCCGCCGTCTCCATCTTGTCCTTGACGATTTTTTTGTTCTTCCAGGAAAGGTAGCCGGCCGGGGCCTTCTCGGCCTGCACGCCAATCACTTCGCACTGGGGACTGACTGCCTCCTTGACGATGCAACAGCCGGACGCTCCGCTTCCCCCTCCCACAGGGACAAAAAGCATATCCAGTGAGGGGACCTCCTCGAATATTTCCAGCGCATAGGTCCCGACCCCTGCAATCAGATAGGGCTCATTGGCCGGATGGATGAACCGGGCCTGCCTCTCCCCCGCCAGTTTCTCGGCATAATCTTTGGATTCATCGAATATCCGTCCGAAAAATACAATGCTGCCCCCCATGCTTTTGATGGCCTTGACCTTGGAGGGATTGGACTTTTCCGGCATGACGATCGTTACGGGGACCTTGAATAACTTGGAGGCGTAAACGATCGAAAGGGCATGGTTCCCGGTGGATGCAGTGATCACTCCCCGTTCCTTTTGTTCCCGGGTCAGATTATAGATAAGATTAATACCACCCCTGGTTTTAAAGGCTCCGGTAGGGAGATAGTTTTCGTGCTTGATATAAACCTTGGCGTTGAGCAGCTGATTGATCTGGGGATAAGAATACAACGGAGTGCGCGGAAGATAGTCCTTGATCAGGTTTCGGGCTTTCAGAACATCCTTGAAGGACGGAGGTTTTAGCTTCATCATTCTTCTCCTAACCTAACGTAACGGGCCAAAGCGACTAGGGCTCTGAACAACTTATAGCCCACGATACAATCATCGGTCTCGCAGGAGACGGTCCGGGCTCCGGTTCTTTTTAACGCTGCTTTTTTCATGGCAATACCTCCTCTGTAAATCTTATCGGTTTTTCCCAATTTTGAATGGATTCGATGTTAATTCTTGGTTTTGTTCCCAAATGATGGGAAATTAAATACAAATACATGGATAAAGGTCCAGTGAATGGATTTAACTTGTGCAGATCCGCAGGCGCCGAGATGGACGGTGATGGAATGGCGCAAAAAAAATGAACAAGAGCGAAGACATTTCCCCTCAATTTTGAGCTATGCGTCATTCTCTTCAGTTTGGGACAACCTCTAATTCTTGAACCTGTCCTTCAGCTTCCTTCCTGGCGGCCGAGGAATCGGCTCAGCTTCGCCTTGTTCGGAAAAAGGGCAGCGATCCCGCCGGTATGGAAGAAAACGATATTGTCTTCTTTCTGGAAATAGCCTTTCTTAACCAAGTCCATCAGAGCGACCATGGCCTTTCCGGTATAAACCGGATCGAGAAAAATCCCTTCTTTTTTGCTCATTAGCCGAATGGCCTCAGCCACTTCCCGGTTGACCTCCCCGTAACCTTCTCTGATATATTCATCAAAGATGACGATGTCCTCTTCGGTCAGGTCGAGATCCTGTTCCAAAGCTTTCACCGTGTCTCTGGCGATATCAAGGACCAGTTCCTGATAGGGCCCTTTAACCTCCGAGACACTGACGCCCAGAATCTTGATTCTCTCACTCCACGCTTTGGCTCCGACAGCCAGTCCGGCCTGCGTTCCCCCCGAGCCTGAGGCGTGTATCATATAATCGATATCGATTCCCAAACGCTGTGCTTGTTCGACGGTCTCGAAAAAGGCCTTTACGTAGCTGATAGCTCCCAGCGGCCGTTCCATGGATCCTCCGACAGCAGACCCTCCTATGGGTGCTATGTAGGGGGTATGTCCCCATTCCTTCGCCTCTATTGCCGCCTCCTCCAGTATCTCGTCGACATCTTCGAGATGGATGATCGAGCCTTTTCCCAATTCCCGGGTCTTGATATCGGCCTCCAGTATGAAATCGAGAAGGAGATTACCGTCATATTCAGAGGGAAGGTCATAGACATTGAATAGAACGAGAATCGGTGTGATCCCGAACTTACGGGCTGCAGCCGCTGTCTGGAGACACCAGTTCGACTGCAGTCCCGCCCAGGTGATGACCGTATCGGCCTTCTTGTCCAGGATGTCCTGGATGATGTATTCCAATTTGCGCGACTTATTCCCCCCAAAGGCCAGTCCGGTCAGGTCATCCCGTTTGACGTATATGTTCGGTCCGCCAAGTTCTTTGCTTAGATTCTCCAATTTCATGAAAGGTGTGGGCAGATGAATCAGGTCTTTTTTCGGGAATTTATGGATTTTTTCTTTTATTCCGGCAACGAATCTGGATGCCATGTTGACCTCCAAAATCAAAATTTTATACCAGAAATCCTTCCAAATCAAAAACTATCATATGTTGACTTTTTCGAACCCATGGCTTAAATTTTAGATCAGAGGCAGAGGGCCGATGAAAAAATCATTTTGGGCTATTTTTGGTTTCATCCTTTTCGTTTTGGTTTTGATCATAGCTTTGAGCCTTTTTCTCATCTCAAACCTGAACTGAAAGCCTGAAGTTGTGCGTCCTAAACATCACCGCACCTAAAAATACCTCACCTATATATGTATATCTCAAAATATGGGGGGAATAGAATGAAAAACTTGATAACTATGTTGGCCTTGATTGCGTTGTTTAGCTCTTTTTTTTCATTTTCACAGGTTATCGTCGAGAATCCGGAAAAACCGGAGAATCCCAATGCAGGCCGGATTCTGGAACTGGAAGAGATACTTCGGATCACGGACGAAGGCGGAGAATTTTTCTTCAAGAGGCCTAGACTGCTGCAAGTTGCCGATGACGGCAGTCTATTCCTGTATGATGCAGACCAGTTCCTGAAATTCAATCCTGATGGCTTATTTATCAAAAATCTGTTAAAGAAAGGCCAGGGGCCTGGTGAAATTCAAATGTTCTCAAGATACATTCTTCATAAAGGCCATATTTATATTTATGATCCGGGGAATTCGAAAATGCTCGTCTTGGACCAGGAAGGAAACGTTATCGAAGAATTCAGGTTCACCGACCGCTACGGTATTCTCCTCGGGATGTTTGATGATTATTTTGTCTTTACAAAAATGAATTTCCCTGAGGAAGAAGAGCGGGCCGGCAATTTCATCGATATCCCCACGGATATAGTTATTTTGTCCAAAGACGAAAAAGTCATCCATGAATACCCCTGTGCGGTTGATAAAGCCTATCAAGGAGAAAATTTTATAATGAGCTGGGGGAGCTCCAATACGATCATGAGCGCATACGGACGATCCTGTTTCACGAGCAACCCCGATGAGTACATGATCACCGAATTGGATCTGGACAAAGGGGAAACAACAAGAAAATTCAGCCGGAAATACACCCGAGTTAAGCCCCCTAAAAGAGAGCCTATCCCTGGAAGACCAGCCCTTAAAATTCCAGAAAGGAAGTACGTAGACGACATCACATACCTTTACTCTTTCAAAGACGGTGTTCTCGTCTGGACCTCTACCAAAGACGAAGACAAAGGAATGATGTTCGACTTCTTCGATAAGGAAGGCAGATACATCGATTGTTTCTGGGTGAATGTGAACGGCACGGTTATAGCCACGGAAGAAAATTTCTTATTTGTGAGAGAGCAGGATGAGGAAGGCAATATCAGCATCGTCAAATACAAGGTGCTTGAATAAAGGCTGATTTTTTGATCAAAAGTTTTGTGGCAATAGCAAAACAATAAGCTAATATCCAGCTATGGATGATTTAGAGAACCCTCTCGAGAAATTAAAGGACCCGAAATATTTAGCTTCATTTGCTTTGCTCAGCGCCCTCTTCATGATCATAGGATTCAAGCGCGGGTCAGTGGTCGGTTTGATATTCGGCGCAGTCATGGGTGTTGTTCTCTCTTTTATCGGGATAGTCTTGATCGACAGACACCGGGAAAGAGAGAACTATTTAAAGGAATCAATCATCATCCCCAAGCCCGGAATGACCGAAAAGATGGAGCGATGGCTGACCCAAAAGAAATTGAGGGAGTTGAAATCAGAAAAGAGGCTCGACCTGGTGATAAAGACGGTGTGGTGGATTATATTCGCTCTTATCGGATTATTTTTTCTCTATTGGATGTCCCCGTTCATATACTATCTGCTACAAGCCCTTAAACAGAAGTTTTAACAAAAACCAAAAGATTTTTTAACTAAAGTGATTATTTTCCATGTTGTGTGGGCAAGATGTAAGATGAAAGACATCAGGCATGTCAAAAGCGAAATCTGAGGATTTAGCCTTCCCTCATCGCTCTTCGAAGGTAACAATTGGGGACATTCCATTCAGGGACACTCTATAATCTATTTTAATAAAAGACCCATTCAGAAATATAGGGTGTCTCCAAATGGGACGTCCCCATATTATCGGCGAGGATGTATTGAGCACGACAACGCCAAAGGGGTGGGATTGGGATTAACATGGCTTAAGTTCCATAGAAATAAGTTTTGTTGCGGAGTTCCGCAGCCGCTGAGAAGAGCGGTGAGGGAATGGCGTTAAAAATCCGAACTGAAGCGGAGGACATGCCTGATGGACAAATAAAAGTGAAGAGAGCCATTCAAGTTTAGAAGCTCTTCCAGGCATTCCGGAATTCGTTGATTTTTTGGGAGGCAAAATGGCGGATGCGGTCGCCGTAAAAATAGAAGATGGGGATGATGATCAGGATAAAAATGGTGGAACTGACCAGACCGCCCACAGCCGAGAGAGCGAGCGATGACCACAGCCTCTGCCTTTGGACCTCAAGCTGGATAAGAACTAAGGGCAACATGCCAAGAACTGTGGTGCTGGTGGTCATGAAGATCGGCCGGATTCTCTCCTTGGCTCCGATCAGAACCGCATCCAGCACTCCCAGTCCCTCCTTCCTCTTCAAATTGATATGGTCCACCAGAAGGATGGAGTTGTTGACCACGATCCCGCCCAGCAGAATAACCCCTATGTAGGCCGGAGAGTCGAACGGAAAGTCGGCAATGACAAAGGCCACGAAGACCCCGATCAAGGCCAGGGGCACAGCCAGCAGAATGAAAAAGGGTTGGATGAGGCTCTCGTAAAGGGCAGCCAGAATCATGAAGATGATAACCAGAGAAAGGATGATGGCGAACTTGATCTCGGCCTTTTCCTCCTCTGTCATCCTCCAGTCATAGCCCTCCAGGGTGGCCGAGAAACCGGGAGGCAGTGAAAGTTTGTCGAAAATAGCCTCCTTATAGCGTTCGGCCGCCTTACTCGGCCCCCTGAATTCCCACATGATGGTCTGCTGGAACTGCTGGTCTTCCCTGTCGATGGACCCGGCGATCGGCCATTCCTCCAGTGTGGTGATTTCCTTCAGCCGCAGGAACTCGCCTGCCTGAGTCTGGATCATTTCTTCCTGAAGGCCCTTGAGATCCATCAGGGCTGCCTCGGGAAATTTTATGGACAGATCCAGTTCCTTTCCTTGGATAATGGCCTTGAGAGGAATATCCAGTCTTCCGGCCATCAAAACTTGAAGATGGTAGTAGAGAGACTGTGGATTGATGTTGTACCTTCTGAGTTTTTCCTTGTCGACCTTCAGCACATAGGCATAGGATTCCAGCCTCCACCAACCAAAGCGGCCCGATGTGATTAAAACGTCCTTGATACGGGGATTTCTCTTCAAAGTCCGCTCGAGGTTGGAGGTGATCTCCTTGAGCTTTTTCAGATTGTATCCGTAAAACTTTATCCTGGAGTCATAGTAGGTGGTGGATCCCATGGAAGAGTAGTATCCCTGAGGGTCGAAGCCCGAAACCCCTATGCTGATTCCGGCAAAGTTGGTGGCCAACTGAATCAGCTCCTCCTTCAAAACATAAGGCCGGTAGGAAAACTCGATCTCGGGCGGGAATTTTATGGAAATATAAGCCACCTCCGGATAAACGATGGTGTTCATCTCCTTCTCGTACGACTTGGCCATAACCTTCTCTTCGAACTTCACCATCACCTTATCCGTCTCCTCTATGGGAGTCCCGGGAGGCATGGTCACCCGGACAGAGAGCATCTGCTGGTACTGCCAGGAAAAAAAAGGCCCGATGGTCACCTCAGAACGGAACCACTTGTAGGCTCCGAAAAAAATGGCCGCGATGACGAGGATGACTTCCAGCGGATGGCGGAGGAGAAACTTGAGGAATTTCATGTAGGAATTCCGGATTTTTTCCTCTTTTTTTTCTCTTTTTTTCTTCAGCAATCGGGGACTCAAGGCCGGGATCAAGGAGAAAGAAACCAGGAGCGACGCCGACAAGGCGGAGGTGATAACGATGGCCAGGGGAAGATAATAGATCTTCATACGCCCGGTAAAATAAACGAACGAGAAAAAAACGCTCATGGTGGTCAGGGTGGCAGCCAAAACGGGAAGAAAAACCTCTCTGGCTCCTTGAATCGCCGCCTTGACCGGAGGGATCCCCCTTTCTCTTAAGCGCAGGACATTCTCGAAGACCACGATTGAGTTGTCCACGAACAGGCCGAATCCGAGGGCCAGCCCTCCTAAGGTGAACATGTTCAGGGAAATCTTGAAAAAATAGATTAGGTTGAAAGTGATAAGGACGGAAAAGGCGATGGAGGAGAGAACGAGAATCGAGGGGTTGAAACTCCTGAGGACCATGAACACCAGGATAAAGATCACCGCCACGATGATGCCCACCAAAAGGTAAAGCTCCCGCAATCCCTTCCCTATCTTCTCTCCTTCGTCGTTCACCATCCGGAAAACCAGGTCCCTCGGCAATTCCTTTTTGATTTCCTCCAGCTTGGTCTTCACCGCTTTGGCCACCTTCAAGGTGCTCGTTCCCGGGGCCTTGTAGACGGTCATCCGGATGGTGGGCTGGCCGTTGATCCTGTTGATCGCCTGCACCTCCTGAAAGGAAGGGACAATGTCAGCCACGTCCTTCAATTTTATGGGGTTTTCTCCTGAATAGGCGATGATAATTTCCCCCAATTCGCGGATGCTGTTGATGGGATTGGAGACCTTGAAAATATATTCCTGACTTCCTTTCTGGACCCTTCCCGCCGGATATATTTCGGTTCGTTCCCGGACACGTCCGTAAACTGTGAAAGGCGAAATTCCGAAAGCCTCGAGCATATCTTTATCGAGGGTGATCTTGATTTCCGGGTCAGAACCGCCGGTTACCCTCACGTCGGCGACTCCTTTGATGGAGCCTATCCCGATCTCGATACGGTCCTTGAGATACTCTCTCAGCTTCTGGAGCGAATAATCCCCTGAAATGGTGTATTCCAGAAAAGCTTCCTCCCGGAACTCCTCGGGAACAAAAGGTTCGACGTTCGGCCGAATGCCATAGGGCAGAACGTCTCTGAGCTCTGAAATTTTTTCCCTCAACGCCAAATGCGCGAACTCCATATTGGTCTTTTCTTCGAATTCCAGGGTAATCCTCGACCGACCTGTTTGCGACTCGGAATAGATCTTGCGTATTCCCTTGACCGTGGAGACCTTTTCTTCCAGAGGAGCCGTGATCTCGGTTTGGATGACCTCGGGCGGTACCCCGGACCAGAGCGTCGTGACATTCAGCTCGGGGAATTCTTCTTTTGGCGCAAGTTCGAGAGGCAGGTTCAAGAATGAATAGACGCCCAGAACGAGGAGGGCCATGAAAACCATGGCTGTGGCGATCGGCCGTTCGACAAAGATTTTCATGATGTCCTATTTTCCGTCTTTCTTCTCTCGGCCAAGTCGTAAGCTAGAGGGATGAGGATCAGGGTGAGGAATGTGGCCAGTATCAAACCGCCAATGACCGAAATGGCTAAAGGCTGCTGAAGCTCTGATCCCTTCCCTATGCCCAAAGACATCGGGAAAAGGCCTAATGCTGTGGTGACCGTGGTCATCAGAATAGGCCGGAGTCTCACCCGGCTGGCTTCCATGATGGCCTCTCTGAGGCCCGAGCCCCTCTTTCTGAGCTGGTTGGTGTAATCTATTTTCACGATCGCGTCATTGACCACTATTCCGGCCAAGACCACCATCCCGATCACTGAAATCACGTTTATGGTCTGGCCGGTGATAAACAAAGCCCAAACCGCTCCGGTCAGGCCCATGGGGAGTGTAAGAAGGATCAGGAATGGATGAAGCAAGGACTCGAATTGGGCAGCCATGATCATATAAACCAGCAAGACTGCCAAAGAAAAGGCAAAGATCAGGCTTCGGAAGGATTTATTCATCTCTTCCTGTTCGCCGCTGAATACGACCCTGTAGGCAGGAGGCAGATCCAGCTCATCGATTTTTTCCTGGATCTGGGGTCCGACATCGCTGATCTTCGTCCCCCGCAGATTAGCCGTTACGAGAACCTCCCGCTGCTGGTTTTCTCTTCGGATTTCCTTGGGCCCCCTCGCCAGTTCATAATAGACAAGCTCCCTCAGGGGAATCATCTGTCCGCGGTGCGAAATCTGCTCATCCAGGAGGGATTCGATGTTGTCCCTTACGCTCTCCTCTAAGCGGACCAGGATGTCGTATTTCTTTTCCATTTCCTTGAACTGAGTGTCCCTCCTCCCCAAAACCGCATCCTTAAGGAAGGAACCCAAGGTAGCGGCCGAGATGTCATATTTCTCGAGGGCCCCCTTCTTGACCTTGACCAGGAATTCCGGTTTTCCTTCTCCGATATTGGTGCTGATGTCGGCAATTCCCCGGACATCTTCCAGCTTTTCAACAAGCTCCTGGGCCAGAGCATTCAACTTGTTGAGGTCATCTCCCCGGATCTTCAAGCCGATCTCGGCCGTCGTAAAGGCCAAAAACTGCTCGAGTGTGGACTGTTCCTTGACGATGGAGTAGGTCAGGCCGGGAAAAAAATCCAGCCTTTTCCGCAAAAGCTCGATGATATCGTCCACTTTGTTCGCATGTCCCGCTTCCACATAGATTTTCGCGGAATTTACGGAAATATCAGGATTCTGGCTCTCCAGACCACTAACAATGCCTATTTGAGAAAAATAATCCGCGACATCCTCAGCCTCTTCCATAGTTTGCTCCAGAGAAGCGACAACATCGGCGGTCTGCTCGAAAGAAAAATCGATCGGCGTCTTCAGATTGACATCGAAGGAGACGGTTTCTGGCTTGGGCATGAGCTCGCGCGGGATCTGAGTGGCAACGAAAAAAGTAAAAAGCAAAAAAAGCAAAGAAACGGCGAAGACCTTTCCCTTGTTGTCTAAACTCCAGAGAAGAAACTGGTGATAGCGCTTCTCGAACTTCTCATAGAGGATATTGTATCCCTTGAAGATAATACGGACGACCGGCCGAAACGGGATGGAGATATAATGAACGACAAGTAGGGCGGCTTGGACGATGAAGCTGAAAAGAAAATGGAGTATCCAAAAAATACCTCTAAATATAAAATAGATCAGCCACCGCAGCCCTTTATAGGGGAGCAGCAGGAAACGCCATCCTGATCTTTTCTTCTGATCCGTTTTCTCTATCTTTTCCTCTGAAGAAACATCCCCTTCTTCTTTCTTTGCGATATCTAATTTTCTGGAGGCCAGCATAGGAAGAAGGGTCAAGGAAACAACCAGAGAAGACAGAAGGGCGAAGGTCACGGTCAGGGCTTGGTCTTTGAATAATTGGCCGGCAACACCGTGGACATAGACGACGGGGAGAAAGACCGAGACCGTGGTCAGTGTCGAAGCGGTCACCGCCATTCCGACCTCTTTGGTGCCGACCACGGCCGCTTCGAGAAGCGGCTTCCCCAGGCTTCTGTGGCGAAATATACTTTCAGAAACGACGATAGAGTTGTCCACCAGCATCCCGACACCCAAGGCAAGGCCTCCCAGAGACATGACATTCAAGGTGATATCCTGGAAATAGAGGAGGTTGAAGGTGGCAATGATGGAGATGGGGATGACCACAGCGATGATGGCCGGAGTCTTCAATTCCTGAAGAAAAACGATCAGAACTAAAAAGGCCAAAATCCCACCGAAGATGATGGAGTTCAACACCGAAGAGATGGCGTTTTCGATGTATTTGGCCTGCTCGGAGACCACCAGGATATCGATCTGGGGATTTTCCTCCTCGATCTCGTCCAAAACCACACGGGCCAACTGGGTCACATCCACCGTGTTGGCTCCGGACTCCTTCCTGACCAGGATTCCGATACTTTCGCTGCCGTTGAGCCGGGTGAGGCCTTCCCGTTCTTTGATCGAGTCATTGATGATGGCCACATCTTTCAGCTTGATGACTCCTCTTTCTTCTGTGGTCTTGAGGTTGATTTCTCCTATTTCATCGACTCTTTCGAACTCTCCAACGACTCGCAAAGCGTACTTGAAGCGCCCCTTTCGGATGGTCCCTCCTTGAATATTTCTGTTGAAGGCATCTATTCGGGCGGATATTTCCCCGATATTCAAGCCGTAAAGAGTCATGAGTTCGGGATCGACCTCTACCTGGATCTCTCTCTCGACTCCTCCCGCTATCTCGGCCGATCCGATCCCTTCGATCTGTTCCAAACGGGGTTTGATGACTTCTTCGGAGAATTCTTTGAGTTCAAGGAGCGACCGGGGGCCCGATACCGACAGGATCATGATGGGCCGGCTCTGGGGGTCCAGGGGAATGATGGTGGGCTCTTCGACACCTTCGGGGAGGGCGTTTTGGGCTCCATCCAGCTTTTCCCGGGTGTGGAGCATGGCAAAATCCATGTCCGTTCCCCAAGAGAACTCAAGCGTCATAAAAGAGACCCCCTCTTTGGAAACCGATTCCACCCTCCGCAACCCAGGAATCCGGCTGACGGCGGACTCCAGAGGCATGGTGATCAGGGTTTCGACTTCCTCCGGCGCCACACCCTGATACCGGGTGATCACCGAGAGGCGCGGGAAGCTGATATTGGGAAGCAGGTCAACACTCAATTCGCGCAGAGAAACGAATCCCAATAAAACGATACCCAGAAAAAACATAAAGGTAGTGACAGGCCTTTTGACGGTTAATTCGGTAATTTTCATGGACTTGACCTAACTGGATATTTGTCTCCTCCATAAACTAGACAGAGAATTCCCCCTTCTTTTGTCATTCTGGGGCACAAACATTCATTTATTTTATTATTTTGCCGGAATCGTCAAACTCCATATCTTTGCGGTTCGGTCATCGCCCGCTGTAACTATATACTTTGCGTTCGGGCTAAACGTTGCAGAAAATACCCTGGTGGCTGGGGAGGAATGTTCGACAGTCATGATTTGCCTCCCATCCTGAACCCTGAATATTTTGGCCTCACCACCGGCATTGGCCGTAACTAGATATTGGCCGTCCGGAGAGAATCTTGCCTCTCGTACCTCGTTTCCCTGTAATGTGCGGAGCAACCGGCCACTGGCGACTTCCCAGATTCTCGCCGTATTGTCGATGCTGGCGGTAGCCAACAGCTTTCCATCTGGGCTGAAACAGACTGATGTGATCGCTCGGGAATGACCATCAAATGTGCGGATTTGCCGGCCGGTCGCAACATTCCAGAGCCCGAGCAAACCGTTCTTTCCTCCGATGGCAACGGTCCTGCCGTTGGGGCTGAAGACGGCCTCATAAACCCCATCGTCGGAGATATCTATGGTTCTGATTTCCTGTCCGTTCTGAGCGTCCCAGAGTTTGGCCGTCCCGTCCTCGCTGGTGGTGACGATAACCTTTCCATCGGGGCTGAAGGCGGCTGAATGGGTCCTCTGGGTGTGGCCGATCAGAGTCCTGATTTGTGACCCTGTGGAGACTTCCCAAATCTGAGCCCTATATCCTCCTGTGGTGACCACCTGCCTGTTATTGGGGCTGAAGCGGGCAGAAAAGGCATGCCCCCGGTGGCCGCTGAGCGTTTTCCATAATCTTCCAGAATCAACCTCCCATATTTTGACCTGATTATCTGCACCAGCTGTGGCCACATACTGGCTGTTGGGGCTGAAACTCGCCCGGTATATCCGCTCGGTATGACCGGAGAGAGTGTAAACAAGAATGGCTTTGGGCTGCTGTCCGGCGACCGATACATCCCCAAAGACAAGCTTGGCTTCGGTCCACATCGCCCAGTCGAAGTTCGGAGTGAGGCCTGCCTGGATAGCCAGGATGATATCCCCCGTCTGTCCGGCAACCTGAGAGAGGTCTCCCTCACAGTGGTCGATTTTGCCGTCGTATTTGGCGTTGAAAGTGCAGAGGACTATTCCGGAAGAAATTCCCATCCTCTGCCCCAAAGGGATTTTTCGCGCTTGAACCTTCTGGGCACCTTCCGCTTCTTCAGGGGTGGCCTTGAAGTGCACCGAAAAGATGACCCCATCCGATCCTTCCGCCCCTTGAAGGAATCCGCCTGCAATCAGAATCTTTCCGCCCTTTTTGGGAATGGAGATACCGGAAAACGTCCCCAGGATATTGCCGTATCTTTTCCCTTGGGGGTGGGTGAAAAGCACCTTCTGGTACGACTTCCCGTCCTCCAAGGTCACATTTTGATTATGCTTGACGGTTCCTTTCTCTCCGCCATCCACACCGAAAGCCAGAACCTGGCCATCGGTTGTCCCCCATTTAGCCTGTGAAGCTTTCTCGATAAGATCCACCTCTTGAGCTAGGCCAGACAGAGAAAGCACAAACAACAAGACAAGGCTCAGAAGCGCTCCTTTTTTTAACATATAGATGTCTCCCTCAATTAAGATATACAAACTTAACTATAAATTATTCCTGAATATTATATGATTCTGGAATCTAATAGTAAAACGAAAATTATGGGGACGTTCCTCTAGGTACCACCCTATCCCCTAAAAACCGCAAATAAAGCTTGGATAGAACTAGCCTTCTCGGATCGCTCCACAAAGCGAATAATTCGGGGACAATAAATCGAGGACATTCCCTCCAGTGGCACTTTATAACTTTTTTTCAATGGAATCTTTAAGGCGATATAGGGTATCCCCAAATGGAACGTCCTCCTTTATCCCCCTTTATTATTCCCATGTCATTTGATAGGCCACCAATTCCTCAAATCCGCTGTCTTTCCGGTAAACACAGTATAAACGATCGTTCGCAAATTTTCTCAGCCGCGCTGATTTTAAGTATTCGGTGCCGATAAAAATCCCTTCCGAATTAAAAATTTGAACCAGCACATCTTGCGGCAATTCCCCTTCTTTGTAGGTCTCGACGAAGATTCTCTCCTCTTCATCGACCCAGAATTCTTTGAAAGGAGGAAAATAGTCGGGAAAATAATGTTTATCTTTATAGTGCATTTCTTCCCAAGCAGGAGATTTTTTCCATCTCTCGATGACTCTCTCTCTATATTTCCTCGGGATAGTCTCTCTCTCCGATATCTTTCTTATTTTTTTTACCAAGCCGCCGTCAAAATCATATACTTCGATTTCAAGATTATCCGTCACATTGCTGGAAATAAATATTTTCCCATTTGATAGGGCAACACTCATGCTGTATCCCAAGAGGCTAAGTCTATCAGTCTGGAAATAGGGTATCTCTATCCAAAAGCTGGACCCTAAAAGTTCGATTTTTTCAAAATTTTGGTCGAAGAGGACGAAGTGAAAGGATCTTATCCCCTTTTCGGGTTCATCAACCCTCTCTCTAAGCAGAAAATTCTCGTTGTCCAAATAAACTCCCACGAAAGTGAACATTCTTGCCGCTTTTTTTATTTCTTTCTCCAATATTCCGTCGGGATGGAAAAATAGGAATTTGGAATTTTTCGCGTCGAAAAAACACAGTTGGCCAGAATCCGTTATCCTCAGACTGGTTGCCATCTGATACTCACCAGGTCCTTGGCCAGGCTGGCCGATGGTCTGGACAAACCGGCCTGTGCTGTCGAATTTCAACACTTGCTCGCCTGTGGAAAGGAAAATGTTTCCTTTCCCATCCACCTCCATCTCATCTATTCCTCTTATACCCAAATTGGCCAAATCTTCGCTTTCCGTATCGATCCTGAATTCCTCCTCCAAGCTGAAGGTGGAGGGCTCTCCTTTGATTTTGGACGGCTCCAGATGATTAACAACTACCTCCACCCCGTCTTCCATTATTCTTTCGACGTTTTCTTGCTTCGGTGCGCAGAAAAGCACCAGCAATAGAAAGCCCAAAAGAAAAATCCATCTTTTCATTTCGGCCCTCGCCCGATTTTATTTATCCAACCATTTATTCATACCTCAAGGTCACAGCCGGGTTGGTTTGAGCCGCTTTGATCGAGTGGTAACCGATGGTGAGAAAGGTTATGGCCAACACCATTAGTGCAGAAAGAGGGAAGACCCACCACCCGAGGCCGATTCGGTATGCAAATTTCTGCATCCAGCCGGAGGTAATATAATAAGCAACTGGCCAGGCGATGAGGCTGGCAATGAGAACCAACACAGAAAAATCCCTTGTCAGAAGAATCACGATATTCTCCACAGATGCGCCGAGCACTTTACGAATTCCTATTTCTTTTATCCGCTGCTCTGAAGCGAAAGAAGCAAGACCTAACACGCCAAGACAGGCAAGTAAGATAGCCAAGATGGATGAAAAAGTGAAAATTCTGCTTATCCTCCTATCCTCGCCATAGCCGTACCTCTGGATGCTTTCGTCAAGGAACTGGTAATTCAAAATGAGATATGTGGGCAGCTCCCGCCATTTCCTCTCCAGAAAAGCGATGGTATCCCGGATGCCCTCGGGCTTGACTTTTAATAATATGGCATGATTTTCCTGTGGGAAGAACATATAGAAAGTCGGTTCAATTTTTTCGTGCAGCGGGCCGTTATGAAAGTCTCTGACAACGCCGATGACCGAAAAAACGCCGGTCTTATTGGCCTCGCTGCTGAACTGCTCGTTTTTTATCCGTTTTCCAACCGGCGACTCCCAGCCCAGAAATTTAGCAGCAGTCTGATTGATGATGAGGGAAGAATCTGCATCCGATGCGATTTCCTTGGAAAAATCTCTTCCTTCGACGATATCTATGCCAAAAAAACTGAAATAATCTTCTCCCACCCAGATTGCCCTCATCTTCACAGGATTATCCTCCGCAAATCCTTCAGGAATGCAGGGAACAAGCCAACCGTTATAACCGCCGGGAGCTCCTGAAGTCACCGCGACTTCCAGGATATTGGGGTGTTGGCTCATTTCTCTTTTTATGAGTTCCGAGCGCGTGGAGAATTCCTTATCCTTGAATATGGGAATCCTGATGATATTTTCTTTATCAAAGCCTAGGTCTTTATTTTTCGTGAATTCAAGCTGCCTAAAAATGATGATGGTTCCGACGATGAAAACCACGGAAACGGCAAATTGGAAAACAACGAGCCCTTTTTTCAACAATATCCCGAAACGGGCCCCCCTCTTGATCTGTCCCTTCAGCACATCAACCGGTTTGTATGAAGACAGAAACAGGGCCGGGTAGCTGCCGGAGATAAGTCCCACCAACAGGGAAAGAAGAACGAATCCTGCATAAAGAATCGGATTGCTCTTGAGATTTAAGGCCAGGTGTTTCCCCATCAGAAAATTGAAAAAGGGTAAAACCATTAAAGAAATGGCGACTGCCAACAAAAGGGCTAGCAGGGAAAAGAGGACGGATTCGCCTAAAAATTGCCTGATCAGTTGAAACCTGTTTGCTCCCACCACACTCCTTATTCCGACTTCTCTGGAACGGCGGGAGGCCCGCGCTGTGGAAAGATTCATAAAATTGATGCTGGCGATAAGCAGGATGATCAGGGCCAGTGCAGAAAGGAAATAGGAAGTGGAAAGGCTGGCCTTTTTTTCGATAATCTCATCATAGTCAAGGTCGGAATGAAGATGGATGGAAGTCAGCGGCTGAAGGCGAAACACAGCTCTCTGGGCTACCCGTTCACCATAGTGCCTGAGCGCGAAATCGGACAATTTCTCTTCCAGCTCTTCAGGGTTTGCATTTCTGCCCAAGAGCAGATAAGTCACACAGGGACCTCTGCGGGAACGCTCCGTTCTCTCTTCAGAATCATATGTCACAGGGGTAAGAAACTCAAACCTCAGATGGGAATTGTGAGGAATGTTTTTCATGATTCCGGTCACCTTGTAATCGTGCCTGGTGTCCACGCCGTAGAGGGTGATGATTTTGCCCATGGGATATTCATCCCCGAACATCTTTTCCGCCAGCTCTTCTGAAATCACCACATTATCCGGATCTTTCAACGCTGTATTTTTATCGCCTATGATTAGCGGGAAAGTAAAGATTTTCAGTATGCTGGGGTCGGCGCCTACCGGGTCGGTTGTGAAACGTTTATCTTCGTGTTCGACCACGAACACTCTGGGTTGATCCAGACGAACAGCATCGACGACCTCCGGGAACTCGGAAATCAGGTTGGGAGCGGCATCCGAGGGAGTGAGGGTGTCACGCTGTTCCCCTGTCGAGATTTTCCTTTTCACCGTCAATCTGTATATCCTGCCTGCGTTTTCATGGAACCGGTCAAAACTCAGTTCATCCATTACGAATAGCATGATGACAATGCAGCAGCTCATCCCGACAGCGAGCCCGAAAATATTGATAAAGGAGTAGATTTTGTTCCTTTTGATATTACGCCAGGCAACAGTTAAATAATTTTTAACCATCACATATCCTAATGATATCTATTCAACGATGTTTCCCTTTTTACTGCCCTACGCCATTTAAGAAAAAAATATGAAAAAACCGGTTTTCTGAAAAAATTCCGGTCAATAGACCTTTTTCCAATCCTCTGTTTCGAGGTCAACGCGCCAGAGGTCGCCTTTTCCGGTGCCTTTCAGAAGGACTTGATTTTCCAAACCCCAGACCAATAGAGCGCCTTTAAACGGAACGGTAATCTTGATTTTCTTTATTTCCTCGAAATTCTCATCCATGACCACCATATGATTCTCCCCATCGATCGGGGCATGAAGCACAAATTTCTTCCCGTCCGAGGTCCAATCGTACCCGATCTCATAATCGTAATTCCTCTGGCTGATCTTTTTTATTTCTTTCTCATCCAGCCTATAAACATACAACTCCTTAGACCTGGAAAAGGCGATTTGACGGCCATCGGGACTCCACTTCAGGCCCCAGACCTTCAAGTGCTCTGCTGAAAATATTTCATTCATTTCATGCGTCTGAAGATTCAAAATCACATATATTTCATCACCTTCATCATGTTGGTGTGTTCTGAGCACCATATAGTCTTGGTCCGGAGAAACGCTCCAGCGGCGCGGAGCCTTGAAGTCCTCAACTAAAACATATTGATTTTCTTCTGTAAGGCCGAATTCGATGATTTGAGCTGGCTTTGATTGCAAAGGAGGCTTTTCCTCGATCAGCATGATAATGTTGTTCGATTCCGACGGCCAAGCCATCAGTTCCAAATTTTTTAAGGGGAAAACGTCGAAACGATGACTCTTTATTTGTGTCCCATCCGTGTTCATCCACCACAGGGTAAGAATCCAAACCCCCCTCCCCTCCTTTTTCTCCCAGTGATTCGAAACAAAAGCGACTTTGCAGCCATCCGGAGAAAGGAGGCAGGAACCGATATACATATCATGAAAGGGAGAATCTTTTTTATGGGACTCGATCAGCGGTTTCTTATCAATCCCATCGGCATCCATGATCCAGAGATCGTCATACCAATGTTTGCCTTTGACAACTTCTTGGATAAACGCTATTTTCCCCGCTCTTAAAGAGAATTTTTCATAGGGTATTCTGGCCTCTCTATTGAGGATATCCACACGGTCCTTTGCGGCGTCATACCGAAGAATTCCTCTTCTGAAAGATTGAAAGTAAAGATTCCCTTGATATTCCTGGGAACTCCATGAGTAGAAACCTTTGCCGGATGAGAAGATTTGTCCGTTGGTAGCCCAGATCGTCCCCAGGAAGAAAGAAACAACAAGAGAAATAGCCAAATATTTGGAGAATTTTAACGTTTTTTTGACCTGTTGTGAAAAATCCGATCTCACGAAGGTCAGGATGGAGGCAAGAACGAAACTCAGGGCAAAAAAGAGATAAAAGATCTCATGGTGCCTCACCCTGTAACCTTTTATCCAGAGAAATTCGGTATAGTTCTGGGAAGCGAATAGCAATCCAACCCCAACAAGGATGCTCGCGAAAAAGATGATGAACTGTTTATCGTAAAGAAGAGAGAGGGAAAACCCCGTGGTAAATGCCAGCAGCGGCATCACGAGATAAATAGATAAGGGAAGAAATCTGATGTATATATTGGGGAAATCCAAATCTTGAAGAATTCTGTCCAGGCCAGGGAGGAATCGTCTGACAAAATAGAAAATGAAAAAGATGGTTACCAGTATACTTAACTGAGAAACATACTTGAAGATCCAGATGAGTTCCTTTCTAATCGGACGGGAGAAAAGATAGATCCAGGCGTTATCCTTGTATTCAGAATAAAAGCCGCCCGAGCCGATGAGGAGGGCCGCGAAGGGGAGAAAAAGGAGCAGGAACATACCAGAAAAATGGAGCGTCATTTCCTGGCTGCCGGATAAATTCAGGACGACCATGGCGGCCATCATCAGGATGGCCAGACTGAAGATCAGAATATTTTCCCGCCATTCCTTCAGGAATATTTTAACGAACATCACAACCTCCCTCTTTCCCTAATAAAAAATTGTATCGGCATTTTCATGAAGAATCCAGATCAAGCAACAAAATGGATAAAGATTTCCTCCAGGGTCATGGACTCGACATCCATCGTGGTGGGATTCAATGCTTCTAAACCTTTTTTTGCATCTTCGCTCCAGGGATAGATCCCGAGATCGCATTTACTTCCGTTGGTCTGCTTTGAGAGAATACCAGTTATTTCGATTCGATCAGGAACAGAACCATCAAAACTTAGATAGACTTTTTTAGCGCTATTCCTCACCTTTTCGAACTCGCCATCGAGAATGAGGTGTCCATCATGAAGAATGCCCAGATGGTCGATGATGCCTTCCAGTTCGTGAACTAAATGGGAGGAAAAAAGGATGGTAGTCCCTTCATCCAGAATTTCCTGGATGATTCCTTTGAGAAAATCATGACGTGTGGGAACATCCATTCCGGAGGTGGGATCATCCAGGATCAAGAGCTCCGGTTCTGATGCCAGGGCGACGACCAATCCCATTTTCAGCTTCATACCTCGGGAAAGGTTTTTGATCTTGAGATTCCCATCCAGGTCGAATTTTTTTAAAAATTCTCGGGCTTTGCTAGCGTTCCATTTGGGATAAAAGGAAGAATTGAAGGTCAGCAATTCATTTATCCTCATCCAACCGAAAAAGATGGATTCCTCTGGAATATAGCCTACCTCTTTCTTGTAATGCGGGCTGTTGAAAGCGATGGGATTTCCCTTATAATAAATCTTTCCTTTGTCTCCGGGGATGACTCCAATGATCATCCGGATCAGAGTGGTCTTTCCCTCGCCGTTTTTCCCGAGGAGTCCGTAGACCTTTCCCTCTTCCAGAGTCATGTTGAAATCTTTAAGGACCTGTTTGCGTCCGAATTTTTTATAAAGACATTCCGCTCTGAGGATTTCACCCATTTTATTCTCCTTTAATCTTTTCTTCAGTTTCTTCCTCTTCTTTTTCTTTTCGTACTTTTCCATTATCGGCGCTGGAAGCAAATCTCAGCCTCTCTTCAAAAAGGGCTTGAATTTCTTTCGAGTTGAGACCGAACCTTTTGGCTTCCTCAATGGCCCCGTCGAAACTCTGCATCAGAATCCACTTTCTTTCATCTGCCATAAGCTGCGATGAGTCATCAGAAACATAGCATCCCTTTCCTTTCCGGGTGTAGATGAAGCCTTCCATTTCCAGCTCCCGATAGGCCCGGGCCACGGTGTTGGGATTGATGATTAGCTCGGTGGCCAAATCCCGAATGGACGGCAGGGCATCTTTCGGTTTTAAATGCCCAAGGAAGATTTCCCTTTTCATCTGGGTTTTGATCTGTTCATAGATCGGGATGAAGCTGGATGTGTCGACTTTGATCATTTTTCCATCTGTCCTACTGTATTAATTTATTAATACAGTTTAGTCGATTTGTCAAGCCATAAATTGAATTGGGGACAGGATACTCTTGCACTTAACGCGAAAAATGGGGACGTTCCCCTAGGTATCACCCCGCTTTTTTGATACGGCATCCATCAATCACAGGCAGAAGAATTTTTTTTATCTCAAACATGGCTAGGCTTCTGCAAAATAAACGGGGACAGGATATTCTCGCACCAATTAATCTATTTGTTTGGCTTTCTGTATCCTGACAAAATTACATACTTAATTATCTAGTAAAACACTCAGAGTGATCTCTATGGCGATGGCTCGAATAGAAAAATGCCACTGTATCCTGTCCCCGTTTTTTATATGTCCCCTTTTTTAATAAACAGCTTGAGGGAAACAAGCGTAATAGATTAAGATAGAGATGGGGTGAATGGTTGAGCATTAAATTCGCCTATAAGTTCATCTTGATGTTTGTAGCGGCTGCTCTCGTCCTCTGTTGTGCTCCCAAAAAACCTGTCCTCACACCACAACAGCTGGTTGAACACAAATCCCTCACTAGTGAAGCGGATGCGCTTTATCACGCCGGATGCTACGTCAGCCTGAAGCGTGCTTTGGAACTCTACGAGCAAGCGCTGGCCTTCCCTATATTCCAGAAAGAAAACAGTGAAAAACTTTTGAAGACCGCCATCCTTCTCGGACTCAGAGATAGGGAACTCGGTTTCCTGAAAGATACTTATCTCAAAAAAGCGGCCGATATCATCGCATCCACCCCCTATCTATCCGTCTACTCGGTATTCCTCAAGATCGCCAACTCCATCCCCAGAAAGTCGGTCGGCATCGTGGGAGACATTGTCGAGACCGGGGACATCGCGATCGTTTCATATGACGATATCAAAGACGAAATTACCGCTTGGATCGATTTGCTTGAGCAGAAAGCCGGGACAGAAGATTTTTATGCCTATTTGAACCTCTGTTTCCATTCCTCTTTCAGCTATCTAATCAAAGAAAAACCAGACTTCGAGGCGATCAAACAGGCCTTTCCCGACTCTTTCCTGATCCGGTACAAACTCGCACTCTACCCTGTAAAGAATCCTGAAAACTTGGAAAAGCTGCTTCAGGATGAACCGGCCTTCTATGAGGTTTTTTATTTTTTAGGGAACATGGCCTTCCAGCAAGGGTCCCTGATCACAGCCGAAAATAATTTCCTCAAAGCCTACGAACACTTCCCCCAATCTGTCTCTATCCTCGTCTCACTAGGAAGCATCTATTTCGCTTTCGAGGAACTCGTTAAAAGCCTGGAATTCTACGAAAAGACATTGAAGATGGCCCCTGCCCATCGGGATGCCCTGCTGGGCAAGGCCATGTGCCTGAGCTACCTCGGGAAACACAGAGAGGCCACAAAAATCTGCAACACTATGCTGTCTCTAGGAAAATATTATCTTGGCGAGAGCCACTACTGGCTCGCCTGGAACCAAAACGAGCTGGGAGAATATCAAAACGCCTGGGAAAACATCGAAATTTCCAAGAAATACCTTATCGGGTACGGCCAAGTATTATTTCTGGCCGGACTAATCGCCTTCAATCAAAACAGAATGGAAGAGGCCGAGAAGAATCTTCAGGAAGCCTACAAACAAGATGCATCGAACGGAGATCCAGCCTATTACTTGGGGAAAATAAAAGCCATTCAAGAAGACTGGTTGAATTCAGGGGCTTATTTTGAAATGGCCAGCAGCAATTACGGACGAAAAGAAGAGCTCATCCAGAAACAGATTAATAAGATACAAAATTCCTCCCTTTCCGAAGAGAGAAAAAAGAGGTATGTCGCCAACAAAAAAGCACACCTGAGAAAAACACAACTCACCAAGGCCACATCCTGGTACAATGCCGCCGCCGGATACCATAATGCAAGTATGCAGGCCAAGGCCATCCAGCTTGCCGAGATGGCGGCGACTCATCCTGCCTTAAAAGACAAAGCTGAAGAGCTTCTTCAGCTGATGAAAAAATGACAATTTCCTTTCCATTTGTAAAGATATTTTACGGCAGATTCTGCCGGAATATTTGGTTAACTTCTTAATAATAATAGAGCTAAAGAAATTTCAAACGGCACGAAAATTGCCTTTTATTGGTATGTTCTGGGGAAAAAGAAAAAATGAAAAATTTGGGGAATAAACCGAGATTTCATTTGTATATAGAAGGGAGCAAGAATGAGGCAACATAAGAATAATGAGGAACAAATGCTCATCACGATGGCAAAACAGGGCGACGTCACGGCCTTCGAGACCCTAGTAAAGAGATACCAGCAGCGTATTTACTACCTCTGCCGGCGGATGACCGGAAGTCACCAATCAGCAGACGACGTCTCACAAGAAACATTTATCAAGGCTTTTTTCGCCCTGGACAGTTTCAAGGACGGAATGAACTTTTTCACCTGGATCCGCAAGATCGCCGTTAACAATAGCCTTAACTTTATCAAAGTTTCGAAAAGGGAAGAGCCTTTAGGAGAAGGCGCTGAGAACATTCCAGGTAATTCTTCACTGGGACAGGAATTGCCTCATGAAATGCTCCAAAAGAATCAAATGGAACACACGTTCAAAAAAGCGCTGAAGGCTCTTCCCCCTGATCAAAAGATCGTCTTCATCCTGCGGGTGTTCGATGGCCAAAGCTATAAAGAAATAGCGAGCCTATTGAATATAGCCCCTGGAACGGTCATGTCCCGGTTAAGCAGAGCCCGTCAAAAACTCAAAACACTGATGGCTGGATATCTTTAAAGGAGACGTAGATGAAGCATAATAAAATAAAAGAAATGCTCAGTGCTTATCACGATGGAGAGCTCCGCGGCAGATCGAAACGGCAAGTCGAAAATCACCTAAAGACCTGCCGGGAATGCCAGAAGGAGCTTTCGGAATTGGTGAAACTGGATAAAATTTCCAAGCAGATAATCTATTCGGCTCTGGATGAGGAATACTGGCAGTCATTCTCGCAGAGAGTGACATCCGGAATTAAACACAAAATAACACCAATTCAATACAAGGAGGAGAACATGTTCAAGGATTCTTTTATCGAAGGCGGAAAAAATTACGGACTGAAGGCGATGATCTTCCCCGTTTCTTTAGTCGCCCATGTGGCTGTTGCGCTGCTTCTGGTGATCATGCCCTTGATGAACACGGGAAACCTGCCTGAGGTCGAAGTGTACAGCGCATTCCTGGCTCCTCCCCCACCACCTCCGCCACCTCCGCCACCCCCAGCCAAAAAACGCAGCAGTTCAAAAGCCCGTACTCGTATCAAACCCGTCAAGGCCCAAACCAACATCCAACCCGGACAGCTCGTCGCTCCCGTCGAAATCCCCGATGAAATCATCGAAGAAGAACTCACCGATATCGGCATCGAAGGCGGCGTCGAAGGCGGCGTCGAAGGTGGAGTCGTCGGCGGTGTGCTCGGCGGTGTGGTCGGCGGCGTGTTGGGCGGTGTAGTCGGCGAGGTCGAAGCTCCTGTTCGGGCTGTCGGTTCGATCCAACCCCCCAAGCTGGTCAAGAAGGTGGAGCCGATCTATCCGGAAATCGCCCGGCAGGCAAGGGTGGAAGGAATCGTCATCATCGAGGCAACCACCGACATCTATGGCCGCGTGGCCAACATGAAGGTGCTGCGTTCGATCCCTTTGCTGGACCAGGCAGCCAAGGATGCCGTGCGCCAGTGGGTTTATGAGCCCATGGTCATCAACGGACGCCCCAGAGGGGTCATCTTCACCGTCACGGTCACCTTTAAGCTGAAATGACGACGCATCGGGGATAGGGTACGAAAAAGCGAACCTAACCTCTTCTACGATTGGCGATCAGATACCCTGTCCCCCTTTTTTTCAATCCCTTCTATGAATCTATTGGCAGAAGCCGTCATCAGGAGGAACAGAGCGACAAATCAGCCGAAGGAGAGGGCTTCATTCCTTTTGTAATGACACTATGCATTTTTTTTTGCGAATCCTGGAATAATTATTTTTCGATTCTAACCTTGGCGTCATGAGCCAGGGTGAAATGGCCATCCACGATCACGGTTTCGCCTTCTCGTATTCCTTCTCCTTCTCTCTCGCTGGGAAGGACTTCCGCATACTCATCATTTTCCAGGCCCAACTGGATATATCTCCATTTGGCCAAACCGTCTTCCACAACAAAGGCCAGTTTCCTTCCTCCCCGGTCGAGGACAGCGTCCTGGGGAATCAACAGTCTATCCTTATAGATCTCGGCCGCGATTTCCACCTCCGCATGCATTCCCGGCTTTATCTCCTCTTCCGGGTTGGCCACATCGATGATGACCTTGCATGTTTTGTCTTCGGGATCGACGATGGGGCTGATGGATTTTACCTTACCCTTGAACACTTTGTCTGGATAGGCGCTGAAGCGCAAGGTGACTTCCCGCCCCTCTTTCATCTTGCCGATCTCGCTCTCCAGGACTTTAGCATACACCTGGATGCGGTTGATATTGACCAGCACGAACAAATCCCTCCCGCCCGTAATATGCTCTTGGGGAGACACCTGGATGTCCGTGATGATGCCCGTAAAAGGAGCCTTTATCTTGGTCTTTTCCAGATTCATCTGGGCTGTCTTCACCTGGATCTCGGCTTGGGTCAAACCCTTCATGGCAGAGCGGACCTCTTCCTTTTTTTCTCCCGACTCGATAAGGGCCAATTCGTATGTTTTGTAAGCCTCATCGTATTCTGTATCGGATATCATCCCTTTTTGATGAAGCTCCTGAGCCTTTTCATACTCTTGTTTGGCCTTTCGAATGATGTCCATCTCCGAATCGTCGACTGCCGCTTCCGAGCTTGAAAACTGTTTTTCCAGCAGAAGTTCGGAGAGCTTGCTCAGTCGATCGGCCTGAGCCCTCTCCAGCTCGAGCCTGAATTGCCTGTCATCCAATTCCACCAGCAGATCTCCCTCTTTGACATGTTGTCCGTCTTCCACATTCAAATTTTTGATGACCCCGGCCACCTCTGATTTGACGGTGACCATCCTGTTGGTGACGGCCTCACCCGGAGACTTCAATGAGATGATCAATTCGCCTCTTTTGGCCGTATCGACTTTCACCGGTATAGGTGTCTCATCCACCCTTTCCGTCTCTTCCGAAGATGCGGTCGATGATTCTTGCCGCTCGGCATCTGAACTACCCCTGATAAAAACAAAGAAAACGACAGCGCCGATTCCGATAACAACCAGAATGATGGTAAGGATCTTTTTTGATAGTATCATTTCACCTTCATCCTCTAATTAGAAATGCCCCCTAACCTCTCCCTTCTCTATATTAAAGACGTGGGGCGAAAATGTCAATTCTCATTTTGTCAATCTCAAAATTCGTGACCATAGATCGAACCTGCTCGGAAGCTGAGGAGGATGCCTATTGAGCCGAGCAGGCACGGTTTCCCCAATCCTTATCTAATTCTTTTTGAGGAGTTCTAGGCCATGGCCGCGTGGAAACACACCGGGTATTGAGACAGGGAGCCTCCCTCTTATATCGATCTCTCCAAATAACGCTCTCACGGCCGCAATCTGGGCTTCGTCTGCGTATCTGTAAGCGCACATGTAGGCCCCCACCTCAGGAAAATGGCGCAAAAAATAGGGGCTACCAAAGGAGACTACAACGACCGGCAGAGATTCCCGGCAAAGTTCGTGGATCAATCGAACATGTCGGAGTTCGAGCCCCACACTCCCCTTTCCGGCCCTCAGACGGGAAAAAAGGCCGATGACCACCAGGTCAGTCTTTTTTGCTTTTTCCACTGCATCCTGGATAAATTCTTCTCCGGTCGATGGTTCGGCATAAAACTCCAAGGATTGTGGGGAACGTCTTTTCATTTCTCGGACAAAGGTTTGTCCGGCAAAATAACCACCAGGATCGCTGCTCAGGGAAAAAATCGCCATTTTTTGGAGCAATCCGCTTAAAGGCACCACATCTCCTTCATTCTTGACCAGGGTAATCGAAGCCTCGAAGGTCCTTTCGGCCTGATCGAGATATGCCTGCTGACCGATACTCCGGGCCAAGGTCTCGATCCCTACCGATCTCTTTTGGTGAAGCCCCAACCTGGCTTTGGCCTCCAGGATTTTCCTGACCGAAATATCTATCCTCGATTCAGGGATCTCCCCGGATTTGACCGTTTGGATCAAGGCCTGGATCACATCCACTGGAGTCGGCGGAAGCAGGAGCATATCCACACCGGCTTTTACGGCACGGATGGCGGCATCTTCAGGAGCGTAAAGAGTCGTCACTCCTCCCATTCCCATGGAGTCTGTGACGATGAGCCCCCGGAACCCCATTTCCTTCCTCAAAAGGTCGGTCATAATGGGAGCGGAGAGGGTCGCCGGAAGGTTGGGAGTCGGGTCGAGGGCAGGCACATGGACATGGGTAACCATGATGGCCTGGACGCCGGCCTCGATGGCTCTCTTGAAGGGAAAAAGCTCCACCCGATCCAAACGTTCCCGGTCCGCATCGATGTTGGGCAAAACGCTGTGGGAATCCAGATCTGTATCCCCGTGCCCTGGAAAATGCTTGGCTGTCGCTATCATCCCATAATCCTGGCATCCCTTGATGAACGCCTGGCCGATGCGGCCTACCTGTTCCGGATTTTCTCCCACCGAGCGGGTATTGATGATGGGATTATCGGGATTGATGTTGACATCCACCACTGGAGCATAGGTCACATGGATACCGAGCGCTCGTCCCTCCAATGCCGTGATCTTACCCATCGAGTAAGCCAGATCTTCTGAATCGGCCGCCCCCAGAGACATGAGAGGGGGGAAAAGCGTGGCTCCTTCTATCTGATTCCCCGCTCCTCTCTCGAAATCGGAGGCAATCAGGAGAGGGATATCCGCCAGGCTCTGAAAGGTGTTATTCAAGATAGCCGTCTCGTAGACAACTCCTCCGAAGATAATCAGGCCTCCTATCTTCTGCTTTTGGATCAAGGTCTTGAGATTCTGAAAATAATCGCTATTTTTATTGACAAAATTGCCGGAGTAACGGCAGGCGACCATTTGGCCGATTTTTTCCTCCAGAGTCAGCCTTCCCAAAGTTTTATTGACCCATCTCAGCTCGGATGGACCCAAGGTTAAATCGGGCTTGACGACGACCCGCGCACAGCTGCCCGCTAAAATGATGATGAAGGAAATCACCATAAAATATTTGATCTGTCTGTTTTCCATCCCTTCTCCTCCCTCTTTCCTATTTTCTCCATAAAAAATCGCTCTTCCGGTCTAGAACAAATAAAAAAAGAAACCCTCTATCCGGGTTTATTGGCCAGAGGCTGATCACGTTTTTCACAGCTCCGGTGCTATTGGCCAATTATGTAGCGCAGGACAAAAAGAGCCGCAAATAGATAGATGATCCAGTGAACCTCCTTACCCTTGCCCGAAACCAGCTTCAATAGAGCATAAGAAATGAACCCGAAGGCAATTCCTTCTGTAATGTTCAGGGTCAAGGGCATGACAACGATGGCCAAAAAAGCGGGGAGAGCCTCGGTGAGGTCCTCCCACTTGATTTGGCTCACACACTTCATCATTAAAAATCCGACAACGATAAGAGGAGGGGCGATCACCGGACGGAGGCTAAGCCCCTCGAATTCGTAGATTCCAGAAATCATTGCCGCCAATGGGCTAAAAAACAGGGCGATGAGGAAGAGAAGCGAAGTGAATACATTGGCCAGCCCTGTTCTGGCTCCTTGGACAATTCCAGCCGCGCTTTCGATGTAGGTGGTGACGGTCGAGGTCCCGAGCAAAGCCCCGCTGACGGTACCTACCGCATCAGAAAACATTGCCTGATCTGCCCTGGGCAGCCGGCCGTTTTTTAAAAAACCGGCCCTACCGCTCACTCCGATAAGGGTTCCAACCGTATCGAACAGGTCCAGAAAGAAAAACACGAACACAACGGTTATGAGGCCTGTCTGAAGGGCACCCAGGATGTCAAGTTTGAGTAAGGTCGGGGCGAGGCTCGGAGGTGCGGATATTAGGCCTTGATATTTGACGACTCCCAGGGGAATCCCCAGAACAGCTGTGGCAAGAATCCCAATGAGAATAGCCCCCTGGACCCTCATAGCCATCAACACCAAAGTCAGAACCACTCCGAAAAGAGCCAGCGCCACTGGTTTACTGGTCAAGTCCCCGATTCTGACCAATACCACAGGATCATCGACGACGATGCCGCCGAACTGGAAACCGACATGGGCAATCAACAATCCGATCCCGACCGCGATACCGTATTTGAGGGAATCCGGAACCGCAGCGACCAATTTCCCCCACACTTTGAGGAGGGAAAGGAGAAGGAAAATCGAACCAGAAATAAAAACGGCGCCGAGAGCCACCTCCCAGGAATAACCCATGGTTCCGCAGACCGTGACGGCAAAAAAGACATTGTGGCCCACTGCAGGAGCGAGGGCGAATGGATATTTGGCTAGGAGGCCCATCAGGAGGGTTGCCAAAGCGGAGGAGATGCAGGTGGCCACCATCACGGCCCCACTGTCCATTCCGGCCAGGGAAAGCACGGCCGGCTGAAGAAATATAATATAGGACATAGTCATGAAAGTGGTCACTCCCCCCAGCACTTCGGTTCTGAAAGAAGTATCGTGTTCCTTCAGCTTGAAAAAGCGCTCGATAAACCCTTCCATTATCCTTCCCCCTATTATTCTTCGAATTGGATCAAAGAGAAAATATCGACATCCGGATGCTTTTTCTTGATGAAATCCATACCATGCAAAAAGCTCAGCTCCACCAAAGACAGAAAACCGACTACCTTACCACCTGTCATTTTGACGAGATCGATGGCGCTCACGGAAGAAGAGCCGGTGGCGATCAGGTCATCGATGATCAAAACTCTTTGGCCGGGCAGAATACAGTCTGTGTGCATCTCGAAATACTCGACGGCATACTCGTTTGGTGCCCTCACACAGAGCGTTTTGCTGGGGAGTTTCCCCTTTTTCCTGATAATGGCCAAACCCAATCCCAGCTTATTGGCTACGGGTGCGGCGAACAAAAACCCGCGCGATTCGATCCCCACGATGATTTGGGGATTTTTTTCTTTGGCCCAACTCACCATCCTGTCGACAACGAAGTTGAAACTTTTGGCATCTTGAACAACCGGAGTGATATCTTTAAATCCGATTCCGGGTTTCGGAAAATCTTTGACTTCTCGAATCAAGGCTTTAACACGACCAAGCATAACACTTTCCTCCGTTTTCTCTCCCTCCAAAATGGTGACAGGTTACTAAATTACAAAAACGATAGGATTTGTAATATAGTAACCTGTCACCAAATATATAATAAAAAAAGTTGAAGGCTTGTCAATAAAAGAGAAAAAAGGGGTCATCAGTCGAGGACCTTAGTGTAAACGGTCCGGGTGGGAAAGGGAATCCCAATCTTGGCCTGATTCAGCGCATTGTAAATGACCCCTGTCATCTCGATCTGTGTGGCGTAAGCATCCGCGTAACTTGCGACCCATGCTCTGGCCACGAAATCCAGGGAAAAATCCGACATTTTCAGGAATTGCACGATTGGTTCCGGCTCGTCGATTACTTTTTCGATTTTCTTAATGGCCTCGACTACCACTTGCTGTACCCTCTGGGGGGCGGCACCGTAGACAACGCCGAAATTGACATTGACGCGTATGGAAAGGTCGGGAACCGTGAAATTTTTCACCTTAGCGTTGGCCAGACTACCGTTCGGGATATAGATGACCTCATTATCGTAAGTTTTCAGCTTGGTGCTTCTTAATCCAATGTCCAGGATAACACCCAGTTCTCCCGTTTCCAGCTGAATCTTATCGCCGACTTTAAAGGTCTTGTCTAGAACGAGTTGAACTCCACCCAGAATATTGGCCAGAGAATCTCTAACAGCAAACCCCAAGGCCAATCCTGCTATTCCTGCAGTCGTCAGCAAGGGACCGATGTTGATATCCCACACATCGAACACAAAAATGAAGGCCAGAACAAGAACCACGGTATTCAAAATTTTAGCGATCAATGGGATTAACCGGTCATCAGCCGTGGATTTGGTTTTCGAAGCCCATTCCTTCAGCCAGTGCTTGGAGAAGTTCGATATGATTTTCAGGACAAGAGCGCTCACAACGATGATAAACAGAGTATCCACCAGATTGTTATAGAGGGCCACATCGGATTCGAAGTATTGGAACCCGAATTTGAAGCCCAGAATGACAACGACATAAAAAATGATGGAAGAAAGGCTCTTGACAAACAGGTCATCGACCTTGGTTTTGGTCTTTTTGGCCAGAGGTTTCAAAACATTTCTAACGATGAGTTTGGCAACGATCGCGACGACGAAAGAGATGATAACGACCAGCAAAAACATGAGATAGCTGCTGTTTCTTATGAATTGCCATATTTCTATCATGCCATCCCTCCTTAAGTTATTTCATCCTACCTGGATTAATCATAAAAACTCTTAAATTCAGGTTGTGTTATACCTGAACTCCACCCTAAATGCAATTTTGAGATCTTGAAGGGACGTTCCTCAAGGTGCCACCCTACTCTTACTGCCTGATATGACAAAACCATTGCTAAACTTATTTCCTGTACTCTCTTACTTGATTATCCCCCTGAAGAATGCTCCCCATAGTAGGCATAAGATCATATAGAGATTCATAAAAACAGAAACGTCTCCTTTATTTTGGTATAATGACAAGCATGAAACTGCTCGATTGGAGGCTTTGTCTCGTAGCGGATGCAGAGGCCGCAGGCCATCGCGACCTCGCCTCAATCGTCCGGGAAGCTGCACAAGCAGGTGCGACCCTTATTCAACTGCGCGGTAAAAAATTAGAAACCCGCCGGTTCTTAGACATGGCCCTTCGAGTCTCTGATATCCTGAAGCGCTTTGAGGCTCCCCTCATCGTCAACGACCGGATCGATATCGCCCTCTCCTGCGAGGCCGATGGCGTCCATCTCGGTCAAGATGACCTTCCTCTCCCCTATGCCCGAAAAATTTTGGGAAAAAAGAAGATCATCGGAATCTCGGTCAACACCGCGGAGGAAGCCCTCGAGGCAGAATCCCAAGGAGCGGACTACATCGGCGCCGGTCCCATATTTTACACATCTTCCAAGGAAGAATTGAGATCAGTCCTCGGCCTCGAAGGCCTTCAGAACGTTCGACAGAGAGTGAAAATCCCCATCCTCGCCATCGGAGGGATAACCGCCGACACAGCCAAGGGCGTGCTTTCCTCTGGTGCCGATGGGATTGCCGTCATCTCCGCCATCATGGGCGCCGAAGACATCCACGCCGCCACAAAAAACCTTCTTTCCAAAATGGAAAAGAACTCTTTTCTTTAGCGCTCGACCGTAATTCTTCGCACATCACCATCTTCGACCGCAATGGTCACTTTTATCGCCTTCCATTCGACATTCAGCT
Organism: uncultured Eubacteriales bacterium; assembly: GCA_964400735.1. Lineage (GTDB taxonomy): Bacteria > Acidobacteriota > Aminicenantia > Aminicenantales > Aminicenantaceae > CAYNVQ01. The sequence continues at coordinate 188,440 of CAYNVQ010000005.1, read as the reverse complement.
TCTCCGCCCATTCTACGACGATGACTCCCTCATCGAGATAATCCTCCCAGCCCAGCTCATCGATGTCCGACGCGTGGCCTAGACGGTAAAGGTCGATATGAAACATCGGAAATTTTGCCTGATAGATATTGACCAGGGTAAAGGAAGGACTGCACACCTGGTGGACATCCTCCAAGCCCAGCCCTGCGGCAATCCCTTTAGCAAAAACGGTCTTTCCTGCCCCGAGTTCTCCGTATAAAAACACGATCTCCCGTCCTTTGAAGGATCGCGCCAATTTTTTGGCCAGAAGAAAAGTTTCTTTTTCCGAAAAACTCTTGTATTCCTCTGCTTCAGGCCAATTCTGCCGAGACCTCATTTTTTCCCTCTTCTTCTGCTTCACCAGCAGCTTTTTGACCGCTAGCCATCATCACCCAAGAAATCAAGATCTTCATACTCTTTTCATCTATAGAATCAACGGATTGAATCTTCTGAAAGATGAAGATTTTATCATAAAAACACACAACCGTCTAAACATCGAACAGTTCCCTGTCAATCTTGGGTGGCCATCTTCTGTCTCCTTTCCTCCTAAACAATTTGGACATGCTAATCCCAGGAAGCCCTCTTCATCTCCGTGACGGCTCTTTTGAAGTCAAGTAGACTGTTAGAAAGCCATTCAAGGTGAGCAGACATGGAAAGCAAGCTTTACTGGCAGGTTAAAGAAAGTGAACCGAGGAATAAGCTGATTTTCCTCTCTGGGAAATATCATCGGACTGAGAACCAGCCTGCCTGGCTGTTTCATTATCACGATAACAAGGATACTGGCTCAATCCCTGTATAAATTGATTTTGGTCAGCATTTATGCTAATAAAGGATATCTACCTGGAATATGATGAACATTATCGGCTAAGGTCTTCTCCTGATGTCAAATGTTTGTCAGAGCTTTTTTTATACACATTTCAGGCCATTCATAAGAGGAGGTTTTTCATGAGTATTAAAATAGGAATAAATGGTTTCGGCCGGATCGGACGCAATGTATTCCGGGCGGCCTTCAATGACCCGGATATCGAGTTCGTCGCAGCCAACGATGTGGTGGATGCCAAAATCCTGGCCCATCTTCTGAAATACGATTCCGTGCTGGGCATACTGGATGCCGAGATCGAGGCCACCGACGATGCCATCGTCGTCAATGGCAAAAAGACCAAAATATTGACAGAGAAAGACCCGGCCAATCTCCCCTGGAAAGATCTAGGAGCGACCATTGTTATCGAATCCACGGGACTTTTTCGCAAAAGACAGGACGCCCTCAAACATATCGAATCGGGCGGAGCGGAAAAGGTCATTATCTCGGCCCCGGCCACAGAACCGGATGTCACCCTCGTTCTCGGTGTAAACGAGCAGATGTATGACCCGGAAAACCATCACATCATCTCTAATGCCTCCTGCACCACCAACTGTTTGGCCCCGGCCGTCAAGGTCGTCCATCAGGCATTCGGTATCGAGAAAGCCTTCATGACCACCATCCATGCCTACACCATGGATCAAAGAATATTGGATGCCCCGCATAAAGATCTGCGGAGAGCCAGGGCTGCCGCCGTCTCCCAAATCCCCACCACCACAGGGGCGGCCAAGGCCGTTGGACTAGTCCTTCCCGAGCTCAAGGGGAAAATCGACGGGATCGCCATCCGTATCCCGACCGCCAATGTCTCCCTTGTGGACCTCGTGGCCTCCCTGAAGACAAAGGTCACTGCCGAGCAGGTGAACCAGGCCTTTAAAAGCGCCGCGGAAGGGGAATTAAAAGGCATCCTTCAATACTGTGAAGATCCTCTGGTTTCCGTGGACTTCATGTCCAATCCTCACTCCTCCATCCTAGATGCAGAATTCACCAGGGTAACGGACGATAATCTGGTCAAAGTCCTTGCCTGGTATGACAATGAGTGGGGCTACTCCTGCCGGCTCATCGACCTGGCCAAATTCATCTCCAAATAAAGGCCCATGCTCTCCGTAAAAGATCTAGACGTAAAGGGAAAGAAAGTTTTCCTGCGGGTGGATTTCAATGTTCCTCTCGATGAGGGGGGAACGATCAAGGATGACACCCGCATCAAGGCTGCTCTCCCAACCTTGAACCACCTTTTGGAACAGGGTGCCGCTGTTGTCGTCGCTTCCCACCTGGGCCGGCCCAAAGGACAGTTCAAGCCTGAATTCAGCCTGAAACCGGTCGCCAAAAGGCTGTCTGAATTGATTCCCGCCCGAGTCATCCCTGCCGCCGATGTGATCGGCGAAGAAGTCGACAGAATGAAAACCGAACTGAAGGCGGGGCAGGTGCTCCTTTTGGAAAACCTCAGGTTTTATACCGGTGAAACGAGGAACGATCCGGACTTTGCCCAGCAGTTGGCCCAAGGCATCGATTATTACGTGAACGATGCCTTCGGCGCCTGCCACAGGGAGCACGCCTCCATCGTCGGCATCCCTCCATATGTGGAGAAATCGGCGGCAGGATTTTTGCTGTACAAAGAGGTGGAACACCTTAGTCAGGCGGTCCATTCCCCCCTAAAACCCTATGTGGCCATCCTGGGGGGGGCCAAGGTCTCGGATAAGATCCCGGTGATCGAAAGCCTTCTTCCCAAGGCCGAAAGCATTCTGATCGGAGGCGCCATGGCCTACACCTTTTTTGCGGCCCAGGGATTCGATGTCGGTCGCTCTCTGGTGGAGGAAGATAAAAAGGACATGGCCCTCGATCTCTTGAACAAAGCCAAATCCATGGAGATCAATTTTCATCTTCCAGAAGACCAAGTAGTAGCCGCATCGATGGATTCTGAAGTTGAAACCATGATAGTCAAGGGATTTCCGATCCCCTCCGACCTGATGGCTCTGGATATTGGACCCAAAACTATAGAAAAGTATAAAGAAATCATAGCCCAGGCGAAGACCATATTCTGGAACGGTCCTATGGGCGTTTTCGAAATCGACCAGTTCGCGACCGGCACGGTGCAGGTAGCCCAAGCTGTGGCTAACTCGGGCGCCGTCTCGATAGTAGGTGGCGGCGACTCGGTGGCCGCCATCTGCAAGGCCGGAGTCAGCGAAAAGATCACTCACATATCCACCGGCGGCGGAGCTTCCTTAGAATACATTGCCAACGAAACCCTGCCTGGCCTCGAAGCCCTGAAGGAGAATTGAAGGAGAATTGAAATGAAATTTACCATCGAAAAACCATTCATTGCCGGCAACTGGAAAATGCATAAGACCGTACCAGAAGCCATCGAACTGGTTAAAAAGCTCGCTGAAGTTAGCGGAGAACTCGAAAAAGCTCAGCTTGTGGTCATCCCCCCCTTTACAGCCCTCACCGAAGTAATAAAAGCACTCGAAGGAAGCACTATACAGACCGGCGCTCAGAATCTCTATTGGGAAGCGCAGGGAGCCTTTACGGGAGAGGTATCGGGGCCCATGCTCAAGGATGGAGGTTGCACGTACGTGGTGATCGGCCATTCGGAAAGACGGCAGTTCTTCGGAGAAACCAACGAGACGGTGAATAAAAAGATCAAAGCGGCCCTCGAGCAGGAGCTGATCCCCATCATGTGCATCGGGGAATCCTTAGAGGAAAGGGAGGCCGGCCACACAATGGTGAAGATCAAAACCCAAATCACAAAGGGACTGGAAGGGCTGGGAACCGAAGATATCAAGAAGGTCATCATCGCCTATGAGCCTATATGGGCGATCGGAACCGGTCGTACGGCCACGCCTGACCAAGCTCAAGAAGTGCACAGCTTTATCAGGGAGACTCTTTCAGAAAAGCATGGAAACGACGTAGCCTCTTATGCTATAATCCTTTACGGCGGTTCGGTGAAGCCGGAAAATACCTTTTCTCTTTTGAGCGAGAAAGATATAAACGGTGCCCTGGTTGGAGGGGCATCGCTAAAAGCAGATTCTTTCGTCGGAATCGCCAAAGAAGCCATAAAAGCTTACGAGGAAAAATGAGTGCATTAATCCTGATCGTTCACATTTTGGTGTGTCTTATCTTGATTGTCGCTATTCTGCTTCAATCCGGAAAATCGGCTGATTTAGCAGGAGCTTTCGGGGGAATGGGCAGCCAGACCGTCTTCGGGCCCCGGGGAGCTGCAACCATCCTTTCCAAGCTGACGACAATCTGCGCCATTCTCTTCATGATCACCTCCATGGGCCTCTGGATTCTATCAGCCCACGGGGGGGCAAGATCGGTGGTGAGTGGCGAGGAGGCGCCCGCCGAGCAAAAGGCGGCCGCAACGGAAACGGAAAAAAAGGAAGGCGAGGAAAAGAAAGCTCCTGAAGAAGCGACCCAGCAGAAGACCGATGAATCCAAGAAGGCAGAAGCTAAAAAACAGGAAGAAAAGAAAAAGGAAGATCCGGCAAAAAAAAAAGAGCCAGCAACAGAAAAAAAAGCGGCTGATCCAATCAAGAGATAATTCCCATCGCTTTTTTATGCCGAAGTGGTGGAATTTGGTAGACACGCATGGTTGAGGGCCATGTGAGCGTAATAGCTCGTAGGGGTTCGAGTCCCCTCTTCGGCATTATAACTCTTTTAATATCAATAATTTGCATAATTTTTTAGCTTATCAGTCCCTATCCAAATCTGAGATGTCCCCCATTTTGCTTATAACGATCGCCTCGTAACAGTGCTAAAAAATTGTGTGATTCGTCATAAATACAATTGAATCATTACAATGAAGAATATGAGTGGGAGGTGTAAAAAAAAACTTTGTGACTGCTCAAGCTTTTTCGAGTTCTGCGAGAAGGCCCGAGATGAGTTCTTTGACGGTCACAATCTTGTCGATACGGTAAGCATTCTGGCCACAGAAGATGAGGCCGTGGTCAACATCTCCGAAGTAAGAGTTTAATAGAGCCTGTGCAATGCAGTACCTGGCATCACTCACTTTACAAGCCGTAAGACATCTGTAAGGACAATTGACCTTAAGTTTTCCTTTGATTTCTAAATCGTCTAAAAATTTGTTCTGAATAGCCCGTCCTGGCATACCAACAGGACTCTTAATGATAACGATATCCTCTTCCTTGGCGTCCAGGTAGATCTGTTTAAATTCCTGGGAGACATCGCACTCTTCGGTGCAGACAAATCGCGTTGCCATTTGGACTCCTGAAGCACCCAGGATCAACATTCGAGCTATATCCTTACCATCGAAGATCCCACCGGCTGCGATTACCGGAATTTTCTTTCCGTATTTATCTTCATAGGTTTTTATCGTTTCCAAGATCTCCGGCAAGAGATTATCTAAGGAGTATTTATCGGGTTGATCGAGCTGTTCTTCGGAGAAACCGAGATGTCCTCCTGCTAGAGGTCCTTCAAGGATTAAGGCATCGAGAATCCTCTCGTAACGTTTGTCCCATGAGCGGAGGATGAATTCAGCCACCCGTGCCGAACTGACAATGGGTACGAGGTTTATAGAACTATCCTCGATCAAGCCGGGAAGCTTAGTGGGAAGCCCGGCACCGTATACAATTATCTTAATTCCTTCACGTATGGCAGTCATGATCAGATCATCGACATTACTGAGCACTCCCATGAAGTTGACGGCGATATTGCCGCTAGATATGCTTTTCGCTTTGCGAATCTCTCTCTCCAGGGCTTCTCGAGACATTCTCTCATAGTCATACTTCGATGCCTCTATATCACCTAGGCCTATGCTCGAGATAGTACCTATCCCACCTTCCTCAGCAACGGCAGATGCAAGCGAGGCAAGAGAAACCCTTACGCCCATGCCTCCCTGGACGATCGGAATGTTTGCGGTGATATTTCCAATTTGAAGCGTTGGGATTTTCATTTTTTATTCTCATATCTCTTTACTATGAGGCAGACATTGCCTCCACCGAAGCCGAAAGAATTGCTCAGCGCAATTTCGAGATCGATCGATTCGACTCCGTTGGTCACATAGTCGAGTGGGCATTCCGGGTCGGATTCCTCATAGTTGATCGTAGGGGGCAGCTTACCTGTATAGACACTCATCACAGTGGACACGAATTCCGTTGAACCGGCCGCTGCCAAAAGATGACCAATCATCGATTTAATGGAACTGATCTTAAGATCCCTACAGTGGTCACCAAAGACCTCCATGATGGCTTCACTTTCTATCTTATCATTCAAAACAGTAGAGGTCCCATGTGCATTTATGTATTTCACATTCTTCGGGTCGATTCCAGCATCATTCAAAGCAGCTCTCATGACCCTGATCATTCCATCTCCCTTAGGCTCAGGGGCCGTAAAATGAAAGGCATCAGCCGTATTACCATAGCCAACAAGCTCGGCATAAATACGAGCATTCCGGCTAAGAGCATGCTCAAGCCGCTCCAAAACTACAATGCCAGCCCCTTCTCCCATCACAAAGCCATCACGATTCTTGTCAAAAGGCCTGCTCGCTTTTTCCACACAGCCATTCCTAGTCGACATCGTTCTCGCCGCACAAAAACCGGCGAAGGGCAATGGATTTATGCTGGCCTCTGCACCTCCTGCCAGCATGATATCGGCATCGCCTCTCTGAATAATACGGAAGGCATCGCCAATGGCATTAGCTCCCGTTGAACAGGCAACGCAAGGAGCAGATAGAGGGCCTTTAAGACCATAAGTGATGGAGACCATGCAGGCTGCCATGTTTATAAGTGTTTTGGATACAAAAAAGGGATTAATAGATTTTGGCCCTTTCTCTTGAAGCTTAGAATATCCGTCTTGTATCGTAATGGCTCCCCCGATACCAGAGCCTATGATGACTCCTGCCCTATTTCCATCAAAAGCAAACATATTCAAGCCGGCATCATTAAGCGCCATAACTGATGAGGCCATGGCGAAATGGACAAATCTATCCATTCGCTCCACAGATTTCCCATCGATCCAACCAGCAGGATCAAAGTCTTTTACTTCAGCCGCCATATGGGAACGATAATCTGTGGGATCGAAATGAGTAATCTTTGAAATCCCGTTTCGTCCCCCTTTCAACCCTTCCCAGAATTCGTCAATTCCAAGTCCAATGGGAGTCACGACACCCAATCCGGTTACGACAACCCGTTGTTCAACCATGAATGTTACGCCGATAATACAGGTGACCTAATCAAAAATCAATATTGTTGATTTCCACTCAATATCATCGGTACCCTACCCCGACGCCTCCAAAAGAGCAATTATTAGGCGGGCGCGCTTCGACTACTCTCAGTAATGGCATCTTCTGCTATCCTATGTTTTTTCGCATGTTTTCTTTTAATTTGTCTTGGGCTCTTAGTCCCTGCCAAAATGAGCCCCTAAGATAACTGGGCAAATGTTACTAAACACTAATAGACATCATTTTTCTATGCTGACCAAATTATTTTTTTTCGATTAACTCAAGATTAAATCTCTTTTTCAGTTTCATCCCGGCAGCTCCTAGTATAACTCTGATAGCTTGGGCGGTTCTACCCTGTTTTCCGATAACCTTACCCAAATCTTCTGGATCAACCTTTAATTCAATGATTGAGCTCTGTTCCCCATCTAATTGGGAAACCTGCACCTTGTCCTGCTTGTCCACTAATGCTTTGGCAATCAATTCAACTAGTTCTTTCACTGTAACCTCCTTTAATTTTCAAACTGTATTTTCTATTGAACTCATGGACTGGAATTGTTTTTTCTTCCTCCCCGACGGGAAGGGATGTGTTAAGTATTTGGAATAAAGCACTTATTCTCAATAGTCACTTATAAAAGACTTTAGTTTTCGACTACAACTTGGCTGCCTCAATTTCCTCAAAGCTTTCTCCTCGATTTGTCTGATTCTCTCCCGAGTAACTTTGAATTGTTGACCGACTTCTTCCAGGGTATGTTCATTTCCGTCTCCTAATCCGAATCTCATTTTTAAAATAGCTGCCTCTCTTTGGGTGTGGTTTTTCAATGCTTCTTCAATTTTTTCTCTCAAATTAATTTCAATAACTGTATCGGGAGGAGAGGGAATGACTTTATCTTCGATAAAATCACCAAGGTGGCTGTTCTCTTCTTCCCCAATAGGTGTCTCAAGGGAGAAAGGCACTTGGGAGATTTTCATGATTTTATGTACTTTAGAGATGGGTAAATCCATCTTTTCCGCGATCTCCTCACGTGTGGGTTCTCTACCTTTTTCCTGGACGAGGCTTCTTGACACTCTATTTAACTTGTTTATGACTTCATTCATATGAACAGGTATTCTTATTGTCCTTGCCTGGTCAGCAATCGCACGAGTTATGGCCTGTCTTACCCACCAATGCGCATAAGTTGAAAATTTATACCCTCTTTTGTAATCAAATTTATCTACTGCTGTTATTAGGCCCATGTTTCCTTCCTGAATTAAATCAAGAAACTGGAGTCCGTAGTTGCTGTACTTCTTGGCAATGGAGACCACTAATCTTAAGTTAGCTGAGATAAGCTCTTTTTTCGCTTGATCGCTGATTTTCTTTCCTTCAGAGATGGCACATAGTGTTTTCCTTAAACCCTGAGAATCAAGTCCGATCTCTTTATGAAATAGCCTCTGAAGCTTGTTGATTTCTCGAATACTCTTTTTCAGTTTCTCTTTTTCTTTTTTAACTGCAACTTGAGAAATTGATTTATTCAGCTCTCTTTTTGTTTTTTCTGCTTTGTCTATAGCTTCAAGTCTATCCTTAAGATCCTCGATAATCATTTCTCTGTATCTATTATGGATATTAAGTCCTCTGATGAGACGGCTCATTTTGACTATGAGACGCTTCTGTGCGAAATCATTTTTATTCCTTGGAGGGATGCTCTCCAGTCGGGAATTCATCTCTCCGATTTCCTTGATTTTATCTGTAACCTCTAATATTTTTTCTTCCGGATTTCCCTTTGCGCCATTATTCTTGCTAAAGTCAAAAATTTTCTCGAAAATTTCCGGCTTCTCTCTTATCTTCTCTTCTAGCGAAAGAACTTTTGTGAGTACAAATTGAGTTTTGGAAATAGCCTTGACCGTAGTCTTTTCGCCTCTTTCAATTTCCCTTGCAATTGCGATCTCTTCTTCCCGTTTTAAGAGCGGGATATTGCCCATATCCCTAAAATAGAGCTTCACAGGATCTGTGGTTTTTTCCAGATCTTTGTAAGAAACAAAGTCGCTCTTTTCTTTTTTAGGAAGAACTTTGCTGTTTTTACTGAGTATTTTTATCCTAGGGAGATCTATAGAATTTAACAAATCATCAAAACTCTCTCCAGTATTCAAAGCATCTCGGAAGGATTTCTCTACTCTTTCAAAAAAAAGATAACCTTGTTTCCTTCCTTTTAAAATGAACTGGCGAGTTTTGTCTTTTTCCACTTAGGCTCTCTCTACATATCAAGGGAGGCTGGTAATCGAACAGAATTTTTCGGTCTTTTAACCGGAATACTAGATATCACGAATTTTTAGGTACAAATGGACAAACCTAATGCTCTCTCAGTATGTTTTGATTCAAAATCTGACTATGCTCCTGAAAATCCGAGTGCCGCTTATCAGAAGCGTCTTTTACCTCCAAATCCACCTCCGCGGTCATCACGAGGACGAGCCTCGTTGACCTTAAGAGTACGCCCCTTCAAGTCTTTCCCATCAAGCCCTGAAATAGCTGACTTTGCTTCTTGATGGTTGGGCATCTCTACAAATCCGAATCCTCTCGAATCGCCGGTGTATCTATCTGTGATGATTTTAACAGAGGTGACCTGACCGAATGCTTCAAAAGCCTGTCGTAAATCGTCTTCAGTGGCTTCCCGTAATAAATTGCCTACGTAAATATTCATTCTGGTTTCCTTTTTATGTAAAAGTTTTTTTTGAGGGAGGAATTCCGTGTTTTCTTGTTAAAATTTTCCTTGATCCCTTATGATTTTGTTCTGTTTTTACCAATGGGTGGGTCTCTTCAATTCTAACATAGATGATAATAACACAGGGAAGATACTGCGTCAATGAAAATTGGAGAAGTTCCTCCCTGTACAATTCTTCAAGATTGCACTTCAGAGAATGTCCTTTGTGTTTATCAATATAATCTTGAGCGGCTGCTAAAGTCAGTTGGGACCATTTTGGGACCATCTGGGTGCAAAAAGTCTCAAAATAACTTAAAACAGTTTAAACCAATTCAAAGCATGATTTTTTTTATTATAAATAACATACGTCATAAATACTTGATTTTAATTGAATTATTAAATCATATGTTATCGAATCCCCTCTTCGGCATTATAAATCCCACAGAATTTCAGAATCAGTTTTCCGGATATTAAAAGTCGCGATACTAGATATATTTTTATCTCTGTCATCCTTGTGTCTGAAAGCTCATCTTCGCATCAAGAACAGCTGAAGCTTCTAGCCCGGATTATTTATCGATAAAGCTGATACCGCAGCGCGGGCAAAAGCGGATGTTGAAGGGGCTGCCCAGGAAGGCACAGCAGGTAGGGCACCTCCAGGTAACACCTATGGCAACCAGTATACCAAACATAAGCAGATAAAAGAACGGCTCCCAGGCTAGGATCATTTATCCCATGTCATCTGGTATACAATCAATTCTTTGTATCCGTTCTCTTTTTGCTTGAGGCAGTAGACGCGATTCTCTTTGAATTTCACTTGATACCCTTCGAATTCAGTCCTGCCGATGAATTCTCCTTTTTCGTTAAAAATATCATACAGAGGACTTCCTTCATTTGACTCTTCATAGGTTTGTACAAACAACCACTTGTCGCCCATTGCAACGATGTTTCTAAACGGAGGGAACGCATCAGGGATGTAAAAACTCTCCCTTATTTCGGGGGGATATCTCTGTAATTGCTGTTCATATTTTTCTTTATCTTCACTAGACAATGTCACAGCATCGTATTCTTTTCTAATAGTTCTTATCAGTTGTCCGTCAAAATCGAACACTCGGATTTCATATTCATCCGTATTCCCCGTATAGATATGGCTATCCGAGCTCTCCCAATATACGAGCGTAGGAATGATATTGACTTTGACGGCTTTTTTAAAGCTCTCGATTTTTGAACTATCCAGAGTTTTGAGTTCTTTGAACCCAGATGAACATAGTATCACCTGAAAAGTCTGGGATAAGTCTTCGTTCAGCTTCACGGCTATGGCCAAGTACCTATCTCTAGCCAAGGGGATAATTTTCTGGTAATCGCTGTCAATGCGATATTCTTTTATGAACTGACCGGTGTTGCTGAACACGACTGCCTTTCCCCTATCCGTAATAAATATCTCATCCTGATTTGAGACGATTAATTCCATCGGGGATTGAAGTTCTCCTGGCCCTTGCCCATTTCTTCCGAACACAGATAGGAGGCTGCCATCTCTATTCAATATGAAAATGTAACTTTCTTTTGCTTTCAGATTGGCAATGAATACTCTCCCTTCTGAGTCGATATCGAAATGCCTGATATCGGTCAGCCCCATTTCCGCTGTTTTATTGTCCTCTGTATCTATCGTCAGGACTTTTTTAAGAGAAAATAGCTTAGCTTCCACCTCGTCTTGTTTCGGGCCGCAGCAAGTCAGGAGACAAAATATAAATAATAGAAAGCACGCTAAGTTATAATATTTGATCATTTTAGTCATTACGATCTCCAATCAACGACATTTGTCGTCCATAATAGACGACAGATGTCGTCATGTCAAGCTCCGTTTAAAAAATAACGGCTGTTGCATATTCTGGCTTGCATATTCTTGCTTGGCTGCCAGTTCATATTCTTGCTTGGCTGCCAGAACTTCTAGAATATAAACAAAATCCAAATCTTATACCTTCTTTATTCGGCTTAGATGAGAATTTTCGGCTGCAAAATCGTCCCTTTAAAAGAGAGGTCAAATTGGCACGAGCAAAATTGTATCATATACCGGGGAACATATGGCATCTCACACAGAGGTGCCATAATAGAGACTTTTTACTAAAATTCTCCAAGGATCGAAAGAGATGGGTCCAGTGGTTGTTCGAAGCAAAAAAAAGATACGGTTTGATCATCTTAAACTATACCATTACTTCGAACCATATCCATTTGCTCGTTTACGATGATGGCAGGAAATATGTGATTCCTAGGTCGATACTTCTTGTGGCAAGCAGAACTGCAAGAGAATACAATCAGAGAAAAGGACGTAGAGGTGCATTCTGGGAAGATCACTATCATGCAACTGCCATCCAAGGCGAAAAACACCTTCATCAATGTATGGTATATATTGATTTAAATATGGTAAGGGCTAGAGTAGTGAACCACCCTGCAGACTGGCCTTTTACAGGATACAACGAAATCTTGAGTAATCGAAAGCGATACAGGCTAATAAATAAATTGAAATTACAAGAATTACTCTGTGTTGAAAGCGAACAAAAGCTTAAAGAAAATTACATAAAACAGATAGAAGATTCACTTCATAAAGGTAATTTGGCAAGGGATAGTTGTTGGACGGAGAGCATTGCCATAGGCAGTAAGGATTTTGTCGAAAAAATAAAAAATGAGCTTGGCGTTAAAGCAGTACACAGAAAAATAGAAAAAACAAACGAGATTCATGAATTGCGAGAACCAAGGAAATCTTACACTCTCCATTTCATAGGAAAAATGAGCAGTTTAAAGGCAAAAACAATAAGGCATTTATCCTGATCTTCTTTATAATGAGGAAGTTAGCGCAGCCAAGCAACATTATTCACTCTTTCACCACGATTTTGTCCGAAGCCAGGACGATGCCTGAAGCCTTAGAAAATTCGTTGTAGTAGGAAATGAAGCGGTCGATTTCCGCTGCACTCTGCTGCTCGAGATTATGGGCCCAGCGGTAGGAGATGGGCTGGTACCAGAGTTCGGATTCGACGCGGAAAGGCCCTCGGTGCCCTCGGACCGGCACCCGAAAGCTCAGGGCGTCGCCCCCTCCGGCAAAATCGCCGTCTTCAGCGGCGGAGCCTTTTACAGAGATATCCTCCTCCGCTGTGGTTTTGTCAAAGCCATCCGGCAGTAAGCGGTTATCTTTGATATATTGGACCGCGCTCAATAGAACGGTGGTCACCTTTTCTTCAGGCGCAGCCAGGATCCCTTCGTAGATCTGGACTTGGTCAGGACTGACAATTACATTGTAATGGGGCTCATATCGATCGGGATCGGTGTCATTGTCATTACCCTGAATGGACCCATCTTGATTGAACCGGCCCGACTCGAAAACGATTTCGTCGTTTCCATCGTAGACCGCCAAATGAATCCAAACCCGCCTCGACGGATAGGCTGATGGGAGCTTGTGGCCAGCTAGGTTGGTGATGATCACCTTGGCCTCTAGATGTTCTTCCTTGATGTCTACACTCTTCAGCTCTAACTTCGCTGTGTAAGATTGTAAGCGTTCTGCCGTCCGGAATGAGGTGACGTTAAGTTCCTGAGGCTGGGCGGCCACTCCCAGCTCATCCCGGTGGCGATTGAGAATCTCTGGTATAAAAAAGTTGCCCCCTCTAAAAACATGCCGGGATACTTCTTCTCTGTCCTTTCCTACAATCGCCGTGATATGGGTTTTGCCTTCTACGACCGGCATATGGCAGAACTGGCAGTTTTGTTTATCTTTGTAAGCGCTGTGCTTCCACTCCAGGTAGGGGACCTGTTCGGGAAGTTCACCTATCACCTCTCCCTTTTCATTGAAGGCATGGGTGTACAAAGTGTGGCAGGAAGCGCAAAGTTCCGAGCTCTGGATATGGAGAGCTTGGTGAGGAATGAACTGGGCCGAGGAGCGCATCAGCGATTGTCTCCCTTTATCCACATCATAAGGCCCGAAAATCTCTCTTTGACCGAGAGACGTCTTAGTGTCCACCACAAATCCAGCCGTGAAACTCTCTTCGGTGCCCAACTTGTCTTTCCGGATCTGATGGCACATGGAACAGGATACCCCATCGGCTGCGAGCTGAGCGGCGGGTGTCGCTGCGCGAATAACGGGAAAATTGGCAAAGACCTTGGCTTGAGTGCCGCTTACCTTAGCCAGATAGCGGCTCATCGGCATATGACAGGCCGCACATTCATGCTGAATCGCACTTTCCACTGAAGGATGCACCAAAGTTTCCCGCCTTATCGCTGCCTGCCAGTAGGGATCCCGCGAAGAATTTGCCATCATGGACGCACGCCAATTCACACCAAAAGAGATATCTTCTCCTTCCGGCGTCACCAGACCGTTATGGCAGGATATGCAGCGGTCAGAGGTGAGGAAAAGTTGCGGTATCTGCGCCGCCGCCGCGGTCGATAATATTAATGAACCCAAAAAAATTGAAAGTATCCGCTTATATTCCATTGTTTACCACCCTTCAAAAAATCCGCCATCGAACCAATCCCAGAGCAGATAAACCATCACCTGAAAATTTCGGCTCGAAGCGTCTGTCACAGGAATGCGAACACCGACATTCAACATGACATGCTGCCTGGCATTCAAAGTCACCTGGATTTGAGGCAGAAGGTCCAATGCGATGTCCTCGCCGGAGACCAGCTCACGGGAAGCCAGCACCTCGAGCATAGGTGACCAAGCACGGCCCCACCACCCACCGGTGGTGAACGTCCGCCCTAGAGCAAGGCGCAGAAAGGCTTCATTCTCCGCTTTGCTTTTCTGAAAGGGAATCTCAAATCCCAACTGGGAATGGAGAAAAAAATCCGAGGGAAGAATCTGTCCGTAAGAGAAAAAGGGCTCGAAGACAAAGGTCCCTTTGCCGAAACCTGCCGCATCATCGCCTGTAGGAAGGACGATTTCAGCGGCAGCACTAAATATAGATCCGGATTCCATGCTATGAAACAGAACTCGTTTCATACCCAAAGCCACATCTCCTAAATTGGATGTCCAGTCGGTGGCATCCCCATTTTCACCCGGCAGCGCCATTTCTCGCCACCCAAAAGGGACGACCATCTCAAGCTGATTCCTGGCTCCGAATCTTTGTTCATATACGAATTCTCCTGAGATGGAATCAAGCTTTTCTCCGACAGAGAAATTGATGACCGCCTCATCTTCGGGAAAAGCTTTTTCTGTCATGATCGGCCGGGGCAGGTTGAGGTCTCCTCGCGGCCAGCTATTATCCGGGCAGAATGACCTTATATACCCGACCGCCTTGGCGATCTCCTCCAAGGTCAGGACCCCTCCGAAGGCTGGCATCAAACGGGAAAACCCCCGAACCGGTCCGCCCTGGAAAACGATCGCTGCCCAGTCAGCATCCGGTTCCCTGGTCGCAAAATTGCAGTCCGAGAAATCAGGAAAGGGAACGTCAAAACCGACCCGGCTCTGGGATTGCCCCTTTCCATCCGCTCCATGGCAGGCTGCACAGGATGACAGAAAAATTTCCTGGCCCGACCTCATTTCTCCACTATCTTCTTGAGGCTCAGCTCGTAAAGGCAGCAACAGCCAGAGCGCCATGACCATTAAGCCGGCCATCCGGATAATCATATAGATATATCTCTTTTCAGATTTCATGTTTACTTTCCTCGTTATTGAATTTTAGGCCGTTCAGCCAAAAGGACTCTCAGGAATTTTATAATCCGTATCAAAGCCCTGTAGACTAAGATAGCATTCTCCGTCTATAGAGTCAAAACAATTTGCTCAAGATTCACAAAATCCGCGACCGGACGGCTAGAGCGGAAGGAGATCACGAATTTAAGGCAGGCAGGACGATGCGGCAGTATGTCCCTTGCCCCTTCTTATCCAGAAAGGCGATAGCCCCTCCGTTAACCTCTACAGCCCACCTGGCTATAGCCAGCCCCAGACCGGCGCCCCCCTCTGCCCGCGATCTTGCCTTATCGATCCTGTAAAACCGCTCGAATACCTTGGACCGCTCGCTCTTCGGAATCCCCGGTCCGTTGTCGACGATATCGATAACGACTTTTCCGTTCTCTGCCGATCCTGTCGAAATCTCCACCCCTCCCCCTTTTGGGGTATACCGGATGGCATTATGGAGGGTGTTGGATACCGCCAGGCGCAGCGTTTGTTCATCGGACAAGGCCATAACAGGTGCGCGGAAAGAGGCGGACAGGGTTTGATTTTTTTCCTCTGCAAGAACGCGAAGTTCTTCGACGACTTCCTTGACCAAGACGTTTATATCCAAGGAACGCGTCACAAGCTTAGTTTTTCCGGCATCCCCTCTTGCCAGGATTAAAAGGTTGTCCACCAGACGCGTCAGCCTCTCGGTTTCTTCCAGCATGCTTCCGATGGCTTCTTGACTGGACTTTTTATCCATTGGTTTTTGTAGGGCGACCTCCCCGACACTGCGGATGGAGGTCAGAGGAGTCCTCAGTTCATGGGAAGCATCGGCCGTGAAACGGCGGAGTTGTTCGAACGAATTCTCGAGCCGGGCCAGCGTGTCGTTGAAGACAGCGGTGAGATGGCCGATTTCGTCATGAGGATTCTGAACAGGCAGGCGTTCTGAAAGGCTTTCGGCCGTAATCTGTTTGGCTTTTCGGGTGATAGTCTTGACAGGCAAAAGGGCCCGTCCAGCCAGAAATAATCCTCCCCCGAGGGCAAGCAGAAATGCCACAGGAATCCCGGCTAATAAAATCGCGGCCAAACTTTTTTTACTTTCGCTGGTGTCAGTGGCATCGAAAGCATAAAGGATCTCAAAACCGTATTCGGGCACTTCTCCTTTTTTCAATTTGAACACACGGTTATCATCGGTCTTCCATGTCCCGATTGGATCGATCTGGTCTTTTTGGATCTTGGCTGTCCAGCCGGCCTCTGTCCAGGCCTCTGTTTGGTACACCGGCTTATCATCTTTTAGGATTTGAAAAAGGATATCTTGACCCAGATGATAAAAGTCACAGATATCCCCTTCTGAATTAAGGACAACGTCTTCCAACGTTTGAAAACCATCATCCAGCTTGCCTCTCACCATGGATTCCAGTTTATTCTGCATAAGAATATAGATACCAAAAAATACCGAACTGAGAATGAACAAAAGGACCACCGCATTCCACAGGACAAGCTGAATACGGATGTTCGGATTTTTCAGGCTCATCCTTCTCCCACCTTCAAAACGAACCCTACGCCTCGAACCGTCTTCAACAGCTTCTTTTTAAAAGGCACATCTATCTTTTGACGCAGCCTGGCAATGTGGACATCGATAACATTATCCAAAGGGGTCGCCCTATCGACGGATTGCCAGACATCGCGGGCCAGCATCTCCCGGGACACGACATGTCCTTGATGGCGGAGCAGGTACTCGAGAAGCTCGAATTCTTTTCCTGTCAGCTCAATAGGTTTGTCCCTGCGGGTGACCTTTCTGGTCACACAATCCATCTCCAGATCCGCAATCTTCAATCTCAGCGCCTGTTCGGCCCGGCCGCGCCGGGTCAAGGCTCGAATGCGCGCCAGCAGCTCCGGAAAGGCGAATGGCTTGACCAGGTAATCGTCCGCTCCTGTATCCAATCCGAGAACCCTTTCTTCGACGGTATCCCGGGCGGTGAGAATGAGCACCGGGGTCTGACACCCTTGCTGCCGCAGGGCCGACAGGATTTCGATGCCATCCCTTCCGGGGAGCATTAGATCGAGTACGATGAGATCAAAGGCTTGTGTGGTGGCCAGGAAGTATCCTTCCTCTCCATTAACCGCCACGGTCACTTGATACCGTTCACCTTCCAAGCCCTCCATTAAAGCCCGTGCTACCTTAGGTTCATCCTCGATCACCAGTATATGCATGATGCTCTCGCCAATTCAAAGCTCTTCAAAAAACTGCAGCCTATCTTAACACACATATCATACAGGCCCCAAGAGCTTTCCCCTTGCCAAGTTCACTTCCTTCAACGCCCCCATTTTCCGCGACGTATCCTGCGACCGAAAGGGCATGGCTCCTCGGCTTCTCTGATCTGGCTAAGCCAAGCCCAGGGAGGAAAAGATAATCCATGACAAGCCTCATCGATCTTATTTATCGTTTTTAGGTGTTCCAGCTTCAATCATGATGGCGTTTGATACTGACTGATAGGCCTTCTTCACTGATCGGATGGAATGTGGTTCCGAAATCAGGATCATTTTGAATGGCCTCAAGAAAATCCTTCATATCTTGAGCATAATTGGCCACGTTATGCGCCACAAGCGCTCCACCAGGAATAATCCGGTCCCTTAGTATCTGGAAAAATTTTCCATAATCTTCCTTGTTCGCATCGATAAAAATGAAATCGAATTTCCCCTCTATCCTTGCTATCTCTTCAAATGCATCGTTGATCCGCGAATCGATCACATCATCCAGGCCGGCCTTGGTGAAATTCCTTCGGGCTTCATATGCCGGACCGGGTTCGATCTCGATGGTGAAAACCTTTCCCCCTGTCTTTTTAAAAGCCAGTCCGAACCACAGCGTGGAATAGCCGTTGTAGGTGCCGATTTCCAGGCCCCGTTTATAGCCGTTTCGGAGGATAAGGTCGTAAAGGAAGCGGCCATCCCTGCAGGGTATGTTCATTTCACCATGATGATAGGTCAAATCTTCCATTTTAAGCATCGCAAGAACCTTGGGATCATCGAGGCCCTCAAACGCCTTGGCAAAAACTTTTTCTGCCTCGGGCACAGCAAAGAGGCGCTCATCGACTTCGATATTACCTTTCAAATCACTCATCTCAAAAATATTCATACCCCCCTCTCTATTAACGATGACCCGGTGAGGAAGTCGAATACCGTCGACACCTCGGTAGTCTTTAAAAGACCACCTGTCATCGACTTGGCTCAACAATCCGGTCTCTGCATCAAACTCTAGCGTATGTTTTTCGCCATCCGCTCCGCTGGACTCGATGACATAGGTTGTGTTCTCAGCCTCTGTTTTTTTTCTCTTCAGCACCATATTTGGAAAATATTTCTGAAGCTCGATAGGCCCCCGTGGATTCAGCCACCAGCCCAGAATCGACCGGCCCAGATGGTCAGCCCGCTGGATGCGATCCGCGGTTTGAATCCACCCAACAGTCCCATCATAACCATTCCTTTCGATTATTCCAGCATTATGTAGGCTCATGGTCCACTTGCCAGGAACCATTGCCGCCGCCTCAAACGGCAAGGCTTTCTGATGATTCACTACATAAACACCTTCGACTGAACGGGAAGTCAGCCTTTGAAAGGCCTTCTGTCCTCCGGCTTCCTGAATATATCGCTCGAGGATAAATTCCAGCTTAGGAATCTCATCGAACTTCATGATTTCTTCTCCGGAAACCTCGATGCTGAGTTCGGGCCAGTCATCGCCGAATCTCTGTCCACTCAAGCTGAAGCTGGCATATGCTCGTCCGGTGCCTCCGGAAAAATTTTTTTGGGCCAATTTCTTTTTGCCAGAAATAAGGCTAACTCTTTTCTCAGCCAGCTCTTTGGCTCCCTGGACTGTGATGGCATACTGAGCCTTGCTAATATTTCTGTCGACGCGCAGGAGCACCGGATCACTCGTCATCTCAGATAAGGTAAGACGATACATTTTGGTGGAGTCTGCCGGAGTTATAGCTGGAAACCACGCCACTCGGAAGGCAGGACTTTGACCGTCATCGTCATTTGCCACAAATTGGAAACCAAAATTTAGACCTGGATGGGGCACAAAGTTCAGGTTTTTCCAGGCTAACATGGCTTCCAAGACATATCCCCCTTCGATGGTTCGGCAAGATGTTTCGAATGATGCCTCGTGCATTCTGGCGTTCTCAGCTCGCCAATCGTAGAATCTGGTTCTTGGCTCGCCGAACTTCGGATCAGCCCCCGGAGCGATGGCCAACATGTACATGTTGGAGCCCCCCAAACTCTCGGCCATAGAAATCTCGATACAGTCATTTCTCCACAAACGGGAAAGATTGTCACTCTCGGCCGGCCTATCATCCAAGACCGTTGCCAACACAAAAAGCCCTTTTTTATTCCAACCCAAGCGAAATCTCACGTCAAAATCATCGACATGTAAAGTCTGGCCATCGGGCCCTGTGAGTATATCGACACGAAATCCCTGTGAGGCCCAATCGTTCATAGCACCGTCTACCTTCAAGCCTTCGATTCGAGGAATTTGAAAAATCGTGGGATCAGAATCCGAAAAAGAAGGTGTAAAATAGAAAAGAAGAAGGCTCATCGCACATAATACTTGAATGAATCGGATTCTCATTTTGAACTCCTTCGCATAGTAAGATACCAGTATGGCCGATTGGTTTCAGGAGTTCAACTTAATGATTCCTTAAGTAAACGTAAGAAACACCGGGACATGTTGCGAGCCTACTGGGACCGATCCCCTTTTTCTTTTTGATGAATTCCTCTCACTTCGAAAATAGCTTCAAGGACAGTTCAGGCCCATTTTCAGCTTATCATCGCCATTTGTTTGATATATGATAGCTTGTGAGAGGTAGATGCATGTCCGATCTGAATGTGGTGCTTTTCCAGCCAGAGATCCCCCAAAACACCGGCAACATTGCCCGGACCTGCGGTGCAGTGGGAGCCAAGCTCCACTTGATCAAACCTCTCGGTTTCTCAGTCAGAGATAGGCATCTCAAGCGGGCTGGATTGGATTACTGGCATCTGATAGAGATCGTTTACTACCAAAGCCTGGAAGAATTCCTTGACAGGCATGAAGTCAAGAATCTCAATTTTATCACCAAAAAGGCCTCTCGAAACTATGATCACATCGATTTTTCCGGAGAAGTGTTTTTGATTTTCGGGAAGGAGACCGCGGGATTACCAGGACCTGTTCTGCAAAAATACCGGCATAAATGCTACCGGATTCCGATGAAAGAAGATGCCCGCTCCCTCAATCTGTCCAACGCCGTGGCCATCGTGGCCTACGAGGCCTGCCGGCAGCGGGGATTTGCCACATTACGGCTCGAGGGTAGCGAAGAATTTGAATAATAGCGGCTCTATTTTTTCTCCCGGGTCATCTCGTCATAGACCCAACCGACATTCTCTTTCTTGGTCAGGAATTGACCCTGGTCCTGGATGTGGCTGAATTTCGAGAAGTCGATACTTTCCTGGGCCTCTTCCCTCGTCATTCCTGCTTCGATAGCTTCACCAACTTTTTTCCTTAGATACCTCAGGTAATCGGCAAATTCCACGAATTCCTTCATACTGGCAACCCCACCATGTCCGGGAATCACCTGATAATCGGGATATTTTTCACCCAGCTTTCCGATAATGGCCACCCAATTTTCAGTATTCGAGCCATCTTCGACATCGATGTAGGGAGGGATTCCGTGAAAGAACAGATCTCCGGCATGTATTACCTTGGCCCGTTCGAAAATAACGACCGTATCTCCTGATGTATGGCCTGGTCCCATATGGACCAGCTTCACCGTCTCGTCGCCCGAGCGAATCGTCATCTCCCCTTCGAAGGTCTCCTGCGGAGCGCCAATACTTTCGCGCGTTTCTTCGGGTTTCAGATTTCTCAACATGGAAGCCTTGCAGTTTTCGTGGCTTACAATCTGGGCGTTTTTTCCGATAATCGGGTTTCCACCGGTATGATCGCCATGATAATGGGTAAGAACTAAATACTGTACGGGCAGGGGGCTGAACCGGCTGATTTCATCCAGCACTTGATTGGCCGTTTTAGCATAAGAGGCATCGACCAGAAGAAGGCCGTCTTTCCCCTTCAAAATGCCGATATTACCGCCTGCTCCATAAAGACAATACACGTCACCTGCAACCTGTTCGATCGCTATCGCTTCTTGCTGCTGAGGAAGTACACAAGGTGAAATGGTATAAAGCGAAAGAACCAATAGAGACAAAACCGAAATTTTTAACATCGCATTTTTTCTCATGCTTTCTTGATAATAAAAAATGAACGAAAATGCAAGCCGATTACACGCATCTCCAAAATTCTGATGGCTTTAAATCAGAGCTGAAGAAGAACTTCGGGCGTTCTGACATACCTTAGAAATCGGCTTTTCCCTAAAAAAAGGTCGTTTTTCAATAACTGAGCAATATGGGATGCAGAGACAAGATCCTCCCTGACGTCGGCTAGGGTTATCCGGAGCCAGCTTAACAGTCCGGCCCTCACAAAAGAGAATAGATTCTTCTCGATTATTTGACCATCAGCGAGGATTTCACTAGGATAGAACCGATGTTCAGGATTTCCATCGCATCATTAATTCTGTCTAATCTGGTTCCACTTCTCGGGGTCTTCTTTTTCGGTTGGGACGTCTCATCCATCCTCGTTCTCTACTGGTCAGAGAATGTCATTGTCGGTTTTTACAATATTTTAAAAATGTCCTTGGCGCAAGGAAGAATAGACCCCACCAAGTTTACAACCAGTTCCAAATCGAACCTTATCCCCCAGAGATTCTTTCTTATCGGATTTTTTATCGCGCATTTTGGAATATTCACATTTGGTCACGCGGCCTTTGTGTTTTCCTTCTTCGGAACAAACCTCCCTTCATTCAAGAATTTCCTTCCCGCTATTCTCTCCCTTTTCGTCAGCCACGGAATTTCTACCTATGTGCATTTCATCAAAAACGACGAATACCGGAAAGTCACGTACAGCGATCTATTTTTCCAACCTTATAAGCGTGTATTCATCATGCATCTGACAATCATCTTCGGTGCCTGGTTTTCTGTTCTTTTCAAGCTGCCATCCATGGTGTTGGTCGTTTTGATCTTCCTCAAAATTGCGGTCGATATCCTTTTCCATCGGAAGGAGCACATCAAATTCTCCGGACGAGCACAGGAGAATATTTAAAGAATCATGGATGTGAAAAATTAATCTATTGGCTAAAATTCGAGGATAAAACTCTTTGTCCACGTTGGCTGATCGGGCCTTCCTCTTTCCTCTCCCATTTTCTGCCACTGCTCATCTGTCAGGCGGTCATCCATAGGGTGCTTGAATTCATAATAAGAAAATACGCTTCCGCGGCACAGCCTTCCTCCCTTCGAATCCCGGATGATGATATACAGGTTGAATGGAGATCCTACGCCCTCTTCCAATACCTGTTCGGTGTTGATATCCGTGTGAACGTCGGCGATGAGGTCCATTCTTTCGTCTGTTCCCGAAGTGATTTTCTCCATCACATCCGGAGGAAACTGCTTGAGCGAGGCCAGATTGGCGCCGATATTCCAGATGAGCTCATATTCTTCTTCATCCCGTTCTGTTCCATCCAGTTCCTTCTCCGAAATGAGAGCCAGTCTCTCCAAAGTCTGCTCGAAGCTCTGCAGTTTTTCTGTAATCCCGGAGATGGAAATGCCTAGGTCGATCAGATTTTTTCTCAAATCCTCCATCATCTCCTGAATCCTCCGGTAGACCTCTGGATAGGGTTCCACATAACCGTAGGTAAGTTCTGGGAGAGGCTGCGCCGCACTAGTCAGCATGGTATAGCTCTGTTTAGCATACAGGATTGTGTCATGCCTGAGTTCGGTCCAGGAACCGAGAGCCGTTTGGAGTTCTTTATCCAGCCAGGAATTATTCTTCATGGATTGGGGCACGTTCCTCTCATGCACCTCCTCCAGCAGAGGAAACAAACAATGGATCCACCTCCAATAGAGGTTCTTCTTCCACTCCTCTGGCTCGAGGGAAGAAAATTCTTGTTTCAGCTTATTCAGCTGCTCGTAATATTCCGTGTATTCGGTATCCCCTGCTCGCTCCAATATCTCCAGAGCCCGTTTGGAACCCAACACCGCCATGATATCCAATCCGCGAGGGAAAGCCCGCGCCTGCCCGACAACGGGAATCGTCTCCATGGTAAAAGGCTTGCCCTGTCCTGTATATTTGAGAACGACCTTATCCCCTTTTCTGCCGAAGACCAATTCCTGAAACATATAAGAATCCGGGATGAACCTTTGGCCCATAAAGCGAAATCCTTTTGTCGAGTCTGCAAATTCGCCGTCCTCCACGAATGCCGCGCCCGAAAGGACCTTGGGCGGTCTCAGTTTCAGCGCTTTCTCGATAAAGGCAGACAGGCTGTCTTCGATTCCATACCGGTCCACAGAACCTTGGGCAGAGAAAATTTTAGGAATGAGTTTCACATAATCATCCACGGATAAGTCATCTGTTTCCCCCACGAAATAGACAGTCGGCTCATAGATGGACTTCCATAATTGATAAGTCTGAGGATCACTCATCAAGGCATCGGTGATCAGAAGAGCCTGAAGGGTCATCTTCTTCCCATGCAGAACTGGCTTTTCTTTTTTTCCAGGTTTGAGCTTGAAGTCGATCCGGCCATACCACATCAAAGCTTTGAAATATTTCTCGAATTTTTCATTCCTGGTGTAATGCCCCCTCGGCACGTACTGGCTGAAATCTTCGAAGGCGTAGGGCGTATCGTAAAGCGAAGGATTCTCGATATAGGCCAGAAGCGCCCGGAATTCCATTCCTTTATGGGCTTCCATATGGTTGAGCTCTTTATCGACCAGTTCCTCCAAGCCCATTCCAGGCTTGTACTCCGGAGAAAATATCTTTTTGGCCACAGAAAAAAAACCGGCATTCAACCGGGCTGCATCCTTCACATTCGGGTTCTTTGCCTCTTCGTACTGATTTTGAGAAAGCACGATCATCTGGTCCGTGAGCTCGACAGCCCGGTCGTATAGCCTTTCAATTTCCAGAATCCTCAATAGATAATCGAAGAAAATATGGCAGGAATGCAGGACGGCATCCGTGGTCACAAAAATCGGCTGGTTTCGTTTTTTTGCCTGAATGTAAACATCCCAGATTTCCTTCTCGCGGCCCGGACTGACGGCAAAACCTTGCTTCTCCAACATCGCCCGGGAGTTTACAGATAATGTCGTTTGTTCCAGGCCTTCAAGGTTTTTCAGAGTAAAGGGAACGTCATCCTGTCCCAAAGAATAAACCGGAGATGTAAACCCGATAAAAAAAAGAAGCGCTGTCAAAAGAAAACTGTCGATTCTTTTCACTTTCTTCCCCTTCATTGAAATCCCTCCTGAATCTATATTAAATCGAATCCAGGCATTCTTCGTCAAATAAGATTTATCACCGAAACTATTCCCAAGTCAAGGCCGATTCGCCCCACGTCAACCTTCCCCTTAGGTTGGAGCTAGGGCCAGGAAGTGCCCGACAATTCGGGACGATTATCATCCGAATAATTTTAAGTCAAACAGGGACTCCAGAATCCAATGGACACCCACAAAGAATATGGCCGCGGGAACGATAATCCTCAACCACCAGTAAAGGAAGCCACGAAAAAAATTCTTTCTGATCCCAAATTCTTTTAAAAATGCATATCTTTTGATGAACCAGGCTCCAGTAATAATGGCAAGAAGAGATCCCAGGGCTTGCATACCTGATCCAAAGGTTAAATCCCAGGGCACGAAAATCTTGAAATTGATCATGGGAGGGATGGCCAGGATATAGACGATTATGCAGATCAAAAATACCGCCTTTTTCCTTCCTAATCCCTTGTTATCCACGACACCTCCTACCAAAACTTCAAAAGCGGCGACGTCGGAGAGATAGGCCGCTCCGAAAAGCCCCAAGAAAAAGAGAAGACCGAACGCCCAGCCGGAAGGCATCAGCTCGAAAGTTCGGGGCAAAGTCGAAAAGATAAGTCCTGGACCAGAATCGGGGCTCAAACCAAAGGCAAATACCGCCGGAAATATCGCCAATCCGGCCAAAAGACCGGCCGAGGAAGCTGCAACTCCGGTAAAAGCGGCATTCCTCGGTATATTCGCTTCGGGATCGAGGTAAGAGCCATAAATAACCATGAATGTTCCCCCCAAAGACATAGAAAAAAACGCCATTCCCATTGCCGCGGCCATCACCGAGGGCGTGAGCTCGCTGAAGCGGAATCCGCCGATAAACCATCGGACACCTTCTCCTGCACCGTGAAGAGTCACCGAGCGGATGATCAGAACGATCAAAATAGTGAACAAAGTGGGAACGATCCACTTGCTGGTTTTTTCGATGCCCTTCCGCAGACCCTTTACCAGGACGATCCCGCAGGAGAAGATAACCAACGCCGTCATCATCAGCTGCAGCCCAAAGGATGTGAGGTCGAAACCTTCCTGCGGGGGGAGGATCGATGCGGCCTGCAAATCTGCACCCAAAGCATTCACAACGTCAGCCAAAGCATGAAATCCTACCCATCCCAAAGCATTGGAATAGTATCCAGTGGCCCAAAACACGACGAAAAACAGGAAGTACCCCACCCATTTGCCGCCCGGGAAGCCCCCTCTCTCGTAGGCCCCCAATGTCCCCCGGCGCGTGTGCCGTCCGAGGATCCATTCGGCCATCAAAGCCGGAATGGCCACCAAAAAAATCACCAGCATATAAAAAAGCACAAAGGCGGCCCCACCGAATTTCCCGACCATGTAAGGAAACCGCCAGACGGCCCCCAGCCCAACGGCTACGCCGATCATGGTCATCAACAGCCCGAAATTGGAGGCGAAGGTTTCCCTTTCTTTGACAGGCGTCGGCTGTTCAGTCATTCACTTCAATCGAGAGGTCAGTCCCTCCATTCATGAATCCTGTAGTACTCGTCCACCATCCTTTTTATATCGACGGTCGATCCTTTTGTGGGGCCTCTCGAAAGGGGCTCTTTCCGGAATCTCTCGGGGAGGGTATCGTCTTCCCTGGTCATTCCAAAACGTCTGTTGAAGCTTTGATCCAGCCGGATGGCGTCTTCCAATACCCTCTCTAAATAGTCGGGAGTATAATCCACACCCGTCCCGGCCTTCAAAAGAGAAGAGGCCCTTTCCAAACTTAAAATGTCCATGCAGAGACCGATGTTCTTGCACATGGTTAAAGAATCAGTCAACAGGGCTATCTTTTCGGAAAAGCTGACCAAGGCCGCTTTGCCCTCCTCGGCCAGCCTGTCTGCCGCTTTTTCCGTGCCGAAACGTTTTTTGGCCTCATCCTTTCTGCTTGTCAACTCGAAATAGGGTTCGGCCCGAAGGTGGTCCGCTCCTCTGGAAGCGATGGCATAGGTCAATCCGTAGGCTTTGATTCCCCGCGGATCGCCGCAGATGATATCCAATCCTTTGACGTGCATAACCAATTTTTGGGCCTCTTCGCTGAATCGCTGGGCAAGCTTTTTCGTTCCATTAGCCAGCTCATCTCCGATACCGCGGCGAAAAGCGATCATATCCACGACCTTCCGGATCTTCTCCTTCTCCCCCCATCTGATGCACAGTCCGTCTAAGTCCTTTGGATCCACCAAACCCTTTTCCTGACACTCCATAATCCAGCCGATCACCTCGGAGGTGGATATCGAATCCATGCCGACCTGATTCAGATAGGCATTCATCTCCAGGGCAAAAGGAAGGCTCTGGTTCCCTATCCTGGAAGTGAAACTGCATAGAGTCTCGAACTCGGGTCCTTCGGCCTCCTGGTCTTCAGACCTATAATAACGGGAACAATGCACGTTGCAGTTGAAACAGGATTTGTTCTTGACCTTAAAAGCTTCGGCTAGTCTCTGACCGGATATTTCGTCCACATAATCGCAGACTCCATCCTGAAAATGACGGGTGGGAAGAATGCCGATGCTGTTCAGGTCCTTCATCAGCATGGTGGTTCCCAGGTGATGGCGTTTTTTGTATTCAGGATGATGCAAAATATCCCGATCGATTTTTCGGCATTCCGCAAGAAAGGCAAGAGGATCGGCGAGCCTTACCGGTTGAGAGCCGCTGACGGCCAGAGCTTTGAGATTCTTGGATCCCATGACGGCTCCCATACCGGTACGCCCGTTAACCCTGTTCCCGCTGGATACGATGGCCGCAAAAGAGACAAGGTTCTCACCTGCGGGGCCGATGGCCGCTACCTGGATGGCACTTTCTCCCTGCTCTTTCCTGATAGCGGCGGTGGTCTCTATGATCGTTTTCCCGGCATATTCAGGACAATCCACAAACTCGACACCGGAGTTTTTTACCAAAAGATAGAGGAGCTTATCCGCTTTTCCGGTGATGATGATCTGGTCGAACCCGGTGAGTTTCATCTCGGCGCCGAACTGCCCTCCTGCAGCCGAGTCTCCAAGAATGCCCGTAAGCGGCGATTTGGCTGTGACAGTGTAGTAAGCCGATGCATTGAGCAAGGATCCGGTCAGAGGGCCCACGCCGAATAGGAGCATGTTTTCCGGACCCAGAGGGTCGCATTCCGTATCGAGTTCCTCAAAAAGTCTCCTCGAATTGGCTGCCCTTCCTCCAATTACCGGTTTAATCCAGCCAGCATCGAGGGATTCGGTCCAAAACTTACGTTCAGTGAGATCGACTCTCAGGATTTTTCCGCCGTACCCGTATTCAAGCATGTATCGAGGTCCATTTTTTTCTGAGGGACTCTCCTCGTTCCCTCAAATAGAACTGCCTTTTTTGGTCCGGACTCATTTTCTTGGTTCTCGCTCTGATCGCAGAAAGACTGGGCTCTTCCCTGTCTTCCCTCACAAAACGAATGGCCCCCTCGGTACAGAACTCTACGCATTTGGGCTTTCCCCCGCACAGATCGCATACATACACGATGCCACCAAATATCTCGACGGCTCCGATAGGACAGGCCTTTTCACAAACTTTGCAGAGTGCACACACGGTCGGAGAAACCATGACCTGCCCTCGAGATCCTAGGGTCAGGGCCTCTTCCGGACAGACCATACAGTAGCGTTCCCGGCATTGGATGCACACCACAGGACCATCAATACCGATTTCATAGAGGTTTAGAACCTTGATCCGGGCCAAATGACGGCTGATTTTCCCTGTATGGAAAAAGGCACACGCAACCTCACATTTTTTACACCCTGTGCATTTGCTCAGATCGACCTGAATCATGAAAGGCTCCCTGCTCTAGTCCTCAACCTCCAAACGGTAGTGCACCAAACCTTTGGGGTCAGGGCAGACAAAATTTTTCACCGTCTTTACCCAGTGTCCATCTTCCAGACGATCCCGAACGCCTAAGATCGGAAAGATGGGCATCATGCTCTGCAAGGCCCAGATGCAGACATACTGACCCTCAGGGACGAAAAGCTTGGAATCCTCCAAGTAGAAATAATCCCCCACCTGGACTGGAAGGTTGCAGTAGCCATCGATTTTCTCCACGCTTACTTTTATTTTCGCCATGATGAATCCTCCGGATATCTCCCCTGATTTTACCTGCACAAGCCAAAGAATGGAAGCTTAAATTAAGGAACATTCTCTTCGGGCATGAAACCCTTTTTCCACCACGATCGTTAAAAAAAGCAGAGGAGAAAAAATGAGGAATCTCAGCTCAGTATGCATCGTGTTCGTCCTTTTACTCAGTTTAGGGTTCCTTCTCGCCACCGAACGTCAAGTTGAAGAGGCAGCTAAGAGAGATGACAAAGAGGGAGTAAAAGTTATCAAAAATCTGCCAGAACCTCTATATGGAGAATTAAATTTCGATCTGGAAGAAGATCTGGTTATCGGAAATGAATCAAATGAAAACTACCTTTTTTACCAGGTGTGGGATGTAAAGGCCGATGATGAGGGCAGCATTTATGTTCTGGACGCTGGGGCTCATAACATCAAAAAATACGATGGACAGGGAAAACATCTTCAGACCATCGGAAGGCAAGGACAGGGACCCGGCGAATTCGAGAGGCCCGTTACCCTGTGCTTTGATAAGAACGGAAACATCTATGTTATCCAGATGCGGAAAGTCCAGGTGTTCGACAAAAAAGGCGTGTACAGGAAGAGCATTCCTCTCTCCTTTTTTGTCATGGATTTCGCTCCGGATGGAGAGGGAAATATCATTGTTACGGGCCGCATACGAACTGAGTCAATCCATAATATGGGGGTGCTGATCATCGGACCTGATGGAGAGATCATAAAAAAAGTCGCCGAATTCCCCGGGATACCCATCCACGAGACGGGAACTACAATCTCCCACGAATACTCCCCTTATGTCAGGTTTTCAGCCATGGGAAACAAAGGGATTATTTATGGCTATAACCTGGAGTACAAGTTATATTGCGTAGACTGGTCAGGAGAGAATATCCTCATTATCGAAAAAAACGAGCCCCAGCATGCTGTCGGCCGGCGTGAAAAGAATAAAATCATCGAAACCCTCCAAAAAAACATAGCCCTTGCTGAACTGAGATGGTCCAAAGATGTCATAGAAAAGATGGCGAACGTGCCCCGATCTCGGCCTTTCTTCAATGGAATCCTAGTCGATGACAAGGGAAGGATTTACGTCAAAAAGCTCAAGTCCGTCCTGGATGATAGCAAAGCGATAGATTATGATATTTTCAGCTCAGACGGATATTACCTGTACACTACTCAGCTCCCCTTCGCGCCACTCTTCATTAAAAATGGCAACACGTACCATACGAGTTTTTCCGAAAAAACCGGCGAAGTTAAAGTCATAAGAACCAGAATTAAAAACTGGAAAAAAATAAAAGCCTGAATTTAAAGATAACATTTGAGCTGGCACGGCTTGGATTTTCCTCCATTTGAGTGCAACACGATGAATCTCACGCACCCGAAAGTAAAACCAATAACAGCTACGATCGCCGTCGATTGATTTTGTCCTTGTATTTCTGGTGCTCCTGCTCAGCCTTTTTTATCGTTTCAGGGGAGAAGAGATCCTTGATGCGGAGGGGCATGGGCTGATCGCTGGTGCTTCCACCTCGGCGGGCCAATTCGGACTGCCGGGTAATCTCCTCGGCAATATTGATAGTGGCCGTTTCGTCAAACTGATGCCAGTGATTCAGGTAGATCACACCATTCCTGAGGTCGAATACATTCGAATACTCCGTGTTCCCCAAGGGGCCTTCGACGTGGACGGCATCGAGGATGGACTGGAAGTATTTCACTGTCAGATCCTCCTGGTTTTGGATCTTCTTCAGCATCTCGTCTGCCTTGTCGTATCGCCAGCAAGGATAGCCTCCCCGGTAGGGTCTCTCGGAGTCGGCCCTGTTGAAATTCGTGTTCAGAAGATACCCATCTCCAGGTGGCTTCCTGGTAAAAGCGAGCTCACCGTCTCTGCCAGCACTGATGACGACCGCATCGCCGGTGGCGTCCGCCAGCAGCACCTGCCAGCCTAGATGACTCCCCCAGTTGTGCTTTTTGGCCATGGTAATGGCCTCATCCACGGTCGCACAGCACCGCTGGATCCGCATCATGATGTCCTGCTTGGGAGGGAGCTCTGGGTGAGGCGTAAGCGAGGCTTCCGGCAGGCCGGCGTAATCGAAGGCGAGTCCCTTTTCGTTGACGCCGCCTTGAGCGTAGATGCGATCCAGGCCGCGCGATTGGATCTCCTCCTCGGAGTAGTGCCCCAGATATACGCCACCGTAGGTGTCCTTATCCGGGAGCCTCACCCAGTAGTAGGTCAGGGTACGAATGTAGTCTTCATTGTTCCCGTACAGCACGGTATCGCCAAAGGATGCGGCGAACATCGTGCATGAACCGGAAACTGGATCTGATCCACCGGCAGTCTGCATGAATACGGCAGCCGACAACACACATACGAACATCGGGCCAGCCAAAGTTGTTAAAAATCTTTTTTTGCTCTTTCCTTTCATCTTGATCCCTCAATCACCTTCCTATGTCCTCCCCCAAGGCTCTTCATTCCGTTTTTTGCCCTACTCCAAATCCCTCACAAATTTTTTTAATATCCATCCACAGACTTCCTAGTAATGAAGGTATCATATCCAAAACGATAGGATCAACAACTCCTTCTCTCTTTGGTCACCCTCTATAGTTCCTATTGGACATAACGAAGCAGGTATGGCCGTTCGCTTCAAAGGTCAGATCAATATGAGCGATGATTCCGTCGATGATCATCGGCTTTTCGATAAAGGATATGATTCTCATCTGGCCACCATATATGTGACAAAGAAGAAAACCTACTTCGTAAGCCTTGCGGATCATCTCGGCGCAGGCTTTGGAAGGCACATAGTCATGATATCCGAGTGCTCATCAGGAGCAAATCCTGTCCAACCGTGCTTTTTTTTATTCATACCGCAGTGAGTCTACCGGATTGGAGGCAGCGGCTTTGGCGCCCTGGTAGCCCACCGTGAGCAGGGCGACAAGAAAAGCGATGGCTCCTGCGGCAGGAAATATCCAGAATATCACCGGAGCCTTGTAGAGGAAATCCTTCTCCCACTGGGTGATGAGATACCAGGTGACGGGCCAGGCAATCGCATTGGACAACAGCACCAGCAAAGTGAGCTCCTTTGAGAGCAGCAGAACGATACGCGACATGGAGGATCCCAGCACTTTGCGGATTCCGACTTCTTTGATCCGCAGCTCTGTGTTGAAAGCCGCCAACCCAAACAATCCCATGCAGGAGACAAACACCGCAAGCAGCGCAGAGTAGGCGACCAGGGCCCGCGTCCTACGGACGAAATGGAACTGTTCCCTGAAGTAATCATCCATAAATTCGTATTCGAAGGGAAAGGCGGGGTTTGTTCTTTCGAAAATCTCCTGAATACCTGCCAAGGTTTTCATCATGTCTTTGGACCGGATTTTGATATAGATATAGTTGTAGCGCTTCGGATTCTGAAAAAACACCAGCGGCTCATCCACCCGCCATCTGGGATTGGGGATGATGTCCTCCACCACTCCCACAACCGTGTAATTCCTGCCCGAATAGCTTAGGCGAATGCCGATGACATCCTTCCGGCCGATGATTCCGGCGAGTTTTTTGTTGATCAGGATGCGGTCCGATGTTCCGGTGAAATCATCCTCGGACCGCAGGGGATTTCCCTCGAGAAGCTGGATGTCGAAGGTTTCCAGAAAGTCAGAGTCCACTCTCAGATAGGTGATGCTCGGCTTGAATGTGGGGTCTTTTCCCTCCCACTGCCAGGTGGAGTCACAGCTCCTGCCGCCGGGGAAATAATTGGCGGATGTGGTCACTTTCTCGACTCCTAGGACATTGAGAAATTCATTTTTCAACGTTTCATACCGACTCTTCAGCTCGCCACGGTTGGAAAAATAGAGAATGTTGTCAGTGCTATAGCCCAGGTCCATATTCTGTAAGTAGGTCAGCTGGTTATAAACCCCAGCGGCACCGGCGATGAGTCCGATAGCCAGGGTGAACTGGACCACAACCAGAATCTTCCGGAAAGCGGTTCTTTTGAGAGCGGAACCGGAAAGCCCTTTGATGATACGGAGCGGCAGGAAGGAAGACATGATGAGAGCGGGGTAGCTCCCCGCCAGGAGAATTGTCACAAAAGAAGCGATCAGAAGGATCCAGAGAGGTGCGGGATTCTTCAGGATATTCAGGGTCAGCTGTTTCATAAAGAGCCTGTTGAAGCCGGGAAGCAACAGCCGGGCCAGGATCGCCGCTGCGGCCATGGCGGTCACGACGAGCAGTGACGTCTCGAAATAGAACTGCTTGACGATATCCTTCCGGAAAGCCCCGATGACCTTCCGCATCCCGATTTCCTTGGACCTCTTACCCGAACGGGCTGTCGTCAGGTTCATGAAGTTGATGCAGGCGATAAGGAGAATAAAAGCGGCCATGAATCCCACCATTCGGACCTGGATGATGCTGCCCCCTCCTTCGTCCAGACGGTGCAGATGGAACCGGGCAAAGGGGCGAAGGACGGGAACGTATTCTTCACTGCCGAACCTGTCCACATAGAATCTCTTGATTTTTTCGTTTAACGCTTCCACCGATACATCCGCCTGCAGACGGACAAAAACGAAATAGTTTTCGTTATCAAGGCTGTCAAGATTTTCTCCCGTTAACCGGGCATGGAATTCAAGGGGACTCAGCATATCGAAGCGGAATGTGGAATTGCCAGGGATCTCCTTCATGATGCCTGTAACCGTCATAGGGTATTCATTGTTCAAGGTGATGATTTTCCCCATTGGATCCTCGTTCCCGAAATACTTCTTGGCTGTGCGCTCAGACAAGACTATGGAGTTGGGATCACGGAGCGCTGTTCGCGGATTTCCCGCTATCAGGGAAAAAGTGAGCAGGGTAAGGGACTCGGGATCTCCGTGATAGACCCTGCTCTCGGTGAAGACCTTCTCTCCATACCTGAAGACATAGGTTCGGGGGCCGTAAAGGAAGCGGGAAGATTCCTCTATTTCAGGAAAGACCTCTTCCAGAAGCGGTCCGACTCCAGGGACCGAGGCCGGGTCGATATATTCGTGGTCCGTTTTTTTCACATGGGCCGCCGTCAAGTAGATGCGGTCGATATCCTTGTGGAACCGGTCATAGTTCACCTCGTCCTGGATCCATAGCGCCAGGAGGACCACACAGGTCAGGCCGATGGCCAGCCCGATGATGTTGATGACGGAGAACAGCTTGTTTCTTTGCATGGTGCGCAAAGCTACCTTCAGATAGTTTTTAAACATGACAAGACTCCAATAGAGAGATAGACATGAGTAATAATAAACGGCCTGGATCGTATTCCAAAAAAGCCAAAGTGAGGCTCCAAGGAAGCCGCTGGTCCGGCGGATCTCCCCATATTCGGTTTCATAATCACCGGTGATGGAAAATGTGTGCTCGTAGAGTGAAAGCCGGCTGAGGATCCACCGGAAGATCTTAGGAAGTCGGATATCTGGCTGTGTCATTTTTTTTGCTCATTAGCGAAGATCCGGAACCTTTCCCCAGGCCAACTTCTGAACCTTCTGGGCTTCGGCCAAGGCTTTTTCGCCCCGGGATGTAAGGGTGTAGAGGATTTTCCGCCTTCCGCCCTGCCTTCGGAGGGGTAGACTCTCACTCGTCTTCACAAAGCCCCTCTGTGTCAGACGGTATAGCGTGTTGTAGAGGGAGCCGTAATTCAGCGCTTTTCCTGTGACGGTTTTGAAATCGGCCCGGATAGTAACACCGTAGGCGTTGTTCTTAAGCTTCCAGATGGAAAGAAGGATCAGTTCCTCGTTCCGCGTTAGTTCATACATGCTTTATTCCTATTTGTATTTATGATGCATACATATATATAGACGCAGTCAATCATAAAAGGTTTACACTTTATACATTTTTAGCACCGCAAGCGCTTCACAGGAGTGGCGTGTTTAGTAAAATATCATCGCAAGAGGATCTACAATCCATTTTACTGGACTACCATCATGCTTTTGCTTGGAACTGGCTGATGAACGGAACGGATATCTCTACAGCTCCTCATTGTTTGACTTCAAAGAACGGCTTTGTTATAAGCTTTTTGATGAGTATAAAGGGCGGAGGAAACGTTTCGCGATCCTTTTTTCTGTTTCACCTTCATGTGGGAACACGGGTATCCCTTCGAATCTTCATCCCTCTCGTCGCCGTGTTTTTTTCCCTCTATTATGTGTTGGGATATGAATTTTTTCTCTCCTCAATGGCCTCAGTTCTGGACAGCGGCTTCCTCCTCAGCGGGCTATTCACCTCTCTCGTCTTTCTGAGTGTTGCCAAATTTGCCGCCCGACGCATATGTTTGGGACTAGGTGGATGGATACGGCATCTGCCAGCGGAGAGCACAATCCAGAGGCGCATGGCGGGAATTGCCGTATTTATCTCCCAAATCCCGGTCTTGGTCATTCTGGCCATCCTGGCCTTCCTGTCCTCCAAACTCTATACGGTTTTGGCTGTGCCCTATCTCATCGGATTGCCTCTGGCCGGTCTATCATGCAGCTTCTGTGTTCTACCGGTGAGGAACAAATTGATAACGAGCCCTCTGGCGGCTTTTTCCGGCATCTGTTTCGCATCGAACGATTGGGGAATCCTGGCCGCAGGATTAATTTTGCTTATAGTCGCAGATAGAGTATCCGGATCCCTTACCATAAAGAGAAAACGAACCAGGTTTCATAATTCTCTCGGAGGACCGCTTTTTATCGCGAACATCAACTGGCGGGCTCTTAAACTCCGGCTCCTTTTTCCTTACCTGATCTCCTTTCCTTTCATAGGGGCTGCTCGGCTATTCCTCGTCAATAACGACGTTTCTTCTCAGCTCGCTGAACGTGTTATCCGGTTCGGCGGCGCCTTAAGTCTTATGGTCTTTTGCTCGATCTTCACGAACATGCTTACCTCCCGCAGGCCTCCCTGGCCTTGGATCCGCTCTTTGCCTTGGTCAGCCAGGTCTAGAGTGATCTGGGATTCTCTATTTATCTTTTTCCATACTCTGCCTCTTGTGCTCATTATAGGCCTATGGAATTTCAAAGCTTCGATTCCCCTTATCTTCGTGCTCCCTTTTCTGGCCCTGTATGCAGCATATTCGATCAGACAAGCCTACGATTCCCCCATGGGAGCTTCGGGAAAGATTCTGTCTTTCGGTACATTTTGTGCTCTCCTGCTTAGTCTCGTTCCCATGAGTTCTTTCTTTTTATTGGCTCTGACGCCTTTATTCTTAAAGGTGGCCATTTATTCGGAAAAACATCAAAAAGTCAGCCGGTGGCTCGAGCTTCATCATCTTGCGGCAGGGGATCCTTTATCTTGGAGCGGGTCATGATTCGTTTTTTCGATGTTTCCTTTGCTTATGAGAAAAAAGAGCGAACACTCCATTCCATAAGTCTGGAGTTTCATCCGGGCCTTACCTTGCTCCTAGGCCCTAATGGCTGCGGAAAGAGTACGCTCCTCAAACTGGCCTCCGGAGTTGAAATGCCGGATTCAGGGACCATCGCCGTCAACGGCCATGACCTTTGGAAAAAGGAGGTCGAGGCCAGAAAAGGTCTGGTTTATCTACCGGAACACCCTGACCTGTCTCCCTATGCCACCATCGGGGAAATCCTCAACCTTGTGTGCCGGCTCAGGGGAGAATCTCTCGAAAAAGGAAAAATGGCTCTCGAATTTTTTGGTCTCCAGCACCTTGCCCACCGCACTGTCAGGGAATTATCTTTGGGACAAAGACGCCAGGCAGTGTTTTCAGCTTGTCTGGTAGGAAACCTCTCGGAAGCGCTTCTCGACGAACCAATGGATGGCATGGATAGACATTTCCAAAAAGAGATACTTGGTTGGATAAGAGATAAAATCAATCTGGGAGCAACGATCGTTTTGGTATCCCATACGGTCGAGCCCTTTATCCAGCTCGCTTCCGAGGCGGTCACTATACAAAACGGCCGGGCATTCCAATTTAAAGAGCTTCCTGCCTCATACGATGAGAAACGGTCATTGCTGGAGAATTTGGCTGAAGGAGGATTACCCCTTCAAGAGAAGTACTTAAGATGACAATTCACAGCCGAATCAGCCTAACTATCGGATAGGCTGTAGTGGTAGAGCAAGAGATTCTCTTTAAATGATGCAGGTTATCTTTTTTTCCTGGATTTGCCTCTGCCAAAAATACCTCCGCTCAAGAAAAGCCCCGCACCGAGCACAAACCCGAAGTTGTACCAGAATCCATTGTTGTGGACTTCATAGAAGCGGATGTTTTTGGTAAAAATGGAAATGATGAAGGTAACAGGTGAAATCAGGCCATGCCATATTCCTTTCCAGAATCCCGCGATCTTCCCTTCTTCATTCGGAGTTTTCTCGGCCGTGTTCGGACCGGCCACACAGCTAGACAGGACAAAGACCAGTACGAGGCATATTCCAAACAGGCTAAAGGCTTTCATTCTCCCTCCTCGAATTAAAAAAAACCATTCTATACGCTAAAATTCCCTTTGTCAAAAAAGGCATCCTGCCGATGAATCTCTAAAAACGGTGACCTTCCATGCTCTTTTCTCCTATAAATTTTTATAGCCGCGTACAATGTTAAAGCTTCCGGCTGCATCCGAAACAATTGACAATTGGGGATTCGTAATATATAAACCGTAGATAGCTTACGAATAGGCATGGCAGTAACACCATCATCCCGACCGACCCTGAAAAGGACAAAGCAGCTTCTTTTGCTGTTGGGCATGGTCCTCGGTCTCTACCTCATCTTGACTCCTCCTCCCGTCGGCTTGAGCGAGGCAGGAATGAAGTGCTTGGGTGTGGCCGCCATCTGCATCACCTTATGGATCCTCACCCCCATCCCGCTGGCCATCACGAGCCTGGTTGCCATCATCCTCCTGCCGGCTCTCGAAATCCTGGATAAACAGCTTGTCTTCTCCTTTTTCGGGAACAGCGCTGTTTTTTTTCTCCTGGGTGTGTTTATTCTTGCCGGAGCCATAATGCATACCGGTCTCTCTAAACGGATCGCTCTTCTTTTTTTGACTCGGTTCGATAAAACCCCACAAAACGTCGTATTCGGCATCCTGGTCACCAGTTCGCTTCTATCTCTTTTCATGCCCGAGCATGCCGTGGCCGCCATGATGTTTCCCGTGGTCATGGAGATCGCTCAAACACTTAAGTTGAAAAAGGGAGAAAGTTCTTTTGCCATTTCGCTTTTTTTGGCTATGGCATGGGGAGCCGTGGTGGGAGGAATCGGTACTTTTCTGGGAGGAGCCCGGGCGCCCCTGGCCGTGGAATTGTTGAGGGAGACCTACAACCGGCAAATCTCCTTCGCTTCCTGGGCTATCGCAGCCGTGCCCATTGCGCTAATCCTGACTGTGGCGA
Source organism: uncultured Eubacteriales bacterium (assembly GCA_964400735.1). GTDB lineage: Bacteria > Acidobacteriota > Aminicenantia > Aminicenantales > Aminicenantaceae > CAYNVQ01. Next base: position 150,295 of record CAYNVQ010000005.1, on the reverse strand, counting down.
CATATTTCATTATAAGGCTTTTTTTCAAGCCCGATATAGAGGACATTTCTCCCGCACGCCGGCTGTTGAAGCAGGAACTCCAGATTATCGGCCCCGTGAGCAGGGATGAGTGGAAAATCGGTTCACTCGTTCTGGTCACCATCTTCTTCTGGATCTTCGGAGGCCATCACATCGGACTGGCCGTCATATCTCTGGCCGCAGCCATCATGGTCTTCGTGCTGAATATCGCCAAATGGGTGGATATCATCGACTACGTGAACTGGGGCATTATCATCATGTACGGAGGAGCGATCGCCCTGGGCAAAGCCTTGGCAGAAACAGATGCCATCGATTGGCTGACGGCACAAATTCTCGGATCTTCCCTCATCACACCATTTTTGCTCATCATGGTCCTGGCAGCCCTTTCCAAAATCGTTACCGAACTCATCAGCAATGCAGCCGCCGTAGTTATTCTCGTTCCCATCTCCTTCGGCTTCGTCAACACCTTGAATTTCCCCCCCGAGCTTATGGTCCTGGTAGTCACCATCCCGGCCGGCCTCGCTTTTTGCCTCCCGGTGGGAACGCCTCCGAATGCCATCGCTTATTCATCAGGTTATTTCTCCATAAAGGACATTCTCAAGCCCGGCCTTGTTATCAGTGTATTGTCCTGGATAGTCTTTTTACTCTTCGTCAAATTTTACTGGCCTTTGATTATGGGATAAAAACCGCAAGGAGGATTCGGCTTGCTATAAATAGAGCAAGATGCTACTTATAAGGTGAAATTTCATGGCCAAAAATAAAAAAATAAAAAGCTCTCAACAAGGCCTCACAGTTTGGATCACCGGTCTTCCCTTCACAGGAAAAAAAGAAACGGCCAGAATACTATCCGAACGGCTGAAGATGCTGAAGATGAAGACGGCCCTGCTGGTTGGGGGACAGATACGCCGCGAATATGAAAAAAACCTGGGCTTCAGTAAAGACGAAATTTATAAAAACATCCGAAGAATTGCCTTTGAATGCGAGCTCCTCACTGAAAACGGAGTCATTGCTATAGCCGTAACCATATCCCCCTTCCGGGACCTAAGGCAGGAATGCCGCCAAACGATCGGAAGGTTCGTAGAGGTCTATCACAGCTGTCCGGTTGAAATTCTCAAAAAAAGAGACAAAAAAGGCTTGTTCAAAAAAGCAGAAGAAGGGAAATTACAGAATGTCGCGGGCGTCTCCATCCCCTATGAGGAGTCCGAAAAACCCGAGGTCATTATCGACGCAGAAAAAACGACTCCTTTTCAAGCAGCCAATCAAATTCTGAACCGTTTGAAAGACCTGGGATACCTGGAAGAAGCCGATCACAGCGTGCTACTCAGGCAGGAAGAGGGATATGTCCGCAAAATCCTGCGGGATACCTGGTTTAAATAATCTGTTTTGAAAAATAATCGAGGGCTAGCGACACAACGGATAGAGGGAAGTTATCGCCTCTTGTAAGGAAAATCAGGCAGTGACGACAGCCAAAAAGGAAGGTCTTGTCCGGATCGAGCGGATCGAGACAGCCCCCTATGGCACCAATGCCTACATCGTCGTTTGTCAGGCCACAGGCGAAAGCATTCTGATTGATGCTCCGGGGGAAGCAGAAAAAATATTGGACCGCCTGGAAAGGACCAAACCCGTCTGCATCCTGATGACCCACTGCCATATGGATCATACCGGCGCTCTTTACTGGCTCAAAGAAGAATTGGCTATTCCGGTGGGCGCACATTCGGCTGATGCAGAAAGCTTGGCCGTAGGGGCAGAAATGCTTCTGAAGGACGGGAATATCATCGCATTCGGAAATGTCGCTCTCGAAGTTCTACACACTCCTGGACACACTCCGGGAAGCCTCTGCTTCCTTACCGGAGACGATCTTTTTTCCGGAGACACGATTTTTCCTGGGGGGCCAGGAAAGACCCGTACACCCGAATACTTCAGGAATATCCTCGAATCCCTCAGGAAAAAAATTTTCGTCCTGCCAGAGAAGACAAGGATTTTTCCAGGACATGGAGACCCCACGGTCCTCGAGAAAGAAAAAGAAGAGTTCTCTGTCTTTTCTTCCCGGTCTCATGATCCGGATCTGTGCGGCGACGTGCTCTGGCTGAGCGATTGACATCTCTTGCCATAGACACCGGACTCTGGTAAAGAATAAACTTTGAATATCGACTTATTTTTAATTCTGAGCGACAAAAAATCCAATCCTTGGATACGCTCTATAAGTTATGTCTGTCTAAATGGAGCACGGCAAATCTTCGGAATAAGCTCTCGAGTTATGAATAACCAGGTACCAATGCCCTATTTGTTGCAGGTCCTTGTTCATTATTTCTCGGGCATAACATAAACGCGATCTTAGCAGGAGGAAATCATGAGAAAACAGAAAATAGCACTTTTTTTTCTGGTTATTGCCCTCGTTTTCATTCCCCTTCTCGGAACAAAATTATCCGATTCTTCAAGCTACGACGTGGTTATCCTCAACGGCCGAATTGTGGACGGGACAGGAAATCCTTGGTTCTACGGTGACATCGGCATCACAAAGGACCGCATCGTAAAAATTGCCCCCCCAAGGCACCTCGAGAAGGCTAAAGCTGAAGAGCGTATCGACGCCCAAGGGCTGGTCATCGCTCCTGGTTTCATAGATATTCAGAGTCACTCGCGAGGAGCCTTGCTCCAAGGAGACGGCAGGGTGATCAGCAAGGTCACCCAGGGAGTAACCACGGAAATTATGGGCGAGGGATGGACCAACGCCCCTGCCAATGAAAAAACCCTTTCCATAGAGGGAAGCGTGGATCCTGAGACAAGACGTCTGACCAAAGATTTCGGAGGGCCGCATGGCTTCAATAACTGGCTGGAAGCGATGGAAAGACACGGCTCATCGGTGAACTTTGGATCGTTTGTCGGGGCAGCAACGGTCCGGATGTATGTAAAAGGTATGGCCATGGGAAATCCTAAGGCCAAAGAATTGGAAGAGATGCGCCAGCTCGTGAGGAATGCCATGGAAGACGGGTCGTTCGGGATCGCCTCGGCCTTGATCTATCCGCCCGGAAGCTTTGCCACCACAGAGGAGCTCATCGAGATGTCGAAGGCCATGGCCCCTTATGGCGGAGTGTACATCACCCATCTGCGTTCAGAGGCAGATAAATTTCTGGAAGGCCTGGATGAAGCCATCGAGATAGGAAGGAAAGGCGGAGTACCCGTGGAGGTCTATCACCTGAAGGCCGCAGGACGCAGAAACTGGCATAAGGCCTCTCTGGCTATCGCCCGGATTGAAGCGGCCCGCGACGAGGGTCTGGACATCGGAGCGGATATGTATCCCTATATCGCTGGAGGAACCGGGCTAACGGCTTGCCTCCCGCCCTGGGCTTCGGCAGATGGAAAGCTCCTGGAGAACCTTTCCGACCCCCATATGCGTGCCAGGATCCGCGATGAGATCCTCAACCAAAAAACAGAATGGGAGAACCTCGGATCACTGGCCACGCCCGAAGGAGTATTGGTCCTGGGATTGTTCAAACCGGAAAATCAGAAATACATTGGCAAAAGGCTCTCCGAGATAGCCACCGATATGAACAAGGATTGGATCGACGCCGCCATCGACCTGATCCTCTCTGAACGGCAGGGTATCGGCACCATTTACTTCATGATGACTGAGGACAACCTCAAGCTGCAGATGCAGCAACCCTGGATCAAATTCGGCACAGATGCCGGCGGCGAGGACCCGGATAATCCAGAAGGACTTGTCCACCCTCGCTCCTATGGCACCTATCCCCGTATCCTTGGTAAATACGTGCGCCAGGAACGGGCCATGAGGCTGGAAGAAGCCGTCCGCAAGATGTCATCGGCCGTGGCCAACCGTCTTTATATTCGTGAGAGAGGTCTGCTGCGCGAAGGATATTATGCGGATATCGTCGTCTTCGACCAGAAGACCATCGGAGACCGTGCCACTTTCGAGAATCCCCATCAGGTCTCGCTCGGAGTTCATCATGTGCTTGTCAACGGAATCACGGTTATCAAGAATGGAATACATACTGGAGCCAAGCCCGGACGCATCGTCCGTGGTCCCGGCTACATCAAAAAATAAACCCTGACATATATATTTCAGCCGCTGATGGCCCGGGAGACGATTTCACGAAGCCTATGCTTAATATCTTGCGGAAGGGGCTCCGGCTCATGCCCTTCGAGAATTTTCCCCACCCTTTCACCGGCTCTCTGGAGCAAAGTTTTTTCCCCATCGTTTGCCCAAGCATCATAGGTCTTCCTCTCGAAAAGGTTGGGATACCAGCGGTCGCGAAAATGGGTACGCGTATGCTCTGTATCTAAGTACTGCCCATCAAATCCCTTCTCGGCGATGACATCCAAGGCCAGGGCCTCCTTATCCACCGGTATATCTTTGAGAAATCCTTTGATCCAGCTGACGATCTCAGTGCAGATCAGTAGATGGACGAAGGAAAAAGTGAGGCCGGATTCCAGATACCCCAAGTCATGGATGATATTCCCTCCAGCCAGAGTTTCGCTCATTAGGGTCAGAGAGGCTTCGGCGGCCGCCTGCTGGTCCACGACCTTGGCTTCCGATGCTCCTCCTAAGGAAAACATGGGCAATCCATAAAAATGGGCCATGGACTGCCCCTGCCCTCTTTCCGGCTCGCAGTAGGTCGAAATCAGAGTCCTCATATCCAATTGGCCTGGTGCCATTCCTGGTATGATAATGGGCGCTCCTTCCCGCTGCAACTGTGACAGGACCACTCCGGCGAGCACTCCGGCATAGTCCATGGCAAGTGAACCGGCCGGGGTTATGGGACTTGTCACCCCCCCCGTGGAGGACGGGATATAAAGAACCGGGATATTTCTTGACGAGAGGTAGAGCAGCTTCTGGAGGGCATCCTTATTGTGCAGCAGGCCGGAGATGACATTGATATAACAGGCGATATTCGGCTTTTCTTGCAGTGAGGCACTCCCTCCTGCAACAGCTTCGGCCATCTCAACACAATCCACACATCCCCCGTATTCATAGGTCACGAAGATGAGGGGTTTGGATGTATAAGAGAGCATGGTCTCCATCTGGTAGCGGTCGGCAATGGTGGTATCCACATCGGAGGGTAAAACCATGGACATCACAAAGTCGATGTGCTCAAGCGCATCGCACAAAATGACTCCCCCCACGATGTCACTCAGCTGGGCTTTTCTCCGCTTTCCATCCAGGTGGTCGATGATATTCAGGCAGTCCGATCCGGGCCCGTAAAAACAGGAACGGCCTTGGATGGGCATGACTGGCTGGCCGTTTCGGTCATGGAGAGTCACGACTTTGGGGGCTGTCCGGAGTGCTTTCTCGACTAGCTCAGGAGGCACGCAAATCATCTTATCGTTCTTGACCTTAGCTCCTGCCTTCTTCAACAGCTTAACGGCATCCTCCAGCTCAAGCCTGACCCCCACCCTCTCCAAAATCTCCAAACTCGCTGCGTGAATTTTTTTGCATTTCTCCGCAGAGAGTTTAGGAAACGGCAAATCAAAAGGCGGCGCTTTTTCTTTTTCCATTCATCCGTTCCTTTTTTCTTTTTTTGTTATCATCTCTTATTTTTTTTGTCTACGTCAAAGCATTTTGCGTCTCAGACCGGCATCCAGGGACCCCTCCTTTGAACCTTGAATATCTGCGCCTTATGGTCAACACAGAAAAGAGCCCGATTAAACACAAGCCGATGATGAGAAGAAAAAAACATCTGTATCCTGTCCCTCCCGGGAATCTATCCAAGAGGGCTCCTCCGGCCAGTGGCATAAATATGTCCGGAGTATAACCGACCACAGAAACGATTCCGGTGGCCGTTCCGGTCAAAGCCAGGGGGATCCCCCCTTCTTCGAGCAGAGCGAAATAGACTCCTCGCAGGGCAAATATGGCCAAAGAGGCTACTGCCGTGTTGATAACAAGGACCAGAACCAGATCAGGGCTCCCAGGTGTCAAGACAAAAACCATGAAGCTCGCCAACAGCAGAATAAATGACCAGACGACAGTCCTTGATGGTCCAATCCGGTCGGCCAGAAAACCCGCTCCTAAGGCGGGAATGGGCTTGACCCACATCTTTCCCACGCCAATAGCACCGCCGAATACGAGGCTCATCTTGAACACGTCTGTCGCGTAGGGAGTAAAATAATAAGAACCCCAGTAGGCGGAATAGGCCGCCATAATGACTAGAGAGAGAAGCCAGACCTGAGGCATCTTCAACACTTTGAATATTTCAGCGAAACCGATTTTATTCCGTTCGAGTCTCGAAGGGACCCGCCTATCCTTATCGAGCGTAAACCAGGCCATGATGCCGATCGAAATATTGAGTATGGAAAACAAGATGATGACCCGTGATAGAGCGAAGGCCTGGCTCCCCAACCGCGCGAATACTGCCAACAGCGCTGTGGAACTAATCAATTCCGCCATCCCTCGGCCACCTTCCAAAATCCCGAATGCCTTTCCTTGCTGCGAAGGCGGAGCCCAATTTCTGGTGGCTTTGATCATAGCTGCCCAGAAGGTTAGAGTGACACTGATCCCCCAAAAAGCATGGATGGCCACACACATTTTATAGGAAGGAAAGGAGGCGAAATAAAAGCCCGCTATTCCGGTGGCCATCATGGAGATTGTGATCAATTTGCGCGGAGAAAATCTATCGGCCATCCAACCTCCCGGAAAGTAAGAAAGCATGGCTGTCGTGCCGAATACACTCATCATCACACCGAACTGGGTATTCGTCACGCTGAGGGCTTCGATTAGAGGCAGGTAATAGACCTCTCTCAAGTAAGGCAAAAGATAGATGATTCCGCCTGAAAGACACAAGCAGGCCATCACCAGCCATTTGCGCAGCATGTTCATACGACCACAAAGATAATTCCTTAGATTCCTCTTAAAGTCAAGTAGATGGGGACGTCCCATTCGGGGCCACCCCCCCCTATTTTTGGCACGTTTTTTGCTGACAAAATTTACAGGGATTAAGAAAATGCAAGTACAAGAAAACTTAAATTATGATGTTGAAATCGCCGAAGCTCTCAAAAGAGCCAAACCCAAAAAGGTTCTCTATCTGTACGATGAATCGGGAAATAAATTTCTCCTGGGAGTATTCAACAAGAAAAAATCAGAGGAAATAAAAAAAGTACTGCGGACAAAGAGGCTGATCAACCGTCTCTCTGAATTCGATATCATAACGACCGAACCTGACAGCGATTTTCGTTCTAACATATCTATTTAAAAGCGGATATTCGATAATTTCCGCTGAGTGTTTTTCATTACCTTATCATTCATTTGTAAAAATTTTTTACTATTTATCGCTTTTTTTGACAATTTCAAGATTTGAATTATCTCTTAGAAGATGAAAAATTCCACAGCCAGTAACAGCGAAGTCATCTCGCTTGCATAGGTCCTAGGTGAGTGTTCGATCACAACGAATCCATAAAAAATAGATCTCGAGGTTTTTTCGTCTTTTAACTCCTCGGATGACGACTTAATCTACAATCTTCTTGCTCTTTCCCAACCATCAGTTTATGAAAATTCGGCCCCTCGGAGAGAATTTTCAAGTTGAAGTTTAGGTAACATTCTTTTTACAATACCCTACGATGAGAAAAACAAAAAACACAAACGGGATGAGTATTTTATTGATTTTGGTCTTTTCGGGGATCGTTCTTTCCTCTTCCCTTTTCTGCCGAACATCCGAAACGGAGTGGCTCCAAGGATACCAGAAGTCTCTCCGGGGCGGAACCATCGACTATCATTCTCCTCAACCTGATGTCACCAAGGCACTCCTTGTCCGATCTCTAAATGCAGAAGACTATATAGAATGGGAGACAGAGACTATCCCCCCTGAATTCTCTGGAAATTTCGCGAGCTTCATCTGGATTTTCGGTATGGATGTGGATACCCAATCGCACTGTTATGATCTATTCATCGATGGAGAGAAATATTTCCGTTTTTCCAACCCTGAAACGAGTTCCTGCTCAGAATGGACGATTAAAGGAGCCCATGGAGCGGAGTTACAGTTCCGAGTGACATTTATCGACCGTCACGACGATGTGTTCGGATATGCCTGTATACGGATTCCGACAGCGTATCTGAGGCTCGGGAAAACGCTAACTCTCAAGGTAGTGGGAGAAACAGCCGACAGCCGAGTGTGGTACATGACCTTTCAGAGCCCAGTTGAAGAAGGAATAGAAATTGTCCCCTAGCAAGTCCTTATTCGGCGGGGCATAAACTTTTTTCAGCCTGTAGATGTTCAGATCATCCATCTGGGCGAACCTGTGGACACAACAATATCGGCCCCAGGTATGCCGCCGATAACCCAGAAAATCAACTACGGTTTTAACCGGATAGAAGCCTCCTTTCCCGAAGTCTTTCGAAAAACAGAACAATCCCTCGCCATCCGAATGAACGGCCGGAAACCCATCGTTAGAAATTTTATCCTGAATCCCGTAAAAAGATGGTTTATCTACCTGATCCAGCACACGCATACCGACATCGGCTACACCAGACCCCAGTCCGAGATACTGCCGGAGCATCTCCGCTTCATCGACTATGCTTTGGATTTTTGTGACCTAACGGATGAATACCCGGATGATGCCCGGTTCCGCTGGACTTGTGAGGCGGCTTGGGCTGTGGATCAATACCTGGAAAGCCGTCCTCCTGCCCAGATAGAGCGGCTTAAACGACGGATCCAGGAAGGAAGGATAGAACTCACAGGCATGCCCTTCAATATGTCCGAGATCGCCGATGAGAATATGTACGTGGCTGCCCTACGGCCGATTAAGAAGTTCAAGGACTTCGGGCTTCCCGTAAAAACCGCCATGCAAAACGACGTCAACGGCATCGCCTGGTGCTTGGCAGATTATTTTCCACTCACAGAGATTGAATACCTGATCATGGGACAGCACGGTCACAGAGCCCGTATTCCTTTCGACAAACCGACCGCTTTCTGGTGGGAATCTCCTTCCGGAAAAAGGATTTTGGCCTTCCGAGCCGATCATTATATGACCGGGAATTTCTGGGGCATCCATACGGGAAGGTTCGAGAGCATAGAACGGGAGTTGATGGGATATCTGAAGGGCCTCGAGTCACACGAATACCCGCACGACAGGATCGCCGTTCAGTATTCCGGTTACTATACGGATAACGCCCCGCCTTCGACAGTAGGCTGCGAAATGATCAAACGCTGGAATGAAAAATACGAATGGCCCAAGTTGAGGAGCGCTATTGCCTGCGAATTCCCTGAATATCTCAAGATCAGAAAAGGGGATGAGCTTCCTGTTTATCGCGCAGCGTGGCCGGATTGGTGGTCCGACGGTTTCGGATCAGCGGCATTGGAGACAGCTGTTGCGCGGAAAACACAAAATCGCCTTATCGCTACTCAAGGCCTGCTCTCCATGGCAAAGTTATTGGGGATGACTATTCCCTCCTCTATTATGCAAAGGATGCACAAAATCTACGATGCCCTTCTTTTCTGGGACGAACACACTATGGGGGCAGCAGAGAGCATCCGCGAGCCTTTGGTCACCAACAGTGTGGTGCAATGGGCTGAAAAATCCGCCTATGTCTGGGAAGCAGCCAAAGACCTGCGTCTCCTCCAGGAAGCAGCGCTGGGACTCATCCAACCTCACATTCCCAGGAAAGATGTACCGACAATAGCTGTGTTCAACACTCTGAATTGGTCCCGTTCGGGTCTTGTAGAGGTTTACATCGACCATGAAATTCTTCCACCGGAACAGGCCTTTCGTCTTGTGGATCAAAACGGAGAGGAAATCCGAGTCCAGGCTTCGCAGAGCCGGGCAGACGGAACCTACTGGTATATCCGGGCCGAGGATATCCCTCCGATGGGATACAAGGTCTATCGCATAGAACTTCTGGAAAGCCCGGCCAGTTCTGCTCAAAGAATCCACGCTGAAGATTCGATATTGGAAAACGACCACTACAGACTGAACATAGATGGAAGAACAGGGGCCATCTCCAGCCTGTTGGATAAGCAGTGGGGAATAGAACTTATCGATAGGAAGAGTCCTTGGCAGTTGGGTCAATTCATTCACGAGGGGATATCCAATCGAAACCAGCTCGAGCAATTCCATTTGGTCAGCGTACGAAGAGAGTCCCTGGAAAACGTTTCCATCCAGGGAGGAATCGATGGCCCCATCTGGAAGAGCCTTTCTCTGACCGGCGAAACCCCGACCGCAGAAGAAAATACTTTTGTCCACTGTGAGATCCGCCTTTTTCATCAAGATAAAAGGATCGAGCTTCACTATTCCCTCATCAAAAAAGGCACCACCGACCCCGAAGCCATCTACATCGCCTTTCCTTTTAATTTGCCCCAGGCCAAGATTCTTTACGAGGCCCATGGCGGCCTTGTCTCTCCCGGCAAGAATCAGCTGGAAGGGACATCCTCAGACTGGCACACCGTTCAACGCTATATGATACTTCGAAGCCCGGAAGGTCAGATCACCCTGGGCAGTTGCGAGGTGCCACTTGTCCAGTTCGGTGACCTAAATTTAGGAAAATTTCGATACATAGCCCGAGTTGAAAAACCGCACGTGTTTTCCTGGGTGATGAATAATTATTGGGTGACGAACTTCAGAGCCAGCCAGGAGGGAGAATTCAAGTGGAGCTATTTTCTATCCTCTGGGGAGGACACCTCCCATACCTCAGCTACCAGGATGGGATGGAGTTCGAGCATCCCTCTCCTGGGCCGCGTGTTCCCTTCCGGCAAAGCTTCGGATAATCCTCTGGAACGATCGCTCATTCAGATAGATGCTGACAACATTCTTCTGGTCAGCGCGAAGCCTGCATCGGACAAGAAGGGAATCATCCTGCATCTTCGAGAGACAGAGGGAAGGCCGGCCGATTTTTCCCTATCCTTTCCTTTCATCCCCCAGAACACGATAACCATAAAGGAAGTCGATGTCCTGGAAAAGGTAATCGGAGACATCCCTCAAAAAATCAAAATGCAGGCCTGGGAATCCAGGTTCTTCAAGATCGAATCCGACTAGAGTGGAGGATCCTTTTTATGGGCACAGAATCCTCCTTAAATGACGGCTGCATTGACAAAGAATCGTCTTTTTACCGTCTATCCGACAGAGTCTTCATGAAGAGAACAATGGCCTCCTCTTCCGCAGGAGTCAAGCCGAGTTCTCCCAGTTCTTCCTCGTTGACATTTTCTGCCACTTCCGGAGGAGGCCAGCTGGATCCCTGCTTATCCCGTGTATTATAAAAGTTCACTACCTCCTTGAGTGTCTTGAAGACTCCATTATGCATGAAGGCTTTGACAAATCCATCGCTCGGACTGAGATCGACGTTGCGCAAAGTCGGAACCTTATGTTTGCCATAATTTTCTGCCGCGTATTTGGCGTATCTTTCCGTCCCTTCCAAATAACCGCCTAAACCTTTATCTACCCAATCCTTACCGTCGGGATTCCATTTCTTGTCTATGCTGTAAAACGGATTTTCCGGATTTTTGGGAACACCCAAATTATCGTAGGTGAAATCTGTGAACAAGGGGGGTTTGCCGTTCTCCGAGGTCATTACATGACAGGCCGAGCATAATGCCTGGGTATTGAACAGCATAAGGCCTCTGAGTTCTTCTTCATCTAAACCCAGATCCTTGAATTTTGCCAAGTTATCCTCATCGATGGTGGCAACATCCAGACCTTTCGATCGTGCCGCGCGCCAGAAATCGTCGAATTTCGAATTGAATGGATTGACTTCTACGGACCTTTCAAAGGCTGCGATGGATCGGGCAATCCTCTCGAATGTGCCATCGATATCTTTTTTCGTATCCAAGGATCCAGGCCCCCAAACTCTCCTGAAAAGTTCTGCATAATCTGCCTCGAAGACTTTTTGGACTAACCGATGCTTATCCGGCAGGTTCTGTTCGAGAGGATTGAGAAAGGGCCCCATGGCTTGTTCGGCAAGGGGATCTCCCAAGACATCACCCGAAGCACGTCCGTCCCAAAACATGCCGCCCACAAAATTTCCTTCTTCATTCAAGTGAAGCACTGGGCTGTCTCCAGCATATGCCGCAGTGGGTGGTTTTCGGTTGCCGAACCGCCCCTTCAAGGCCCCCTCATAGACTGATCCCTCTTTATTGAGGGCCGAGTCCGGCCCCGACCAACCCGCAGCCGGACCATGGCAAACAGCACAGGATTGCCCCATCGGTTCGCTGAGATTAACATCGAAAAATAATCTCTTCCCCAGCTCTTCTATCGGGGTGAGCTGGCTTGTCTCCTCCCAAATGGCTTCAATGACTTTGCTGTTGCCGGATTCAACCTTTATCTCAGATCTGGCGCCAGCCTTCCCTTCCCCATCGATGAGGAATAAGAATAATAAGGATACAATCAAAGGAACAACCTTAAGGACGGATCTCTTGTCCATGTCTTCCTCCCTGAACAGAATATTTATGAAGATTACCTATTTTAAAGAATTCATAGAAATTCAGTCAATTCTTGCGCCTTTCGGTAAACATCCTCATTTACAGATTTTTTTAAACTCAGGCGGGCTGGTTGGGAATCCGTTCAAGTCTGGCGGGTATGGAAAGCAAGCTTTATAGGCAGGAATAAAAAAACAGTTTTCCCTCCATGAAACCAGGGGGGAAATCGGCGGGCTGATGGAAAAGCATGCAAATCCCAGGCCTTAATAATAAAAATCGAACCGTCTAATCAGGTTCATGAAGATTTCTTAAGGTATCCAGGATAATCTCAGGCAATGCCGGATGAATGCGCATCCCACTGATCAGGGGCATCACTGTTCCCGCTGTCGCCATGGCGTCGACAACCTCCTGGATCAGAATAGGCGCATAGGGTCCGATAATATGGAATCCGAGTATTTTCCAAGTTTTTTTTTCGACGATGGCTTTGGCAAAGCATTCATCCTCCCTCATGGCCACGCCTTTGGCTACCTCTGAATAGACAGATTTTCCCACCAAAATTTCATGCACATTTTTCGCTTCGGCCTCGCCCATTCCTACCGACGCAATCTGAGGGTAGGTGAACACAGCATGGGGAATCGTGTTGAAATCGATTTTTTCCTTCCCCCCATGCATACTGTTGTGCCAGACTAGATCGGCCTCTCTGTTAGCTGCATGCCTGAACATCTTCTTCCCGATGGCATCTCCTAAGGCCCAGATATTTTTTCGCGTGGTTTCAAAATATTCATCGATCTGAATGTAACCCTTTTCGTCGGTGGCCACGCCTGTGTTTTCCGTTTTGAGCAGGTCGGCATTCGACATTCTGCCGGATCCGACCAGCACCCTTTTGGCTGCAAATTCCTGTAACTCCCCTGTTATTACGCTTTTGGCGATTATGCGGCAGCTCCCATTTTCCAGTTTAGCCTCGAGGGCTTCGGTATCCGTGTGGATCGACATTCTCTCCTGCAGCTTTCGTTTGAGCAAATCGCTTATTTCGGGCTCTTCTTCCTTGATAAGCCGTTTTCCCCGTTGCAAGATCGTAACCTTCGAACCCATGGCTGCAAAAAAATGGGCGAATTCAGTGGCGATATATCCTCCTCCTATGATGATCAAGCTTTCCGGTCGTTCTTGAAGCGAAAACACATTATCGTTGGTTAGATAATCGATCGCTTCGATCCCCTTGACCGCAGGAATCAATGGCCTCGCCCCGGAGGCGATATAGATTTTTTTCCCTCTGATTTTTTCCCCGCCTACGTCCAAGGTAAAATCATCCACAAAATGGGCCGTTGACTCATAAAAATCCAGTTGCGGAGCATTTTCGATTCCCTTCCGAATATGGCTCTGTTGTTCCGACACGTAGTTTCTTGTCCGTTCCATGATGGCCTTGAAATTGACCTGCTTTATCTCGGCTTCAATCCCCAGTTTCTTGGCCTCTTGAATCTCCACTATCCGGTCTGCCGGAAAAATCAGCATCTTGGAGGGGATACATCCCACATTCAAACATGTTCCTCCCAGGGGGCCTCTATCCACCAACGCCACTTTTAAATTTTGGGCAAGCGCCTGGTCGGCTATGCTGCTGGCCGATCCCGAACCGATAACGATCACGTCGAATTCTTTCATGTATCTCTCCTTTGGACGGAAATTTTCTCTCACCCAGATAGAGTACTACTCCCTCAGATCAAATCCATTTCTAACGATTCGATTGGGTAATCAGGATTGTATTTTTAGGTTAAAACTACCCTTGATACAAAAAATCATGGATTCGTTGTTCGATTTTATCTCAAATCTCCATTACCCTCCTGGGTTTTGTATATATGTGGCAAAAACCATTTTTTTATCATCCGTCCCAGGGATAATTATGCCTGTGTATTAACGCCATAGTTGCGGGATAGTCATCGTTTTTAATGATCTCTCCCTCCTTCCGCTCTTTTTTTCTTAAAACTTGTGAATCTATCTTTCCTCTCCAAAAGCCATCAAGGAAGGAAAGTCGATTTTATCATTAAAGTATATCCTTAGCTTTAGTCAGCCTCATATCATAAATCTCTTTTTCCTTTCTCTGCATTTCCCTGAAGCGGGGGTCATCCCTTAGACTGTTAAAACATGGGTTCATCTTTAAGAGCAAGTAGGTATACATGTAATTCTGATTTTCTTGAAATCCCACCTCGATACCCTTCTGAATGTTTTTTATCGCCTCCTCTTTCATTCCCAAAAAGGTATAAATGCAGGTGACATAATAGAGGTGAGACATTCCCGCTCTCTTGATTATCTGAAGGGCCTTTTCCCTCTCTTTTCTAGCGGCGAATAACAGGGCCCGGTGTTGATTGACCTCCGTGGAAGAAGGAGATATCTTTTCAGCTTCATGGATAGCCTTTTCGGCCTCTTCGAACTTATTCATCATGATGAGATGCCTCGCCAGTTCTAAATTGTTCTGGACAGAAAAGCCTCCCAAATCCAAAGCTTTCTTGATTGCTTCAGCTCCCTCTTGGAATCTGCCCATATACCAATTACATGCGGAATACATTTCATAAGCCCTGATATAAGAAGGTTCGATCAGAATGGCTCTTTCAAAATATTTCAAGGCTGATGGATAGAGTCCCACGCTCAGCAGGAACGCTCCCGCATCGCAATTGATCAAAGGGCTGCCGGAAGAAATATCGAGAGCCCGCTTAAAACTACCTGCGGCTTTATCCAAATCTTCTTCATAGAAATGGGCCCATCCTAAAGCGAGATTGGCTTCCGCCAAACCAGGGTTCAATTCATATGCCTGTTCAAAATATTTAATGGCAGTCTCGATAGCCTCTTCATCTTCTTTGGCGACGTAATAGGCCTCCCATGCCGTCCCCATCCCCCAGTGGGCCAAGGCATAGTCTGGATCCAGCCTTAACGCCTCGTCCATCATTCTTATCGCCTTAGGAAACCATTCGTCAGGGTCCGAATAGGGGTCCCGATTATCTATGACCTCCAATCCTTGGGCATACCAGGTGTAAGCATCTACATTTTGCGGCTCCCTCTTTTTTGCGCTAACATAACCGCTATCGATAAAGTGAACCCCCAATTCATCCACAATTTCTCGTGAAATTCGATCCTGGGTCTTGAAAATCTCTTCCAGCTCGAAATTTTGCGATATGGTGCGGATATTGGTGTTTGTCTTGACATCGATAAGTTCACATCTTATCTGGATTTTTTCCCCCTCGCTCCTGAATCGGGAAACAAGAACATATTCCACATCCAGTTCCTTCCCTATTTCGATACTCCTTCTGTCCGAATCTTTATACATTTTCATTGTATCAAAAGGGATTACCCTTAAATCAGGGCTATATTCGGTGAGTTTGGATATGATATCGTCAGTGGTTAACAGGCATATGGCTTCATTTGCTCCTTGGGGATTTAAATTGATGATGGGCAAAACAGCGATCGATGTCTTCCACCATCGGGCTGGGTTGAACCAGTCGAACAGAAAATATCCCGCCAAAAAAACGGCTATAACCAGGCCGAGTACGGCTGGTATAAGGAGAAATCGCGAACTCTTTTTTCGAGCCCTCATCCATGTCGGACGGGAAGTCGAAACGACGCCGGATTCCGTCTCCCTTTTGAGCCACCTTAAATCCTCGTACAAATCATCTGCATTCTGATAGCGCTCACCGGGGTCTTTTTCCAAGCATTTATCGATGATCCGCTCCAATTCTACCGGGAAATCTTCCTGCAGGCTGGTTATCGGCTTATGATAGCTGTTGAGGATGGAATACAAGACCAGCTGCTCATGTTCTCCTTGGAAAGGGAGCTGTCCAGAAAGGATTTCATAAAGGACAACGCCAAGGGACCAGATATCCGAACGGTGATCGACGGCCTCTCCGGATGCCTGCTCAGGAGACATATAGGCTACCGTCCCCATTATTTTCACCGTCTCTGTCATTCTCGCTTCTCTTATGACCTTAGCCAATCCAAAATCCATGATCTTTGCCTGGCCTTTGGGAGTCACCATGATGTTCGAACTCTTGACATCTCTATGGATGATCCCTTTTTCCTGCGCTTCCCGAAGGCCATCTGCAAGCTGTATGGCTAAATCTAAAGCTTTATCAAGGTTCAAAGGCCCTTTTTCCAGCATTGTCTTCAGGCTTCGGCCTTCGATATATTCCATCGCAATAAAGGTGCCCTCTTCCACTTCCTCGATTTCATAGATGGTACAGATGTTGGGATGATTGAGGGACGCCGCCGTCTGGGCCTCGCGAATAAAACGCCGCATATCCTCTCTTTTGTTGAGCATTCGGGGAACGACGAATTTCAGAGCAACGGTTCGCATCAACTTGGTATCTTCTGCCTTATAGACCACACCCATCCCTCCAGACCCGATCTCTTCCAGGATCTTGTAGTGCGATACCTTTTTACCGATCATTTCATTCGATGTTAGAGAAGACTGGAGCTTTTTTTCGATCTGTCTCCATACCGGAAAATTCGGCGCTCCTTCCTTTACTCGAGAACCTCTGCATCCCTATCGCCAAGTCTTTATTGTAAGTTCCTTATATCAGAGAAAAATACCCAAGTCAATCGTCCTCATCATGACTCGCATCAAGGCACACCTCAAATTGACTATGGCCTGAAGCTGTGCTATAAGTCTGTTAGATAGAGCGATATCCTGATGGATACGAAAGAAAAAGAGCAGGAACCTTCCGCTAAACAATCCAGATTTTCTCCGGCTGATACTCCAGAAAACGCCAAAAACATCCATGATTTTTTTCTTTTGGATGAAGCCAGCGCCTGGGTAACCTCTCTTCTTCCGGAATTAGAAAATCAAAGGAGCATCGCTGCCAACAAGACCTTTCCTCTCGAAACACGTCTGGAGGCCTATGAAGATATCTTCGATTCCGAGATCGGGGACACCTCCTTGACCAGGGCACGGAATATTGAACGTGAGGTGGGTTTTCGGCAAATCTATCTGAAATTCGAGGGAGGAAATCCGACAGGAACCCAAAAGGACCGCATCGCTTTCGCTCAGGTGCTGGATGCCATGCGCCGAGGTTTTGATGCCATCACTATGGCCACCTGTGGAAACTATGGAGCGGCCATGGCTTTCGCCGCATCGCTTTCCGGATTAAGATGCGTTATCTACATTCCTGAGACCTATCACACCAAGCGGGCCAAAGAGATGACCGATTATGGAGCTGAAATCATCGCCGTCCCCGGCGATTATGAAAAAGCCGTTCAAGTCTCACGCGAATTCGCAGAATCAGACGAGGTATATGATGCCAATCCGGGAGGAGCCAATACAGCTATCCAACTCAAGGCTTATGGAGAGATCGCTTACGAAATATACGATGAATTGAGAGATTCACCTGCAATCGTGGCCATTCCTGTTTCCAACGGGACCACTCTAGCTGGCATATACAAAGGATTCCTGAGCCTTTACCGGAGAGGAAGGACATCCAGAATCCCGAAAATAATCGCAGGTTCCTCCTATGGCAAAAATCCGATCATACACGCTTTTCTGAAAAAAATACCTCATTGTGATGACCTCAGACCGGAAAAAATTCACGAAACAGCCGTCAACGAACCCCTGATCAACTGGCAGTCCATCGATGGCGACCATGCTCTTCAAGCTATCCGCGAAACCTCAGGATGGGCCTCTTATGCCAGCGATAAAAGCATGATCGATTTTTCCCGCTTCATTCGGGAAAGAGAAGGCCTGAACGTCCTTCCTGCTTCCACCGCCGGTTTGATCGCTATGCTCGACCGCCACAAAAAAGAGCCCTTTTCCAATGACCGTTTCGTCGTCATTTTAACCGGGAGAAAATGATGGGACCCTTTCCGGAGGGCTCAGCCATTGTCTTCTGCGAAGGGGCTTTCGGAACCCCCAACGGGAAAACCGCGCATGGGCTTATCCGTTGGACGAAGAGGTACAAGATCCTCTCGGTGGTAGACTCCACAAAAGCATCCCAAGATTCCGGAGAGGTCCTGGATGGAAAAGAAAATAACATTCCGGTATATTCCCGCCTTCAAGAAGCATTGGAAGGGGCAAAAAAAACCGGACAAAAACCGACCCATTTTGTAATCGGGCTGGCCCCTGACGGAGGCCGTCTCAGCAAAGAACACCGGAAAGCCGTCAAGGACGCCATCCTGGCCGGTCTGCACGTTGATTCAGGATTGCACGATTTTCTCTCTGAAGATCCGGAATTCAGGCGGCTTGCCGAAGAAAAGGGAGTCCAATTAAGAGATGTTCGCATGACTCCTCCCCGGAACGAACTCCATTTTTTCAGCGGAAAGATCAATGACGTGACATCTCTCAAGGTGGCAGTCCTGGGGACAGATTCTGCCGTAGGCAAACGGACCACGGCCTGGCTTTTAATCGAAGCCTTCCAGCAAAAAGGCCACACGGCCGAACTTGTCGGGACTGGTCAGACCGCCTGGATGCAAGGAGCCGGCTATACCATCATGCTCGATTCGTTGATCAACGACTTCGTCTCAGGGGAGATCGAACATGCCGTCTGGAGCGCATGGCAAGAAAAGCATCCCGACGTAATCGTCATCGAAGGTCAGGGCAGCCTGCTGAATCCCGCCTATCCCGGTGGGTTCGAAATCCTGGCCGCCGGTAGACCCGATGCCATCGTTCTCCAGCATGCTCCGGCAAGGAAGGAGTACGATGGATTCCCCGGTTATCCCCTCCATCCCCTTGATATTCAAATCCAAGCCATCGAGCTTATTTCGGAAAAACCCGTGGTGGCCATAACGATCAATCACGAAGGCATCCCAATTCAAAAAATTCCGGAAATATGCGAGACCATCCGCCGACAGACCGGGCTGCCCACAATCGACCCCTTGGTTAACGGGGCAGGAGAGATCACTCCCATCCTCCTCCCCTATCTTAAGAAAAAAAAATAGGAAACGAGAAAGAGCTGAATCCCATGAAAAAAAATGAACTGGAAGCCCTAACTCGACTCAAGGTTATCGACCGCTTCGAGATCGGTCCTGTTCACCTGGAAAAAAGACGGCTTGTCTGTCCCTATAAAGTTATCCAGAAGAGTAAAAGCGACTCTTATTCCCTGATTTACCGTTACCAAGAAGATGTTTTCACGCCTAGGGAATACGCTTCGGTCCATCTCGCCGATATGATAGCCGCACAAGTGGCCATAAATTACGGGCTTTTTTGCGACGAGATGATCTTCAACGGACTGTATGATGAGGCTGACCAGCGGTTTATTCGGGATATGATGATGAATACGGCCCGGGAAATCTACGTCAAAAAATTTCTGGAGCCCAATCCTTTCCTGAAAAACACAGCTCTCGATCTTCCGCTAATCAAAAGCGACTCCTATGTACAGGCGCGGGTGGCTTTCGAAGCCAAACCTTCCTCGATCGAAGTTGAGGGACAAAATAAAAAGGAAAAGACTGGCTGGGATATGTCCAAATCACGATTTGCCCTCCTTTCCAGCGGAGGAAAAGACAGCCTGCTGAGCTTCGGTCTTCTCAATGAAATCGGCCGCGAAGTCCATCCTATTTTTATCAATGAATCCGGACGGCACTGGTACACAGCCCTCAATGCCTACAGACATTTCTCCACCCGATATTCAAGGACATGCCGGGTTTGGACGAATTCCGACCGTATGTTCAATTGGATGCTCCGCCATTTTCCTTTCATCCGGCAGGATTTTGCGAGTATCCGTTCCGATGAATACCCTATCCGATTGTGGACAGTAGCCGTTTTTCTTTTCGGGGCGCTCCCGCTGCTTCGCAAGAGAGGTCTCGGACGTTTGATCGTCGGGGATGAATTCGACACCACCAGTCGAAAGTCTTTCAAGGGAATCACTCACTATGACGGTTTGTACGACCAGAGCCGTTATTTCGACAATGCCCTAACCCGCTACTTCATCCAGAAGGGATGGGATATCACTCAATTTTCCTTGATACGCCCTCTCTCTGAGCTCCTTATCGAAAAAATCCTGGCCCAAAGATACTTTACTAAACTGCAAAAACACCAGATGTCCTGCCATGCTGCCCATATCCAGGGTGGAAGGGCCTTTCCCTGCGGGCAGTGTGAGAAATGCCGGCGGATCGTCGGGATGCTGGTCGCTTTGGATGCTGACCCAAAAAATTGCGGTTATACAGATTCTCAGATCAAGGATTGCCTGGATACCCTAGCCACCAAGGGGGTTCACCAGGAAAGCGCCGGGGCAGAACAATTGAAATTTCTCCTTCTTCAAAAAGAACTCCTCCCTCTCTCCGGAAAAAAGGTCAGGGCCATCGAACACCCTGAGATCATGAAGGTGCGTATCGATTCTGAAAAAGCCCCCATTGAAACTGTCCCCGTCGATATAAGAGAACCCATTCTTCGGATCTTTTTGGAGCATGCCGAGGGAGCAGTCAAGCGTCAGGGACGGCTTTGGATGGAATACGATCCTCTTAACGACTCCACCCTATCCTCTCCTTATCCTTTTGAAGCCCCTTTAAAACATTCTTCTAAAACCGACCGAAACGTCTCCCACATCTTTTCCCATATATGGGGAGAACTCACCTGGCCCGAAGCACAATCCCGGTTCAAAGAAGTGGATGTCGCCCTTCTTCCGGTGGGCTCTCTGGAACAGCACGGTCTTCATCTCCCTCTCGATACAGATGCGTTCGATGCCAACTACCTGGCCCGTCGAGTGGCCCAGTCATGCAGCGATCCCAAACCCCTGGTTCTTCCCCTCATTCCCTATGGCGTTTCCTATCACCACGAGGATTTCAGCGGGACAATAAATATATCTCCCCAGGTGCTCTCCCAGCTAGCCTATGAAATCGGAATAAGCGCTGCCAGAAACGGCATCACCAAACTAGTGATCATTAACGGACACGGAGGAAATATTCCGGCCCTGCAATTTGCAGCCCAGATGATCAACCGGGATGCCCATATATTCACCTGTGTGGAGACAGGAGAGACTAGCGAGAAGGATGTCCTCAACCTGATAGATACTCCCAACGATGTTCATGCAGGAGAAATAGAAACCAGCACGACCTTGGCTATCCGTCCCCATACGGTCCGCCGGAACAAAATGCGGAAATTTATCCCCCGATTCTCGAGCCGTTATCTGAATTTCAGCACCAAAAGAAGTGTGGAATGGAATGCCCGGATCGCCAAAATTTCCTCCAGCGGGGTTTTGGGGGATCCGACAAAGGCGAGCAAGGAAAAAGGGAAAAAGATTTGGTCCGTCATGATCAAACATCTCGTCGAGTTCGTGGAAGACCTGAAGAACATGAGCCTGGACGAGATCTATCACAAACGCTTTTGAGAGAGAAAAAAGCATGAAAATCACCAAAATTGAAGCCTGGCCGGTCCACATGAGATTGAAGGAGCCCTACACCATTGCCTATGAGACCATTCAGGAGGCGACCAACATCTTTCTGTGCATCGAAACGGATAAAGGCGTGGTCGGATACGGATGTTCCGCTCCTGACCTTCAAATCACCAAGGAAACCCCCGGCAGCGTGATGCAGGGTCTGAAGGATGCGGTTCCCCCTCTCATCAAGGGCTCAGATGCATTGCGCACATCCATGCTTCTCGAACGTCTTACGCCGGCTCTTCACTCCCTTCCTTCCACACTGGCGGCTGTGGATATGGCGCTCCATGATATTCTGGGAAAAGCGTGCGGTTTGCCGCTATGGAAGGTACTGGGGGGGTTTCGAGACCGTATCAAAACCAGTGTGACTATCGGCATCCTTCCGGAATCGGAAACGGTCTCCCGAGCCCTAGAGAGAGTAACCCAGGGATTCAGATGCTTGAAGATCAAGGGAGGAATTGATGTCGAAGCAGATATCGTCAAGATCATCAAGGTAAGGGAGGCGGTGGGAAAAGAGATCGAATTGCGCTTCGATGCAAATCAAGGCTTCACGGTTGAGCAAGCGCTCAAGTTTTTCGAGGGCACGCGGAAAGCCAATCTCGAGCTGATCGAGCAGCCCACTCCCGTTGGTCAACCTGACCTTTTGGGCCGCGTCACCAGTAGTGTCCAGATTCCGGTCATGGCCGATGAGAGCCTTATGACCCTGCGGGATGCCTTCCGCTTAGCCAGGAGAGATCTGGTCGATATGGTCAACGTTAAACTGATGAAGGTCGGGGGAATATCCATCGGGGTTCAGATCAATGCCGTGGCCCGATCCGCTGGCCTGGAAGTCATGGTGGGTTGCATGGACGAGGCCGCTTTGAGTATAGCGGCAGCCCTGCATTTCGCGCTGGCCCGGCCCAATGTAGTCTATGCCGACCTCGACGGCCATCTCGATCTCATCGACGATCCCACTCAGGGCGCGGTCATTTTGCGTAAGGGCGTCCTCTACCCTACCAATCTGCCCGGATTGGGATTCGATATCCCTTCTTGAAATCTTCGACCTTAGAAGCCAATATCTAACCAATCCTTTCGTTAAATTTTTAACACTTCCTGTTAAAAAAATTTACATAATACTCGATAAGCCGTCTAAAAAATTGCCTTAGAACTTCCTTTGTTCGTGAAAATTAAATAAAAATATTTTTTTCTGTCCTGTCTCAAAGAAATTTTAAGACAGGTCTTTTTGTTCCTTTTTTAAAGACATTCGGTTAGAATAAGCCATCGGGATCTTCGGAGAGAAAAATACAGATCGAGATGAAAGGAGAGTCAATATGAAACTGGAAAGATTGTATAAAAAAGCGGTGGAAATCGGCATTGCCAACGATTTGAGAGGCAAAAGCGAGCTTAAAAAAATCCTTAGTGAAGAGAAGGAAAAATACGATGCCCTGAAAAAAGAAGACCTTGAATTTTATGATAAGGATCGCCTTTTCAATCCCTTCTCCGATACCAGAGTCCTCACCGGAAACCTCGATCAAAACATCAATAAGGTGATCGTCGGCATCGATATGCAGGTAGGAGAGATCCTTTTGACCTATCTTTTGAACAGGGAGGAAGATGAAAAAATCGATCTGGTCATCTCCCATCATCCGGAAAGTTACGCTTTAGCCCAGCTCTACGATGTGATGAAACTACAATCCGACCTGATGGCCAAATACGGCGTGAACATCAGTGTGGCCGAACAGCTCATGCAGCCACGTATAAGCGAAATCGAGAGAAGGCTGATGCCTGTCAACCATACCAGGGCCGTCGATGCCGCCAACGCCCTCGGGCTTTCCATGATGTGCATTCATACGCCTGCAGACAACTGTGTAACAAATTACTTGAATAAACTCTTCGATAAAGAAAAACCCTATAAGTTGAAGGACCTGACAAAGCTTCTCCTCACCATCCCCGAGTACAAAAAATCCGCGAAACTGCAGGTTCCCCCTAAAATCGTCAACGGAACGGAAAACAACAAGTGCGGAAAAATTTTTGTAGAAATGACGGGGGGCACGGAGGGAGCCAAAGAGATTTTCGAGAAATTCGCCAATTCCGGCGTGAGCACGCTGGTCGGGATGCACTACAGCGAAGAACATCTGGAAAACGCCAAAAAAGCCAAGCTGAATGTGATCATCGCCGGACACATCTCTAGCGATGTTCTCGGCCTCAACCTCCTCTTCGATGAAATAGAAAAAGAACAAAAACTGGAGTTCGTGGGCGCATCTGGATTCGAAAGAATAAAACGAAAAAATTAAATCACTGAAACCCGAAAAATTTTCCTTGGAATCGTTTTCAAAATTCGTATAAGTCTCTGAGGTTCTCCTAAGGAGACGGGGATGACGTGGAACTCTGAGGTGCGCGGAAATGTCTTCGCTCCAGTTCAGATTTTTAGCGCCATTCCGTTGCAGCCTTGGAGGGGAAATTAGTTTCTTTGCCTGCCAGCCAAGCGATCTATCCTTTCTTCTATTTCCTGTTTTTGGCACATAAATTGCTGCCTTTTGTGGCGTGAGTCGAAGATTTTTAATTTGCCTTTCAAGTAAGGGCTATCTCAGCTTCACAGCTTCTGCTATAATAAGAGGAGGGAAACGGCCATGAGAAAAATCCTTTTTATCGGGATAATTTTAGGGTTCAGCCTCGTGCTCTTTCCACAAGAGATCAAAGAAGAAGCCACTGTCATCAATATCGAGGTCCCGGTCAGGGTTTTCAATGGTAACACCTTTGTGGACAACCTAACCATCGACGATTTCGAGGTCTTCGAGAACGGGATAGAGCAAAAAATCGAAGCCGTTTATTTCGTCAAGAAAAGGTCGGTGGAACGAAGCCAGGAAAGAAAAAGATTCGCACCCAATACAGGCCGGAATTATTTCCTCTTCTTCGAGATTTCAGAATACCACCCCCAGATCGGCGAAGCCATCGATTATTTCGTCCATCAAGTTCTGGCTCCTGGAGATAATCTTTCGGTCGTTACCCCTATGAAATCCTACCGGATGAAAAATATCGCCTTCGAGGTCGCTTCCCGGGACGAAACTGCAAAACAGCTTACCATGCTTGTCAGAAGAGACACATTGAACGGGAATTCCGAATACAGGAATCTCATCAAAGAAATTTCCGGCCTTGCCCAATCCATATCCGCACAGATGACTCAGGCACGATTGATCACCGAGACCCAGGATCAAAATATTGAATTAGTATCCCAACCCGTAACGGATTTGTCTTCAAACAGCCAGTTCGACGGGCGCACCATGGAAGAACAGCTCAACTTGTACGAAAATTTTATTTTCAGACTGGAGGATTTGAGAAAGGTCAATCAAAAGACTCTTCTAAAATTCGCCCAGTACTTGAAACAACAAGATGGGCAAAAATATGTGACGATCTTCTACCAGAGAGAATACATCCCTCAAATCGATCCAAAATTATTGAGTCAAACCCTGAGCTTCTTTCAGGATGATCCGATTATTCAGCAGACAATCTCTAACACGATCGATTTTTACAGGAGGGAAATCCCGATCGACACAGAACTTATCAAACAGACCTATGCGGATTGCTCCATTTCCATTCATTTCCTTTATATCACCAGGCCTCCGGAGCGCGAATACGGCGTTCATATGGAGGCTCACTCGGAAGACATATTCGCTGCCTTCAGGGAAATGGCCATCGCGACTGGGGGGTTCGTCGACAGTTCGGCCATGGCCGATTTCCTTTTCAAGCGTGCCGTAGAAGCTTCCGAGAATTATTATCTTCTGTATTATTCTCCGTCAAGCTACTCTTCCGATGGACAATTCAAAGAGATAAAAATAAAAGTCAAGAACCAGAATTACCGTATTTTCCATCGAGCAGGCTACTTTGCTAATTGACTTCAGGACCTATGTAGATTAAGATAAGTATAAACGAACACAGGTTGAATACCTGGATAGAATAAACAAGGGGAAATAAGATCTAAAAGGAGAAGATCATGAAAAAAGCCATATTTATTTTTATCCTTCTTTTTCTAACCGTATTACTCTTCTCCCAGCAGGAACAGTATGAGGTAACCGTCAGGAACGTCGAAGTCCCGGTCCGGGTTTTTCAGGATAATCAGTTCGTCAGCGACCTGACCATAGAGGATTTTGAAATCTACGAAAACGGAATTCCCCAAAAAATCGAAGCCCTTTACGTAGCCGACAAAAACGGCATCATCAGGGAAGAAGAATTGAAAAAATTTTCCCCCCAGACAGCCCGGCATTTCTACTTGCTCTTCCAGATCCTCGAGTACAATCCGAAACTTGAGGAATCCATAAAATATTTCTTCAACAACGTCATTCAGCCTCAGGATACATTGACCATCCAGACGCCGCAAAAACCTTATCATCTTTCCAGCGAAGCACTGAGCAGAAAGAAAAAAGAAGACATCGTCAAAGAGATGTTGAAGCTGCTGCGTAAAGATACCAAGATTTCCTCCTCTGCCTACAGAAGCCAGATGAGAAGCCTCCAAGGGATCGTTCGGGAGATATCTGGCGGAACCATGGGAACCGATGTCGATGCCGAAACAGATGTCGATTCCGCTAGTTCTCTCGGTATGCTGCTGCGCCGGTATAAACAAAACCTGGATAAAATGGAACAGCTGAGGATGGTGAATCAGGACCTTTTTGTCCAATTCGCCGCTCAACTGAAAAAAATCCCCGGACAGAAGTATGTGTATTTTTTCTATGAAAGAGAATACCGTCCCGAATTGAGCCCGGCCGTTTCCAACGCTATCGTCTCGAATTTCCAGGGCGAACCGAGTATCCTCGGCGACCTGCAGGACCTCTTCCAGGTCTACCAAAGACACGAACGGGTCAATGCTGAAAAGATCAATCAGGCTTTCGCTGACGCTTCGATATGCTTCAATTTCCTTTTTGTCGACAGGGACGAAAGAAATGCCCAGGGCATCTATATGAGAGAGCAATCCGAGGACTATTTCAAGGCTTTC
Source organism: uncultured Eubacteriales bacterium (assembly GCA_964400735.1). Lineage (GTDB taxonomy): Bacteria > Acidobacteriota > Aminicenantia > Aminicenantales > Aminicenantaceae > CAYNVQ01. Next base: position 123,620 of record CAYNVQ010000005.1, on the reverse strand, counting down.
ACGGAGACGGCAAAAGTGACCGGGGGTATAGTTGACAGCTCTCATAATCCTTCAGCTGGTTTCATGAATGCCCTGGAAGCTTCAGATCATTACTATCTTCTGTACTATAATCCTCAGAACTACCAAGCTGACGGCAGCTATAAAAAAATCGAAGTAAGGGTGAAAGGCCGAGACTGCAAAATCAGCTATAGACATGGATACGTCGCCGATTGAAACGCGGAGAGGAAAGTCCATCGTCCATTAATTCTTCTCGGCTGGCGAAGGGGCCTTCCAGGTAAAAAGCAATCCCATCAGAAAAAACACGGATCCGGCGGCCGTATACATCCGGCGGTAGCCATAAAGGTCCGATATCCAGCCGAACAATGCCGGCCCGAAAGCCATCCCCATATCGAAGAACGTCAGATAAAGGCTTATGGCAAATCCCTTGTTTTCCCTTCCTATAAAATCGATCACATAGGTGCTTAAAGCAGGAAAAATCAATCCCTGGCCAAATCCCCCGATAAATCCAACAAGGATAAACACCCAGAGGGATTGCACTTGAGAAACCAGGAAAAGGTTGAAGCTGATGATGCAGACAGAGGGAAAAATGATTGTTTTTCTACCGTGACGATCAGACAGGTCTCCTAGGAAAAAACGGGTCAGGATGGCTGCTGCCGAAAAGGCGACGAAAAAGGGCCCGACGCGAGAAACAGGAATAGATTTTCCGAATAAGGCGATGAAATAGACCACGGTCCCTCTTATTGCCCCGTGAAAAACCGGCAGCCCGAAGATGAGAAAAAGGGGAAAAAAAGCGACCTTTTTCAATGGCCGAACTCTGGGGAAATCCCGGTTGTTATCGGGTTTGATAACCTCCCTGGTCGCGGCCATGCATACGAACGACACGACCAGAAAGAGCAGGCTCGTATTGAATAATCCTCCGAAGCCGAATCTGCGGACGATTTCTTCCCCGATCAGGGGACCTAAAGCAGCCGACAGAAGACCGGCTACGCCGATAATTCCCATCGATTGGGCCAGCCTTGAGACCGGGGCCAGGTCCGAACAAATCGTCATGGTGGCGGTCATACTGATTCCCCAGCCGATGCCGGTCAAAGCGCGGAGACCAAGGGGCAAAGCTCCGGCATCCCCTATAAGATGAAACAGAGGCAGGACCGCAATGAGAAAGCCTATTCCGAACAAGGATATTTTCTTCCTCCCCCTGACATCGATCAATCGGCCGAATATGGGGCGGATAACTACTGCCATCAGGCCATGCACCCCCATGATCATGCCGATTCTCGATTTGGAAGCATCGAATTGTTCGAAAAAGAGGGGGAAAATAAAGAACAGGGTGACGCTCATGAACAGGAAAAAATAACTGATGAGGGCTATGATGAAGGGCCTGTTCCATAGCGTCTTGACATCAGCCATTCGATCTTTCTCTTTCTTCTTTTCTGCCTCTGTATCTTATTTCGCTCTATCCGTCACCGTTCATTATATAGAGTGCTGGCTGTTTTGGGTATGGGGAAAATAAGCAAAAAGGGGATAATGAAGGAGGGTTATTAAAAACCCTACCCAGCCAGCACAGCAGGGTTTGATTGTATTATAGCAGATTTCAAAAAAAGTTCAACCCTTTTGCCAAAATTTTGAAAAAAAATCATCCCTGCGGTTGCTCAGCTTGCAATAGCGATGATATAATTTTCGACAATCGATGAAATCTCTGAAATACCCTAAAAAGGAGGGAAAATGAGAGCAAAAATCCTTGTTTTTACGCTCCTTTTCGCCTTTTTTTCGATTTTTGCCCGTGCCCAGGAATTCGGCTATCCTTCAGAAGGGGAAGGATGGTATTTCATTAAAATCATCAGCACCGAAATCGCAGACACACATCATCAAGCCTGGAAAGTAAACCGAGTAACGGTCAACGACACCAGAACAAGAGATTTTCTGGTTTTCCAGAACGGAGAAGAGGTTTTCGACCGCATCATCGACGGCAATCTGCCCTTTGAATTGAAAACAAGATACAACTGGCTGGGCGATACAGACTATGTATTCCGGATCGATCTCTCAAACACCGAAACCGGGAATCCACTCCAGATAGAACTGGCCGTCAAATCACCTCCGTTGAAGGGATACTGGAATCAGGAGTGGAAAAATTATCTTGCCCTTTCCGTGGCCGAAGAGCACGGATACCGGAGGACCAATTATCCGGTCCATGCCACGGTGGGCATCCTGAGTCGATACTTCCATTCTCCGGAAGAGATTCGGGTAGTCAAGGCAGATAAAAAAGGAGTGGAGATCGAGTATACGGAAATTCCCTGCCAAGTCTATGACATCACTCCATGGGAGGATCAATCTCTCCTCGAGGCAGAAGAAATCGACGAAGAAACGGGCATGCGGATTACCCGCTACCACCCCACCACCACTTTCAGCCTGTGTTTTCAGGCCGACCTCGAACCCAAAGAAAAAGCCACCTATCTTGTCTTTTATAACAATCCTTCGGCCGCTCCTCCTGCAGTTGAAACAGATCTTTTTATCAGCGGGCAAGGACTGGGCAAAATCATCGAAAATTCCCATTACCGGATCGTTCTGGATGAGAAAAGCGGTATGATCACAGAGATCGTGGAAAAGGAAACAAGGCTGAAGTTGGAACACAAACTGGAGACCAACGGAGCCATCCACTGGAATCCCGGCACCTACTCCCCACCCCATGCTTGGTCGCACGCCTCTGACTGGGAAGACCCGGCTTTTAGCGAAATCACCGGCCCTATCTTTTACTCACTCCATAGGGCAGCTCCCCTCCCCCACCTTCGGGATGTCCTGGTGAGTATCGATTACCACTTCTACAAAGACTCCCCCGTCATCGTGATGGAATCCGCCATGCAGGTCAACAAAGACCTCTTCGTCAAGGCCTTGCGCAGCGGTGAAGTCGTCTTCAACAAACAGGTATTCGATAAGGCAGCTTACCAGACTATAGACCGGAAAGTCCTCACCATCGATTTTGCCCGCACTCGCCTGCACCCCAAACATGTGATCACCCTGCGGCCCGATACGCCCTGGATCGCCTTTTTCAACCAGGAAAAAAATATCGCCTTTGCCAGTCTTTTTCTGGATTTTTCGACCGCCAATATTTACGGAGGAGGCGCATCCTGCCAACAGCCATACATCTATATCCAGCATGGACCCTGGTATTATCTTTCCAGGGCCTATGTCTATTCCTTCGGCTCGAACAATCAATCCCGCATGCTGCCCGTCAAAATGGGCAGTCTGTACCACGAAAAAACGGCCTGGATTCCCTTTCACTTCGAGAAAAAAAAGGAATTGAGCTCTATTATCAGCAAGAATTACCATATGTTCAAATACCCTCTGCACATAACCGAAATCATGGAGACCTATCCTGAAAGCCCCGAAGGCTGGCTCGTTCCCATCCTCACCGAGCCATTCGACGAGGGAGTGGATGGGGCACTGAAAGGAAAAAAGAAAAAATGAACATTCAGATACTGGAGAATATTGTCGACGCTTTCGAAGCTCAAGTCGACAGGGCTCTGAAGATCACGAAGACGGAATATCACCAGCGCTGGAGAAAGGTTCAACAGAAAATGCGGGAAAAAGGTTATGATCTCGCCTATGCCAGTGGGAGCGAACTTGACCGCTCCGATATTGCCTGGTTGGCCGGAGTGTTCGATCCCATCATCGAACGCTATGGAATTTTTATCCCTGTTCAAGGAAAGCCGGTGGTTCTGGCCGGCTCTGAAGGGGGGCATGTCATAGCGGACTGCCTCAAGGCATCCGGTGCGCGCCTGGCCCTTATTCAGGAATTCCAGATTTCGGACGAGGACTACAGGTTCGCCAAATTCGAGCGGCTGGAGGATGTGGTGTTCCGGATGGCCCCCTCCCCACGCGGCCGGCCCTTGAAAATCGCCATCTTTTCCAGCAGCCAGTTCATCCCCTATGACCACGTCGGGCTTCTCGAAGGGAGATTCGGCGGCGAGAACGTGGCCTTCGACGTGGACCTTCTGCGCAAAATCAAGTACGAAAAGTCCGAAAAGGAACTTGGGATAATCGAAGCGGCCAATGCCATCGCCGATGCGGCATTTCTCGGAATGCTGGCCACCCTCACGTCCGGAATCACCGAACTGGATGTGGCAGCGGCCGGCGATTACATCATGAAAAGACTGGGTGCCGGAAGAACCGGATTCCCCACCATCGTCTCTTCAGGGACGAGGGGGAGAAGCGTTCTTGGACCGGCCACCAACCGCAAAATCAAAAAAGGCGAATGGGTGTCCATGGGCACCAGCCCTACCTTCAACGGTTACCATGGCATCATGCGCCGGACGGTGAAAGTCGGAACCGTCCTGACAAAACAGGAAAAAGCCTTCATGGATGCCTTGGAAGGTCTGTACCACAAGGTGATGGAAGCCGTCATCCAGGCCGCACAAAGAAACCTCCCCTCCAGCTCCATCGATAAAAAGGGGAAGGAATACCTCGAATGGACTAAGCTGAAAACGCTCGACCGCAGACGGCTCACTCCCAGAGAACCCTATACTTTTATCCATAACACCGGATGTTCGGAATGCCAGGAAGGATACGGGGCGGTCACCCCTTACTCGGATGAACCCCTGGGCGAACGGGTGGCCCTGATGATCGATGTAGCCTTCATGGGATTCGATGCCCAAGGCAAGCTAGTGTTCCCCATTGAGTATGCCGTGATCGAAGACTCATTCTGGAAGATTGGAAAAAAGGTGGGAATTTACAACCGAATGCCTCTGAATGTCCAGGATTTGGTCGGCAACGAGCTGGCCTCCATTCCCCAGGATATGATCAATCCCTATCATCAGAAATATAAGGAGGCTCGATGAAAAAAACGGCCCTGTATCTCATGCTTCTCTTTTTTTCGTCTTTATCGCTCCACGGTCAGGTCGAATTCCAATCGCCAAGTTTCGACCGGCCCTATTACAGGATTCTCTTTCCGCTGAGCGTGGATGAGGATGATTGGGCTTTTCAAGAAGTGAGAATTAACGGCGAAAAGTGGGACACCTTTTTCGCCCTCAAGGACGGCAATTACCGAGACCGTTCCAAACCACTGGAAAAAGGGAATTACTCCATCGAAGTCGATTATGCTTGGCGCAGCAGGACAAACTACACCATCGTGATCCTTTACAATAGCGAAGATTATCCTGAGTTAAAAAAAATAGAAAGGCAGCTCGAATCACCCGAAATAGGAGGAATTCCTTTCGAATCAGAAGGATTTTACAGAATCTTCAAGGCCGAAGAACTCGTCGGGATGGAACGGAAGGGCGACATATGCACACTGACATTCGCCGTGGCCAAAGAGGATTCCGAAAACCGAGATTTTATCCTGACCGATGGACCGAAGCTCATCCCTTTCCAAATCTTGGGCATTCAGGAATCCATTCCCCCTGAAAAATCCGCCTCGAGCCTTCCTTCAACCCTCACCTACAAAATCGCTTTTCCCCTCGACATGTCCCCCTACCAGAAAAAGATGCTGCTCCTCCTTAGGGGCCGGCCGGCCGAGGCAGAAAAATCTGGATTCCTAATCTCCGGTAATGAAGTGGGCAAGACGGTCAAGAGCGAGTTTCTTTCCCTTGAGTTTCATCCTCAAAGCGGCCAGATCAATACCATAGAAAACCTGAAGGAGGGAATCAGGCTCTTCAACGAAGCTGGCGTCATTCACTGGAATCCTGGCATCCACATTCCCGGAATAGCCTGGGATCATTCCTTCAACTGGAATCCACCGCCCAGCTACGCCGAAGTGAATGGGGATTATTTGTACATCAATACTAGGAGGGGACCGCTTCGCAGGATCGAAGATGTAGTTCTCGAAGTTCGCTACACAATGGAAGCTGGTTCTCCATATTTTATATCCGAAACCCTTCTGACTGTCACCAAGGACCTGGGTGTCAGCGCCATCCGAAACGACGAAATGGTCCTGTACAAAGAGCTCTTCGACTCTTTGATCTATAAAGATAAAAAAGGCCAAGTCATCATAAGGCCTCTGCTGGAAAATCCTTCCTTTCCAGATGGTTTGGTCCATGTCGCACCCGATGATGTGGAATGGGTTGGCCTTGTGAACAGCGAAAAAAAATTCGGCTTTTTCAGCTTGAGGCTCGAATTCGCCAATCCGGCGCTGGCAGCCTCCGGGAGCTGGCTGAACAAACCCGGCACTTACTTTTATGCCCCATCTGACGGAAAATACGTCTACTGGGTAAGGCCTCTTCTCTACACCTGGTCCGAATATCCTACGCGCAGCCTGCTGACCCATGTTCCAACAGGAAGCATTTTTTACGAGAAGAACGCCTATGTCATCCTCCCTCTGGATAAAAACCTCAAGGAAAATCTGGACCGTCTTCTCCTAAAGCTGAAAAATCCGGTAAGGATTTACTGATGGAATTCATCGATTTTCCTTCCCTTCGCCGCAGCGGAGATATAGACCTCTTTTTTCCGGGCTGGAAAAAGGGAGAAAGGGTTGCCTTTCTCTCTCCCCACGATGACGATGTCGTACTCGGCTCCGCCTATCTTCTCTCGGCGACAGTGGAGGCGGGCGGGATTCCCCTGGTTTTCATCTTCTGCGAGGGAGATGCCGGGTACTCTGTGGAGGAAGAAAAATCTACTATCGTCGAGACCAGGAAAAAAGAAACCTTGAAGGCCTACGGGAAGCTGGGAGTGAAACGGGATAATCTTTTTGACTCGGACATTCCCGATTTTTCGCTGCCGCCCTATGTCAACCGGGATCTGCCGAGGGGAAAGGGCCTTTTCGAGGAGCAGGTTAAAATTTTCAGGAAGGAAAAAGTCTCCCGGGTCGTCTTTTCCAGCGGATTCTACGAACATTGGGACCACACCGCCGTCTTTCATATGGGTATCTACACCTCCCCCCAGGCAGGGGACCCGATTCTTGCCGACCTGGGAGAACCTTATGCGCCAAAAAGCTATTATGCCTATTCGGTGTGGGGAGATTTTGAACCCGGCCTTTCCGACTTCTCCGGCCTGAGAGCCGATAAAGGAATTCTAGTCAATAAGAAACAGGAGGAATCTATCCGGGACGCTGTCCAGGCCTTTTCTTCCCAGAAGAAAATCTTCAAGAGAATCGCCGATTACCGGGAAAAACGAAAATCGGATTCCGGATATCTGGAACTCTATAAAACCGTCAGAATCAGGGAACAGATCGATTTCAAGGCTTATTTCGATCGCCTAGCCAAATGCAAAGCAAAATGATCCATGTTGAACCGGCTCTTAAGCGCTGTTGTTTTCTATCGATAGAGAATATTTTTTTTCGATCTCAATACATATCCATCGACAATATGGGGACATCCCATTTGGGGATACCCTATGTTGAAAATCAGATTTTTCAGATAGGAATAAACTCTAGGGTGTTCCCGGAAGGAACGTCCCCTATTGTTCTATTGATATCCTCCAAGGTTGATTCGGTAAGGCTAAATCCTCCTATGTCGCTAAAACCATTTTTCTAAAATTTCATTCATCGGTTAATGAATGCAAGAAAATTGATAGAGAGCATTGCCAAAAGATGATTCCGATGGAATCGAATAATCAAGAAAGGAAAAGACCATGTATGCAGTAGGCGTTGATTCTGGAACCCAGGGGACAAAAGTCTTGATCATGGATTTCGAGGGCACAGTACTATCCAGAGGGCAGGCCCCGCATCGCTTCGTCGAAGGATTGAAGCCCGGTGAAAGCGAGCAAAATCCGCAGGTCTGGATCGATGCTCTGGAAACGGCCCTCGGGCAGGTTCTGCAGGCTGCCAGCATCCCTGCTGAAGAAATCGTGTGTTTAGGCGTTTCTGGCCAGCAGCATGGCTTCGTGCCCTTGGATGGGGAGGGCCATCCTCTGAGGCCGGCCAAACTCTGGAATGATACATCGACTGTGGATGAGGCAGAATACATCACCAAAAAATTGGGCGGTAAAGAAGGCGTAATTCAGAAACTGGGCATCCATCTTGCCGTGGGGTACACAGCGCCCAAAATATTATGGATGAAAAGACACGAACCTGAAAAATATGAAATACTTCGACGTATTCTCCTCCCCCACAATTACATCAATTATTCAATAACCGGAAGAACCCACATGGAATTCGGAGATGCCTCAGGAACCGGGTTGATGGATATAAGAGAACGCCGGTGGAATGAAGAAGCCCTATCTGTTATCGATCCGGCCCTCGAAGAGATGCTCCCTCCTCTGTCTCACCCATCAAAGCCTGTGGAATACATGAAAAAGGAGTGGGCCGAGAAATTCGGGATGAAAAAAGTCCTGGTAGCCAGCGGAGGAGGCGATAACATGATGGGTGCCATCGGAACAGGAAACGTCAAACCGGGTTTATGCACGCTCAGCCTCGGTACGTCCGGGACCATCTATTCCTTCTTCGTCTCGCCCTTCATCGATCCTGAAGGCGAAATCGCCGCATTCTGCGACAGCACGGGTGGCTGGCTTCCCCTTCTCTGCACCATGAATGTGACCAACACGACCGAATACTTCAAAGCCCTTTTCGGCTTCTCGAACGAAGAGCTAGAAAATTTGGCCCTAGCAACTCCGGAAGGATCGGGAAACCTCCTTTTTCTCCCCTTCATAGACGGAGAGCGGGTTCCCGTTCTCCCCTTCGCCAGCGGCGTCTTTTTTGGTCTCAACAGAAAAACTTTCAATCCCTCGCACATGGCCAGAGCTGTTCTGGAAGGTACCGTTTTCAACCTAGGATACGGATTTTCTCGTCTTAAATCACTGGGATTATCCCCCTCCCAAATAAGAGCCACCGGAGGAGGGGCAAAAAGCAAACTCTGGTTGCAGATCGTGGCGGATATCCTTCAAACACCAGTAGTCATTCTCCAGGAGCAAGAGGCGGCTGCCTATGGGGCCGCCATCCAGTCGATTTGGAACTATCAACACAGTCAAGGGAATGAAGTCGATATCCAAGAATTAACCGACCACCTGGTAAGGCTGGATCAGGAGACGGTCGAACCTCGGCCACGGACATTTTCGCTGTATGAGGAACTTCAGGACCGGTTCAACTCCCTCTGGAATACTCTAAAAAAGGAATTTCAAGCCTTCCGCCGCGATTAGTCGCCCTTTTGCTTAGAAAATGCAGAATGTTATAACGAGCGTCAGCGAAGTAATCTCATTTTCGTGATCCGTTGGTGCATTTTCACTCTTGATAAATTCATAAAAAATGCCGGTTACATTGATCATTTTCTCTCTTCGAGCAAAAAAAACCCTTCTCCGAACGAAGCGAGGGATTCAGAGTAATATCTCAGCCAATGTGGAGAAACTTATGCATGAGTTTGCGCATATCCACCAGGCCGCTCAAAGCATGGACCTCCACATTTTCCTCGAGCAGCATTCTGGAGATGTAATCGATCATACTGGCAGGGAAAATTCCATCTTTTTCATAAAACATCCTGTTCTCGATGAGCATATGGGCCGACTCACCGCAGCTAGCAGGCAGGGAGGGCAAATCATCCAGAACCTCATCCTCGGCTAATTTTTCTTTTCTCAAGTAGAATTTATCGGCCAGATCCAGGGATCGATCATGCTCGAAGCCCCAATCCGCTGCCATAACGATACCCGCCAGGAGGAGATGAACAAGAGCGCTTCCGTCCGGACTGCGAAATTCGATGGTTTGGCGGTTCTCCAATACATCACTTCGATCTGACGTTTGAGGATTGATCCTATGGGCCAGATTGGGCACTTTGGTCCAACTCAGAGGAACCCGGATCAGGGCATTCCGGTTGAGATCGCTCCAAAATATTCGGGTCGGCGCTTCGTAATGGGGGATCAGACGAAGATAGGAAGATGCGACTGTGTTGCCGAAGGCGGTAAGGGAAGGGGAGAAATAACAAAGGCCTCCGATCAGCTGGCGGGCCTGTTCAGAAAGCCGGCCCTCTTTATCGGAGGTGATGTTTTCAGCGCCTTTCCTCAACTGCAGGTGAAAATGCAGTCCATTTCCCGCCACTCCCAGCTCGATTTTAGGCGCAAAGGTAGCCACACACCCATGTCTGAACGCCACGTTTCGGATTATCCAGCGGGCCAAAACCACAAAATCGGCCATGATATCCGCTGGCTGAGGGTTGAACTCCACCTCCAACTGCTCGGCCGTTTTTCCCCTGATTTCATCCCGATCGCTCTGGATATCGTTGATGAATCCCACTTCGCTGTGACTGTATTTCACCACTCCCGTGATCCGGGAAAGATGATGAATCATCTCATCGAGTATCTCCCCACTCTTTCTGAAAGGACCGGATTCGTGATATCCCATCTGTTTCTGCATAGGAAAGAGATTCGTCTCGCCACCGTAGATCAGATAAAATTCCAGCTCACCCAACGCGTACAATTCCATCCCGGAGTCCTGAGAAAAAAGAGAATGGGCCTTATGTAAGATATTATCAGGGGCAAAGATGGCCCTATTTCCTTCGCTGTCTAAAAATCGGCAGATAAAGTCCAGACTTCCTCTATCGAAAGGATTGAGAAAGGCCGTCTTGTAATCGGGGACAACGTAAAGGTCCGACACACCGGTTTCCAGGATTCCCTTGAATAGCGACGAACCATCCACCCGCTCGCCACCCATTAGGGCTAGTTCTGTTTGATATCTACCGGTGACCGGAATTTTGAGCTCCTTGAGCCGGCCGTCCAGAGCCGTGTAATGAAAAGTCAGGCGTTCGATCTGTTTTTGCTCGATGACCTCGATAAAATCTTTCCGTGTAAAATCGGAAGCGGGCTTATCCAGGAGTCCGCTCAAAGGATTGGCCAGCGCGTACGAATTTTTTTTCTTTTCCATTGGAAGCAGGTATTTTACGAAAAATCAAACACTTTTTAAAGAGGCCAGGCATCTCCGAAACTAACAGTTAAAAAAACATGCTGACCGAACATCAGGGATTTGTATGAGAGACGCCGGAGATGCCAGCATCAGCATTAAGTATCTTGCCCTAGGAGTTACGATGTGTTATATGTCAAGATTAAAGCTGACGGATCTTTCACCAAATGCGTCCAGATCATAATGAAACCCTTCTTCGGATGGAGCATATCACCAAATCCTTCTCCGGAGTGAAGGTTTTGGATGATGTGTTTTTTGACCTCCGCGCAGGCGAAGTCCATGTCCTGGCCGGAGAAAACGGCGCCGGAAAAACCACTCTTATCAAAATCCTAGCCGGAGTTCATACAGACTTCGAAGGTGAAATTCGCTTGAATGGACAACCCATACTGTTTAAATCCCCTCATGATGCCGCCATGTGCGGGATTTCCGCCATCCACCAGGAAATGTCTCTGATCAATGCCATGAGCGTCATTGATAACATCTTCCTGGGAAGAGAGCACACCCATCTGGATGTCTGGATGGATTACTACGCACAGAAAAAGAAAGCCCGACAACTTTTGGAACAACTGGAATTGGAGGTGGACCTTTCTCTGCCTGTAGAAGAATATTCCCTCTCTGTCCGTCAGATGATCGAAATCGCCAAGGCTTTGGCCTATGAAGCCCGGATCATCATTATGGACGAGCCGACCTCGGCTTTGAATGATTTTGAAGTCAGGCGTCTGTTCCGTATCATTCAGGACCTGAGGCAAAAAGAGTACGGCATCATCTATATTTCTCACCGGTTAGAAGAGATCTACGAGATCGGCGACCGTATCAGCGTACTCCGTGACGGAAAACACATCGGAACGGCCAAGGCCGACGATCTCTCCCCGCAAGAGCTCATCCACTGGATGGTGGGCCGGGAAATAAGCCAGCAATTCCCTGATCGAAGGCAAACACACGGCCCGGAGCGATTGAGAGTGGAACATTTTTTTCTGCCCGACCCGACAAGAGCCAAAAAGTGGGCGGTGGAGGATGTTTCTCTCAGGGTTCATGGAGGCGAAATACTCGGCCTGTCAGGGCTCCGTGGGTCTGGAAAGAGCGAGTTGTTCAACGGCCTTTTCGGGACTTACGGGAAAACGGTAAAAGGAAATGTCTCGCTCGATGGAATCCCATACACCATACGATCTCCCGTTCAATCCATAAAGCAGGGACTGGTCCTTCTGACTAACGATAGAAAAGGAACCGGTTTGGTGCCTCCAATGGACGTCGTCCGCAATATCTCTTTGGCCTCGATCCCGTCCTATTCACCAAAGGGATGGATGCAGAATCAAAAGGAAAAAGAGGCGGCCCGGAACCATGTAAAGGATTTGGGCATCAAGGCCTTTTCCCTATCGCAAGATGTCGATACCCTTTCGGGAGGAAACCAACAAAAAGTCGTCCTAGCCAAATGGCTGGAGACCCATCCCCGGGTTCTGCTTTTGGATGAGCCGACCCTGGGTGTGGACGTCGGCGCCAAACATGATATATATTTGTTGATGAATCAATGGACCGGACAAGGATTGGCCATTCTTCTGATTACCTCCGAGCTTCCGGAGCTGCTTGCCATGTCGGACCGCATCATCGTTTTGCACCGGGGCCGAATCACTGCCGAATTCGCAAGAGATAAAGCCACCCAGGAAAGAATTATCCGGGCGGCCATGGGAGAAAACGGAACAGGATGAGAAAGGAATCGACAAGCGAGGACAAATTCTCCCCTCAAAAAAGCTGGTTTCGATCCCCCTTACTTCGGGCCTTCGCTGCCCTGGCGCTGGTTTTTTTGCTCGGCATGGTCTTCAATGCCGATGGAGCCTTTTTCAAATGGAATACCCACCGGGACATGCTGAGGCATATTTCCGTATTCGCCATTCTCGCCTGCGGCATGACCCTGGTTATTATTACAGCGGGCATCGACCTATCGGTGGGAAGTCTTCTGGGACTGACCGCCGTGATTTTTTCTCTCTTCACCCTTCAGAAAGCGTGGCCGCCATGGACGGCTCTGCCAGCCTGTTTAGCCATAGGCGCCGTATTGGGGGCCCTGTCCGGCGGCCTTATCGGCCAGTTCAAAATACAGCCTTTCATCGCCACTCTGGCCATGATGGTGTTCGCCCGCGGCCTGGCCAAATGGGTCTCGGGGGGTCAAAAAATTTCTACGGCGGTTCTTCAACCCGATGGGACTTATCAATACATCGAAGTCCCCCCCATATTCGATTTCCTCAACTCGAAGATCCTTCACGAAAATCTGGCTGTCGTGACCCTGATCCTTTTTGTCTGTGTCCTGATCTGCTGGATCATCCTGACCAAATTGCGCTGGGGTCGTTACATGTACGCCATTGGAGGGAACGAGGAGGCCGCTCGGATGTCGGGAATTCCGGTAATCAGGACCAAGCTCCTCACCTATGGACTGAGCGGGCTTTTTTGTGCCGTTGCTGGAATTTGCCAGGCTGCACAGGAGCTTCAAGGCGACCCTGAAGCCGGAATGACCTACGAGCTCACAGCCATCGCCATCGTGGTGATCGGAGGAACGAACCTCATGGGCGGAAGAGGTGGAATCGGGTTGACTTTTATCGGGGCCTTGACAATAGGTTATCTGGAAAAGATCCTCAGCATCAATGCAGTGGGTGAAGCCAGCCGGCTGATGCTCACCGGGGCCATCATCGTGGGAGCGGTCCTTTTCCAAAAAACACGCCGATCGTGACCGCAGGTCCGGATGGATTTCGATGACGAAAAGGGAGCGGAAAAATGAGAAATAAAACATACCATTCAAAGATTTTTTGGGTTACTTTTTTCCTGCTTATTCTTGTCTCGCTGACAGAATTCCTGGGCTGTAAAAAGACAGAAAAGGCCCCTAAATCCGAGGAAGTAAAAGCCGAGACAGCAGAAGCGGTAGAAAAGCAGTGGACGATCGGGATGAGCCAGTGCAATTTGGGAGAACCGTGGCGTGTACAGATGAATCTGGATATAAAGAATGCGGCCGAAGAACATCCGGAAATCACCGTCGTCTTCAAAGATGCCCAGAACGATTCTCTCACCCAAAGGTCTCAGATCGAAGAATTCATCAATGCCGGCGTCGACCTGATCATCGTGTCCCCCAAAGAAGCGGCTCCCTTAACTCCTCCGGTAGCGGCCGCTTACGAGAGCGGTATTCCGGTCATCGTGCTCGATCGGCGGGTGCTGAGAGATAAGTACACCTGTTTTATCGGGGCGGACAATAAAAAAATCGGGAAGGCGGCGGGAGAATGGATCGTCGAGTTTCTAGGAGGAAAGGGCCGGGTGGTCGAACTGAAAGGGCTTATGACCTCCACCCCAGGACAGGACCGCCATTCAGGCTTTCGAGAAGGAATCCAAGGAAGCGATATCGAGATCATCTTCGAAGCGGACATGAAATGGCTCGAACCGGAAGCCCGGAAAGAGATGGAATCGGCCCTGGCGCGGTTCGACCGGATCGACTTGGTCTATGCCCACAACGATCCTGGAGCCCACGGGGCCTATCTTGCCGCCAAGGCAGCCGGAAGGGAAAAGGCAATCGCCTTCGTGGGAATCGATGCCCTCCCTCATGAGGGACAGATCTATGTCAAGCAGGGGGTGCTTGCCGCGAGCTTCGAATATCCGACGGGGGGGAGAGAAGCCATTCAGACAGCTCTGGACATTCTCAACGGGAAGACGGTCGAAAAGGAAATCACGCTTTCTTCACGTGTTTTCACCCAGGATAACATCGACCAGGGGGGAGAGTGGTTGCGCTGAATCAGCGGGGTTTCTTCCTGACGCTTTTCAAGACCGAAGAGAACATGGCGAATTCCGAAGGCCCGATGCCCCTCAGGACAGCCATATAGAGAACGACAGCCACCATGATCGTGGCCAAAATAGATAAAATAAGTTTCAGCCAACCTGCCGTCAACCACGGCTGGAGAATAAAAGAACTCAAAAGCCAGGTGATCACCCCCATTATGGCGGATGCGGTAGAAACCCTCAAAAAAGTTTTTAGGAGCTGCTTTTCTCCAAAAGGACCGATCTTTTTCCGGAGAAAGAAAAAGAGCGAAAAAAAATTGACCGAGGCAGCGATGGCCAGAGCGAGGGCTAATCCTCTGTGGAGAAGAGATTTCATCAGGATATAAGCACCACAGGCGTTGACCACCAGGGCTATGGTTGCGGTGATGACCGGAACCTTTGCCTCTTTCAAGGCGAAAAAAGCAGGCACCAGGTTTCTGACTCCGCTCACAAAGGGAACGCCTAAGGCAAAAAAGCTCAAGGCGCCGGCGGTGGCGATGGTGTCGGAGAAAGAGAAGACTCCCCGCTCGAAAAGGAGCCGGATTATCGGCTTGGCCAGGATGAAAAGCCCCACTGCTGAAGGAATCATGATCACCAGGACTCCCCGAAGGCTGTAGTTAAGGGTCTGCTTAAACAGAGCCATATCCTTTCTTGCGGCATGGTCGGAAAGAGAAGGAAGAGAGGCGGTGGCGATGGCGATGGCAAAGATGCCCATGGGAAATTCCGTGACCCTGTCGGCATACCAGAGATAAGAAACCGATCCCCGGGGTAGAAAAGAAGCGAACAGAGTCACGACGAGCACGTTCAACTGATAGACGGCCACGCCAAAGGTGGCAGGAATCATCAATTTGACAAGACTCTTCAGTGCCGGATGCCGGATATCGATATTTAGTTTGGGAAGCATGCCTTCCTTTTTGAGGAAAGGCACCTGAAGGGCGATCTGGCTCATTCCCCCGATTAGGACACCGATAGCCAGGCCGACCGTCGGCTTCCCCAGACGACGGGACAACAGGACGGCCCCGAGAATGATAGAAATATTCAGCAGGATAGGAGCGGCGGCAGGGGCAGCAAAGCGCTTCAAAGAATTCAATATGCCCATGGCCAGAGCCGCCAGGCTCACCAGGAGGATATAAGGAAACATCAGGCGGGTCAAAAAGACGGCCAACCCGAATTTCTCCGGCGTGTCGATGAAACCATAGGCGATGAGCTTGACAAGATAAGGGGCAAAGAGAATGCCCAGGATGACGATTATGACTAGAAAAAGCAACAAGTAGGTGAAGATGACCGAAGCCGATTTTTTTCCGGCCGACCGGGACTCTTCAAGCTGTTCGGTGAAGACCGGGATAAAGGCAATGGTCAGGGCTCCTTCCGCAGTGAGACGCCGGAGGAGGTTGGGAATACGGAAGGCCACATAGAAGGCATCAGCCATGGCCGAAGCCCCGAAAAAGAAAGCGATGACAGCATCACGGACCAGGCCCATGATGCGGCTGAGGAAGGTGAAGAAGCCGACGATGCCCGCGCGTCGTCCTATATGGTGGTGATCTATCGATTCCATTAACGGCATGATAAGGCTTCCGGCCTAAATTATCAACGATAACTCTTCAAAGCGCCAGAAACATTCACGCATCTTCATCCCTGCCATAGCAGCGATCTGATCCCTCGGTCCTCTCTCCGTTATCCAGGAATATAAGGAACCGACAAGATTTCGACATGTTTAGGTATCGGTCTCTTTCTCCGGCGGGACCGGATCGACCAATTGGAAGATTTCTTCCACCGCAACGCCGAAAATCCGAGCCATCTTGAGGGCCAGAACGGTGGAGGGCACAAAAATCCCATTTTCAATGGTGTTGACCGTTTTGCGAGTGACTCCGATCCGCCGGGCTAGCTCCTCTTGGGTCCAATCTTTGATAGCCCGATGGACCTTGATCCTATTTTTTAAAAGAACCGGTCCGCCCATCTTATTCCCTTTCCATATGATAGAACGACAAGTGGTAGCCCCCAAATCCGGCCCAGAGCGAAGTGAAGATAACGGCATTTGTGTCTTTCAGTTCCAGAAACACGGAGAGGACAACAAATAGGCCCAAGCAAACGGCCATAGCGATGAACCCGAATTTCCACGCTTTCATCTCGTGGTACTTGATCAGCTCGTCTTGAAGAAGGGTTTTCAGCTCGGGATCCTTCCTGGCATGGCGGCGCAGCGAGTCCATCTTGATGATAAAATAGAGCATCAGGGGTATGGTCAGAGCCAACCCAGAGGCCAAGACATATTCAAAAACGTCCGACAGAAGACCTGCCCATTTCAGCCCGAAACGGAACACCCATAAGACCGTGAAGATGATGAATCCAGTCAACCAGTAACGGTAATAGGCCCGTCGTTTCCGGTCAAAAAGCTCGATGTTTTCCGTCATTTTATTCCTCCTCTTCGATGTAACATGATATGCTCATATTTATTACTTTATTACTCATTTTATAACCTATAGGTTACATTTTGTCAAGTATTTTTTACCATTACTCTTTTTTCATCGGTTCTTCCTCATCTTTGAGATTATTTTATAGAACAGATGATCTCTTTGGCCGCACCCTTGGGGCTTCGCTTTCCTAGGCAGATACCGTTGGTTTAATGGTGCCAATCGAGTCTTTGACCTAGTCGATTTAGATGTGATAATCTTATTTCACTTCGATAACGGAGGATGCGCATGAATAAGATTGTCGATATATATCTTCCCCTGGACAGCCGGAAAGGACCTAACGATGAAGTATGGCCGGTCACGGTGAAGCAGTTGGGCGAACTGGTTGCGGTCATCGAAGGATGCGGTTGGAAGGCAAATGTTCTGAACCCCGATGGCCCTATAACCAGCGTGTCCCAGGGCATGAAGGTCGTCCAAAAAGCCGAAGGCGACAGCTTCATCAATTTAATAAGCGGATGGGCCTATCCTGATTTCTCGGTGAGTCCCATGTGGCAGCTTCCCGCAGATTTGCCCAAGCTGATGATCGGCAGCGCCATTCCCGATTATCCCGGCAGTGTGGGGCTGTTCGCTGCGCTGTCCGGAACAGCTCACATGGGGATGAAGGTCGATCGACTGTTCGTGGAGAAGTTCGAAAATCATGAGGCGTATGCCGATGCCATCGAAAAATTTTTGAACACAGGAGAATATTCGCCGCCATATCCTGATACCATCGAAGTCGCGGTAGAGGAAGAGCACAGGGAGCAGGCCAAAAAAGTCGCCGAAAAGCTCAAGGGACAGATCTACGGTGCCGTCGGCCCCCGTTCTATGCAGATGTGGAACAAGATCTCGGAGGCGGACTTTTTAAGACATTTCGGCATCTCCCGGGAAGGATTCGATGGCCTGCGCCTAGCTAAAATGGCAGAGAAAATCCCGGACAGCCGGGCTGAAGCAGCTCTGAATTTTCTGGTCGAAAAGGGCATGCATTTTAAATGGGGAGACGATCCGGTCAAATACTTGACCCGCGATATGGTCCTCTTTCAAATGAAGGTGTATTTCGCCTTGCAGGAGCTGAGACAGCAGTTCGGGTTGGATTTCATCGGGGTTCAGGACCAACTGGACTGGATCGAACATTATCCTGCCACCGACCTGACCCTGGGTATTTTGAACAACAGGCTGCGTCCTGAGCCGGATGGAGAAACACTTGTCTCGGCCACCGAAGCAGACGACGGAGCGGCCGTCACCATGCAGATTCTGAAGCTGATGAGCGGCGGAGAGCCCGTTGGTTTCAATGACCTTCGCAACTGGGATCCACGACAAGGGCTTTACTGGCTGGTGAATTCCGGCGCACTGGCCCCTTACTTCGCCCATGGACGCCATGATTCATTGGAAGGGTCCTGGTCGGAGAGGCAAACCTATATGTACTTCAAACAGGGAGGAGGCACCTGCTCTGTGGTGGTGCGTATTCCCGGAGTGGTGACTTGGGCACGCATCTCTTACCGCAACCACCTGATGTACCTCTGTGCCGGCAGGGGAATAACCGATGTTCCCAGCGAAGAACAATGGAAAGAAAGGAGCGCCAACTGCAGCCCGGACTGGCCCCACTGGTATGTCAAATTCTGCGGCCCTATCGAATGGAAGATCAACTCCAACCATCCCATCACGGTGGTCGGCGACTATCTGGCAGAACTTAAAGCCTTTGCCTCCGAAATCGGCATCCCCTTCGAATGTTACGACACCACAACCCCTTAGGAGAAACCCCTAAAGAACATCCTCTTTATTCTTTAATTGGAAGCTCTAGGACGCTCTGATAATCTTTTCCATGATAGAGTTTTATGACCGCCCTTCTGGCATCTTTGGCTGTTTCTTCGCTCACGACTCCTCCTGAATTGTAATTTTTTCCAAAGTCAGGCGAATTAATACATCCAACCACAAGCCGCAATCTGCTTCCTTTTGTCAATCTTCGAGCAAAAAAATAGAACCGTCTAAACTCATACAGCTCAATCTCACCTGGCCTTACCAGTTCAGCTTTCGAAAAAGATTTTCGGAATCGCGCACGCAGTAGGTCACCCCCTAAAAATACACACTTTCCATCAGGGTTGATTTCGAATAAGTCCACCCAGAAATCTGTGTCCGGCACGTTTAGCTCCATATAGAGTTTTAACTTGATATACCCAGCCACTTCCAAATCTTCCTCTAGCGGCTCACTCTGGTAGACAAGGATGTCTTCCTCGAATGCAGCGCTGGGGTCTAAATAATAATTGGGATCCTGTCTGAAGTATTTCTCTTCGTCCATCAATTTGAGCGGATCATAAACAAAAGTATCTGGCTTCTGATTATCAGGGGGAGGGTAGTTTTCCAGCGATCCTGAATGAAAGACATCATTCGCTTTGCCATCCTGAGAAGAAAGGTACCAGACGCGAGTTTTATTCGAGATATCCTCTATCTCATCTGCAAACTTCCATTCATTCGCTCCCATTACGTAATAACAAACTCGGTTTTTCAAAAATTCGGGCTTTTCGTGGCCTTTGAGAGTCCAATCGAACCAATCGAGATGAAGTTTGTAAATGTTTACCAGACTATTATCTTCAAAAATTAATCCTCCCAATTCTTTCTGTGGATTCCGGGTACCAGGATGATCCCAGGGTCCCACGACAAGGTAATGCTTCTGTTTTGCTCCTTGACTGCCAAAATTCATATGTTTGAAGTAATAGGCCATGGCCCCAGGCTGGTCTCCATCGAAATGACCTGTAATGGTGAGTATCGGTATGTTGTAATCTTTATACTCTTCATCTTCAGGCGACATCTTCTTCCAAAATTCATCATACGTAGGATGGGCCATCCACCGCTTGAATATCAGTGAAGGAATTCCGGTGATTTCTGCGAGTTTAGAAAAAGGCTCATGATTTTTGTACATCTCGTAAAATTTCTGGGCCCAGTATCTTGTATCGCCAAACAGCATGGTGTTGCTCGTCTTTCCAGTGACAAATCCTAACCAACGGGTAAAATAGCTGGCAAAAATATTATTGGGCCATGGGGCATCTATCCCAGGATGAGCGGCTGCAGTGGGAACGATGGTCTTCAGCGCTGCGGGCAATTCCCTCAAAATCTGCCACTGAACCATGCCTCTATAGGAACCCCCTAACATGGCCACCTGTCCATCACACCAAGTTTGTTTTGAAATCCACTCGACAACCTGCGCGCCATCAGGGCCGTCCTGTTCAAAAGGATAAAATTCTCCTTCAGAATTCCCTCTGCCCCGACAGTCGACGCTCACATACACATATCCATTTTGCGCAAAGAAAGTCGCTCTTTGTTGGGCCTCGTCTGAGACATAAGGAGTCAACACAAAAATGGCAGGCAAGGGAGCATCCATTTCTGCGGGTTTCCAAATCCTCGCGGCCAGGTGGATTCCATCCCTCATCGGAATTTTTTGGTCAGGGAGAATGTCGATTTCGCTGTACTTGACATTCTCTGTTTCCGCAAAGTTCCAAACGACAAAAAAGAAGCAGAAAAATAATATAAAGCAGATTTTCAAAACAAATCTCATGGTTTCACCTCCGGAGATTATTCCAATGTATTGGGCTTTTCAGGAAACGGATCTATTGATTTTCTCTCTATGATGGGTGACGACGACGCTGCGGGCGGCCAGGGCTTGGATGAAAGGCTCGAATAGATCTTCATCGAATATGTTCTCCGGAAACACAACGCCCCGCTGCGTGATTTGGCCCGAGATAATCATCTGCGCTCCGATGGAAGCAGGGAAACTGGTTGTTTTCCCCATGGAGGAATAGCCCTTTTCTGTATCGAAATAATCGACCATTTCGAAGACATGAGCGACCTGTATACCGTCTTTCTTTCCGGACATTCTGATCCGCAGTAGAGTGGCATCCTTCTCCTCTCCCAGTTTCATACGATCATCCAGAAGCCTTTCCAGTAATTTGCGTGGCACGACCTTCTGACCTTCCACCTCCACAGGATCCCAGGAGAAAAACCCACACTCTTTGAGTGTCTTCACTCCCTGTATATGCCCCTTGTGTCTGATGGTCTTCTCCGCAAGACTCTTTATCTTGCCCTGCAGCGTGTAGGTCATCGAATTCAGGCCGTCCGTGTAAAACCATTCCATCTCGGAAAAGGGAACCGGGAATTCTATCTCTTCAACCCCCGCTAAAGCCGGAACTTTTTTGATTTTTCCCTCCTCTAGTATTAAGACCTCTCGCTCATACAACCCCAGAAGGCTCTCCACGGCGTAGACGATCCTGTAATTTAGAGGTGGCCCGGGTTGTACCGGAACTCCGCCCACCCCCACCAGGCCCTCTTCGGCCTCATCCAGAAGGTGAACGGCCCGTCCCACACAGACATTGGTGATACCCGGCGAAACTCCCAGGCCAGAGATCACGGCTATTCCCTTTTCCCTTGCCCTTCCGTCATACTCCATCCTTTCCAGAGGCGCTTCCCCTACCAAATCTATATAGTGAACGCCCTTTTCCACGGCCGCATCCAGGGACATCAGACTGTGCTCATGCAGAAGCGCGCACAGGGCCACGTCTTTCCCTTCCATGACTTCCAGCCTTTGTCGCTGATTCTCGATATTTCTCTGCAGGGGCAAAAGCCTGTCGCTTCCGATAAAATCCATTGCCTTCCTCAACCTATCGAAATCGATATCCAAAAGCGTCACCCGGCATTCAGGATCGCTCTCGATCAGATCCTTGGCCAGCACCTTTCCCATTTTCCCCGCACCCAAAACCAGATAATGAGCCAATTTTAACTCCTGTCAATCACTTATATTTACCTGAGTTATTCATAAAAAATGCCGATGCCATTTTCTATTACAGCCATATCAGGAACTTATTTTGATATGGACGTAAATTATAATGAAAAAACTTATTTAATTTTAATCGGCATTTTTAACCCTTCGGGCGGATGGGGATTATTCACGACAGGCCCATCCCTCTTTTATCCAGTCATTTTGAGAATTTCTATTTGATCTCGGTTACGATCCCTTCGAGGTCGTTTTCCTTTAGCAGCCTATTGAATTCCACCACGTCCTTGTCCACCAACTCCGTCAGCTGACTTTGACATTCAGCAATCTGCTCTTTATACATAGCATGCACTTCGTAGGCTTGTTTGGTCGGAGAGAAATCTCCACTCGTTATGGACCCGGCCAGCATACTGATCTTGCCGTACAACTTCATGGGCCAGCGTAGAATATCCTGGCTCCCGCCAGTAAGTTTCAACTGGATGAGGTTCTCTTCTTCGGCAATCAATTTCCCAGCGAGTTCCTTTCCTGCTTTAACCACATCCTCGACTTCTTTCTTCTCCTTTATCATTTCTTGAAGGTCGCAAATCTGCTTCCTCAACCATTCGATCTGATTGACCATCTTGGCCACGGTGTCGCTGTTCTCCCTCAGTTCCTTCAACATATCCATCTGTTTCTGAATCCCCTCCTCGCTTCCGGGCGCGTTCGGGTCTCTTCTGATTTCCAGCTCCTGTGTGAACTCTTGGTCACCGACCGATAGCTTCACCGTGTACTTCCCCGGGGGGGCGAACAGCCCGACCGGCCCTCCCCAGCTCACATAAGGCCTCCAACCCGACTTCCCTATGTCCACCCAGTCCGCATACTGGGGTTTGGTCCTCAGTTTGATGCTCTCGGAGGGATTATATCTCAGGTTCCAGACGATTCGGTTGATCCCGGCATTGTTGGTGGCCGGAAGCGTATGGATGGTCTCCCCTTGAGCATCCATAATCTCGATTTTCACTTTAGCCTTGGACCTTTCCTTCAGATAGTAATTGATCGATGCCCCATAGGGAGGATTTTGCCCGACGGAAGGCTCCAGCATATTGGCCATGGGCGTACTTCTGGAGCGGAACCTATAGGCAGGCCTCAAAGCGAATAGATAGGCATCCGACTCGGCCACTTCTGGCGTAAACTGCTGGAGGGGAGTGACATCGTCCATGATCCAGAATCCACGACCATAGGTGGCCACCACCAGGTCGTTGAAATGCTCCTGCACCACCATCCAGTGCACCGGCGCATGAGGCAAATTAGTCTGCAGCGGAACCCAGTTCTCTCCATCGTTGAAGGAGACATAGATGGCATTCTCTGTCCCCACATAAAGCAGACCTTTCCTCACCGGGTCTTCCCTCACACAGTGGGCATAGCTGAAAACGCTCTTGGGTATGTCCGAGCTGATCGATTTCCAGGTCTGACCGTAATCGCTCGTCTTGTAAACGTGGGGATCCCTGTTGTTGACCTGGTGGAAATCCACCGTGATGTAACAGGTTCCTGCTTCAAAACGGGAAGGCTCGATATTGCTTACCGTGCCCCACTCCGGCAGATCGGGAATGTTCTCGGTCACATTGCTCCAATTTTCACCGCCATCCCTGGTCATCTGCACCTGCCCATCGTTGGTTCCGGCCCAAATGACCCCCTCTTCGGCCGGCGATTCGGCCAGGGCGAATATCAAGCAAGCATATTCCACGCTGGCGTTATCCGGAGTCAATCCACCCGAGCTCTGCTGGCGGCTTTTGTCGTTCGTGCTGAGGTCGGGACTGAGGACATGCCAGCTCTGTCCGCCGTCTGTGGTCATGTGTACGTGCTGACTCCCTACGTAAACCCTGTTGTGGTCATGGGGAGAGATGGCGATGGGAAAGGTCCACTGGAAGCGGTACTTCAGAGGAGCGGCAGGTGTTCCCATAGAATAATCCGGCCAGACATCGACTGTTCTCGCCGTCCTCGAACTCTCATCATAACGGTCGAGCGATCCCTGATAGTTTCCGGACCAAACGATGTTGTTGTTAACAGGATCGGGGATGGCAAATCCGCTCTCTGCCCCGCCGCAAGAGTGCCACTCGCTGATGGGAATACCCATGTAGCCGTACAGGCTGTTGCTTGGGCCACAGGTGGAAGGCCCATCTTGGCGGTTTCCGTACACATAGTAGGGAATCTGGTTATCCACGGCCACATGGTACATCTGAGCAATGGGCAAGCCGTGGCCTCTCCAGCTCTTTCCCCGGTTGGTGGAGATGGAGATGTACTGGTCGTTTCCCACCGCCATGCGGTTGCCATCGGTGGGATCGATCCAGATGTCGTGGTTGTCCCCTCCCACCATTGGCGCTCCGCTGACCTTTTCTCCGCCGTCCAACGATTTCTGAAAGCGGACCGCACAGAAATAGATCTCATCCGGGTCATCGGGAGATACGGCACAGCGGGAGTAATAATGGGGCCGCTGGGTCAGGTTGTGGTCGTAGTTGACAAGCTTCCAGCTCTCCCCTCCGTCATCCGAGCGCCAAAGCACGCCGGTCGATGTCTCCTGCCCTTTCCAAGGCACCCCGTCACCGGTTTCGATCAAAGCGTACACCCGGCTAGGTTCGCTGGGAGCGATGGCCAGAGCGATCTTCCCCAGAGGTGGCTTGGGTAGTCCACTGCCTTCCAGCCTCTTCCAGGTGGTGCCTCCATTCAAAGACCTGTACAAGCCGCTTCCCGGCCCGCCGCTTTCCCTTCCCCAGGTATGGATCTCCAACTGCCACATTCCGGCAAAAAGGATCCTCGGATTGCCGGGATCCATGGCCAAATCGTTGCAGCCCGTGTTTTCATCCACGAACAGCACCTTCTCCCAGGTCGCCCCTCCATCCATGGTGCGGAACACACCTCTATCCGGCTGCGGACCATAACAGTGCCCCATAGCTGCGGCGAAAACGATATCGGGGTCATTCGGGTCGATCACGATCCTTCCGATTCGTCCTGTTTTCTCCAATCCCATGGATGTCCAGTTCTTTCCGCCGTCGGTGGATTTATAAATACCTTTGCCAATCGAGATGTTGCTGCGGATAAAGGCTTCTCCAGTACCGGCCCAGATGACATTGTGGTCCGAAGGGGCCACGGCCAGTGCCCCGATGGACTGAACGTCCTGGCCATCGAATATGGGCCGCCAGCGGATGCCGCTATCCTCTGTCATCCAAATCCCTCCAGAGGCTGCCCCGGCATAGTAAACATGGGGATTGCCCGGGATACCAACGACAGCGCTCACCCGGTTCCCCATGGGCCCGATGTGCCGATACCTGAGACGCTTGAAAATATCCGGATCAGGTTTCTGCCCATAAGCCTGGCCGTGAAAAGACACAAGAACACCAAGAATTAAAAAAGGAATAAACAAAATTTTCAGGAAAAAAACGGATTTTTTTGAAATCATAGAGGCCTCCTTTGCGCTCTTGCGATTCCCTGACAGAGCTTTCATTGTGGTTTGTCTACAATATAAAAAATGCCAGCAAATTACAATGGGAAACACCAATCAAATCCTATTTCTTCTGGGCGAAAAGCCAGGCGAGCAGTTCGGGATCGCTGTAGGCAGGAATCCAGGATTGATGTCCTACATCCGGGTATTCCGTGTATTTGGGATGGCCGCCGGCCTCTTTGATGGCTTCGACCATTTCCCTCGACCATTTCGGGTCCACCAGTTTGTCCTCGGCCCCATGAAACACCCAGATGGGGAGGTGAGCGATTCGGTCGGCCTTTGAGACATCCCCTCCGCCGCAGACGGGCACGGCCGCTGCAAAAAGGTCAGGGAATCTTTGGATGGCATCCCAGGTGCCGAATCCTCCCATGGATAATCCTGTAATATACAGGCGATGCGGATCGATCTGCGGGAATTCTTTCTGAAGGGCTTCGACAAGCTCCAGGGCCAATTTCAAGGCTTCGGTCGGTCGTTCCGACATCGTAAAAGGCTGCGCCAGATCCCTCAAGGCAGAAACCCAAAAGTCATCCAAAGGGCATTGGGGAATGGCCACAAAGCAGGGATATTTTTCCATGTTTTCATCAGTGGCAAAATTTTTCGCCCCCCACTTGAGCTGCGCCTCGTTGTCGTCTCCCCTCTCCCCGATCCCATGGAGAAACAACACCAACGGATGTTTAGTTTTCGGATTGTCTTTCAACTCCTTAGGCTTGAGCAAAAGATAACGAAGGACTGATCCAGACCTATCTTCGTAGACTCTCTTCTCGAACCTTACAGCCAGATCCTCCGGCGGATCAGGCATCGTCCATGAATTCATCCCAAAAAAGGCAACCAGCGCTCCAATAAAAAGATATTTGAATACTTGTCTTTTCATCCTTAACTCTCTCTCCACTTGACTGCAAGCCAAAGGCGAAAACACAAAAGCTTTTCTCCCATCATGGCCAGATGATCAGGGTAATCATAAATGAAACAAAATGCAACTTGCCCATTATTGAGAATACAGGTTCCTGCAAATCGTTAATATATTAGCTGAGCAATGGCCCCTAAAAAATCTTTCATGCCTAAAAAAGTAGAGAATATACGGAGACTTATTGCAGAGGTCATTCAATAGTCAAAGTCAATATATCCTTATCACAGTAAATTTTCGATGAAATGGATAAGTTAAGAAAGGAACAAAACATGACCCGTTCGGGACTGCTGCGCAAGGCTTTTCAAACGTATGTCGATGTCCTCGAGGAAAACAGAAAAGAGGATGCAAAAAGGAAGGGCATAGAAAAGGCCATCAAGCTTCAAAATGAGATAAGAAAAGAGATCGGCCCAGTTGATTTGATTTCCGACCTGAGGAATTGGAGAGATAGGCGTAAATGAATAGAGAAAGCCGGTTGAAGTTCGTTGTGGATGCTTCGGTGATCCTGAAATGGTTTTCTCAAGATAAAGGGGCCAGTTTAAAGAAGGCCCTTCAACTGCGTGAGGACCTAAAAAGCCGAAGAATCGACGTGTTCTCGCCGGATCTGTTGATTTATGAGATAACGAATGTCCTGCGCTACAAAAAAATCCTGACCGACGATCTCATCTTAAAGGCCATCGACAGCATCGTTGGTCTGGACATACTGACTCCTGTGAATCAGCGAATAATGGAAAATGCCCTGAAGTTGGCGCGAACACATAAAATTACCGTCTACGATTCGACTTATCTAAGCTTTTCACGCTATTGTGGATGTTATCTGATCACGGCCGATAAAAAATTCCATCAAAAACTAAAAAATGTGCCCGGAATTCTTTTCATCGAGGAATACAACATATAGGCTCTCAGGGCCGATGCTAGCTATTTCTCGCCGAGGAATTCGGCGATGTTTTCCATGTATTCACGGATGGGGAGTTTCTGGGTGCAGGCCTTCTCGCACTCGCCGCATTGAGTACAGTCCGAAGCCCGTTTTCCTTTGAGCCAGCGTTCATCGTCTTTAAGGTATAATTCATAAACCCTTTTCGTCTCATCGGATTGCTTCATCCGCACCCTATCCCACATGGCCGCATACAGATGGATCTGTATATTCTCAGGACATTGCTCCAGGCAGTACATACATCCTGTACAGAAGGATTCTCCCAGAGATTCGAACCTATCAATGAGCCGCTTGACCACTTCCGGATCCGGGCCCTTTACTGATTCCGCTACGCCCACATTGAATTCTACCTCTGCGCTATTTTTCATCCCCGAAAGAACGATTGTTATTTCCGGATGGCTGAGATTAAATCGAAGGGCAGCGGCTATGAACGAATCCGACTCGCTCTCTTTGAGAAAGCTCAGCTTCTGCTCGTCTCTGGTCAACATCCCTCCTCCGAGAGGGTTCATGGTGACCACCGCCCATCCGGCTTTAGCCGCTGCTATCAATCCCTTTTTTCGGAATTCATGGTTCAGGATGTTGTATCCCAAAGTTATACCTTCGAAAGCGTCGGACTTGACCACCTCGGCGATGTCTTCCCCGGAGGCGTGGGCAGTGCAGCAGATAAGGTCGATGAGGCCTTCCTCCCTGGCTTTCACGGCCCCTTCATAAGGACCGCCTGGCGCCATGACTTCCCGGAAGTGGTCTAAATCCATGATGCACCACATGTTGTAGAAATCGATTTTATCTCGCCGCAATTTTTTAAGCTGGTCTTCTATCCGGCGTTTCACATCGTCGGCCTTCGGATCGGCACGGATGTGAGATTTCGTCGAAACGAAAATTTTCCTCTGCTGCTCCTCATCAAGAAGCATATCCAAGGCCTTGCCGATGAAAGTTTCCGATGTATCCTCGCAGTAACCCGGAGCTGTATCGAAATAATTGATCCCCAGCTCAGCCGCCCTTTTAACGGCTCGCAGGGCAGTCTCCTCGTCCTTGGGGTCGAACCTCATCCCTCCGAAACCCAACACCGAGACTTTTTTTCCTGTCCTGCCGAATCTTTTATAACGCATCTTTTTTTATTCTATAATTTGGTGGCAGAATACTCAACCGCCTCCCCTGAACTATTCATGGAATATCGATTTTTTCTTCCTTTTTCCGTTAAATGTTGGTAGAATTTTGAGGAGACTGTTTAAGTTTCACTACTCAAAAAAGTGGGGGAAATATGAAAAACGATATTTCGAACAAACCCGATTCCAACCGAAAGCGGAAACATGAGCGGAAGCCAGTCGTGACCGAAGTCAGCTATCAGGTCTTAACGCCCGCAGGCGATGTGGGCTTGACCCAGAACATCAGTGAGGGCGGCCTCTGCCTTTTGCTGAACAACGAGCTTTCTCCCGGAGCTGTCCTCCAAGTTCAGTTTACTCTACCGGATGAGGCAGCCAAAAAAGTGGAATCTTTTGTCGAGGTTATCTGGCAAAGCAAAACCGAAAAGGGATTTCTGACCGGAGTGAAATTTTTGACCTAAAATTTTAAAGCGGACACTAAATCCATCGCATAATCCTTTTCTATTTTGGTCACCTGTCATAGCACAGACTATCCTCGGTTTGCCAAAAAACGTCCGCTGGAAAGGGAACCGGAGTGGAAACAGTTTAGTCTTCCTGGAAACGAAATTTGTTGCTATTTTCATGCGAGCTTCATCAGGGCTGCAGGCTTCACCGCACAAACGGTTCTGTTCACAAAAGGAAAGCGCCTTTGCACAAAAGCTATTTTTGGTATAGAATAAAGGAGACTCTCTGAAAGGGGAAATGATCCATGAAACTTTATCTCATCCAACACGGTTTGGCCCTCCCAAGAGAGAAAAACCCGGATAGGCCATTAAGTGCACAGGGAGAAGCACAAACCCAAAGGACGGCTGAATTTTTGAAGTCCAGAAGTATCGAGGTTGGGGCCATCTGGCATAGCGAAAAACCTCGGTCTTCACAGACAGCGAAAATAATAGCAGAGGCCATTGCCTGTGGAAAAATACGGGCAAGGGATGATTTAAATCCTCGCGACAGGTTAAAAAAGATTCCTGAGGAAATATCAGCCTCCAAAATGGACATCATGATAGTGGGGCATCTGCCTTTTCTTCAAAAACTGGCTGGCCGCCTCCTCACCGGTTCGGAAAAAAGCGATATTATAACCTTTAAAAATTCAGGAGTTCTGGCTCTGGATTATGACGAAACGTGGAAGATCGACTGGCTGGTAACCCCAGAGCACATGTAGTTAATAACGACCTATCCTGTTGGTCTTCCTGGATTATTTTTGGAGCACGGCAAAGACGCGGGCGGGCGCTCCTGTGCCATCGGCAATATGCATGGGAATGACATAGAACAAGGCACCATCAGCGGGCAGCTTATCCAGGTTGGTGATATTCTCCAAGGCCAGTTTGTCAGCCGTGAACACGATCCGTTGGGCCATGAATTCTCTAGATTTTCCGTAATCGATGCCCGGCGTAGAGATGGCGATTCCGGTGATGTGTTTCCCCGGAAAGAAACTTCGTGCGCTCTGGAGAGAATCCAGGAAAATTCAACTCTGGAATGGTTTCTCTAGTCTTTAATTCAAGGATGATTCCAGAGAGCTATAAAGACATTATGATTGGCTGACCAATTTTTGTCCTGACCGGCTTATTTCAAATATCACCGTGCCTCCCCCAGTATAGGAACAGGGATCATTGCATTGTACATAAGCTTTGGAGTGGTCGAGCTCCCCTGATAATCCCAGTTGATCAGGAGAACAGAATCTCAGAGCGTTGTAATAGGGCATGATGGCCGAAAGTGAATGCATGCACAAGGGGATCTCTGTTATCAGACGATAGCCATCCATTAATTCGAAACTATCTCCAGGCCGGTATACGGGACAATTCCCCCTAATCTCTTTGATCCGAATAATAAGGTCCATAATTGCTTTTCATGGTACAAAACAGTTCACCTTAAAGCAAGTTTCCTGGAAGCTAAAAGGAAAAATCGAGACTTTTTAGATATCGAAAAAAGCAAGTCTTTATCGTAAACGGCTGTAAATTTAGAGAGACGCGACAAAGCATTCTCAAAGGTAAAGCTTTGAATCAAAATTAGAGTTAAAAATGTAGAGGATTATTGGCGTCGTTACTATTTATCGGAAGGGAGAGATTATTCTCTCGGGGCAGGCCCCTCAGGAGATAAATTTAACTCCTGTGAGATAGTTCCTTTGCCAAACCACCACAGCATTGGCTCTAACAATCTTAGAATTATTTCCCGGCAAAGCAAATTCGACCTTGACCGTCATCCCAGGAAAAAGATCCTTCCCTATCAAAAGACATAAACCTCCCTCACTGATGTTTTGGGTAAAACACTCGATTGAAGTGAATCCCAAAATTTTATACCTTACCCTTTTTATCAGATCGACACGAAAAAATTTTCTTCTTTCTTCTTCCTTTTGGGTATCTTGGATATTGCTTTTCATTTCGATCCGCATAATATCGAATCCATATTTGAAAGAAGGTCCTAATATAATATCATATAATTCAGCGAAATAAAGCCTTTTTTCAAAATAAATTTGTCTATCGGGATTCATTAAAGAGAAGGCTTCAACATTTTGACCACTTTATAGATTTCAGCCTTTTCTAATTTCGGCATTTTTCCCTATTTTTGGCCTAAAATGGGGTTTTATCCCGCAATTTCCGAATAAAAATCTGATGCTTATGGAAATTTGATTTCCTTATGCTTAATCTACCTTTCACCAGATCCTTGACCTCTTATCGAAAAGATGATTTATAAACAGATATCTGGCTTAACTCACTTTCATTAGAGGAGAAATTCCTTATCGTACTAAGGGAATGTCCCCAAGCGTACCCCAGATGTAACAGATGTAACCGCCTATCACTTTGATATACCAACTGCCAGTTGAAGGCCTCCAGACCGCAATGTCAGTAACGCCATTGCCATCGTAATCTCCAGGCGAAGGGATGTCTCCCCCTGTTCCCCATCTTGAACCCACTGCGCCTTTGATGTACCACCTGCCATTTGCTGGACGCCACACGGCTATATCAATAGTGCCATCTCCGTTATAGTCTGCTGGAACCGGGATATCGCTTGCTGCCCCCCACATAGAACCTGTAACACCTTTGATATACCACCTGCCGGTTGTTGGCCTCCATACCGCTATTTCTGTCTTCCCATCTCCATTGTAATCCCCCGGGACCGGGATATCACCAGCAATCCCCCAAACATAGCTGCCTACACCTTTAATATACCATCTTCCGTTCGACGGCCTCCACACGGCTACCTCTGTCGTCCCATTGACATCTCCATCATAATTGCCGGGGACAGGAATGTCACCGGTTGTTCCCCAAATTGTTCCTCCTATCCCTCTGAAATACCACCGTCCATTTGAGGGGCGCCATACAGCCACATCAGTACTTCCGTCCCCATTGTAGTCCCCATTAACGGGTATATCGCCCGCAGTCCCCCACGCATAACTGCCAACTCCTCTTATGTACCATCTTCCGTTGGATGATCTGAAAACGGCGACATCGGATGAGCCATTCCCATTGAAATCGTGGCAGTCAAATACAGGAAGCTGGATTGGAATGAGAATCTTGGTAATGAATGCATCCATATATTCACCATTATAGCTTGTATCATAGGCACCAGGAGTGGTCGGAAAATCGGAAGATGAGGTATATCCGGTCAGATAGGCATTTCCACTCCGGTCTATCGCTACACCACAGCAATAATCATTATCACTCCCTCCAAGAAAACTGGAGTAGGAAAGAGCCGAACCAGCAGAATTAAGCTTCGTTAAAAACACATCCCAGCCACTATTATAACTAGTATCATAAGCACCAGGAGTGGTCGGAAAATCGGAAGATGAGGTATATCCGATTACATATGTGTCTCCACTTGCATCTATGGACATTCCCTCGCCGTAATCAAAATTACTTCCTCCAAGAAAGGTCGAATAGGAAAGAACCGAGCCGGTGGAATTGAGCTTTGTTATGAATACATCATTTCCACCATTATGACTCGGATCATAGCCGCCCGGAGTGGTCGGAAAATCAGCGGACCAAGTATTTCCGTTTACATAAGCATTTCCACTCCCATCTACCGCTATTCCATAACCACGCTCTGCATTTCCTCCTCCAAGAAAAGTTGAATAGCTAAGGGCTGAACCTGTGGAATTGAGTTTTGTTATGAATACATCGTTGTCACCACTATGAATCGTATCATAAGCGCCGAAAGTTGCAGGAAAATCGAAGGATGAAGTACCCCCAGTTACATAGGCATTTCCACTCCCATCTACCGCTATCCCCTCCCCGTATTCATAACTGCTTCCTCCAAGATAAGTGGAGTAGGAAAGGGTTGAACCTGTGGAATTGAGCTTTGTTATGAATACATCGTTGTTATAATTAAGGGATGTATCATAAGCACCTGCAGTTGTTGGAAAATCGGAAGAATAAGTGTTCCCTGTTATGAATGCATTTCCACTTCCATCTACCGCTATTCCATAGCCACCTTCTGAAGCACTTCCTCCAAGATAAGTGGAGTAGGTAAGAGCCGACCCCGTTGAATTTAGCTTGGTTATGAACACATCGGATCCACCATTATTAAATTTATCATACGCATCAGTGGTTGTTGGGAAATTACCCGAGTTAGTCCTGCCTGTTATGTATGCATTTCCACTCCCATCTACCGCTATTCCATGGCCGACATCTGAACCACTTCCTCCGAGATAGGTGGAGTAGGAAAGAGCTGACCCCGTTGAATTGAGCTTGGTTATGAAGACATCTTCAGAGCCTCCATTATAACTTGTATCACCAGAAATGGCCGGAAAATTAGTCGATCTGGTAAATCCGGTTACATACGCATTCCCACCTCCATCAACCGCTATTTCATAACCACCATCATCACCGGTTCCCCCAAGATATGTTGAATAGGAAAGCTCTGGATCGATTATCAATTCTCTGTCTTTCCTGTATTCTCTCACTCGGAACCCTACGACATTATCCTCCATGACTTTATACCCACTTTCAACTTTCTCTTTTTTCCCGTCGATTCTCTGGTAGCTTATCGGAATCCCTTCTCTTAATTCCCCCTTCTTCAATATAAGCTCTAATTCTCCTCCCCCACTCACCCTCAATCCCTTTATCCCTTCATACTTTATCTTAATATCTTCGACCTCCGCTCCTGCTCTCACTCTGTACTCATGTTTTATCCTCCCCCCTCCTCCATACACGATTAAATCAATACCAGGATAAATCTCTCTGTAAATCACCCTTTTATAGGTCCTAGCCCCTTGAACCCATCTCTCCGGTTCGTCTCCGATAAAATAATGAACTTTCCCTTCGCTTTCCTCCTCAGCTTCTACCTTTGCTTCCTCATTCATCCCCAAAAACTCCATTCGAATATTCTCAACGCTTACCTCTCCTTCGTCCCGTTGAAAAACCTGGTAGTCAATCTCTCGCGGTGCAAAACAGATATTCATCCCGGAAAGCTTCAGTTGATAGCGAACTCTCTCGTCAAATTGTCCCCTGTTTTCGATAAAATATAAGGGCAATGTATTCATAGATCGGAGCACCCGATGAATTTGGTTATAACGAAGCTGAGTATCCTTCTTAAGTGATTTAGCGAGAGGATCACGAATTTGAGATATTGAAGTTTGAAATGAAATCGTGATAAACGCGATAAAAAGAAAAAGAATTTTTGTGATGAGTTTGCTCATTTATCCCCTCCATTTCGATAAAAATATACACAGCGAAAAGATTGTTGTCAATGATCCTGAATTTGGTCCTTGATACTGCCGCGTCAAATAAAATCAACTTAAGAAAATATTTAAATCTCTCGATCCGAAATGCTTCCTGTCTCAGATCCCTGACATCTTTTCGAAATGATGATTTAGAAACAATATCTGGCTTAACTTATTTCCAGAATTGGTGAAATTTCTTATCGCACTAAGGGAATGTCCCCTAGTACACCCCAGATGTAACCGCCTATCCCTTTGATATACCATTTACCATTCGACGGTCTCCAGACTGCAATGTCCGTCTTCCCATCTCCATTGTAGTCTCCTGGAACAGGGACATCTCCTGCCGCTCCCCAAATTGATCCTGCCACTCCTTTAATGTACCATCTTCCATTAGACGGTCTCCATACAGCGATGTCAGTCTTCCCGTCGCCATTGTAGTCTGCTGGCACGGGTATATCGGCTGCCCCGCCCCAAATCAAACCGATAACGCCCTTGATGTACCATTTCCCGTTCGAAGGCCTCCAGACCGCAATGTCTGTCTTACCATCTCCGTTGTAGTCCCCAGGAACGGGAATATCTCCTGCTGTTCCCCAAACAAGACCTCCAACTCCTTTTATGTACCAACGTCCATTGGAAGGACGCCACACAGCGATATCAGTCGTCCCATTGATATCCCCATTATAGTTACCGGGCACAGGAATATCACTTGGGCCCCCCCAACTTGCTTCTCCTATGCCTCTTAGATACCACTTTCCATTAGATGGTCTCCACACAGCGACATCAGTGGTACCATCTCCATTGTAATCACCATTCACAGGGATATCACCAGCCCCGCCCCAAAAATAACTCCCTATTCCTTTGAGATACCATTTACCATTTGATGGTCTGAAAACAGATGCGTCAGTTGAGCCGTTCCCATTGAAATCATGACCGTCAAAAATATATACACATGGTTCAATAATTTTTGCGACGAAGCCATCGCTGCTTCCTGAGTGTGAATTGATAGGCGAGCCCCAGGTTGCAGAACTATCACCAGCTGCATAGATATTATGGCTCGTATCCATGTCTATAGCGTAACCACGATCAGAGTATAATGAGCCCATGAATGTGTTCCACCGAAGGGCTCCACTACTATTAAGCTTCGCGATAAAGGCATCGTAACTTCCAGAATGGGAATGAATCGGAACTCCCCATGTTGCTTTGCTCGAGCCCGCCACGTAGATATTCCCACTCGTATCGATGGATATGCCTTTACAATAATCTACACCCGCCCCCGCCATGATGGTGTTCCATTGAAGGACTCCGCCGCTATCAAGCTTGGCAACAAAGGCATCGCCTTCTACCGGTCCAAATTTACCATCAATAAGCTCCCATGAGCCAACAAAATAGATATTACCAGTTTTATCCAAGGCAAGGGCGTCTCCGTAATCAATGGCTAACGTGCCCATGAACGTGTTCCACTGAAGGATTCCGCTGTTATTAAGCTTCGCGACAAAGGCATCTTCGTACCAACCACCAGCATAAGGATTGATTGGCGTTCCCCAGGTATCACAGCTATACCCAGTAACATAAACATTCCCATCTGTGTCTAAAGCTATGCCAGAGCCACCCTCAAGGCTTGCTTGTGATCCCATGAATGTATTCCACTGTCGTGCCCCGTTGCTGTTAAGCTTAGCAACAAAAGCATCATTATATCCAGCATGAGCATTGATTGGGGTGCCCCAACTCTTATAGCTAGTCCCTATCACATAGACATTCTCACTACTGTCCAAAGCTATGGCATGGCCACTATCAGTCCCTTCAGCAGACCCCATGAAAGTGTGCCACAAAAGCACCCCGTTTTTATTGAGTTTAGCGACAAAAGCGTCATGCGTTCCAGAAAAGGGATTGATCGGCATTCCCCAAGCCTCCGTGCTAGTCCCCACCACATAGATGTTTCCATTTGAGTGCACAGTTATGCCTGCGCAACCACTCATACCTACAGCGGCGCCTGAAGAACCCATGAATGTGTTCCACTGAAGGACTCCTCCGCTATCGAGTTTAGCAACAAAAGCATCGATGAGGCCTCCAGGGTAAGGATTAACCGGTGAGCCCCATGTTGCTTTGCTCGAGCCCGCCACATAGATATTCCCGCTTGTATCCAATGTTATGCCAAAAAGATCGTCGATGTCAGTTGATCCTAAAAAAGTATTCCAGTTCATTATAGGATCGATCACCAGCGGAGTCAGCGGGTCATATGGCCCTAACCTGAAGCCCACTTCATATTTGCCTAAGGAGCGGAAAGAGACCTCCACAGGTATGCGCTTCCCCTCGATCTCCTGCCAGGCCACAGGCCGGGACTCTCTCATCTTGCCTGTCTCGAACGAAAATATCAGGTCTCCTGCTCCATCCACCCCCACAGGCACATTGTAACGCAGCCGAATCCGGTCTACAGGACCCGAGGACCCAACACAAGAAGGCTGTACTTTATAGGTGCTCTTGACCACTCCACTGCTGTGCTTCTTATACACAAGGGTCACACCATCCCACAGATCCTTGTAGATAATCCGCCCCAAAGGCGTTTCATATTTAGAATCTTTAACTGTATCCAAAGCGATCTCATCGGTCACCGGAGAGACAGGCCTGCTGTCGACAAACTCGATCCTTAAAGCATGGTCACCCGAGGCAATAAAAACATCCCCCTTCCGGAATCCAAGGAGGTGTCCTCCTGATTTAAACTGCAGCATTTCATCGGATGCCTCTTGTTTTCCCTGTAATTTCTTGGATGTGTCCTGAATATCTGCTGCTCGTTGAGGTCTCAAGCGTGGGACATGAATCTGGGTAAATGAAGGTTGGAATAAAAGGGAGAGAAAGAAAACGAGAATAAAAAGAGTTTTTGTGATGAGTTTCGTCATTTTGCCCCCTTACTCTGGCGATCAATCATTGTTATAAACTTATAACTTTCAGAATCTGCTGTCAATATTTATCCACAATTCACCCCAGAGCCATCAGGATGGCCTTTTATGTCGTGAAATTATTTTAAATATTGGAGAGCGGGTTAATTAAAGAAAATCAACGGATGCTGCGATTGAGCTATGAGAAAATTGAGGAATAATAATCGTAATATCTGGCTTAACTTTTTCCAGAATTGGTGAAATTTCTTATCGCACTAAGGGAATGTCCCCAAGCGTACCCCAGATATAGCCGCCTATCCCTTTGATATACCACCTGCCGTTTGAAGGCCTCCATACCGCAATGTCAGTAACGCCATTGCCATCGTAATCTCCAGGCGAAGGAATGTCTCCCACCGCTCCCCAAACTGATCCAGCCACTCCCTTGATATACCACCTGCCATTTGAAGGCCTCCACACGGCAATATCTGTAATCCCATCTCCGTTATAATCTGCTGGTACAGGAATATCGCCAACCATGCCCCACACAGCCCCAGCGACACCTTTGATGTACCACCTTCCATTTGAAGGCCTCCACACAGCTATGTCTGTTGTCCCGTCTCCGTTATAGTCTCCTGGTACAGGGACGTCACCAAGTGTGCCCCAAACGCTCCCCCCAATGCCTTTGATATACCAGCGCCCATTGGACGGCCTCCACACGGCTATCTCCGTCGTCCCATTGACATCTCCATCATAATTGCCGGGGACAGGAATGTCACCGGTTGTTCCCCAAATTGTTCCTCCTATGCCTTTGAGATACCACCGTCCATTTGAGGGGCGCCATACAGCCGCATCAGTTTTTCCGTCTCCGTTGTAGTCACCGTTTACAGGGATATCGCCCATTGTACCCCAAACATAACTCCCGACACCTTTTATGTACCAACGTCCATTGGACGGTCTGAAGACCGAGACATCCGATGATCCATTTCCATCAAAATCATGGCCGTCGAATAGAGGAGGAGTAGGAACATATTCACTGACTCCCCCTGACCTTGAAATAAGCGTATATTCCCAAAAATGAACAAGGTTATCAGTCGCTCCCCAATACCCTACATTGTCATTATTTGGGTTAGTTGTAGGTGTCACCCAGCCTGTGATGTTAACATCGTTACTCAGCTTTACTTCTACTGTTGGAGCATTAGTTTTCCAACTCGAGGATCCCCCTTCAAGTCCGAACACTCTGCTTGTTAATGGTGGCTGCATAATCCATCCCTCTGAAGGAATAGTAGTGAAGGAAGAATTGGCAAACGCGTAACAGGCGTCCCAAATACCTGGCGATACATGCATAGAAGACAGAGTCACAAGCTTAAAAGTCTCG
Organism: uncultured Eubacteriales bacterium; assembly: GCA_964400735.1. Taxonomy (GTDB): domain Bacteria; phylum Acidobacteriota; class Aminicenantia; order Aminicenantales; family Aminicenantaceae; genus CAYNVQ01. Next base: position 85,462 of record CAYNVQ010000005.1, on the reverse strand, counting down.
CCAGGTCGATAATCTAAATTGACATTTCCATCTGCAGAAACTGATATTTGAGCACTAATGGAATTTTCACTTGGAGGGGAAATTTGTATATCAGCCTCTACAGAAAGATTCGAAATACTTCCTGTCAGGTCAATAATAAGATCTGAGCCTTCCTCGTGATAAGAATACGATACAGGCGCACCTTGATACAATACGCCGTTCTCCCAAAAGGAAGGCATTATGATTACTGAGGTTCCCCAATTTGCTTGGGAACTATAAACCATACGAAAGTAACTGTCGTTGAGATGAAGGGCTGCATATTGTGGATAACTATCACCAATTCTATAGGCTATCTCTAAAACATCTCCCTCAAGACTGATACTCCAATTCGTCTCATTTATTGGAAGGATAGGCAAAATTGAGCTTTTCTTATTGTTTCCCAAAAGGGAACTTATGCAGATAAAGACCAAAAATGCCGCAAACTTTTTCCTTATATCCATGAATTTATATCGGAAATAACCTACTTTTGCGTACATAATTTATATCAGATTATTGAATTACAGTCAAAATAAATGAGACTTACCTTTCTCCATGTCACAAAGGTGCCTAAAATTGCTCGCTAATGGGTATGGATACTAAAAATGAAAGAGGGAAGGATTTTGGATTTTTTAAGTAGTTTTCCCCTGGCAACAGGAGTGCCGGAGGAGGGAGTCGAACCCACACTCACCGTGAAGTGAACTGGATTTTGAGTCCAGCGCGTCTGCCAATTTCGCCACTCCGGCAGTGCACACCATTTTTAACATTTTCTGGGTTTGGGGTCAATATGCTTCTGAGCTGTAAACATGCGTTGTCCCGTGTTTAAAACAGTCTTGTTGAAAACAGGCACATTTCGATGGATTTGAAGCCGTATGGATAACCGGATGCTATTAGAAGTTGGCAGATCTAACCATCTCCTTAATGACCAAACCGGGGATTGACTACATTGCTGTAGACAGACCCGAAGGTATAGTTGAAACCCACTGAGAGATGGTAATTATAGTCCGTTTCCAGCTCGATGCGCTGCAAAAGGATCTCATCCAGCGATGCCTCTCCCTTCGGCAATGATAACTGGTCGTGAATCCTGCTGTAACCTCCGGACACACTGAGGGAGAGCCCCTTGACCAGTCTCAGGGACAGATATCCTCCAAGGCGCAGTCTGTTCTTCGCCAGGTCATGGAAGTAGTGGGAGCCTTCCAGGTACGTAGAGGCGATTCCCCAGGGTTCCTTGAATTCCAAAGTCACATTCAAAACCTGTTTGAAGAGATGTTCATCCAGCTTGTCGTATATGGTCACTTCCCTGTACTGGGTATAGCTGTAGCCAAACCTGTACATGAAACGCAGCTGCCTCCTGGTGGATTCGGCATAGGGAAAGAGATTGAATTCGACGGCAGGTGCCGTCACATATTCAGATTTAAGGTTATTATATTTCGATGACCGCCAATTCACCCATCCTCCCACCGCCCAGTGGTCGCCGATGCTTTTCACGACCAACCCTCCCACATTTTCCCGGTCCGATGCGCTGGTGATGGATGAGCCGTCAATCTCAAAATGACTCTCATTGAAATGTCCGGAAGCACCCAATCTGACTTTCAGGTCGGGCGTCACCCTGTTGGCTGAAAAATTACCGTTGATGGAACTGAAATTCTGCCTTTTTTCTCCGCTAAGGCCGCCGTTAACACCTATGTTGAAGACCCAAAAATTCCAATTATCCTCGACGTTGTTGGGTTCGAAAGCCCGCATCAAAACGATGTTCATGTGCTCGGCAATAGGAGTGCGCAGAATAAAGGGAAAAAGCCCCCTTTTCATCATCTGGACATAACCACGACGCACCTCATCCCATGTGTCTGTCCGACTGGATACATATTTTAAGGTGTGGTGGATATCCGAGAAATTTCTCTGACCTATAAATTCGAAGGTGTATTCCCATCCGTCGCTGCCCGTTCTCTGTACAGTGCCCAGGATGTGGATGTCGGCCTCCTTGCGGTCCCTGACGTAATTCACCCAGACGATTTCCGTGCGAATATAATCCATATCGCAGCGGCTGCAGTCCACAAAGACCTTGGGAGCGTATTGTTTGAGCTCGTCCTCAGGGATTTGGTCGGGGGAGGGATAAACGGTCGAAACCGAGAACAAAAAGATCAGACAAAAAAGAGACAAGACGGCTGAAATCTGCCGCTTTATCGATGTCTCCTTCATTAAAACATTGAAATATAACATGTAAAACTCCCCGGCGCAATAATTTTGTCGGAAATAGAAGCGAAAAATTTAGAATGTGATGCTGATGCTGGTTCCCCCTGTGCCGAAGCGGGGGTTGACCACTTTGCTTTGGGTGGAACCGAAGGAATAACTCAGACCGACCGACAGATAGTAGCTGTAGTCTGTCTCGAGTTGACGGAGCTGCAGCAGCACTTCCTCCAAAGACGCTTCACCCCTTGGGAGTGAAAGCTGGTCGCGAATCCGGGAGTATCTTCCATAGACATTGAAATTCAATCCTTTGATGAGTCTCAGAGAGAGTTCTCCGTACAACTGCAGCCGATTCTTTCTAAAATCATGGAAATAGTTTGAACCTTCGAGGGATGTGCTTACTGTGCCCCATTTCTGTTTGAGCTCGAGGGTTATGGAAAGGGACTGCTGCCACAGATTTTCGTATGTCTTTTGATAGATCGTCTCTTCCCGGTACCGCACTGAATTGTATCCAAGCCTGTAGAGGAGTCTGAGCTGTTTTTTAGTGGATTCAGAGTAAGGGAAAATGTTGTACTCGACGGCCGGCGCAGGATTCACTCTGAGCCTTATATTGGAGTAAGTGGAAGAGACGATCGAAAAAAAGGCCCCGGCCGACCAGTGTTCATCGATACTCTTAACGATCAGACCGTTTAAATAGTGACTGTCTGAATCACTCCTGATGACCTCATCATCTACTCTGAACCTGGTTCTGTTGAGATAAGAACTCACCGATAGCTTTATTTTCAGCTCCGGAGTTACCCGGACGGCAGATAATGAGCCACTGAACATGCTGTCTGTGTAGCTCTCTTCTCCGCTCATATATGTATCCGCACTGAGACTGAACACCCAGAAATCCCACTTATCCTCTACGGCCGTGGGCTCCACCTCATCCATAAGGGAGATAGAGATTCGGCTGGAAACCGGCGACTTCCCCACATACCGCATCAGTCCCATCTTGATTCTATCTATCAGTTCCTGCCGGATAGCCTCCTCCATTTTGGCTTCTTCCACTCGATATTTCAACTCGTCGTTATCACCTTCGAACTGGCCCTGCCCTCTGAAGGATAAGGTATATTCCAGCTCCTCCGTCTCGGTTCGCTGAGCGGTCACTCGCACATAGACCTGGGCCTCACTCGCCTCCTGCACAAACTGAACGAAAGCGATCTCTTTCAGGAGCTGCTCCATATCGCATCCCTCCCAATCGATGAAGACCTTGGGGACTTCGTCCTTCCTGGTATCCATTTCAGGTTGATCGGTTTGCGCCACAGCACAGGGGGTGAGGAAAAGACATGCATAAAGCACACACATAAGGCATATTGTGTATCTGAATTTCTTTTTGTATCTTTTCATTCGGTTCCTCTTATTTTCTGTTTTTATCCCGCCATCTCCTTTTTCTGTTCTCTCTTTCAGTCATCAACACCCAGAGTTCAATCGATAATGATACTCATCCCGCCATACCCGCTGGAGCCGAAGCGGGGATTGACAACATTGGTGTAGATCGAGCCGAAGGTAAAGCTCAATCCGACCGAAAAAAAATAGTCGTAGCCGGTCTTGAGCTCTTTGCGCCTGAGAAGGATTTCGTCCAGCGTCAATTCTCCTTTGACCAGGGTGATCTGGTCGTGAATTCTGGAACCGCCGCCGAAGGCGAAGAAATTGAGCCCCTTGAACAGCCGGAGATTGACGATATTGAACAAGGTCACACGGTACAGGCTGATATCATGGAAGAAATGCGACCCGGCCAGCGTGGTGCTGACACTGCCCCATTTCTCCCTGAGATCGAGGGTGACGGAAAGCTCTTGGTTCCATCGTGTTTCCGACATCTTGTCGTAGATGGTTTCTTCTCTGTAGGTTGCGGTATGGAAGCCGATCTTGTACAGAAAACGAAGCTGTCTCCGGGTCGATTCCGAATATGGAAAGAGGTTGTACTCGATGGCTGGCTGGAGGGAGAAGCCGAATTTGATGTTCTCATAGGAGGAAGAACCGGAATCGAAGAAACCCCCAAAAGACCAATGGTCGTTGATGCTCTTGGTGACCAGTCCGCTCAGGCTCCAGCTCTCGTTGATGCTCTCGATGGATTCATCTTCATAATCGAAATTCTCGCCGTATTGGCTGGCATAGGCTGAGAGAGAGATCTTGAGCTCCGGAGTCACGCGGCTGGCGCTGAAGGATCCTCGAAGGGATCTGTACTTGTAGGACTCCTGACCGTTCAAGTAGCCGCTCGCACTGAGGCTGAATACCCAGAAATCCCATTTGTCTTTTGCTTCGGCCTGTTTTTCCGCCTCCTGATAAGAAATCTTGATTCTGCTGGATATGGGAGTCTTGGCGACATAGCTCATCAGGCCGACTTTTAGAGCTCTGGTCATCCCCTGCCTGATCTCGTCCTCGGTGTCCGTTTTGCCGGTGAAATATTTTTGAGTGTCGTCGATCCCCTCGAATCGGTTTTGTCCTATAAAAGCGATGGTGTATTCCCGCCCCCCTCCTCCTGTGCGAAGAGATGTGACCAGGACATGGACATCCGCCTCCTTGCGGTCGCGGACATAATTCACGAAGGTTATTTCGGTCCGGATGTAGTCGATATCGCATACGCCGCAATCGATAAACACCTTGGGTGCCGTCTTTTTCAGCTCCTCGATATCCACTTTTTGTTCTTGGCAGAAGGAAAATGGAGCAACGAACACACAAGCTAGATACAATCCGATCGCTATAGAGCGAAGCATTTTTTGCATAATTCTCCTTTTTTATTATTGATTTTTAAGGCCGGTTCCCTTTCGCTCACTGAAGAAAAATAGACCAGTGATCAATCCCACACATTCACTCATTCGAAAAGCTCTTACTTCTATATACTCAAAAAAAATTAAAATTGTTGCCTTAAAATTTAACTTTCACTTTTTTATACAATCGCAAGCCGCCAATATTCCTCCCTCCGCCACAAAACTTTTCGCGGAACAGATCCTCCTGGATTAAGGCCAGCATCTTCAAAAACCGTGAGGACTTTAAATCTGTTAGGGAAGCTGAAGAGGAAGCCATCCGGGGGCAAGCGGGCATGGAAAGCAAGCTTTACTGGCAGGTAGAAGAGAGCGAGCCGAGGAATAAGCTGGCGTTTCAGCTTCCCTGACAGTCGCTCTATCACAGTTTTAGAGATCTTTCCAGAATACAGCCTTGTATTGACCTTTTCTATGTTTTCTGGTTAAAATCTCTGACAAAAGTCTAGTGAAAAAAGAAGAAAGAGGCCTTCTCAAAATCATCGATGGTTTTTCACGACTGAAAGTTACCATCTGGGGGGATTTCATTCTGGACGAGTACATCTACGGGACGACCCGGCGAATCTCGAGGGAAGCACCGGTGCTTATCCTGAGTTACAGAGCCAATGAATTCTCACTGGGCGGAGCTGGAAACGCTTTGCTCAACTTGAAGGCCTTGGGGATAGAACCTATCCCTGTGGGAGTGATCGGAAAAGACGAGGCCGGCCAGGGCATTCTTCGCATGCTCAAGCAGAAGAAAATCGGAACCGGATGCCTCCTCCAGGTCAAATCCTATCAGACGCCGCTAAAAACCCGGATTCTGGCCGGCGAACACTCGACCCGAAAACAGCAGATACTGCGCATCGACAGGGAAGCTAGAGTCCTGGATACCAGTGATCTGAAAGGGAAAATTTTAGGTGCCTTGCAGAGGGCTTTGACGCAGAGCGATGCGCTCTTGATATCCGATTACAACTACTTCACCGTGAAGGAAGATATCTGGCAAAAAATATCCCGATCGCTCCTCAAATCGCACAAGCCCGTCACCCTGGACTCGAGGTTTCGAATCCTGAACTTCAAGGGGGTCACCGTCCTGACTCCCAACGAACCAGAGGTCGAACATGCCCTTCGAATCGAACTGGACGATAACGAAGAGATGGCCCGCAAAGCCGGCCGGCAGCTTTTGGACCGGACAGAAGCCAAGGCCGTTTTGATCACCAGGGGAGCAAAGGGAATGATTCTTTTCCAGACAGGAAGAAAGCCTCTTGAAATCCCCATTCATGGAACGACGGATATCGTGGACGTGACAGGCGCTGGAGACACCGTGATCGGCGTAATGACCTCGGCTCTAGCCTGCGGCGCCACCCTCCAGCAGGCAGCCCGCCTGGCCAACTATGCCGGTGGCATCGCGGTTATGAAAAAGGGCACGGCCACCGTTTCTACTCAAGAACTTAAGGAGGCTATCGGTTCTGAAAAATAAAAGGATACTGCCTCTCTCCGAATTGGCGGAGATCATCGAAAAAAAGAAAAAGGAAGGGAAAAGGGTGGTCTTGGCCAATGGATGCTTCGACCTCATACATGCGGGGCATATCCGTTATCTCAAGGACAGCAAAAGTAGAGGGGATATCCTGGTTGTGGCTTTGAACAGCAATTCCTCTGTCCGCCGTCTGAAAGGTTCCGGAAGGCCGATCCTCCTCGAACAGGAGCGGGCCGAGATCATTTCCTCTTTTTATTTCGTTGATTATGTCACCTTTTTCAACGAAAAGAAGGTGGACAAAGTTCTTCTGGCCTTGAAGCCCCACATTCATGCCAAGGGATCGGATTATAGCGTGGATTCCGTCCCGGAAAGGGAAACGGTCCAAAAGTATGGCGGCGAAATCGCCATAACCGGAGGGCCCAAAATCAAATCCACATCGGAGGTCATCGAAGAAATCGCTACAAGATTTAAAAATGGCGAAAATAAAGGTGGCTCCTGAGTGGATAGGGACAAGTTCCTGATCATCCGTCTGAGCTCTCTGGGAGATATCATCCACACCCTGCCGGCCTATTCTGCGCTGAGGAAGAATTTTCCGAAAGCAGAGATAGGGTGGCTTGTCGAAGTCAAAGGAAAAGTGATCCTCGACCTTGTTCCGGGTCTCGACCGGGTCATTCCGGTCACCTTGAAAAATTGGAAGCTGGGTTCCCGTCGATTCTGGAAGGAGTTCTCAAACCTGAGAAAAGAGATCCGCGATAAAGAACAGGTAGCTATCGATTTTCAGGGGCTGGTGAAATCGGGCTTTATTTCCTATATATCAGGGGCAGGAAGGCGCATCGGGTTCCATCGAAAAAATCTGAGGGAGCCGATGGCCTCCCTATTCTACACGGAACGCCTGGATGAAATATCCGAAGAAAATCATGTGATTGCCAAAAACTTGAAACTTCTATCCCTTTTAGGGATCGATGAACGCGAATATGAATTTCCCCTCCAATTGCCTGAAGGTCTGTCCGGTTCGATTCATGAGAAACTGCAGAGACTGGGGTGGGATGGAGAGAAAAGATTGGTTCTGCTCAATGTAGGGGCTGCCTGGAAGACAAAGAGATGGTTCGCCGATAGATGGGTTCGGTTGACCCAGATCCTTAAAAGCGAGAAAATCTTTCCGGTTCTGCTTTGGGGAAACGAGGAGGAGCAGGAGCTGGCCGCTCAGGTCAATCAGGAAGGCGGGGTTCCGTTGGCACCGCCCTTGAAACTGGTGGAAGTCATGGCATTGATTAAAGAAGCCGCGCTCGTCGTCACCGGAGATACCTTCGCTCTCCAGGCGGCTTGTGCCTTCCATCGGCCTGTGGTGGGTCTATTTGGACCGACCAACCCCCGGCGGAACGGTCCTTTCAGAAAGGAAGACCGGGTCATCCATCCCAAGCTGGACTGCAGCTACTGTTACAAAAGAGCATGCTCAACCATGGAGTGTCTGGATAGAATCAGGCCGGAGGAAGTGGCAGCTGCCTGTGAGGGAGTACTGGAGAGAAATGCCTGAACAGGGTTTTTTAAGATTTGTCTACCGCTGGAGAGTCAGGGTCAGTTTGATTTTCGTCATCGTGGCCATAGTGCTGGCCACTCCATCCCTGGCATCGCTTCTGGTTGGCATAGGATTGACCATCGTCGGGCTTGTTATCCGGGCCTGGGCCTGCGGGCATCTGGAAAAAGAGAAGACACTGGCCATGTCAGGACCTTACCGCTTCACGAGAAATCCGCTTTACTTGGGGAATCTGCTGATAGGAATCGGAGTTGTCATCGGAGCCCGTTCCTGGTGGGTGCTCGGCTGTGCCCTTGTGCTTTTTACTTTCTTTTATCCGGTTGCGATCTTCTCCGAAAAGCAAAAAATGGAAAAACTTTTCCCTGAGGAGTACCCGAAATACAGCCAAAAGGTTCCTCTCTTTTTCCCGAAGCTCTGGTCTCCCCTTCCGCATCGAGGCTCCGGTTTCCAATGGAACCTGTACAAAAATAATCAGGAATGCCGGGCCATCCTGGGCTCAGCCATCTTTTGGCTCATCCTAACCGCCAAGTTTATTTTCTTTTAATCGGGGACAGGATACTCTGGCACCTTTTTTGCCTCATTTTCAAAGTCAGTTAATCGATTCCCTGACTCTTTTCTCCTGGATCCACGGATAGCGTTAATGGTATATCCCGCCTTCCCTCCCCATTTTTTCGTACAGTTTCGGATTTCAGAATAGCGGACAAGTTGAATATGGCCGTTTTGTTTGCTATATTCTGCCCATGCCGACCAAAGAAAGAATCCAGAAAGTCAAACGCCTCCTTTCCCATCGGCAGCCGGACCTTCACGTCGTTCTGGAAGAGGTCACCAACACCCATAATGCCAGTGCGGTGGTCCGAACATGCGACGCAGCCGGGGTGATGTACCTGGACATCATTTCAGCCGCCAATGAGCCCTTTCCGGTAAACGAGGCCATATCCACAAGAGCCGAAAAATGGCTTCATTTCTCATTCTTTCACTCGGCGGGTGAATGCTTCGACCGGTTGAAACAGAAAGGATTCAAGATCGCGGCGACATATCTGGGGGAGGAAGCACGTCCCTACACAACTTTGGATTATACCCAGCCTTTGGCCATCGTCTTCGGGAACGAATCCGAGGGGATATCCGAGGAAGCCCGAAATCTGGCCGACTACAAGATCAAAATCCCGATGTTCGGGATGGCTCAGAGCCTGAACCTGTCCGTATCGGTCGGCATCATCCTCTACGAAGCCTTGAAACAGAGAGCGGAAGCGGGGTATTTCGAGGCCACCCGAATCTCCCCCGAAGAATTCAAAACATTTATGAAAGCTTGGCTCGGCCTTGATACATAATTCGCTTTATTTCACATATCAAGGGATCAGGTTAGGATGGAATTATAGCACCTAGAAAAAAGGGTACAGAAGGTAAATAGGTGATAATAGGGTATCCTGTCACCAAAAAAAAGGGAAGGTCAGGGAGATCGCTCCCTGCCTTCCCGTGAGATGGATACAAGAGCTCTTAGACTCTTATTCCTCTTTTTTTTGCCAGATTAACTCTATATGTCTTCAGCGCATCATTAAAATTTTTCTCGGCTTCTTTCTGCTGCTTCTCCCACTGTTTCATCAATTCCCGATTCATCTTATTCTGCTGGTCCAGGTAGTTCTTATAATAATCTTCTCCCAATTTTTTGTAGGTTTCGGCCAATTTTCTGGACTGATTACGGTAGGCATCCTGGTAGGTTCCACCCAGGATACTCCTTGCACCGGGAGCGAAATAGCTGATGCTGCCTTCTTCCTCCTCTACCTCCACATCTACGGTTCGTTTCTTTTTATCCCGGAGAAATTCGATCTTGATCGTGTCTCCTTTTTCTTTATCCTGGATAAGGCCGACCAGATCCTGCGTACTTTCTACCCGCTTCCCGTCTGCCATGGTGATGACATCTCCCACCTTCAAGCCCGCTTTATCTGCAGGGCCATCCTTGTCGATACTGGAAACCAGGATGCCCGTGCCTTCGTCGACACCAAAAAATTCCGAAAGCTCAGGATTGAGCTCCTGGACTCCGACGCCGATAAACTTTCTCTGTTGGAAGCCGAATCGGAAGACTTCGGGTTTGGTTTTGAAAAATTGCTCCAATGGTGCACTCTTTTCACTCCTGAACAGCCCGGGGAATTTGCTCTCGAATTCACTCCATATTTCTTCCTCGGTCAGCTCGCCCAACTTGACTTTGACATCCTGTGTCTTTCCTTCGCGTTCGATCTTCACGGTAACGCTTTCACCCGGCTTGCTCTTCCTGATCATGCTCTGCAGCATCTCCGTATCTTCGACATCCTCACCGTCGAACTCGAGGATGATGTCTCTTTCCTCGAGGTCGGCCAGCTCGGCCGGCGAATCCTTCTCGACTTCTAGGATCTCTACCCTGTCATCCTCATTCAGCCAGATTCTCACACCGAGCCATCCGCGTGCCACCTTGCCTTTTTCCTTGATCTCGGTGGCCACAAATTCCACGATATCCACGGGAACGGCCATCGCCATACCCGATGCCGGGGCCTCGGCTTTGTTGAGAACATAACCCGATCCGACGACTTCTCTCTCCTGAAACTCGAAAACGATCGGCTGCTCATCCACATAAACTCCTCTGAGCAGTCCGACCATATGTCCCTGCTTGTCCACCACCGGGCTTCCGCTCATTCCTCGGCTCACCCAAACGTTCAGACGGAGTGTCTCCGGAGAGGCCGAAGAGACGATTCCCTGGGTAACCAGCGGGGTATTCTCCGGAGAAATGCTGATAACGCCGATCCAGGACCCGGGAGAAAGATCTTTGGCCTTCCCCATAACGATGGGAGTGAGATTTTTGTCCTTGGCTTGGATTACGGCCAGATGAGTCTCAGAATCCATCCCTTTGAATTCAGCCTCGATACGCTCTCCCCTAGCTGTGGTCACGATGATTTCCTCATCACGGGGGGAAATCAGAGCTGTGGTCACGATATGACCGTTCCGGTCGATGACGACCCCGGTCGCCACTTTGCGGACCAGGTTACTGGCCTCGACCTTGACCACACACGGATAGACCTTCTGGGTAACTTCCTCGGTCTGAGCGCTGCTTAGGGCGGCCGGTTTGGCACCCGCGAACAGCGGGATTATGAATAAGAACGCTGCCAGGCTGAATAGTGCTTTGATTCTCCTGCTCATTTTAATCTGACCTCCTTAGTATTTGATTTCTCTGTTTGTCTTATCAGAGCATTGTTCCAATAGAAATATGGTCGGTGGGTCCTGCCGGCGCGATCTGATCTCCTGCGAATAATCCACGCGTTCGATGATGGGAATGGTTTCCACACCTCCCCGGGGAATTCCGCGCTCCAAAAAAGTCGGGACTTCCCCTTCAAGGCCGGAAACATCCATCGGACCTTTTTGAGGGAGGACCAAGAAATTGATCACGACGATGAGGGCCGCGACCGCGCTCAAAGCGCCGGCCAGAGAGAGCCGAAACGCTCTCGTTTTTATTCGTTTTTTCTTTCTTTCATAGAGAAGGTGAAGGATTTTCTGTTCGAAACCTTCCGGTGCCTTCACCCTTTCAATTCCGTCTAAAATGTTAAACTCCCGCATCATGAATCTCCTTATCCCCTCTGAAATTAACCTTTATTTTCTCTCCTTCTAACTCCTTTTTCAGGTAATCCCTTCCCCGGCTTATCCTTGCCTTTATGGTCCCCAGGGGTTTTTTTAAAATCTGGGCTATCTCTTCCTGGGAAAATCCTTCGACATCCTTCAGGACCACCGGAATCCTGTACCGGGGATGCAGCGAATCCAGGGCCGCCTTCAGGCGCTTCTTCAAATCGGACCTCTCGGGATTCCCTGCGGAAGCGTTATCTTCGGAAAATTTATATTTCACATCATCCAAGGGCACCAAGGTAACCCGGCGGGTCTTTTTCATCTCAGTCTTGGCCAAATTCGAGGCGATGGTGTATATCCATGAAGAAAGAGGCGCAACGGGCTTGTATTTATTCGCTTTGAAATAAACTCTCATAAACGTCTCCTGAGCCAATTCAACAGCCATTTGGTAATCTCCGGTGATCTGCGAGAGGAAATTGACGATTCTGTCTTTGTATCTTCGTAGGATTTCTGCAAAAGCCATTTCGTCACCAGTCTGCACCTGGAGCATCAGCTCTTGCTCTTCCATTCTCACCTTCTTTAAACCGCTTTCTCCTGTGTTTCGTTGCATTTTCCCTCTAACTATCTGTCACAAATACACTTACACCTTTTTTATTTTACTCCCAATGACCTCCAAAAAAAAGCCCGCACGGCAAAACATCTCGATCCAATGTTTAAGTATATACAAATCTCGACTCGATCGATTATAATAATACTTGGTTCGGCGAAGATGATGAGCAAGAGGGATCAAATGAGACAATTCAATTCGATGGGCATTACAATTCTTTCTTTCATTTTGTTTTTCCCTTTTCTGATGTTGGAATCCAATACCGTCCAGGAACAGGAGAAGGAACAAGAAATCCAGGAAGAAGCTATTGCCGTCAATATCGAAGTCCCGGTCAGGGTCTACGACGGGAATAAATTTGTCGATGATCTCACCATCAAGGATTTCATCATCTACGAAGACGGAAAGAAACAGGATATCGATGCCGTCTACTTGATCAAAGAACGGGCGATCGAGCGAAAAGAGAGTATGGGAGAAGAAGATTTAGCAAAAAAGCAGAAGACTGAGGAAAAATTTGCCTCTCAGGAAAAAAGGCATTTTGTGTTTGTCTTCGAACTTCTGGAATATCTGCCCCAGATCAATGAAGTCATCGAATATTTTTTCCACAATGTGATGCAGCCTTCGGATGCCGTCCGGGTGGTTACACCGGTGGGCAGCTATCGGTTATCGCCTGAATCACTGCAAACAAAGACCAGGCAGGAGATGGCGGATTCATTGAAGACTATCGTCAAAAAAGACCTCAGGATGGGAAACGTCGAATATAAAAACACAATCGATGAGCTGAAGAAAATCGTTCGGGCCCTGGGAATCATGATTGCTCCCAAAGGATCGGATGTGGAAACATTCGGGGATGAGAACACCTTCTCTATTTATTCAACCGTACATCGCGATAACCTCAGCCATGTCATAACAGCCTACGATTCGGTTTACAACAGACTCATAACGATCAGGGGGGTGGAACAGAAGGCTCTTATCGATTTCGGCGAGGCTTTGAAACAAATAGAAGGGCAGAAGATGGTTTTTATCCTCTATCAGAGAGAACAAATCCCGCGCGTCTCCGACAGGATTATGCTTCAGTATTCCAATCTTTTTCAGGACGACCCTGGATTGTACATGATCCTGGCGAACATTATGGAATTTCCTGCCGGAGGCTATGCGATGGACGTGGACGCTATTGAGCAGGCTTATGCCGATCCCTCGATTTCCGCCCATTTTTTATTCCTCACCAAAATGGCCGAGAGCTCGTCCTTTATCACCATGCAGGAGTATTCCTCGGATGTTTTCAATGCCTTCAAGACGCTGGCCGATGCCACGGGAGGAACGGTGGATAGTTCCGCCAGTCCGGAACATTTATTCGAGCAGGCGGTGGAAGCCACAGAGAATTATTATCTTCTTTACTTCACGCCGAAAAATTATAAGGCCGACGGTAAATTCAAAAAGATAGAGGTGAAGGTCAAAGGCAAAAAATACAGGGTGACCCACCGGGCCGGATATATCGCGGATTAGATTGCCAGTCTTTCATGTCGCCTTTGAGGAGTGTCCGCCAGGAACGCTATCGTTTTCAAGGAGCATCCTCTAAGAGGAATAAGGTTTGAAATGCAGTCCCAAGGTATAGGGTGGCACCTTGAGGAGCGTCCCTACTTGGGGTCGAGCTCGATGAGGGGCTTTTCCGAATCTACCAGGTCGTCGGCCGAGACATGAATGGTCCTTATCGTGCCGTCCACCGAGGCTTTGATCTCGTTTTCCATCTTCATGGCCTCCACGATGGCCAGGGTTTGGTTCTTATGGACAGCCTCCTTTTCGGACACACAGACCTTGATGACCTTACCGGGCATGGGGGCCTTGATCAAAATGGTGCCCTCTGATGTTCTCTCTTCTCCCTCCTTGAAGCCCGCGGCTTCCTCAGCTGGCTCTTTGACGAGGAAGGATTCTCCATCGATCAACATATACCGACCGTCTTTATCATGGGCCATAAAAACCTGGTAGGACTTATTCTTGATCAACACCGAGATCTCATGGGGAGAGACGTATTGGATATCGGCCTCCACGGTTTTTTCTCCATCCGAAAAAACAAATAAGCCTTCTTTTTTCTCCAGGATCATTTTCTGTGGGATGTCGTTCACTAAAAATTCGAATTCCACTCTATTTGCCTCCTAAGCGCCACCTTCCGAGGGAAATCCACGGCGAATAGAGTTTCATTTTCACTCCGCCGGAGCCTCTGACTGGAGCTGTTCTCTGTATCGAATCGAAGGCCGCCGCCAAAACGGCGATCTTTAGTTTGTCATCGCTGTCTTTTTTGCCGGTCCAATCGCTGAAATAGTCGGGGATGAAATTCGTATCGGTCTCCCCTTTTCGGAACTGGGGATGGCCGACCACATCCTTCAGGAAACCGATGGTGGTCCGGATTCCCAGTATCGCATAATCATCCAGAGCTTCTATCATTCTCCTGCAGGCTGTTTCCCGGTCCTTGGCCCAGACGATCAGCTTGGCCAGGATCGGGTCATAGTAAATGGGGACATCCCAGCCGCTGAAGATTCCGCAGTCGTGACGGACTCCAGGGCCCCGCGGCTCTTTTAGGAAAAGGATTTTTCCCGAGGAAGGGAGGAAATTATTGAGGGGATCTTCGGCATATATTCGGCATTCGATGGCGTGTCCGGATTGGGTCAAGTCCTCCTGGGCGAAAGGCAGCTTCTCTCCGGCGGCGATCCGTATCTGCTGATGCACCAGATCCACGCCGGTGGTCAGTTCGGTGACCGGGTGCTCGACCTGAAGCCTGGCATTGACCTCCAGAAAATAGAAATTTTTGTCCTTGTCCAACAGAAACTCGACGGTCCCCGCATTGTTGTATCCGGAGACCTCCATGACCTTCCGCGCCGTCTCTCCCATCCGGGCCCGAAGTTCGGGATCCAGGGCTTGGGATGGCGTCTCCTCGACGATCTTCTGGTGACGGCGCTGGATAGAACATTCCCTTTCGAAAAGATGGACCACGTGCCCGTGGTTGTCGGCCAAAATTTGGAACTCCACATGCCGCGGCTTTTCGATATATTTTTCTAGGTAGACAGATTCATCTCCGAAAGCCGACTTGGCCTCCCGCATTCCCGCCTCCAAAGCTGACGTGAGATTCTGTTCCTCAAAGACGATTCTCATCCCCTTTCCTCCGCCGCCTGCCGAGGCCTTGATCATCACGGGATAGCCGATTTTGCGGGCTTCGGCCTTGATGGCCGAGACATCCTCCAGGATCCCCTTCATCCCGGGGATAATGGGAATATCGGCCTTCTCCATGGTTTGGCGGGAGCGTACCTTGTCCCCGACAAGCTCCAGGGCTTTGGAGTTGGGACCGATGAATACGATCTTCTCCTTCTCGCAGCGGCTGGCGAAGGCGGCATTTTCGGCCAGGAATCCGTATCCGGGATGGATGGCTTCGGCTCCGGTTTCACGGGCGGCCTCGATGATGCGGTCCATGTGAAGATAGCTTTCCACAGCCGGCGGCGGACCTATACAAGCGGCCTCATCGGCCATCTGGACGTGTAGACTCCGGCGGTCAGCCCCAGAATAAACGGCCACCGTCGAAATCCCCATCTCCCGGCAGGCCTTGATAACCCGGACCGCGATTTCTCCCCTGTTCGCCACCAATATTTTTTTAAACATCTATCCTTTCATTCCTATCTTTAAAAGATTTTTCAGAAATTTTTATGCGACCTTGAAGATTTAGCCTTTCCGATGTGCTCTTCGAGGGAAACAATAGGGAGCATTCCATTCAGGGACACTCTATAATTTATCATTGATAAAAAGCAAATATTGAAATATAAGGTGTCCCCAAATGGGACGTCCCCATATTGTCGCTGAGGATGTATTGAGATCGAGATCATTTGGTCCACTTGGGTTTTCGTTTTTCCAGAAAAGAAGCCATCCCCTCCTGCCCTTCATCGCTGATTCTCAAATTGGCGATCATCCGGGCTGTGAATTCCTTGGCCTCCTCCAGGTTCAACTGAGGAACCTTGAAGATCAGCTCTTTGCAGTTGGCCAGGGCTTCCGGACCCGAGGTCAGGAGCAGGTCCACCAAATCCTCCACCTTGTGCTCCAGTTGTGTCCGAGGCACCACCTCGTTGACCAATCCTATTTCCTGGGCTTTGCGCGCAGGAATTCTTTTGCCGGTGAGAAAATACTCCCGGGCCTTGCTCTCCCCTATTTTGCGTATCACATAGGGTGATATAGCAGCTGGCACCAGCCCGATCTTCACTTCGCTCAGCCCGAATCGGGCCTCCTCTGCCGCTATGGCTATATCGCAGGCTGAAAGGAATCCATTTCCTCCCCCGATGGCCGTTCCATTGACCATGGCCACCGTGGGTTTGGGAAGGGTGTACAGCCTGTGAAGGGCTTCTGCCAGATGAAGGGATTCCTGAAGGTTCTGTTCATAAGAATAATGGATGATCTCGCGCATCCAGTTGATGTCCGCACCGGCACAAAAGGACTGTCCCTCGCCGGTCAAAACGATCACGCGGACAGAATCATCTTTCCCCAGTCTTGCGAAAACCTCCGCCAGTTCGGCGATCATGACCGCATTGAAGGCATTGTGGACCTCAGGCCTGTGGAAGGTGACCCGGGCCACTTTCTTGTCCTTTGTCAGGCGAATGGTCTGGAATTTTTGTCCGCTCATCTTACATCCTGAAAATCCCGACTTTGAAATCCGGGATGGGCGCGTTCAGGCTCATGGCAATACCTAGGACCAGAGCCTCCCGCGTCTCCAGAGGATCGACGATGCCGTCGTCCCAAATCCTAGAAGTGCTGAAATAGGGGCTGGCTTCGTATTCATATTTTTTGAGGATGGGCCTGCGCATCTTTTCTATCTCTTCTTTGGTCATCTTTTTCCCCTGAGCGGCCAGCCTTTTGACTTTTACGGTCACCAACACATCGGCGGCCTGCTCGCCCCCCATTACGCTGATACGGGCATTGGGCCACATCCAGAGCAGACGCGGCGCATATCCTCTGCCGCACATGGCGTAATTTCCGGCTCCGTTGGAAGCGCCCACGATAACTGTGAACTTGGGCACGTCGGCATTGGCCACCGCATGGACCAGCTTGGCCCCATCCTTGGCGATGC
The DNA here is from genome assembly GCA_964400735.1 of uncultured Eubacteriales bacterium. Taxonomy (GTDB): domain Bacteria; phylum Acidobacteriota; class Aminicenantia; order Aminicenantales; family Aminicenantaceae; genus CAYNVQ01. The sequence continues at coordinate 68,185 of CAYNVQ010000005.1, read as the reverse complement.
CTCCATGCTCGTATTGTTTGCCTACGATGAAGCCGGTGATGTTCTGGAAAAATATCAGGGGGATTTTGCGCATTGAACAAAGAGTGACGAAATGGGCGCCTTTGACCGAGCTTTCCGAGAACAGCACGCCGTTGTTGGCTAGAATGCCCACCGGGTAGCCCATGATGCGGGCGAATCCGCAGACCAGCGTCTGCCCATAATGCTCTTTGAATTCCTGGAACCGGCTGCCGTCCACGATCCGGGCAATAACCTCACGGAAATCATAAGGTTTCCGGGTATCCTGGGGAACGATCCCGTAAATCTCCTCCGGATCGTAATAAGGGTCTTCGGGCTCGGCCATGTCCAGCTCGAACTTTTTCGGGGGGTCCAGGGTCTCGACGATGTTGCGAGCGATCTCCAGGGCATGGGCATCGTGCTGAGCATAGTAGTCAGAAACGCCTGAAATACGGCAGTGGACATCGGCCCCTCCCAGTTCTTCGTCCGTGACATCCATGCCCGTGGCGGCCTTGACCAGAGGAGGCCCTCCGATAAAGATAGTCCCTTGCTGGCGGACGATCACGGTTTCATCGCTCATGGCCGGCACATAAGCCCCGCCTGCCGTACAGGACCCCATCACGATGGATATCTGGGGAATGCCAAGGGCAGAAAGCCGAGCCTGGTTGTAAAAAATACGGCCGAAATGCTCTTTATCGGGAAATGTTCCGGCCTGGAGAGGGAGAAAGATCCCGCCCGAATCGACAAGATAGATGCACGGCAAACGGTTTTCCAGCGCGATCTGCTGGGCCCTGATGTGCTTCTTGATGGTCATCGGGAAATAGGTCCCTCCTTTGACCGTGGCATCGTTGGCCACGACGAGAACCTCCCGGCCATGGACCACACCTATTCCGGTGACCATGCCCGCGGCCGGAGCTTCGTTATCGTATTGGTCATAGGCGGCGAGCGGGCTGAATTCTAGAAACGGTGTGTTTTTATCGAAAAGCTTCTCCAACCGCTCTCTTACCAGGAGCTTATCCCTGGATATGTGGAGGTCGCGGTATTTTTTTGGACCTCCTTCCTGAATCTTGGCCAGCCTCTGCCGATAGGTCTCGACTTCTTTCTTCAGGCTCTTGAAATTCTTCTTATATTCCTCGCTTTGGGTGTCGACCTTGCTTTCGATCCTGTACATGGCATCACTCCCGCTTATTTATGTTGATGATCTTTTTTATTATATGTCAGTCAATCGGCAAAGGCCAGAAAGATAACTTTACTTACAGTTAATTTATCGGCTCTTTTCCGATTTCTTACAACTGGGAGTAAGATTCCTCCAAGATAGACCAAAAGGCGTCATTCATCCGGGACGAATTTGTATCCATAGCAGAGGATACCCGATTCCCCCTCTTGAAAGATCTTTCGGAACTCCAGCTTAAGCCGCATCCCGATTTTCATGTCTTCGAAGTCGCAGTCGACGACTTGGGCGGTCAATTTCACGCCGTCATCCAGCTCGGCGATCCCTACTGCAAAAGGGGCTTGGTCGACGAACTGATGGGGAGGAACGCGGATGATAGTGTAGGTGAGCAGCTTTCCCTTTTCGGCGATTTTGGCTTTCTCCATTTCCTGGCTCTGACATTCGGGACAGACCAGGCGGGGAGGAAAAAATTTCTGTCCGCATTTTTTGCATTGATTGGCTTCAAACCGGTAACGTTGAGGAATCTCTCTCCAATATTTCGATGGTGTCGGCATTTTTTCCTCCTTCCTTATTCTCTCTCAAATATATGGACCACCGTGCTGCCTCCGCTTCCGCCCATATTCTGTGTCATTCCGGTACGCGCATTTTTCACTTGCCTTTCTGCAGCCTCTCCGCGCAGTTGCTTTGTGATTTCGACAATTTGGGCTACACCTGTGGCGCCGACCGGATGGCCCTTGGATTTCAATCCGCCGCTGGTGTTTATCGGGATCTTGCCTTCCAGGACGGTAAGGCCTTCCTCGACAGCTTTGCCGCCTTTCCCTTTTTCCACCAGGCCCAGGGCCTCCATCACGCAGATCTCGGCGATGGTGAAGCAGTCATGGACCTCCAGGACATCGATATCTTCCGCACTCTTGCCGGCCATCTCATAGGCCTTTTTTCCGGCCTGATAGGTGGCTTCCAACCAGGTGATATCCTTTCTCGAACTCAAGGCGATTCTATCGGTGGCATGGCCGCTGCCGATAACCTTGATCAAAGGCTTTCCCATCTTGCGGGCCATTTCCGCCGGGCAGATGATGACAGCGGCAGCCCCGTCGGTGATCGGGGAACAGTCCAGGATTCTCAGTGGATCAGCCACCATTACCGATTCCAGAACTCCCTCTACCGTCACCTCGAATGGGAACTGGGCCAGCGGATTTTTCGATCCGTTCCGGTGGTTTTTGACCGCCACCATGGCCAGCTGCTCGCGGGTGGTGCCGTATTTCTCCATATGGGCCCGGGCGATCAAGGCGTAAAGACCCGGAAAAGTGATCCCGTGGTACCCTTCATATTCTTGATCGGCGGCCGTGCCTAGGGCAAATGTCGCTTCATGGCCGTTGACATCGGTCATTTTCTCGACTCCCCCGACCAGCACCACATCGCTGAATCCGGCGGCCACCTCCATGTACCCGAGCCTGAAGGCCAGCCCTCCCGAAGCGCAGGCTGTCTCCACCCGGGTGGATGGAATGGGCGTCTGGCCCAGATAATCAGCCAGAAGGGACGCAATGTGTTCCTGTCCGACGAACAATCCCGATGACATGGAGCCCACATACATGGAATCGATCCGGTCCACACCGGAGTCCTCCAAAGCTAAAAGAGCCGTTTCTGTAAACACCGTTCTCAGGGACTTCTCCCACAGCTCTCCCCATTTGGTCATTCCTGTTCCGATAACAGCTACATCTCTCATCTGAACCTCCTATTCGGCCTTCCTGATTTTGTGGCGGAATTTGGCGTATTCGCCGTACTCCAGATACTTTTTATTCTTGCCGAGAAGATCTCTGGTTTTGGGGGCCAGGTCTCTCACCTCGTCGATTCGCTCCGTGACCTCGAAGATAAAGGCGTCCGATCCAGCTCCCGACCCGTAGGATACGATGAGGATTATGTCGCCGGGCTGAGAGATATCCAGGGTGGCCGTCAATCCCAGAGGGGAAGAACCCGAATAGGTATTGCCCAGCAGGTTGACCAGCCAGCCGGGTTCTATCTGCTCTCTCTTGAATCCCAACATCTTTCCCACCCGGAATGGAAATTTGCCGTTCGGCTGATGGAAGATGACGTAGCGGAAGTCAGCTGGTTTCATCTTTGCTTTTTCCATGATACCAGTGGCCGCACCCATGATGTGTTTAAAATAGGCCGGGTCTCCTGTAAACCGGCCGCCGTGTTGGGGATAGTACTGGTACTCTCGCCGCCAGAAATCGGGAGTGTCTGTCATGTAGGAATATGTTTCCCTAGCCTTGGCAACCAGGTTTTCCTGGCCGAATATAAAGGCTGCGGCTCCGGCTGCTGCCGAATATTCCAGCGCATCTCCTGGAGCCCCCTGGGAGGTGTCTGCTCCCACGGCCAGTCCGTACTTGATCTCGCCAGCCTTCACCAGGCTCAAGGCCACGAACATTCCTTCTGTCCCCGCTTTGCAGGCGAACTCGAAATCGGCTGTATGGGCTTCGGGGACCGCCCCTAGAGCTTCCGCCAGAACCGTCCCGCTCGGCTTGACGGCATAGGGATGGGATTCCGAACCGATATAGACCGCCCCTATCTCCGAGGGATCGATTTTTGCCCTCTTCAGCGCGTTTTTGGACGCTTCCACAGACATGGTGATGGTGTCCTGATCAGGAGAAGGCACGGACTTCTCTTCCAGCATCAGCCCTCGTTTGTAGCTGGGCGCATCCGCTCCCCAAACTTTGGCAATCTCCTCGACTTTGATGCGGTTCCGGGGAATATACGCACCGTAACCAACGATACCTTGCATTTAGAGCCTCCCTTCAGAAAATAAAACTGAATTATTCATAAGCACCAGACTTCCAACTTATTTGTCCACTATTTAGAAGATTTTGTATAGAGAGTTAAATAACGAAATCATAAAATTAGTTTACCGTATCGGAATTTTTTGCCTTCCAGGCAAAGAAAAATTTCTGTTTTATGACCAGATATCGTTGCATAGTTTCTTTTTTTAGTCAAGAAAAATGGGGATTAAAAGGGGAACGCTTCTATTTTTTCTTCGCTTTTTCTTGGATTCAAGAGTGAAAAAACAGCCATGTTGTTTATAGGGTGGTACCGAAAGGAACGTCCCCATTTGTTATAGGGTGGTACCTGGAGGAACGTCCCCATTTGTTATAGAATAGAGGACGGAACTTTTTCCGGGCGAATCTCGTCTATCTGGATGTGAATAGTGCAGTTAGAAAGGATTATTCGAGAATGTGCAGAAGGCAAAGAAGGAGCCTGGAAAATGCTGGTTAACGCCTACTCCAAGAGGGTTTTCAACCTGGCCTATCAGTTCGCGGGAAGCTACGAAGAGGCCGAAGACCAGACCCAGGAAATTTTCTTCAAGTTGTACAATTCGATCGACAAGTACGATTTCGAAAAAAATTTCAGTGCCTGGCTCCTCACCCTGGCCCGCAACCACTTGATCGACCAGTACAGGAAGACGAAATGGGAGAAAAAATCCCGGGACGAGTTCGACGAGCGTTTTCTTGCCGCCGACCCCAGCGCCGACCCTGAGGAAGGCGCGGTCGCCCAGGAGAACAAAAAAATCGTCTGGGAAGGCTTCAACCATCTTTCTGCCGAGATCCGGATGGCGGTCATCCTCCGCGATATTCAAGGGAAAAAATACGAGGAGATCGCTGAAATCATGGATCTCCCTCTGGGAACGATCAAATCCCGGGTAAACAGGGGAAGGCTGCAGCTGGCAAAAATCCTCAAAGAAAAAAAGGAGAAGGGAAATGGCATGTAAACACACCGAAGACCTCTTGTCTCCTTATTTAGAGGATGAATTGACCGGAAAGGAAAGGCAGACGGTCGAAGAACATCTCGCTTCCTGCCCGGCCTGTACAGAACTTCTTTCTTTAATGAAGGAAGCCAAAATATCGTTGTCGACTTTTCCGGAGCTCGAAATTAGCCAGGATCTTACCGAAAGGCTATACGGAATCCCCAGGAAAAAGAAGAGATTCAGCCTGGTGTATGACTTTCTTCTCCGTCCCTCGCTGCAGCCCATACTGGCCGCAGCCACGATACTGCTCACAGTCGTCTCGTTTTACATGTTTCATCCGAACCGAAGCACGATAAATGAGGCGATAGAACGTCAGTTTCACATCGGGGTGAGCAAAGTGGAAAAGTTGTATGCCGAAGCGGAATCCCTCACCCAGTCGCTGGGTGAATACAAGGATAGCCTTCTCGTATCCTTAAAAAACCTGAATCCATTTAAGGGAAATGAAGATACACAAACGAAAACATAACATGGAGGTATAGCATGGAAGAAAAGATAGTGGTGAAAAGACCCCCGAAATCCCCGTTTCTGGCCGGAGTTCTGGCCTTCTTCTTTCCGTTCGGAGCGGGACAACTCTATAACAACCAATACCGCAAAGCGCTGGTCTTCTTCTTCGTTTGTGCGGGATTGATCACGACGCTGTCGACAACAGGAGAAGGGGAAGTTTTTTTAAGTCTCACGCTCGGAGGATTCTATTTTTACCAGCTTTTTGACGCCGTACAGACTTCCGGCCGGATCAACCGCAGGATCCTTCAGGAAGGAGAAGAAGAAGTTGCCGAAGTCGAAGAGGTCCCGGATTTTGTCAAAACCGGGTCTATCTTCTGGGGCATCGTCCTCATCGCGCTGGGTTTTGTGCTGCTGCTGGCCAATTTTGAGGTTTTCAGTTATGACGCCGTGTTCGAATTCCTCTTTCCTTTCGTGGTATTTTGTGTAGGTCTCAAGCTGGTCGTTGACCACTACACCAAGTCGAAAAGCGGAAAGTAGAGGAGGATAAAATGGCGAAACAAACCAATGGCGGTAAGTTGGCTTGGGGATTGGTGCTCATAGGCTTGGCCTTGATCATCTTTCTGAGCAATTTGCATGTCTCTGTCTGGAATGCCCTGGCGCGCCTCTGGCCCATCGTGTTGATCATATGGGGCGCTTGGAAGCTCTATTTTGGGCTAAAAGAACGCCAGGAAGAACTGGAAAAAATCCAGGACTGAAAAAATGAAAGCCAAAGAAATCATCCTGCTCATCCTGATCATCGGGGTGGGGATCATCTTCTACCACGCCCAGACGGGAAGAATATGGATCAGTGGGGAATGGGATGGAGGGATTTTCTTCGGTCTGGATGAATTCGTCTACGAAGAAACAGAGGAAATCTCTCCTCCTTTCGCTCCCCGCTTGATCATCGACAATTATAACGGACAGGTGGAGGTGCAGGGCAGCCCGCAGGATTTCATTTCCATAACTTTTGAGAAAAGGATCTACCGGAGGAGTCAAGAACAAGCGGACGAAGTAGCCGGCAAGCTGGATATGACAGTTCAGCGGGACAGCGAGGGCATCCGAATATCGACCAATAGAGAGGAATTCCGGAATAGAAGGTTCCGGACCAATTTCAGGCTGAAGGTTCCGGAACATCTGGCTGTCGAAGTGAAAAATTCCTACGGAGAAGTCAGGATTTACCAAGTTCAGCAGGCAGAGGTCAGGAATCCACACGGAGAGGTATTCGCCACGGATATCGCCGGAGAATTGGCCATCAAAAACAGTTATCGCGATGTCGAGGTGGAAGACGTTCGGGCGGACTGTCTTATCGATAGCCATAACTGCCGGCTAACCGTAGGAAAGGTCGAAGGAAATGTCGATATCTCCCATAAATATGGAAAGGTCTACCTGGAAGATATCGGCCAGACCGCTTCGATAAAAGGATCGAATGTGGAGGTATTCGGACATAACATCTCCGGACTGACGGATATTCAGACCTCTTACCGAAAGGTCGAGCTGGAAGAGGTCGGTCCGGTCAAAATCGATGCCCGAAACAGCCGTATCGAAATAAAGGGCGCGGAGGAGAGTGTCGACATAGAAGCGAGGTATGGAAAAGCTGAGCTTTTCGATATCCGGGGGAACCTCCGGGTCGAGGGGAATAACCTAGAGGTCTATGGAGACTCGGTCATCGGTGAAAACATATATGTTTCCACCTCTTACCGGAAGGTCGAATTAACCAGGTTTCAAGGAAAAACCGAGATTGTCCACTCTAACGGAAACATCAGCCTGGAACCTCTGCCCTTAACTCATCCTATTGAAGTTGACGGACGGTACACCGACATCACTTTTTACTGGCCATCGGGTGATAGATACCCTTTTGAGGCACGCGCCAAAGGCGGTCATATCGATTGGGAGACATCTGAAGCCCTATCCCGTGAAGAAGAAAACGGCTATTCCGTTATCAAGGCCTTCGGTCAGGAAAAAGGTCAGCCTGCTATTTTCCTTTCGACGGTCTACGGATCGATCAGGATAGAAGAATTCACGTTGTGAACTGAATACGAAGGACCGCTTCACTCCGTTCGTAATTGGGATTACGGAAGACAAAGGGCCCGCTATCAAAGCGGGCCTTTTTTACTGTTTGTTTTTCCAGTTATATATCTTCTGCTGCAAAATTCCGTGCACTTTGATATTGAAATAAGAAATGTCGTTCGTCAGGTCTTTTTTGTATTTGGTCACGTACCGGACGAAATCGATTTCTTTCCTGAACCTCAAGATGTTTTCGAATTCGGCCACCTCATCCCTCAGCTCGATGAGGTAATGATTGACGGTCCTGTACTGGGCATTGATATCGATAAGGTCCTCCCCGCTCAGCTTAGGGAATTCGAGATACGGGGGAAGGGATTGCAGGATCAAATGGCTTTCGCTGGATAACTCATTCACGTATTCCTTGATCTCCTGAAAAAAAGATTTGTAGGCTAGAGGTTTTTTAAGCTTTTCTTCTGCTTTGTCGAGAAGAGTGTCGTATTGGTCCTTGAGAGAGACGATGAGCTCTTTGACTCCCCGGTACTTTCGTTTGAACTGAAATAGATCGATGAAATCCCGGCCGATGTAGATTTTATCCTGGTAGTGGGTCATCAGCTCGCGGGGAGAATGGGTATAAAATTTAATCTCGTAGCGCCTTCCTTCCGAATCTCTTTCCCTCAACCGCGCCAAAACTAAAAAGTTGTTCTGCTCGATAAAATAGGAATTCACGTCGAGCAGCACAGAATAGACCGTTAGGTTCTTGATGATGTATTCCTTGAGGTAATTCAGGATGGCTTCTTTTTTTTGTATAAAATCCGTGATCACCTCGTTAGGCGTGGGATTGATCACCGAATAGGAAGGAGAAAGGAGATAGAGAACAGGGCCTGTGCCTAATTCGAGATAAAGATGATTGAGAGCATTTTGATGGAGGTCATCTAGCAGGATGGATTTCAGCGGCGGTAAATTTTTGACTTCTAGCTTAGAAAGTTCTTCGACTTCGTTCATCTCGGAATTCCCTTCTTGAGGAAGGAATACTAACATTATCAATCCAAAAAATCAACTGGCCTGAATCATTAGCTGAAAAATGAAGGATGTCATTATGGGTACAGAGTGTCATTGACAATTTCACAGGTCCCATTCTCGCCTTTCCTTTAATGTAAGGGGTGGGGTGGGTTGGCGGTGGGGTGGGTTGGCGGTGGGGTGGGTTGGCCTTGACTCGGGAGTAATGCAGGATAATTGGTTAAGTAGCGAGCTGTATCGACGACTATCAACAACGAGGACAGATGAAAGGTTCTCCGATCAGCCGAAAGTCCATTCGGGATTGCCGTAACGCTCTTCCTGGATCTTCCGGATGGTTTTTAGCTCATTATCAGAAAAGGTTTTCCGGCGGTATTCCACCTGAAAATATTCGGTGAAGCCGGCGATAAGGTGGTCCACGGCCCGGTCGAAAGCAATCTCTTCCCCCAGGAGCTCGGACAGAGAGGTCATTTCGATCGTTCTTTCCTCCTGGTCCATAAGGGATACAGCCTTCAAAAGCCTCTCATCCTTTTCCATGGGGATCGAACCGTGCTGGATAAACCGGCTCTTTGTTCTTTTTTGGGCACTTCCCACAATTTTTTTCCCTTCGACCTCGATCTCATTCCGTGCCGGATGAGAAAAACAGGGCAGCCTTCCCCTGACATAAAAAGCGGGTGTTTCTTCCGCGAGACTGCACGGGATTCCCATCCTCTTCAGGCCGCACATCAAGGCCTCGGATATGGACCGGTAGGAGCCCATTAGTTTAGGGCTAAATAGCCCTACATCGGACGAACAGACGCAGTAGGTGACTTCCTGATGGTGGAGAACCAGTTTGCCGCCCGTCATCCTCCGCACGATGTCTATACCATTCTGGCGGCAAAATTCCACGTTGACAACCTGTTCGGCCTTTTGCGAGTAGCCCAGGGAAACGGTTGGCCTTGCCCAGCGGTAGAAACGGAGAAAGGTCGCGGGGTCATCGCCCAGCGCCCGGAACAGATAGTCATCCGCAGCCATATTCCACGCCCCTTCCTGCGGAGTCTCGTCGATTATCAAATACCATTCCATATTATGTAGTTAGACCAAGGCAGCTTATTGAAAATAAATTAGTTAGGAGAAAATTAGGGCTAAAATCTGGCCTAAAATCCCTTTTTTGGGGCCAAAATGAGCAGTCTAAGAAAAACACTCGTCATCAAACCTTTAAAAATACGGCGTTAGATGAAAAAGACTTCCTCAAGTAATAGCTGAATACGATGTAACTTTTTATCCCAATCACTGAGATCGAAGTTACCAATGTCAAGTTATTTAAGATAAGAGAGAGCGGGCAACGGGATTCGAACCCGCGACTCCGAGCTTGGGAAGCTCGCACTCTACCGCTGAGTTATGCCCGCTCTCTCTTTCAGGCTCAGCCCGAGATAGGGAATTTAAACATTTGTCCCGTTTTTGTCAACCGGAGCTCGGAACACACTAGCTCCGCATTACCTCACTACCGGAATATCCCCTATTATCCCCCAGACATAACCTCCAATGCCTTTGATGTACCACCTTCCGTTAGAAGGCCGCCAGACTGCGATATCTGTTATCCCATCGCCATTGTAATCCCCTGGAGCGGGAATGTCTCCTATTGTTCCCCACGCAGCTCCAGCCACTCCTTTGATATACCATCGTCCATTCGAAGGTCTCCACACGGCTATTTCTGTCACCCCATCACCATTGTAATCTGCTGGTACAGGGATATCTCCTGCTGTTCCCCAAACGTACCCTCCAACACCCCTTATGTACCAACTACCACTTGAGGGTCTCCAAACTGCTAAATCAGTCGTGCCATCTCCGTTATAATCCCCAGGAACCGGAATATCTCCTGCGGTTCCCCATACAAAACTTCCGATACCTTTGATATACCAACGGCCATTTGACGGCCTCCATACAGCTATATCTGTCGTTCCATTGAGATCCCCATTATAATTGCCAGGTACAGGCATGTCCCCTGCTGTACCCCAGACAGAGCCGGCCACACCTATAATATACCATCTCCCACTCGAGGGGCGCCAAACAGCTACATCAGTGATCCAATCTCCGTTGTAATCCCCGTTTACAGGGATATCCCCTACTGTACCCCAGACATAACTCCCTATCCCTCTGAGATACCACCTTCCATTTGAAGGTCTGAAGACCGAAGCATCCGATGAACCATTTCCATTAAAATCATGACCGTCAAAAACAAAATAGTCAGGAAGTTTCCATACGACCTTAAGCCATTCGTGTCTTCCTTCTAAACAAACACCTTCGTCGTAGATCTCTTCGAAATAATCAGTTAGGCCCACCGCGAACCAGTCATTTGCCAGTTGACTTTCTAAATGAGCTTCAGCGCCAACAAGTGGATAATATGTCGAAGCAGAAGGCTTCCAGCCAGGATCATATGCACTAAGATAGCTAGATGCATGATAGTATTTCACTCCATTTCTTGCATCATTATGAAGCGCGTTCGAATATGTATTTCCGTAGTAATTGGAGGGTTTCTTTGACATCTGGTAAATATCAAGCAAGATTCTATGGTATGTCCAGTCATCGTCACCGAATGGATCTGGTATCCAACCAGCAAGAAAAAACATAAGGCCAACAGAAGTGATAGAAGCATAATCAGGGATAGAAGAAATATCCCATTGGGCAAACCCTCGATACCAGTCCTGGACATTAAACAAGCCATCGCCATCCTCCCAGCCAATTCCAACATAATGACTAGGATCATTGGAAGGCCAAATATAAAGATAAGGATCCTGGCCATCGAAATTAACCTCATCTGTAAATCCATAATGATTGCAAGTCCATTCATCACTATCTTGAGTAAAAAGGAAATCGGAGGTATCCTTGTCGATATCGTTCCACTTTCCATCATTACCTAAGTAAGATATAGGAGATGAGCAAATCATGGAAATCATGTTTCCCTCAGGACTTCTGAAATGCCTAGAGGTAGGAGTCCGCAACTCAATGAGTTCGATTCCTAACGTTTGTTTTGCTAAATGAATTGTATTATCCCCGATTTTTCCTATTAGATCAGGATTATTTACATAGTAGCCACTAATTATTTCGAATCTTTCCAGCCCCCCAGTCGAAGGAAACGAATCTGTTCCATTTGAGCTAGAATTAGAGGCTTTTACATCAGTTACATCAGCAATAACAATCATAATCATTAGAGTGAATAAACAAAAGACAAGCATTTTTACTAAAGCATAAGTATGAATTTTCTTGAAAAAATTTGATTTAATCATGATTCAATCCCCTTAAAAATAAAGATTTACAAAGCCGATATTTTGTGAAATTGCTGAAAAATAAATGCTAAATCTCCCTCACTTAGCCCTTAAAAGGCGCTACCCCAAAAATAATCTAATCATCTTATTTTGTCAATATTTGTAAAAATGTCATTTAAAGAGTAAAAATGGATTGATTTTTACGGATTTAAACTTTAAAAGTAGACTAAAGTTGGTTGCTGCCGTTAAAACCTTATTTCAGGCATGAACCTGAAATGAAAATTTTTACATTCGTTTCGATTTTGTCAAGCGGGGCTTGGAACTCAGTAGCTCGGCACTAGCGCACTAAAGGAATATCGCCTAGAACACCCCAGACATAACCTCCAATGCCTTTAATATACCATCTCCCGTTCGAAGGCCGCCACACAGCGATATCGGTTATCCCATCACCGTTGTAATCACCTGGCGCTGGGATGTCTCCAGCAGCTCCCCAAACTGCTCCGGCAACTCCTTTGATGTACCAACGTCCGTTCGACGGTCTCCAAACTGCTATATCCGTCACTCCATCACCATTGTAGTCTGCTGGTACAGGGATGTCGCCCGAAGTTCCCCATACATACCCTCCAACTCCTTTAATGTACCATCTTCCGTTCGATGGCCTCCAAACTGCTATGTCTGCAGTTCCATCTCCATCATAGTCGCCAGGTACTGGAATATCGCCTGCGGTTCCCCAAACTGAACTGCTGATACCTTTGATATACCAATGTCCATTGGACAGACGCCACACTGCTATGTCTGTCGTGGCATTGACGTCCCCATCATAATTGCCTGGGACAGGAATGTCTCCAGCAGTGCCCCAGACATAACTTCCTATCCCTTTGAGATACCACCTTCCATTTGCAGGCCTCCACATGGCTATGTCAGTTGTCCCATCACCATTGTAGTCTCCACTAACAGGAACATCGCCCGACATCCCCCAGGAATAACTGCCTAAATTTTTAATATACCACCTTCCATTTTTAGGCCTGAAGACTGAGACATCTGAAGAGCCATTCCCATTAAAATCATGTCCATCAAAAATTGGGAGTTGGATAGAAGGAAAGAGCAATTTGGTAACGAATACATCATCCCATGTACCATCAAGACTTGTATCATACGCTCCAGAAGTTATGGGGAAATCAACGGAATAAGCATCTCCTGTCACATAGGCATTTCCACTACCATCTAAGGCTATACCATGACTGTGATCACTTTCACTGCCTCCAAGAAATGTGGAATAGGAAAGCGCTGATCCGGAAGAATTAAGCTTGGCTACGAATACATCATGCTCACCATTATGACTTGTATCATAAGCGTTAGAGGTTGTGGGAAAATCAGTGGATGAAGTAGACCCAGTTACGTAGGTACTTCCACTCCCATCTATAGCTATTCCATAACTATAATCACCCTCGCTGCCTCCAAGAAATGTGGAATAGGAAAGCGCTGATCCGGAAGAATTAAGCTTGGCTATGAATGCATCACCCCAGGTACCATCAAGACTTGTATCATACGCTCCAGAAGTTGTGGGAAAATTTGTGGATTCGGTTCCTCCTGTTACAAATGCACTTCCACTCCCATCTACTAATATTTCCCAGCCAGTATCATCGAGACTTCCTCCAAGGTAAGTTGAATAGGAAAGCGCTGATCCGGAAGAATTAAGCTTGGTTACGAATACATCAAAGCCACCATCATGACTTGCATCATAAGCACCAGAAGTTATGGGGAAATTTGTGGATTCGGTCCTTCCAGTTACATATGCGTTTCCACTCCCATCTATGGCTATCCCATGACTATAATCATCCTTGCTGCCTCCAAGAAATGTGGAATAGGAAAGCGCTGATCCGGAAGAATTAAGCTTGGTTATGAATACATCCCAACCGCCATCATGACCTGAATCATAAGCACCAGAGGTTGTGGGAAAATTAAAGGATTCCGTCATTCCAGTCACATAAGCGCTTCCACTCCCATCTATGGCTATTCCATCACTACGATCATCACTATCGCTTCCAAGAAATGTGGAATAGAAAAGCGCTGAACCCGTAGAATTGAGCTTGGTTATGAATACATCCCAGCTGCCGTTATGACCTGAATCATAACCACCAGAAGTTGTGGGAAAATTAAAGGAGTCTGTCACTCCAGCGATATAAACACTTCCACTCCCATCTACGGCTATCCCAGAGCCATAATCATCATAGCTGCCTCCAAGAAATGTGGAATAGGAAAGCTCCGATCCGGAAGAATTAAGCTTGGTTACAAATACATCATTGGATCCAATGTGAATTGTATTTCCAGAATTTGCAGGAAAATCTGCGGATTCGGTACTTCCGGTTATATAGGCGTTTCCACTTCCATCTACTGTTATTTTGTCGCCATGATCACGATCGCTCCCTCCAAGATATGTGGAATAGGAAAGTTGAGGGTCAATTATTAATTCTCGATCTTTATCATACTCTCCTACCCTGAATCCGATGACATTATCTTTCATTACCCTGTAACCACTTTTTACTTCCACCCTTTTCCCATCGATTCTCTGATAGCTTTTCGGAACTTCCTCTCTCAGTTTCCCGCCTTTCAGCATAACCTCTAATTCCTGTTCTTCATTCACCCTCAACGCCTCTACACCTTCATACATTATCCTAATATTTTCTGCTTTGCCTCCTGTTCTCACTCTATATTCATGCTTGATCTTCCCTCCTCCCCCATAGACGATGAGATCAATATCAGAATAAAGCTCTCTGTAAATCACCTTCTTGTATGCTGTTGCTCCTTGTACCCATTTCTCCGGATCATTCCCTTGAAAAAAATTGAACCTTGCCATATTCTCTTCCAATCCTTCAACCTTTACTTCCTCATTCGCTCCTTCAAAACTAACCCGAATATTTCCGGCTGTGATCTTTTCATTCCTGTCCTTCTCCCCTGGTGTGAACTCCTCCTTATGGAAGTTATCTTCCCCTTTCCTATGAAAGAATTGATAGACAATTTCTTTTGGAGTGAAGAATACATTCGCATTAGGAATTTTGGCATGATACCTTACTGACTTGTCCACTTGCCCCTCGTTTTCAACAAAATATAAGGGCTGTGCATTCAGAACCTGTATGGTCTGTCGTGTTTGACTACGCTGAAGTTGAGTCTCTCTTTCAAGTGATTTCAGTTTTGGAATGTGAAATTGTGTCATCGAGGTTTGAAACGAAAGTGAGGTAAACAGAATAAAAAGGAAAAGAAATGTTCTGATGAGTTCTCTCATTTTGCCCCCTGCCTTAAAAGCGATTCATTGTCATTAATCTATAATTTCCAGAATCAGATGTCAATATTTCGCTGGACACTATCCCAATATGAATCAAAGAAAAAAAACTGGGCCCAAATTGTGTCCCCTAACAGACGCTAACAATGATCACTAACAAATTGTTTTGGGAAATACTGGATATAAACGAGAACCAATGGGAAGAGGTTAAATATGACTTTTTAAAGGAAATCAAACTCTAAGCAGCTGATTCTTAATGAGCTTCCCTTTTTTAATTAACTTACCGCTGTGAAATTATTTTGTTATTGGAGAGCAGGGAGGAAGTCCTTTAAGTAATCGGCATCCTTCCAGAAGCCGAGGAACTTCTTTCTATCGTACTAACGGAATATCACCTACCATCCCCCAGACATAACCTCCAATGCCTTTAATATACCATCTCCCGTTCGAAGGCCGCCACACAGCGATATCGGTTATCCCATCACCGTTGTAATCCCCCGGAGCAGGGATATCCCCTAATATCCCCCACACAACACCCCCTACACCTTTGATGTACCATCTCCCATTCGAAGGTCTCCATACCGCTATGTCTGTTACACCATCGCCGTTGTAGTCCGCTGGTATAGGGATATCACCCGAAGTTCCCCATACATACCCTCCAACACCTTTAATGTACCATCTGCCGTTCGAGGGCCGCCATACTGCTATTTCTGTTGTCCCATCACCATTATAGTCCCCAGGTACCGGGACATCTCCTGCAATCCCCCAAACAGAACCGGCAACTCCTTTGATGTACCAACGCCCATTGGAAGGCCTCCATACAGCTATATCTGTTGTCCCATTGACATCACCATCATAATTGCTGGGCACAGGGATATCTCCTGAGCTTCCCCATACATACCCTCCAACTCCTTTGATGTACCATCTTCCATTCGACGATCTCCACACAGCTACTTCAGTCGTTCCGTCCCCATTGTAATCGCCATTTACAGGGATATCGCCGGTTGTTCCCCAAGTATGACTACCTATTCCTTTGAGATACCATCTTCCATTTGATGGCCTAAAGACAGAGACATCGGAGGAACCATTCCCATTAAAATCGTGACCATCAAAAATATAATAGTCAGTAAAATCGCTATTGTAGAAGAAATGAGCGGTAATTGATTTATTCCCGTCCATAGTTATAGTAACAGGATTGTCGCTTTCATGCCCCGATGGCACGTCTCCGCTCCAATAGGAAAATTCATACCCGGAATCAGCTTGAGCAAGCACTAAAACAGGCGTGTCATAATTGTAATAATAGTCTCCAGGCACAGGAATTGTCGTTCCCCCCGTACCCGCTGCAATTGTCAATTTAAATGATTCTAGTCCAATAAAATTCGCCGTGATATTCTTATTGCCATTCATGACTATGGTCAAAGGATTGTCTCCCTCTTGTCCAAGAGGAACATCTCCGGACCATCCTAAAAAGCCGTAGCCTGAGCTGCTTATCGCTGTCATAGTAGCTTCGGATAAATTCTCATACACATAGCTGCCTGGTACAGGACTCGTGGTCCCCCCTGGAGAAGCGTTTAATGTTAGACTACAAGTGTTATATACTGAAACTTCTACTTCTGAATCAGAGGAATTCCCAACATTATTATAAGCAGTAGCGCTTATCGCATGCGGCCCATTGATCACAGAAAATGAATCCCAAGCTAGGCTGTAAGGTACATTTGAGTCTGTTCCTACCCAATTATCATCGACGTAAAATTCAACTCTATCTATTCCTGTGGGATGGGAAACGTCCGCAGAAAGCAAAACAGCACCAGAGACGGTTGACCACGCAGATGGCGATGTAAGAGATACTTCAGGCGCTAGAGTGTTCTTTAGGATATTTAGGCTCCCGCCCATAAAGGCTAAATTCCCAGCTACTTCAACTGCAGTTCCCAGCCCATTGTAATAATAGGCCGCCTCAGCCGGTGCGTAGGGATCACTGACATCCCATACATATAAGCCTGACTTTCCGATGTATGCGAAGTTTCCAGAAACTCTGACCTCCCCGCTCTCCGGCCCTCCAGAATAAATTTCACTCGGACTCGAAGGTGTAGATATATCAATGATCCAAAATTCATCTCCAGATAAATAAGCGTAATTTTCTCTCACAGCCACACCGCGTGCCCAAGTATCCAAATCAGCAGATATATAAGCACCTTCTTTAGAAGGATTTATTGGATCAGTGACATCAACGATGACCAGACCTGCTTTTTTATCTCCTGTTGAATAATCGCTTGTAGCTATATAAGCGTAATTTCCTGACACGTCCAGCCCATAACAAATTGATTCATCAGAATGTGTATAAGAACCTTTATAAGTTGGACTTGAAGGATCAGAGATATCGTATATAACCAATTTGGCCTGGCTATAAGCGCCTTTATCTGTTCCACCTATATAGAGGTAGTCTCCTCGGGATGCTATGCCATCTGCATCCAAATAAAAATAACTCAAGAGATCATAGTATCCACCCACCTGCTCAGGATTTGAAGGAGATGAAACATCAACCACATAAAATCCCTCCCCCCTCCTTCCAATAAGATAAACGTAATTTCCTGAGAGAGCTATCTCTTCTCCATATACTGTATCACACACTCCGACATCGATCGGACTGGAAGGATCTGAAATATCAAATACAATTAATCCTTCGCTTTGCATCGCCAGATAAGCATAATCTCCTGAAACCACAATAGAATGTTCATAGTAAGGCTCATCCGAAACGCTGTAAGCTCCTGTTTGGAAGGGAGTGCTGGGATTTGTAACATCATACAGGCTGAATGCAGAATATTCGGGAATCCCAATGAGGTTTCCAGATATATCCATATTGTAATTATCACAACTCCTCCCAGTGCTTCCTATCAGTGAAGTGGATCCAGGATCAAATACATCTATTATCAATATCTCACAATCCCACATATCAAAAACATAGGCATAATTTCCCGAAACCACTACGTCAAAAAAATGCCTGCTAGCAGTATAATCTCCCACTAAAGAAGGATTCGCTGGATCTGTTAAAACATCAATTATCAGGAGGTTGCTATCAGCAGGAATAACTTCTTCACCACACTCAGTAACATAAGCATAACCATTAGGAGAAGAGTCAACCGCGGTAAAAAATTTGTCAGTTGTTCCCTGATAAGTACCAGTTAAACTAGGGCTTCCAGGGATCGTCACATCGATAACCCTCATTTGGTACACCCAACTCACGCCATCATCAAACCCAGTTATGATAAATGCGTAGTTACTCCATAGCGCTACATCATACACTGTATGATCAATATAATAAGAACTCTCTTCGAAGGGAAAAGACGGATCGGAAACATTGAAAATTTTTAGTCCATCCTCTCCACAGGCTATATATGCATAAATCCCTAAGACTTCTACTGAATAGCAATTACCTAAAAAATCAATCTGTCCTTCGATTTGTGGATTTGTTGGATTAAAGATGTCTATCACATAGAGAGTGTTTTCATATTCCTCTGTTCCAACATAGACATAGTCTCCTGAAATGGCAATATCGGTGGGTTTTTCAGAAAGCACAACCTCTCCTAACAATGGTGGGGGAGAAGGTGTGGAAGTATCGAGAACCTGAATGGCTGATCCATTTCCGATCACAGCAATGTCCCGGGATGGATCCAAATCCGAGGCCTCACAAGGCCCATAAGGCCAAACACCCACGAGTTCAACATTGGAAGATGTAGCGGCAATCTTTACCCTATCCGCCTGTTTTCGCAGATAGGCTTCTTCATCCGTCTTCCATCTTTTCTCTTTTCTAAGCGGTCTTCTTTCTTTTTCTGCTTTGCTCTGAATTTCTCTGCGTCTCTGGTCATTGTAGGATTCTTGGCTCGGTGCATTAGTCATATGGGCACTCAACATGAAAGTTGTGATAGTGAATATAACAATTAAAAATATTTTTCTTTTCATCCCTTCCGCCTTATTTTTTCAAGACTATATAGATTGGCAAACGAAAAATGAAACTTTATCAATAGTAGTTCACCCACTTAGTGTAGGAAAGGCTTTTGCCCCGACTGTATCTGATTCGTTCCTTATACTCAACGGATGTTAATACGCAAATTATCATTTGTCAAGAAGCTGATCCCGTTCATATGCTTTGAATTCGTATCACATTTAAGAGAGAAGGTTCCTTCACATAGATAATCCAGTTTTTAGGGACAAAAATGTGAGAAAAATTAGAAATAAAAATCGGTACATTAAGTGTGCTGATTCTCCAGCTTATGCTGTCTTTATTCAAAATCAGGGGCTGAGATAAGAGTCTGCCACCTATCCTCAAGTTTCGAAAAGGATTTACCTCACCAAGGGTATATCACCTACCATCCCCCAAACATATCCTCCAATGCCCTTAATATACCATCTTCCATTCGATGGCCGCCACACTGCGATGTCTGTTATACCGTCTCCATTGTAATCCCCGGGTGCAGGAATGTCGCCCGCTGTTCCCCAAACTGCTCCGGTAACTCCTTTGATATACCATCTCCCGTTTGATGGTCTCCATACAGCAATGTCCGTTACTCCATCACCATTGTAGTCTGCTGGTACAGGGATATCACCCGAAGTTCCCCATACATACCCTCCAACTCCTTTGATGTACCATCTCCCATTAGAAGGTCTCCATACAGCAATGTCCGTTACTCCACCTCCATTGTAGGCGCCAGGTACAGGAATATCGCCTACGGTTCCCCAAACCGATCCTGCCACTCCTTTGATATACCATCTGCCATTTGATGGCCTCCATACAGCTATATCAGTCGTTCCGTTGATATCCCCATTGTAATTACCGGGAACTGGGATATCTCCAACTGTGCCCCACACAGAACCAGCGACATTTTTGATGTACCATCTGCCGTTCGAAGGCCGCCACACAGCGACGTCTGTCATTCCATCCCAATTATAATCACCGTTCACAGGGATATCGCCTGCAGTCCCCCACGCATAGACCCCAACATCTTTGATGTACCATCTTCCATTCGACGGCCTGAAAACTGATACATCTGATGAACCATTTCCATTAAAATCATGGCCATCGAAAACTGGAAGAATGAAAACATATTCATCCGCTCCTATATCTATCTCCGCTATCCCATCGATATCTCCATCTAGATTCCTCAGTTGACCATCGATGTCAAAATCAGGAAGAGATGGAGCATTATTTGTCCCAGCATCGATGCAGGGAGAGGAGGGCATCAGATGATGATCGCTGGTCAAGAGGGGATTTTCATAGATAATATCCGCGGAGTATGTCCATGAGCAATCACCCGCAAGATAATTATTGTTGTATCCATATTTTGTAGGAGTATCGTTCAGGCTAATATCTGATCCATTTTCGGAATCATTGTGCCTTAGGATATTGTTGTAGACACGAAGGGTTCCTGAAACATCACCCTCCAGACGGACTCCTCCCCCGCTCACTCTTGTCATATTATGTGCAACTGTGTTATTGGTCAAAACGATTTCTCCTGGAGTTCCAGAAATTGCCGTAAAAGACGAGCAATATGCACCGCCACCCCGTCTGGCAGATATATTCCCACTGATAAGGTTGTTTTTCATGATGATGTTTCCAGCCCAGCCTTCAGAGGCCCAGCTCATGGCATATACTCCGCCGCCATAAGCATCTCCCCAGTTGTCATAATCACCAGCTTCATTGTCCTGAATGATATTCCAGAACAATTCAATGGTGCCCGCTGTTCCTGAAGATGAATAAGATTTTGCCCACACTCCCCCGCCATTTCCATCAGATTTATTATTTTTGATAATAGTGTGATAGATACTGATGAATCCGGCAACTCCAGCTAAATTCTGTGTAAAGACAGAGAGTCCACCCCCATAAGAATCGGAATTACCATTTTGGAGTGTTAGGCGAGTCACGAGAATGTGTCCTCCATTTGTGTTCCTCAGGGTAAGCACCCTTCCTAAACCCCCCGCATCGAGTTTTGTGTTGGAGGCATCGAGACCGACCAAATCGATGGCGTGCCCTTCACTCGATACATAGATAAAACTGCCGTTATAAGTTCCTGGAGCGATCACGATTATATCGTCCTCACCATTTGTTTCAGCCACAGTCAATGCTTTTTGAAGTTCAGTTGCATCGCTTACGGGAAAATCCTTTGCCCATGACATCCCACATATTAGAAACAAAAAAACACCAGGCACAAGAATGAAAATATAAGCTCTCCTCATAATTGAGTCTCCTTAAAATTTAATTCGATAGATTAGCAAAGCATGTATTTTAAGAATTGTAACCCCGATAATTCCTTTCAAGACCCCTTTCTCCAATCAGGTATATTAAAAACTTATATATGTGGTATCTAATTGTCAAGAGCTTTGTCAAAAACTGAATAGCCTCATATGCTTCAAATTTATTGCTCATATTAAAGAGGCTTATCGTGATCAGTGATAACTCTCTCGGCATGGAGCCTAAGCCGAAGGAAGGGGAATATCTTCCTTTACTGATACTGACTTTATTTGACAAGCTTTGTCAACTCTCGTGTTGGTTACTCCAGATAATCGATTGCCGTTGTCCAAATCCTTTGACAACATACAATCCAGTTTGATTTACTCCACTTTTCGTTACAGAGCCGCTTAAACCTTGAATTTTTCAGTTGAATTTAGGTAATATTGACACATAGCAGAAAAATTTCCGATCGTTTGCCATTTATGAGGAGGATAGCCATGGCTAAGAAATTTTGTGTTGTTATTCTGACAGTTTCGTGTTTTTGTCTGATTCAACCTGCGCCGAATCACTCTTTTTTCCCAGAAAACTTGGTGAAAATCATTGCACCTCATCCTGGGCAAGAATTTACTTCTCATCCTGTTGAGATACTCATCAAATTGCATAGAAGAGCTAAAAGGGAAACGCTTAGGGCTTACTTGAACGGCAGGAATATCACAGAAAATTTCGAACGGGTGCCCGGAAAAAAATATCGATTAAGGGCATTTGTAGGGCCTGAAGATGGATTGAGAATTACGTTGGGGGGCAGACTCAGAAAGAACAGACTCTGGACGAGTGTCCGAGGGACTCTGGGAACACTCGACATCGATTACAGGAAATTCTTTGTCTTGGAAGATTCTGGAGAGCCCTTTTCTCTCCTTCGTTCTGTATCCATTGATGGGGGAGAGTATGGTGATGATCAACCCAGGGGAATCGTTGTTGACGAGAGCGGAAATGTCTTCATCGCAGGATATATTACAGCTGGAGGCCAGAGAGACATTTGGCTGGCCAAGTATGATACCAGCCTCAATTATATTGACAGTTTCACACGGCCCGGTCCAGCAGATAGCGACGATGAAGGATACACCATGGCACTGGATAATGCAGGCAATCTGTATGTGATTGGCTACATGAGTATCGCTGGTCAGGGTCATGACATATGGCTCGCCAAATTTGATACGGATCTCAATCTTATTAAAGAAATTACAGTCAACGGAACAGACAACGATGATGATGATGGATATGGAATCATGTATGATGAGGATAGTGGATATCTTTTTGTGGCAGGTTATGTTCGTGATACAGGGCAAAATGGAAACATTTGGATTGGGAAATACGACACAGACTTGAATCAAGAGGCGATCACTATCCGCAATTATCCTGCAAATGATACGGATAAGGCCCGTTTTCTTGCGATCGACAATTCTGGGAATCTTTTTGTGAGTGGTTCGATTTCCCAAACGTATACGGATTATGATCTCTGGATAGGCAAATTCGACAAAGCCACTTTGGCTTTCATCGATGAAGAGATCCTCGTTGGTCCCACAACAGATGAGGACAAGGGCTACGGCATGATTATTGATGGAACGGATATTTACATCACTGGCACGATCACTGAAAGTGGCCAAGGTTTTAATATTTGGCTGGCCAAATATGACACGGATCTCAATCAGTTAGACAGTATGACGATTAATGGCCCTTTGAACGGAGAAGACGTTGCCTATACAATGATTATGGATGAGGGCGGCCATCTCTATCTCACAGGTGTCTACAGCGAAGTGAACGGAGGATCCAATATCTGGATTGCCCAATTTAATAAAAGTCTCGACTTATTAGCCTCCACCACTGTAAATGGATCCGCTGATGGCTATGATACAGGATTATGTATTGTTAAAGGATTGAGCCAAGACTTTTATGTGACTGGTGCCATTAATGAGACTGTCGGTGGATTCAACATCTGGATCGGCCGCTACCAGATCCTGCATTAATGTCCAGCGAAAGTCATACAGCTACGACGAAGGCTGACGGTCTTTTTCATTGAGTTGACAGCTTGTCTTTTGAATAATTAAAATCGATACAGGTGCGATAAGCGCTGTGACCGAGTTCATTTTTTATCAAAAGGGGGAATCTGAATCTGTCAACGAGAGCTTGGAACACACCAGCTCGGCACTACCTCACTAACGGAATATCCCCTATTATACCCCAAACATAGCCCCCTATCCCTTTGATATACCACCTGCCATTTGATGGTCGCCACACTGCGATGTCTGTTGTTCCATCTCCATTGTAGTCTCCAGGCGCTGGGATATCGCCCGCTGTTCCCCAAACAGGTCCTGCCATTCCTTTGATATACCATCTTCCATTTGAGGATCTCCATACAGCAACTTCCGTCTTTCCATCCCCATTGTAATCTCCAGGAATAGGAATATCCCCAGCAGTTCCCCAGACATGTCCCCCCACTCCTTTAATGTACCATCTCCCATTAGTCGGTCTCCATACCGCTATTTCCGTCTTCCCATCTCCATTATAGTCACCGGGAACGGGAATATCTCCAGCCGTACCCCAAACAAAACCACCGACACCTTTGATATACCAACGTCCATTTGAAGGTCTCCATACGGCCATCTCTGTTGTCCCATCGACATCTCCATTATAATCGCCGGGAACCGGAATATCACCTGAAGTGCCCCAAGTATAGCTCCCTATCCCTCTGAGATACCATTTACCATTTGATGGCCTCCATACGGCTACATCTGTTTTTGCTTCTCCATTATAATCTCCATTAACAGGGATATCTCCCGTTGTGCCCCAAATATAACTCCCAACTCCTTTGATGTACCATCGTCCCTGAGACTGCCTGAAGACTGACACATCAGAAGAACCGTTTCCATTAAAATCATGTCCATCGAACACATAAATGCTTGTGTCAACTATTTTTACAACAAATGCGTCGCGTTCCCCGATGTGAGGATTGATTGGTGTGCCCCAGACGTCCCAGCTATAACCCGCCACAAAAATGTTCCCGCTCGTATCCACGGCTATATCGTTGCCGAAGTCATTACTTGAAGATCCCATGAAGGTATGCCAAAGTCGTGCCCCGCTTGCGTTCAGCTTCACGGCAAAAGCATCAGTACTTCCAGAATAGGGATTAATTGGTGCTCCCCAGGTAGCATTACTATCTCCGGCCACATATATATTTCCGGTTCCGTCAAGTGCAAGGGAGTTAGCATAACCAGAATCTGTGGAACCTAAAAACGTGTTCCACTGCAACACACCACCGCTGTTGAGCTTGGCTATAAAGACATCCGTTTCTTCTCCTGCAAAAGCATTCACCGGCGTGCCCCAGGTGACACCACTATTTCCGGCCACATATATATTCCCGTTCGCGTCAAGTGCAAGGATAGAGACCTCATCACCGGACGAAGAGCCCAAAAACGTATTCCATTGCAACACACCACTGCTGTCGAGCTTGGCCACAAATCCATCAGTATAACCTCCCGTGTGAGGATTGATTGGCGTACCCCAGCTTAATTCACTAGCTCCGGCTAAATATATATTCCCGGTTCCGTCAGGAGCCAGGGATACGCCAACATCAGTATCAATAGGCCCCATAAAAGTATTCCATTGTAAAACGCCACTGCTGTTGAGCTTGGCTACAAATCCATCCTTATTGACTCCCGAATGGTCATTCACTGGCGTGCCCCAGGTTGTATAGCTATATCCTGCTACATATACATTCCCGAATTCGCCCAGGGCCAAGGACCAAGTCCAATCATAACTTGAAGACCCCATAAAGGTATTCCATTGCAAAACACCACTGCTGTTGAGCTTGGCCACAAATCCATCATAAGATCCCGCAAAAGCATTCACTGGCGTACCCCAGGTGGAATTACTATCTCCGGCCACATATATATTCCCTGTTTTATCAAGGGCAAGGGAATAGGCATAATCGGTATTCCAAGAACCTAAAAACGTGTTCCACTGCAAAACACCACTACTGTTGAGCATGGCAACAAAGGCATCACTGCCTCCCTTATAACCATTTACCGGCGTGCCCCAGCTAGCCCAACTACTTCCTGCAACAAATATATTCCCATTTGCGTCAAGCGCAAGGGAATTGGCCGTATCGATATTAAAAGATCCTAGAAAGGTGTTCCAATGAAACACAGGATCAATGATCAACGGATAGTGGGGATCAATATTCTGCCTGTCAATCAGAAATCCCACATCTTTTTCACTGAAAAAGAAAAATGACACATTCACTGAAATCATTTCTCCATCGATATCTTGCCAGGCTTCGGGTCTGGACTCCCTCATCTCTCCATTCTTGAACTTAAAAACCAAACCTCCATCCTCCGCCAACTCTACTGGTACATTAGCATGAAACCTAATCTGAGAAACCTTAGCCTCCATTGTCCCTTCCTTTTGGGCATCAATGTAATAGCTGCTCTTAGATATTCCTCCTTCGCTCTTCTCACACACCAAGGTTACACCTTCCCATAAATTCTTATAGCTCACCTTTTGAAGAGGCGATGGTTTTTGCTCAAATCCATTGGTTTCTGAAATATCCCCGTGAGCCTCGGGCCATACAGGATTTGCCTTTACAAACTCGATCTTTAATCCATGATCATGCGAGACTATGAACATCTCTCCCAAACCAAATCCAAGGACATGCTTCCCAGATGTATACTGCAATATCTCGTTCATCTTTAATGTTTTTTCCTTCGAACCATCTTTGGCAATCTCTACAAATGTATTTGCATGCGGAACATGAATTTGAGATATTAATGATTGAAATATGAGGAAGATAAAGATAATAAAAAAAACTTTTCTTACGAATTTACTCATATTGCTCTTCCCTCCCAAATAACCATTGTTATAAATTTACAATTATTAGGATATTCACGTCAATATCCCCACTGACAAAAGAGAGTTCAAGACGTATTCAGTAACATCTAGAATCTGCAATAGCATCCACAAGTACATTTTTCTTTTGAGCTGAAAAAATGGAAAAAAGGAGTCTCTCATCTCCTTGTAGCAAAGATCTGGGATGCTCAGATGTTCCCGAAAAACGGCTATTCCAGTGTGGCGGGGAAGCAGGAATTCCAGCTTATGCTGACTTTTCAGACTTAGGGGCTGGCAGGAATAGGCTAGGCTCCACTCGTCTCAATTACCTTTCAATCCAGCCAGCATCTTCTTGGCATCCTCCTCCTTAGCTAGCCCCGATCGGCTTCTTTCCAGAGGTAGAGGGATTTCTGTTCTAGTGATACCACTAACGTACTAATGGAATATCACCAAGCGTTCCCCAAACATAGGCGCCGATGTCTTTGATGTACCACCTGCCGTTAGAAGGTCTCCATACGGCCATATCTGTGGTGCCATCTCCATCGTAATCTCCGGGAACTGGGATGTCTCCGGCAATGCCCCAAGGGGATCCTGGAGAGCTGAGAATATACCACCGTCCATTCGACGGTCTCCACACTGCGATGTCTGTTATGCCATCTCCATCATAATCTCCGGGCACCGCGATATCTCCTGAAGTTCCCCACGTGTAAGTGCCAATCCCTTTGATATACCATCTTCCATTTGATGGTCTCCATACGGCTATATCCGTTGTGCCATCTCCATCGTAATCTCCGGGAACTGGGATGTCTCCTGTTGTTCCCCATGCAGAACTTCCCGTTCCCAGAATATACCACCTGCCGTTCGATGGCCGCCAGACCGCTTTCTCTGTCGTATCATCCCCATCATAATCCCCAGGAACAGGAATATCGCCAATCATTCCCCAACTGGTGCCACCCACATCTTTGATATACCACCTTCCGTTGGAAGGTCTCCATACGGCTATATCAGTGATGCTATCGCCATTATAATCACCGTTGACAGGAATATCTCCTGCAGTTCCCCATGAATGTGTCGCGATATTTCTAATATACCATCTGCCATTCGATGGTCTGAAAACGGCAATATCGGAGTCTGTATCCCCATCAAAATCGTGCCCGTCGAATATATTTTGTATAGGCATAAACTCAAAAGCTCCTATGTCAACCGTCTCAGTGCCATCCCTGTCTCCATCGATTACTCTTGTGTTGAATCCAAGGTCTACTGATGGCAGCATGGACGCAGAGTTTGTCCCCTTATCGATACACGGAGACATGGACTGCAGGTTATAGTCGCCGCTTCCCCTGAAAAGTGGAATCTGATCGATGTTATCTGCCAAATTTACCAGTGAGGGAGCAGAATAGACCATATCGGAATAATTATTGTTATACACATTATACACAGATCCAAGAGGACTAAGAGAAATATCGCCTGCTTCTCCGGTCGCTGTATTGGACCAAATAATATTGTTATAAATATTAGCTATCCCAGAATTACTGTTTACTGATATCCCTCCTCCACTGTCTGATGCGTTTTCTGTAATCGTATTGTTCGTCAAAAAGATGTTTCCGTATACTCCTGAAGAAGAAAATATCGATGCATCTATTCCCCCTCCAGTATCACTTGCCTTATTTCCTATAACGACATTGTTGACAAAGACAACATCTCCGGTTGAGCCAGATGGGCAGCGAGAATTAGCCCACACTCCACCCCCAATAATAGCATTGTTTTCCTTGATAATATTGTGTGAAATAATGATATCTCCTGCACTACCAGTAGACGTGTCTGTCCTTACTCTAATTCCTCCACCATTGTTGCTGGTCGAAATATTATTTTTGATGATATTGTTGATAATGTGGACGTGTCCTCCTGTATCTGGGCTGAAAGTTTGAAGAGAGACTCCAGCGCCATATGAAGCAGTACGGCCATTTTGAATCGTTAATCCCTCTATCCTTATTCCCCCTCCAAGGTAATGAATCAAGGAGATAACTCGTTGACTGTTTCCTCCATCCAGAACAGTCAAAGAAGGATCGACCACTCTAGTGCTCCAATCCGCAGAGTATCCTCCGATCAACCAAATATCATATCCCTCATCCGAGCTATAAGAAAAACCTCCTGAATATGTTCCCTTTGCTATGCGGATTATGTCGAGATCTCCATTGGATTGTGCTGTATGCAGAGCATCTTGAAGCTCTATAGCATTGCTCACATGGTGCTCGACTACCGCCCATGAATTCTCTATTAGGATCGCCAGAGAAATGATGAATATGACGATTGGAGCTAGGACCTTCCGCATGATGCCTCCTCCCTAATGTTTGGGATTGTGTTTCGATACAGCAGTTTATCCCCTTTAAATTGATGCGCTTACTACATATCTAATTTATGCATATTCTGTCAAGCCGATCCGCGATTTCTGCCCCGCAAAAAATCTTTTGACAACCGACGGCCAAAAAGACTATAATTATGTTTGACCGAACGGTCAGTCAACATAAAACGGATTTGATATGGCAAAGCTCGTCGATAGAAAGGAAAAAAGAGAAAAGATCCTGGAAGCAGCCATATCGGTTTTCGCCAAAAAAGGAACAGCCAAGACCAAGGCCGCCGACATCGCCGAATCGGCACAAATCGGAAAAGGGACCATTTACGAATATTTCGAGAGCAAAGACGAACTCATAGCCGCAGCCTTCAACTATGTGATGGAGAAGGCCGAAAATATAGTGGCCTCCCGAATATCCTCACTTGAGGACCCATGGGAGAAATTCACGGCCTACCTTCGTATTTGGAAGGAGATCATCCAGGGCGAGTTCAAGGGATATATGGAAATCATGCTCGATTTTTGGGCCGAAGGCATCCGTACCAAGAAAGAGATTTCTCCTTTCAGCCTCGAGAAAATTTATGACGAGAACCGGACCGCGCTGAAGAATATCCTGGATGAATGTGTGGCTCAGGATAAAATCCATCCCGTCAACACCCTTTTTGTCTCATCTATCATCCTGGGAGCTCTGGATGGATTGATGATCCAATGGATCATCCAGCCCGGAATTCTCGACATCGATGAAAGCCTCACCGAATTGGAACATCTGATCTTAAGAGGGTTGAAAAAAGAAGTCGTGATTTCCAAAACAAATCGATCATGAATCTGTATTTGTCTATATATTGGAGGCCAGCATGACTAAACCCAATCCCCTCCTCTCGTTTTGTCTCGCCTGTCTTTCCTCGATGCTTTTCTTTATTCCCGCGTCCTCTTCCCAGCCGAAGGAAGAACAAAATCAGGCTGAGTCGATCGTCAGAAAGGTCGACGAACTTTACCGTGCCTCGACGAGCGAGGCTCTAGTCGAAATGGAAATCATCACTCCCCACTGGCAGCGGACGCTGAAGATGAGGGTCTGGAGCCGGGGCATGAAAGACACCTTTATCCGGATTCTCGAGCCCAAAAAAGAAGAGGGTGTCGCCACCCTCAGGATCGGAAACGAAATGTGGAATTATTTGCCTAAAACCAACAAGGTTTTGAAGGTACCTCCCTCGATGATGATGAGCTCCTGGATGGGATCGGACTTCACCAATGACGACCTGGTCAAAGAATTCACTTTTATCGAATCCTACAATTTCGAGATGACCACCCCCGAGAATCCACAGGAAGGGATCCTCTACGTCAAATGCATACCCAAGCCAGATCTGCCCATAGTCTGGGGACATATCGTGGTGGCCGTCCAGGAGAATAACTTCATGCCTCTCTGGCAAAATTTTTACGACGAAAAAGGCCAGTTGATGAGGGAGATGACCTTCAAGGAGGTAAAAACGTTCGGAGACAGGAAAATCCCCTCTGTCCTGGAACTGATCCCGACCACCAAAGAGGGCCAAAAAACCGTGCTGCGCTACATGGAAGCCCAGTTCGATATTCCCCTGGCTGAAGACATTTTCACCTTGAGAAATCTGAGGCAGGGGGATTAACCATGCTTACCTTCAAAATGGCCTTTCGGAATATCTTCCGCCATAGGCGACGGACCATCCTCACCGGATTGAGCATCATGGGAGGATTCACCCTGGCCGTCATCTTCATCGGCTGGGCCGACGGCACCTACAACAACATCATCGAGGAATTCACCCGCAACCGGCTCGGACATATCCAGATTCATGAGAAAACCTATCTGGACCGGCCCTCTCTATACAAAACTATCGACCAAACGCCTCAACTGGCTCGGATTCTGAATAACACACCAGGAGTCGAATCCTGGGCGCCACGGATTTATTCAGCAGGGCTGGCAGCAGTCGGCGAAAAAAGCGCAGGTGTCCAAATCATCGGAATCGATCCTCTAAAAGAGAACCGAACCACCCGCTTTGACCAAAAAATCATCCGAGGCCGAGGCTTCTCCGAGGAGCCATCCAAAAAAGCCATCATCGGCAAGGGATTGGCCGAGATCCTGAAAGCCGACCTGAACGATGAAATAGTCATCATTTCCCAAGCCGCAGACGGGTCCATCGCCAACGATCTGTACTCTATCATCGGCATACTCTCGAGCGGAGACGAAACCAGCGACCGCACCGCCTTTTACCTCCCCCTTCGGGAGGCTCAAGAGTTCATGGTCCTGGAGGGGAGAGTCCATGAGATCGTTTTGACCGTAAATAGATTGAGCCAGGTGCAGAATGTCAACGACCGGATCGCCGCGAGAATCGAAGACCCTGACCTGGACGTTGCGCCATGGCAGACATTCGCCAAGTCATTCTACGAAGCTATGCAGGCCGACAAGGCCGGCATGTGGGTGATGTTGGTCGTCATCGTGTTCATCGTGGCCATAGGTGTTCTGAACACCGTCTTGATGTCCGTTCTCGAGAGACAGAGGGAATACGGGGTGCTGAAAGCCATCGGCACCAAGCCTAAACAGATCGTCAAACTCGTCGTTCTCGAAGTGACTATCCTGGCCATCATCTGTATTTTTATCGGGTCCGGGCTCGGTTACGGAACCAACACCCTTCTCTCCAAACATGGGATAAAATTTGGAGAAGGCATCACTTATGGAGGAATGAAATTCGATACCATGAGATCTGAAATAAACCTGAGGAGTTTTATTATCCCCATCGTTACGGTTATGGTCTGTGCCGCAGCGGTCAGTCTCATTCCGGCCCTCAAGGCGGCCAGCACCGAGCCAGCCAAAACCATGAGGATCCATTAGGGGGAAACGA
Organism: uncultured Eubacteriales bacterium; assembly: GCA_964400735.1. Lineage (GTDB taxonomy): Bacteria > Acidobacteriota > Aminicenantia > Aminicenantales > Aminicenantaceae > CAYNVQ01. The sequence goes on along the minus strand of CAYNVQ010000005.1, from coordinate 36,880 downwards.
TGTGGTTTACCATCAAGCTTGCCTGGCGGAACCTCTTCCGGAACAAGCGGCGCACCTTTATCGCAGGCACGGCCATTGCCCTTGGCCTTGCCTCGATCATGTTCACCGACGCTGTGATGATCGGCATGAAACAGGTCATGATACGGTCAGCCACAGATTCCTTTCTAGGTGATGCCCAAATACACAGGAAAGGATTCCGGCTTACCCAAGAAGTCGAAGCAACCATCAACAATTTGAAATCGGTGATAGCCGATCTGGAAAAGGAGGAAACCGTCGACAGTTTCACTCTGCGCACCATCAGTTTCGGCATGATCACCTCTCCGGCAAACGTGAGCTCTGTGCTTTTTGCCGGTGTGAATCCCGAGACAGAAAAAGATCTCTCGCAGATCGATGACGTCATCAAAGAGGGGGATTTTTTTGGAGGCGAAAACCAAAGGGACCTTCTCATAGGAAGCAAACTGGCCGAAACCCTCGAGGTGGGCATGGGAGACAGGGTCGTGGTTACGGTCTCCCAGGCCGGAAGCGGAGACCTCTCGCAGGAAATGTTCCGCATCTCGGGAATCTATCACTTTAACATAAAAGAAATGGACTCAGGATTCGCTTTTGCCAGACTGTCCAAGGCTCAGGAAATGCTGGGCATCGGAAACGACGTTCATGAAATCGCCATAAAGTTTAAGGACATGAAACTCGGGCTTCAGGCAGAAAATCCCTTTTGGGACAAATATTCGACAGACGGAAACGAGGCTGTGAGCTGGCTGACCATTCTACCTCAGATGGGATCCATCCTCAGCCTGTTCTGGATTTCCCTTTTTTTCATGGCGATCATCCTTTTCGGCATCGTGGCCTTCGGGATCATCAACACCCTCTTCATGTCGCTCTACGAAAGGCTCTTCGAATTCGGCGTTCTTCGCGCCGTAGGTACGAGAGCTTCGGGTGTGAGAAGGATGATCGTTTATGAAGCCGGAGCTCTGGCACTCCTGAGCTGTGCCATGGGAATTGTCCTCGGCTTCCTTCTGACATTCATCATCACCAAGACAGGTATCGATTACCGGGGAATCGAAATCACAGGCACGACAATAACCGAAATGCTCTACCCGGTGTTCCATATCCAACAATTCATCATCTATCCCATTGCCGTTTTTATCTTCACAATTTTAATCGGACATTATCCAGCCATCGTGGCCGGCCGAATGTCCATCACCGATGCGATGAGAAAAAGCCTATAAAGGAGACATGGATGGAAAACGGAAAAAGCAACATTATCGTCACAGAAAATGTCAAGAAAGATTACAAGGACGACGATATCGTGGTCAGAGCCGTCCGTGGAATCGATCTCGAAATAAAGCGCGGCGAATTTGCCGCTCTTGTCGGCCCCTCAGGTTCGGGCAAGACGACCTTTCTCAACATCATTTCAGGGCTGGACACGCCAACCGAAGGGAAGGTCTGGCTGAATGAAAAACTCTTGACCGAGATGAGCGGAAAGGAAATATCTGACTTCCGGCGGGACCACGTGGGCTTCATCTTTCAAGCCTATAACCTGATACCTGTGCTCACTGTCGAGGAAAACATAGAATACATCATGCTGCTTCAGGGAGTAAATAAAGAAGAACGCCATAAGAGGGTCAGCGAAATCCTGAAGGATATCGGTTTGGAAGGATTCGAGCGGAGATTCCCTCCCAAGCTTTCCGGCGGCCAGCAGCAACGGGTGGCCATCGCCAGGGCCATGGTCTCGAAGCCCAATCTTATCCTAGCCGATGAACCGACCGCCAACCTCGACTCGAAGACAGGGGCCGGACTTTTGGATATGATGAGGGGATTGAACCAGAAAACGGGCATGACCTTTATTTTCTCCACCCATGACCGGATGGTGATGGAAAGGGCAGACCGGGTGATCACCCTGAAGGACGGTCAGGTGACTAAAGACGAATGGAAGGACCGGCATTGAACCCGAAGACATTCGCCAGGACTGTGATCCTCTCAGGGATCATCCTGATGGCCGTAAACTTAAACTCTTGGCCCCAAGAAAGACTTTCAGTCGGAGGATACTTCAAAAACTTCTCGGTTCTCCTCGATCTTCCGACCTACAAACTGCAGGATACAAAAGTCGATGAGCCTGATTTGGGAGCTGTCACTAACCGGCTGAGGTTCAAGCTGGACTATCGGCCAGGGGACATCCTCTCGTTTTCTTTTGCCTATGACTTTTCGCCCAGAATTCAGGATTCACGGTTATTCGAGGAAAGCAGCATTTTGTTCGTTTTGCCCCCATCGGAATACCGGCTTCTCGATTTCCGCCAGCGGTTATACCCCTTGCCCGGAGAGCCTGTCTCGAGCTTTGGGCTTTTCCATAATCTAGACCGGCTGTTCCTCACCTTGAAAACCGAATATGCCGATATCTTTGTGGGAAGACAGGCCATTGCCTGGGGAAGCGCACGGGTGGTCAATCCCACCGATATCTTGGCTCCATTTGCCTTCAACGAGTTGGACCAGGAAGAAAGGAGGGGTGTCGATGCTGTGCGCCTAAGGATACCTTTGGGAGTGATGGATGAGCTGGATATGGGGTTTGTTGCCGGCAAAGATTTTAAGGGCGACAATAACGCCTTTTTTCTTAGGGGAAAAACATACATCTTCCAGACCGATATATCCACCATCCTGATGGCATTCCGGCAACATCTCCTCATCGGCTTGGATATCGCCCGGGCTATCGGCGGGGCAGGCTTCTGGCTGGAGACGGCCTATGTGATCACTGACTGTTTTAGGAAAGAACAAGCCCTCGAAGAAAAGGGCTATTTCAGAGCCTCAATAGGAATGGATTACAATTTCAACAGCAAAATCTACGGATTCGTCGAATACCATTTCAATTCCGCAGGTGAAAATGAGCCGGAAAAATACAGTGGCCTCCCTAGCCGGCCAGCCTATCGGGACGGATCGGTCTACCTTCTTGGAAAGCACTACCTCAATCTGGGTACCACTTATCAGGTTTCCCCTCTTTTGCCCTTCACCGGCCTGCTTATCCTGAACATCAGCGACTGGTCTCTGATCCTCTCCCCTATGCTCGAATACAACATCGCCGAAAACATCTACCTGGCTGTAGGAGCCTACCTGGGATGGGGAAAAAATCCCGAGCTGGTCCTTGGCCCCATCACCCCCCGTCCACTTCTGTTGAGGTCAGAATTTGGCACCTATCCGGACATGTTTTTCACTTCTTTTCGTCTCTATTTTTAATCGATAAGGCTCCTGGTGAGGTCCACGGCTGAAGCCGCATCCGGAGCATACCCGTCAGCCCCGATCTGATCGGCATAGGCCTGGGTCACCGGAGCGCCACCGATGATGACTTTCACATTCTCCTTCAAACCCGTGTCTTTAAGAGCCTGAATGACTTCTTTCATGTATATCATGGTCGTGGTCAAAAGAGCCGACAGGCCCACAACCTGAGCTTGTTCCTTCTGAGTGAACTCGATGAATTTTTCTTTGGGGACGTCGGCACCTAAATCAACGATTTCATACCCCGCTCCCTGCAGCATCATTCCCACAATGTTTTTTCCGATATCGTGAAGATCCCCTTTGACCGTCCCGATAACGACTTTTCCCTTGGCTTTGACATTTGCCTGAGCGAGGAGAGGTTTGAGAATATCCAATCCTGCATGCATGGCCCTGGCCGAAACCAAAACCTCAGGGATAAAAAATTCGTTGTTCTTGAATTTCTCGCTGACTACATTCATGCCAGCGACCAATCCATTGTTCAAAATATCCTCGGCCGAAATCTCCTGGGACAGAGCCTGTTCCACGAGCTCCTTGACCGCAGGAGCTTGCCCTTTTACCACTTCCTCGGCTATCTGCTCATAAATTGCCATGGTTTCCTCCTTTTTAACAAAGCGCTAAACGATATAGTCATCCTTCTCCATCAACTGGAGTTCCTGTTCGATGGCCTCCCGGACATTCTCCGGCATTTCACTTTCTCTCTCCAGCATGGCCTTCAAACCTTTGCCCAATCCGTCATCGATGAAATAGGGCTTCACAAAATCTGAGTGCCAGGTCCTATCCTCGAATGACCGGCTCTCCAGCTTTTCGAAAAAACTCTTGATTCCCTTCTGGGGATCGCCTTCTATCTCCCGGAAGTATGATCCATAGATATGGAGTGAATCGCTGATGTCTACATAGCGGCCCAATCGAACGGGACGGCCGATTTTTCGATCAATGCTCTCAGCGATCTTTCTCATGAGAGTGGTGAGAGCGATGACGTTTTCGAACCAGGCTTTGAACAGGTCCCTGCTCCTCCAATGGGTATTCATGTTGAGGATGCAGCCGCCCTCATCGTCCTCACACAACCGCACCCAGAGACGCTGCAAACAGGGAGGATCTTCGGTGGGCGGGTCAAGTTTGGGATTCCAGGTGATGGCCTGAGCCCTACGAGTATACCCCGTCTGAGCCAGCTTTCCTATCATGGACTCGATCTGGTCGACCACATCGCCCTCTATCCTATATTCAAAAAGGCGGCCATGGTAGGTGTAGGTCCACCGGGTGTCCTTGCTTTCTGTCCCTTTCAAAATCTCTTCGAGTGGTTTGACCCAGTAATCGTGGGCACCATGCACCACTTCCATGACATACTCAGCCAGGCCTCCCAATCCATCGGCGAAGGACCGGTGAAAACGCGGTTGTCCGAATGGATTTCTAACCATGATGATGACCGTCGCATCCCGGCTAGGAGGGTCCTCGGGGCGATCGTATTCTGTACGGATGCTGATTCCCTTTTCCCAAACCTCTTTGATGGCTTGCTCGTAGGCTCGAGGAATGGTGTCGGCTTCGACGCTCAATATGGGAATGTGACCTGCCTGCATACATCCTCCTCCAGGGAAGCTTTTCCTAAATCATGATTGGAATCGGTTGCCTTCCTTGTCTCATTTTTTTTCAGAAAAAACTTTTCAGGTTACACGCCATAGGAAAAACAAATGATTCATCCTGTTCAAAGTCTCTTCCAAAAGGTTTTTCATTTTATTGGAATTCATAAAATTAATCAACGAAATAGTGATCAAGACTATCTCTGTCTCCAATTTTTTTTCGATTTTTAATGACAGGAGACTCGAGATTATTTATACTTTAGCCCATAAAAAAAAACGACCATCCAGGTTAGATAGGAGGTTCGTTATGGATGCCATCCTACTCGCCCGAATCCAATTCGGCCTTACGGCCGGGTTTCACTTCCTTTTCCCCCCGACCACCTTCGGTTTGACCTTTATCATCCTGATCTTCGAATCCTTTTATCTCAAGACAAAAGAGGAGATATATAAAAATATTTCGACCTTCCTGATAAAAATTTTGGGCATCGTTTTTATCATGGGGGTAGCGACAGGGATCGCTCTGGAGTTCGCCTTCGGGAATAACTGGGCCAATTATTCCCGTACTGTCGGAGATATCTTCGGCGCTCCCCTTGCCGCCGAGGGTATATTCTCTTTTTTTCTAGAATCTGTTTTTCTCGGCATCCTGATTTTCGGCCGCAGCCGTGTCTCTCAAAAGGCGTACTGGCTTTCTTCCTTTCTCGTTTTTTTCGGGGCGCATCTTTCAGGCCTATGGATCATAATCGCCAACTCCTGGATGCAGACCCCAGCAGGTTACAGGATCGAGGGCGGAAGAGCCGTGCTGGCCAATTTCTTCGACGCGGCCCTCAACCCCTCCACACTGAACCGCTACATCCATGTGCTCCTAGCCGGCTGGATAACCGGCTCGGCCCTGGTGGCCGGGATGGCCGCCTGGTACCTCATCAAAAACCGCTTCGTCATCCAGGCCAGATTCCTTTTAAAAATATCGGTAATTATTTTTTTCACCGCTTCTATCCTCCAGCTTTTCTCCGGTCACGCTCACTCCATTCAGGTAGCGGAAACCCAGCCCGAGAAAATGGCAGCCTTCGAAGCGCTCTGGGAAACCGAGGAAGGAGCTCCTTTCTCCGTATTCGGCATTCCTGACGGGAAAAAACAGGTGATCTATCTTTCGATCAAAATTCCCAAATTTCTAAGCCTTCTGATCCATTTCGATCCCAATGCGGAAGTTCCCGGATTGAATGAGTTCCCAAAAGAAGAACGCCCCCCTGTTTTCCTGTCCTTTACATCCTATCATATCATGATCCTCATTGGCTCGCTTTTCATTCTTCTTTCTATCATCGGAATCGCTCTTCTCATCCGGAAAAAATTCTGGTCTTCCCTTTGGTACCATAAGCTCCTGCTCATCACTTTCCCCCTCCCCTATCTCGCCAACGAGTTCGGCTGGGTAGCGGCCGAGGTCGGCCGCCAGCCCTGGGTTGTTTACAGGCTCCTTCGAACAGCCGATGCCGCTTCCCCGGTCGTTCCCGCCGGAAATATCCTGTTCACCCTGATTCTATTTTTCTTTATCTATGCTCTCATCGGAGTTGTGGGGATTTCAATAATTCTTAAAAATATCCGGAAAGGCCCCGAGGATTTGAGAACGAAGGAATAGAGGAGAAAAAAATGGAAACCTGGACCTTACTGCAAAACATATGGTTCCTCCTTATCGGAGTCTTACTTGCCGGGTACTCCATCCTCGACGGCTTTGATTTGGGGATGGGATCGCTATTTCCTTTTCTGGCAAAAAGCGGGAAGGATAAAGAAATCCTTTACCAAACCATTGGTCCTTTCTGGGATGGTAACGAGGTTTGGCTGTTGACCGGAGGAGGAGCGTTATTCGCTGCTTTTCCCCATGCTTACGCCACGGTCTTCAGCGGTTTCTACCTAGCCCTTATGCTGGTTTTATTCGCCCTTATCTTTCGTGCCGTCTCTCTGGAATTCAGGTCTCATGACCCAAAAAGGCAAAAAATATGGGATGGGGCCTTTATCGTCGGCAGTTTTCTCCCTTCTTTGCTATTCGGAGTAGCCCTGGGCAATGTTATACAGGGAATTCCACTCAACTCGGGCATGGATTTCACGGGCAATTTCTTTACCCTGCTTCGGCCCTTTCCTCTGGTCATCGGCTTGTTCGGTTTGACAGCCATCCTCCTTCAAGGAAGCACCTACGCCTCCCTGAAAACAGAAGGGAGGATTCAGGAAAGATCGCGCAAGGTTTCGCAGAAACTTTGGCTGATTTATGTATTTTTTCTTGTGTTTAGCCTTTTCGTTTCCATTTTTATCATTCCAGGGGCGGTCCGGAAAATAGGAGCCTGGATTTTTACGGGTGTAGTTGCGGTCGGCCTCATCTCCATGAAATGGGCTTTCCGTAAAAAAAAGGACGGAATGGCCTTTTTTTCTTCCTCCTTAGGTTTTGTCGGACTTTGGGGAATCGCCGGTTCCCTTCATTTCCCCAACTTGGTAAAGGCCAGCAGCGGCCCAGCCCTGAGCCTCACCATTTACAACTCCTCATCGAGTGAACTGACCCTGAAGGTGATGCTAATCATCGCCCTTGTCGGCATGCCCCTGGTCGTCGGCTATACGGTCTATCTCTACAAGATATTCCGAAAAAAATCCCGCTCAAGAGATGAAGCCTACTGAAACCGGCTTGACAAAGCCCGCTGACCAAAATATAATCGGCAAAGATTTTCAGGGGAAAACGGAGTTTAGTCATGTCCGATCCTGAGAAAAAAGATAAAGACAGTGGAAATTTTTTAACCAGAGAAGGCCAGACATCTTTTTGCCGGTTTGGGCCAGCCACAAATTTCAAGGGGGAATTGACCTGTCAGGAGGATGTGATCATCGAAGGCACGTTTCAAGGGAAGATCGATTCGACAGATTACAGTATCCAGATCGAAAAAGAGGCCCATGTCAAGGCAGATATCCAAGGAAAAAACATCACCGTCATGGGTAAAGTTTCCGGCAATATTTCAGCTTCGAACAAGATCATGATCGGGAAAGGCGCCGTTATGACCGGAGATATATCAGCCCCACGAATATCCATTCAAGAGGGAGCAAAGCTTAAAGGAACCGTAAAGATGCTTCCTCTGGTCCGTTAGAATTTAAGCCCGGAGGTTTTACAGAAGACAGCCACTCCTCCCTATTTCTTGAGCCGCCATTTTGGCTGACGAAAAATCCCGGTTAAAAATGAAAAGAACTACTTATACCGGTAGTAATCCGTTGGGGTTTGGCTCACGATGTATTCGACAGCTTTTTCGATACACACCCTGATCGCTTTCTCCAGCGGGGTTTTGGCAAAACCGCCGAGAGCGACAGGAAGGGATCCCACTCTGGTGGCACCACCAAGGGCGACACTCGTGGAATCTCCCTCGACAGTCGTGGCTAAAACGATCTGCGAGGTCTTAGTGTCGATTATGCGAAGATCGATAGCCACATGTCCTTTTTTCACTCCTCCGCCGACCGTGACACCCAGAATCCTGGTCCCTCCTCCAGCTCCCTTCGCACTTCCCTCAAACTCGGTGACGGCAGCCGTTATCAAAAGTTCCGCCCCATAAATCTCTCCTATGGGAGCCTCGGTTCCTTTCTTCACTCGGCCCGAATCGCCAAGGTCCTGTTCTTTGAGGACCTCTTCCAACTGCTCTCTTTCGAGGACGATATACCGGTTGGTGTTGAACAGAGATGTGGTCAGCATATCCCGCATGCCATCGCCAATCTGAGGCCATCCCATACCGAACATCCCCAACCAGCCTCCTGACCATCCACCCTTAGCCGTCTTGTCCTGGAATTCTCCGATCGCTATTCTGGCTTTGGGCCCATCGTAACGCTCGGCTTGAGCCTCGCTGATTGACGGGCCTCCCGTCGAAGTGACCTTCGCAGTAGGAGCGCACGAATAGGTCCAGATAACCAGAGCGACGAATGCTGTCAGCACAAGAAATTTTCTCATTTTACCTCCTTAGTTTCAGATTATACACCACGAATACTCTTGTCAATAACCTCTGGCGACGAATTTTTCTCATCGCCTCCAGCATCGAAAAGATCCAACAACATCAGACGAAAAACGGCTGGGGCAAGAAATCAAACAAGTGCAGCGTGTACCCCCATTTTTTTGTTATAATGAATTCGATGAGGACATTCAATCTGCATTCCGAATTCCTGCCCAAAGGCGACCAGCCTCAAGCCATCGCCATGCTTTTGGATGGACTGCAAAAGAACGCCAAGCACCAGGTATTGAAGGGAGTAACCGGTTCCGGAAAAACCTTTACAATGGCCAATATCATCGCCCGAGCCAACAGGCCCGTCCTCGTCATATCCCATAACAAGACCTTGGGCGCCCAACTCTACCAAGAATTCAAGAGATTTTTCCCCGAAAATGCCGTGGAATATTTCGTCAGCTACTACGACTACTATCAACCAGAAGCCTATATTCCCGGAACAAACACCTACATCGCCAAGGAGGCGACCATCAACGACGAGCTCGACAGGTTGCGTCTTTGCGCCACCAATTCCCTGTTTCAGCGGAGGGATGTCATCATCGTTGCCTCCGTCTCCTGCATCTACGGCATCGGCTCCCCGGAAACCTACCGTTCCATGAGCTTCACTCTAGAAAAGGGGCAGCCCATTACCAGGAAAAAAATTCTCAAAAGCCTGGTCGATATCCAGTACGAAAGACAGGAGGCAGATTTCCAGCGAGGCGGATTCAGGGTAAGAGGGGATATCATCGACATCTATCCCCCCTACGAAGATGATGCCTACCGCATAGAACTGGACGAGGGAAAAGTGGGCCGGCTCTATTCCATAGATCCACTCCTGGGGAACGTCAAGGAAAGCTTCGAAAAAGTCCTTCTCTATCCGCGCACTTTCTTCTCCACTCCCCGCGAAATCCTCGATCAGGCCATCGAGAGGATCGAAAAGGAGATGATCCAAAGAATAGGTTTTTTCAAAATGCAGGGAAAAATCATCGAGGCCAACCGACTGGAAGAAAGGACCCTTTTCGACCTGGAAATGCTGCGGGAGCTGGGCTGGTGTCCGGGAATCGAGAATTACTCGCTTTATCTGAGCCAAAGAAAGCCTGGAGACCCCCCCTACATTCTTCTCGACTATTTTCCCCGGGACTATCTGGCGATCATCGATGAATCTCATGTAACCATTCCTCAGATCGGCGGGATGTATCACGGTGACCGCTCGCGCAAAAACACCCTTATCGAACACGGGTTCCGCTTGCCTTCGGCATTGGACAACCGCCCGCTGAACTTCAAAGAATTCGAAGAGAGGGTGCCCCAGGCTATCTATGTCTCAGCCACTCCTGGTTCTTATGAACTGAAAAAGACCAGGCATAAAACAGTGGAACAAATCATCAGGCCTACCGGCCTGATTGACCCCAAAGTGGAAGTCAGGCCGGTCAAAGGGCAGATCGACGACCTTATGTCTGAAATCGAAAAAAGGGCTCAAAATGGATGCCGAACGCTTGTGACCACTCTCACCAAAAAGATGGCCGAAGATTTGACCCGCTATTACCATGACCTGGGTCTCCGCGTCCGCTACCTCCACTCGGAAATCGATACTCTGGAGCGGGTTCAAATCCTGCGTGACCTTCGAAGAGGCAAGTTCGACGCCCTCATCGGCATAAATCTGTTGAGGGAAGGGCTCGATCTGCCCGAAGTCTCTTTGGTCGCCATCCTGGATGCAGACAAGGAAGGGTTCCTTCGCTCATCGACATCCTTGATCCAGACTTTCGGAAGGGCGGCCAGGAACATTTATGGCCAAGTGCTTCTCTATGCCGACACTATGACCGGTTCCATGAGAGAGGCCATAGGGGAGACCGAACGAAGGCGAACCATTCAGCAGGAATATAATCGACAGAATCACATAACCCCCCAATCCATCCAGAAAAACATTGATGAAGTCTTGACCAGTGTTTACGAAAGGGACTATTTTGACTATCTAAAAATAGCAGAGGAGAAAGATATCTATCTCAGTCCCGAGAAAAGAAAAGCGAGGATGGAAAAACTGGAAAAAATGATGAAAGACGCGGTGCGCAACCTCGAGTTCGAAAAGGCCGCTGTGATGAGGGATGAACTCAAAAAACTAAAAAAAAGGGAACTGGAGCTTGTCAGTTAAGAATCGGAAAAGTTTAAGAAAAAAGATAGACAGTTTTCCTAAAAAGCCGGGTATCTACTTTTTCAAGGACGAAAATCAGAATATCATCTATATCGGTAAAGCCCGCTCCTTGCACAACAGGGTGAAGACATACTTCTCTCCTACATCAGACCTCCGGGTGTACAACATCCTGAGCGAGATAGATGACATCGATTACATCCTGACCGGCTCGGAAAAGGAAGCGGCCTTTCTCGAGAATAATTTCATCCAACAGTATCAGCCCAGGTTCAACCTAAGGCTCAAAGATGACAAGAGTTTCCCCTATTTAAAATTATCCCTTCAGGATCGCTACCCGGGTATTTATCTAACCCGGCGGGTCGAGGCCGATGGGGCAAGATATTTCGGTCCTTTCTCCCCTGCCCAGCAAGCGAGAAAAACGATCCATCTGGTATCCCAGAATTTCAGAATCCGTACGTGCAGGGAAAAAATACCAGGGGCCCGGAAACGCCCCTGCCTCGAGTACGACCTCCAGCTCTGCTCGGCCCCCTGCGTCGATCTCATCAGTGAGAAGGAATATGGAGAAAATGCAAATAACGCCCTTCTCTTTCTGGAAGGAAGAGTTGGGGAATTATCAAAAATCGCCAAAAAGAAAATGCTTGACGCCGCAGAAAGCCAGGAGTTCGAGAAGGCCGCCCAGTGGAGGGACCTTATCCGGACCTTGGAACATATCAAAGAAAAACCACACTCGATATCCGTGGGATTGGACGACATAGATATCGTCGGATTTTCCCGAAAGAATGAAAAATCGGCCATCTACATTTTCCGTATGAGAAAAGGAAAGGTCAGTGAAGCCGAAGTTATCTGGGGCCAAAAGAGCGGCGATCTATCTCCGAAAGAGCACCTGCGCCATCATTTACGATCCTATTACCGAAAACAAAAAGACTGGCCCGATAAAATCCTGCTCCCTTTTTTTCCCGAAAACAGGGAGCAGATCGAAGCTGAAATATTGCAGCTGTCTGGAAAAAAAGTATCGCTTCTCGTCCCGCATAAGGGAAAGAACAAAAAATTGGTGGAACTGGCCGCCCGAAACGCAGATATCGCGCTTTTGGAAAAAGACCGGGAATCCCCTCTGCTGGAAGAAGCAAAAGAAATTCTGGGGTTGGAGAAACAGCCTTATCGCATCGAGGGATTCGACATATCCAACACGGGAGGGGAAGAAAGCGTGGGATCTCTGGCGGTCTTCGAAAACGGCCGCCCCAAAAACCAGGAATACCGTAAATTCAGAATCAAAACAGTGTCGGGTCCGGATGATGTAGCCAGCCTTCGGGAAGTGATCCGCCGAAGATACACCAGGCTTCTTCAAGAAAAAAAATCGCTGCCCGACCTGATCCTGGTCGACGGAGGTAAGGGGCAGTTGAATGTGGCAAAAAAAACGCTGGAAGAATTGGGCCTGAAGAGTCAGGCTGTTATCTCCCTGGCAAAAAAGGAGGAGATCATTTTTACCCCTTCTCATAAGCAGGGAATAAAACTGGAAAGGACTTCTGCCTCGTTAAAGCTTCTCCAACACGTCAGGGATGAAGCCCACCGATTCGCTATCTCCTACCACCGGAAAAGAAGGGAAAAAAGAAGTTTCGCTTCCGAGCTGGATGGCATTCCAGGATTGGGTCGAATAAGGAAACAGAGGCTACTGGCCAGATTCCGGAGCAAATCGGCCATCCAAAAGGCACCAGTGGAAGAGTTGGCTCGAATCGTGGGGAAAAAAACCGCTGTCGAAGTTCAAAAGGTTCTGGGGAAGCATTCCTAAAACCATGGCTAAATCCTCCGAAGTCGCTCAAACAAGCCTCCCAATGCGCTGCTAAGCGTCTACGCTCAAGCATCATGATGGAATTAAAGAGGCTTTACCCGGCAATTTTTATTTTGGTCGATCTTCGGATGAATATGATATAATCTGAGCTTACCATAAAAAATCATGGGTATCGGAAAATGATCGTCGGTATCGGAGTGGACATTATCGAAGTGGAAAGGATTCGAAAACTGGCCGAGAAAAGTCCCCGTTTTCTAAAAAGGGTATACACCACTGAAGAGATAAAATACTGCGAAGGGAAAAAAAATAAATACCAACACCTAGCGGCAAGGTTTGCAGCCAAGGAAGCCTTTTTCAAGGCCCTGGGGAGGAAAATCGGCTGGACCGACGTAGGAATCATCAATCTCTCCTCAGGAAAGCCGAAGCTCGTCATTACATACGAAGACTCCCTCTCTTTCGACAAAACATACGTTTCCATCTCCCATCTTCGAGATTACGCTGTAGCTTGCGTAGTTCTGGAAAGAATGCGTTCTTAGAGCTTCAGGATCAATCTCACGACCAGACTCAAAACTACGGCGACCGTCGTGTTCAAAGCGATGGAAAGCAGGGCGACCTTTTTTCCTATCTCCTTCCAGATAATAGCTACCGTCGAAAGGCAGGGAACGAAAAAGCTGATAAAAACAACGAAAATGATCAATTGATGATAGTTGATCACGCTCAACAATTCCTGATAATTCACGCCCAAGGCTTGGAGCATCATGATCAGTGAAAGTTCTTTCCTCAAAAAGCCGAAAATGAGAGTGACTCCCAGCTCCTGGGGCAGGCCTAGCGCCTTTTCCACCAGCGGCGATAGGATCAAATTGACATATCGATCGAATTTGAAAAACTGCATAAGAGCGAGAACAACGCTTCCAGCGATCAAAATAGGCCAGGCGAATTTGATGAAGGCCTTGAGCCTGACGAATATCTTTCTCGCCATATTTTTCATCGAGGGCATCTTCAGTGTGGGTATTTCCAGGATCAATCCTGGAGAGGGGTCCTTGAAAAAGAGGCTGATGATCCGTCCCAGCACACCCAATAAGAGAATATTGAAAACATAAAACCCAAGCGCCCATAATGGACCCAAATAAAAAGCGACCAGGGCGAGTATGATCGTCGTCCGGGCCGAACAGGGGACGAAAGGGATGAGAAGAGCCGTGATGACTTTGTCCCGTCTGGAATCCAATATTCTCGTCGAAACCACGGCCGGAACGTTGCATCCGAATCCGAGAATGAAGGCCGAAACCGAATTCCCGTGGAGTCCGATCTTGTGCATAAATGTATCCATCAAAAAACTGGCCCTCGAAAGGTAGCCGATGTCTTCCAAAAGAGACATCAGAAAAAGGAGGGGGACGAAGTACGGCAAAACGATCCCCAATCCTCCACCTATCCCTTGGATCAATCCCTCTGCCAGATAGAATAAGAGGCTATCTCCCATATGAACGGAAAGGTACACTCTCAGGTTATTCAATGGCCCGAGGACGAGTTCTTCCAAGGGATTTCCGACTCTGAAAATGACGAAGAAAAAGGCGAGGAAAACGGCAAGGAGGATCACATAGCCCAAGACAGGATGCATGAGAATATCATCCATCCGCTCCATCCAGTCGAGTTTTCTTCCTCTTTTGACCCGGCAGCATTCCTCGTAAATCTTAAAAGCTAGATGATGTCTCTCGGCAGCGATCACTTCATAGGCAGGAGCGTTATGCCTTTTTTCCAGCTCTTTCCTAACCTCATCCAGTTTTTGTTTCAAGGCAGGATGGAGCTCCAAAAGTATTTTATCGAACAGAAGTTTCTCTGCCTCGATCATCTTGATTGTGGTAAACCGCTTATTGGCCACTACAGGAAAATCCTCAGGCAGTGCCTGCTCCAATTCGATTATATTATCCTCGACATCTTTGGACCACTGGACGGGGGACAGTCTGTTTTTCTCTCTTAAAACGGATAAAGCCGTTTCCAGCAGCTCCTTGATTCCACGGCCGCGGGTAGCGATCACGGGAACGACAGGGATGCCGAGAAGCTTCGACAGCTTTTCCGTATCGATCGTCATCCCCTTTCTCTCAGCCAGATCCATCATGTTCAACGCGACAACCATGGGATATCCCAATTCGATAAGCTCCAATGTCAATTCCAGGCTCCTCCCCATGATCGATGCATCTATGACATCGATGATCAAATCCGGCTTTTCCACGAACAGATGATAGAGGGCGACATTCTCCGCCTCATCGGAAGGATTGAGGGTGTAGGTGCCTGGAAGGTCGATAATATTCAGCACCTGGCCTTCGACATTGACTCTGCTGTGGGTGTGCTCGACTGTGGTACCAGGAAAATTGGACGTCTCGGCCTTCAGCCCGGCGATGGCGTTGAAGAGGGTGCTTTTCCCACAGTTAGGTTGACCGGTAAATATGACATCCGGAAAATTATTCTGTTTCGCCAACGATCTCAACCATAATTTTTTGGGCTATCCCCCGTCCAAGGGCAACCGAAGTATCGGACGTCAAATCCCTCACGAGGATGGGCCCTCCAAGGATGCTCCTGGAATCCAGCTCGATGATATCGTCCTTATGGAATCCCAGGGAGAGAAGCCGCCGGCGCAAGCCATGCCCTCCCTGTATATCCACGATCTTGAGCTGTTTGTCATAGGGTGCACTGGCTAAATTTATCATTTTATGTGAAGTGTCCTTTTTATTATTTAAGAAAAGATTACAGATGATGATAAAGAATTCCCCCAAAAAAAGCAATACACCTATCTCCAACAGGAAGCATCTTTAATACCGCGATCGAAAACCCAGAGTATTAGGAAGCGTTTTCTCTCCAGCCGGATTTTACACGTCATTCTATCACCTTCTTCTCGGCGGCGAAGGAGTATTGAGCATGGCTCTCCTTCGCTCGCTTCTTGTCCGTGGTCAAGTTTTAGGAGCTGTCTCCGTTTTCGTTGACAAGGATGGGGGTTTCTGCTACAAATGAGGCAAATGTATAAGTGGCTGATTCAAAAAATTTTCGGAACGAAAAACGAGAGAGATCTGAAAAAACTCCAGCCCTTTGTGGTCGCCATAAACGAGCTCGAGCCCGCAGTCCAGAAACTCACCAACAGCCAGCTGCAAGCCAAAACCGCTGAATTCAAAGAAAAACTAGGTCAGGGAGCTTCGCTGGACGACATTCTGTTTGAGGCCTTTGCCGCGGTGCGGGAGGTTTCCAAGAGAACCTTGAACATGCGTCATTTCGATGTTCAGTTGATGGGAGGAGTCGTTCTCCATCAAGGGAAAATCGCCGAAATGAAGACCGGGGAAGGGAAAACTCTGGCCGCCACTCTTCCCGCTTACTTGAACGCCCTGGAAGGAAAGGGAGTCCACATCGTAACGGTCAATGATTATTTGGCCAAGAGGGATACCGAATGGATGGGCCCGATCTATAAATTTTTAGGACTCACGGTGGGCACCATCCAACATGATATACCGGATCATGAAAGGCATCAAGCCTACCGAAGCGACATCACCTACGGGACCAACAACGAGTTCGGTTTCGACTATTTGCGGGATAACATGAAATTCCGCCGAAGTGATCTGGTTCAAAGAGAACACCACTTTGCCGTAGTGGATGAGGTGGACAGCATTCTTATCGACGAAGCCCGGACGCCTCTAATCATCTCAGGACCTACAGAAGAATCGACATCCATCTATTACAAGGTGGATAACCTCATACGCCGTCTACGCAAGGAACAGCATTTTCTGGTGGATGAAAAAACCAGGACAGTGGCTCTCAATGAAGAAGGAGTGGCCCAAGCCGAAAAATTCCTGAATGTGGAAAACCTGTACGATCTCGCCCATATGGACACCATCCATGCCATCAACCAGGGGCTCAAGGCTCATTATCTGTTCAAGAGAGACGTGGATTATATGGTCAAAGAAGGAAAAGTCATTATCGTGGATGAATTCACAGGCCGCCTCATGCCCGGCCGGCGCTACAGCGATGGTCTCCACCAAGCGCTGGAAGCCAAAGAAAAAGTCCGCATCGAAGAAGAATACCAGACCCTGGCCTCTGTCACCTTCCAAAATTATTTCCGTATGTACGATAAACTTTCTGGAATGACCGGGACCGCCGTGACGGAAGCGACGGAA
This sequence comes from uncultured Eubacteriales bacterium, assembly GCA_964400735.1. Lineage (GTDB taxonomy): Bacteria > Acidobacteriota > Aminicenantia > Aminicenantales > Aminicenantaceae > CAYNVQ01. Next base: position 19,976 of record CAYNVQ010000005.1, on the reverse strand, counting down.
TTTCAATCCATCTACAACCTGGATGTCGTGGAAATCCCCACCAACGAGCCCCTGATCCGGCACGAATATCCCGACGTGATCTACCGCACCGCCGATGAAAAATGGAATGCGGTTTGCCAGGAAATCATCGAAGCCAACAAAAAAGGCCGCCCTCTTTTGGTAGGCACCATATCCATCGAAAATTCCGAACACCTCAGCTCTCTCCTTAGAAAAAAAGGGATAAACCATGTTGTCTTGAATGCCAAATACCATGAAATGGAAGCCAAGATCATCGCCCAAGCCGGCCGAGCCGAAGCCGTGACCATAGCCACGAATATGGCAGGACGGGGAGTGGATATTCTACTCGGGGGGAGCCCCGAACATCTCGCCCGGGAAGCCCTAAGGAAAAAAGGCATCGATCTGGAGGAAGATCATCAGGAAGAGCTGGAAGAAGCCATCAAGGAGGCGAAAAAAACTACCGATATCGAACACAACCTTGTCGTAGACCTAGGAGGTCTCCACATTATAGGGACGGAAAGACACGAAGCCAGAAGAATCGACAATCAGTTACGGGGAAGAGCCGGCAGACAAGGAGACCCCGGTTCATCCCGTTTTTATCTCTCGATGGAGGATGACTTGATGCGCATCTTCGGAAGTGAGCGTATTTCGGGTTTGATGGGAAGGCTGGGAATGGAAGAAGGAACTCCCATCGAGCACAAAATGGTCACCAAGGCCATCGAAAGAGCTCAAAGGCAAGTGGAAGGCCAAAATTTTACTATTCGCAAACACCTTCTGGAATACGACGATGTGATGAATAAACAGAGGGAGAGCATCTATACTCTAAGAAGAGAAATCCTACAAGGGAAAAATCTCAAAGAACATATCTCGGAGTTAATCGATACCATCGTGGATTGGCTGATGGAGAACAGCACGCCCCAGGAAAAACCGCCTGAGGAATGGGATAGAGAAGCATTCCGCAAAGCCATGGGCGCCCAGTTCGGGGTGGATATCGAAGAATGGGGCATAGACTGGGAGACCACTCATTTCGAGGAACTGAGGCAAAAGTGCAAACAGACGCTTAAACAGATCTACCAGGACAAAGAGAATATCATCGGATCGGATAGGATGCGGGAATTCGAGAGGGTGATCATGCTTCAGATCATCGATGCTCAGTGGAAGGATCATTTATTGGGGATGGATTATCTCAAGGAGGGTATCGGCCTGCGAGGATACGGCCAGAGGGATCCTCTGGTGGAATACAAAAAAGAAAGCTACGATATGTTTCAGGCCATGATGGACAGAATCGAAGACGAAACCCTACGTTATCTTTTCCTCCTTCAACCCGTGGAGGAAGAACGCATGCCGGAAAGGCGGGAGCAGGCCATGTATTACCAGCGGCCTCAGGGAGCCCAGGTCCAGACTTCCCGCAAGGCAAGATCGGTCATCCCCAAAAAGAGAAAAAAGAAAAAAAAGAGGAGATAGGGAGGGGGAAATGCTGGATGAAAAAATAAAAGAGGGACTCACCTTCGACGACGTGCTCATTCTCCCGGCTAAGTCCGATGTGCTGCCGTCTCAAGCCGATATCTCCACCCGTTTCTCCCGAAACATCCCTCTCAGTATCCCTATCGTCAGCGCCGCCATGGATACGGTGACCGGCTCCAGAATGGCCATCGCCCTGGCACAAAAGGGGGGGATAGGCATCATTCATCGCAATATGTCCATCGAAAAACAGGCAGAGGAAGTGGACAAGGTCAAGCGGCATGAAAGCGGGATGATTGTGGACCCTATCACCATGAAGCCCCACAATAAAATCTTCGAGGCCCTCGAAATCATGAAAAAACACAAGATTTCAGGCCTCCCAATCACCGATGAAAACAACAAACTGGTAGGAATTTTGACAAATAGAGACATTCGGTTCGAAACCCGCCTCAATCTTCCGATTCGTGAGGCGATGACTACAGACCTGGTTACCGTTCCCCTAGGGACCTCTCTCAAAGAGGCGGAAAAGTTGTTCCACAAGCATAAAATTGAAAAAATATTGATGGTGGATGAAAATTATCACCTCAAAGGCCTGATCACCTATAAAGACATTCTCAAACGGATCCAATACCCGAATGCTGCCAAGGACGAATTCGGGCGTTTGCGGGTTGGAGCAGCCTTGGGCGTTGCCCAAGAAACGCTGGAAAGGGCCAGAGCCTTAGTCCAGGTAAAGGTGGATGTCATGGTCGTCGATACAGCGCACGGTCATGCCCAAAAAGTACTGGATACCGTCAAAATGTTGAGAAAGGAAATGCCCGATCAAGAATTGGTCGCCGGCAACATCGGTACAACCACTGCAGCGAGAGAGCTCATCAATCTCGGTGTCGACGCCGTGAAGGTGGGCGTGGGTCCGGGATCGATTTGTACAACTCGCATCGTCACTGGAGCCGGCATCCCCCAGATCACGGCTATCGCTGATGTTTTCCGGATCACGAAAGAAAAAGGCATCCCGCTCATTGCCGATGGGGGAATAAAATATTCAGGGGATATCACCAAGGCCCTTGCCGCTGGGGCCAGTTCGGTGATGCTGGGCAACCTCCTGGCCGGAACCGACGAATCCCCCGGAGAAGTCGTTATTTTCCAGGGGCGTTCCTATAAGACTTATCGAGGGATGGGGTCGATCGAAGCCATGCGGGAAGGAAGCCGTGACCGTTACTTTCAGGAGGCCATCCCGAGCGAAGGCAAGCTGGTCCCGGAAGGAATCGAAGGAAGGGTCCCCTATAAAGGGAGTGCTTCTCATATCATCGAAATGATGATCGGAGGCCTCAAATCCGGCATGGGTTATGCCGGATGTCGGGCCATTCCCGATCTTCAGGAAAAAGCGAAATTCATCAAGGTGACGGCTTCAGGCATGAGGGAAAGCCACGTCCACGATGTGGTCATCACCAAGGAAGCGCCCAATTATTATCTGGAATAAAAACTTCTTCGGCCCTAATCCCTACTATTTATATAGGGTATATTGACATAATTATTTTATTCATCTAGAATGATTCATAATTTCAGTTTTCACTTGGAGGAGGATCGATGAAAAGAAGAGACTTTTTTTCCAAAAGCGGCTGCGGCGTCCTGGGCACCATGATGGCCTATTTCGGATTGACTTCCTGTAAGAAAAAGGAAGAAGAGGCTGTAGAGGAAATGGGGGCTCAAGCCGAAGCTCAGACTCCTGCCCAAGCGGAACCCACGGAAGAGATGAGCCGGAAAGATATGATCAAAAAATTACTGATCGAAAAAAATGGTGTAACCGAAGAAGAAGCCGATGCCATGATCGTCGAATTCGAAGAGATGCTTCCCACGGTCAAAGAAAAATGCATCTGCAAAACATGTCCCTCCTACGTAGCGGAAGAGACTGAACTGGGTTTCTGCCACGCCCTGGTTGGAGAGAGTTCCGTCATCACTGAGGAGAAAGGCTGCAACTGCCCCCAGTGTCCGGTCCACAAAGAAAAGGGAATGAAAAACGGCTATTACTGCACCAGAAAATCTGAGCTTGAACAGGAAATGGCCAAAATGACGTGAGAAATGTTAGGAACGCAAAAAGTACAGGAGGCCTAAACTCTCCGATAGTATCAAATAACAAATAGAAACTTCATGGGGATTTTTTCATCCACAATATAAATATTCAGGAAGAAAATGAAAAAATACTGGCGCTGTTATGTATGCAACGACATTCACTATGGAGTCTTTCCCCCCGGGATTTGTCCCACCTGTTCGGTCAAGAATGCCTATGTGGCAATTTCCTCGGAAGAGGCCCAAAAAATTTGCGGAGGGTCCAAGGTGGAAGTCGATAAGTCGGATTTCCTTCAAGCGATCGAGAAGTTCGCCGAGAAGAACGAATTCCAAGTCAATCCGGATCAGGAAAAAGTGGGTATGCTGTTGGAAGGGATATTCGAAAACGAGCGAAACCACGGCCTGAAATACTGCCCCTGTCGTCTAATCAGCAAGGACTTCGAGGAAGACCTGAAGCTTGTATGCCCCTGCAATTTTCGCATTCATGAAACCTATAAAGAAAAAAAAGATGGAGAATGCTGGTGCGGGCTTTTTATAAGGAGAAGGAAAAATGAATAAACTGATCATGTTTCATGGACAGGAATGTCCGCACTGTAAGGTCATGATGCCCCTTGTGGATAGACTGGAGGAGGAAACGGGAGTCAAAATCGAAAGGCTGGAAGTGTGGCATAACGAAAAAAATGCCGACTTGATGAGGTCCTACAGGGACATCATCGCGCCCAAATGCGGAGGGCAGCTCCGAACGCCCACCTTCATGAACACGGAGACAAACGATATCATCTGCGGGGAAGTCGAATACGAAAAGCTCAAAGAATGGGCATTGAAATAATTCATGGAAGAGCGTTCGTTTTTTATCTTTTTTTCTGCTTTCGAACCGACTTGTCTTGAGAGCGGGTCATTTTCTTCTCGAGAGCATCCAAAGAAGAAATCATGCGGCGCAGCATCTCGTTTTCCTTCTCGATCAGATGGCGAAGAGTAGTCAATTCTTTATCCAATTCTTCGGCTTTTTTCCTATCGTCTGAATCCATGGATGCCCTATCTGGCGCTTTTTATTCTGTTCTTCTCATCCACGATGATGACCTTTGGGATGAAAAAACTGATCTCTTCATCGTCCATGGTGGTGTAGGCAACGACAATCAGTTTATCTTCAACCGATGCCTTGTGGGCTGCCGCTCCATTGACTCCCACCACGCCGGAGCCTTTTTCGCCTTTTATGAGATAGGTGATGAATCTTTCCCCGTTTGTGATATTCAACACATGTACCTGCTCGAAAGGAACCAAATCGGCGGCCTCCATCAGAGTTTCATCCAGAGTGAGACTGCCTTCGTACTCCAGGTTCGTTTCTGTCACCACAGCCTGATGGATCTTCGATTTTAAAATTTGTCTATTCACCTCAAATCACTCCTTGACCTGAACGATCATATTATCGATTAGCCTGACTTTGCCGATAAATACGGCCAGTGCGATCAAGGCCTCCTTTTCTATTTTATCCAAAGGCTCGAGATTTTCCAAATCCACGATCTCTATATAATCGATCCTTGCCAGCGGCTCCGAACCGATGACCTGTCTCATCCTCCCGAGAATAACCGAAACGTCTCTCTCTCCGGAATCCAACAGATGTTGGGCTTCCTTCAGACTTTTCACCAGGCACAGGGCGGCTTCCCTCTGCTCCCGCCGGAGATAGATATTCCGCGAGCTCATAGCCAACCCGTCCTCCTCCCTCACGATGGGAAGAACCCCGATTTCCACATCCAGGTCGAGGTCCCGGACCATTTTCTTGATGATCAGTGCCTGCTGGGCGTCCTTCTGGCCGAAAAAGGCTTCATCCGGCCTCACGATCTCGAGAAGTTTCAGCACGACAGTGCAGACTCCTCTAAAATGCCCGGGACGTGACCGGCCGCAGAGCTTATCCTGCAAATCTTTCACTTCGACGTATGTTTTGTATCCCTCAGGATACATTCTCTTTTCGTCCGGCACAAAGAGCAAGTCTGCTTCCAGCTCTTCCAGCATTTTCTTGTCGCGTTCCAGGTCGCGAGGGTATTTTTTGAAGTCCTCCTGCGGACCGAACTGGGTGGGATTGACGAACAGGCTCACCACTGTGCAGTCGGTCTTTCGCAGAGACTCGCGCACCAGGCTCAAATGTCCCTCGTGGAAAAACCCCATGGTGGGCACCAGACCTATCCGTTTTCCCTTGGCCCTTTCTTCCCGAACCGCCGCTTTCATCTCGCTGATTTTGGTGATAACTCTCATGTGGCCTACTTTTTTTCTCCTTTCAAGATCTCCTCGAGAACGGCTTTCTTGATATGGTAGGAGTGATCATCATCCGGGAATTTTTCCTCTCTGACATCCTTCCTGTACGCTTTCAGCGCTTTGGTCAGAAGGCTGTGGATGTCTGCGTACCTTTTAACGAATTTGGGCAAATAGCCGTTGGCATACCCCACAAGGTCGTGAAAGACCAGTATCTGGCCGTCACAAAACGGTCCTGCTCCTATCCCGATGGTCGGAACAGAGAGCTTCTCGGTTATCACCTGGGATAATTCCAAAGGGATGCATTCCAAAATGATGCTGAACACTCCGGCCTTCTCCAAATTCAAGGCGCTTTCCATGATCTGTTTGGCCTCTTCCAGCTCTTTTCCTATGACTTTGAATCGGCCCAGATGATAGATAGACTGGGGCGTCAATCCCACATGTCCCATCACAGGTATCTCGGCTTCCACCAGCGTTTTTATCAGCTTCAACCTCTTTTTGGTCGCTCCTTCCAGCTTGACGGCCTGGGCTCCTGCTTCTTTAAGAAAACGAGAGGCATTCCGGACCGTTTCATCGACCGACAAGTGGAAGGAAAAGTAAGGCATATCCCCCACGATCAACGGCCTTTTCGCCGCCCTCGCCACAGCTTTTGTATGATGGATCATTTCTTCCATGGTCACAGGGATGGTGTTTTCATAGCCTAAAACGACCATCCCGAGTGAATCCCCCACCAGGATCACATCGATCCCGGCTTCATCGAGGATTCTGGCCGAAGGATAGTCATAGCCGGTGAGGGCAACGATCTTTTCGCCTTTCTGTTTTTTGGCCAGAAGATGAGGTATGGTTATTTTTTGGATTGTTTCATCGGGCATGTCTTTTCCTTTCTCCCCATCTCGCCTTTGCTATCGAGATTGAGGTAAAGTCATTATTTATCTTTAGAAGGTTTGTTTGCCTTGCTTAACGGAACATAGTAGAGAGGACTTTTTTTCATCTGCTTGATCTTGTCGATGATGTCGGCGATATCTTCTTCCCTATCGAAATCCAACTCGTCCGCTCTCACTACGAGAAGTGGCGCAGACTGGCAGTTGAAGAAAAAATAATCGAAGGCCCCCAAGATATCCTCCAGGTATTTTTCCGATATATTCTTTTCGATGTCTGAGCCCTGTCTGCTTATCCTCCTCAACAACGTCGGAAGGGAAAGCTGAAGATAGACGATGAGATCGGGCTTGGCGACTCTTTCGGATAAAATGCTGTAGATTCTTTCGTATACGATCAGCTCTTCGTCGGTGAGCGTCTGGTAGGCATAGATCTTGTCTTTTTCGAACAGATAATCGCAGATCACTCTTTCTTCGAAAAGGTCACGCTGTAGCAGCCTCGACTGCTGGTGGTAGCGGTTCACTAAAAAAACGAGCTGGGCCAGGAATGCCGCTCCCTCTTTCTCGTCATAAAAATCCTTGATATAGGGATTTTCCATCCTGTCGAAGATGACCTTGCCTCCGATTCTCTGAGCGAGGATGTTGACCAACTTTGTTTTTCCCGATTTCAATATCCCTTCCACCGCAATATGCCTGAAGGGAATATCCTGTCTCGTCAGCATTCTCTTAGACCGTTCCGAACCGTTTGAAGGTAAACCCCCGATCGGGGAACAGATTAAAAATATCGAATAATCGAAGATAAGTCAACAGAGAAAGGAAGGTCTCTTGGGCTTCATCCCTAATGGATACTCCAGATAGCGATTTTATTTTTATGATTTCTTTTCGATCTTCGACTGGTTTCCATCCTCCAAAGGGATAACGATCCAGGCCACGACATAGAAGATCACCATCGGGAATATGGCTGTCACCAGGGTAAGCGCCACAAAGATGAGCCGGACAAGGGTGAAGTCGACATCGAAATAATCTCCGAGGCCGGCACACACACCCGCAATCATCTTATTCTTTTCCGACCGGTAAAGTTTTTTTGTCATCTTCGTTCTCTCTTTAAATATATACGAATCTCTCTGCCAAAATGTTCAATCTCCCTCTCTTTTACGTCTTCTGCACAAATCAAATCGGTAATCAGCCGAGCGAACAGCCTTATCCGTGACGTATCTTTTTTAAGTCAGGCAGAGTGGTGAGGAAGCCATCCGGAGGCGAGACGAGGAATCAGAAAGTCAATCCTGTTCTTTCAGGAATTCGTTAAGGTCATCGACCAGAGCTTGGGGATCCTCGACCTTATCCTCCTCCAGCAGCTCTCCCAAGGTACACCATAGCGGTTCTCCGCAGCGGATGCATCTGATTCCCCTCCGGGTGAGAAAGCCGACCGATTTCGGGTATTTCAGGACCAGGTCCTCGATCTGTGTATCGAGAGTGATCAGCGCGGGCATCAGTCTCCAAACTTAATACCTTGGGCCAGAGGAAGTTCCTTGGACCAGTTGATGGTGTTGGTCTGTCTCCGCATATACCCTTTCCAGGCATCCGAACCCGACTCTCTGCCTCCTCCGGTTTCTTTCTCGCCGCCGAAAGCTCCGCCGATTTCCGCACCAGATGTTCCGATGTTCACGTTGGCGATCCCGCAGTCCGATCCTTCATGGGAAAGGAACTTCTCCGCCTTCAACAGGTTAGTGGTAAAAATGGCACTGGATAGGCCCTGGGGTACTTCGTTGTGCATCCGAATGGCCTCATCCAAATTTTCGTACTCCATCAGGTAAAGGATCGGAGCAAAGGTCTCGATATGGACGACCTCCGTCTGGCCGGGCATCTTCACGATGGTGGGTTCGACGAATTGCTCACCTAAATTGGGAAGAGCCTTTCCGCCGCAAATGACCTCTCCCCCCTGTTCTTTGGCCTTTTCCAGGGCAGCCAGCATGTCTTCGACCGCTCCTCTGGTCACCAGAGGTCCCATCAAGGTCCCATCCTCGATCGGATTTCCGATCTTCACCTGCTGGTAAGCTTTGGTGATTCTCTGGGTCAAATCGGAAGCGATTGATTTATGCATGATGATACGGCGTGTGCTGGTGCAACGCTGTCCGGCTGTTCCCACGGCTCCGAAGAGGATGGTTCGAACGGCCATATCCAGGTCGGCATCTTCGGTCACGATGATGGCATTGTTTCCGCCCAGCTCCAGGATGGTCCGGCCGAAACGGCGGGCCACTGCCTCGGAGACCCGGCGCCCCATTTTGGTGGAACCGGTGAAAGAAACAAGAGGAAGCCTGGGATCGTTGATCAGGCGCTCCCCGATGACCGCGCCCCTTCCGACGGTGATGTTGAATATCCCTTTCAGACCGTGGTCGCCCATGACCTGGTTCGCGATGTGCTGGACGGCAATGGCCGTCAAGGGGGTATCGGAAGACGGTTTCCAGACGGTGGTGTCTCCGCATGCAGCGGCGATGGCCGCATTCCATGACCACACTGCCACGGGAAAATTGAAGGCGGAAATAACCCCGATGGCTCCCAGAGGATGCCACTGCTCGTACATCCGGTGGGCCGGACGCTCTGAGTGCATGGATAGGCCATAAAGCTGGCGGGAAAGTCCGAGAGCAAAATCGCAAATATCGATCATTTCCTGGACTTCACCGTGCCCCTCGGCCCTGATCTTACCCATTTCCAGGGTGACCAGGTCGCCCAAAGGCTCTTTTTTCTCCCGGATGGCCACTCCCAAATCCCGAACCACCAATCCCCTTCTGGGCGCCGGCATCATCTGCCAGGTCTTGAAGGCTTCCACGGCCGCTTCAAGGACCTGGTCGTAGGTCTTCGCCGTAGCCTGAAGCACTTTGGCGATGGGCTCCCTTGTTGCCGGGTTATAGGAAACGATTTCTTCTCCTTCTGGGTCCTTGTACCAATCATCCGGACCCGAACAAGCCCCTATGTTGACATCTCCTACGTTCAGTTTTTCAAGAATTGCTTTCATCTCGAACTCCTCACTTTATTTTTCTTTCATGTATGGGTAACGGTAATCCTTAGGAGGATTCAAATTTTCTTTGACAGCCCGGGCGCTCACCCATCGCAGCAGATTGAGGAACGACCCGGCCTTGTCGTTGGTGCCCGATCCTCTGGCCCCTCCGAAGGGCTGTTGACTGACCACCGCCCCAGTGGGTTTATCGTTGATATAGAAATTACCCGCTGCTTGGCGCAGGGTTTTGTAAGCTTCCTCGATGGCCTTCCGGTCGTTAGCAAAAATTGCACCTGTCAATCCATAGGGTGAAGTCGTATCGCACAGCTCGAGGGTCTCTTGGTACTCCTTTTCCGGATAGACATAAAGGGTGAGCACGGGTCCGAAAATCTCCTCTTCCATCAGCTTATGCCTGGGATCGGTGGCTACGACCACGGTCGGCTCGATGAAGTATCCTTTGGAATCGTCATAATTGCCGCCGATGATGATTTCTGCTTCATTAGAGTTCTTAGCATATTCGATGTATTCGACGATGCTGTCGAAAGCCGGCTTATCGATCACCGCGCCCATGAAATTCGCATAATCGGTGATATCCCCCATTTTAAGCGTCTTGATCTCATCCAGCAACCTCTCTTTCAGGGCAGGCCACAAATTTTGGGGGACATAAGCCCGGCTGGCTGCCGAACACTTCTGGCCCTGGTACTCGAACGCTCCTCTAACCAGGGCAGCTACAGTCGTCTCCACATCGGCGGATGCATGAACGAAAACGAAGTCCTTGCCGCCGGTCTCCCCCACGATTCTGGGGTAAGATCGATAATTCATGATGCTGTTGCCGATGGTCTTCCACATGGATTGAAACACGGCCGTGCTCCCTGTGAAATGGACGCCGGCGAGATCGCTTTTTTCCAAAACAGGATCTCCCACATGACGGCCAGGGCCGGGAATAAAGTTGATAACGCCATCCGGCACTCCGGCTTCCTTCCACAACTGGGTCAAAAAGTAGGCAGAGTAGACCGCCGATGAGGCCGGCTTCCAGAGGACCACATTTCCCATCATGGCCGGGGAAGTGGGAAGGTTTCCAGCAATAGAGGTAAAATTGAAGGGGGTCACGGCAAACACGAAACCCTCCAGGGCCCTGTATTCCATATAATTCCAGATTCCGGACGAGGAATCGGGCTGTTCGGCATAAATCAGGCTCATATAATAGGGATTGAACCGGTAAAAGTCTATCAGCTCGCAGGCGGAATCGATCTCGGCCTGGTGGGCTGTCTTGGACTGCCCCAGCATGGTGGATGCGTTCAAAATATGGCGGTATTTGGTGGCCAGAAGTTCGGCAGCCCGCAGAAAGATGGAAACCCGGGAAACCCAATCCATCTCTGACCAATCCTTCCAGGCTTTTTTGGCCTCCTGGACCGCCCTCTCGATTTCCTCGGGTCCGGCCTTATGGTACTGGGCCAAAAGATGCTGGTGGTCATGGGGACAGCGGCAGTCGGCCATGTTTCCGGTGGTGACTTCCTTTCCTCCGATGATGAGGGGAAATTCCATCGTCTCACCCAGGAATTGGTTCAACTGGGCTTTCAGAGCCGCCTTCTCCGGACTTCCGGGAGCATAGCTGTAAACAGGCTCGGTCGAGGGCCGTGGAACCTTAACGATTGCATTCATATCCAAATCCTCCTTTTTTTGCCTGGGATCATCCTAAGATTCGAGAATCTATAATCAGCAATTCAACCTATCAAAGGACAATCCATCGATGATTTTATGAATTTATGAATCGATATTATACATCATCAAAACCATTTGTTCATCTTTTTTCGCTTCGTTTTCGCTCCCGTATTAATATCTCCAAAACCATGGCGGTTTTAACACGGCCGGCAAGCTGAAAGACACCCCTTTTATCGTTAAATTTCTTGCCTCCTTCTTCGATAGGATACGAATCTATGGGGAAAATCGCAAAGATCAAGAAGGGAAGCGAGCTACAATCAGGCGAGAATATGAGAATAGGATCGAGAAGGAGTAAAGGGTATTTCCTTCTTGATGACAGCCGATGAGAGAGGCAAGTCTTTGACCTTATCGTTTGAGATATGATAGTCTTGTTTCCTAAGGGAAGCTGGTGAATATTGAGGATAATTCTGAGAGATTTACCCCAAGTAAAAAGAAATTTTTATCTTAACAAGTGACCTTGTGTCGTCGACTGGAACAGGACCGATTTTGAAAAGGCGGACGAAAAAAAGAAAAAAAATGAATAAACTTCTTCGTCTCGGTGCGATCTTCCTTCTGCTCTGTCTTACGCTTTTTTCCCTCACGAATGATTTACAGCTATCTTTTCCTGTCAGAGTCATAAAAGTTGCACAAAATTCAGAAGAATTAAACGCAAACGACATCAAACTGGTGATAAACGGAAGCCCCAGAAAGGTCATTAATCTTATCAGAAGGGAGCGATCCCTATCCGGTGAGCCAGATCTTGGCCGCCACTTCATCCTCTCTTTTCACAATATCAAGGGCTCCACCCCCATCGAAAACATAGTCTCTTATTTTGTATCTGAAATCCTGGACCCTAAGGATTCTTTGCTCTTACTCTCCCCCCTAAAGGCTTACCGCATTCCTGTTACACAAGATAAACAAAAAATAATCACGGATGTCTGTGGAATTCTCATGAAAGACGGTACCCTCCATGAGAAGAACAGGATCTCGGCCGAAAAAAAACTGGAATCCGATCTTCATCGGCTGAACACGATCGCATCCACCCAGCCAGTTGATTTCTTCCCCGAAGGAACGAGGAATCCTGAACAGGCCCTTACCCAGACGACCAACCTTACCACAAACTATAAAGCCATTTACCAGATCCTGCTGAATTTCCCCCAGAGCTTCACTCTTTTCAAGAACCAATATCTTCTTCCGGATATCGTGAGACACCAACAAATCAAAGGCCTTCTGGAAAAAAAACATGGTGATAATTGGTGGATCCATTTCCAGCACCGCGATGACTTCCAGATCATTCAAAAAGCCAGATCGGCAGGACAGAAGCTCAACGGCTATATTGCGACGCATGAATCGGGGAGTTTGGCTCGTAACATGGAAAAATCTTTGGCGGATTTCGAAAAAGAGCTGCTGATCTCTGCCTCCTTCCCTCAAGCAGACATTTTGGATACCCTGCTCGGAAAAAATATATGCTTTAACGTCGTCCATTGGGGAAGCCTCAAGAGCGACGAATCCGATACATCTTTTAACGAAACATCAGATCTCGAAGCGGTTATGTGCCGCATCGCAGAATGCTCTGGGGGAAAGAATGTAGTGGCGTCAGATCCAGAACAGGCATTGAAAAAGATAAAGAGTCATGCAGACACTTATTACGACTTGACTTTTGCCTTGGACGGAAAAATCGCTGAAACGAACATCCAGGTATTAGCCAATCGACCTGATCTCGAACTCAGCTACAAACAGAACTTCTCCAGTGAAGAGATGCAGGAATGGGTCCACATTAATAAGGAAAAAAAGGTCGAAATCCGCGGCATATCTATGAGTAAAAAAACGATCGATTTTGAAATAGATTCATTCGAGAAAGATAGAGAAAAACGATTCGGCCTGCTCAAAGTAAGGATAAGCCTTTTCGATGAGCAGAACAGGAATGCGTACAAAAGCGAAAACACGCTTCGGGCCTCCAAAGATAACGTCAAAATTTCCGTTCCCTTTTCTCGGGAATATAAAGGAAGGTTCCGGTTGGTCATTGAGATTTTCGATCTCCTGGCGAACACTTCTGCGACCAGCGAACAATTTATCGAGCTCAACTCAGAATAATCAGTCATGTGAGATGTCCAAAAAGATACCGCCCTCAAAGGCCCGCCTTACATTATTCATCGTCGTATTCTCGCTGATCTGTTTATCTGCAAAAAATTCGGAAGAACCGGATATCCTTTTTTTGTACAAAATGGGGCAGTTTTCTCGAATAGCTGACATTCTCGAAAGTTCCGGATTCGAAACCCTTTCATCACAAGACAAACAGCTCTATGTCGAATGTTTGGCAAGAAGCGCTAGGAGAAACGAGGCGGCAAGGTTATTTCAAGAAACCATGATCAACCATGCCCATTCCTGCCAAACCTACCTGACAGCAGGAATCGTACACACAGCTTGTGGACAATTCGTGAAGGCCAAAGAACTTCTCGATCAAGCCCTTGTCTTGAACCCTGAATGCCCCGATGCCTGGATGGCCACGATGATGCTCGAGCTCTATCTGAAGAATTACGAAGAAGCCCGAAATATCTATGAGAAGGCCAAAAAACGGGAATCCGAATTGGCGGAGAGTTACCTCAGTCATTTATTGGGAATCGAAGTTTATAGCGCCCTTGGAGATATCGCCAAAATCGCCGAACTCTTTAATTTTCAAGCGAATAAGTTCAAAAAAATCGATAAAAAACAATATCGGTCTTTGCACAAAAACTTCCAGCTGTTCAGAAAAGAATCCAAACACGAGGCTTTCCACGTTCTCACCGCAACCGACAGGGTCAGCTTACCTTTCATAGAGCTGATGAAAACGGAAAGCTATGCCGTTATTCCCTTATATATCAAGAAGAGACTGTACAGGGTCCTTTTGGACACAGGTAACAGAGCTGGGTGGACAGTCCATTCGCGCGAACTGAAAAAACGGCTGAAACAAAATAAAGGAGCGACGGTTCTGACTCAAATCGGCGCAGAGGAGGAAATGCTTCACGGCCATCTTCTTCTCACCGAACGAGTCGAGTTCCGGGATTTTTCGCTGAATCATTTGCCTGGAATGTATGTCCCAAAACCGCACCCGGATTATCCCGAGGCCAATTTGAATCCTTTATTCGTCAAAGACCGTGTGGTGAGTTTGGATTTTCGCAATAAAGAGTTGATCCTGAGGACAAAAGAACGATTCCAGGATGACCTCGCACTGGCATCTGCGCAACCGGAAAAGGCTGCGAAATTGCCTTGGTATGGTTATGAGCAGGCGTTTATACCTATTATGGTCGATGAGAAATACGAAGCGCTGGCCATGATCGAAACTGGAGCCGAAGATATAACCGTCAACCTGGATTTCGCCCGACGGCATGGACTGGACTTGAAGCCTGCGACCAAATACTTGAGCACAGGCAGAGAATTTCCGTATCACAAAACGTCCTGCCGGATAAGTATGGGCGAATTCAGACTGCAGAGAACGGCTGCGGATGTTTGGCTTTTCGATAAATTGGCCGATCCCATCACAGGTCTCATGCCCGATGTTCTGCTGGGTCCAGAGTTTTTTGAGGGACGTTTCGTTCTCACTTTCGACCCTTACGAAAAGAAAATCCTGATCAGCGATTTTTCTTTCTAACGTAATCCGACAAGAACCGCAGCATATCAAGCCTCGTTGCTCATGGTCCGGCTTCTTCTTTCTTTGAAGCGGCCAATTTAGTCGTTTAACATATTCCTTACAAAGGTCAGGTCAAGATCCGCTACTACAGCCTTTACTCCGACGAAACTCCTACTCGAACCGATCTTTATATTTTTGAAGGAACCTCTCAAAATAGTAAGAGAACTCTTAAAAAAACAGAGTGTTCCGGATGAGGCTGAGGGCAGATTCCTACCAAGCAGGGAAGATTATTAATAAAATGTGCTAGATTGTAGCCATTATTTTTATGCTGCCTTGGTCTGGGTTTAAAGACAGGGCCACCCTGAAATGGATAAGCTTATTGTCTTTTAAAACGCCCAGATAATCGCATGATGTTAGACATCATAAAACCTGGATTATTCACGAGTCAAGATTGCTGCAACGGCGAGGAAGTGGCCCATGAAGCTGTAGTGAACTACCGCAAATGGGCTACAACGAAGCCGTTGTAGTGAGATTGGGGTAGGTTGGGTCGGCTCGCCCGAAGGGTATAAAATGCCGATTAAATTGAAAAAAGATTTTTCATAATAATTTAAAGCAATATCAGGATAACTGCTTGATATTGCTTTAATAGAAAATGGTATTGGTATTTTTTGTGAATAATTCAGGAAAATTAATTTAGGGGAGGTTTTTGATCTCTGTCTCCACGACAAAAAATTTGTAGTTTTCGAAGGTGGTGATAATATCGTCCCGAATGTATCTTTTTTGATCCTCTGCCACCAGGAATTCCTGGACATGCTGATGGCTTGGAAACCGCACTCCGTTCTTTTCTATCCCGTAAGTGACCCTCCACACCACGGCTGTCTCAAAATCTCCGGTCTGGGAGAGGATCTTTTTTCCTTCGTAATCGAGTATGGATTCGGGCTCCCATTCTATCTGCAGAATGCTTCCATCCCTCTCGTCTATCCAGATCAGGGCAAAATTACGGTTCTCTTCGTTTTCGGGCTTAGGTGTCGCTTTGAAGATCGTTGTCATGATTTCGTCAACCGGTTCCTGCCCCAGGATTTCGTAATCGAAGTAGGCCTGCCAGTACCGGCTCAAAAATCCGACTGGGCCGTAGACCAAATACTTGGCGCTGAATCTCACCTCCAGTTCGACATCTTTTCCTGTCTGCTTCCTGTCCTTCTTCTTCAAAGGCATTCTCTGCTCCTTCAGATCGTCTCCCTTCTTGATCAACTGGTAGTCATAGGTATAGGAGTGACTCCTCGTTCTTCTTAAGGTTAGAGTCCTCGCAGGCACCAGCTCCAAGTCACCGTAGGGTGATTTTTTAACCGATCTTGATGAACGGTAGAAATAAACTTTGTCTTTTATGTTTTCTATGCACACATAGAAGAGGGCGATGCTTTTGACTCTCTCACAATATTCTGCTGTCTGATTCAAAATTCGGTTTAACCGGGACTGATCTTCCTGGCAGGATAAGGAGAAAGTATCTTGGGCGTTCATCGAGAAAACGGCAGCCATCAAGAATAAAAGCCCAAATTTTTTCAAGGACGCTAACATTTTCCGAACGTCTATTTTTCTGAATTGTGCGATTTCTTTATTTTAGACTCGCAGAATCTGATTTCTTCCATTGCCCGTTCCTTTCTAAAAGGGTCGAGCTCCATCGCCTTTTTATAATCATCGATGGCCTTCACGTAATTTTTTAGGCCCTTCCAGGCACTTCCTCTGTTGAAATAGGCCGTTGCATAATACGGGCTTAATTTAATGGCCTGCGTGAAGTCCCTGATGCCTCCTTCAAAATCTCCCTCTTCCACCAATAGACAGCCCCTGTTGTTATAGGCGTCCACATAATCGGGATCGAGTTCGATGGCTTTCGTATAGTCCAGCAAAGCATTGTCCCAATCACCAAAGTCCTCGTAAGCAATACCCCGGTTGTAATAAGCGAGTGCATAATCGGGATTTATTTCAACGGCTTTATTATAGTCTTCGAGAGCCCCTTCCAAGTCTCCTGAACGGAATTTTTCTATTCCGCTGTTGCAGAATTTAGCGGCAGTATAACATCCTTCAGAGATTACGGCAAAAAGAATTAACAGAAAAAGTGAACATTTCATTCCTGATTCAAGTTTGGCCATCGATTCCCCTTTTTTTTATTATATGTCGTATAGTTGGAATTGTAAATATCCGTATCTATCTAAAAATCGCAACGACTTATTACTCACGTTCCGAAAAGAGCATTAGGAAGGTTTTGAGCGCCATCGGAAAATTTGACCTTCCCGAAAAGATCTTTGAGGGTAATAATAAGCGGACGACAATAACGGGACGTTCCATTCAGAAACACTTTACAATTTTTCTTTGAAAAATCCTCTTCTGTAATATAGGGTGTCCCCAAATGGGACGTCCCCATCTGACATCTGAAAATCAGAGTCCCAGTTCTTGATGGATTCCCTGCATGGCCTCCAGACAGATAGAGATGAACTCATCCAGCTCCATCCCGATATTCGTTATCTGTTCGATGTCCTCCCGCCTGGCGCCTCTGGCAAAGCTTTTCTCCTTGTAGCGCCGCTTCACAAAATCCACGTCGACCTCCAGCAGCTTTTTGCTGGGGTGCATCAGGGTTGCTGCGATAATCAAACCAGTAAGGGGATCGATGGAAAAGATGGACCATTCCATCTCATTCCGACATTCGACCTGTCCGCAATGGGCCTGTATGGTCCGGATGATTTCCGGATCCACCCCTTTCTCCTTCAATATCTTTACGGTTTCGGTGGTGTGCAGTTCAGGGCTTTTTTCCGTGATCTCATAGTCCAGGTCATGGAGGATTCCAGCCATTCCCCATTTCTCTTCGTCTTGATTCAACCTGCGAGCCATGGCCCTCATACAGGCCTCTACTGCCAGGCAATGTTTGACCAGATTTTTGTTTTTCAGATGCGTCTTGACCAAAGCCAAAGCTTCATCTCTATTCATGCATCTCTCCTTTCAAGAAAAAAGTTAACGCGTTTTTATTCATTCTTCTTTTTTTTGATGGTG
Source organism: uncultured Eubacteriales bacterium (assembly GCA_964400735.1). Lineage (GTDB taxonomy): Bacteria > Acidobacteriota > Aminicenantia > Aminicenantales > Aminicenantaceae > CAYNVQ01. Next base: position 1,987 of record CAYNVQ010000005.1, on the reverse strand, counting down.
AAAAGAATCTCTGCCTCGGTCTTTTCCTGGTCATCCTGAACAACGACTCGAATCCTGTAGAATCCCCTTTCTTCTGGAATCCAGGTCCAGGAATCCGACTCGGACGACTCCTGAACGACTTTCTCTTCCTCGGGATAGAGGATAACAAAATCCGAGAAGACACTCAGCCAGATCAAACGGCTGAGGCGAAACTCGAACTTAGGATTGATCAATCCTGATGCAGCCGCCTTGAAAACGATCTCTTTGCCGGTCTCCTGAGGAGATTCCACCGACACCGTCAAATTAGCGCTCGCTGCTTCTTTTTGGATACAGAAAGGTAACTCTGCCCATGCTTTTTCTTTCTCATCCGTCACCTGGACTTCCACTTTATAGTATCCGACCTCTTCCGGAAACCAGTTCCAGGTGCTTTCTTCTGAACTTTCCTGAACGACCTGTTTTTCTTCCAAAGGAATAAAGATAAAAAATCCAGGATTAAGCCAGTATTTTTCCAACCGTGTCAGATAGAATTCGTACTTAGGCAGATAGAATCCTGTATCTCGGGCCGAAAAAACCACCTCCTCATTCCTTTTTTGTGGGGATCCTCTAGAAGGAGTAAGAATCACCTTGACTTCTTTCTTCAGGATTACCAGCTTTCCTCTTTCATCTTCCCAGTCATAAAGATTGACCAGCAGAAAAGGCTTCACCCAAACAGGATTGGAAACAATCTCCTGGGCAGCCTCATAGGTTCCCTTTTCTTCTCCTGTTTTCTTATCGAAACCGACAAGCTCCGAGGAAAAAGAAGAGGCGACGACCTTATCCTCGATGACTTCCACACGAAAATAACTGCGGCTTGGAACTGTCCCCCACCATTGAATCGTCCCGTTCTTTTTGTTCAAACAATACAAGACGGAATTCCAGCAGAGAAAAAACACTTTGTCTTCATCCACAACAGGGGGAACATAGGAGGTACCACCTGAACGGATCTTCCATCTCGTTTTTCTTTTAGCCAGGTTCAGACATTGAAGATGTCTGTCTTCGGTCCCAAAAAAAAGGGAGTTCCCGTCGACCAAGAGCGTTCGGCCTACGCTGCTTCCGATAGCGTATTTTTCGGTTAAATTTCCACTTTGGTCGATAAAACAAACGGAATGGTCATCGCATCCAAAAAGGACCAAGCTCCTCCAAGTCACAAGGTTCGAGCGAATAGCTCCCTCGGCCTGAAACCGCCAAATCTCCTCTCCGCTTGCTGAACTCAGACAATAGACCTGGCCCTCTTCCGTGCCGAGATAAACCCGGTCGTTATATTCCAAAACAGTGCTGGTGATCTTCTCTGGCAACATGCTCTGCCACAGGAGTTTTCCTTGTTCTCCGATACAATAAAGGGCATCTTCCGCATCGTACACGTAGACACGATTTTCCCCGAGAAAGGCAGGGCTTACTAGGGGAGCTGCCGTTTCGAACTGCCACAGAATCCGTCGATTCTGAGCATCTACACAGTACACCTTTCCCTTTCTCGTGGAAAAATACAAAAATGAGTCTATGCTTTGAATCTGGGGAATGATCTCCCCTTCATAGGGAAGCTCACCATCTTCTATCAGCGGAAAAGTTACTCCAGTAGGGTAAGGAACGACCTTCGCCCGGAATAACGAACAAACACTGGAAAGGATAACAACTAAAATAATGCTTGCCGTTTTTCTCATGACCTCGAAAAACCGTATGATATCATTTTTTCGCCTCGTTAGGTAATCCTTTCCCTCGGAGCTTTAGCATTTCCAAAACCGTGATGATTTAAAATCTGGAAGGGAAGCTGAAGAGGAAGCCATCCGGAGGCGAGCGGGTATGGAAAGCAAGCTTTGCTGGCAGGAATATATAATTGTTCCCCCTCCAAGTAGTCGATGGGGAAAATTAGCGGGCTGACGTTTTAGCTTCCTTGAGAGTTGCTTTACCACGGTTTTAGAAATGCTTTTATGATGATTTAACGCAAATACTTTTTTTAGTTCCTCCTACTTCT
>CAYNVQ010000004.1:0-388029 GCA_964400735.1 uncultured Eubacteriales bacterium | reverse complement strand
TCCCGGGTTTGTTGACTCTCTTGGTATCTTTCCTGGCGATAAGCTGGCAGGCAATGAGGGCCGCCACTGCAGATCCTGTCAAATCCCTGAAGTATGAATGAGGCGATAAAAAGCGGGGGAATCTGCCTCTGATTATTGGAATCCTCTGCTTTAGAAAACATCATCCCAGATGATCTCCAAATAACGGAGCTTATTCCTCTCCCCCCACCACATCTTCCCCCTCCACAGCTAGAATGAGCATGACCTAGTCGTTGTCGTGAGATGGGCAGGCAGCACGAAAACTATGAACGGAATCATAATGCGAGTGCTTGCCTCTATAGTAGATAATACCCGGTCCTCAATAAAATATGCCGATTTTGCCGGGTATTATAGATTTGCTCTTGAAGGCGAAGAAATGCTCATCAATTTTTATGCAGAGGATGGAGTTCTTTACGGAGTGGGAGAATACAGCCTGGGAGAATTGAAACCGGTCACAAGCGGACATCTTGTGCCGTTGCGCCCGCCGGCCAAGCTGTGATAAGAAAAGGGCATAATTATTCTCAGTGAGGATTAATCCTATGAACGATAGAAAATCAAACTCTATGGCTGTTGTTCTCCTTTGTCTGTGTTTTAGCGTCTGCCAATCTATACCTGAAAAGGAACCGGTCGATTATGTCGATCCATTAATCGGAACGTCAAACAGCCGCTGGATGCTGGGACCTTATGCCACCCTCCCCTTCGGCATGGTTCAATTGGGCCCGGACAACCAGGGAGACCATTGGATGGGGGGCTATGAGTACGCCATCCATAGCGTGATGGGATTCAGCCATATCCATGCCTGGACTATGGGAGGCCTGCGGATCATGCCCACGACTATCGATCTTGTTACCGAAGACCGCCCCACCGATGCCCCATATAAGGGTGCACAGGCAGGCTACCACTCCAGGATTCACAAGGACAGGGAGAAAGCCTCTCCAGGCTACTACGAGGTTTTCCTGTATGACCATGAAGTGCTGGCCCGGATGACAGTGGGCAAGCGGTCCGGCTTTATGAACTTCACTTTCCCCGAAAGGAAGGAATCCAGGGTCCTGATCGACCTTCAGATCCCTTCGGAGTATCGATACAAGGTCATTGAAGGCTCCATCATGCGGATTGGAGACAAGGAGATCGAAGGGTATGCCCAATCCCTGGTTCCCCACTGGAACGACTACACCCTCTATTTTGTCCTGCGCTTCGACACCTCTTTTGACAGGATGGACGGTTTCAAGGGGAAAGAAGTGCAGACCGATATCGGCGAGATAGCCGGAGAGGGAGATATCGGTGCCTATGTGACATTCCGGACATCGGAAGGCCAGGTGATTCAAGTCCAGTCGGGAATTTCGCTGGTTGGTATCGATCAGGCACGGCTCAATCTCGAGAAGGAGATGGGACCTTTCGGTTGGGATTTCGAGGCCGTCCGAAGCCACGCTTCTAACATCTGGAACGAAGTCCTTTCACGCGTCCGGATCGAAACTCCCCACGAACGGGATAAGGTGCGCTTTTACACCAATCTCTACCGCTCCTACTGTGCCAAACAGACCTGGAATGATGTGGACGGCAGTTACCGCGACCCCAACGAAACTATTAGAAAGTTGGAAGAAGGAGGGGAGATGTACGGTGGTGATGCCTTCTGGAATTCCTACTGGAATCTCAACACCCTCTGGACGCTCGTTACCCCCGCATACGCAGACAATTATGTGACCACCCAACTGGAACTCTTTAAATCTGCCGGCTGGACCTCCAAGGGACCGACAGGCCTCGAATATACCGGCATCATGGTCGGAAACCACGAGATGGCCTTGATGGTCAGCGCTTACCAAAAAGGCATCCGGAAAGACGGAGAGTCCATCTATGAGGCCGTTCTGAAGAACGTGACTGTGAACAGGGAGGGAAATCCCTCTGGAGGACGCCCGGGCAACGATGAGCTGGATATCTACCGTCGCTACGGCTATATCCCTTATGAGCTGGGTTTCACCAGTAATGCGCTGGATTACATGTATGACGACTGGGTGGTGGCCCAGATGGCTCTGGCCGTCGGGGACCGCAAAACCCACGACTTCCTGATGGAGCAGTCGAAAAACTACCTGAAACTTTTTCACCCGGAGAGTAAATTTTTTGTCCCACGAGATAAGGAGGGCCGCTGGATAGAGAATTTCGATGAATTTTCGAACAAAAGTTTCATTGAAGGTAACGGCTGGCAGTATCTATGGTATGTGCCCCACGACATCCCCGGATTGGTGAAGCTCTTGGGCGAAGAGCTTTTTAACGAACGGCTGGAAATGGGATTTGCCCGCTCGGAGCCGCACAGGTTTGCAGCGCATGCGTTTGACCGGACGGCCGGCCAGCGGGCCGAGTACTACATCAACCACGGCAACCAGGTCAACATGCAGGCAGCCTGGCTCTTCAATTTCTCGGGGAAGCCCTGGCTGACCCAGAAGTACACCCATGCCATATTGGAGTCCTTTTACGGCGACAGCCCCTATCACGGCTGGGAGGGAGATGAGGACGAGGGGCAGATGGGGGCTTGGTTTGTCATCAGTGCCATGGGTTTGTTCGAGATGGATGGAGCCTGTACCGCAGACCCCGTCCTCCAACTCAGCAGTCCTCTTTTTGAAAAGATCACCATCCATCTCGATTCCAATTACTATCCTGGGGAGAAATTTGTGATAAGAGCGAACCATCTGAGTAAGAACAATATCTACATCCAGTCAGCCCGTCTAAACGGCCGGCCTCTGGACCGCTGCTGGATCCTTTTCAGAGATGTTGTGGCCGGCGGAGTGCTGGAATTCGACATGGGACCGGAACCCAATCCGAAGTGGGGATATCGCTAGAGAACACGAAGAGCTGAAAAATTCCCCGATCTCTTCTTCAGGAGTACAGGTCTTTTTTCCCTCCTTAAGAAAAGAGCGAATGAATCAATCCCCCTCTATCTGAGGGATCCGCTGGACCCGGGGGTCGGTGAAGATATCGCTCTCATCGAGGCTCGTCGAGGAGAACTCGGAGACCACACATCCCTCATCGCCGGCCTGGAACCAGTGTTTTGTGTTTGGAGGCAGCGTGTACTGGCCGCCGGGCCGCAGCAGGACTTCTTTCCAGACTGTGAGGTACTTCCTGTATTTTTCGGGAACCCTGGCTTTAGGGTTTGGCGTCGGTTCCCCTTCGATATATAAATACAGCTCGCCCCATCGGCAGCGGAATGTCTCCTGTTTACCCCTATTTCGCTCGTCGATAGCGGGATGCCGGTGTTCGGGACAAACCTGGCGGGGCAGTAAGACGAGTTCCTTGGCACAGTACCGGTCGTTGTTCTCATAGACCACGATTTGGAGCCCGAGGTTATCGATGTCATCGAAGCCGCAGTCGGCAACCTCCATGCCCTCTTTTTCCTCAGGAGTAATCGCAATATGGGCCTTTTGCAGCATTTGCCAGGCCCTCTCCCTGAATTTCTCCACTTTATGCTTTTTCATCTGTCTCTCCGGTTTTCATAATTTTTACCACTTTTTATCTCCATGTAACTATCTTCAAAACGGCACTATAGGAACGAAGAAATGTCATAGCGACATTGAAGACCCCGACCCAACCTAACCCAGCCTTCTCGAACCCTTTTTCGAGGGTAACAATAGGGGACGTTCCATTCAGGGACACTCTATAATTTATCATTGATAAAAAGCAAATATTGAAACATAGGGTGTCCCCAGATGGGACGTCCCCATATTGGCGGCGAGGATGTAAGAAGGGGACATATCGATTCCGTCATCTTGAGGCGGTCTCTTTGATTTCCGCTTTTGTAACGGGCTGAATACCCGCCCTGTAGAACTGGAGGGTTCCAGCCAGGATGGCCAGGCGACAAGCATCCTCCAAAGGCAGGTCCTCGGCCAAGCAGGAGGCCACCACCGCCGTCACCTGATCCCCGCAGCCTGTCTCATCGTGGATGCCCGTATCCTCCACATCCGGGCAGGGAATGTGAAGGCTCAGATCCCGATTGAAAAGATATCCTCCATCCTCACCGCAGGTTAAAAAGACATTTCGAATCCCTCTGGAGAGCATCGCCCGAGCGGCTTGTTCAGCCGATTCTCCATCCAAAACAGAGATACCGGTCAAAATCTTCGCTTCATGCTCATTGGGCTTCAAGAGGAGTATTCGTTCGTCCAGGATTTCATCGATAGGGCCTCCGACACCCCCCGGATCCAGAATCACGTGCACTCCGTACAAGGCGGCTTTCTCGATGCAGTATTCCACCGCATCCATGGGAATCTCCAAAGCCAGGATCATAATCTTCCGGCCCTCTGCCTCGAAGAGCACCCGGGCCTCATCCACGTCCTGTGTACAAAAATCCTGATTGACCCCGGGAAGGACATAGATCTGATTTTTCCCCTTTTTGTCGACCGGGATCAGGGCAACGCCCGGGTATTTTCCATTGGCTTCTTCGAAGGTCAAGATTCTGATGTATCTGGTGTCGACACCAGCATCTTCGAGAGACCGGACCGGAATCTTCCACAGGCCGTAGGGATCCTGACTTGTCCGCCCGATCATGGCCACCCAACCTGGCCCCAGATAGGCTGCGGCCATCTGGGCCATGTTCCGGGCTTTCCCTCCCGGTCCAATTTTGAGCATGCCTCCCAGCGTCAGTTCGCCAGGACCGATGATTCTCTCCACCCCGAGGCCGACCATGTCGATGTTCAGCCCTCCAGGGACGATGACCGAATGCTGTTCTTTTTTCATTCTGGTTTTCGAGCGACGGCAAGGAGATGGGCACTGACTCCCAAAAGGGAAGGATCGGTCTCTATTTTTCTCAGGAACTCAAGGAGACGCATCCGGCGGCTTTGATCTGCCCAAAATTCTTCAAAATGGGGTATCAGCCCCCCCACACCCTCGACAGGCAGCAGTCGCTCTAGTATTAAGCCTGATTCCTCCACTTCAGATTTTATATCATCAGGATGATGAAAAAAGGCCGATGTGAAATAAGCGGGATTAGCGGTCGGATTCCTGTGCTGTCCGTCGATCAGGTCTTGTTCCACGATGGCAGCAAAAGCCGGATCGTCCAGAAATCCCAGAAAAATTCCATCCAGCAGAGAGGCAAAGCGGGAGATAACAGCCGCAATGATACAGCCTCCCTTCCGGGTCACACGGGAGGCCTCTTTCAAAGCAGCGATTCGATCCTTCCGGTCGGTCAGATGGTAGAGGGGCCCCATAAGAAGCACGGCATCCACGCTGTCTTCGGTCCGGTCGAGTTTTCGGGCATCTCCTTGGTCAATACTGGCTAAAGGATGATCGGGTTGGCAGAGAGAGGCCTGCCTAGCCTGCCGGATATGTTTGGCCACAGGCTCTACAAGATGGACCTCATATCCTTTCCGTGCCAGCCACAAGGCATAAACGCCGGATCCCCCGCCCACATCATAAATTACGGAAGGGGGCGATGGCAGATAGCGTTCCAAAATATCCAGGGTACGCCCCCATTCCAGGGGTCCGTATCCTTCGGAAAGGCGCCCGTCTTCATCGACTCTCTCATAGAAGTTGGAAAGCTCGTTCGATTCGGGTTTCTTTTTCTTCGAAGATTCAGGCATCCGAACCGCCCATCATTTTTCGATTATCGACGCGGCCACTACGTTGGCCACCCGGCTGCGCATGGAGACGATATCCCCCTTGTCATCCGGATGGACACTGTTGGTCAAGAATATGACGACCGTCTCTGTATCCGGATCGATGATCAAAGAGGTGCCCGTGTAACCTGTATGACCGAATGCATGAGGGCCGAACAGGTCGCCTTGATTGGTCGAATAGTCGGACTCCAGGTCCCAACCCAGCCCGCGGCCGGCAAAGTCCGCAATGCGGTAAATCTCCGTCATCCGCTCCACGGCCAAGTGGCTCAAAATGCGCACACCACCGTATTCTCCCTTGTTGAGCATCATCTGGGCAAATACGGCCAGGTCATCGGCCGTAGAAAAAAGACCGGCGTTTCCGGAGACACCCCCCTGCAATCTGGCCAGCGGGTCGTGAACGATACCGATCAAAGGTTCCCCATTATAGACTTGTGTGGGGACACATCGGTCGATAAATCCTTTAGTGGGAACGTACATCGTGTTATGCATTCTCAGCGGTTGGAAGATATTTTCGCTGGCGAATTCCGCTATGGTTTTTCCCGAAACTTTTTTCACGATGTAAGAAAGGGTGATAAAGCCCAGACAGCTGTAATGGAACTCATCACCGGGGGGATTCAATTTTTCCAACCGGGCGATATGCTCGACCAAAGATTCCAGAGAGACCGGATTTCCGTATTTTTCTTCCACTTCCTCCGCTTCCGTGTAAGGAGGAAGGCCTGAGGTATGGGTAAGAAGGTGCCATATACGTGCTTCCTCGCTCTTTTCCCCTTCTTCATCGACATAGGTCGAAAAATCGGGAACGAAATCCGTCACTTTGTCCCATAACCGGAACCGCCCCTGTTCCACCAGGATCATGACCGAGGTGGCGGTGGCCACCGGTTTGGTGATGGACGCCATGTCGAACATCAGGGAAGCATACATCGGCTTTGGCTCGGGAATCCACTGCCTGAGTCCGAACGCCTTGCGCCAGATTATCTTTCCCCTCCTGGCGACAAGTATGACTGCACCAGGGAAGTCTTTACGATCGATGGCCTCCCTGATGATTCTATCCACCCGGGCAAGACGGGCTGTCGACATGCCCACGGATTCCGGCCGAGCACGTGGCAAAAATTCCGGCCCAACTTTACAGGTGCTTAGAAAGATAGAAGCAATCAAAAAAACCAACGACGAAATTTTCAGGTTCGGCTTCATCCGAGCGTCTCTAGCTAATCAATTAAAAGAGATATAACAAAGAACGACTCTAGAGTCAATTAGATGGGGACGCTCCTCTAGGTACCACCCTATCTTTAAAAAAATAAAAATGACTATTGAATAGATGGAGTACATCCGGATGGGGCTCCTCCTTAAGGAGCGTCCCCTTTTAAATTTTAATAGGGTGGTACCTAGAGGAACGTCCCCATCTAAATAAATTCTCCTTTGGCCACCAGGATGCATTTGCCGCCTACATAGACATCGATTTCCGCGCCGGTGTTTTCGGCCTTCAGGTAGAGCAGAGATGGACGGCCGATTTCATAGCCCTGCTCCACGCGTACATCGACCCGGCCTTCGCCGAAGTATCGATTCTGGACCAGATAGCCGGCCAGGCATCCGTTTCCGCTTCCCGTTGCCGGATCTTCCGGAATTCCATAATAGTCGACAAAAACTCTAACGCTCAGGTCATTCTCCTCACGGCGTGTTTCCGAACAGAAAATAAGGAGAGATTTGGCTTCAGTCCTCTCGATTAAATCAAAGAATATTTCTGTATCCACCCTGGCTTTTTTCAGATACTCCAGGCTCTTGAGAGGAACGATGATGAAGGGGGCGCCGGTCGAAACCTCCTGCACAGGGAACCTGTCATCGATCGTGGCTGCATCCAGACGCAGGGACCGGGCTATGGTTCCCTTGTCGAGAACCTTTCCGAAAACCGGAGCCTTTTGCTTCATCCACAGGATATGGGGCTCTCCTTTTTTATAGCCAAATGTAACCGGAATCTGTCCGACTTTCAAGTTCAGGATAATTTTTTCGACAGGTTTCTTCAAAATTTCCTGCTGAATTAAAAACGCGGTCCCCAAGGTCGGGTGGCCGGCAAAGGGCAGTTCCGCCTCCGGAGTGAAAATACGGACATCGAATCCTCCCTCCCTCTCCTCTTCCGATAGTATAAAAGTCGTCTCCGAATAGTTCACTTCCTTGGCTATCCGCTGCATATCTGCATCCGAAAGGCCCTGCGCAACCCTGAACACACCCAGTTGGTTGCCCGCGTACTTTTCCTCGGCGAAAACATCCACGATGTAGAATTTGTACCCCATCGAAACGACCTCCTGTACGAGTTTTATCTTCGAGCCTAAAGTATATAAAAACGGAACAAGGATAGCCATAGAAAAAACGCAACATTATTCTTTTCAGCCCCTGCATAAATGGCTCTTAATATATACGTACTATCTTCAAAAATTCGGGTAAGCCTAACCTCTGTCCAGATAAAGAATCCATCGATTTGACTTTAGGCAGGTGTTGATTTATAAAACCTTGGAATAAGAATCTCTGGTCATGAGTTTAGGAATTCTGGCCTTTCTTGCTCTTTTGCCCATTCTTTCTGTCTTCGTTTTGATCGTTCTTTTCCGCTGGCCGGCCACCAAAGCCATGCCCATCGCTTTCCTCATCACCTGCCTGCTCGCACTCGGCATCTGGAAAGTCCCATTTTTACAGGTAGCGGCTGCTTCCATCGACGGACTGTTGACAGCCGCTTCTATCCTCTATATCGTCCTGGGTGCCATTCTGCTTCTGAACCTTCTGGAAGAAAGCGGGGCTGTACAGTCCATACGGAGGAGCATGTTTCTGGTCTCTCCCGACAGGCGCGTGCAGGCTATAATAGTGGCCTTCCTGTTCGGTTCCTTCATCGAGGGAGCCGCCGGATTCGGCACTCCTGCCGCTGTGGCTGCCCCCATTCTCGTGGCCGTGGGTTTTCCAGCTCTGGCCGCGGTCATGGTTTCTTTGATCATCCAGAGCACACCGGTTTCCTTCGGAGCTGCGGGAACGCCCATTCTCATCGGCGTCCAAGCAGGATTGAGCGGTCAGGCCGAGGTCACGAGCTATCTGAGCGCACACCACATCAATTTTTCTGACTATCTTCATGCTATCGGGGCCAAAGTGGCTATCATCCACGGAATCGCCGGAACGCTCATCCCTTTCATTCTCGTGCTCATGATGGGACGTTTTTTCGGGCGGAAGAGAAGCTGGACCTCCGGCCTCTCCATTCTTCCCTTTGCCCTATTTTCAGGTCTCTGTTTCACCATTCCTTACACGCTGACCGGTATTTTTTTAGGACCGGAGTTCCCTACTCTAGTCGGATCCCTGATCGGACTGGCCATCGTCATTCCTCTAGCCAAAAACGGATTTCTTCTTCCCCAAGACACCTGGGATTTCCCGGACCGAAAAACATGGCCTTCGGAATGGGAAGGGCAGAAGCTCGATCAAAAACATCCCGTTCGATCTCCTCTCAGTATCCCCAGAGCCTGGCTTCCCTATGTCCTGGTGGCCCTTCTTCTGTTGACCACACGGCTCTGGCCTCCTTTGAAGGAGGCTCTTTCATCCATCGCTCTGGAGTGGAACCAGATCTTCAGAACCCCGATCAGCACCAGTTTCCAGCCTTTCTACCTGCCCGGATTCCTTTTCCTCATCGCGGCAGCACTGATTCTCCCTCTCCACAAGATCTCCAGGAACCAGGCTAAACGGGCGCTCCGGCGGACCGCACGGATGATGATCGGCCCGACAATAGCCCTGGCTTTTGCGGTATCCATGGTCAAGGTCTTCATCAACAGCGGCGTTTCCGGGGGCTTGGATAAGATGCCCGGCGTTCTGGCTTCAGGAGCAGCCGCTTTGGCTGGAAAGTTCTGGCCCGGTTTTGCCGCTGTGATCGGCGCCATGGGAGCTTTCATCGCTGGAAGCAACACATTTTCCAACATGATGTTTTCCCTTTTCCAATTCGCCACAGCGTTGAAGACTTCTGCCATCCCGGGCGTTATCGTCGCCCTTCAAGCCGTCGGAGGAGCCGCTGGAAATATGATCTGCGTGCATAATGTGGTTGCCGCCTCGGCCGTGGTGGGGTTACTGGGAAGAGAAGGGGCTCTCATCCGCAAGACGCTTATCCCGATGATCTATTATCTCATCGCTGCCGCCATCATAGGCGCAGCCATGCTTCAGGTATTCAAATTTTAATCTGCGGCCACCTGGATACCTAACCGTCTTGAGCTCTAACGCAGGAAAAAGCTACCTTTTTCCCGCCATCAATCTCTCGATCTCTTCGATTTCTTTGGGTACGTCCTTGGACAGAACTTCGCATCCATCCCTGGTGATGAGGACCGTATCCTCGATGCGGATGCCGATATTTTTATCAGGGTAGTAAAGGGCCGGCTCGATGGCAAAGACCATGCCTTCCTTTAAAGGGACACCGCGGGGCCCCACATCATGGACACACATCCCCACATAGTGGCCTATTCCCCCTTTCAGCCCCCTGGGGTCCATCCCTTTCTCCTGCATGACCCGAGCCACATGATCTTGCACCTCCTCTGCGGTCACTCCGGGCCGATAGGCCTCGATACAGGCTTTCTGGACCGCCAGCACGATGGCGTAGACTTCCCTCTGTTCGGTCGTGAATTTGCCCGATACGGGCCAGGTCCGGGTGATATCCATGCAGAGATAATCGAGGTCGGCCCCGAAATCCATGAGCACCAGATCGCCCTCCTTAACCTTTCTCGAATTTTCGCTGTAATGCCAGGTGCAAGAATTGGGGCCTGATCCCACAATGGGAGGATAGGCTGCCCCTTTGGCTCCGTTGTGCAGAATAACATGCATGGCCGCTGCTTCGATCTGATATTCGAAAACGCTGGGCCTGGTCGCCAGGATGGCCTGCTTCACGGCCTCTGCCGATATCTTCCCATTTCGCCGCAAGATTTCGATTTCCTCGGCCGATTTGATCAGCCGCATCTCATCGATCAAGGAGGTAATATCATTGAAAGCGATCATCGGGTAGCGTTCTTTGAGCTTCCGGATCCGGTAGTTGTCGATCGAGACCTGGTCATTGTAGTGGCTCCTGTTTTTCCGCCCTTCGAAGATCAAGGTTTCCCACCGGGCGTTGTCGATGGTATCGCGAGGAGAAAGCCGCAGATGAAAGGTCAATCCATAAGTTCGGGCATTCCTGGCGATGAATTCATCGAAATAACTCACCGGATGAATGGCGGTGAATCCAGCCTGTTGAGCGCCCTCCTCATTTTTTAAAAGATTTGCCCCTTCGATCATAATCTCCCTGGGCGTTTGCCTGGGCAGAAACAAAAAAGACTCCTTGGTCCTGGGGACCATGACCAAAATGGCCCCCACATCCTCGATTCCCGAAAAATAATAAAAGTCGTTGTCCTGACGAAAATGGGCACCCGCCTGAGGCAGACATTCTCCGAATAAGATGACCATCCCCTGCTCTAACCGGTCCATCAGCGCCGTTCTTCTCCTGGCCAATTCGTCCTTGGAAAATCCTACTCTTTGAGAAAATAGAGCATTCTGTAAGGACAGGATCGATAGAATTATCACCAGAAAGAAATTCCGCACCTTATTGAAGCTCATGATTTTCTCCTTATTTTAAAATTTTCAGTCCATGCCTAGTAATCGATGGGCTTATTCCCTTTTCGCCACAGGAAGAATTCAACTTAGCCAATGCTGGACGAGGGCTCGATTATTTCTTGACTTGACGGATTCTTCCCTCGATTTGGTAATCGAGAATGCCGTGCTTTTCCAGCCAACCGATAAGCACCTGGTTGATCAGTATCCCCGTATCTTTATATCCTTGTACAGGAAATCCGAAGTATTTTTCTTTGGCCTGGCCAACTAAATAATTGTTGCTCACTATGCTGTATAGCTTGTTTGGATGGATGACTTCGCCGTTTTTAACCAGAATTTCCCCGTCTATTTCCACATCGACAATCCTTTCGCCCACCGGTTTCTTATTCCTCGCATAAAAGCAATATTTCAAACCGGATACTTGAAGTTGATCCCAGGCTTTCTCGACATCGTGTTCGAGCAAATCTTTTATTTCTTGTCCTGTCAGCTCGAACATGACCAAAGTGTTCCGGAAAGGAGACACTTCGAAAACATCTCCTTTGGTGATCGGACCGGCTAAGATATCGTCCCTGATCCCCCCCGTGTTTTGAAAAGCGATTTCAGCTCCTGTCTTCCAGCGCATGACGTCCGTGATCCAATCTCCCAGGGCACTTTCACCGGAATTCTTTCCCTTCAGATGGTCTCTGGTGGATTTCCCAATAACTTTGGCATACTCCAATCCTATGGCCTCATCCACTTTTTCGACCAAGGCTTTTATGGACGGGGAAGGATTCAAATGGCCATCGTCCCACAGCCAGATTTGTCTATTCTCGTGATCCCGGACTCGATCGTTTCCCACCTCGACCTTTAGATACCCCAGACTTTTCTGATGACCGAAGGTCGACTGGACCAGAGTTCCATCGATAATCTCAAATCGTCCCTCCTCCGAGGCGACGAGCAAGATATCGATCCCCTGGACATTCGCCGCAATTTTGACCGCATCATGAAATCTCCCGTGGTAGATCACGACAATCAGATCAGTTGTTCTATCCATTTCCTGAATTTTGGACCGCAGTGTGGCTACCACAGGGAGGACGTCCAGATCCTCAATGCGTTCTCTCATAACTTCTACCAAAAAAGCCTCTTGCATAACAGCTGTTACTCCCACTCTTATTTTTCCAGCGTTAAAGATATGGGAGGACTTTACAGGAATCGGCTTTCCCGTTTTTTTATACACGATATTGGCCATGACCGTGGGGAACTCGGCCAACCGGGAAAGCCCCAGTGCGTTCTCCAGCCCCAAATCGAATTCGTGATTTCCGAAACACCAGATATCACAGTGCAGTCTGTTGAGGAACTCGATCATAAACCCGCCGGTCACACCTTTGTATTCCAGTTCCGTGGCCAAAGTACCGGTCATTATATCGCCGGTGTCTATGAAGAGGACGTGATCTTCTTTCTCTCTGATAGCGCTTAAATAATGACAGCACGCCTCCATCCCTCCCACCCATCTTTCCCCCTCATCCGTTTTGATTCTGTAGGGTTTATAGATCCCATGCGTATCATTGGAATGGAGAATAACAATTGTTTCTGAAAAAAGAAGAGAATTGAAGAAAAAAAGAGCGAACAGGATAAAAAAACAAGACCGACGTTTCACAATGCGCTTATAGCATATTGAAAAATTTATTGTCAAATATTCCCGAACTCTTTGTCACACAAGAATATTGGGTAAATATGGTGATACCACGTCATTTAGGCGGCGCCTCCATACCGACGAAGCTCACCCATCATTTCAGGCCGATCTGATAGGTCGCCTTTTCCAAGAACACATTCCCTTCCTCATCCGACCGGACAAAATACATGTGTTTGTCCGATATATGAACAGGCTTTTCCTCAACTGTGACGTCACCCAGGAATTTTCCGTCTATCGTGAAAAGATCCGCCGGAATATGGCCTTCATCGTCCGCTATATTCTTTTTGATTCTGAAGACGAACACATACTTCTCTGTCAATAAAACCTGGTCAAAATAAATTTTTTTATCCGGAATTTTTTTTAGAAGGGCCCGGATGACACTTTTGGGCCAGCCGCGCTCCTTTCCGTATTCTTCTATATCCTCTTCAAAAAATTGCTTTTCATTCTTGCTGAAATCTTCAGCTTCGATATCCCTCTTTATTCGGACAACGGTCTTTCCCTGTCCATCCAGGATAGAAATGTCATAGGTATCTCCAATTCCCACGGCAGAATATGAGCCAGAATGGGCAAAAATGAGCGAAGGGGAAAATTCTTCCCGGGAATAATTGAACATGACCAACCGGCCGCTGCTATCGGGAGCAGATGCGGAAAATGCCTCTCTCGAAACATGGAAAAAAGTCTCGATGATGTCGTTCCGGCTGTCGACCATGACCTGGCTTCGGCCCTGCTCCTCCCAATCCCAGCCATAAAACCGGTCCTCCCCGATGTAACCGATACCAAGACGGCCGTCCAGATGGATCCGCTCGATAAATGATCCATCCGGGTTCAAGAATGACAGATTGTAAAGATCATCGGCGACAACGAGCTGTCTTTTGGAAGAATAAGCGAGCAGGTGAGGATTTTGAAAATCCCCCGGTCCCTGTCCTTTTCGCCCGAAAGAAAGGAGAAGTTTCCCATCGGGCGAGAATTTGTAAACTTTGTGTTCCATCCTGTCCAGGATATAAAAATTGGACTCTTCATCTTCGACGACAGAGGCAATTGAACCGAACATAAGACTATCCCGGCCAATCTCCAGAACTTTTTGTATGCTCAGCTCGATCTTGTTCTGAGGCCAAACTAGACCCATGCTTAAGCAAAAGAAGAGAAGAAAACGGAGTATCCTGCTCTTTTTTCTCATAACTCGATTACACTCCCCCATTTTTTTTTATCTTTGAGAAATCTCAATTCTCAACTGTTTAGAATGAATTAACCATGAAAAATGCCGGTACAATCAGCTATTACCAATGTATTTATTTCTGTCTAATTCCTGTCTCATCACGAGGAGTGAAACGACTTGGCGATCCATCGTTCGAGCAGAGCGAAGCAATCTCAAAGACAGCCATATTCCCTTTGGTCACTTGCCATGACTATGTAACATTAATCAATGCATTGACATTAGGACAAAAATTCCAACGGATAACTCTAATACAAGGAATAAAATATTATAGAAATTTCAATGATTTAACGGGGAGCCCGGCCTATATCTATATAACTTTCAACTGGGGCTATTTCTCTTTTTCGAAATGGATATCCCCCTGACTCCCGTCAGCCACTTCCCAGTATCCGTTCATCTCATCGCCCTCTACCGTGAGATTGATCCAGACAGTCATCGATTCTGATCCCATAAAGATAGTAAAGTTGAAGGTAAGCGTTCCATCTTTGTATTCCATTTCCTCACATTCTGTATCCATCATCATGCCGAAGCTGTCAGTAACCGTTCCGCTTAATTCACCATTTTCCTTTTTAATCACCAGGGTCATCTCATCCGTCCCTTGATCAGGGACCTCGGTGGATCCCCTCCAGGTACCGGTCAGATCAACATCTTGGCCATAGGAGAGTGCAGCGCCTAAGCCTATCAAAAAAGCGAGTAAGGTAAGAGATGATAATGCCTTTTTCATAGATATCTCCTTTCTATAGAATTCGATAATCCTATTGTCATGTAAGTATACGTATCATTGCCAACAAAAGTTTCGTCAGCCGGACGATTTCAAACTGGTTCTCTTCTTTTTTGGTTTTATCCCAAAGTGACAGGAAATTAAATGCAAATCAAGATGCAGGGAAATGTCGGAGCGGCATTGAAGACTCCGACCCAACCTAATCCAGACCAGCTTTACTGCCCTGGATCAGGAGAGGACCGGCCCTGACGGAACCTTTCGTTCCGGCTGTCTTTTCTCGGCCATGACTTCTCCATCGATGCCGATGACGATCTTCTTTATGGGGACACCAATCCCGGACATCTCCACGGCTTTTTCCGCCATCCGGGCCAGCCCGGAACAACAGGGAACCACCATCGTCGCCACCGTGAGCGAATAGACTGTGTTATTTTTAAGAATCTCAGCCATCTTTTCAACATACCCTGCGGTATCATCCAGTTTGGGACAGGCAATGACCAATTTTTTCCCCTTCAAGAGATCCTGATGAAAACTCCCCAGTGCAAAAGCTGTGCAGTCGGCGGCAATCAGAAGATCGCTGTGATCGAAATAAGGGGCGTAGGGAGAGACCAGATGCATCTGGATCGGCCACTGGCTCAACTCGGAAGAACCGGATATGGTTATTCCATCCTGAGGAGAAGCCGGCTTTTTGATTTCCTGGGCCATGCTTCCCGGACAACCACAGGCCAAGGGTGGAATCGAACTCTGCTGGCCTTCTTCCCGAAGATGCCGGGAATCCACCCTCGAATGGATCCCGTGCACGTTTTCTGCTGCCTCTCTGCCCCGGGTCTTTAATACATGGCGATAGGTTTTTTGGGCATCGTACGCTTCCCCTTCTCTCTCTATAATCTTCAAGGCTCCAGTCGGGCAGACATCCAAACAGGCTCCCATGCCGTCACAATAAATTTCCTTCGCCAAAACAACCTTGCCTTCCTCATCCAGCATCAGAGCGCCCTCGGCACAGGCTTCTGTGCACAACCCGCATCCGTCGCATTTCTCCCTGTCGATCTCGATAATTTGTCTATTAGCCATCTTTTTCTCCTCTCTAAGATTTCAAGCTCCATGATAATAATAATCAGGCAGGGAAACATTTACCTTGACTTAAGTCAAAAAGATTTTTTGGGATTAACGAGTGAGTTCGTTTCTTAGGGAGGGGCAATTTTTGACGAGGATTTTATTTCCTCTGACCTCGATCAATCCTTCATCCTGCATCTGTTTCAGGTTGCGCGATAAGGTCTCGCTGATTGTGCCTAAAATCTTGGCCAACTCCGTCTTTTTGATCTTTAACTCCACCAGACATCTATTATCTCCTGAACAACGGGTGAGAAGGTATTGAATCAGTCTCTGACGAACCGTCCTGAGCTCCAGCGATTCGATCCTGTTGCTTAAAACCACACACTTGTGGGCCATCAGAGTTATAAAAAATTTGGCGAGGCCAGGATTGGCCTCGATTTCTTTGTCGATTTCTTTTTTATCAAAAAACAGCCCCTGAGAATCTTTCACGGCCTGGGCAAAAGCCGTAAACATCGGTAAGGCAAAAACGATGGCTTCTCCGAGAAATCCGCCGGGTCCCACTCGGACCACTTCCACTTCCCTGCCCTGTTCATCCATCTTGTACACGCGTATCTCTCCGGATAGAACATAGTAGAATCCAGCGGCAGCCTGATTCGGGGTGAAAAGGATCTCTCCCTTTTTTAGCTTCTTGAGATAACCCAGGTTTTTCAATAGGGCAGGGATGTCCATCGAGCGATGGTCGGGCCTGTCCTTCGTCATTTTCTACTCAACCATCCTATATTCAATTACACCAGATTAATCAGGCTAATCAGTTGTACAATTTCTCTCTCGATATTTCCAGGGCTAGATTGAATTCTCCAGCCAGTACTTGGGCCGCCACCGAAACCGTGAATTCTATGGCCGTATGGATGCCCATAATCCGCATCGCCTCCCTGCCAACGGGTGACACCAGACCTTCGCGGCAGGATACGACTCCCACCTCTACATTGGGCAGCTCTACCCTATAGAGGACATCTCCTCCCTCTATTCCACAATGAATATTCTGAAAACAAGAAACCAAAGGGCTATGAGGATTGACCTTGGTGGCCTTGTAAACCGCAGGAATGATTTCACCTCCCATTCCTGAATAAAATTGGCAGCCTAGTCTTCGAGCCCCCACGCCATCGACCTCCACGGAAGAGAGAAATTTTTCCGGCTCGACCTTCAGCAGTCCTTTAAACTCAGAAGCCGGAATCCGAAGTTGAGCCGACACGAACCGCCCCCTTTTGTTCTGGGGGCTGGGTTTGAGGTCCCCGTCATGTCCCTGAGCGATCACACTGAGGCTGTACTCGATGCCCTGGGTCCGAAGTCGCTGCTCTATCTCTTTCTTTATCGAACCTACAGCACGGCTGATATCTCCATGTCCGCGAAAATTGAGAAAATCGGCCACAAACTCCACATAAAGAATAAATCCTCTTTCTGTTTCGGCCTGATCAAAATCAACCGTACTGATCTGGCCGTCGAACTCGGACATCTCTTCCTGCATCTTTTTCCTGGCCTGGGGTAAAAATGCCTGGATACACTCAATGGCCTTTCTTCGCGCATTTTCCGACCCCAGAATGAATCCCAGGCAACGGGCGGCCCGCGCCAACTCGGTCACCCTTACTTCGGCTCCGCCCAGTTTATTCAACAAATAGCACCCTCTGGTCACTCCGATGGGGCCCAGCCCTGTTCCGTAAACGAGAAGATTGGTGAATTTTTTCTGAACGTCGCCTTTGACGTCGATTTGTCCGGCATAGGAAAAATAGGCTTCTGTTCCTCCGATATAATTCGCCACCAGGGGAGCATATTGAGCCAAAGGCTTCAAATCAGAGCCACAGAGCGAACATGTGCGGCTTTCGTCTCTGGCATCCAGCTCCCACCTCAGACCTTCCTTTTCACAAAGAAAACCCTGTTTGTAGGCCCGGTCCGGAACGATGATATATCGGAATTTCTCTCCTGTTAAATCCTCCACAAATCGCTGGCGGCAAAGAGCCGCCATAGTGTACATCTGCCCAGGCTCGATACCGTAAACATTCCCCAGCTCTTCTTCCACTTTCCAGGGGGCTAGATTCTCATCTTTCAATTTTGTTACGATCTGTTTGATGATGGAGATTTTCTCTCCGTCTTTTTCTTCTCTCATAAGCATCCACTCTCTTTGATGCTCCTGGTGGAGCATAAGGTCTCCGATCCAGACTCTGGAGGATAAAAAAAGAATTGATCTCTATACAACAATAGGGGGATGGCGTTAAAGATCCGAACTAGAGCGGAAAACATGCCTGATGATCTCCCAGTCAATGACTTCACCGCATGAAACAGACAAGAACTTAAAAAATCAATACCTCCAGCTCGCCAGATCTGCTCCAGGAGGCGCTGTTTTGAGCATCCTTTCCACAAATCGAGGGATAAACATCTGGTGGTATCTCAGCCGTGAAATGGCGTTGGGCAGTGTATGGTCTCCATTCCAGCAGTGTTCGGCTCGGTCCCCGTAATCCACATCTCCGTTATAAAAAGGGTCTGTCGTGCTTTCCAGGAAATCTTCGACCAGATAAACCGCATTGTTCAGGTAGTAATTATCCATGTCCCCACAGTAAATATGAATCTTACCCATGAGTTTAGGGCCCAAGGTCGCCCAGTCTCTTTTCAGGATATATCCCAGGTCGTAATTCTCACGCCAATACTCAGCCACTTCGTGGTCGATTTCCCCCGTCCTTTTATCCCAAATGGGTTTGGGATAGCCATCCTCCCCGACAGGAGAATAGACCGCCTGCCAGATATCCCACTGGTCGCCCGATCTTCCTTTGGTGGCGATGGCCAGCTCTTTGTGGTTCGTCTCCTCCAAAGTACAGCTGACCTCTCCTAGCCAGTTCCTCCGGCCGGGTCTCGGCGTCTTCTTGAAAAAACTGTCCAGAAAGTAGGCATTTTTATCTTCATAGATGTTGACCAGGCAGTACTGACGAAAATCGATCGGGTCAGGACAAGCTGCATAGCAACCGTTGTATTCGTCGGGATAGAAGACCTGAACACCTAGCGCTTCCCAGCCGCCGGTAGATCCTCCGTAAAGGGTGCGGGCCCAGCCCTCTCCGATTCCCCGGAATTTCTCTTCGACGTAAGGAATCAGCTCGTAGGTGATCGCATCCCCGTAAGGGCCCAGATTGGCAGAATTCACCGCATAGGAATCGTCATAATAGGGATTGGCGTGCTGGACCTCGATGATGATAACCCTTGGCGTATCAGGCGCTATCCACCATTGGTAAAACTTGTAGGCGTATTCCTGCTGGGTTCTGTTGTATCCAGGCCAATCGAACCGGGCGCTGTAATCAGGCTCGAGGCCAGGGTCCGGCGGTTCCTTCCGGAATCCCCCGAAGGTGTAGGGGAAATGGCCGTGATTGATGGCAAGCGGGTAGCGCGCTTCGGGATGTTCGTCGAATCCTTCAGGGAGAAGAACACAGGCGCCCAGATACATGGGCGTTCCCCAGAATTTGGTGAGAAGATCGCTCTGGATTTTCACATGCTTAATGTATTTGGTGTCTACAGGATCTGGTTTCGGAGGAATTTCCTGGTCCAGGACAATTTCGATTTTCTGGCTTATCCGAGGATCTAGGGACACCTTTTTGGGCTGGCTGTAGAAATTTCCCGGTTTTCGGCTCCATTGCTGCCCCTCCCCTTTATCCGGAGGGAGTTTGACCGTGTGTCCATCAGACCTGTGAAACGTCTGGTACCGGTTGAGTAACCCCTGCACCCAGTACTCTCCGGCTGGAATCTTTGAGAGGCTATTCAGGGGGTACCCAAAAACGCTGGCATCGAACACGGCAACCTCTCCGGGTTTCAGTCCTTCCACATCGACTCCGAAAATAAGCTGAGTATCGGGGCCGTCGCTGATCTGAAACCGGGGTTCCCGGCCCTCATTATTTGAAATCAAAAGCAGCATCCTTCCATCCGAAGGCTCTGCGCTTCTCGCTTCGGCAAATGAAAGCTCGAAGCGCAAACCGCTTTCCTGCGTCTCTTGTCCCTTCTGACAGGCGATCACAAGAAAAAGTAAAGCTAAAGCAAGAGTCCCCAGGAAATAGATCTGACGGATTTTTCTATCGTTCATCTTTCTCCCTCCAAAAAAAGATAGAGTCATATTATTGAGGAACAATCTCGATGTCAAATTTTATCGAGTTATGGAAAGCATCCTGCATGCTTTCTTCCTGGTTCAAGTTTTGCAGTAACCACCGGAATAGGGTGGTTCCTTAAGGAGCGTCCCCCCTTGACCCCCTTGATTTGGAGACTGATTCTTCATATATTATTCAGCGTCATGAATCCCCTCCGAACCATCCACGCTATCGCCCCTATTCGCATCAATGACATCGGAGGCTGGACAGATACGTGGTTCTCCGAAGAAGGGATGGTTCTCAATATGGCCGTTTTTCCTTTGGTTGAGGTTCGTCTTCAAGTGCTGGAAAATAAAGAAAATCTGGATCAGAGAGTTTTGGTGCGACTGGAAAATTATGGCGAAGCATTGTGGATGAATCCCGAAAAACCTGCCTTTGACCAGCATCCGTTGATCCAAGGAACCATCAGTTCTGTCCCCATACAGAAGGAAGTCATGCTCCATATAACTCTTTTCTCCCATGTACCGGCTGGCAGCTCGACTGGCACATCGGCCTCGGTTTGCGTTGCTCTTCTCGGGGCTTTGGATCATCTGTCTCCCCGGAAACATTCGGTGCACGAAATCGCCTACATGGCCCATAATGTGGAAACGGAAAAGCTCGGCTTGCAGAGCGGCATCCAGGATCAACTGGCCGCTGCCCACGGGGGGATTTGCTACATCCACATGTACAGATATCCCGAAGCGAATGTGATGAAACTGAATCTCGATGAAGAACTCCGGACGGAGCTAGGGAAAAGACTCTCTTTAATTTACCTGGGACAATCCCACAGCTCATCCGCCATGCATGAGGAGGTCATCTCTTTCCTTGAAAAGAAGGGAGCTCAGTTTAAAATCATCCGGGATTTGAGAGCTCTGGCTACCAGGGCAAAGGACCATCTGCTCCAAGGCGACCTCGAAGGCTACGGAGATACCATGATCCAGAACAACGAGTGTCAGAGGTCCCTGCACGAAGGTCTTATCTCCGAGGAGGCCAATGCGGTTATCGCTCTTGCCCATAAATTCAAAGCTTCAGGATGGAAAGTAAACGGCGCAGGGGGAAAGGGCGGATCTTTGACCATCCTAGGCAGCAAAGATGAATCCTTGAGATCCCGAATGCTGCGGGAGATCGACTCTTTGGGACAGGGAATTCATTCTATCCCCATCTCCTTCGCTCCTTCAGGTCTGACGATCAGAGAAGAAGACAAGGAGGAGAATCTCTGAGCCCCCATGAATAGACGGACATATCTTTCTGTCTTCTTCCTCATAGGTATTCTTCTGAATCTTTCTTGTGTGGAACAGAACTCACGACAAAAAAATGGGGATAGCCTTACTATTGGAACCACAAAAGAAAGGCTGAAATCAGCCAGCCTCCTGGGAGATTCGAGCTTAGCTGCTTATGCCCAGATCTCCAATCCCCCATTGATGACCATGACTCGAGGAGGTCAGGTCGAGGGGCTTATCGTGAGCAGATGGGAGATTTCAAACGACCTGACTGAATGGACCTTCCATTTCGATCCCGATCTTTACTGGAGCGACGGAACCAAAGTATCGGCAGAAGACGCGAAATTCTCTATCGAGCTTCTCGCCCAGGAGGTTCCTTATGCCAGGTGGATGAGAGATCTCGTGAGCGAGGTTCAAACCATTGGAGATGACATTCTGGTGCTCAAGCTCTCTCGCCCTTACACCAGGCTCGACTTCGACTTCACGACCTACAACCTTCTGCCCAAACACATCTGGGGAGTCGTCGAAGATCCTTTGAGATACATTCAGACAGGCGAAATCATAGGCTGTGGGCCTTTCGTCATCGAAAGAATCGATTTGAATTCCGGAGTTATATCCTTTCAGAAAAACCATTATTGGAAAGGACAAAGGCCAGAAATCAGCAGCATCGTACTCCAGCTGTACAACAATAAAGATGTGTTAGCACTGGCGCTGGAGAAGAAGGAGGTGGACACCTTCTACAGTTATGCTTCTTCCTATCCATATCCCAATCTCGCCAGATTGAAAGCCACAGGAAATTTCGAGTTTTTGGAGGAACCTCACCTCGGGCTGAAATTTCTCGCCTTCAATATCAAAAAAGAACCTATGTCCGATTTATCCTTCAGAGAAGCCATCTCCTACGCCCTTGATTACAAAGAGATCATCAAGCTCGATCTATTGAACTACGGCGAGGTTCCAAACAAGGGGTTTGTGCCCAGGGTTATGCCGGGATTCACCGAGACTGAAAAATGCCTCTTCGACCCTCAAAAGGCAAATATGATCCTGGAAAAGACGGGATATCTGGACCGGGACGGCAATGGTATCCGTGAAGATAGGCGAGGCATGGATCTCAAGCTTTCTCTCTTGATCAGCGAAGACTATGTGCGGTTGGCCGAACTGATCAAAGATTATCTTCAGCGAGTCGGAATCGAAGCGTTTTTGAAAAATGTGGACGATAACACCTGGACGAGCCTAAAAGACAAATATGAGTATGACCTGGTGATCTCACGGACATCTCCCTGGGGGATGTTCATGCATGCCAACTGGGCCACCGGATATTTCGACAGCCGAAGAACCGGAGAGGGCGTTCTCCACAATATCGAGAATCCCGAATTTTTAAGGCTTTGCGATGCGATCCTTTCGACGACCGATAAAGCCAGGCTCGACGAACTGGCGGTTGAAGTGCAAAATTATTATGCCGAGAATCTTCCAGCAATTGCCTTGTATTGGAGCCGTATCGTGACTCCCTATCAAAAAAAATTCACCGGCTGGTCTCCAAACCCCCTCTACGGCATTTATAACATCAATAATTTTCTTAACCTCAGAATTCGCCGGAAAGATTCTCTTCCTCCCTATTAAAAACCCACGAAGCCAAGGAATCTTTCCTCGTCATAGGAAGCATCCTTATTTCTGCGCTGCTTCTGGAAGTCAGGCAGGCCATTGGATTCATGGCGGTTGAAACGGCAACTTAATTATATTAGTATCTAGAAGAGGATATTATGCTACTATTTGAAAGGGAGGGTGTAATGAGGAATAGATTTTCAGCTCTGTTATTAATGCCTGTCTTTTTATTAATTGCTATAGATTCACTTGCAAAAGTAGAAAATAGCGAACCTTGCCTAAAAGCCGAGTACACTCATCAAATAGAAATTACGAGTTTGATGTTTCCAGAAATCAAGGAGGAAGAAAAACTTAAAGTAATCAATATCATAAAAAAAGAAGAAAATGTTATTGATGCAGTTATAACGCAAAAAGGCAGCAAAATAGAGCTTGTTCTAATCGTCAAAAATAAAACTTCAAAGCAACGAGCTAAAGAAATTAGTGAAAGCTTTATTCGTTTAGTAAAAACATTCTCGAAGGATATCAATCCCAAAAAGAAGTTAGGAAAAGGAATCTATAATTATTTTGTTAGGGCTAACAATCTAAACAAAGAAATTATCATTGCTGGAATCAAAGAGAATTCGGCTGAATTTATAACTTGGCAACAAGTCTAGAAAAGATACATTTATATTTATCTTTAGTCCACAATAAATTTTGCTGGAGTCAGTATAGGCCGTCTCCCAGCCCTCCTAACCGATTCTCTATTCGCAAATGTGGACCTCGTCATAGGAGTATTGGCAAAAAGCTGGGTGTTTGAAGTATAGTGTTAGGGCATGTTCATCTCCACCAAGAAATGTATCCGCTACCTTCTAGCCCTTGTTATCATTTTTACCTTCAATTTCATCATCCCCAGAGCCATGCCCGGCGATCCGCTCACCAACCTTCTTGGCGAAGAATTCACCCTCAGTGAAACGGCTGTACAGGAACTGAGGAGCGAACTGGGACTGGATAAGCCTCTAACCGTTCAATTTTTTCAGTACTGGAAAAATATCCTCACCCTCGATCTCGCCTATTCCTATCACTTCAACCAAAAAGTCATCCCTCTCATCCTGTCCAGGATGAAGTGGACTCTGGCTCTTCTGGTTCCTTCCATCATTCTGGGCGCCATTCTGGGAACTTTGCTCGGTGCGCTCTTTGGATGGAAAAGAAGCACTCTTCCTAACAAGACCATGACCTGGTTTTTTCTGGCCGTTTACAGCAGCCCCCCGTATTTTCTCGGAATCATCTTCCTCTACATCTTTTCTTTCAAGTGGGGGCTATTTCCCTTTAAAGGATTCTATGCAACAGGGACGGTGGGCGATATTTTGAGGCACCTTTTCCTTCCAATTTTGATCATGAGCGCTTTTGCCGCATCCCGGAACTACATGATCATGAGAGGAAGCGTGATCATCGAGAAAGAAAAATTGTACGTGCTTTTTGCCAGGGCTAAGGGACTTCTCGGAAACGCCATCCTCTTCCGGCACATCTTCAAGAATGCTATTTTGCCCGTGCTCACACTCGTCGCCCTGGATTTCGGTTTCTTGCTGAGCGGCGCCCTATTCGTGGAAATCATCTTTTCGATGAACGGAATGGGGACCTTGATCTACGAAGCTTTGCTTTCCCGGGATTATCCGGTCCTGCAAGGCTGCTTTTTATTCATCACCATCACGGTCATCGGGGCCAATTTTATTACCGACATTCTCTATGGAGTTATCGATCCAAGAGTGAGGGAGAAGCCTTGAAGAGACGAACCGCCTTGAATCGATTCGGACTCGTTATGGTGGCTCTATTCCTCTTCGTTTCTCTTTTCGCCGGTATAATCGCACCCCACGATCCATGGGAAAGGTTTGAACCCTATGAAAAGCCCAGTCCGAACCATTGGCTGGGAACGAACGATATCGGAAACGACATCCTCTCCGAGCTGATTTACGGATCCAGAGCTTCGCTGGTCGTCGGATTGGGCGCTGCAGCGATCGCCACTATTTTGGGTCTTTTTATCGGATTGGTATCCGGCTATTTCAAGGGTGCCGTAGACGAGGCGCTCATGGGGCTGACCGACATTTTCTTGATGATCCCGCGAATTCCCCTGATCATCATCCTGGCTGCCTTTTTAAGGTCCAGCCTCTGGATCATCATGCTGTCTCTTGGGTTCCTGTGGTGGACTTCGACAGCCCGCGTCGTCCGGTCCAAAACTCTCCAGGTCAGGGAAATGGACTTTGTGGCTTCCTCTAAATGTCTCGGGTTCAAAAACAGCCATATCATTTTCTCGGATATCCTTCCCAACATCTTTCCCGTGGTGGTACCTAAATTTATGCTAACCGTGGCCACAGCCATGATCTCGGAAGCGTCACTGTCTTTTCTCGGATTGGGAGATCCTTCCCTGAAGAGCTGGGGTCTAATGATTAATTTTGCCTTTATCAAGGGAGGATTCGTCAATGAGATGTGGTGGTGGTATTTGCCACCAGGGATTTGTATCGTCCTGTTCGTTTTTTCTATCGTGCTTCTGGGTTTTTATTTCGAGGAGCAAAAAGGGATCGAATTGAAATAAGCTGCTATGAGTCACTTAGCCATAAAAAACTTAGATATCACTTTCGACACATCACTGGGGCCGGTCAAGGCCGTCGACAATGTCTCTTTTGTGCTCCCCGAGGAAGAAACCCTGGCTCTTGTGGGAGAGACGGGCTGCGGAAAATCTGTCATCGCCCACTCTATACTGAACCTGCTCCCCGCCAACGCTAAAATCCGGGGACAAATTCTCTTCAAGGACCAAGACCTCCTTCGATTGAGAGAAAAAAAACTCGCTCAGATCAGAGAACGAGAGGTCGCTCTGGTCATGCAAAATCCTTCACTGGCCTTGAATCCTGTTTTCTCGATCGGGCACCAGATGACAGAGCCGCTTATCGTACACAGGGGGATGAAAAAAAAGAATGCTATCAGAACGGCAAAAGAGTTGCTTAAAAGGCTTCGTTTCAAGGGACCGGATAATGCCCTAAGGGCCTATCCCCATGAAATGTCGGGAGGGATGAAACAGAGGATTCTGATAGGCATGGCCGTTATCCTGAATCCTCAAATTATCATAGCAGATGAACCCACGACGGGACTGGATTCCCGTCTGCGCACGATGGTCCTTCAGGAGCTCCAACTCGTCAAAGAAATGGGCCATTCATCCATGCTGTTTATCTCTCATGACCTCGATGCCGTCATGGAAATCTCCGACAGGACAGCCGTCATGTATTCCGGAGAAATAGTCGAAAAAGGGCCGACAGAGGAATTTTTCAAAAAACCCCTTCATCCCTACTCGATAGGATTGCTGGAAAGCCTTCCCCGGCGGGGTTTTAAACCCATACCGGGAACTTCTCCCTCTATGATCAGGCCTCCTGAAGGATGCAAGTTTCACCCGAGGTGTCCCTATAAGAAAGAAATTTGTGTCATAAAAAAACCGGATTTTGTCAGGGACAAAAAAAGAGACGTCAAATGTGTGCTGTACAGCTAGAGGTTCAAAAAATCTCAAAGACCTTCCGTACAGGTCTGTTCGCCCATAAACCTGAGAATATTTTGGAGAACGTCTCATTCAAAGTCCAAGGAGGTCAAACCTTCGGTATAGTGGGCGAATCGGGTACAGGAAAAACAACGCTGGGAAAGATAATCGCTGCCATCGAAAAACCGTCCGGAGGACAGGTCCTCTATCAGGGACAATCCTTAAATAAAATCACAAAGAGGGAGTTCTCTATATTCAGAAAAAAAGTCCAGATGATGTTCCAGGACCCCGAGGGATCGCTCAATCCAAAAAAGACGATCCAGAAATCGCTGGAGGAAGTCCTTAACCTGGCTGAACTTCCAAGGGAAAAATGGACGGATACGATTAAAAAGAGCTTCCAGACCGTAGGGCTGGACGAAGAGATTCTAGTCCGATATCCCAGTGAAGTATCGGGTGGGCAAAACCAGCGTGTGGCATTGGCCAGGATACTGTTTCTCGATCCGGAAATCATCGTCCTCGACGAGCCCACATCTGCCCTGGACATCTCGGTCCAGGCTCAGATCCTGAATCTTCTCAAGGATTTGCAGAGGCAGAGGGGCCTCGCCTATGTCTTCATCTCCCATGACATGAATGTCATTAAATTCATGTGCCATGAAATCAGCCTCATCAAAAACGGCCAGCTCAGATTTCTCGTCTGAAAATCATACGGAAAGATTCCCCAACAACGATCACAGGACATCGGCAGAAAAATCCTCTTCCTAATTGGTTCGATAATTCTCGAACCAGGCCAGAAGATAAAGCTGCTGAAGGAGACGGTGTGAAGGCCGTCTCCAACCGTGAAACTCACCCGGCATCCGCACCAAAAGCGTGTCCTTCTTCAGCATCTTCAGGGCACGGTAGTACTCCTCGCTCTGTCCCATCGGCGTGCGCAGGTCAGCTTCTCCAGTCATTACCATGGTCGGGGTTTTCACATTTCCCACGTAATGCAGCGGGGAACGGAGCGCATACTCCATCGGGTCTTCCCAGGGATATTTTTTAAACTGCCTGTACCAGCTCGACCCGTCGGTCGTCCCCACGAAGGAATGCCAGTCGATCACCGGCCGCATGGAAACCGCTGCTCTGAACTTATCGGGAGCCGTATGTCCCACCAGCCAGGCTGTCAGCACCCCTCCGCCGCTTCCTCCGCAGACAAACAGATTATCCTCATCGATGAAGCCCTTGGCGATGGCCGCATCTACACCGGCGATAAGATCGTCGCCATCCTCACCGGGATAGGAAAACTGGATGCCGTTGACGAAATCCTGTCCGTATCCCGTGCTTCCCCGCGGATTCATGTATAGCACAGCATATCCGTTGGCCGCGAAATTCTGCCAGGCCCAATCGAAACGCACGGAATACATGGCCCAGGGCCCGCCGTGGATATACAGAACCATCGGGTATTTCTTGCCGGATTCAAATTCCGCCGGCTTGATCAACCATCCCTGCAGGTCGAGGCCATCCTGAGACTTGAACCAGAGCTCCTCAACCTCCCCGAGCTTAACGTTGGCCAAAATATCTTCGTTGACGTCCACCAGCTTCACAAACCTGTCCGGCTGATCCAGGGTGAAGGTGCCCAAATAATCGGGCGAATAAAACGTGGACCTGGTGGCCGCCACCCGCCCGTTTTTTGCCAGGCTTATTCCGGAGAGATAATGGACGCCCTGTGTGATCTCTTTAATCTTTCCATCCGTTGAAACATAATATAAATTCGAAACGCCCTTCTCCCTCATCAAATAATAGACACCGGAGCCATCTGGCGCCCAGGTTATGCTGGAAGGGGAATTGGGAAGGTCTCCGGCTAGAAGACGTTTTCTGCCGCCTTCGGAGTCCATAAGGTAAAGGCTGGAAAGATGGCTGGTGTAATTTCTATCGTCATAACCCGTATAGGCTATCCAGTTCCCATCCGGAGAGATTTGAGGTCCGAAATCCGGCCCCTTCCGGTCGGTTAGCGTCTTGATCTCTAGAGTTTCCAAGTCCACCGAGTAGATCTCCGAATCCCCGCGCAAATACTCCGCATCTGGCTTACGGATGGCACTGAAATAGATCTTTTTGCCATCAGCCGACCACTGGGGGGCGTTGTGGGAATAGTCCCCTGAGGTCACCTGCTTCGGTGTTCCGCCCAATTCTGCATCGATGACGAAGATATGAGAATACCCCTTAGGCACGGGTCCCCGGCCGTCCCTTCTCCAGCTTAGCCTGTCGATAATGATGGCCGGATCGGCCCACTTCGCGCCTTTCGGCCTTTCGGGGAGCTTGACGGATAGGACAGGATCTCTGTCCTCTAAAAACATGGTGAAGGCCAGCGACTTTCCGTCCGGAGACCAGTTCAAATTTCCTGGGCTGAGCGGGATGTGGGTGAGCTGAGCCACCTCTCGAGTGTCGAGCCACATCACATGGATTTGGTTCGTTCCATCCCGGTCGGAAAGAAAAGCGATTTTTCTTCCATCCGGAGACCACACAGGAGAAGAATCCCTCCAATTCCCATGGGTGAGCTCGCGGATCCTCTCCCCTTCGACATCCACGAGCCAGAGATTGCTCGCCTGACGATCCTGAATCTTATCCACCCAACTGCGGGTAAAAATGATCAGCTTTCCGTCTGGGGATATGTTCGGGCTCCTCACCGATTCCATCTCCATGTAGGTTTCTTTATCCAGCAGCTTGTAATCTTTCTGTCCGCCGAATCCCCAAACCTCGAGCAGGAAGAAAGCTAGGATAAAACCGATGATCTGAAAATTCTTCTTTCTCACTCTTAACCTCCTTTTAAAAAAATGGCTTTGTCCCACAGTGACGGCAGAAAAAAGTGGAACAAAGGAGCAGGGAAATGTCGATACGACGTTGAAGCCCCTGACCCAACCTAACCCAGCCTTCCGAAACCGTCCTTAGAGAACAACAGGGGACGTTCCATTCAGGGACACTCTATAATATTCCGTTAATAAAAAGCAAATATTGAAATATAGGGTGTCCCTAGATGGGACGCCCCCATATTGACAGCACCGTATCTAAAATGCTTCGTTGATCATGGCATAGACGCCGAAAGACCCTCTGGCAAACCCGAAATCCAGCCGTATATTGGTGGAGAATTTTTTAAGGAGACGATATCGAATCCCGAAACCTCCGGCCAACTTAAATTCATCCAATCTGAATTGGCTCATTCTTTGGGCCACGTTCCCACAGCCAAGAAAAACCGCCATGCCAAATTTCCACACTAGCGGAAGGCGGTACTCCATCTGAATGACGATTGAATTTTTATCCCTGAATCGCCCGAGGATATATCCCCGCATCACCCAAGGGCCGCCCATGATGGGAAGCCATTGGAAAGGGACTGCTCCTGAAGAGGACTGGATGCTTTCTTGACAGGCTAGAACGTGGTTAGAAAACAGGGTGAAATATTGACGAAAATCAACGGAAAACCGTTGAAATCGATAATCGCCGCCCAGAATGGGGGCAAAAAGGGTGGCTGACGCCTGCAGAAGCATTCCGCTTGTGGGAAAAAATACGTCATCGCGGCTATCCCAAATGAAAATCCCGCCCAGCCCGGAAACATTTCCTCCTTCGCTTCCATTGACCTCACCTGAATCCAGAATCCCTTCCTGCTTGAATTGGGTGGGTTTGAAAGATTCGAAATCATACTGAAGCCCCAGGTACAGGTAAGATCCGTATCTCCTTCGGATGGACACGTTTATCTTAAGACTTTGATACCCGAAATCCTCTTCCATATCCTCGGTGGTATTGGATCCGATTCCGTAAAATTTGTCCGCAAAATCCTTGAATCCCAGATAACCCGTCAGATGAAAATCTCCCCCTTTAAAATAAAGGCTGGGTGTGACTTCACACACGATCTGCTTCCTCTGGGTGTAGATGAGATCCATGAAAATAGTGGAAGGAGATCCCTTCAATCGATCTTCCAGGCTCTTTAAGTAATAAATTCCGCCAAAGCCGCCAGCAATCTTGGTTAAGGGTGTGTAATAGGCGATCGGAAGTAAAATCAGGTCATTCTTGTTCTCACCATCCTGGTCTTTCCCTGAATCCTGCCTACCATCAATTGAATAGCATAGAATTGAAGAACACAGAATAAATAATGCTAGGATCGGAAGAACCTTATGATTGGCCGGGGAAATGGTTCTGCGCCAGCTCATCGCTTTCGAAGATTGTAATCTTTTCAAAAATCTTTTTCAATCAACAAAAATGAACATCGAATTTCACACTGGTCCACTGCCGGAACAGGCCAGAAAGCCAGCATAACTAACCTAGATTATTCACGAGTCAAGGCCAACCTATTCTACCCTGCAATATAGGCTCGCCCGTAGAATTAAAAATGCTGATTTAATAGATAAAATTTTTTTAAAATAATTTATGACCAGATCCAGATAAGTTTTTGAGAATCGAAAAAAGGGAAAAGAAGTCCTCGTTCTTGCTTACCAAGCGATACCATAGTCCTCGCCGTGATTGCTGGACCCTCCCCAGAATGTGCCGTGTTTCCAGTCAAAGAAGACCGCATTCATCGGACCTGAAGTATAACGGCTGAAATCCAGTCTGTACCCCATCTCTCTCAACTTATCCCTGACCCATTCAGGCACCTTTTCGTTCAACTGCAGTCTTCCAGGGCTCGCCGCATGATTGCCGAAAGAGCTGTACATTTGGTAGCTGACGATATTGGCGGCTTCGCACGCCTGCTGGACGTTCATTCCGAACTCGACCATGTTCAAGAAGAACTGGAGGCAGTTCTGGTCCTGGGTATCGCCCCCTTGGATGGAAAAGGAGATAAAGGGTTTACCGTCCTTCAGGGCAATGCTCGGGGTCAGGGTAGCCCGGGGTCTTTTACCCGGCTCGATGACATTGAAGGGGTTTTTGGCCTCATCCAGCACAAAACTCTGCGCCCGCTGGCTCATTCCGATTCCCGTTCTTCCCGCGATACAGACCGGTATCCAGCCGCCGCTGGGCGTCACTGACACTACCCAGCCGCTTTTGTCAACTGCCTGAATAGATGTGGTACCGGAATGGAAGAGTTCGTCCAGAGCCTCCGCTTCCTCGGAGGTCATTCTTTCGGAATCCTGTCTGGCTTTCCATGCCTCATGAAATCCTTCCACATATTTTAAATAGGGATTCTTCTTCCCTTCATAAAGGTAAGGATCACCGGGCCCTATCGATGAATCATTTTGCTCCCAGTTGATTAATTTGATCCTTTCTTTGGCGTATTCCTTGGAGAGCAGGCCTTTTATCGGCTCTTCGGGCGGAAAATAAGGGTCGCCGTAGTAAAAATCACGGTCGGCAAACGCCAGATTCATCACCTGATAGAGCGTATGGATATAACGGGCACTGTTGTAACCCATGGACTGGAGGTCGAAATTTTCCAGCATGTTCAGCATCTGGAGAAGGACCGGCCCCTGCACCCAGGTCGTTAGTTTATAAACCTCGATGTCCTTGTAGGTGGACTTCACTGGTTCTTCGAGATATACCTGCCAATTAGCCAGGTCCTGCATGGTGATCTGGCCGCCCTGTTCCTGGCACCCCCTGACGAACTCCCGGGCAATGTCCCCCTTGTAGAACCGGTCATAGGCGGCATAGATGGCCTCCTTACGGCTGTTTCCCGCATCCAGAGCTTTGCGTTCGGCTTCCACCAATTTCTTCAGCGTGTCCAAAAGATCGGGCTGGCGGAAGATTTCTCCAGGATAGGGGGCCTCCCGGCCCTCGCCGAGATGGGGGAGCAAAACCTGCCTGGAATAGGGCCATTGTTTAATCTGCCTCCTGCCTCTTTCTATACTGTTAGCGCACTGTTCTTCGATCGGGTAGCCATCAGCCATCTGGATGGAAGGGGAAAGGACTTCTCCAAGGCTCATGGTTCCGAATTCTGCCAGCATGACCATTAGGCCACCGGGCGTTCCCGGCGTAACAGCCGCCAGCGGACCATAACTCGGGGGAAATTCCATCCCTTTTTCCTTGAAAAATTCGGCCGTAGCTCCGGTTGGAGCGACTCCCAGAGCATTGACGCCGATAACCTTATTGGTTTGGGGATTGTAGATCAGGGCTTGGGTCTCCCCTCCCCAACTCAATACATCATACATGGTGCAGGTGGCTCCTAGCATGGCACAAGCAGCATCGACGGCATTGCCGCCCTGCTGGAAGATCATGGCTCCCGCCGTGGCCGCCAAAGGTTTTCCGGTAATGGCCACCCAATGACTGCCGTGAAGCACGGGCTTTTCCGTTCTCTGGGCTTTTATCCCGGAAACGGCAAAAAGCAGTCCGGACACCAAGAAGAAAACTTTCCAATGTGGGAAAAAATAGTCTCTCAATAGGGACATCCGCCCTCCTCTCTTTACTAGATTATTTTATTCAGTCTGTCAGATCCGGGTCCTTCAATTCTCTCCGGAGTTCAATCATCTTTTCCTTCAATTGGGCGACCACATCCGTGTAGGCCGGGTTGGAATACAAGTTATTCACCTCATTGGGGTCATTCTGAATATCATAGAGTTCGAACTCCTCTGGATCTTCGAAATAATGGATGTATTTCCAGCGTTTGGTCCGGATCCCCCGGTTCTTTCGAATCATATGAACGGCAGGGTATTCGTAGTACTCATACAGAAAATCGCTTCTCCAGGGAACACCCTTCCCCTCCAGAAGCGGCTTCAGGCTTTTTCCATCCATCTCTGGGGGGAGTTCTATGCCGGAAAGGTCAAGGATGGTAGGGGCCACATCCACATTCAGGACCATCTCCTGGTTGGTCGTTCCCGGACGGACCATCCTGGGATACCGGACCAGAAGGGGAACCCGGATGGAAGGCTCATACATCAATCTTTTATCGAAAAAATGGTGCTCCCCTAAAAAGAATCCATTGTCCCCGCTGTAAATCACCACCGAGTTTTTCGTGTATGCCAGTTTATCCAGGGTGTCCAGAATCCGTCCCACATTTTCGTCCACTCCCAGAAGGGTACGGTAGTAATTTTTTAGAAAAGTATCCAGATCGGGGACATCCTCGAAATCGCCGATTTTCATGTCCGCATTTTTCACCGCATCCGGCCGACCCTCGTATGTATCGTTAAAAGTCGGAGGCTCGGGCATTTTGATATCCTCGTACACGTTTTCGAATCTCTTGGCCGGGAGCCAGCTTCGATGAGGGGCCTTGAACCAAAGGATAAGGCAGAACGGTCTATCGTGCTCCTTTTCCAGAAATTCGATGGCGTGATCCGTCAGTATATCCGTTACATAGCCTTTGTATTCTTCAGGAAGGCCGAAGTTTTCAGAGATGATAGGATCGTGATACCGACCCTGGCCTTCGAAACCGAAGGTGTAATCGAATCCTCGTCCTTTTCCCAGGTCTTTGTTGTGCCATTTGCCGATGAATGCCGTCTCGTACCCGGCTTCTTTGAGCCATTCGGGAAATGTTTTTTGATCAAGAGAAAGCTCTCCGCCGTTCAGCCGGACACCATGATTGTGGACATATTTTCCAGTCAAAAAAGAGGCCCGGCTCGGACCGCAAAGGGATGTGGTGACGAACATGTTCTCGAAACGAACGCCTTCCTGGGCAATCCTGTCCATATTGGGAGTCTTGAGTATTTCGTTTCCCGCACAGCTCATCGCATCCCACCTCTGATCGTCGGTCATAAAAAACACGAAATTCGGCTTGGCTGCGGTGCCCAGGCAAGACTGCATGCCCAGGGTTACTGCTGTCCCCAACAGGCCCGCTGAAGATACTTTGATGAAATCCCGTCGAGATATGTTTTTCATAAAATTCCTCCTCGATGGATGACTGCACGAAGGGAGACTATTTTCTCGGCCCCCTAAGAACTCGAACCGGAAAGGTGATGATCGCCTTCAGCAACCTGAAGACGGCATCCACGGTTATGCCGATGAGCCGGAAGGGAATGAGAATCAGCCACACGATCGGATAAAGGAGCAAGGCCAGTAGGGCAAGGGGCCAGCAAAGCACCAGCAAAATCAGCCAAAGAAAAAATTTCGCCATAAAAATCCCTCTCCTTTTCTATTTATCATAAGATATGGATAAATTTCCAGGCATTTGCATATAAATTCCTTCTTTTATTCACATTCTCCAGTCTATCCCGAACACACCCGCAAGATAAGGAGGGATAGAAGGTAATTTTGGTTTTTTCTTGACTAACCCGTCACAGCAACTATACAATTGCCCCTAACCATGCAGCTTCAGATCGGTATCATTCTCATCATTATGGTCGCCGCCTACGCCGTGGCCAAGGCGAACAGGCTTTCCGTCGAAATCAGCATGCTTGCCTCGGCCGTAGCCGGAGGCATCGCCGGCGCTTTTCTGGACACTCCCCCTTTGCTCCAATTGCCCCGTCATCTTGTCGAAGGCTCTTTTACATACCTGGATGTTATCCTCGTCTTTTCCACGGCGACCATTTTCATGGCCATCGTCAATGAGTCCGGCGGAGTAAACTATGTGGTACGGGCCACGATCAAGTATTTCTATAATGTCCGCATGGTAGCTCTGCTTCTCCTGATGATCATCATCCTCATTCCGGGCGCTCTCACTGGTGCGGGAAGTGTGTCCCTACTGGTGGTAGGAGCCCCGACAGCGCTAGCCCTCGGGTATCTCGGGATTCCCAAACGCAAGGTGGCAGCCATTATTTTTATCGTCGCCGGTTTGAGTGCGGCAGCCCCGCCCGTGAATATCTGGGCCATGATCACCTGCGCTGGGACAGCCATCCCTTATGTGGGTTTCGAACTCCCCTTGGGTATTCCAGTTCTCATCTTGGGCATATTCACGGTCCTCACTCTGGGATGGAAGAGAGAAAGCAGGATGGACCGGGAAACCGTGCTGCAAGAAATGCCCGAGGTCCCGGCAAAAATGAGCTGGTGGCGGGTGCTCGTTCCCTTTCTTATCTTTTTCGGTCTCGTCATGGCCTATCGTATATGGCCTTTCGATATCCCCATATTGGGATTGCCCCTGGAATTTACGGTAGCCGCCTTGGCGGCCTGGCTTCTCAGCCCGAAAAGGATCAACATCCTCAAACTTTCGGCCGATACCATGAAAAAGCTCCTTCCTTTGCTGGCCACAATGATCGTTGTGGGTATGCTCCAGCAGATTATGACCGCTACAGGTGTACGGGGATTGCTCTCTTTTGCTGTCATCAGCACGCCGCTTGTATTGCTGTTCATCTCCCTGGCCGTGGTGATCCCGGTTTCAGAGGGAGTGTTGACCTATGGGGCAGCCGCCATTTTGGGTATACCGCTCATCTGGTTTTTGGATTCCATAGGCCTCCATGCCACGGTCGCTCTGGCCGGCTTGAGCCTTCTCTGGCCGCTGGGCGACGGATTGCCGCCCACTGCCTTGATCGGACGGCTCTCTGTTATGGTCTCCGAATACAAGGGCAGCTACTGGTCTTTCTTGAAAAGCACCTGGCTTCCCTGGATCGTGATAACCATCGTGGGCATCCTGATGGTCGTATTCAGCGCCAAACTGGATTTTCTGGTAAGATGGAGTATGTGACAGGGAGATGAAACCATGCCTCTGATCATGATTTTCTATTACGTGATATGCGTTTATCTGATAGGTATCTTGCTTTGGAATTTTATCAAAGAGAAAAAAAGCGCCAATGATATGATCCTTTATCTGCTGGTTCTGATCCCTCTCATTCTTAGGGTGCTGCGGGTTAAATGAAAACGGAAAAAACGATGAAGCGCATTTGGCTAACAAAGATCGTGTTTCTGGCTCTCATAGGAGCCTTGATGATAGTGGGGGGAGTGGATCTTTACAGGCACCGGCATTTCCAACTGCCTCTTGTGGCCGGACCCGGCATTTCGCAGGTCAAAAAATTGAGCGATTATTGCCCAGGCCTCAAGGGAACCATGGCCGACACCTATGTGTTCTTCCTTAAAGGCAGAGAAGAGGGCGGAAAAGTATTGATAATGGCCAACACCCATGCCAACGAGCCGGCCGCCATCCTCTCCAGTTTAATCTTTCTCGAAAATGCCGTGGTGGAAAAAGGGACCCTGATCATCATTCCTGAATTCAACCACAGCGCCAGCCTGAACACCCGGCCTGGAGATGGCTATCCACTCTATTTCGAGATCGCAACGGAGTGGGGAAGCAAAAAGTTCCGGATGGGGAACAGGGATGCTTCCTGGCTGGACCAATGGCCTGATCCGGATGTTTATATCCACTACCCCGACAGGCAGCTCCTCTCCTTCATCGACGCCCGCAACACCAACCGCACCTGGCCGGGAAGGCCGAACGGGCCGCTCATGGAAAAGGTGACCTATGCGGCCATGCAGGTCATCCGGGAGGAAAATGTGGATGTGGCCATCGATCTCCATGGAGCGGAGACCATGTTCCCGGTCACCAACTGTATCGTAGCGCCCGACAAATCCACACGGATCGCTACCCTGACCTCTTTAACGGTCAAGGCCATGGAAAAATTCGACAACCATGTCGAACCCTCCCCTACCGGGTTCAGGGGGCTTTCCCACCGGGAGATCGGCGATTATTCGGATGCCATGCCCTTTCTTCTGGAAGCACCCATCCCCTTTCTCGACCAGCCAACAGGACCGAAAACCGTGGAACTTCTTCTAGATGGCAAGGACCCCTTCCTGTTGAGCCTGGCAAAGGAAGGGAAACTGTTCGTGCCGTATGATGAGACAGGATGGCCCATGGCCAAAAGGGTGGGACAGCACTGTTCGGTGGTATTGGAGCTGATGCGTCAATACAGCAAAAAATTTCCGGATAAGCCCATATCTGTCGAAAATGTGCCGAAATACGCCGAGGTGGTCAAAAACGGCGTGGGGTATTACTACCACGATCCCGACGAGGCGGACCCGAAAAGAATCTATTTGAATTGAATGCCCATATATTCATCAATAAAATCTTAGAGGCTTTCCCAAAGGGACGGGAATGAGGAATAACTCTAAGGTGCAGGGAAATGTCTTCGCTCCAGTTCAGTTTTCTTACGCCATTCAATTCCGCTCCGGCATTGCCTTGCACCAAGATCTGCATTTAATTTCCCATGACTTTGGGTCAAAGCTCAATCTTTTACCAAAGGGAGGACAAAGTGACGAAAAAAAAGATCCTGGTTTTTAGCTGTATCTTGTTTGCCACCGCGGCCGTGGCGATCATCCTAGCCTTTTCACCCTCAGAGGGAAATGGTATTGATAGGGCCATTCTCGAAAAACCCCTGGATGCCTGCACGGTCATCATCGTCGGAAAGGACGCTTCGGTCGATGGCTCGGTGATGACAACCCATACCTGCGACTGCGGATTGTGTGACTGGACCTGGCGGTATGTGCCCGCTGCAGATCACGAACCAAAATCCACCCAGAAGATCTATCATATCGACCAGTTCAAAACCTTTCCTCCGGAACAGGGTCTGAAATGGGAAATTTACAAAAACAACTTCACCGGCGTCGAAATCCCCCAGGTAGAGCATACCTACGCTTATCTCCATGGAGCGTTCGGGTACATGAACGATCAACAACTGGCCATGGGAGAATCGACCATCGGATGCCGAAATGAGATGAACAACCCCACCCCTTCCGCAAAATTCGACATCACCATGCTGACCCTGCTAGCCATGGAGCGGTGCAAAACAGCACGGGAAGCCGTCAAGCTCATGGGATCGCTGGGTGAACAGTATGGTTACGGATTCACCGATACCGGAGAGATGCTGGCTGTGGCCGATACTAAAGAAGTGTGGATCTTCGAAATCATGCCCGTAGGTCCGCTTTGGACGCCGAAGAGCGGCAAGCCTGGCGCTGTATGGTGTGCCCAAAGGGTTCCCGACGATCATGTCAGCGTGTGTCCGAATGAGTCGCGTATTGGAGAGATCGACCTGGACAATCCCGACTATTTCCTGGCCTCCCCCAACGCCGTCTCCTACGCTGTCGAAAAAGGGTACTATAACCCTGATAGTGGCGAGCCCTTTAACTGGAAAAAAGCATATGCCACCAAAGAAGATAGTGAAGGCAGCGCCGTCAACACCAGAGGGTGGCACGCCCGTCTGTGGCGGTTCTTCGACCTTGTCGCGCCTTCCCAAAAATTCAGTGCAGATACACTCAACTTTGATCTTCCCTTTTCTGTGAAACCGGATAAAAAATTGTCGGCCGAGGATGTCATCGCGCTCACCCGGGATAAATACCATGATACCATGTTCGATCTGAGATACACCATCCAAGCAGGTCCTTTCTCCAACCCCAACTACCTGACCAGACCCTATGACTTCGAAGGAGAACACTTCAACACCAAGCGATTCATCAGCGACAACCGGGCCGAGTATGTGACCGTCACCCAGTCTAGAGGGTGGCTTCCCCACCCCATCGGAGGAATCGTATGGCTGGCTTTCGGAGCCCAGGACACCTCCTGCTTCATGCCCCTTTATGCCGGGATCAACGGAATCCCCCATTCCTTCGAGATAGGAGACCACTGGGAATTCAACCGGGAATCGGCCAGATGGGCGTTCGACTACGTGGATTTCCACACCAACGTGGCATATTCTCTGGCTATAGAGGATGTACGAAAAGTCCAGGAAAAGTGGGAGGGCGCTGCGATGGACAAGCTGCCGGTCATCGACCAAATCGCCGGTGAGCTGTTCAAAAAGAATCCTGCCCAAGCCAAGGAGTTTTTGACCGATTACTGCCTGAACAACGCCAACAGCGTGGTGGATGCCTGGTGGAAACTGGGTGATGATCTGTTCGTCAAGTACAACAAGATGTTCATCTACGATGTGAAGACCCGGGAATTCAACCGTATCCAGTATCCGGATTGGTGGCTAAAAAAAATCATCGAGTATGATAAATTAAAGCCCCAGGAAGAGTAACAAAAGGGTTTCGAATCATTCGAGAAGATAACCTGAATAAATTCTGGAAAAACCAGTCAAAATCATAAAAGGAGAAATAAAAAGATGAAAATACTGAAAAAATCAATCCTGTCCTTTTCGTTGCTTTTGGGCCTCATCTTCTTTTTATCTTCCTTGGCGGCGGCTCAATCGGATGTTCCTAAGGCCAATCTCCCGGTGCTCACGACCTCTGCGGGACAGAGTACGGATGTCGATACCTTGAATGTCATTTGTGAAGAAGCGGGTATACCATATGATTACTGTGACGCCCCTTCTGTAGAACTTGTCAAATCAGGGGTCGGTCTTGCCGACAAGGAATCAGGTCCGGGCTTTCATGTCGAGGTGAACACGGACTTAGACGCCTATCCCAAGGGCACTCCCTATAAAACCATCATTTTTGCTATCGGTGCCAGCTTGAAAGGAATGGGAGCTTCCGGTTTAACCGTCGAAGCAGAAGTCAACCGATTGGAAAAGATCATCGAATACTGCCAACAGAACAATATTTTTGTCATCGCCCTCCATGCAGCCGGGACATCCGGAAGAGGTGCCCCGGGAAGCGACAACGAGCGGATGATCGATGCGGTGGCCCCCTTTGCCGACTACATCATCGTGGTCGCCGACAGCAATAAAGACGGACGATTTACCAACATTGCCAAGGAAAAAGGAATCCCTCTGACCGAAGTGGAGTACGCCCTCGAGATCGTGGATATCCTTAAAAAGGTTTTCGAATAAGACGGGGCCGAATCTCTCCATCCCTAAAATTCGATATCCGAGCGAATCCCATTCATTTTGAGGGACAAGTCTATCCTAAGCATCCGCCTCTAATCGCCTGGCTGTACTCCGGATAAGCTCGAAAGCATTTTCCACCTCGGATTTATGGGTACGGAAAGTAAGAATGCAAACACGGATAACGAACTCGCCGTTCAATAAGGTAGAGGAGAGGTAGAGCTTTTTGCTCGCCACCAATGCTTTCAACAACAGACGGTTGAAGGCTTCCCTATCTCCTTTTTGGGGATGATATCGAAAAGCGATGGCCGAAAGATCCGGGGGGCTCAAACACTCAAATTTAGGCTCTTCCTCGAAGCGCCGATACATCCACTGCGTCAGGTGTAGTTTTTCGATAAGATTTTCCCGGAAGGCTTGGACACCATAATACTTCAGGGGAAGCCAGACGCGCAGTCCCCGAAAAGAACGGGACAGCTCGGGAGAGTAGTCCGCAGTATCCCAGTCGTCCTCCGATAGAGGATGATCCTGTATGTAATCAGCCGCCATCGCATGGGCCTTCCGGAGGAGTTCCCCCCTCTTGACCAACAGGCTTCCTGTCCCGTAGGGCACAAAAAGGCCTTTGTGGGGATCGAGCACGACGGAATCGGAATCCTCGATTCCCCTGAGCACTTTTTGCCCTTCAGGACAGATATTGAAAAACCCTCCGTAGGCCGCATCAAGGTGGTACCATAATCCAAATTCCCTGGCCACCTCCCCCAAATCCATCAAAGGATCGACGGCACCCGTATTCGTGGTTCCGGCATTGCCCACCAGCAGAAAGGGTTTCATTCCTTCGTCGAGATCCTTCTTGATGGCCATCTCAAAATATTCCGGAACCGCATGGAAATTTTCATCTGTTTCTAATTTTCTGATGTTTTTCTCCGGAATTCCGGCAAGTTTCGCCACTTTGGCTACACAATGGTGTGTCTGGTCGGACATATAGATCGTTCCCTTCTCGAGTTTATCTCCCAGCAGATGTTTGCGGGCCGTGACAACAGCGCTAAAATTAGCCAAAGAGCCCCCGGAGGTCAAAATGCCGCGGGTGGAATCGGGATAGCCCATCCATCGGGCGAACCAATCCAAGACAATCCTCTCTATGCTTGCTAACGCCGGAGCAGCGAAACTGACACCGACATATCGATTTGTGGCGGCCGCAATGAAATCGGCAATCGCCGAAGGGAACAACCCTCCTCCAGGAATGTAGCCCATAAAGGATGGATGAGGGTGGGTGATGGAAGCAGGGATCGCTTTTTTCATCAAGAAATCGAGAATGTCCTCAAAATCCATTCCCTTCTCTGGAGGCCCTTCCAATAAGGAACCGGAAATTTGAGGAAATTTATCCAGTTCGTTGCACGATGATCCAGGCAAATTGCGGATATGCTCGATAACGGCGTGCAAAGCCGTCTCCCCCATCCGCTGCATGACTTGAGGTGATAATTCTAAATTTGTGATATCCATGTCTGACCTTTCCTTTTGTTTAGCCTAAATTTTCGACCTGACCAGACAATCATAATGATCGATTCA
This sequence comes from uncultured Eubacteriales bacterium, assembly GCA_964400735.1. Lineage (GTDB taxonomy): Bacteria > Acidobacteriota > Aminicenantia > Aminicenantales > Aminicenantaceae > CAYNVQ01. The sequence continues at coordinate 346,581 of CAYNVQ010000004.1, read as the reverse complement.
GGTTAATCCTTTTATTTCAGCTAAGGGTTGCCTCTGAATCTTTCTCTCTGTGAGACTACACGCATCACACAGAGGTGAATTCCTATAATAAACCATAATCAAGCGAAAAAGAAAAAAAAGAAAATGACATGGCCGACTCAGTTTCCTAGATCATTATCACTTGGAGATAGCGTCCACATCGAGTATCATAAGAAATGATGAATCGATTGTTGTTTATTGAATGGATAAAGTATGAGACAAATTATTAAGAAGATCACTTTTCTTCTCCCTGCGATTTTCCTTATCCTTATGATTATCCCAAGTTTTTTTATGGCTAAAGGCCAGGAAATCGACGAAACCATCCAAGAAAAGGCTCTGGCCATCAATGTCGAAGTTCCGGTACGGGTCTTCAAAGGTGACACTTTTATCGATAACCTGACTTTGGAGGACTTTGAGCTATATGAAGAAGGGAAACTTCAAAAAATTGAAGCCGTTTACTTGATCAAAAAGACACAGATCGAAAAAGAAGAAATCGAAGAGGAAACGGAAAAAAAATTCGCCCCAAAAGTTTCCCGAAACTTCGTTTTCATTTTCTCAATGCATGAATATCTCCCAAAGATCAACGAAATTCTAGAATATTTTTTCAAGAAAACTTTTCTCCCCGGAGACACCCTCAGTGTGGCTACTCCGCTGAAAACCTATAACTTAAGCTCCAAAGCCCTATCGGATAAGCTTCCCAGCCAGGTGATCAAGGAAAAAATGCAGCTTCTGTTGAGAAGAGACATCGAAGTGGCCTCCGGAAGATACAAGGCTCTCATGCAGGAACTCGAATATTATGCCCTTGAGTCAGAAGAAGACAGCTTCATCGGCTATATGAGAACGTTGAGGGAACTTCAACAGTACCGGTTTGTCGATTTAAAAAAAATGGAGGAATTTGCCAGTTATCTAAAGGCCAAAGAAGGGCAGAAACATGTCTTTCTCTTTTATCAACAGGAGAATATTCCGCTCTATGGCGAATACAGCGATAGAACTTCGCCAATGGTTGAAATTTACGATCCTACAGTGCCTGAAGGCATGTCCTTAGCCTCTCAAAGCTATATAACAGATATCCTTCAGAGCATTACCTTTAACACGGAAACCATAAAAAACCTTTTCGCCGATTCCTCCATATCGGCCCATTTTCTCTACATCACAAAGCCCGTTATGGATTCGATCGATATGACCAGAATGGGCTCTCAACAAGGATTGAAACACCGGGAAATAACCGAGGATGTGTTCAACGCATTTCTCAGAATAGCCGAAGACACGGGAGGGATTATCGACAGTTCTGCAAATGCATCTGCCGCGTTCAAAAAGGCCGCCTATGCTTCAGAAAATTATTATCTTCTGTATTACTCACCTAAAAATTACATAGCTGACGGGAAATTCAGGAATATCAAAGTCAGAATAAAGGGGAAAAGTTATAAGGTCACATACCGGGCGGGCTATATCGCCGATTGAACTGATTTGGGGAGAAGCATCCTGCATTCCTCGGTTCACTCTCTTCAACCTGCCACTAAAGCTTGCTTTCCATACCCGCCCGCCTTGAGTGCTTCCTAACCAGCCTGCCTGACTTCCAAAAGATCCGCCACAGAAACCAGAATACTGAATGGGGGTGGATTATCCATTCGATCTTGTACTAGAATAGTGACCTGAATCATTTACAAAAAACCAGTTATGCCTTTAAAAATGATTTTCTATCTGGTAAGGGAGTGAGATTATGTCAACCATAAGGTCTAGGAAAAGGCTATTCTTTTGTTTCTTGATTTTTGGATTCTTTTTGAGCTCTATCCAATCCCGGGGATTCGCTGTGGAAGCCATCCCTCGTGCCCAATATCTGGAGTACGCCCGCCAAGCTGCAGATTACGCTTGGACTCACCTCGATAGCTTGATCCAACGTTGGAAGAAAGGATTCGACCCAGAAAGCGTTTTTGGCTACCGACCTCCAGGAGGTCTTCTGGAAATGGCTGTCATCTATGCCTCCCTCAACAAACAGGCTCCCAATCATGAATTTTCCTCGCGTGCGAAAAAGATACTCCTTACCTATGCCGACTATCGCTCGGCTTACCCGGACTGGGCCAGAGAAAGACGTCCAGACTACGGGAATGGTGTTCCTGTATTGCCTGATTTTTTCACCGTGATGAGATTCATCAGGGCTTATGACACACTTAAAAAATGCGGAGCCTTCAACCCGGATGAAGATCTAAAAATTCAACGGGATATTGCCCACAGCCTGAATTACCTTCTCCAAACCCAGGAATGGGGGCCGATGAACCGGGCTGCACTTCGAGCCGAATCTTTGGCCTGGGCTGTGCGTGCCCTGCCTCAACACCCAAATGCCCAAAAGTGGGATATGCAGAGAAAAGCACTGGGAGATGACAACTGGGGAAACTGGGAGATCGAGGATGCCACCATATACCATGGTGTCTGGCTGTATGCACTGTTGGGATATGCAGACGCTATGGGAAAATTGAGTGAGCTGTTCTCGACCCCCGAGATGTATTACTATGCTCATTATTTTCTTCACCTGATGTGTCCAGCAGGAATGATCCCCGATTTCGGGGACGCCGATTGGATGTCCAACTGGCAGCGGTTTCTGGTCTTTTTCGAAGCAGCGGCTAAGCACTATAAGGACCCCAGAATGAAATGGGCGGCCGCCACCATCGCCCGAAAATTCATCGATTTCGACAACGCCACAAACACCGGTCTTGCCTATAATCTATTGGATTGTTATCTCTGGGGAAGCGATGATATTGAAGTCCACGCTCCAGAGGCCCTCTCAGGAGAGGTGATGGAGGATGTGCAGGGAAAAAAGATCGTGTTTCGGAACGGATGGGAATCCGATTCGACCTATTTTCTCCTGAATTATAGGGATGAGGGTGACGGGGGCCTGAACTTCCGGGATTACCTGAGGGATACCATTCCGGTGGAGGAAGAAAAAATGACGCATGGCCACTCAGACGAAAACAGTCTTGTCCTTCTGATGTCCGGAGGTTCCGTCCTTCTTCACGACGGTGGATACCGGGATTACATGCCCTCCGGTCCGTATGGTGCCTATCGTCAGGATTACTTTCATAACCGCCTGTGCGTGAGACCCGAGAAAATCTGGATGGGGCAGAAGGAAGGAGAATACCGCTACAGCATCCGGGATTCTATTCCGGGTCAAAAAATCCTCGATTTCCTCCATAATGCAGGCTCATACAGGAGGGTCCGTACCCAGAAAGCTGACTTCCTGACCCTGGAAGATTTCGATTACAGCCGCACCCGGCTCCTAGATGAAGGCACTGGCTATGAATGGGACCGTGCGGTCGTTTATATCAAGAACCCTGAGCTTTTTATCGTTTTCGATATATTCAAAGCCCACAGAGAAGAATATTTCACTCTGGCCAATCTATGGCATACACAGAAAATCCTATCCCAGGGAGAACACTGGTTCGATACGGTCTATGAAAAAATTCGCAATCAGGAACTTTCTACAGATAAAAATCTGCTCATACTCTTTCCCATGACCCATTTCAGGCTGGAAGGAACAGAGCCGGAAAAACGGCATTATCAAGACGAAATCCTCATCCACCAGACTGCGTCTCAACATTTCGAACTGGGCGAAACTGCAGGTTTCATTACCCTGCTCATTCCTCATTCCAAGCAGGAGTCTCCAGAAAAATGGCTGGATAAGATCCATCCGATTGTAACCGGGCCCGAAAGAGCAGGTCTGGGAGTCGAGATAGATCTGGGCGGGCGCGTCATTACTGTCGGAGTGAAAAACGATCTGCGGATGGATATTTCCCGCGACTGGCGGCGGCCACGCTACACTTACGAGGCCGGTAAAATCGCTTACGGAGATTTTGAAACCAACGGAGATCTCCTCTATGCTTCCCTAAGGGATTCCAAAATCTCTTACACCATCGTGAACTTGACCAAAGCTTTCTATAAAGACAAATTGTTGATCGAAGCAAAATCCTCTTATTACGGGCTAGCCTTCGACGGGAGTCCGGATAAAGGAGGCCTCGGAAAGCTCCGCTACTGGCAGGATGAAGTTGATATAAATCACTGATTTCAGCTTTCGCCGCTCAAAACTCAATTTCTCAGTTTCTGCAGACTATTATTCATATTCATATCTGTGCCGTTAAAAAATAATATATTGACAAATAAGATTATTTATATTATTCTGAATTATCAGATATATCTGATTATTTGGATAGGAGATATTTTGATGACTCAAAAAGAAAAAAAAGATTCCTTTTGTTCCGAATCTAAGATGAGTTTGGGATGCTGTTCGGTGGAATCCATCGTGAGCCTCGACGAGAGAGGCCAAATGGTCTTGCCCAAAGAATTGAGAGAAAAGGCAGGGATTCGCCCAGGCGATAAATTGGTCCTCGTTGCCATGGAAAAAGAGGGAAAGTTTTGTTGTTTGTCATTGATCAAGGCCGAAAATTTTGAAGAAATGGTAAAAAACCTGATCTCCCCTGTATTGAAAGATCTCATGAAATAGAGAAACGAAAGAAAGGAAAAGAAAATGAAAGACCAGGATATAAAAAAAATGGTTAAAAATCGTTACGGGCAAATCGCCAAGGATAGCAGCCCTTGTTGCGCTCAATCCAGCGCATGCTGCTCGCCACAAAATGCTGCTGATCATTACGGTAAGTCTATCGGCTACAGAGATGAAGAACTGAAAGCCATCCCCGATGGAGCCAATCTCGGGCTCGGATGCGGGAATCCTGTCGCTCTCGCTTCTCTCCGACAAGGAGAGACTGTTCTTGACCTTGGGTCTGGAGCAGGTTTTGACTGCTTCCTCGCGGCTAACAAAGTCGGAAAAAAAGGCAAAGTTATCGGGATCGACATGACCCCCGAAATGATAGAAAAAGCAAGAAAAAATGCCGAAAAAAGCGGCTACAAAAACGTGGAATTCAAACTCGGGGAAATAGAAAACCTCCCCCTTGAAGCCGAATCGGTCGACGTGATCATCTCAAATTGCGTGATAAACTTGTCTCCGGAAAAGGATAAGGTCTTCAAAGAAGCATTCCGGATTCTCAAGCCCGGGGGAAGGATGATGATATCTGACATCGTCCTGCTGAGCGATCTGCCGGAATCCATCAAGAATTCAGTCCTGGCCTACACAGGCTGCATTGCAGGGGCAATGAAGAGAGACGATTACCTCCAAAGTATAAAGACTTCAGGATTCCAGAGGGTTGAAGTTTTGGGCGAAAAACCTTTCCTTCTAGGCCTGCATCCCGAAGATCAAATGGTGAAGGCCATCGTGGATGAATCGGGAATACCGGCAGATCAAATTATGAAAATGGCTCGGTCCGTCTTGAGTATAAAGATATGCGGATACAAACCATCGGATGATGAATGAAAGACGGGAAGAATCAGAGATAGCCGGAGGATAACGGTCCGATCAAAACCGGAATAAATTATTGCCCAGATTCCGTTTCTCCTCGTTCCAGCGCTTGATCAAATAGGGCTTCTCATCCTCGAAAATCCTGACTATGCTCTCTAAATATTCTTCACTTTCTTTTGTGTCCATGTGAATGGTCTTATTCACAAAGGATAAAATGCGGGAATGGTAAAACGGGATCATGGATTCGACGATCATCTCTTTGGGAATCTCCATGTTTCGGTAGGCAATGGCAAAATTGAATAAAATGCGCGCCCAAAGATCGCTATGATAGTAGAACTGTTCTTTATTCATTCTTTTTATTTTCTTGATTTCGGTAAACTCATCCTTGGGCAGGATTTTTTCCCAAACCTCGCAATACCTCTTGAACCCGGAGATGAAGCTGGAGTACAGGGCATTCGTGTTCACGGAGACAGGAGGCGGAGATTCCGTGACGCCGAGGCCAAACCCGAAGATGTTGCTGGGCCAGCTTTCTGCAGTATCCTTCCAAAAATACTCGAAATCCACCATCAAGTCTAAAAATGTCATCATGACCTGGGAAAACATGGGGCCTAAGTCTTTTGCCGGATCCTTGGCTCGATGAGATTTCGGCGATCCCAAAAATGTCTGGCAGACCTTGAACCTGCGTGCGATGGCCACAGTCGTCATCCAGATATCTATTCCGAAATGCGCCACATCCTCTGTCCAGGTTTTTTCGGATAAAAATGCCTGGGCCAGGCGCCTCGAAATACCGAAATCCCCTCCTATCGGTTGTCTCACCCTGAGTCCGTAAAGAGTTCGAAGGAGTGGATAGGCGATGTGGTTGGTTATCGAGCCGTCGTACTTATGACGGACATAGATAGGTGTCACAAAATTGAAATTGGCAAACAAAGGCTCACCCAGGTATTGAATCCATTGAGGGGTGATGCTCTGAAGGTCCGCATCCACGACCACAGCCGCCCTGGCCATCAGCTCGACCATGGCTTCGAATAAATTTCTTAGATTGTTTCCCTTTCCCTTTATATCTCCTGGTGTCGATATATAGATTTTGGGAACTTCGGTAGGAGTACCTAAAAAAGCCTCCTTTGTCCCGTCAGGAGAATTATTGTCCACGTTGATGATGACTGAATCTTTATCCGGAAAATATTTTTTCAATCCCCGACTGGCCATCTTGGTAGGGAATGCGATGGAATCCGCCTCGTTGAAGGAAGGAATCCCCACGATGAGTTCGGCCTGCTTGACCCGCTCGGGATTATCTATGATCACTTCCATCCGTCATTTTTCTCCATCTCATTAAGATTTTGACTGCTGCTTGAGCCCGGCCTTTTTATTCAATTCTTTCGCCTCTCCCAGCAATTCCTTCAGCCTGTACAAGATCATCCTGACCTTTATATTCGATAATCTCCGTTTCCCTGACTGTTGCGTCTGAAAATGCTTTTTGAGAAGCGCTTCGATAAGCTCCTCATTCATCCTGGCCCGCAAAAACTCATCTTCCACCAGTTCGGAACGGAGGCTCTCATATTCCTTGCTCATGGCCAAAATCTGAAATTCCTCGAGCAGTTGATCCCTCCACTTGAGGTAGTCTGCGGATGAATTGGAGGGGGGCGGTCCGAGCAATTTCTTGGCATTATTCACAGTCTCATCATATAATCCTTCGGCATCCCTAAGAAGGTTTCTCGCTTCGCAATAATCCGCAAGGCTGAAGCTGCCTCCCTCTTTCATTAGATCGATGAATAAAAAAAGGGCTTTATCCACACAATCCCAGCATTTTGCAGCTTTCTGATAGATAAGATTTTCTGTGCTTTGAGGCATAAACGTCTTCCTTTATCCCTTCTCCAAAATCAATTCCACCCGGCACCCATTGAAACCGACCTCTCCGGGACGGTCATTATATACAATTTTTTCCAGGCACACAACCATGAGCCGCTGCACATACTCATCCCCTCCCCCCTCAGAAGCATTTCCAAAACCGTGACTATTTTAAATCAGTGGGGAAGCTGAAGAGGAAGTCATCCGGAGGCGAGCGGGCATGGAAAGCAAGCTTTATTGGTAGGTTGAAGAGAGCGAGCCGAGGAATAAGCTGATTTTGATTGATTTGGATTACAAATCAATGGGGGGATCCAAGGGGGTGCGACCCCTTGGTCGCAGGGCGAAGCCCGAGAAGGGGAGGCAGAGAGCGAAGCGAACGTGAAAGCAAGCTTTGCTGGCAGGCATATATAGATTGTTCCCCCTCCAAGGAGTCGATGGGGAAAACCATCGGACTGACGTTTCAGATTCCCCGACTGTTGCTTTATCATGGTTTTGGAAATGCTCACCCAACCCCCATTTCTTTTGACTTCGGACCACAGTTTGTTATAAATTTTCAATCAGCTCTTATCTGAGAGGAGGACGCATGGTCAATAAAAAATCGCTTTTTTTCTTCTTTTTCGCCATTTTTTTTACACTCCAGCCAGTTTTCGGCCAGGTCAAAATCACGACTCCCATCGAAGCATTGGGTTTCAATGTGGGAGATGATTATTACCTGGCCTCCTACACACAATTGCAGGAATACTGGAAAACTCTGGCCCAGGAAAGCGACCGCATGTCTTTGGTTCAGATCGGGGAAACGGCAGAAGGAAGAGAGATGGTCATGGCCATTGTCACATCGCCTGAAAACCATCTTCAACTCGACCACTACAAACAGATTGCAGCCCGCCTGGCTCTGGCCAAAGGGCTGAGCGATTCCGAAGCAGAGATGCTGGCTGAAGAAGGCCGATCTGTCGTCTGGATAGATGGCGGATTGCACGGGACAGAAGTATTGGGAGCCCAACAGCTCATCGAACTCGTCTACCAAATGGTCAGCCGAAACGATCCTGAAACTCTGAGAATTCTCGACGATGTCATTCTCCTGGCGGTTATCTCCAACCCGGATGGGATGGAGCTTGTGGGCAATTGGTACATGAGCAATCCAGATCCTGCCCAACGTACACTGAGAGGCCTACCCCGCTTGTACCACAAATACATCGGTCACGATAACAACAGGGATTTTTACATGTCCACCCAGCCTGAAACAGAAGCGGTCAACAAAGTGCTCTACAGAGAATGGTTTCCCCAGATCGTCTACAATCATCACCAATCTGGCCCCTCGGGTTGCGTTTTGTTTGCCCCGCCATTTCGAGATCCCTTCAACTATCACTGTGACTCTCTCATACCCGTTGAAATCGAACTCGTAGGCGCCGCGATGCACACCCGTTTTGTGGCTGAAGGAAAACCAGGGGCTACCATGCGCTCTGGAGCAGGCTATCAGATCTGGTGGAACGGAGGATTAAGAACGACGGTTTACTTTCACAACATGATCGGCATACTCACCGAAACCATAGGCAATCCCACTCCGATGGAGATTCCGTTCCTTCCCCAAAGAATCCTTCCCAAGATGGATCTACCTTTTCCCGTTACACCCCAAGAATGGCATTTTCGTCAGTCCGTCGAGTATTCCATCACCGCGGATAAAGCCATTCTCGACCTGGCATCCAAACATCGCCGGGATTTTTTATATAACATCTACCTTATGGGAAAAAATTCCATCGCACGCGGCAGTCAAGATAGCTGGACCATTCATCCCAAACTTATCCAAGCGATTGAAGAAAAAATTGCCGAGGACAAGGCCAGGATGGAAGGTGATGGACGTTCGCGGGGCTATCCCCTCAAATACTTCGACATGCTCCGCGATCCCCAGAAAAGAGATCCACGCGGATACGTCATTCCATCAGACCAGCCCGACTTTCTAACCGCCACCAAATTCGTAAATACTCTGATCAAAACAGGCATTATCGTGAACCGGGCAACCCGTGAGTTCGAAGTCGAAGGCAAATCTTATCCGTCCGGCTCCTATGTCATTCAATGCGCTCAGGCCTTCCGTCCCCACATCCTATCCATGTTCGAACCTCAAGATTATCCCGATGACGTCCCCTGTCCAGGAGGCCCTCCGGTCCCCACATATGATATGGCCGGTTGGACCCTCGCCTATCAGATGGGAGTCCGTTTCGACCGGATGCTCGATGGATTCGATGGTCCCTTCGAGAAAATCCAGGGATTCGCGCAAGCCCCAGCTGGTCAAATAAGGGGGGCAGGCGAATACGCCGGATTTTTGCTGGATCACCGAATCAATGACAGCTTTATCGCCACCAACAGGTTAATAGGGAATGAAGAAGAAGTCTATTGGTTGAAGGAACCTTTCGAGGTCGACGGAAAAACTTTTCCCCAAGGAACTATCTACATTCCAAATAACCCCTCCACAGCTCAAAAGCTGGAGGCACTGTCCCGAGAGATCGGCTTGAATTTCGAGAGGACGGCCCAGAAGCCGAGGGGAGAGGCCTTCAAACTCAGGCCTGTGCGCATCGGCTTATGGGACCGCTACGGCGGTTCCATGGATTCGGGATGGGTGAGATGGCTTTTGGAGCAGTTCGAGTTTCCCTTCCAGGTGGTCTACCCTTCTGCATTGGATTCCGATGAGCTTTCCCATCAATTCGATGTTCTGGTCTTCGTCGATGGCGCCATCCCCCGACGAAGCACTCAAGAAAGGGCTCGATACAGGATGTTCTCTCCACCCGAGCCTGAGGATGTTCCTGCCGAGTATCGCGATCGGTTGGGCAGCATAACCATAGATAAAACCATACCCCGATTGCTCCGCTTCCTTCAGGACGGAGGAACGATCCTGGCCCTCGGGAGCTCGACCAGTCTGGCCGAACACGCCGGACTCCCCATTAAAAATGCTCTGGTCGAAATGCTTCCGGATGGGACGGAAAGACCGCTCTCCAGAGAACAAATTTTGATCCCCGGTTCCCTTCTCAGCGTGCAGGTGGATAACAACCATCCCCTCGGCTATGGAATGTCTGAAACAGCGGATGTGGTATTTAGCAACAGCCCTGTTTTCCAGCTCCAGCCCGAAGCCATACTGAAAGGAATCCATCCCGTTGCCTGGTTTGAGAGCAAAACGCCGTTGAGAAGCGGATGGGCGTGGGGACAGCATTATTTGGAGGATGGGATCGCCATAATCGAAGCGCCTATAGGTAAGGGGAAGCTTTTTCTGTATGGTCCGGAAGTGACTTTCCGCGGCCAGCCTCACGGAACATTCAAATTCCTGTTTAACGGAATCTACCTGGGCCCCGCTTTACCTGTCGAGTTAAATTAACGGATTCTCTCCCCTATCGTGTTGATAAGGCTCAAAGCATAAAGACACCACGCAGGTCAGAAGCGAAATCTGAGGAGTTTAGCCTTCATTGTCGGGCGGACTGGTGCCCACACAAAATCGAAGAGAAACAATTAGCGTCGTTCATCAGGGGGAAAACTATTTTTTGGGGAACCAGGGGAAAAACGGACTGGTTTTCCGCGCATACGCTTCGTACTCTTGATTCCCTTCGTATTTCTTCTCCAGCATGGTGATTCCCGAAACTCTGAGGAGGAGAAAAGTGATAGCCAGAGGGCTGATCACGCCCGTCCATCCCCTTTCAACGGAAAGAGCGATAAGAAAAATACCCCACCAACAGGATACCTCTCCAAAATAGTTCGGATGTCGGGTGTACCTCCATAATCCGCTGGACATGATTTTTCCTCTATTCTCCGGATTCTTTTTGAAAGCGCGAAGCTGATAGTCACCGATGGCTTCGAAAAGTAACCCGATCATCCAGACAGCCATTCCTGCCACGTCCAAAGCCTTTATGCCGTCTGCCTCGGACTGATTGACCAGAATGATGGGATAGGATATGATCAGCAGCAATAATCCTTGAAGCATGAATATCTGAAAATAGCTTCTCCATATGAAAGTTTTGCCCCAATCCTTGCGCCATTTAGCATAGCGGAAATCTTCTCCTTTGCCTCTGTTCCTCAAATAGATGTGGACGGCCAGTCTTGTGCCCCAAACAATGACCAGGCCCGTTATGAGAACGGACCTCAAGGTAAAGATAGGATCTATAAAAAAAGTCAAAAGCGCCACAAGAATAAACCCTATGCCCCATGCAACATCCACGACGGAGTTGTCTTTTTTAAACAGAGCCAAAACAAAAACACAGGTCATAAACAGAAAAGCAGCGGCGGCTGAATAAAAGATAAATTCAGATACCATCTAGTTGGCGATATACCCCATTCTATGGATAATCTTGTAATCTTTTTCTTTCACCCTGACCTCTACTTTTCTAAAGCGGCCGTCATTCTGATATTTTCTAGGCGAATAATACAGTAAGTAATAATTCTCGGAAGCATCGATGGCGCGCTTCAAGCAGGAGGTCGGATTGGCTGAACTCTCGAAGAATCCCCCTGTGGCCGTTGCTATCTCTCTGAAAGCCCCATAGATATCTTCGGAGCGCTCCTGGAAATAAACACCGTGCACATTTTTTATAGCAGGAGTCAAAAAGAGAAAATGAATGGAAATCGAGGAATCCGCATAGGCCTGCTTGACGAGGTCCACATCGAACGTGATATCCCTGCGAGACGTCTCCGCTATATCGTAAAGACCTCGGATGATGTGAGGTTTATCTTGGTATTGGGCGATGAATTTATCCATAATGCTCGGCTCAACCTGGGGTATATATTCTCTCTGGTAGATCAAAAAAATGGACTTTTGGCCGGGCTCATTTTTCAATATTCTGGCGAAATCGAGCAGCTTTTGTTGATCGATGCGGCGGAGCTTTCTAACCCTTTCCAGCGTGTTTTGATACTTCATGAGCTGTTTTTCCAACGGCATCCGTCCGAATCCAGCCACGGTGTACTCATCCAACTGCGGGGACTGTTGGTCTCCTTCTCCTCCGGCACTGGCTGATAAAGATTTGGCTATCCCTATAAGTTCATCAACAGCGGCTCTGTATTCCGCATTTCCTACCAGAGCCTCTTTTCTCAAGATCTCCTTCAACTGGTTGGACATCTGCTGTCTCGTCTGATACTCCAGGACGCGGTCCTTCAACCGATAGGTTTTCATAGGCGTGACGATGATAAGGCTGTCGCCAGGGACCAATACTTTTTCGTGAAAGTAATCGATAGCCTCTCCTATTTCTGATGTGTATTCCGATATTTCGAAAAGGAGATAAAAATTCCTGTTCGTAGCGGGAGCAAATCTTTTTTTCTCCTCGCTTCTTTCGACTGTTCTCTTTTTCACTAGATAGACGGCTTCGATCTTCTGAGGGATTCCGTCTTCAAAAATTTCAAAATCCTCGAGGGTAAGGTTATCGACGAAATTTCCACCTTCAAATACCCTGACCGGAATCTCGATATTGATCACCATCGTCTGTTCGGTTATTTGCTGAGGAAAAACGCTGAGGCTGAAAAGCGAGAAACAAAAAATGATAAGGAACCTCTTCAATTTATCCTTCCCATTAAATCAATAGCACACAACCTGCACGATGTCAAAGCCCGTTGAATTGGAGACGCGCCTTATTTTTTCAGCATCGGATCATCCCTTATGGTCAGCAGACCGGAAATGACTTCTCCTCCATGACTCAATTCCAGCATATATATACCGGCCCTCGCCTCCGGTCCTCGAAGAGGCGGGAGGAAAAAGCCTCTTCCCCGAGCGAAAATTCTGAATTCATCCATGATCTTTTGTCTGATCTCGTTGTATTCATCTATGGTCTGTGCCTTTTCGAATTCCTTATAAAGCTGGTCCAGAAGCTTTTTCTGATCGGCTTCAACAATCTTTTTCAGCTCTATAAATAGTTTTTCCAATCGTTGCACAAAGGCCTCCACCTGTTTTGAGGAAGGCTCGAAGTACATGTCCCATCTGTACCTTTTGATACCAGGAGAACCGTCAAGGCGGACGACTCTTTGCAAAGGAAGCTCTAGAGAAGATATTTCAAGCTGGAATTCCTCCTGGCTCTCTTCCTTGATATAATAGTTGATGTTCGCTGAGTTTTGAATCGGGGTTGGAGAATTCGATGGATCGACTTGGGACATGGAGAGAGGATTTCGACCCCTGAAGAGCTGGTGCCCCCGTGTCGCTCCCCGGCTTACCCCCTCCCACTTCGTAGCGACGGGATTTTCAAAAAGGTATGCGTCTTGGGCTTTCACTTCATCGGTCAATTGCTGCAATGGCGATATGTCATCCAGAATCCAAACTCCCCGTCCATGCGTCCCAGCGATCAAATCACTGCTCAGAGGATGAATCAGAAGGTCATGTACAGCTACCGTTGGCAGCCCGTTCATCAGTCTCGTCCATGACTTTCCTCCGTCTATCGAAACAAAAAGGCCGAACTCGCTACCCACAAACAATAAATTTTTATTCTTCAAGTCCTCTCGAATGACATAGAAGCTCTGTCCATCCGGAAGGCTATTGGTGATGTTTTCCCATGTTTTCCCGAAGTCCTTGGTTTTGTACACATAAGGCCGGAAATCATCATTGCGGTGTCCATCGAAGGTCACATAGCAAATCCCCTTGTCGAAATGAGAAGCTTCCACCCGGCTCACCCAGGTAGCTTCCGGAACGCCGGAGATATTCTCTCTGACAGTAATCCAGGAGACGCCATCGTCCATCGTGAGATGGATGTTTCCATCATCGGTACCGATCCAGATCAACCCCGGTATTATGGGAGATTCGGAGATGGTGACGATGGTGCAATGGGTCTCGGCACCGGTAACATCCGGAGTCAATCCTCCGCTCTCCCTCAAGGTTTTGTCGGGGTCGTTGGTGGTAAGATCCGGGCTGATAATTTTCCAATGATCCCCCCGGTCGGCGCTCTTGAAAAGAAAATTGGCACCGTAATAAAGGGTATAGGGATTATGATGGGAGAGGATGAACGGCGTGTTCCAGTTCATTCGAACCACGGGACGTTTGGGATCGGTCTGTTTGGGCACCACGTCCTCCCAGTTGACGGTATTGGTCCGCGAAGGCGTTATAGAGACGGATTTCTGCCGAAAAAGAGCATGGTTTCTCCTGATCCTTCCTCCCTGACTTTCCGAATACACCGTGGTCCAGTCCATAGGATCCACCGCCGTGTAGAATCCATCACCGCTGTGGAATTTGAACCAATGGTCGTTGAGAATGCCATTGTAATCCCGGCTGTTGCTGGGGCCTCCCCATATGCCGTTGTCCTGAAGGCCGACATAAACATTGTACGGGTCCCTCCTGTCAGCGGACACGGCATAGACCTGGCTGATGGCGTAATTGTCGAAGAAATTGAAATATCCTCCGTGATCATGAGTGATAGAAACACCCTTGTCATTTCCCACATAGTAGCGGTCCTTGTTGCGGGGGTCCAGCCACATTACATGAAAATCTCCGGCGATCCCGGGCATCCCGGACTGGAACGTCCTGCCTCCATCTTCGGAGACCTGGGCCTGTGTCCCCATGGCATATACCCGTTGGTCATCCTGGGGATTGATATAAATTTGGCTGTAGTAAAAAGGGCGGCTGTTGTACCTGTTCACATACATCCAGGTCTCGCCTCCATCCTCCGAACGATAGACCCCTGAACCAAGCTTGTTCATATCTTCGTAATCCTTGCTTCTGGGTCTGGGCTGAAATCCATGCTCCACGATGGCCATGATGATCTCGGGATTTTTCCTGTAGATGTCCACTCCGATGCGGCCGATGTCCCCCTCAGGAAGGCCTTTGGTCAATTTTCGCCAGGACTTCCCTCCGTCAGTGGATTTAAACAACCTGCTGTTGGGTCCGCCGCTGTCGAACCTGTAAGGTCTTCTCAATCTTTGCCAAAATGCGGCGTATAGAACCTCTGGATCGATCGGGTCCATTTTGATTTCTGTGCATCCTGTCTTTCCGTCATCCGGCAGTCCATTGGACAATTTCACCCAGGTCGCCCCCCCATCCGTGCTCTTGTACAGACCTCTTTGTCCGGAATAACCCCAAAGATGTCCTTGAGCCGCCACGTAAACAATCTCCGGGTCCTCGGGATGGAGGGCGATTCGGGCGATATGATGAGAGTGTTCCAGCCCCATTCTGGTGAAGGTTTTTCCGCCATCTATGGATTTGTACACACCATCCCCCCAGCCCACACTGTTCCGGACGTTGGCCTCCCCGGTACCGACCCAAATGATATCTGGATTTTTTTGATAGATGGCAAGAGCCCCGATCGAAGCCGAACCGTATTCATCGAAAATGGACTCCCAGGTGGTTCCGGCGTTGGTGGATTTCCAAACACCGCCCGAGGCAGAAGCCACTAGTACATACCGGAAGTCATCGTCCAAAGCCTGGATGTCGGTCACCCTTCCACTCATGTTGGCCGGGCCGATGTTTCGCCACTCGAAATCTCTGAACGTATGATCTTTCCCAGCCTGAGCATTCAATCCAATCCACAGCAAAACACAAAGGAGGGATATTTTCAGCCCAAGGCCCGATCGGGTTTTGGCCCTTCGATTTTCCATTCAAACCTCCGCAAGATTTTGTATTTTTTTCTTCTTAGCAAATTTGTTCACTTGATAGACAAAGGCCTCCAATTTGGTGCCTTCCTCATTCAGATAGAAATCGAGGATTTCCGCTTCCTCATCAGGAGCAGAGAGATTATCGAGATGGATCCACCGGGATGTATGGCTCCGATATCGAATCCTAGAATCATATTCATCTGAACCGCAAAAATTTACTTTGTTTACATAGTGTTTAGACAAACCATTTTTTCTTTCCATATCAAAAATATTGCAGCTAAAATTGAAAGTCAAGACATCCTGGCTTTTCTCGATTCACTTGACGAATTTGGGGATTAAATTATATCCTTTTTGACAGAAAATAAGGAAACAGTATGGCAGTGAGGAATAACATGACAGAGAAATTGACCTTCGAGAAACTCAAAGAATACTGGGGAAAAGAGATAGGATTGTCGGACTGGATGGAAATCAGCCAGGAAAGAATCGATGCATTCGCCGAATGCACGGAAGACAGGCAATGGATCCACATCGACCCTGAAAAAGCCAAGCATGGACCTTACGGCACCACCATCGCTCACGGCTTTTTAATACTATCCCTTTTGGTCCATCTTGCTTCTCAAATCGAGCTCTTCCAAAAGGGAATTAAGATGGTTACCAACGTCGGCCTGGACAGGGTCAGGTTTCTGACCCCTGTTAAAAGAGGCTCCCGAATACGGAATCGAGTCATTCTCAAAGAGGCATCCGATAAGGGGAAGGGAAAAATTCTTGTCACATTGGAGAACGCAATAGAGATTGAGGGTGAGACGAAACCTGCGCTGGTGGCTGATGTTTTGGCTTTGATTTTTCTTTGAGATAGCCTTGAAGAATATCTAGTCCTATAGCCGTTGAATTTCTTTATTCTGTCGCATAAAATCATGGTATCAACTGGCCTGGGCAATTCAATGGCCAAGATTAACTCTCTCAACCGAGCATAAAAGGAAGAGCGATGAAGTGGTCCTCGAAGCATCGGTAAATAGCCGACAAGCAGGAATCGGGTAACATGAATATGGAGTCTCTAATCGGCCACAGTATATTCATTTGGGTTATCCATCCGCTTTTGATTTTTTTAGCCAGGATCCTGGTTGTATCTTTGGGAACGATGAGGATCGTTTTCGTTTCCAGGGGGCTTAAATATCTGGCCCCACTGGCGGGTTTCTTCGAGGTCATCATCTGGCTGCTGGCCATCAGAGTGGTGATGCGAAATCTCAATAACGTCGTTTGTTATCTGGCCTGCCAAGCCGGATTCGCAACGGGAACCCATGCAGGTCTTTTCATCGAAAAAAAATTGGCTATTGGAAAGTCCGTTTCTGTTCTGGTATAAGCGAATTAGGCGCTCATACAAAAAAAATGGCCGTCAAATCATTTCATATGAAAAAGAAACTGAAAAAGGTCCTCCTCATTTTGGGAAGTATCTTGTTGCTTTTCCTTTTGGTCGTTGCCATCGCTTCTCTGCTGTTTTTCTACAACAAGCCGTTCGTCAAAGGAATCCTAGAGAAACAAATCGAAAAGAGGACTGGAATTCATATCACCATAGGAAGCCTGGATTATGAACTGTTTCCGCTGAGGATCGAAGCAGGCACTATCAAGTTTTCAACAATGCTGGACGATACAGAAGCGGAGGTTTTCATCCAGAGACTTGTCTTCAAAGGCGATATCCACCGCATTCGGAAAAAAGTGAAACCTTATTTCGAGACAATCGAGGCTGAAGGCGTCCGGATTATTTCCCACATCAAGAAAGCCAAAAAGAAAATCATGATCGAAGACATCCTCCGTCGTTTTTCTTCAGGAATGAGCTATATCAGAAAAATCGGCCTCAAAAACTCTTCTTTAGAGTTCGTCTTTTCCAATCAAAAACTGATTCTTCAAGGACTTAACCTCTCTCTTTCTCCTTCTGAATCTCAAGAATGCTTCTCTTATACCCTTCTTTGCCAGAATGCAGAGGGAATTGGCCAGCCTCCGACAAATAGATTCCAAAACATGATTCGAGGATTCGGAACCTTATGCCTCAAGGAAAAGCCCACCATAGAGGGAAGATTTGTTTTCACCTCAAATCGTCTGGTTTATGCTGAAAAGGAAGAATTATTCGAGGAAATCAATTTAAATTTTGATGGGGAATTCAGTGCGGATAAAAATGAATTCGTCTTCCCCTCTCTAGAAATCGAAATCCCCTCCTTTGTCGACCTCACAGCTTCCCTTAGCATCCTAGGCCAAGAGGACATAACCCTTCTCTTTCGTCCCAATATCAGAATTGATGACCTGAGCCGATTTTTTCTCCTGGCCAAAAAGCATCTTTCCAAACAGTTCGAGGGGCTGGTCCTAAAGGGCAGCGCTCTTTTTGAGGGAGAAGCGAGAATATCGCCAGCTCATCCAGAATCGAAAGCCAGTATTCATGGCTTAGTGACTTTGAACCCTTCACTTGTCAAATACCGCACTCCAGAATGGCAGCTCGATAGTCATGTCTCAGGAAATTTCAAAATCGACAAGTTCCCGGACAATCCAAACATTTCTGGACACGCCAGGATGACCAAAAGCTCATTGACGGGAAAAATTCTGGAGGCGGTTGGAATAGGTATGGATATCCCTTTTGTTTATGACCATAAAAATTCCAAAATCAAGATCACGAGCTTAAAAGCCGGTGCGGCCCATCTAAACCTTGATATTCCAAACGCAAAATTGAAAACAGACTCTCCTCAACTTATGGGGGAGGGATTCATCGACCTCAAAAAAAGAAGGATCCAGATCTCTCGAGCGAATATTGAACTGCATCCTTTTCCACCGTTCGAGGTGGAAGCTCAAGCTGGCCTCTCCCCTCAAGATTCCAGTTCATTTTCGGTGCGAGGTTCAGGGATTAGCTTCCAGTCCCTGAAAGACTTTTTCTCTTTCGCCATCCCTCCAACGATCAATGATTGGGAACCGGATGGACGGTTGAATATTCAAATTGAGGCCCATGATTCTTTCCGAAACAAACAAAAGATATGGGAGGTGTCGGCGGAATTGGAAGCATCCGATGTAAGCTTCCACGCCCCCTCCTATACGGTGGCCGGAGAATCTCTCCAACCTAACCTGACTCTGGAGGGAACTTTTGACCGTACTTTCAACGATATCCCGTTTGCAGCGAAGATAGAACTTTTCCAGGGGGAATCGCTCTGGAAGGACTTCTATATGGATTGGAGCCAAATGCCACTTCGTGTCACCCTCAGCGGCCACTACCAGCTGCCTCGTAAAAAGCTGGCAGATATCTCCCTGGAAGGGATCATACCAGAATACGGCAGAATAACTGCCGAAGGAGAGCTCGATCTGCACGATCCTCCTACCGCTGATCTAAATGTCATTGCCTCGGCCATTCAACTGGCCCCCGTGTTTTCATTTTTCAATCAGAGAGGAGCAGCTAGTCAGACCCAGATGGAGATAAAAGGGAGGGCGGAGGGTCAAATCGAGGTGAAAACCGACAAAAACGCTTTTTCCGCTATTGGTTTCTTTAGCATAAAGGATGCATCATTGGCCAGCGATGAAAAGAACCTTTCGCTTCAAGGAATAGAGGCACATCTTCCGGTGAATTTTGAGCAAAATTCCAAACACACCGAAGATGACTCCTCTTCTCAGGGAAAAGGATTCCTGAATTTTCAAAGAATTCACACCGCATCTCTGGACCTTTCTTCCCTGATGCTGGATATCAAAAGCCAAAGGAACGGTTACTCGATCGAACCTTTTGAGCTGGAGATATTCGGCCAGAATGCCGAGGTAGGAGGGATTTCAATCGAGTACGGATTCAATCCCCTGAAGATTAAAGCTCAAACCTCATTTTCCTGGAAGGATGGAGATCTTTCTCGCCTTCCGTTTTCATCACAGGATTTCCGCTTAAAAGGAACGTTAGCATTGGAGCTTCCCCGGGTCACAATCTCGCTCGACCATGTCTACACAGAAGGCCAAGCCCAAGCCAATGCCTATGGGGGAAATATTACCATTAAAAATATCCAAGTGGAACAACCACTCTCCAAAAATAGAACAATTTCCTGTGATGTAAAACTATCAGGATTAGACTTGGAAAAAATCACGGATGCCATACCTTTCGGCCGAGTGACTGGCATCATAAACGGGGAAATCCAAGGTCTCTCCCTATCCTATGGACAGCCCGAACGCTTCAACATCCATATCGAATCAGAAAGAAGAAAAGGTATTCCCCAAAGATTCAGTCTGAAGGCCACCAACGATCTTGCCATTCTCGGCACAGGCGAAAAAACGCCTTTTTCGCCCCAAAGCGGGTGGACTCGATTCGTCAAAGACTTCCGGTACAACAAAATTGGGATCGCATGCTCGCTGAAAAATGACATCTTCTCTCTCCAGGGAACTATAAGGAAAAAAGGAGTCGAATATCTTGTCAAGGGATCGGGTTTGTTCGCCATCAACGTAGTGAACAAGCAGGCCCGGAATCAAATCCAGTTCAAAGATATGTTGAATCGACTCAAAAGAATAGGCCAATCTAAACAATCCCCATGACCGGAATCGATGATTTTGCTATACTATGGGAATGAGTAAAACAAGCATCGAAAGGGAGAGAGCCATGCAAAAAATTCCGCCTGTTTTCGCAATCGTTATTTCCCTGTTTGTCTGGACCATTGCCTGTGTAACAATAAACATCTATTTTCCCGAGGCGACGGTACAAAAAACAGCGGAAGAAATCGTGGATGAAGTGAGGAAATCCGAGGAGGAAGGGAAAAAAAAGCAAGAAAAGGACTTGGTTCAATCTTCCTTCTCATTTATTCCTGCCATTTATGCTCAACAGGAGGAAACAGTCTCCACTCCGAAGATACGCGCGCTGAAGCAAGCCCTTAAAGACAAAGAGCCTCTCCTCCATCCTTTTTTCGACCAAGGAAATATCGGAGAAGCCAACGATGGATTTATCCAGATCCGCAGCGAGGATAACCTTTCTCTTAAGGATAAAGCAGACTTGAGACGCTTGACAAAAGAAGTGAACAGCGACAGGGAAAGCCTGTATGCAGAGGTTGCCAAAGCCCTTAACATCGAAGCAAGCCAGATCCCTAGGATACAGAAAATATTCGCAAAGAGCTGGATTGAAAACAGCCGCCCAGGCTGGTGGATCCAAAAAGATGAAGGGGAATGGATCAAAAAACAATAAATCTTCTGACCTGAATTATTTCATTCTCTTTGAAATATCTCCGATGATCACTTCCAATTCCTCTTCCAGGATTTTGGAAAGGATGACCGGAACCATCGCAATACTTTTTGCTGGCAATTTTTCTTGTCTGTCAAACTGATAGAAATAAAGTCTCTCCTTCGATTTAAAATCCACGAGCTCCGCCTCCATGGCCAGACGGGCATACCAAAAATCCGGGTTATCTATTTCTTCGATGGAATGGACCTTCGATTTCCACAGGATATCCGGATCTCCCCTTGAGATTTCCTGAGTCACTTTTTGGAAGACGTTCTTTTTCATAAGATAGTGAGTGATGGAATCTCGTATGAGCTTTGCTGGCTTATCCGCCCAAAACTCATAGGAATAGTAATTGAGTTCGAAGGGAGAAAGCCTGTAAACAATCCTATAATCATCATAAAGGTCATCTATATCGATGGGCTCAACCAAAACGGCCTTGTCTATTGTCTTTGAGATCGTCACCTCTTCCCCTGCCAAATGGAGCTGATAATATTTTCGAGCGGGTGATGACATACATCCCCCTAAGAATAGGATAAGCAAGACCATAACACAGGTTTTTTTCATTTCTTTTTTTCCTTTCGCGTCCGGATAAGAAGCGTGGGATCCTCGGTCAACTCCCTTGAAAACTTAGAGAGATTATCCATGGCCTGGCTTAAGCTTTCGAATGTGTTTCTCAATTCTTCCTGCTGGTAGATGAACATGGTTTCGATCTTGTCCAAACTTGTCGAGGCTGTCTCGATAAAAACTTCGAGATTCCTCAAGACTTTTCCCATCTCTTCATCCGAGAACCTCTTGTTCAAATTATCAAAAGCCTCTCCTGAATTGGCTTCCAAATTTGCTGTAATCGTGCCTAAATTGTCGGTCACTTTGCGGAGATTCTCGGTGACGGCTGAAAAGGCCTCCGAGGCTTTCTGGATATTGGCGATGGATTCCTCAAGGCTCTCCTTCCTCTTTTCGAGGACATCGGATAAAACCGCTGAGCTCTTTTCGACATTATCCAGAAAAAGAGAAATCCTTTCCTGGTTTTCCACATCGAGAAGGTTGCTGATTCCCAGAACCGCCCGATCGATGTTCGAAACAATATCTTCTGCCTTCTCCCCCAGGCCCCGGCGGGTCGAGATTTCTCCACGCGGTTCCAGGTTTTGAGATTCGTTGCTTCCTCCCGAAAGCTCCACAAACCTTTGGCCGGTGATTCCCATATACATCAATGCTGCCGTCATATCTTTTTTCATAGAAAACCTCTTCTCGACTTTTATGGTGACAAGAACCGAATTGATATTGTTAGGATTGACCATAATTCGTTCAACTCGACCCACTTCAACTCCCTGATATTTCACCGGTGAGCCGACAAACAATCCATTCACCGTAGTCCCTCTGAAATTGATGAAGAAGTCATTGCCTTTTTCTCGCAGTTTGGGAATTAGAAAAAAACCGAGGATCACTATAAAAACAGCAAAGGACGCAATCAAAAAAATTCCCAGCCTTGTTTTCTGTTGCTTAGTCATTTTCCCTCCCTTTTCTGAGAAAAAAAGCCTCGATAAAAGGGTCCTTTGAGGCGATGAGCTCTGCATATTCTCCTGAAAAATGCATTTTCCCTTCATGGAGCACAATCACTCTGTCAGCGATTTTCTGAATGGACCGAAGCTCATGGGTTACCACCACCACGGTCATCCCCAGCGTCCTTTTCAGGTTCATTAAAAGGTCATCTAATCCTGAGGCCGTGATCGGATCAAGCCCGGATGAAGGCTCATCGCAGAAGATAACCTCGGGATCCAGGACCATCGCACGGGCCAGCGCTCCTCTCTTTCTCATCCCTCCCGAGAGCTCTGAGGGATATTTTCCTGCACTCTCTTGAAGTCCTACTTGCGAAAGCCTTTTGTAAACCATCTTTTCTTCATCCTCTCTCTGAACTTCTTGATGCCTCATCCGGATGGGAAGGGCCACATTCTCATACAGCGTAAGGCCATTAAGCAGGGCGCCATTCTGATACAGCACACCAATCCGTCTGTAAAGGGAGTGAAGGCTTTCCTCAGAGGTAAAGTCGATTCTTTCTCCTCTGAAATATATCTCTCCTTCTATGGGGGGGATCAGCCCGATCAAGCTCTTGAGGAGAGAGGTCTTCCCGCAGCCGCTCTTACCGAGCATGACCGTGATCTGTTCTTTGGGGATGGAAAAATTCAATTTTTCCAGAACGAGAGAGTTTTCGTAACCGACATCAAGATTGATCGCTTTTATGATTTCCATATCATTCAATAAAGAAGAAAGGCAAAGAGACAGTCGAGAAGTATGATCATAGAAATGGACAGCACGACTGATTCCGTGGTGGCCTTCCCGACCTCCTCTGCGCTTCTCTCCACAGAGAAACCTTTATAACCGCTGCTGATCAGGATGGCCCAGGCAAAAACCATGGTTTTTCCCAGCCCGATCAGGAAATCTTGGAAATGGACGATGTTCGACATCTCTCTGAGAAAACTGGCCGGCGGAATTCCCAAAAACACTCTCGCCACCAGGACGCCTCCGAAAATTCCGACAAAATCAGCGATAGCCACGAGCAGAGGGATGGCCAAGGTGATAGCTATAAGCCGTGGAACCATCAGGTATTTTTCGGGTACCACACCCATGGTTTTCAACGCGTCGATTTCCTCAAGAACCATCATGGTGGATATCTCCGCGGTGACAGAAGCACCGATCTTTCCAGCAAGCATCACTCCTGTCATAAGGGGGACAAGTTCTCTTATCATGGCTATTCCGACGAACCATGAGAGATAGATATCAGCTCCGAAAAGTTTGAGTTGAGCGGCTGATGTAAGGGATATAGTTACGCCCACGAGAAAAGTAATCAAACAAACGATAGGGAAAGACTTGTAAGCCATGAAATAGAACTGTTTCCCGACTTCTCCGGGATAAGTTCCCTGCCGTTTTCTCAGGTACTGGAAGGTATAAAAAATTTCATCGGCTATC
Organism: uncultured Eubacteriales bacterium; assembly: GCA_964400735.1. Classification (GTDB taxonomy): domain Bacteria; phylum Acidobacteriota; class Aminicenantia; order Aminicenantales; family Aminicenantaceae; genus CAYNVQ01. The sequence continues at coordinate 322,672 of CAYNVQ010000004.1, read as the reverse complement.
AGAAGAATAAACTTTTTCAAATTCTCAATGAGAGCTAAAAACCTATCGGCAATACTCTCCAATCTTCTTCCTTCTTCCATCTTTCTTCATCTAAATCTCTATTAACTTCTCTCCTAAATGGTAAACATTATGATCTTGTCCTCATTTTGGCCACCAAAAAACCCAAAGCGAATCCCAAGGCTAAAAGCCCAACCATGAAGATAATCCTCGACATGATTATCTTCCAGAAATAAATCTGGAGTTCGACCATGGCCGAATTTTGGATGACGAGCACCACGGCCAAGATGATTAAAACCAAAATCACAATTGTCTTTGTTTTCATTTTCTCGCTCCGTTATTCTATTTTTATTTCCAAGATGGAGAAGAGGCACTTTATTCTAGCCCTCTGTTCATGATTGGCTCTGTTAAAACCACTTTTTTTTCCTAAAATATATCACCATCGAGATAGCGACTAAAGCCATCACAGCCCAGACACCAAAGTAGGCCCAATGCCATTTGAGCTCGGGCATGAACTCGAAATTCATTCCATAGATGCCGGCGATAAAAGTCAAAGGGATGAAAATGGTGGCGATTATGGTCAAGACCTTCATCACCTCGTTCATCCGGTTGCTTACACTGGAGAGATAGGTATCATGCATTCCGGAAAGCATATCCCTATAGGTTTCGACCGTATCGATCACCTGAATCGTGTGGTCATACACATCTCTGAGATAGATGCGGGTCGATTTATTCACCAGCTGAGATTCTCCCCGTTCCACTGTATTCACCAGCTCTCTCAGCGGCCATACCGAACGCCGAAGGAAAATCATCTCCCTCTTCAGTTTGTGGATCACCTGCAGCACTTCTGGCTTTGGATCCAATACAACCTTGTCTTCCAACTCCTCTATTTTCTCCCCATTTTTTTCCAGGATGATGAAATAATTATCGACCACTGCGTCCATCAGAGCATAAGCCAGATAATCGGGGCCCAGCTTTCTAAGCCGGCCTTTTCCGTTTCGGATCCTTTCTCTGACGGGATTGAAAATATCTCCTTGCCTCTCCTGAAACGATATGACAAAACTTTTCCCGAGAATCAAGCTCACCTGCTCGATCTGAGTTTCATTCGACTCGTCATCATAATAGAGCATTTTCAAAACGATAAACAGATAGTTCTCGAACTCCTCTACTTTCGGGCGCTGATGGGTATTCACGATATCCTCCAATACGAGAGGGTGCAGGTCAAAATGCTTCCCCAATTTTTCGATGATGTCCACTTGATGGAGACCATCTATGTTTATCCACGTAACGGAGGACGTATCCTTGAAGGGAAAACATTTCTCTATCTCCTCGACTTCTTCTTCTTCGAACCTGGCTTCATTATAATCGATGAAAGAAATTCTAGCTTTTTCGACCTTTTTGTCTCCTATAAAAACAGGAGTTCCTGGAGGAAGTCCCCTTTTATTTGATGATCTCCTTATTATTTTTCGAATCATCGGCGCCTCCTGAATCAGCACAATTTGTGCTTATTTAAAACCCATAAAATAACAATCGGCATTATATCAAATCTCCAATTCCTTTACTTTTAAAATCTTGAATCAACTTCCCTCCATAAACACCCTCAAGGGAACCGATTTGCCCTCTTTATCTTGCCCCATGTAAATTGTTGCGTGGGGGAAGGGTATTTCGATATCTCTTTCGTCGAACTTCTTTTTCAGTCTCCTGTTGAATTCTCTGGCTATCCGCCATTGTTTGATCGGTCTTGTGGTCGTGCGGGCTTTTATGATGATGGCCGAGTCAGCGAACTGGTCCAATCCAAAGATTTCTATAGGTTCCAGGATGTCCTCTTTGAAATCAGGATCCTGTCTCAACTCATTATCAATCTCCCTTATGATGTCTGTCACTTCGTCCACATCTTCACGATAAGCCACACCTATATCGAAGACATAACGAGAATAATCTTTGGTCATATTGGTGACAACATCGATATTCCCATTCGGGATGTAATGCACATTACCAGCCAGGTCACGAAGAACGGTCATCTTAAGGTTTATCATCTCGACCAGACCCCCTTTGCCCGAAATCTGGACAACATCACCAACCCTGATCTGATCCCACAACAAAAGAAAAAATCCATTAATGACATCTTTAATCAGGTTCTGGGCGGCGAAGCCGATAGCGACACCCGCGATACCCGCTGTGGCAAGCAAGGGGGCTATTTCGATTCCCAATTGCCCTATGATAGTCATCACGGCCACAACAATAACCAGGATGATTAAAAAATTCTGGATAACGGAGGTTAGCGTCATCACTCTTTTCTCTGCTTCTTCATCCTCTATTTTCTTTACAAACACGGATGACAATCGTTTGGAGACCACTTTTATCACTTTGATCAATATTAAAGTAAAGGCCGCAATCAAGAAAATCTTGATGCCTGTGGAGAGAGCCCAATCTCTAGTGGCTGCAAGTAAAGTCGATAAATCCATCGAGAATACCTCCTTTATTATTTAGATAGTGATTTCTTCTAAATTCCAATATTAAATAACAAAGGATTTTGTCTCCTGGGTTTACCCCAAATCCTTCGTCATATCTGTGGTATCAAACATCAAAAAACGTTGAAACAAGAGTATCACAGTAAAAATGGATAGGTCAACGGTCTGATTCGGTTCTGATTGAGTTCAGGGATGGCGGTTGCAAATTCGAGGACATCAGAATACATACACGGCACTTATTAATATATTGGAACCAATGCCTACATAAAACGAAATAATATTTTTTTCTTTACGCCGCTAGGAAGGGCGGGCCTTAACCCCGCTGGGATAGATAAATGAGGAGGACCAACAGGAAGAGAAGAACAGTCCATATCACGATAGCGTTGCGAGTAGCCACTTTAGCGCGATGCGCCTCCCACCAAGTCAAGGGACGGATACCTTGAAACAAAAAAGTCACGACGCCCGCCAAGTTGACACAGATGAAATTCACGAGGAAAAGGAGCAAAGAGCCCAGGGCCAGATCCCAGTGCCCTGAACCCGCCAACATGCCTAAAGTGACGAGGGGGGGGAGAAGCGCAACAGCCACCATCACGCCGATGAGGGCAGAAACCAACCCAGACGAGAGAGAAATGACGGCGGCGCCTCCAGCAGCTAGGGCAAGGGCGACATCGCCGAAATTAACTTCTGTTCTTGATAACAACTCAGGAATCTGGGTATTGACATCAAACACAACTCCCACAAGCGCAGAAAACATGAGGGCGACAAAGATACCGGTGGCGATGGCCCACAGCGCCCGCCGAGACAGCTGGACATCACCCAGAGTGGCCGCCAGGGAAAGGGCCACATTGGGCCCCAACACCGGGGCAATGACCATGGCGCCGATAATAAAAACCACGTTATTGCGCAATATTCCGACAGCGGCCACCACCGAGGCTAGGATTATGAGAACGACATAAATCCAAGAAAGTTCGGTCATTTTTATAACATCGGAATACAGTTCTTCCCTGGAGATTCTTTTTCTTTTCTTATCCGGACCTTCTTCGACGGCTGCTTCAGCTGGTTTTTTTGGAGCTTTTTCTTTTTTCTCCGGTCTAGGTACTGAAGCTTGGACGGCTAAAAGAACCATTCGAAATCCCTTGACATGGCTAAACTTCTTCTCCAGTGCATCCATCATCTGCTCAGAATTTTCTGTCGGGACGAGGACCTTCATCACCTGCTGGTCTACAGTGATCTCCTCCTGCCAGAAGTCCTCGGGATTCTGATCTCTGATGAGAGCCTCTGTCTCATCCATGTATTCCTTAGGAAGCACAATCTCGATCAGACGGAGAGGCATTTCGAACTCCTTTTACATTCCGTTATCTCCCTTCCATTATTAAGGCATTTCTATACTTAAATCAAATCCTAAGGCTATCATCTCAGTCTCAATCTTTTCCTTTAATCTTTTTACTGATTTTTCCATCATTTTGGAGTATAATTCTCTGCTAAAATAAGGTTTAGTTAACGACATGGCTAACGTGGTCACCATCATCCTGGCCGGCGGTCAGGGGAAGCGGCTCTACCCCCTAACCCAAAAGCGCAGCAAGCCCGCTGTGCCCATCGCCGGACGATTTCGGCTCATCGATATTCCCATCAGCAACTGCATCCATTCCGGTTTGAGGAAAATATTCATCCTCACTCAATACAGCAGCGAATCTCTCCATCGCCATATTTTCCTCACCTATCTTTTCGACAATTTCTCCAAGGACTTCGTCACCATTCTTTCGGCCCAGCAAACCCTGGAAAGCCCTGATTGGTACCAGGGCACGGCCGATGCTGTCCGCCAAAATATGCGTTTTTTCCGGACCGAGGGGGACCTTCTTCTGGTCCTCTCGGGTGACCATCTCTACCGAATGGATTATAAAAAATTCATCGATTTCCATCTCGAAAAGAAAGCCGATATCAGCATCGCCGTCAATCCAGTCCTCGCCAGCCAGGCATCTGAGTTCGGGGTGATGAAAGTCGATGAGGAAAGCCGGATCGCCGCTTTTCTCGAAAAGCCAAAAGATCCCGGTCAAATAAACGACATGAAGGTCCCGGAGGATGTGTTCCATCAATTTAATATGGATGCTGCCGGCAGGACGCACCTGGCTTCGATGGGCGTATATCTATTCAACTGGGAAGTCCTCAAAGAACTTCTAGAGAATTCAGATTTTGAAGACTTTGGGAGAGAAGTCATCCCTTCTTCCATAAAACTCAAGAAGGTTTACGGCTACTTCTTCGACGGATATTGGGAAGACATAGGGACCATCAGGAGTTTCTTCGATGTCCACATGAATCTCACCCAGCCTCTTCCCAATTTCAATTTCTATGATGAAGAAAGGCCTGTTTTCAGTCATGCCCGTTTCCTTCCAGGTTCTAAGATCCTCGATTCCAGAATCCACCATTCCATTCTCTGTGAGGGCAGCATTATCGATCGCTCACAAATTATCCATTCCATTATCGGGATCCGTTCCCGCATCGGCGATCATTCTCTCATCGAACGCACGGTCCTAATGGGAGCCGATTTTTTTGAATCAAAGGAAGCGATCGAGACCAACACAAAAAAAAATATTCCCCGGATAGGGATAGGCAATAATTGTGAGATCCGCAATACCATCATCGATAAAAATGCCCGCATAGGAAATAACGTCAAACTCATAAATGCAAAAGGAGTCGACGAGGAAACACACGATAATTACATAGTCAGAGACGGAATCATCGTCGTCCCCAAAAACGCTGTTATCCAAGACGGGACCATTATCTGATTATGAAAGGAGAGACGTATGCCAGAACTGCGGTACGATCCTCTAGAACACCGATGGGTGATAATCTCCACGGAACGGGCGGCCAGACCATCGGACCTGGCCGATAAAACCAAATACAATCATGTAAAGGTATGCCCCTTCTGTGAAGGGCACGAGGCTTCCACCCCTCCTGAAATCTGGGCTTACAGAGACCCCGAAACCACCCCCAATTCCCCCGGATGGAAAGTCAGGGTCGTTTCCAATAAATATCCGGCCCTGAAGATCGAGTCGGAAGGAAAGCGTATCGGAGTCGGCTACTACGACATGATAGAAGGAGCCGGAGCTCATGAGGTCATCATCGAAACTCCGGAGCATGATAAAAGCCTGGCCGACCTCCCTCCTGTCCATGTAAAATGGGTTTGCCTCGCTTACCGGGAAAGGCTGAAGGATCTTTACAAGGATCCCCGGTTCCGGTATGCCCTGGTCTTCAAGAATCATGGGCAGAGGGCCGGCGCTTCTCTGGCCCATGCCCATTCCCAGTTGATCGCCACTCCGATAGTCCCCCGCAATGTCTTCATCAAGCTCGATGCGGCCAAAAGACACTATGAAAACAAAGAAAGATGTTTGATTTGTGACCTGATACAACAGGAAATCAGCACCGCTTCAAGAATCATCAAGCAGGCAGATGGATTTGTGGCCATCGCCCCTTATGCTTCCCGTTTCCCGTTTGAAGTCTTCATCGCCCCGGTTCAACACAATCATAGCTATGCAGATATCAGCGATGACGACCTGGAAAGGTTTGCCCATTTTTTAAAAGACATCCTCTCGAGAATCAAAAAAGTCCTGAATGACCCCCCATTCAATTTTGTCTTGAACACCTCACCCAATACCGGAGCGAAACCAAATCGGCCCGAGCAGTGGACGACTCTCAAATACGACTATCACTGGCACATCGATATCATCCCCAGGGTCGTCAGGATCGCCGGGTTTGAGTGGGGAAGTGGGTTTTACATCAATCCGAGCGTGCCGGAAGAGGCAGCTAAGTTCCTCAGGGAAACCGAATAATCGAGGCTATCCAGCCCGGCCGGAATGCTCTGTTATTTCGGCCAGCTTCTCTGACAATACCGGGGTCAGTTGCCTGGAAAAGAACCGCCATCGCCAATTGCCTTTTTCTGAACCGGGACGGTTCATCCTCGCTTCCTCTCCCAGGTTTAAAGCATCCTGTAAGGGAACTATGGAAACATCGGCGGCCGACATCGCTCCCATCCTGATAAACTCCCAGGAGGCTTTTTCTTCTGTAACGCACCGCCCCAGATAGTCAAACAACCTTTTTTTCTCTTCGGGTTTGGCCTCATTCACAAACCATCCCTTCACGGTATTGTTATCGTGAGTTCCTGTGTAGACCAGACAATTTTTTTCGTAAGTATGGGGCAAATAAGGGTGGTCGGGATCACCTTCCCCGAAAGCGAACAGCAAAACTTTCATCCCTGGAAATCCGAAATGATCCATGACCTCCATTACATCAGGTGTGATCGTCCCCAAATCTTCAGCGACAATGGGCAAGAAGGGGAATTTCCGGGTAAGTTCGTCGAAAAAATCCATGGCCGGCACGCCCACCCATTTGCCTTTGATAGCCGTCTCCTCCTCAGCCGGAACTTCCCAGTAACCCACGAATCCACGGAAGTGGTCGATCCTCACCAGATCGAACAATTTCAGGTTGTGTTCCATCCTTTTGATCCACCATCCGTATCTGGTCTGCGTTAAAACATCCCAACGGTAAATCGGATTGCCCCAAAGCTGTCCGGTACGGCTGAAATAGTCCGGAGGAACCCCAGCAACGACCAAGGGCCTTTTGTTCGCATCGAGTTTGAATATTTCCGGATGAGTCCAGACATCGCTGCTGTCATGGACCACGTAGATGGGGATATCTCCAAAGATCGCAATCCCCTTCCGGTGACAGTAATCTTTAAGCCTGAACCACTGTTTGAAAAACAAAAACTGGAGGAATTTGGCCCTCTGTATTTCCTTCCGAAGTTCGGATTTCAGGGTGTTCAGAGCATCCACATGTCTATCCCCTGCCTCATTTGGCCATTCATTCCAAGCCTTTCCATCGAAGCGGGATTTCAAGGCCATAAACAACGCATAGTCTTCCAGCCAAGAAGCGTTTTCTTCACAAAACTTCCGATAATCTGAAGTTTCCTCCGCTTTTTCAAATCGTCCGAAGGCCAAATCGAAGATTTCCCTCTTGTAAAGCACGACCCGGTCGAAATCGATCCTTCCCGGAGAAAAACCGCCGAGCGGCTCCGCTTCCTTTCGGTCGAGCCATCCCTCCTCGACCATGGAATCCGGACTGATGAGGAGGGTATTGAAGGCAAAAGCAGAAAAGCTGTGATAGGGCGAATGGCCAGAAATGGAATCGGTAGGATTCAACGGGAGTATCTGCCAGTACTTCTGCTTCGAATCGGCCAAAAAATCGGCAAATTCATAAGCTGCCGGCCCCAGATCACCGATGCCAAAGGCGGAAGGCAGCGAAGTCACATGCAGGAGAATGCCGCTTCCTCTCGTTAACATTTTATTTTAATCTCGGGCAGTCACAGGCAATCGACACGAAGCCGAAGGCCGATTTTTTTCATCAATTCCAGCCAATTTTCTGCCCCAGGGTCTCCCTCTTTTTTCCTTTCCCTCATCTGATTCTGATGTCTCCGGCAGAGAGTAAAATAAAAATTTTGACTCTTCCAAAGATTCAGATCCAAAGGAAGATCTTGCAAGAGACCCAACAGGTCGTCGAATGTCCTGAGGAGAGATAAATTATCCGGATCTCCCAAAAGCTCTTCCATGATTTTGTCGATCCTCAAGCTGGAAACATATCCCAAAAGAGTTTTATCCAGATGGAACTCCCATTTTTTGAATTCCTCGACGATCTTTTTTAAATTTTCGAGCTTCAATTCCTCTTTTTCTATAGATTTTCGGAAATCAGCATTCAGGATAAATTCCACAGATGTGGAGAATGCCCGCGGAAGGGGGATGTTGTTTTCTTTGAGAGCGGACATGATGGAATAATGCTTCTCAAAAATCTGGCGAAAAGAAGCTTCGGCCTCCTCCAAGGTAGACGCCAAAAGCTGATGGAGAATTTCCCGCTTTTTGTCTCTCAGGAGATCCCATAAAGAATAGTTGTGATCCCCGAAGTGCTGATCCATCAACTGGATGATTTGCGGGACATTCCCCCTTTGAAACGCGTCCTTTATCTCACCTTGCAGGCGGGAAAAAGACTGCTCATCCGTGAAATTCTTTGCCCCTGCGACCAGGCTTTGGTCTCCGAGATGTAAAACCGCATAGCTTATGATGTCTTCTTCCCAAGTCGTAGCGGAACGTATACGGGCCTTTCCCAGAGCCAGCTTTTGGGCAGCAGATTCCAGAACCTCGCAAAACCGGTTTTGGGCTTTGTATTCTCCGATCTGGACGGTTTCGGGGTATTCTTCGAAAAGGGAAGATACCGCATAATGAACACCGATTTTGAGCAAATCCAAAGGTGCGGGTTTGACGAACCTTTCATAGACCTGCGCTCCGTTCATGAAGGCTGCCTGATTGCCCGGAGCTTTCTCTAATCTCGAGATATAGTCAGCCTCAAAGTCCTTGCCCCACATATCCCGGGCAAGTTGCATAACACGCCCGGCATAGCTCATCGCCTGAACCGTCTCGATACCGGAGATGTCGTCAAAAAACCAGCCACAACTGGTGAACATGAGCATCGCATGCCGCTGCAACTCCTGGAGCTTCAGGATTTTTATTCTAGCCGACCCGCTCAGTCCATGGTTCGAATGCCGTGAGAAATAGGCCTCACCATTCCTTTCCGAACGATCCATCACCACCTGAATATATTCATCTCTCGCTTTCCAGGGATCCTGGACATGGGTTGAAATTTCTTTCTCCCAAAGAGGCATAATTTGGTCTCTTAACCAGTTCATAGCCTCCCTTAAAGGAGCGCGCCATTTCTGTGTCCACCCGGGGTGCAGCCCAGAGCTGCACCCGCAATCGTTCCGCCACCTCTCCACTCCATGAGCGCAGCTCCAGGAACTATTTTCCTTGATCTCGACTTCATATTCTGGGGGGTACATTTCGAGATATTGTCCATAAACCGTAAGAGATGTTTTGCCGCCGGATTCTATCTTATCCAGGCAATAGGCCAGTGCCATATCACCGAACCGGTGATGATGGCCGTAAGATTCCCCATCTGTGGCGATGTGGACGAGCTGAGATGTGCCTTGATCCGGAGAAAAAGCCTGCAGCAGTCTCTGGGCGAAAATCTCTCCATTCTTGAGGAGATCTCCGAAGGCAATGTCATGGGAAATAGACCGGTCATAGAAAAAAACGGCTATTCTTCTCCCTGAAGGAAGGTTGGTAGCGTAAGGCAATCTGGGATCCACACTGCCATCGCTGACATCGACCCAATCCTTTGCTCCGATTTTTCTGACCCGCAGCGCCTGATGCGGAGCAAGGATGGTGAATTCGATTCCCTGCTGAGCCATAAGATCTAGGCTTTCGAGATCGACGGCCGTCTCCGGAAGCCACATACCTTCAGGATTTCTCTTGAAGCGCTGCCTGAAATCCTGAATGCCCCAGACCACCTGAGTGTGTTTATCCCTGGAATCGGCTAAAGGCATGATCATATGGCTGTAGGCCTGGGCTATCGCTGCCCCATGGCCTGAAAAAAGCGACTGGCTCTTTTTGTCGGCCTCCAGGATTGCCGGATAAATGTCCGGTTCATGTTTTTCCATCCAGGATAACAGTGTTGGACCGAAATCGAAGCTTATCTTGGCGTAATTGTTCACGATATCGACGATGTCTTTTTTATCGTCGAGGATTCGCGCTGCCGAATTCGGTGCATAGCATTCGGCCGAAACCCTCTCGTTCCAGTCATGATAGGGGTAGGCGGAATCTTGGATTTCGACCTCGCCCAGCCAGGGATTTTCTCTGGGCGGCTGATAAAAATGTCCGTGGATACAAACGTAGGACTTCATTGCTTAAAATAGATACTAAGGAAGACTAGCACTCTCTGGGTTATCTTTCCGTTAATCTTTGGCTTTCTCGGCATCCGAAAGAGAGACAAAGGTCTTGGCCTCCCTTGTCTGATACTCGACCTTGTCCTCACGAGCCAACCAACCCAGCCCCTGATACACGACCGCCGATTTCTCGTTCAATAGTTTGGGGAGTTGTGCCACATTCACCTCTCCCTTCTTTTTCAAAATCTTCCAGATACCGCCTGCTGTTTCTCCGATCTTATCCTTCATAGAACTTTCCTTTCGCCTGTCTTCATCCATGATTCGTTGAATACATAACCAGACCTCTCCTCCACGCGGTTTCGTTTATTTTAACACATCGCCAATATTCCACGATAGAAAATCTTTCCTGATGGAAGCATCCTTTTTTTGCGTGACAGTTCTTTTGGAAGTCAGGCAGGCTGGTTAAGAAGCCATCCGGAGGCGAGCGGGCATGGTTCCTTGAAGAGGAGAGCGAGCCGAGGAATAAGCTGATTTTCCTCGCTGGGGAAAATCAGCGGGCTGATGAACCAGCCTGCCGGACTGGTATTTTGTCACGGAAAAAAGGATGCTTCCTCTGTTGATTTTGATTCGATCCTGCCTATCAGGCATCCTGTTTGAAAACGAGGATAGCCAGAGGCGGAAGGGTGATGGAGAGCGAATGATTTCGGCCGTGGCACGCCACCTTCTCGGCCTTTACTCCGCCCAGATTGCCTGTACCGCTGCCTCCAAATTCCTTGGCATCGCTGTTCAGCCTTTCTCTCCAAGAACCACCCGAGGGGACACCTAATCTATAGCTTTGGCGGACAAGGGGCGTGAAATTGCACACCACCACTACCGGCTCTCGGCCGTTCCTCCCCCTCCTCACAAAACTCACAATGCTTTTTTCCCAGTCGCTCAAGTCGATCCATTCGAATCCTTCCGGCTCAAAATCTAATTCATGGAGGGCCGGGAGGCTCCGATAAAGACGGTTCAAGTCCTTAACCCATTTTTGGAGGCCCCGATGGGGGGAATATTCCAGGAGATGCCAATCCAGGCTCTCCTCGTGATTCCATTCCCTCCACTGACCGAACTCGCTTCCCATGAACAACATCTTCTTTCCGGGATGGGTGTACATGAATCCCAGAAGGAGCCTCAAGTTGGCGAATTTCTGCCAGTCATCACCCGGCATACGGCCCAACAGCGAACCTTTGCCGTGAACCACCTCATCGTGAGACAGGGGAAGAATGAAATTTTCAGTAAAAGCATACCAGATGCTGAAGGTCAGTTGATTATGATGGTGTTTGCGGTACACCGGGTCTTTGACGATGTAATCGAGTATGTCATGCATCCATCCCATGTTCCACTTCATCCCGAAACCGAGACCTCCCAGATAGACAGGCCGGGTCACCATAGGCCAGGCCGTGGACTCCTCGGCTACAGTCTGCACTTCGGGGAAAAATTGATAAGCGGCTTCATTCAGCCTTTTCAGGAAAGATATAGCTTCGATATTCTCACGGCCTCCGTAAACATTCGGGACCCATTCCCCCTCTTTTCTTGAATAATCCAAATACAACATGGATGCGACAGCGTCCAGCCGGAGACCGTCCACATGATATTTCTCCAGCCAGAAAATCGCATTGCTCAATAAAAAATTTCTGACCTCGTTTCTCCCATAGTTGAAGATGTAACTTTTCCAATCGGGATGAAATCCTTTTTTGGGGTCTTCGTGTTCGTAGAGATGCGTCCCATCAAAATAGGCCAGCCCGTGTTCATCCGAAGGAAAATGGGAAGGCACCCAGTCCAGGATGACTCCGATGCCGTTCTGGTGCAGCTGGTCGATCAGATACATAAAATCCTGAGGAGTTCCATAGCGGCTGGTCGGGGCAAAATAGCCTACCGTTTGGTAACCCCATGAACCATAGAATGGATGTTCCATGACCGGCAGAAACTCGATGTGAGTGAATCCCATGTCTTTTACATAGTCGACAAGGATGGAGGCAATCTCCCGATAGGTAAGAATTCGATGGCTCTCATCCATCGCCCTGCGCCATGATCCAAGATGCACCTCGTAGACCGACAAAGGGGCTCGCAAATCATTGTGTCTTTGCCTGTTTGTCATCCACTCCTCGTCCTTCCAGTCGAAATCCAGATCCCAGACTACCGAGGCTGTCCGGGGCGAAAGCTCCCAATAAAAACCGAGAGGATCGCCTTTGTCGACTTTGTATCCCCTTTGCTTCGAAACGATGTGGAATTTGTAAAGGGAACCCTTCCCGATCCCCGGTATGAATCCCTCCCAAATACCGGAACCATCCCATCTGACGCCCAGGGGGAACGAATCCGGCTTCCACTCATTGAAATCCCCGACCACGGAAACGGACTTGGCATTGGGAGCCCAAACCGCAAAGTGGATTCCCTGTTCTCCCTCTGCAGCCACAGGGTGCGCACCCAGCTTCTCGAAGAGCCTGAGTTGATTCCCCTCCTTGAAAAGATGGATATCGTATTCGCTGAGCAGCGAAGGACCGTGGATTATATTTTTCTTGTTCAATCGCAGGGCTCCTTCCTAATCGTATTCTTGGCGGGACATCCTAACTTTTTCTAAATATACAGGGCTTTCCCCTTTGCCAAGAGCCTGCTGGTAGACCTGTTCGTATTTCCAGGCAGATTTTTTCCAAGAAAAATCCTCCTTCATCGCATTCTCCATGAGTTTTGTCCACAATCGCTTATTTCTATAGAGGTATCTCGCCCTTTTTACCGCCTTTATCAATTCCACGGAGGAATAAGCTCCGAACTTGAACCCGTTCCCATTCCCTCTCTCGGGATTGAACTCTTTTATGGTATCGTCCAGCCCTCCTGTGGCCCTTACGATGGGAATGGTGCCGTATTTAAGGCTGTACATCTGGTTCAGCCCGCACGGCTCGTATTTGGACGGCATGAGGAACATATCGGACCCGGCCTCGATTTTATGGGCGAGAGCATTGTCGAAGGCGATTTTCACCCCCAGACGGCCGGGATATTTTTTCCCCAATGCCCCATACTGCCTCTCATACTTGGCATCTCCCGTCCCCAAAATTATCAAGCAGATATCCAGTTTCAGGAGATCTTCCATCGCTTCGGCCAGAATATCAAAGCCCTTTTGGTCGGCCAAACGGGATATCAGCCCGATGACCGGAGATTTATCGGTTCCCTGTAAGTCAAATATCTTGATCAACTCCTCCTTGCATTTCTGCTTTCCAGAAAGGTCCTTCACATCGAAGTTGGCCGCGATATGAGAGTCGGTCTCGGGATTCCACGCCGTATAATCCACCCCGTTCAAAATCCCGACGATGTCTTCGGTTCTGTCTCTCAGCACCCCGTCCAGCCCGTATCCATATTCTGGCGTTTGTATCTGTTTCGAATACCTCTCGCTCACAGTGGTAATTTTATCCGAAAACAGGATCCCGCCCTTCATGAAGTTCATCTTTCCGTAGTATTCAAGGCCTTTTACCGAATAGAGATCCTGAGGCAATCCGCTGACCGGCATGGTCTCTTTCGGAAAGACACCCTGATAGGCCAAATTATGGATGGTGAAAACAGAGCGGATTTTTTTAAAATTCGAATCATTCTTATAAATGCTCTTCAGATAAACCGGAACGAGGCTTGTCTGCCAGTCATGGCAGTGAATGATATCTGGCAGGTATCCGATCAACTTGCTCATTTCCAGGATGCTACGGCTGAAAAAAATGAACCTTTCGGGATTGTCGATATAGTCCCCGTCAGGAGTACCGTAAAGGCCGCTGCGGTCAAAAAATTCGTCCCGCTGGATAAAATAGACAGGGACTTCAGATCCCAGATTAGAAAGGAAAACCCTGGCGGCCAACGGTTGTCCTTTAAACGGTACGGAAAGAATTTTTTCATGCCTTTCAAGTCCGCTCTTTCCTCCTTTAGTCGATCTGTACAAAGGAGTGACAACGATCACTTGATGCCCCAAAGAAGCTAAGGCAGGGGGCAAAGAACCCGATACATCGGCCAATCCTCCGGTTTTGGCAAAAGGGGTAATTTCAGATGAGGCGAAAAGTATTTTAAGTTTGTTCATGGATAGAGGTCCTCCTGCGCCACGTTACTTCTTGGTCCAGACCTTCAAGAGATAGGGTTTCAGCGCTTCGAACGTTTGGGCCTGCTGATCGATGACCTTCTCTGCTTCTATAGTCGTCATATCTTTGGTTCGGTTGATGAATGAAGCGACTCGGGCGTAATATAGGGGGCGCATGATATCGACCAAATGTTTCCTGTCTTTTTTCCAGCGGTGAAATGTCACGGCAAAATCGTAGACGATCTTCGCCCAATCCTCGGTGGACATCAAAAAATTTTCTAACTTCCTCTTTCTGATCAAGCCTTTGAGCATGGCAAAACTCTGAGGATTGATGATCTTTTCCCACAGGGCGGAAAGGTTTTGAAATCCTTCTTTGAAATTTTCGATCATTCCGGGGAGATCGACCGAAAAGGCTTCTGGTTCTCCCAGGGCAGACTCTCCGTAGGTCGGGACTGGATGACTCCCGACCACGCTCTTCCACTTCTCTTCGTTTTTCTCCATCAGCTCGAAGATGGGGTAGACGACCTGTCTGAACATCGGCCCCAGGTTTTCCAATGGATCTTTGGCATCATGTATTTTTGTGCCCAGATAAGCCTGGCAGATAGAATGCTCCCCCACTATAGCTGTGGTGGTCATCCAGATGTCGATCCCGAACCTGGCTATATCCGTCATCCAGATCTCATGGTCACAGTTGAAATAAAAATGGACCATCTTGTTAGAAAGTCCAAAATCCCCTCCAATGGGCTGCCGCACCCGCTTTCCATACAAAGCCCGGGTCATGTTGTAGGCGATGTTGTTTGTGATGGTAGCGTCATACTTGTAGCGGGAATAGACAGGGGCGACGAAATCATGGCCATGGGAAAGGACCGGATCGGCAAGAGCCTTGACCCACTCTGGAGTGATGCTCCTCAAATCTGAGTCGAACAGCAAGCATACCTTAGCATCCAAAAAAGAGGCCGCCTCGAAAATCATGCGCAGCGCACTCCCTTTACCCGGCATGCCTCGGTAGATGGTGACGAATTTTTCGATAAACGGATAAACCGTCTTCTCTTTGGCGACCTCTCGTGTGTCGTCGGTCGACCCGCCATCTGAGATGATGATCACCGACCGTAATTCCGGATAGGTGCGGGCGATTCCCTCGCTCACCGTATCCATGACGTACTCAATGGTCGAATCGTTATTGAAACAGGGAATGCCCACCAAGAGATCCGCATGATCGATCTTTTCGATGCGCCTGTTAGCCCAGGCTCTCAATGCCGTGTGGAATTTCATTCCTCCTCCTCGATCATCCAATGGAATAACAGTATAACCGGAAAAATCAGGATCTGAAGTGTCATCAAGCCTCTGCACCAGCCGGGTCTTTTCTTGCCGGCTCCTGAGCAGTCCCTATTATTCTAAATCGAAATTTGCTTTAATGCAAAAACCAGGTTATAAAGGTAAGCATTCTTTTTTCCGTGATGGTTCTCTTGGAAGTCAGGCAGGTTGGTTAGGAAGCCATCCGGAGGCGAGCGGGCATGGTTCCTCGAAGAGGAGAGCAAGCCGAGGAATAAGCTGGTTTTCCTCGCTGGATAAACCAGCGGGCTGAGGAACCAGCCTGCCTGACTGTTTCTTTGTCGCGGAAAAAAGGATGCCTCATTATATAGGAACCACAAAGGAGGCTGGCATGATCCAAAAGAAAATTTGGAAGACGATAAGAAAATATTTCATAACAGGGATGATGGTCATCATCCCCTTGTGGCTGACCGTTCTTCTTATTCGGGCCCTGGTCAACCTCATCGGCAATACATTTGCCTTATTTCCCCCTTCCCTCAATCCAAGAACCTATATTCCTTTTTACGGGGTAGAGGTCCTCTTGGTTCTTATCCTTATCCTTATTGCAGGCCTGATCGCCAGCAACTACTTCGGCAAAAAGATGCTCGGCATAGGGGAAAAAATACTGGCCAGGATACCCGTGATCAAAACCATATACCAGAGTATTAAACACCTCACCGTCGGCGTCCTAGGAGAAAAAAGGCTGTTCTCCAAAGTGGTCCTTCTCAAATTTTCTGAAAGAGGGATTTCGTTTATCGGATTCGTCACCGGAGAGGACAAAGAACTCATTCCGGCAGATGGAGGGAAGAAAATCCTCAAAGTCTTTGTTCCCACTACCCCCAATCCGACGACAGGATTCTTCTGCCTCGTTTCCGAGAATGAGGTGGAGTATCTGGGAATCACCGTGGATGAGGCGTTTAGGCTAATCCTCTCTGCTGGATACGCCAGCCCTCAGATGGAATGATCAGGCATACGGATCTTTGACGATGCGGAACATGTAATAGGGATCGATGAAAGGCTCATCGGTGCGGTGTTTTTCCATCAGCGATATTTTTTTCTTTAAAAGCAGAGGGAAGTTCAAGCCGTAAATAAAGGGAGTTTCTTCTGAGCCGGATACGATCATCCACTCGATCGGGGCCGTTTCCCATAGCCTGATGAGTTCAAGGCAATTCTTTATTTCTCCTTGGATCATGTCATCCAGAAGGTTTCGACAGTCGGCTTTTTTCTCCGGGTCATCGGAATCCAGACATTCATGGACAGCATAGATCCAGACAGCCGTGTTACGCAAAGTGGTAAACATGCAACGCAAGGCCCTTCCCCGAAAATATTGATCCTCGAAGACCTTTTTTGCTTGCCCACTTTCATTTCTGTATGCATCCTCCATCTTCTCCCCGAAAAGATCAATGGCCGCATCCAAGGAAGTCCACACATTCTTATCGATCCGCTTGTAAGCCTGATGAGCATACTCCTTAGTAAGTAGCTCAAAAAGGACATCTTTGGCCAGGTCCACCCGGTTTGGGTTGTGGACGGAGGTGCACATGTATTTCTCGTAATAGGCTCTTTCCGGCTCAGGGATCCGTTCGATATCCGGGACAAAAGGTCTCAGAAACAGCCTCTGCCAGACGATTCCGTAGTGGCTGTAAATGGAGAGAGGGACAAAGCCCCTAATGGCTTGTTCAACGAGACGCCAGCCCTGAACCAAATCTGACGCGTATGATTCACCTGCATATCTTTCTGCGATCTCCAATACGGCTTGCTCTATATCTATCGATGAGTCCATCTGGAAACGACGGAAAACTTCCTGGTTTACAGCATAGGGGACTTTCTCTGGAGGATGAATGCCTCCGACATGGGCCAATGTCTCGATGTCTAATTTCGAACAGGCCTGCAGTTTCTCGTAGGTCAACCAGGGGAAAGGGATTCCCAGGAGCGGCTCATGATTGGTGTGGGATCCGAATGAGTGATAAAAATAGCAGCGGCTGCTGCGGGATTCGAGTTCCTGGGAAAGATAGGCCTCTCTGCTTTCGAGGATGTTATGGAAGGCCGATCCTGAAACCTGAAGGTCGGGATATCGGGGATGGGGATAATGGTTCTCCCAACCTCTGGTGAGCAGGGAGTTCACCTCCACGTCGATTCCATCCTTGATTTCTGGCCATAGATGATCTCTTTCTCCATAGAATGATTCCAAGCGGGTAACGACTCGAAAATCTGGATTGATCCGTGACCCAGTGTCCTGTAACAGCCTGAAAAAACGCCCGATATTGGCAGCGGCCGCTCGGGCAATATCCTCATCGTCCTTCCACTCGCGGATCAAATAGGCCCCGCCGTTCCGGCCGACGTATAAAGACTTTGTGTGTTCGAAGCCGGCTCCGCTGTCGTTGCTCCAAACGGTCAGGAATTCCAATTCCGGGATCTCTTGCATCAGATTGGTCAGCAGTTCGGCATAATGTTCCCGGACCGCAGGATGGGCTATGGACAGGTTGAACCGGGGTTTGAAGCTCCGGAACGGGTGGTCGACCCGCGCTCCACGGAGCGTCGGATATTTCTCGAACAGTTCTTCGGGTACGGAGCGGGGTTCAAAGCAGAGAAGCCCGGGCTTAAGTCCGTATTTCAAGGCTAGCCGGGAATTCTCTTTCAGCCGCTCGAGGTTGGCATTAAGATAGTCTTCGGGATAAATACCCAGGTTCAACCGGCTAGCGGTGAACTGGTCAAGGGCCGGACAGTAGGTGTAAAAATCCGGGTAAAACTCCCCTGGAACACCTTTTTCAAAAGGAAAATCCGATGCAAGAGCATTGACCTCTAGGTGTGTGAATCCCAGCCGGGCATATTCCCTTACGTATTTCTCGCGGTCGAAGTCCCTTATCATACGGGCATACTGGGTCAGGAAAAGATCGAAGGTCGATTTTCCCACAGAAAAACTTACTTTTTTCACCCAAGGCTTTTCGGAAGAAATGTCCTGGTTCCACAGATTTTCTGTCACAAAGGCATAGCCGGTAAAAAGGAAAGAAGGCCTGGAACTGAGCAGCCAGAGGCAGGAATTTCCGTCCAGATGGAAAAGAATCCATTCTCCAGAAGGAAGGTCGAGGTCCAAATGCTTCAATTTCCCTTCCATTTCCGCCGATACAACGGCGATATTGAGGGCCCCTTTTTTTGATATGAAACTCTCGATATCCATTTTGCCCACATCAGCGAATATCCCGAGCCGTTCTCCGAGCTCCCGGGCGATGGTCTCTTCTACGGGATCCCCTTTTTCTGGAATGAAAATTCGTTCAATCTGGGCCAGCGCCTCATGGAGCTTCATTTTGCCCTCCCTCTAATTTTTTCGTTAAAATTAATAGACCTTATTTCAACAATCATCATCCCGATTTTGATCTAAATTTTGATTTTATCCCATAACAATAGGAAATAAAACAGTGTGAAACAAAAGGTGTGACATTCTCCAAAAAACATGATCTAAAAAAGAACATTAGGGGACAGTTTGAGAGACATCGGAGGAAGGAGGCGAAATCAAAAATCCATGTATCCTAGCTCGCGCAGGGCCAAATACGCCGCACCGAAAACGCCGGCAGAGTCACCCAACTGAGCCTTGATGATGGAGACCTCCTGTCTTGGAACCCCAAAAAACCACTGCCCCATCAATAAGGGGACCTTTTTATACCAGAGAGGGGTGTTCGATACACCGCCTCCCAGGATGATGGCTTCCAGGTCGAGGGCATTGATGGTGTTGGCGAAAAAGACCCCCATGATGTGGCAGCTTTCCTCCAGCAGCCGGCGGGCAAGGGGATCGCCTTTCTGATAGAGGCGATAGATCTCCTCCAGGCTCTTTTGTTTTCCGCTGATCTCATGAAATCTCCGGCTGTGGCTCGGCCCGGAGAGATAGGCCTCCACGCATCCCCTCGAGCCGCACTCGCACAGCCTCCCGTTGATATCGATCGAAGTGTGGCCGATCTCCCCTGCCCCACCCTTGGATCCCCGGTACAATCTATTATCCAGAATCAGGCCGCATCCCACTCCGGTCCCCAGAATCACTGCCATGACATAACGGTATTTTCCCTCGCAGCTGGCGTAGAATTCGGCCAGGGCCAGACAGTTGGCATCGTTCTCGATGACGAGGGGAACATCCAAACGGTCCCTCAAGCGCTGTATCAGGCCCGGCCTCTCATACACCGGTGTGTGGGGCGCTCCGTACAGACGGTCCTCCGAAGGAACATACGTGCCCGGAGTTCCCATACCCACAGCAGCAATGGATTTCCCATCACTAACCTGCTGGATAACTTTCTCGATGTTGGCCAACACCTGGTCCATACCTTTGGATGCCTCTGAGGGCATTCGATAACGGGAGACACACTTCCTGTTCCTATCCAGCAGACAGGCTTCCACTTTGGTCCCCCCCAGATCGACCCCCACCACATATTCCTTTTCTTTCGACATCACGCTATCCTTCCTGTTCGGCTCAAGCTATCCCATGTTTCATAGACCGTCCAAATATTATCCGGTTTGGCCTCCAGGCCGAACTCGCACTGGGCGATCACCCCTCCCCCTTCATAAAGACGAAGCCATATTTCATATACGGCCTGCTGAATTTCCTGGCGGGTCCCATGGGGCAGGAGATTCTGTCTGTCGATCTCCCCCCAGAAGGTAAGGTTTCCCCGAAACAGGCGCCCGAGCTCTTCCACCCCCATGCAAAAAATCTGGCTGTTCAGGGCATCCACTCCGGCCTCGATCAGGTCCGGGATGATTCTCTTGATTTGGCCGTCCGAATGCATGAACACATGTTTGCCGTAATGCCGGCCGATTTCCGCGTATTCTTTGTACATAGGAAGAAAGATCTTCCGGAAAACATCAGGCGATGCGATAAGGCCCGACTGGGTACCCCAATCATCCATCACGGAAATGGCATCCACATCCGTGCTGGCCCAAACCTCAATCTCTTTGACATAATGCTGATGGATTCTGTCCAGAAGTTCAAAAAATTCGGGTGGCTGCTCCATGAGGTCGACCATAGCCTGCTCCATGGTGCGGATAAACTGGAATCTCTCGAAAGGACGAACAAACGATCCCATCAGCACGAAACGGCCCGATTCTCGACAAAAGCGGTTGATACTTTCCCTGTCGAGGTTGAGGGTCGCTTCCGGCGGCTTGAACTCATCCAAATCTTTCCAGTCTTGGATGAGAGGAGTCTGGACGATGCCGATCACGCCGTCCAGAGGATTGCTGAAAAGGCAACCCCACTCGTCCACATAGATGCCTTTTTTGTACCGGCCGCCCTTTGTTTCCAGAGATTTGGTGTAAACAGCCGGAGCCGTCTCTATATCATCCGGGAAAACCTGGTGAAGCCTCCGGACGAAATCCGGATAATTCTCCTCGGCCCAGGGCAAAATCCCCTTGTGTCTCGGGATCCTGGGCGGGGCATCGAAGGACAGCGTTTTTTGCACCAGACGCCGTGAATCCATTGACCTGTTCAATCCTCCCTTGGTTGGCTGATTTTATTCTCTTTTTTCTTCCGGAGGAAGACCTCCCGGATAGTAACGATAATTGGCAAGATCTATTTTATTTCCCCTACTAGCCCAAGAGATCTTTTTTTCACCGGGCAGAGCTCCCAGGAGGTAACACTCATAAAGCTCCCGGTCGAGCCCCTCGACCCAACGTCTCTTCTGTCGGCCATCTCGATGGATCATCGAATCCGGAAATGTGCGGATCTCGAATACAGAATCCTGGACTCCATCGACACACAGTGTTTGAGCGGCCGCTGCCTCAGGCCCGCACAAAATAGGGACCGGTTCTCTGACCGCTTCGACTGCCTGGAATAGTTTGTGGAGCCGGTGTTCGGCCTCCGGGGAACCGTACTGTCTCGCTTTCCCCTTTTTGTCTCTGGCGACAATACCTTCAGTTATGTCATCCAGAGTGACAAGCATTTCTTCGAACTCGAAAGAAAAAATGGGGCCCCTGGCTTTAGAAGTGGCATGCGAGGCATAGTATAGAAGCTCCACCCCCTCCCGGGTAAAGGAGCGGCAGGCGATGGTATCGTAATTTTCGATCGGATAGGCCCGATAAGCTTCGGCCGTTACTTCCGAAAGCATGGCGCTGCGGTCGGTCCTCTCTCCCAGTATATAAAAAAGATTGTGGAGGAAATGGGCCATGGCATTGTTGGCGGGGCTGTCCAGCACCCAGCGCCCCTCTTTGTCCTTTATCCGTCCGGCCCAGTCATTCCTCTGGTAGTAGGCTTGATCTCTAGGCCAAAAACATAGAGTTTTGAGGCGAACGGGCCTGCCGAGTTTTCCGGCCATCACATCTTTTTTAAGTTCCTGGATGGCCCGCGAGAAAGACCACTGGTAGCCGATCATCACCCAACTGCCGACTGCCGCCTCGGACCGGATCAATTGCTCGGCCTCCTGGACGGTTGCGCCGATGGGTTTCTCACAAAGAACATGACTTCCCTGCTCGAGCGCACAGCATGTTTGGGATACGTGATGCTGGATAGGAGAGCTGATCACCGCTAGCTCGGCCGATCCTTCTTTCCGATAGAAATCGGCAAGCGCCGGATAAACCGGAATCTGCATTTGTTCAAGTCTTCGGCTATAGATAGACTTTTCGGGGAGCGGTTCGACAACGCCAGGAATCCTTACCTCTTCACCTGTGAATTCCCCAAGAAGAGTCTCCAGATAGGACTGCCCCATACCACCTATCCCCACCAGAACCACAGATACAGGTTTTCTCTTCCTGGCTTTCATCTATCTTCAAGACCATCCATTTGAGGGAGGTTCTCGCCAATATTAATCCCTTCTCGGTTATGAACAGATAGGAAAGGAAAGAGCATCATTGTTCAACCTCAATGGTCAGGAAACAGCCGTCTTTGTTTGCCGAACCTCCTCTCCATTAAATCCACCTCAAACACCTCCTTAGTCTGCATATCCACAGCCAGGGATTTTATCTCGAAAGCACCCAAAGATACCTGAAATTCCAGGGAGAGAGGTGGCAGGGTAACCAGAGTTTCCCTTTTCTTACCTGTGGGCTCGAAAAGTCGCAGGATGAGCCAATTCTTCCCCGCGGCCATTTTAACGGCCGGAGCCTGGATCGCTTTGTCGCTCAGCATCAATCCCGGTTCGATCTTCTTCCCTCTCCCCGGAGGAAAACAGCAAAGAGCCAGAGGCGCTTCATTTCTTACTAACGCTTCACGGTCCACCCGGACAAAACGCTCCGAAGCCTTTCCTCCGTTGATCCAGAAACGGAAAATCCTCTCCCCCTGGTCCATACGGGGTATGAAACGTTCCTGGGAAACCAAGGTCCGGCCTTTTCCCGTATCGGCCGCATAAGCGGGCGATCTTAAGAGAGAGAGACGGATCTCTCCGCCTTTGAAATCGAACCCGTAAGTTCTGTCATTGATGACGGTCAACGCATGCTGGTTATCTTTGGATACGACCCCAATCCATTTTTGGGCGACTTTCTCGTCCTCATTTTGTTTAAATTCTTCCACTCCATAAGCTGTCTGACCCCTGCAGCGGCCGTCTTTAAATCCCGCAGGGACGGCCAGCTTTAGTATACGGTCCTTTTCGTTCCAGATTACCCGGATTTCGACTTCGAACTCGCTTCCCTTTTTCGGAAAAATATAGCGCTGGCAGATGAAGGACTGGCTAAACCCGAAAAGGGCTTCGACCACTGTCCGAACCGGTCCGTCTTCGATGATCCGGACTGGTTTGAGTCTGGCAGAGGAAACGCCGGCCAAACGGGCACTCTCCTGTTCGGATAAGAGGGAAAACTTTCCTTCATACTTTCGGAAAGAGCGGACCTTCATGCCCCAAGAATCAGGGGAATCCTCCATCACCAGAGTCTGAAAGGCGCGCCCCATAAGAAAATCTCGGTTTTTGACTTTGAAGTGTTCCACCAATCCCGTGGAGGCCCGGATGGCCAGCTCGGCATGGTCCGACTTCAAAATAATCAAGGGCCTCTCTAGGGGCGACTCTCTGGATTCCGCCGGTCTTTTTTTCAGCCGGCAGATGAAACGGTTCATCGAGGAAGGTTCAAGCACGGCACGGAACGATACTTTCTTTCTCCATTCAACGGAAAGGGTGCTGCTTTCTTTTTCCAGCTGGGAGACCACTTTTTTCCCTTGGCTGTTCTTAATTTCAGGGACCAGGGTCGATTCCCGGTCGAAATGGGGCTCCTGCGGCTGAAACTCACAGGTCACGGTCTGCTTGAGCGTAAAGGGGTGGGGATTGTAGACGAACAGCGGATACTCGTCTTCCTGTACAGGAAATTGGCCATCGAGCAAAGCGAAAAAAGACTTCATCTGTAGACGGGAGAGTATCTCCATCCCGTGCCCCAACCTCTGGCAGGCATATTTTTCCACTTCGGGAATGGACGAGCCGGGAAGGACATCGTGGAACTCACAAAACAGGAGGTCCTGCAGGGCCTCTTGGAGATTTTCCTGGGGATAGTTCATCGATGCCGACAAGGAGGCATGCGAGACCATCTTTTCCGTCAGATAATACATGTTTTCCAGGGAACGATGATCTTTTTTCACCAGCGCCATGGAGGTATAGCAACCCACAGCCCAGGGATTGAGGGATTCAGCATAACGGGGTAAAGTCTTCGCATTTTTCTTTACGGCCGCAAAATATTCCTCGGGTGTACCATGACGGACATTCCATTGTCTATTTCCAGCCGCCAATTTACGGATCTCTCTGAGATCCTGATGTGAAGGCCCTCCTCCATGGTTGCCGATACCCCAGAGCAAAATTCCTACGGATTTCTCGGAATTATCCTTTAACCATCTCTTGATCCTTTGCGCCGCCTGACCCTTCTGAGAATTATAGTGTTCGCCAGCTCGGTGAGCGAGGATTTCGGAACCATCATAGCCCACCCACCGGAAGTCTTCGCCAGGAAGAGAAAGCCAGTCTTGATCCGGCCGGCAGAAAAGATAGGATGTGTAACCGGCCTTTTTCAGAATCTGGACCAGCCCCCGGCTATGCCCGAAGGGATCCAGATTGATGGCCGTCTCAGGCTCTACCCCGAAATTTTTCTTGAAGTACTGCTTGCCCATCAAAATCTGACGGACAAAGGATTCTCCGCAAGGCATGTTGCAGTCCGGCTGGACATGCCACCCGCCCATGATATGCCATTTTTTTCTCTTCACCAGCTCTTTGATTTTGGCCAACAACTCGGGCTCATAATCCTCGATCCGCTGATAAAGAAGGGCTTCGTTATGGTTGAAGACGAATTCTTCGAATTCTTCGCAGAGCCGGGCAGCGGAGCGAAAGGTGGAAAGCGCTTCTGCCGCTCCCTCCTCCCACTCCCAAAGCCAAACCGGGTCCAGATGGGCATTGCAGAGCAAAAATAGAGTCTTGTCTTTCATGGCCTCCTCCTCAAACCACGGCAAGGACAAAAAGATTGAAAAAGCGCGATGATCCAAGAATTAACACATACATCATCGTTTATTCATCTTGGGGATAAATATCTTAGTCGAGGCATAGAACAAAAGCAAATATCTCAGAAAAAAAATGGGGAATGTTCAAGTGTTCTCTTTCTCGACCACAGCATTCAACCTTTCCAAAAAGTCAGGAATGGCAGACGTGACCCTGTTCCAGTTGGGAATAAGAGGAGTATAAAGCGGATTTTCCAGGAATTCCTTTCCAGCAATCCGAATGGCATTGGTGAATGCCTCCACCAAAACCGTCTCTCCGTGACGGTCGAAGTGTAGCCCGTTGATGGCGGCATCGTCGTTGTACCGTTTGATGGTGTCCTGGGCCGTCCGGAGATAGGTCACGACCAGAGTGTTAATAAGGCTTGCACTTATCCGGGCTCCTTCGATAGCCAGGTTCCGAAATACGGCTTTGGAAATGTCGATGGACATCTTCATCAAACCTTTTTTCGGATCCTCGGCCGATAAGGGCTGGTGCTTGTGCTCGTAGGATTCAACTAGTTCCACCTGGCAGATTCTTTTCAGGGAACAGTTGCGGTAGACCTCGGCCAGGGTTTCCACTTCGATTCCCCAATCGCTGGGGATACGGTTTATCCGGGCGAGGTCTGCATCCATGGAAAACTCGCCGGCCAGTGGATAACGAAAGCTGTCGAGGTAGACCAGCAAGGGCAAGGGACCGAGGAGTTTTTCCAGGCTTCTTATCAAGGGTGTCACGAATAATCGAGTCACGCGTCCATGCATACGGTCGGTGACCCTTGCATAATATCCTTTGCAAAAAACATAATCAATGGTGGGAGAGGCCACAGGATAACAGAGCCGTCCTAGGAGCTCGCGTGAATAGTCGATGATATCGCAGTCGTGAAGGGCAATCACCTTGCTGTCGATTCTGGACAGGATGTAGCCATAGGCTGTCCAGCAGGAACGCCCTTTTCCGTCCTCCCCCACATGAAGACCGTTTTCTTCCAGAAGTTTATACAGCTCTCCGATTCCAGGGCCAGTATTCCAGATGACACGGACTCGCTGGGGCAGAGCGGAGAAGAACTCCTTGGCTTTTCGGAACTGTTCCTGATTTGTCCTCCCCAAGGTGACCACGATCTCGTTCAGATAGGGAACCCGCTTGATCTCTTCCAGGATATATTTCAAAGCCGGCCCCTCTAGCTCGTCATACAGAGAAGGGAGCACGAGAGCTATCGGGCGCTGCTGGTTGAATTCCATCAATTCCTGATCCATGCGCTCCAGGTCCACCTTGCCTAAACGGTGAAAGGTGGAGACAACACCGGTCTGATAAAAGTCAGACATTCCAGCCCTCCTTCCAGAGAAATCTTGACTGTATTATACCAATTTAACCGATGTTTAGGAATTGTGGCGTTCATTCCTAATTGAATCCGGGAAGCAAAACCGTGATCGAAACCCCGAGCATGAGGAATGGAAGGTTAAATCCTCCGATGTCGCTCAATCCCTTCCTAATGCTCTGTTCTGTATGTGACTAATATGTGGTCACGGTCTCGGATATGCCGTTATCTCTTAAATTATGACAAAAAGTTGTGCATCTGTTTAAAAAGTAATATATTCTATGTACAACAACAAGGGTAAAGTGAGGAAGTTTGGGCAGAGGATTGGGAATAAAATCGTGTTTCAGTCGACAAGGATACCCCAAGACAAGGAAGAAATGCCGCATTCTCACGCCAGAAACGGCAGCCTGATTCAAGCTGGGAATAGCTCTATCCCAAATGTACAAGGGAGGAGGGTCATATGCAAAAAGGATGCTCCCTGAAGGTCATAGTCACTGTGATTCTGGCCATGGTGGCCATCGCCATGGCACAAACCGGACAGATGCCCGATGAAAAGGCAAAATACAAGACGACCATGGATGAAATGCACCGCATCGCGGTTGCCATCAAATCCTATTCGCTCGATTTCGGTCACGCTCCCAGAGCCATCGATATACAGGAGCTGAAAAAGCAACTGGATATATATTACATAGCGGATTGTCCTGCCCAGGATGCTTGGGGGAATGATTTCATCTACCGCTCCGACGAGAAGGACCCCGTTCGATACTGGCTGGCCAGTGGTGGCAGCGATGGGAAATTCGCCGGATTCGAACAAATAGGCAGCTGGGACACAATACAGGGGCAGGATATCATCCTGTCCAATTCCCCCCCCTACTGGATTTATGCTCCGTCATTGAACGATTTACCTTTGCCGGAAATATCCGGAGATGCCGCCCAAGATAATTACCCCACACGTCTGAATTCAGGGAACGATCTGGGAATCGTCCGCCACCCGCCTGCGGCCGATTACAGCCGTTTTCACCGCAAGGGATTGGATAGCCTGCCCACTTTTGACCCGGACTCCCAGAATCCCTGGCAGATCGACCTCCGCAGCACCGACATCTCATCGCTGGACTTGACAGACAGGACAGATGACCTTTTCTTTGCCAGTTTTGACAGCAAAACACGCTGGCCGCAAAAGCTTCCGCCCGAATACGATCCCGAACATATCATGGAACTGGGGAAAAATCCGGGTCTCGGTGTAAGCAGCCTGCACCAGAGAGGGATTACGGGAAAGGGAATCGGCATTGCGATCATCGACCAAGGACTTCTGGTGGACCATATTGAATACAAAGACAGAGTGCGGCTTTATGAAGAAATTCATTGCGCCGATGAACATTCCGCCATGCACGGACCGGCGGTGGCCTCCATCGCCGTGGGGCGAACCGTCGGCGTCGCCCCGGATGCGGACCTCTATTACATCGCCGAAACCCATGGCGTTTTCAGGGAAAATAAATTCGATTGGGACTTCACCCACCTTGCCCGTTCCATCGATCGCATCCTGGAGATCGACCGGTATCTGCCCGAGAAAAAGAAAATAAGAGTTATCTCTATATCCGTCGGCTGGAATCCCAAACAGAAAGGATATGCCCAAGTAACCGCTTCGGTGGAGAGGGCAAAAAAAGAGGGAATATTCGTCGTCTCATCCTCTCTTTCCTCCTGTTATGAAAACCGTTTTTTCTTCAACGGCCTGAACCGGGACCCCTTATCAGATCCTGAATCACCCAGATCATACGGTCCAGGTCTCTTTTGGGCCAATCGCCTTTTCCAGACTCCCATGACAACAAAGACACCAAGAGAAAGGCTGCTCGTACCTATGGATTCTCGCTGTACAGCAAGCCCTACGGGAGTGACGGATTA
This sequence comes from uncultured Eubacteriales bacterium, assembly GCA_964400735.1. Lineage (GTDB taxonomy): Bacteria > Acidobacteriota > Aminicenantia > Aminicenantales > Aminicenantaceae > CAYNVQ01. Next base: position 294,435 of record CAYNVQ010000004.1, on the reverse strand, counting down.
TGTATTTTATCGGCAGGGCGGCTGGAGCTGGTCTATTCCTTACATTGCCGGTTTATATGCCCTTGCCTGCCAAGTCAGGCCTCTGATCACACCCCAGGAATTCTGGGAAACGGCCCTAGCCACAGGGAAAACGGTTGAAATCCAAAGGAACGACCGGATCTACACCCTGGGAAGCATCGTCAATCCCGTTCGCCTGATCGAAGCGCTGGAAAAAAGCATGAAATAGAAAAGGCACTCTTCTTTACTCATAGCGCAGAACCTTGACCGGATCGTTGCTGGCAGCCCTTAGGGCCTGTAGACTGACTGTTATCAACGTCATTCCCAGGACCAAACACCCCGCTTGGACAAACACCCAGGGAGATACTTCGGCTCGGTAGACAAAATTCTGCAGCCACCTTCTCAGGATATAAAAGGCAAGCGGCCAGGCGATAACATTGGCCATCAGGACGAGCCTGGCAAACTCCGAGCTTAGCATGCGGACCAATCCAGTCCTGGAGGCACCGAGCACCTTTCGAATTCCCAACTCCTTTGTTCTTTGCTCAGCAGTGAATGTGGCGAGACCGAAAAGGCCGAGCAGGGCGATTATCACGGCGAGCAGCGCAAAGCCGCTGAAGATTTTTTCGGCTCTCTGCTCAGCCCGGTAAAACCGGTCGAAATCATGATCCAGGAAAAAATATTCGAACGGACGGTTGGGCACAATTTCCTTCCAGGTCCGTCTCACGGATTCCAGATCCGCTTGAATTTCCTCCCCGCTGATTCTGATCAACAGATAGGAAAAATGGCGGGGATAGATATAGAGAATAATCGGCTCTATGGCCTGGCGGAAGGATTGGAAGTGGAAATCCTGGACAACGCCGATCACATGTCCTTCTGTATTCTCTGTTTTAATTCTCTTTCCAAGAGGTTTCTTCCATCCGAAAAGAGATTTGGCCGATTCATTGATAAGAATAGCCCCTTCTTTGTCGCTCGTCAGTTCCCGGGATAAATCACGGCCTTCAAGTATCTCCATGCCCAGAGTGGGAATAAAATCAGGATCCACCATCATAACCCACACGGTTGGCCTGCCCTCATCCGACTGCCAGCCTTCCGAGTTGACGATCCAGTGATGGGAGATTCTCCCCGGCAGTCCGGAAGAGGCGCTGACACTTTCCACGCGGGCATTTCGTAGCATCTCGCTCTTGAGAGTTTGGTACTGTTTTTTTATATAATCGTCGCGAAGTGGAAGAACCACCACGTTATTCTTTCGGAAACCCAGCTTTTTGGTTCGTATATAATGAAGCTGGCCCCTGACTCCGAAGTTAAGAATAATCAAAGCGATGGAGACGGTGAACTGAAAAATGATCAGGCTCTTTCTGAATTTCCCGCTTCGAGGCCCCCTTCCTTGTCTTCCTTTCAGCACACGGGTGGGAGCAAACCTGGATAAATAAATTGCAGGATAAACTCCGGATAATCCTCCCACCAATAGAACCGCTAGACCAAGCCCTAGGGGAAACCACCAGGTTCTCAGCAAGGCCAAGCTCAAGCTCTTATCGGCGAGAGAGTTGAACACGGGAAGAAAGAGTTGAGAGAGGCCCAGAGCGAGGATGAGAGCCGCGACAGCGAAAAGAACGGCTTCACCCAAGAACTGCTGAAGGAGTTGACTTCGCCTGGCTCCCACAACCTTTCTCATCCCTACTTCCCTGGCCCTTGAGGCTGAGCGGGCGGTGGCTAGGTTGATGAAGTTGACGGCGGCAATTCCGAGTATGAAAACGGCTACCGTAACAAAAATGATGATATAGGCGGCATCGCTATTAGGCTGAATCTCATCCTCCAGATGTGAGTGAAGCCTTACGGAAGTAAGAGCCTGGAGCCGGGGCTGAATGACAGATTGTCCCTCTTCACCGGTGTGTTTTTTTATCAGGGTAGGAAATTTTTTCTCCAATTCCTCGGGATGAGTATTCTCTTGCAAAAGAAGATAGGTGTAGTACATATGGTTAAACCAGTTCTCCAAACTCCTTCCCAACTGCTTTTCCACGCTAGCAAAGGAGGCGAGAAAATCGAATGTGAAATGAGAATTTCGGGGGATGTCTTCAAAGACTCCTGTGACGAGAAAGTCATTTTTAAAATATTGGCTTTCCAAGGTAATAATTTGACCGACAGGATGGCTGTTGCCAAAGATTTTTCTGGCTTTTGTCTGGGAGAGGACGACTGAATAAGGGGCCTTCAAAACGGCCTCCGGATCCCCTTCTATCAACTGGAACGAAAATATTTTGAACACGCTTTCATCGGCGAAAAACCATTTGTCCTCATAGTAGGACTTATCTCCGTGGCTGATCAGAACCTTGTCCCCACCGAAGTCTCCCGGGAGAAAACGAACGGCATCCTCCACTTGAGGGAATTCTTGTTTCATGGCCGGACCGAAAGGAGCCGGAGTTATGGCCATTCGCCTTTTTTGGCCCGCCATGTTCAGTTCTTCATAAACCCTATAGATTCTGGATGCATTCACGTGGTATCTGTCGTAGCTGAGCTCATCCAGGACATAGAGAAAAATCAAGAGACAGCTCACAAATCCCACAGATAAGCTGAAAATGGTGATAAAAGAATAAATCTTATTTCGCTTTATGATTCGGAAGGCGGTCTTCAAATAGTTAAAAATCATATCGGAACTCCCTTGGATGGAATCGCGGACAAAGCCTGGGATGGATTTGAGGATCTGTCCCCAGATCCAGAAATCAGCATAGAACCGGCCCTTTTCCTGGAGGACACGCATGTATATTTCTGCAAAATCTCCAGAAAGTGTTTCACGGTCACGGTCGGGCAGAGTGATCGACAGGATCCAGCGGGCCGGAACCGGAATGCGGGTTATATTCTTTTTTTGCATTCTATTTTTTATCCAGATTTGGAGCAAAATTTTTCCACATGCGATGATAAAGAAGACGGATTTCTTCCAAGACATCAAGCCCCTGCTTTGTCAGAGAATAATATTTCACGGCCTTTCCTCCCCGAATGGAAGTGGGTTCGCCCAAATAGGATTCTAAATATCCTCTCTTTTCAAGGCGGTTGAGAGGGACATATATGGTTCCAAAAGAATAGGTCTTTCCCGTGAATTCTTTGACCTTCTCCCGTATTGTAACCAGGTAAGCCTCATCTCCGAGATTGAGGACAGCCATCAAAACTTGTTCTTCCTGTCTTGTCAAATTTGCCATCGATTTGATGTCCCTTCATTCCGTATTCTGATATCTTTGAAGATTTCAAACTAATCGTCATGAATATATACGCAGATGGCTCTCAAAAGGTTGCCAAAATAAGTAAAAAGATCCTTCATCCTAAATCATGAAAGACGAACCTTACAGGCATATCACCCCAGAAGAAAAGTGAAAGTCCAGGTTATTCTACTTATTCAACGAAAATCCAGAATGAGGCCACAGAGGAGGTATTCGTTAAGCGTGACAAAATAAAGAATTGGCCCCATATCGAAAAAGGGATCTGAATCATAAGGGATTGAATAGCGAAAAGAGCTATTCAAGAGCTTCGGGAAGCGAGATATCGACCTGCATCTCTTTTTCCGAATAAGCCAAGGCCGCTTCCCCATTCGAAACCCGAAGGACCCTGCCGTTTGATCGGACTGGGAAGGGCTCCTGTTGAGTTTTTGATTCGATTTCGAGGACAAGGCGGGTGTTTCTGATTGGGAATGAGGCCTTTATGTGCTTTATACCTGGCAAAAGCTTGGGACGGATCAAGAGGTAATCGGATTGGGGTCTGACCCCGATAACATGATGTACCAGGAGGATGATCATTTCCGCCCAGGTCCAAGGTGTCACCCCAACCTGAGGAAAGGGAGGGGCTATCCGTTGGCCGTAGAACTCGAACCAGGCTCCAGAATGGGCGCCGGGAATTGTGTTCAGCCAATCCAGGATCTGCCATACCTTTTCCCCCTCGGCCATCTCCGCGTAGGCTCGGGCCGCAAACAGCGAAGGGAAGGGCCAGGGACCCGGTGAATCGGGCTCCGAACTGATATGATAGCGCCCGTATCCCCCACCTTTCCAGTCCTGGTTCCAGAGTGCTTCGATGGCGGACATCGTGTTTTGAGCCAGAGAAGAGTCGGCCGGGACGAATTCGAAGGCGATAGGAAGGACCATGGAGGTATCCGGATGGAGTAGATGCTCTCCCCTTCGGGCCAAAGGAACTTGCGGAGGAAGGTGTGCTTCAGGTGAGGCCTGGATGGACTTCTGCACCCTCCCATTCACTGATCTTCTCTTGATGAAACGGCCTCCTTCCACCAGACCGTAGCGCTGATCCTCGAGCATGGCCTGTTTCAATCTTATGGCCTCGGCCCTCCAGTGAAGCCCTTCCTTTTCCCTGCCGATAAGGCGCGAAAGAAAGGCGGCATCTCCAAGCCCTAACGAGACAAAGAGCTGATGCGCCAGTTCCATGCCTTTTCGGATACCGAAAGCCCGGTGCCTCTCCCAGTACTCCCTTGAGTTGGCCAACAGTCCGGAGGCGGGGTGTCGAAAAACATCTCGGAGCGGAAACCCGGCCACAGCCCTGATCCTCTCCCAGTTTTCTTTTAGGAGGTCGAGATCCCAGGTCCAAAGGACATAATGCTTCAGCGCATGAAGGAGCACCCCGTTCTGGTCCAATTCCACCTCTTCGTAGTGGCGGATTTCACTCGAATCGACAGGCTGTCCCTCCTCTGTCACGAACTCGGAAAGCAGGCGCTGCAGAATAGTCCGGGCCAGCCGGTGCTGTCCGGACAGGGTAAGGCCCACGGCCATCATGGCCTGGTCCCGGACCCACTCCCGGTTGTACTGCCAGATGCTTCCGTCCACCCGGCCTGAGCTGGAAATGACCGCAGGGAGCTGGGACCGGGCCGAAAAAAAATAATGATTCAGCAGCGGATGATCGAATTCCACTTCGGCTGTATTTTGCCAATAGCGAAGGAGACCGGGGCTGTTTTTAAGAGCATCCTTCACATCCAGGTGCACCCTTTGTAGAGAAGCATCTAAGGTGTATCGAAAAAAGATCCGTCTCATCCCGCTAGCCTTCAGTCTCACTTTTTTTTCAGCGAATGATCCCGGGCATCCGGTCTTTATCGAAACCAGGACCGACTTTCCCAGTAGATTTTTCACCCGAACCTCCCGTACCAGTTCAGGCTTGGACATTGTGCTGCAGTAAAAAGACTCGTGGACTTCATAGGTTGCACAGGACCACATTACTTGAACAGCCGGCATTCTATGCTCCTCGGACCATCGAACATGCACCGTTCCATTCCGGCAGGTGAATGATTCTCTTCCGGAACGTATCTGGAGCAGGGTGGCTTCCAATCCCGACTTCGGGCTCATGGTCAGTGCTTCCCTCTTTTTGGCCAGGCGCTCGGGATTCATAATCAAAAGTCCCACAGGTGTGCCTTCACCTGAGGAAGCGATTTGTACCGCGGCCTGGATCGACCCATTCCCTAGAAAAAAATAAGAAACGTCTTTGAGCCGGATACGGACATCCGGTTGACCCCGAGAGGGATCGTCATCATAGAAATGTTCCTCGACTTCGATCAAGGCTATCTTCTCTTTTCCCCAGATCTTTTCGATTAGTTTGACCTGCTCAAGGGCACCACCTTATGCCTTCTCGTCATGGCCACCAGCCAGCGGTGAAGCGGGAAGGAAAGCCGATACACCTTCCAGCAGTAGTCTATCCAATCTTCGGAATAAAGTTCTTCGGGAATGGCTGTTTCATTGCCGATATAAAGTCCTTTATGCAAGAGGTACTCGGCGTTGGGATGGGACGGATTATAGCCACCAGGGACACGCTTGTAGTGTTTTCCCTCGATTCGAACTCCCTTCTTCTTGAGTTCGGACAGGATGTCCGCCAGCTCCTTTCCGTAGCGGGGATGAACCACCGAATTCCGGTAAGTGTCGAAAAGATAATTGGGGAACATGTAGAGACCGCCACCCAGGACGATGTTGGGCGGTTCCAGATGAAAATAGAATCCCGCACATTCCATCCTCGGCCGGGTCCCCTCCCAGAAAAAAATGCCCAGATTGGTCTTGTAAGGGGATTTGTCCAGGCTGAAACGGGTATCCCGGTTTATCCGGAAAAGCGACTTGTTGACCTTGGGGACCGCCACTATACCGGGGATTTCGGTCCGCAGCCTCTTCCCCATGGCCGCGACAAAATTCTTGGCCGGCTTCAGGACAAATTCCTCGTAGTCCCCCCTGTGCTTCTCGAACCAATTTTTGGTGTTATTTTTCTTGAGATTTTCGAAAAACTGGACAGTTTGTCTGGAAAATCCTTTGAAGACTTCACTTTTGGTCATCGAATGTCCTCCGATTTCAGGGCTGTTAGAAAACTCATCTTTCTCTTTCCTATTTTGTTTCGTTCACCGCCAGATACTCGTACACAAGCCGGCTCAGTTTGGCGATCAATCGCTCGGCATCTTCACGCCTTTCCATGCCTCGTGTCAAAACGACAAGGATATAGGGTTTTCGCCCCTCTGGAAAAACGATGGCGGCATCATGATCGATTTGGGTAATGGAGCCTGTCTTGTTGGCCACTCTAACTCCTTCCGGAATACCGGCCGGAATCTTAGCCCGGAACTTTTGCTGCGCCAGGATCCCAATCATCTCCTGGCAGGCCTCTGCCGATCCGGCTTTTTCCTCTGCGATGGACAGCATGACCTGCATCATGCTCAAAGCATCGGTCCTGTTGTTGAGGCCTCTCTCATAGGCCTTGGTATCCTCCACCCCGCGGAGGACCTCCATATGGTGAATCCCTAAATCATCCAAGGTCTCCATGACATTCTTCGCCCCCACAAGTTCGATGAGGATGTTGGTGGCTAGGTTGCTGCTCACCGTGATCATACGCTCCACCAAATCTCTGATAGATAATTCCTTCCCTATGAACCGATAGATGTCGTCATCGGAATCATCGGCCACGAGGAGCGAATAGGAGCTTCCGTCCACAATGCTTTTGAATCGGTTCTCGACAAGAATCTTATCCTCGAGGGCGAACTTGCCTCTTCCGGCCTGCTTGAAAACCTCGATCATCACCGGCACCTTCATCAGGCTAGCCGCGTGCATCACCTCTTCGGCATGGATCAGCAACTCCTCCCCGGACTCCAAATCCTTGAGGGCCAGGCCCACTTCTGCTCCGGATGGCTGGATCTCGCTTTCCAACCGCTTTTTCAGATTTTCGATTTTTCCGGTAGAGAAGGCCAAAGCCTTCCCAGCAACACTCGCTGACCGGAAAGGAAGAAATTCGATACCTCCCGGACTGACGGGAAAAACCATGAAGCCGACGAAAATAAATATCAGGCCAAGACAAGCTAGTGGAGCTTTCATCGTGTTCACCTTTATGTTCAGCCTTTCAGCGCTGGACCCTTCCCGAGATGCTGCCTGCGGCAAGTCGTTCCACTTCCCCCACGCTGGCGATACTGAAATCTCCCCAGATGGAGTGTTTCAAACAAGCGGCGGCCACACCGAAAGAGAGGGCATCGGGATCCTTTTTCCCGCTGAGAAGACCGAATATAAGCCCGGCAGCGAAGGCATCCCCTGTGCCCACCCTGTCCATGACCCACACCCGGTGTCGCGGTCCTTGGAAAAATTTCCGGCCATCGTGCAAGCAGGCCGACCAGTAGTTCTCCGAAGCAGAAAGGCTTTCCCGCAGCGTGATGGCCACTTTTTTGAAGCCGAACCTGTCGATCAAGGCCCCCATCATTTCTTCGTATCCCTCAATACTCAGTTTACCGGATTCGACATCCGTTCCTTTCACCTTGATCCCGAACACCTTAGTAGGATCTTCCTCGTTTCCGATCAGAAGGTCCACATAGGGCATCAATTCAGACATGATATGCCCGGCCCTCTCTTCGCTCCAGAGCTTTTTCCTGTAGTTCAGGTCGGTGCTCACTGTGACGCCCATTTTTCTGGCGGCTTCCAATCCATTTTTGAGTGTCTCCAACAGCGAGCCGCTCAGCGCCGGGGTAATCCCTGTCCAATGGAACCAACTCGCGCCATCCAAGATTCTTTCCCAATCCACCTCCTCAGGCCTGATTTCCGAAACTGCAGAGGAAGCCCGGTCGTAAATCACCTTCGATGGTCGGGATCCATGGCCATGCTCCAGGTAATAGATCCCCAAACGCTTTCCCTTTCGCAAGATGAAACGGGTGTCCACACCGTACCTTTTTAGCTCGGACAGGGCGTTTTCTCCCAAATCATCGTCGGGCAAAGCGCTCACAAAACAAGCTTGCAGTCCGAACTGCGCCAGAGAAACCGCCACATTGGCCTCTGCCCCTCCGAAATGGACGTCCAAGACTCCAGCCTGCTTGAGACGGACACCAGCCGGAGGCGACAAGCGCAGCATCAGTTCACCCAAAGTGACGGCCTTTGGGATTTGAGCACCGGCAGCCGTTTTTTTTGCCGGAGGGATTTTCTCCTTTATGATTTCAGGGCTGAGCGCTTCCTTCCACAGCCTGATCTCCTTTTCCATCTTTTCAGGCTCATGGATATGCTTGGCCAGAGCAGAAGCACAAAAAATTCCCTTAGGGTCCTTTCGCACGGCTATGTTGAGAGACTCCTGGGTGAGTCCCCCAGTATAGACAACTTCGAGGTCCCTATAGGGTCCTCTCCAGGCTTGGACCAAGTCGATGTGGGATAATCCCCCAGAAAAGGCGGGAAAGAGCTTGTAGACCCACTGATAGGGATAATCTTTGCGGAGGTCCTCCAGTGTGCATCCATATCCGGAAGCTTTCTGGACGAGCTGCTTACCGGCATCGGAAAGTCCTCCCGGAATACACATGATGTCGTTTTTTATGCAGACATCTATGACCTCGAGTATGGTATCGGCCGAGACCACGCCGGCAGCCCCCGCCCCTATGGCTTCGGCAGCCTGGGCACCCGTCATTACCGTTCCGGCCAAAACCAAGGCTTCTGGATACTTATCTAAAATGGCCTTTATTCCCGCAGAAGCATGTTCGGAACGATAGGCAATCTCGAGCACAACATCCTGATCCTTACAGATTTCGTAAGCCCTCACGCATTCTTCTGAACTCTTCGGGTTCAATAAGGCCATCAAACGGGCCTTTTTCATCCACTCGAATGCCTTTTCCGACTTTTTCATCTCCAGCCTCCTTTTCTCTCGTCCAGTATGTCTTCCTTAGGAGCATCCTATATATGCTGATAAGGCGCCAAAGACAGATGCAATCTCAAAGATGCCTTATGTTCATGCCGCCGCTGACTTCCACCACCAGCCCGGTCGAATAGGCAAAATCGCCTCGGGCCAAAGAGGTGACGGCTCTGGCCACATCTTCAGGAAATCCCCAACGCTTCTGGGGAACGAGACCTTCGTCGATGAGCTTATCATATTTTCCCTTTACCGGAGCCGTCATATCGGTCCCGATGATTCCGGGCCGCACTTCATACACGTTTATTCCATGCTCGGCCAGGCGGTCGGCATATATCCTGGCCGTCATGCTCAGGGCAGCCTTGGAAATACAATATTCTGCCCGGGAAGGGGAAGAGACATAGGCAGAAATGGACGAGATGAAAATGATGCACGGTTTTTGTCCCGGATTCTCCTGGGTCTGTTTGATCATATATCTGGAAACTTTTTGGGTGAGGAAAAAAGTCCCTCTTGAATTGACCGCCAGCACGCGGTCATAGCTTTCAGGAGTCGTCTCCATAACATCCATCCTTCTTTCCGGAGCCACTCCCGCATTGTTCACCAGCACATCGATTCTTCCGAATCTCTTATGGGTTTCTTCCAGAATTTTTCCCTGGGTCTCCAGGTCAGATATATCGGCTTTTAGTGGAAAAAAGTCTCCTCCTCTATTTTCTATCCTTTCCTTGACTTCGAAAAGGCCCACTTCTTTGTTCTTCGGGTCGGCAAGGATGTCCACGCCGGCGATACCGAAACCTTCTCTGGCCAGCTCCAGGCAAATGCCGCGTCCGATGCCCCTACCGGCCCCTGTCACTATGGCTATTCTTCTATCGCTCACTTTTCCCTCGCAGACGCTAAAAATATTTTACCCATGTCGAACATGGCATCCGCATTTTATCAAAAAAAGAAAAATTTCTCATTTCCTGAATCTTTTTTGCCCGTCTCTCCAAAGCAGCGACGACAAATTAATCACATACAGAATAAAGCATCAGGAAGAGATTGAGCGACATCGGAGGATTCCGACCCGACCTAACCCAGCCTTCCGTTACCGGCCTTCGAGGGGAGCGATAGGGGAGGTCCCCCCCTATCATCGGCATGGATGTATTGAGCAGGAAAGAACTAAAGGAGTGGGACCTCGATTAACATAGATAAGATTTCAGGGATTTAGATTGACCGTGCGCGGAAGCATCCTTGTTTCCGTGACAAAGAAACGGTCAGGCAGGCTGGCTCCTCAGCCCGCTGATTTTCCCCAGCGAGGAAAATCAGCTTATTCCTCGGCTCGCTCTCCAACCTGCTAGCAAAGCTTGCTTTCCATGCCCGCTCGCCTCCGGATGGCTTCCTAACCAGCCTGCCTGACTTATAAAAGAACCGTCACGGAAACAAGGATCGTGCGCGGAGCATTTGACATATTCAGCTCAAAATTGATAATTAATTCTGAGGCACATAACCATCATGCTTACCAGGAGGATAGGGACCATGAATAACCTTTTATTATTCCGCCGTCTCTTGGCTCTCTTTTTCTTTTTGGCTTTTCCAATTTATTGCGCCGCCCATGTCTCACCCGGACAAGAGGAAAAGGCCTCGAATAAGGCTGTTTCCGTCAAAATCATCAAGGCAACAACCGCCCATGAACTGTCCGGAGAACCGGCGAACGACGACCGAATCTTTCTCATTCTGGAGACAGAATGGGAGAATATTCATCCCAAACAAAAAATCGACAAGGAAAAACTGGAGGGAAAATCCGATAGAACGATGGGCGTATCCACCTTTGCGGGCAAGAAAAAGAAGGAAACAGAATACGTAGAGGCCGATGTGGCCTACATGGTCGAGAGGCTTTTTGATCACGCCTACCTTTTAGCTGACGGGATCGCTTTTCCACTCCATGAATTGACCCCTTCCGTGCCTGGCGGCGTCGAAGTGAGAGAGCCTTTTACGATCGCCAAACAGGGAGAGAAGCGGAAAGCCGTGTTCGTTTATTCAATTCCTGAGAGGGCGAAAAATCTAGGCTTTTATTTTTTCGATTACCAATACGGACATGTCTTTCTTCCGGTCCAAGGAGACCTGAAAGCAGCTCTTGGATCCGATAAGCCTCCGGGAGAGATTCTTGACTGGATACAGACCGATCTGGCAGAAATTGCCGCTCATTCTGTCGATTTTCAAAACACTTACGCCGGTGAGGAAGCCCCAGAGGATTGGAAGTTTGCCGTGGTGTCGCTCAACGGAAAAAGCCTTTCGGGCAAAAACGTCAAGGACATCATTCAAATCGAACCGACACAATACACCTGGGTCTCCACAGAAGAAGGCTATTTGTATTATGCATCGGGCGGCTCGACGACCGAGGAAGGGATGATCCGCTTCACACCCGAGATCTTCCAGCACCAGGAATTGGCTTTTCTTGTTCCCTCTTCCGATCATGTCACTCAGCTGGGTATCCGACTGAGAAACGACGTGTTCCTCCTCGATTTGGCCGCCGCCGGACCAGAAGCAAAACCCAAAGCTCAAGCTACGCACCGCGATGGCGATGTGATGGAGGTCATGGTTTTCGGAATGCGCGAGGAAGAGGGAAAAGTCATCATGGATTTGGGTATCCAGTCCCTCGCCAAAAGCGGGATCGAGATCCAGAGAGATGCTCAATTCATGCTCATCGTCGATGAGGAAAAAATTTCTCTGGATGATTCATTGACAGATGAACTCCCCCATCGACCCCCCACACCATTCATCGTTCCACCCAAAACTTTTATCCGTTTCGAGCTGGCTTTCCAAACCGAAAATTCTCCTGACTCCCTCTATTATCGCGGATACAGAAGCGAAAATATCTTCGATCTGGCAAAGAATGACGGTTCAAAAAAATAAATACAAAGGATGTCAAGATGTTTTCACTAAGCAAAATCGTTCATTCATCCAAGACTGTGGTTCTCTTTTCGATTTTTCTTTTTTTAATTTGTTCCTCTCAAGGTCTCACTAACGAAAACATTAAAAAGGAAGATTCCCAGGCGAGCGTTTCCCAGAGTCTGGAGCTGACGGAAAAGGAGATCGATCAGGCTTTGGAAGGGCTGCAAACATTGAACCGAGCTATCCTTCAATCTTCTCAAGAGATACCGAGAGAAACATTCGATCCCCAGGCAGTAGTCGACGAAGCCGGCGAAGACCCGACATCTTTGTTCGAGTGGGTAAGGGACGAAACTGTTCTGGTCCCCTATCGGGGATCTCTTCGAGGTCCTGTTGGAGTTCTAATGGACCGATGCGGAAACAGCCTGGATAGGGCTCTTCTGCTTCACGAATTGCTCCGTCTAGCTGGATATGACGTGCGGCTGGCCAGGGGGGCTTTATCCGAAGAGAGCGCCGATGAAATCCAAAAGAGTCTTCCTGAGGCCCTGAATATCGCTAAGGCCAAAAATCCGGAAAAAGATCTCGCTAGCCTTATACAAATTTATGCCCAAGAATACGGTATAGCCGAAAAAGAACTCCAAGAAATCAAAGGGCGCCTAATCGAGGAAAAAGAGCGCATTTCCAAAGCCATCCTCGATAGAGTGTCGGAACAGACAGAGGTTCTAACCCGATTATTGCCGACGCATCAGAGGGAGAAATCCGAACGGGAAAGGATGTCGGCAGCACAGGATCTGAAGGACCATTGGTGGGTTCAGCTGGAGGAGAACGGCAGATGGCTGGATTTGGACCCAACCAACAGAAACGCAAAGCCAGGGGATTCCCTAACACACGTACAAAATACCTGGGAAACAAAGGACCTTGATGAGAATTTGTTTCATCTTCTCACCATCCGCATCATCGTCGAACGCTGGGAAGCAGGGAGTTTAAAAGAAGAAACCGTTCTTGAACACACATTGCGGCCTTCGAGCCTCATCGGAGAGCGCATCGAATTGAACCACGATCCTCTCGGTTGGCCCAAAGACGAAGAGCTCTACAATGCCGACCAACCCATCGAGAATCTAAAGGAAACGGTGCTCCATCTCGAAGAATGGATTCCCGCATTGAGGGTAGGTTCTGAAAAAATCGCCAAACAGAGCTTCACGAAAGCAGGAAGGGTCAATGAGAAACCCGGAGAAAAAACAGAGCAAAATAGTGGAGGCACCGCCGGGGGCTTACTGGGAGGCTTTGGAGGTTCGAAGAAAAAAGCCGAGGATCGTTCCCTATTGACAGCCGAATGGATGGAGATCGAAATTCAAGCCCCAGGTTTATCCAGTCGCGTTTTCCGCCGTTCGATTTTCGATTTGATCGGTCCGGCAAAGCGAGCATCCTCCGCTTTGAGCGAACCCCGCTTCAATGATGCCCAGATTTTGAAGAGAAACCTGTTGATATTGGGGAGGACAGAAATTCTGCCTTTGACATGCAAACTGTCCCAGGATTTCGTCGAGTACTTATCGGCGAGGGAAATGCTGTCCAATATGGAAATACTCATCGGCCTTGTCGAAGACCGTCATACGGTCGAAAACGAGGATATCCTTACCCGATTAGCCATGATCTCTCCCCTTCCTGGCCCTTTGTACAATTCAGCCATGACCCGTTCCGTTCTCAGCCGGTTCGATGATAAAAGTTATTTGGATGGCATGAATATTTTCAGCCTCCAGACCTTCCTTCAGGAAAATTCAATAGGGGAACTGGAGGAATTCCAAAGAACGGACATCATCCGAAACGACATAGCCGTCCTCCCCGACTCCGTACAGAATCCATTCATGATCCGCATGGAACAAGGGATTCTCGATACCAACGGGGAAGTCGAAAATTTAGTCGCGGAAATATGGACGGAAAATACTGCGCTTCTTTTTTCGGAAGCGCTGAAAAAGGGCATCGACTGGCTGGTCGTTAGCAATCCAGAGGATCCGGCCTTCCAGAAAGCGCAAATTTCCGCAGATGCTCGTTTTACGATCGGACGGGACCTCGCCAACGGATATGTGGTCGTCATGCCTCCCGAATCGATTCTGGTAAACGGAAGGCCGACAGCAGGATGGTGGAGGATCGACCCTCGAACCGGAACCACTTTGGGAATAGGCGCCAATGGTTCGGGCCAGGCTTTAACCCAGTACGCGAGGAGTGTCAACCTGGCCCTTCAGCTGAAGTCGGCTATCTCCATACATGCCTCGATATTGCGCTGTATGGCTGCTGCCATAACGGCTCCTCTCCGGGGAAACAGGCCTCAGCACGACCGTTTAGTCGTGAAATGCATCTGGACGACAGTCTGCTCGAACGCCAGCACACTTGCCAAAAAGTTCCTCAAGATAGACGTCAATTGGACAAATATCATCATCAGCCAAACCATCAGTTGGGCCATGAAAAGTCTATGCAAGGCTTTGTGGGAGAAAGGAATCGACGAATAATCCAGTTTTGTTGTCTTCACTCGAGAAAAACAGTGAAACACGAGAGGTTGCATAATATTCACTTTAAATTAATTTGACCCGCCAAGGAGAATGAACATGTGTAAGTCTATGAATAGACAATTTGCCCCTTTATGTTTATTTCTACTGGCACTGATTTTTTTATTGAGCCCCGATTTCATCCATTCTCAGACCGAGTCCGAGCCCAATGACCGGATGGAACAGGCGAACGAAGTCCATATCAGCGAAACGATAGAGGGTTTCTTCCAAAAGGAAAACGATGCAGACTGGTACAGGCTTGTCGTGAGCCAAGCGGGAAAGAATATCATCCGTATCGGTGTGAGTGCCGTAGCTGGGGTCGATTTCAATTTTGAGGTCTATACCGAAGACAAAAATCTTCTGGTCGAAAGGGATACAGGAGGAGAAGGCGAGCCTGAAAGGCTCACGGAACTGGGAGTAATCGAAGGGATTTATTACATTTCCGTTCTTGGCGACAGACAGAATGAGACACAACCTTACAAACTGGATATCGAATTTATCAGAAGCTGGCAGGAGGGTCACGAGTTCGAGATAAATAATAGACTCGAGCAGGCCAATGAAATCCAACTGGGAGAACCCATCAAAGGGAAATTTCAGGCTATCAGTGACGAGGACTGGTACAAGTTAGTCATCACGGAGTCTGGGAAAAACATCTTACGGATTGAATTATCGGCTGTCCCAGAAGTGGATTCATATCTGAGCATTTATGATGCAGATGGAGACCACCTAAAACACTCTGACAGAAATCCTGAAGGCCAACCCGAATCCATAGTCAACTTGGGAGTTACAGAAGGGACCTACTTCATCAGAGCCTCAGAAGGTGGAGGAACAAAGAATGAAACAGATTCTTACTCTCTGACGGCTCGTTTGATAGGCCCATGGAAGGAAGGTCAGGAATTTGAAGTTAACGACGATCGGGAACAGGCGAACCAGCTCAAAATCGGGATCGAAATCACTGGGTTCGCTAACCCAGAGGATGATAGAGACTGGTTCACATTCACCGTGGCCCCACCCGGTATAGATATATTTGTTGCAGAGCTATCTGAAATCCCGGGGGTGAATACGTCTCTTCAATTGTATGATGAAAACGACAACCTGCTCAAAGAAACAAACATCGGAGAGGAAGGAGAAAAGGAAACACTGGTCAGGATGAGAGTGCCAGCTGGAAAATACTTCCTCTCAGCTTACCATTACTATGGAAATAATGTCGATGTCCCATACACATTTCTGGTAAAAGAATGGAATAAACCTGCTGCCTCAGAGCAGGCAATTCAAAACGCCTTAGGCAAAGCTCTGGATTATCTTGCCCATGAACAAACCGAGCAGGGATTTTGGACATCCGAGGCAAACAGCGAGAACGCCGGCATAGCCGGACTCTGTTTGATGGCCTTTGTCGGCGCAGACTGCGTTTCCAAAGATTACAGCCCGAATATCAATAGGGCCATCGACTTCATAAAGTCGAAATACCACCCCTCTTCAGATTATGAACCGCACTCCGAGGATGCGGCAAAATACGGCGGTTTGATCGGGGAAGAGAATCCCATGTACGAACACGGCATAGCGACCCTCGCTCTGATCGAGACTCTGGTCGAATCCAACGATTACAGCCTCGAGCCCATGATCGAAGATGCCCTTCAACTGATCCTCCGCTCTCAGAACACCGAGCACAAGCCTGAATCACTGGAAGGCCCTGTTGCCCCGGATTCCCAATACTACGGAGGCTGGCGATATATGCCGTACAGCACAGATGCTGACCTCTCTGTGAGCGGATGGCAGATTTTGGCCCTCAAAGCCGCTCTCAACGCCTCCCTTAACATTCCAGAGGAGTCCCTTTCCAAAGCCTCTCAATTCCTTAGAGCTTGCTTTGACGAAGACGAACAGGCTTTTTCTTACATGCCTGGTTCAGGAGAGACGGGGTGCGTTCGGGCCGGAGTGGGAGCATTATGTCTTCAGCTTACCGGATACCCTAAAGACCCCCTCATCCCCTTCGCTATGAAATACATGCTGGACAATCCACCGGTTTGGAATGGAGAAGATCCTGGAGCAGGATATCCCTTCTACTACTGGTATTATGGAACCCGGGTTATGTTGAATGCCGGAGGAGACGATTGGCAGTTATGGAAGAGATGGATGTGCCGCCTGCTCGTGGATAACCAGAACGACGCAGGCAGTTGGCAGGGCGCCCAGAGAGAAAAAAACAGGACGATCTACACGACGGCATTGGGAGCGCTCATGCTGGAACTCTGCTGCGGACACGTTCCGGTTTATATGAGAGAAAGAATCCCGAGACCCGGAAAGCTCGAAGTCGTGTTCGAAAAAGGGGCTGAAAAACAGGCTGCCACCAATGTGGAATTGATACTGGATGCCTCCAACTCCATGTGGGGTCAAATCCAGGGGGTGGCCAAAATCGCTGTGGCAAAAGATGTCCTGGAACAGATCATCAACGGGCTCCCGGACGCGATGAACGTGGGCCTGCGGTTGTACGGGCATCGATACGGACTCAACGACCGGCGGGCCTGCCAGGATACGGAGCTCAAGGTCCCCATCGGCCCCATCGACAAGGCCCATCTGATCGATATCATCGGCACCATCCAGCCCAAGGGAAAAACGCCGCTGGTCTATTCTGTTCTTCAAGCAGGGAACGATTTTAAAGACATCCAAAACGGAAGCATCATCCTGATTACCGACGGCATCGAGAGCTGTAACGGCGATATCCACACGATTGCCCCTGCTTTGAAGGAAACAGGCATTGAACTGAAACTGCATATCGTCGGATTTGACATAAAAGAGGCCGAGGAGAGGGCCGAACTGGAAGCTATCGCCAAATCAACCGAAGGAACCTATCTGGATGCCAAAGACTCCGAGGAATTGCTTTCTTCCCTCGAGCAGACCCTGACGATCGAGTTCGAAATCCTGGATGAAGAAGGTCAAGTGAAAGCTAGGGGCACAGTGGGAGGAGAATCCATCAGATTGATGGAAGGATCCTACACCCTCCGTCTGCTGGTCGATCCGAAGCCTTTCGAGGCGGGAATAACCGTTAGGCCAGGACAAAAAACAACCATTATCCTCGCTAAAGAAAAAGAAGAATGGATCATAAAAAAATGAGATCTTTACTGAAAGAGGAGTTTTGAGCATGCACAAATCGAGAAACAGGAAAAATTTAGCTTTCATTTTTTCATTTCTGCTGATGACTACTCTTCCTTTCCCCATACTAGCTCAATCACAAACTGAATCAGAGCCGAACAACAGCCGCGAAGAAGCCAATGATCTGCGCCTTGGTGAAAGTATCGAGGGGCTATTTCAGACCGAATACGATTCAGATTGGTATAAGCTCGTCATCAGTGAATCCGGAAAGAACATCATCCGGATCGAGCTGTCCGGAGTCCCAGAAGTCGGAACATATCTAGAAATCTATAATGAGAAAGGGGAATATCTCAAACGTGCCGATACGGGTTACGAGGGTGATCCAGAAGAGATAATCAATTTTGGGGTGACTGAAGGGATCTATTACATTAATGTATGCGGAAGCGAAAAGAACGAAACGCATAAATACAAGCTCAGCACCCAGCTGATCGGCCCATGGGAGGAAGGCCAGGAATTCGAACCAAACGACGACAGCGAGCACGCAAACGAACTTCGTCTTGGCGAGAGAATCGAAGGATTATTTCAGAACCCTAGCGACTATGACTGGTACAAGCTCGTCATCAGTGAATCCGGTAAGCATATCATTCGACTTGACCTAAGTGGAGTGCCAGGAGTCGAAACTTATTTTGAAATCTATGATGCAAATGGCGAACGTTTGAAAGTCGCTGATTCAGTTTACGAGGGTGAACCAGAAGAGATCGTAAATTTCGGTGTGACTGAAGGTGTCTATTATATCAATGTTGCCGGGAGCGAAAAGAACGAAACGCATAAATACAAGCTCAGCACCCAGCTGATCGGCCCATGGGAGGAAGGCCAGGAATTCGAACCAAACGACGACAGCGAGCACGCAAACGAAATTAAATTTAAACAAGAGACTAAAGGATACGCCAATCCTCACCAAGACATCGACTGGTTTACGATAACCGTGCCGGAACCAGGTCCAGCCATATGGGTGGTTGAGCTATCTGCCATCCCTCAAGTGGATCTGTTCCTTGAATTGTTCGATGTCGATGGGAATCGACTGAAACGGGCAAATATAACGGAGGAAAATGATAACGAAATGCTTGTGAGGATGAAGGTTCACCCAGGCAGGTATTACATCACTGTCAACAGTGTCGGAGGCAATACGGATACGCCATATTCGCTGAAGTCAGCTGAATACACTAAACCGCCTGCAACGCCTGAGGAAATAAACGAATCCCTCACCAGGGCTTTGGATTGTTTAGCCCTGAAACAAACCACAGGGGGATATTGGCCAGGTATGTACGAGGGGAATGTCGGCATCGCGGGACTCGCCCTGATGGCATTCATTGGTGCAGATTGCGTGCCGAAAAAATATTCCTCAAACATCACCAAAGCTATAGACTTCCTCAAAAGCAAGTACACCCCCTCAACAAATTACGAACCAGGATCCAAGAACGCGGCCTATTACGGCGGATTGATCCATACGAACAATCCCATGTATGAACACGGTATCGCCACTTTGGCTTTGATCGAAGCCGTGGTTGAATTGGATGATCCCAGCCTTGAGCCAATCATCGAAGATGCCTTGCAATTGATCTTCCGGGTACAAAATACAGAAAACAAACCAGAGATCCTCGGAGGCCCGGTCAACTCAGACTCGCCCCATTACGGAGGTTGGCGCTATGATCCCGACAGCACAGATAGCGATATCTCGATCACAGGATGGCAAATACTGGCGCTCAAAGCAGGACTTATGGCCGGATTTGCCATACCCGAATGGCCATTACAAAAGGCCGCCGACTTTTTGAGAGCCTGCTACGACAAGGAGGAGCAGGCTTTTACATACAAGGTGGGAAGTGGAGAAACGGGTTGTGTGAGGGCTGGAATCGGGGCGCTGGGATTGCAGCTATGCGGATATGACGATGATCCTTTGATCTCTCCCACTTTGCGTTATATGCAAGATAATCCATCAGTCTGGGAATTTGAAGATCCGGGAGCGGGCTTCCCCTTTTACTACTGGTATTACGCCACCCGCGCTATGCTGAATTCCGGGGATGATGACTGGAGGATCTGGAAGAGCTGGATGTGTCGATTGCTTGTCGATCACCAGAATCAGGACGGGAGCTGGGAGGGTGCTCAAGAAGAAACAAACATGACAATTTACACTACGGCTCTCGGGGCGCTCATGCTGGAACTCTGCTGTGGTCACTTGCCGATCTATATGAGAGAGAGAATACCCAGGCCAGGATCTGTGGAAGTCGTCTTCGAAAAGGGAAAAGAAAAAATAGCCTCAAAAAATGTGGAGATCATACTGGACGCCTCTAATTCTATGTGGGGCCAGATAGAAGGAGTGGCCAAAATATCCATCGCCAAAGATGTTCTGGAGCAGATCATCAACGGGCTCCCGGACGCGATGAACGTGGGCCTGCGGTTGTACGGGCATCGATACGGACTCAACGACCGGCGGGCCTGCCAGGATACGGAGCTCAAGGTCCCCATCGGCCCCATCGACAAGGCCCATCTGATCGATATCATCGGCACCATCCAGCCCAAGGGAAAAACGCCGCTGGTCTATTCTGTTCTTCAAGCAGGGAACGATTTTAAAGACATCCAAAACGGAAGCATCATCCTGATTACCGACGGCATCGAGAGCTGTAACGGCGATATCCACACGATTGCCCCTGCTTTGAAGGAAACAGGCATTGAACTGAAACTGCATATCGTCGGATTTGACATAAAAGAGGCCGAGGAGAGGGCCGAACTGGAAGCTATCGCCAAATCAACCGAAGGAACCTATCTGGATGCCAAAGACTCCGAGGAATTGCTTTCTTCCCTCGAGCAGACCCTGACGATCGAGTTCGAAATCCTGGATGAAGAAGGTCAAGTGAAAGCTAGGGGCACAGTGGGAGGAGAATCCATCAGATTGATGGAAGGATCCTACACCCTCCGTCTGCTGGTCGATCCTGTGCCTTTTGAAACAGCGATAACCGTTAAACCCGGCCAAAAATCGACACTTATCCTCACCAAGGAACAAGATAAATGGATGATTAAAAAATAGGATCGTTATATCACCACCTCACCCAGAAATAAATTAATATTGAAAGACTGAATTCGACGCCTTTTCTCAATACCTCACCACTATTGTCATCGGTCACAATTCAGTCGCAACTATCTCATTCTAAATATAATAAGAAGAAATAACATGCTGAAAATGAGTGGGTTACATATGAATATCACTCAATAGAGCGACGGATTCCAAATCCGTTATTCCTATTCT
This sequence comes from uncultured Eubacteriales bacterium, assembly GCA_964400735.1. Classification (GTDB taxonomy): domain Bacteria; phylum Acidobacteriota; class Aminicenantia; order Aminicenantales; family Aminicenantaceae; genus CAYNVQ01. The sequence goes on along the minus strand of CAYNVQ010000004.1, from coordinate 273,555 downwards.
ATTAAGCGAGTACAGCCGATTCCTTTTTTTGTTAACCAAAAAATGATTTTATAGTTGACATACAATATCCCAGCTAACATAATTATTCTGGATTAAGCAGATTAATTGGATTAGGAAAAATCATAAATTATCTGGTTTCAATCATTTGAATGCAGGGTATTTCATCCAGTTTTAAGGTGGAAATCATGCTATTGTTAACAGAAATATCTCAAATTTCAAAAAAACCTTCGAACTATAAATAGATACTTTCTGGTGTAGAAAAAAAGGAGGTATAGGATGAGGATTGTTACTAAGACTGCAGTCGCTTTCTCTCTATGTCTCATCTTCTTTTTATCTATAGGAATGCTCAGAGCCGAGCAAACAGGCGAAATTCAGGGAAAGATCACAGATGAGAGGAGCGAACCCCTCCCTGGAGTCCTCATCACAGCCCAAAGCCCGAGTCTCCAAGGGACAAGAAACGTGATCTCGGATAAAAACGGGAGTTTCCATCTTTCTCTCCTCCCTGTGGGCGATTATTCCCTAACCTTCGAGCTGGATGGATTTGAAAAGCTGATAACGACAGGAAATAGGGTTTATCTGGGAGCTACACTGAGTGTTGCCATCACTCTTAAGATTGCAGCCATTTCTGAGGAAGTAACGGTCACAGCTGAAAATCCGCTTATCGATAAGACAACCGCAGACAACAGCTATCGATTGACCGGCGAAGCTTTGACTCACGTTCCCACTCAAGCCCGTACTATTGCTGAGGTCGTTTCTTACACTCCTGGTGTTACTGGCGTCAGGACTAACACGGTGGACGGAACCGATACGGGTTCCCCTGGTTTCAGGGGAGAAGGAGACGCTGGGAACAATTGGCTAGTCGATGGCTTTTCCTTGAAGGGAGCAAACTACAACGAGTTAGCCGTTCAAATACCTTATGATGCATGGGAAGAAATCCAAATCATCTCCGAAGGATTCTCTCCTGATCTGGGGCAAGCTATGGGCGGTTTTGTCAATATAGTGACCAAATCCGGTGGCAACTCATTTCATGGGGAACTGGGAGTATTGTTGAGAAACCAACAGCTTCGAGCCCAGCGTCAGGATCAACTCTCTCTAGCCACATTGCCCGAAAGTTCGCACTCTGATTACTTCGCTAACCTAGGTGGGCCCATCATCAAGGATAAACTCTGGTTCTTTATATCCAATAATTGGCACCAATCGGCCGACATCACTCAAGGTCAAACTCTCGATTGGCTCACCATTCCAGGCGGAAAGAGAAACATCGGCACCGATAACTTCTTTGGGAAAATCACTTATACGCCTCAGGAAAACCATACCCTATCGTTGAGCGCAGCCCTGGACACCTCTATGAATCAGACAGGAGGAATCGGCCTTCCCGAACTCTATACAAAGGTAAACTACTCCGATTATTTCTACCGAGTGAATTATAGGGGGATCCTTTCGGAAAACACCCTCTTGACGGCCACCATAGGTCAATATAAAAAGAAACACGAAGAAAATATTATGAGTGAGGACTTCAATACTCCCTCATATTACTGGCTGGACATCGCGCAGAAGACAAATAACTATGATTGTTCATGGACAGAAAATCAGCAAAAGACAGACATAGCTATCAACCTCACTCAATACTTGAATATGGGGGAGTGGGGAAACCATGAGATTGTTATGGGGCTATCTTATAACAAGAGCAGCGGTGAATACAGCTATAAATTTTCAGGTCAAGATTTCGACTTCTGGTTGGGAAATGGGTTCGATAACGGGACCTATATCACATGGGAGGTTCCAGGAATCCCAGCGTATCTAGAAGAATACGGCCTTTGTGGAGCCAATAACAGCGAAAGCGGGTTCGGATTTTATATAGGGGATAATGTTACGATAGGCCGATTTTCCCTTATGCTGGGGCTAAGGACTGAAACACAGAAGGTCTTTAACGACATTGGAGAGCCGATCTGGAATTGGGGTATTTGGGATTTCCTGACTCCGCGCGCCTCGTTGACTGTGGATCTTCTGGGTGATGGAAAGAACATCCTCAAGTTCGGCTTCGGCCGCTTCGCCCAGCCGCACACTCTAAGTTTCCTCGGATTTTTCAACACAGAGATGGCCTACAACTTCAGGGATTATAACTGGGTGGGGGGAGAGAATCCGACGGAATCGCAATTGAAAGATCCATCGAACTGGGAATTCTTTTATGAACAAAGCGGAACAGCCTATCCAATTGAGGTGGATCCTGATATCAAGCCTAACAAATCGACCAAGTTCCTTGCTGAATTCGACAGACAAATTGGAGCAAACTGGGCGCTCAAGTTTCGGGCGGTCTTTTCCTATGCAAAGAACCTCCCAGGAATCATTAACCTATATGACCCGGTCCTCCAAGGCGAGAACCTCATTTATTCCAATTTTGAACTCAGGAGACGGGATTATAGGGCTCTTGAAGTTGAATTGAATGGCAGGATCGCTCAGCGTTTCATGCTTAACGCTTCATACACCTGGTCGCAAGCCAAGGGGACAAATCCCGGTAATTATTTCGAACGACTAAGCTGGACCACAGAATGGGGTATGGACTTTCAGGGGGGGATGTTCGGAATGCATCCAGATGTGCCTGAAGGGGATCCTAACAAGGAATCCTTGGACTGGCTATACCAAGGATTGGGTGGACCGGGAGCGATCGGGGATGAAGGATGGTATGGATTCTTACCCTACAGTGTGGATCACATGGCCAAGATTTTGGGGACATATTTTGCGCCCTATAAGATTGTTTTATCTTTAAGCATCGAATACCTATCCGGATACCATTGGGAAAAGAAAGGATTCTCACCGGCTCAAGGAGCCTTCATTACTTTCCCTGAAGGTCGAGGCAGTCGGACCACACCACCTCATATGTACATAGATCTCGCGGCCGAGAGAGAGTTTGTTCTTAAGGGAATCCGATTGAAAGTTGGGATGAACGTCTACAATCTTCTCGATAGCCAGAAACCAGTCTCTTATATCCAAGAAGACACAACTCTCTTCGGTGAGGTTTGGGGACGCCAACTGCCCCGCTGGATGCAACTCAAATTCGCGTTGAAATTTTAATCGCGATCCATATCGGCTGATTTCTGTATTCTTGCGGGGACGAATTCAATAATTCTATATTCTAATCTCTTTTCAAACTTATCAGCCTTTTCTGCGCATCCTCCACCTCAGTTATCCCAGGATCAGCGTCCTTCCAGAGTTCGAGAAACTTCTCATAGCTTTCGATGGCCTTCCCTACCCAGCCTTTTTGCTCGAAAATTTTGCCCAGCATATAGTAACTCTTTGCATAAATATCACCATAATACTGTCTTCCTAAAGTCAAGGCTTGGATCTTTTCGCATTGCTCGACAGCTTTATCCAGCTCTCCCATTTTGACATAAACCATGGCCATTGAATTCAGATAGGGAGCCATATCAAGCCTATAATCAAACTCCAGATCAAATTCATTTGGATAAGGAGATAATTTCAAAGCATCCTCAAAATATTTTAAGGCCTCAGTAATGTTTCCATTATGTGTTTCAATCAAACCGCACAGATGATAATACAATCTCATCGCTTTTCTATTTTTTCCGGAATCAACAAGATTCTTGAGAGATACGGCCACTTTTCGAGCGTCCACAATATCCCCTTTTTCAAGCAGTGCCAACCCCTTCATATACACCAGTTGTCTCTTGTACGATTCCGAAAATACCCCAGCGTTTTGAGCAATCTCCCAAGATTCATCAAATGCATCTATCGCTTTATCTTCTTGTCCTGTTATTATGTAGTTGTACAAAAGGCAAAGATAAAGACTAGGATCATACATGCTCGCTGGATTCCTTTCCGCAAACGACATTCCACTTCTCAAATATGCTCTTGCCTCGCTAAAACGTCCTTGAGCGACTAATGTGTTATGCAGATTCACATATGCACAATTTTGAAGCCCTCTACCTTTAGAGTTTCTTAGCTCTTCAAAGCTCAGTTCGGCTCCTTTATAATCCTCCCGGCAATACTTCAACAATCCTTCTGCATAAATATTGGTGAGTTTTGGATCAGATTTTAGAGATTTTTCGACAAGAAGAGCTTTATCATAATCTCCTTGGCATAGATAGACAAAAACCAGGTCGCTGTGTATCACTGGATCCCATCGGATATTCTCCAGAAAATATTTAGAACATTCCTCAGCCTTGTCATATTCGCCCTCTGCACAATAGGCTAGGGTAAGATGGTGATAGACCCCGGGGAAATATTTATATCCTATACGCCATAGATTGCCGCAATATTTTATGGTTTCATCCCATTCTTCTATAACAATGTTAAAGAATCCCAAATCAGCGTTTGCGTTATCGTCATCGGGATAATCTTTTAGTATCTCTTTAAACGCTCCAAAAGCTTTATCCAAAGTTTTTTCCGAATGTATATTAAAGTAGGCCGTCGCATAATTCATCTCCCTAACAGACATCCTACCTTTTTTCTCCAATGCTTTTTCAGCATACTCCCGAGATTTTTCGTTCAGGCCAATATTGAAATAGCATTGGGCCAGAAGACTATACCCATAGCCAAACTCGGGTTCTATTGCCAAAACTTTTTCAATCAGAGGTATAGCCTTTTTTTCATTTCTCTCTATCATGTGGGCTCTCCAACCCTCGGCAAAAAGCTCAAAGGCTTCTTTGGATTTTGGCCTGAAGATTCCGATATTCATGTCAATGTCATCGGCCACTTGCGTATCTGTCAAACCAAATAAATCCTTTATTTTAGGCGTCAGCCCGTCCACCATCCCAGTAAAGTTTTTCTCAAGATTGCCTTCAACGCCAACCTCCCCGCATTCTTCCAACGTATCGGATCTATACAATGTCACGTTGACTTTATAGGCGCTTTCAGATTTTAAGATTAGACCTGTAAGAATATGACTGGCATCTCCCAATTCAGCTATTTTTTTAAGATCCGTTTCAACAAAATTCTCTGAATCCTGCAGATTGATTTCCATTAAGATACTCTGTATTTTGACTTCTTTTAAGACGTTAATATATTTAGATTGCTCCAAATCAGTTCTAAGATATGCTGGAAATGCCTTTTTCAACCAATCTATTTCGCTGTTCCCGGTAAAATTTTTAAAATTCACTATGGCCAACGCCGGCTTTCCAGTTGGAGCAACAGAAACTGTTTTTGGAGCCCAGGGCCGCCAAATGAAAAGTCCAGCAGCAATAACTATAATAACGACGACCACCGGCACTAAAAATTTCCTCAAGCTGAAGGAGACCGTGATCTCCTTAGATATAAGCCCACTCTTTTGTTTTTCCCGGGTTTTGATAGCGGGCAGTTTCAGGTCCAGAGAAGTGAGCTCCGTCAGTAATTCTTCTGTGTTCTGGTATCGTTCCGAAGGATTTTTTTTCAGGCATTTCAGAACCAGCTCATTGATGGACTCAGGAATGTTGGGGTTCAGGAGGCGCGGCTCCCTTGGCTCCTCGCCTTTATGCTTCATGGCAATCCCAAGAGCACTGTCTCCTTCAAAGGGTCTTTCTCCTGTCAGCACCTCGAAAAGAATCACACCCAGTGAATAAATATCAGATCGAGAATCAGCCTTCTTTCCCTCAGCCTGTTCGGGTGACATATACTCCGGAGTCCCTATTACCAAGCCAGCGCCGGTTATTCCACTGGCCTCTTTGGATCGTGCAATACCGAAATCCATGATCCGGGCATGGCCTTCTTTATCTATCATGATGTTGGAAGGCTTCAAGTCACGATGGACGATGCCTAATCGATGGGCTTCAGCCAATCCCTCTGTCACCTGTTTGGCAACCCGGACGGCCATCTCGACCGTCAATTTCCCTGTCCGTCTTAAGAGGCTTTTGAGATCCTCCCCAGCGACAAATTCCATGGTGATGAAATGGGTTTCCCCATCCTCGCCGAGATCGAACATCTGGCAGACATTTTTATGCCGGATTTTACGGGCAAACTTCAGTTCGTTGCGGAAGCGTTCGATGGTCTTTGAATCTGATGAAACTAAGGGATTGATGAGCTTAAGGGCCACCTCTTCTCCTACCTTGGTGTCCTCGACACGGTAGACCGTTCCCATCCCCCCTTCCCCGAGCTTTTCGATGATCTCGTAACGATCAGCGAAAAGAGTCCCGCGGGTTAGTCCCTTTGATGGCGTTTGGAGTGTTTTTGTTTGAGATATGGATATCCCTTTGATGTCTGGAAAAGGAGTTGCACATTCCTTGCAGAATTTTGAATCTTCAGGATTTTTGGTATGGCACTTAGGACATTCTTTCGTCATCTTCCCTATCTGTTAATATATATATACCTTATTTACGCGAGAATGGATTGTCAAACAGAATTGTGACCATATCGTGACCACCCTGGATGTACTTCCACATACCTGGGCATACCTCCACACACCTAGACGAAATTCTCTAAATTGTTGAAAAGATTGACTACTACTTTGTTTTCAAGGACTTAGGAAAGTCGCTGAAATCGGATCCGGAGTCCGTCGCTCTATCCACTGAGCTACAGGTGCACCTTATTCAGAATCAATGAGTTACACAGAACCAATTCTGCACTCTAAATGCAATCGCGACCAAATTGTGCTTTTCAATTCTATTATTCCTTCAAAATTTATTTAATTGGTTAATTCGAATTAATTTAATTAATTGTCAATTGAATAATATTGATATTTTAGTCATATAATATAAATAAAATTAAGATATCTCTTTCCACAATTCGCCTGAATTATTCATGAACGCGATCTTTAATCTGCCCCGGTCACAATAATATGGATTTTACCTGATTTTTTGACAAATGAAAACGCTTTTATAAGGAACAGGCCATTCTGCAAGACGGGCCTCGTAAATCTTCATAAGGGCTTCTTCATATTTTGGCAAATTGGCGATTATCACTTTTTCCTTAACAGCCAAGGGCTAGGCCGAGATAATCCCTATGAGGTGTATGAGGTGGATCCATTGATCTATCCTTCGTGTGACGGCCAGATGAGCATCATCTATTTTTATCGAAGGACCGAAGACGATCGACAGGATCTCCTGATGGAAGCCAAGGAGAAAGGAGAATATTTTTAAAGCCTTTTTTGGTTGCTTAATGCCGACTCAAGAGAAGAGTCTATTTCAAGCCGCATGGTTTGAAAGTTTTGGATGATTTGGTCCATTCGGAATGAATATAGATTAGCGGCTTACTATCCGTTCTAGAATCCAGTCGCCGATTATTTGCAAAGCGGTTGGCGACATGGTCTCTTCGATCTTTCCGTACTCAGAAATATTCCCGGTTTCAGCAGTCTGTAATAGATGATTCAAGCCAGGAAGTTCTTGAACAGTGTAATTTTTGTTTCCCCCGGTTTTGAGTGCCCTTCCGATGGCCTCCAGGTTTTCTTTGGGTGTCACTTGCACATCTTTTTCTCCGTTTACGGCAAGTACAGGGCATGTGACTTTTTTCAACACCTTTCCCGGATCATAATCCAGGTAATAACGAAACCAAGGAGAGCACAACCTCTGAAACTGATCATGAATACGGAATTTCAGATTTTCTTCAGATAAGCCTGCTATCTTTTTTTCCTCCTCGCTTAGCCCGTTGAAAAATTCTGTTATAAGAGATGTGAATTCATCCCGTACAACGTTGCTATCGGAATCCTGATTTATCACTGCAAACAGGCTTTCTTGCAGCACCCGGTTTCTTGCGATAAGGTCGTCACTTGCTCCTTTTGCTTTTAAAATCCTAGCTTGTTCTGAGAATTCCATTTCTTTTATGGCCAAACCAGGGCTGGCAATCAGGACAATGAATGTAATATCGGGCGAACGGACAGCCACCATTGATGCGATCATACCTCCCTCGCTGTGGCCGACCAATCCCATCAATTCCTGATTGATCTCCTTTCGGCTCCTGAGATAAGCTAGACCCGCCATCGCATCCGAAACATAGTCCTCGGCTGTCGCTTTATCGAAGTTTCCGTTCGAACCGCCTACTCCCCGGTCATCCACACGCAAAACAGCTATGCCGCGTCGTGTCAGATAGTCTGCCAGCACCAAAAAAGGGCGGTGACCGAAAACCGCCTCGTCGCGGTCCTGTGCGCCGGAACCGGAAAGGAACAGGACTGCTGGGAATCTTCCCTCTGTAGAAGGTAATGTGAGGGTTCCGGCAAGCGTAATCCCGGCATCTATGTTCATATAAGCAACGTCCTCAGTCTTGTAAGGAAACGGTTCTTGAGGTTCCTGCGGCCGTTTGATTTCAATTTTCTTATGAGTACGTTCAAGCACAAGAGGCAACGTCATACCGCTCTGTATCCAGTTCCCGTCGATCTTTTGCTTGTCCTCTGAGAGCTTTCCTTCAAAAACGCCTTGGATAGGGATTATTTCAATGCGCACGTATCCGTCATCAAAAGTCATACTATCAACCGGCACATCGATCGCATCCTGTTCCGGAACATCATAGGCAGCCGTGAGTTTGTCATCCGGACTTCGAGAAATCGTGAAAATGATTCTTAACTCGATCCCGGAAAACTTCAAGGTTCCCTGCCAGATACCTTCAATGTCTTTATTCGGGAGGACAGACGCCTGAACAGGATTGAGAAGAGACAATCCCATCGTGAGTAACAATACGAAAGACATCATGATGGACTGAGAAAAAACATCAACACAGAAATAGCCAGGATGGAAAGCACTCCCGCCAAGATGATAGCGAACAGAAATTGCCGCCGCTTGGCTTTCCTGTAGGCAATCATCTGATCATCCTGGGAAAGCGGAACAGGAATTTCTCTCGGCTTTTCCATGTGTGCTAATTGTCTCGCTACGTTAGCGAGCTCTGAGTCAGTTTCTAGGTATTTCTCCACAAGGGCTCGGGTATCGACACTCACTTCATTTGCCAAATACAGCGGCAACAGATCAAGGATGACATTTCGTGTTATTTCCATGATTGATATACCTCCTTTTCGACACATGTAGCGATCAACCTTTTGCGAACACGATACACCTTTACTTTAGCTGCTGTTAGAGATAATTTTAGGACACGGGCAATCTCAGCATAGGGTAATTCATGCTGAACGCGCAAAACAAAAGCTGTTCGGTCAATCTCAGGCAATGCCTGAAGCTCTTCTTGAACTTTCTGTAATTTGATTTGTGATTCCATTTGTTTATCCGGACCTGGAGCAGGATCAGGATAGATATCCTCAAGTACAGCATGGCGCTTTTTCTTCCTCTGATGCTGCAAATAAATATTCCTTGAGATGGTGAAGAGATAGGCCTTGAGCGTCTCTGTGCGAATCTTTCTTTTGTGTACCCAAGCGCGAATAAAGGTCTCAGAAGTGATATCCTCTGCCTCCGAACGATTACCCGCAAGCCAAAGCGCAAAGCGATAGACTTCATCCACGTAAGACTGGTACAAACCCTTGAAGTTGATCATAAGCTACCTTGGAAATCTTCTCCGACTATAATATGCACGAAGAAAAGGAAGGTTACAAATTCCAGCGATTGTTCTGCCTATCCTAGAGAATCGATGGCCCTTTCCCCGCCTCCGCAAGCGCCAAGTAAAGCAAGGGATCTACTGGCAGCGTCAAGCGGAACACACTGTGTTTTGCCGTGTGTTCTTTTATTATTTCGAGTGGTTCCTTCGTGAATCTGAGTCTCGTTTCTAATAAATTGGGGACACTTTACTTATTTATCTATTCGCCATTTTTCGCATCTTTATCTTTATTTTCATTCTCGTCGAAAAAATCGACAATTTCGGCATTGACCCTATCGGCCAATTCGACACCGATTATGTGTCCTGATTCCACGATAGCGACTCTGACATCGGGAATATTCTCTGCCAGTTGTTTCGCTTTCTCTGCATCACCGATAACTCCATCGTTGGTCCCAAAATAGGCGAGCGTGGGCGCTTTGATTTTCTGGAGATCCTCTGGCCGCAAGCTCTTTGGCGGAATCGGAGTAGGCATAAGGCCTTTCATCGTGATACGGAACCACTCTCCAAAGCTTCGGCTCACTTTCGGATCGTCCCCGAATGCCCACCGGAAGGTGGCTTCTTGAACCGGTTTTATGGGGAAACCCTGGGCCAGCGTCATGGCTATCACTGTCTTGTTGGTGGAACCGTAACCCATAGAACCCAGCAGGACAAGTTTGTTCACTCTATCAGGGGCATACATCGCATAATTGGTGCCGATATAGCCTCCTATCGAAGCGCCGATCACATGAGCCTTTGTGACACCCAGCTCATTCGTGATTTCTGTATAGAAGTCGGCGATTTCCTTTCCGGTTTTGGGAATATTGCCCGGCGCGGTCATTTTGTTCTTCCCGCCCTCGCCGATATTGTCGATAGCATATGTCCGGTATTTCCCGTTCAAGGCACCGACATTATAAATCCACGACCATCCAGAGAGTGCGGAAGCATTCATGAGCAGAACAGGATATCCGTCATCAGGTCCGCTCACGATAACATGGATTTTCCCGTATTTTGTGTCGATGAAAACGCTTTTATAAGGAACAGGCCATTCTGCAAGACGGGCATCGTAAATCTTCATAAGGGTTTCTTCATATTTCGGCGATTTATAGATGGATTTCGCTGGGTTGAGCACAAAACTCAGTATCACACCAACCGCTAGAAGTACGACCGTAATTCCAAAGGCCCACCAAGGGATTGGCGTCTGAATCGTTTTCCGTATCAGCGCTCTGATCGGAGGAAGGAAGATCAACGCAATAAGCAGAATGAGAAAGAATTGAATTCGTCCTCCCATGCCCAGCATCAAAAGGGCGACAAACATGAAGATCACTCCGAGGATCCAGCCAAAAATGCTTAAAAAAGCCGCCATTTTATCTCCTTCGTTTATTTCATTTGATTGACAGACCTGGGTTATTCACGAGTCAAGGCCAACCCACTCCACCACCAACCCACCCCCCCCTTACATTAAAGGATGGGCAAGGAAGTGGCCCATGAAATGGCATCGGCATTTTTTATGAATAGTTCAGGCAAATCAATCTGTCTTTATTTTCGATAGAACTGTGATCTTAACCCGGGATTGCCGGTCTTTGATTTGAATTTTGGGCGCTCTGAGGACAAAACCTCTGGTTTTCACTTCGGCATCATAAAATACATCCTCACCTTCCTGTCGGCTGAAAATCACGTCATAGCCCTTTTCTCCGGGAGAGGCTTCCGTGTCTATCCACTTGATGTAAAAAAGCTGGTCCTGGATGATCGGTGTCTTTTCTCCCGCGAAAAGCACCTCCTGGATTTCGACTTTCTCGATTCCCTCCGGGTAGATATTTATCAGCCCCACCTTGAACGACTCGCCATATCCCTTCGGATAAAGATACTCTCCGGTGGGCTTGAAATTGATCACGTAAACTCTGCCTTTGCGGGCCTGAATCATTTCATAGGCGTTGTCCCTTTGAGAGATCCGGTTCGTGTGGCGCTCGGAGATTTCGGCAAAATCGTATCGGGTTTTCAATCCCTCAGCGATCTTCTCTTTTTCCTCATCTGTCAAGGGCAGGTTCTCTGAAAGGAATTGATCAAGAAGTTTCTGTTCCTTAAAAAAATTTTCCTGCCAGCCCGGAAAGAAGCGGGAGAGAAGCAAAGCCTGAAAGCATCCATAGGGATAGCATTTACCCCGACTGTCCAGGCTGATTTTTCGCTGCTCTCGAAGAAATTCGAGCTTTTGCTCGAGCATTTCGTCCACGTATCGAAAGCCGAAAAAATACGGATCATTCTCCTTCGAGATAAGCGGTTTGTATCCTTTTTTCATCAACTGCAGGGCCATGGTCTCGGAATAAACAGCCGTTCCCTCCATAAGGTCGTCTTCGGATTCTTGATTTCGTTCCCTTTCCAGGAGGTCCTTCCTCTTCAATTCCCGGGCCACGATGAAATCTTTTAAATACTTTTTGGCTTCTTCCTCATCCTTTTCCAGATAGGCTTTTTCCAAGGCTATCCCCTCGATCTCAGCGTAGACGGCATAGTTGGCATCCGGGTTGCATCTAAAGTTTCCAAACCGATAGCGATAGACTGTGCGTTGAAAACAGTGAAAAAGCTCGTGGATGTTGGTGATTATCTGCTTGTCGCCGGCATACCGGAATTCTTCCGGAAGAGACGCCTTTTTTTCCTCTTTCGTCTCTTCATCCCTGTAGGAAGAGATGTGCAAGTCCACGATGGTAATCGGCTCGCTTTTCCCATAGGGCAGGACACCTCCGCCCCCTCCCATCGGCGGTTTCATCTCCAGAGGAATTTCCTTGTGGCGGTCGACATAAACTTTTTTTCCTTGGACTTCTACGCCGCTCAGCAGCACGAAACTGTCAGGCGGGTCCGGATGGCCGACCAGCATTTCCACTCCGTTGGGGTAAGAGAATCGAAAAGGGACATCGTGGTAGTTATCCCATCCCGGCCAGATTTTCTCAGCAAACCGGTCCAGAACGTTCCAGGTTTCCTCCAGGCGTTTGAGGTCGATCTTCATGACTTCAGGCAGCTCGTAGGCATCACGAGGGTAGAGCGGAATGAGCAGATTGAGGAATGAAGCCAGGATGATGACATTTTTGTATCTTCTGATTTTCATTTTTTCCTCCCTTTCAACGGCCATAGAGTTCTTCTTCGGTTTCCACCTTCTGGAAGCCCTCGGGAAGCTCGTAAAGCCCTTCGGCTGGCTCAGCGGATTCGATCGTGGTTATCTTGCTTTTCCAGGTCATGGTCGGCGCTATCGGAGGCTCGGTGAGGGTCTGGCTTTCCAGCGTGACGGAATGCTTCAATTCCGGATTTTTTTCGTAGATTTTGATCCATTCCTCATCGAGGCCGGGCTTGACGACGAATTCAAAATAACGGTCAAGATCGATCGGAACATCCTGGGCGATCCAGAGTTCGCGTTTTTCCTCGGCATAGTCAGCGTCACCCTCCAGGACGTAGAGTCTGCACTTGTGCCCGTCAATGATCTTCTCCTCATTTGTTTTTGTGACGATCCAATCATAGACGGGCTCATAGTCGAAACCCAGCGTCTGGATTCTGGTTTTCTCTTTCTCGGCTGTCTGTGAGGATTCCTCCAGCGGTTCCTCCAGATATTTTTTGTTCCTGAGGTTGATGGAGTATCTTTTCTTGAGGTCATAGCGGTAGATAAAATTGAAGGAACGGCCCTGGTAACACATTTTGTTTTCCCCGATCCAGATCTCAGAGGTCATGGAAGGTATCGTGCGGCCCATATAGGTACGCGTCCTTTCTTCGACGATGTGGTCGTCAGCCGCAAGAAAGGTCCAGCAAAGAGTCAGAAATGCCATGAGCAAAAGCGAGGAAATGAATTTTTTAAAGCACATATTGCCTCCTTATTCTCTATTTTCCTTTCTCTATTGCACGATGTCATCGTTCCGGTAGCGGTTCCAGATCGTTTCGAACCAGGAGTCCCGCTCGGGGATGGGACGGATATCCACCCAGTGCTTTGCAACTCCGCCCTCATCATCGAAAGAGATTTCCAGTATTTTTCGATTCACCAGGGCATCTTTCCGATTCAGGAGAAAGTTCCAGTCTTCTCCGAGCTCCTCACAGGATCTCGCCCCCTTCGGATTCAAAACCAGATAAGAACCGCGGCTTTGTCCGCCTTTGGCCATATATTCCCCAATCGCTTCGAGATAAAGGGCATGGGTCAAACACAGATCGAGTATTTTAAAGGCCTCGGGAAGCTTTACCCTGGAGGGGACCTTTATTTCATTCTTCAGTCGGGCATAAAGTGCCCAGGCTTTCTCAACAGCTCCCCCGATCTTCTTCGGATCCCGGATATGGGCGCCACAACCGCTCATCCTTTCCAGGATTTCCTCTTTCGCCTGGCGAAGGAAGGTATTATCCTGTTGCTGCGGATCGACAACATTACGGGCAAAATCAAATTTTGCTTCGATTTGACCCAAAGCTGCATCCAAAAATTCTTTTTCCTTCAAAGGTTCTCCAGTATAGCGTTTGGATATATAAAGCGCAGCCCTCAGGCCTCCCACCTGCCCGGAATTCAAGGCCGAACCTCCCGGCCGGTAAACGCCATGGGTGCCGTTGACCTCCCCCACCGGAAAAAGATGCCTGACGTTGGATTCCCACCAGATGTTTCCCTTGAGTCCGCCGTTATTGTGCTGGGCGCATACCGCGATTTCCAGATATTCTCTGGAGATGTCGATCCCGTGGGTTTTGTAAAGATCGATGGCCGGCTGGTTCATTTTTCGCAGCCGTTCGATGGGGGTCCCTAACAAAGCCTCAGATTTTTCCAGATATTCATAGGCTTCTTTATCCAGAAGATCTAACGAAAAATCCTCCAGCCCCCCTCCTCCGCCCGGATTCCGGGAATAGTCCAGAAAAATCCTCCTGCCCTTGAGAACCTTTTCCTGAAAGACCAGGATGTCGATCAGGGAAGATTCATAGTTCGCGACCTTCCTGGGATCGAAGGGCCACTGGTATCCCTTGAGAAATATGGCCGTGGCCAGCTTTCCCATATCTGGAAAATAGTCATTCAAAAACTCCCGCTCGTCCTGGACATTCTTATCCGTGGATAAATAGCGTGGGATCACCTGCTGGTAGGTCCCGGAGAGGTTCCAGCGGAATTTGATAGATGCCAGTCCGAACTGGGATTCGGTCAGGTTGTGGCCTGTAGCCCCGACGGCGAAGGCCAGGCCGTGGGAACCGACCTGGCTCTCCGGATACACAGATGTCTTGTAGATTCCGGCCGGACCTCCTGTGGCCAGCACGATATTCTTCACATTGAATAGGACAAACCCGCGGTTTTCGGCCTCCAGGTTCCGCGTGTCGATGGCGATAGCGCCGATCACATGGCATTCTTCTTCCTTTTGTGTGGCCAGAAGGCCTACGATCTCATGCCGGTCGAACACTTTTATCCCTTCTTCCTTCACCTCTTGGGCCAGGGCTTCGAACATCAAATGGGAGGTGAGCGGACCGGCCGAGGTGGCCCTTCCCCTTGGATCGTGGTCTGTCTTGTATCCGACATATCCCCCATAAGCGTCATGGGGAAAAGGAACTCCCAGGCTGACAAGGTTATAAAAAGCTTGGGCAGAGTGCATGGCTTCGCAAAGGGCAATATCCCCGTGCATGCATCCTCCCTCGAACAGATCTTGTGCCATCTCCACTGGCGAATCCGGAGCATCTCCGGAAAGGGCAAGCTTGTAGTAGGTCTGTTTATCCGAGCCGGCATTATTGGATGTGCCACCTCCCCAGAAATCCGAAGCTATGGCGATATCTTCCAGGCCGTGGCGGTGCAGACAAACCGCTGCATTCAATCCCGCCGCACCGCTTCCTATGATCAAGGTGTTGAGCGAGATAAGGGGCAGGGTTCTTCCCCGAATCTCGATGATACTTTCCTTCATTTATTTTTCCCTTTCTTTTCCCTTTCTTTATTTTGGCTATATCCCAAAGTATACCGCAATAACATGTAAATCAAGGTGCAAGGAAATATCGGAGCGGCATTGAAGATTTAGCCTTCCTGAACCGTCCTGCGAGGGTAACAATAGGGGACGTTCCATTCAGGGACACTCTATAATTTATCATTGATATAAAGCAAATATTGAAATATAGGGTATCCCCAAATGGGACGTCCCCATATTGTCGCCGAGGATGTATTGAGCACGAACATGTAAAAGATAGGCGGTCTGGATTAACATAGACATAGGAAAAGGGCCAGTGAAAAGAGTTAACATGCGCAGTTCCGCAGGCGCCGAGAATGACGGTGAAGGAATGGCGCTAAAAATCTGAACTAGAGCGAAGATATTTCCCTGCACATTAGATTGACGCTTCATCCGCTCCACCTTGGGACACCCTCATATCTTTATTTCCCTCTGCTCCGGTCCTGTCTTCTCGTCTGCTTCCTTGCTCTTTTCCTCAAATCCTTGTAAAGCTTTCCGTAGGTTTCTTTATCGCGGACCACGCATCCTGTCATTCCGCCCCACCGCATCATCTCGCTGCAGCGGGAGCAGGCCGTACAGACCTTCTTGGGATCTAGCGCTCCCTTTCCCATCAATTCCCTCGCGGCATCGGGATAGGCAAACAGCATCCTTCCCAGCCCGATAAAAGAAGCTCCTTTTCTCTCCAGCACGGCGGCACCGACATACGGAAAAAATTGGCGCAGCCAGGAAAATCCTGTACCGACTATCGGCACATCGGGGAATTCCTTTTGCAATTCGGCTGTTAGAGTGAGAAGACGAGAAATCCCAACCAAGGGATGCTCCGGCGGAACAGGGGATCCTTTCATCGGACGGTTGAAAGGCCTTCCCACATGCGGTGCCACATAGGGAACGCCAGCCGTAATATTGAAGAGTTTGCAGCCGATATTGATCAACCGGGAAATCAACTCCACAGGTTCGGCAAGGTCGGCTGTCATCGCATCTTCTGCCTCCTCTCTGGAAACACCAAACCCGTAGGGATAGGGCAAACCGTCGTAGGCATTCAACCGAACGGCCAGATCGATGGCAGGAACTTCCCGCCGTATTTTTCGTATGATTTCTGTCAAAAAACGGGCTCTGTTCTCGAAGCCTTCGCCATAGCGGCTATCCTCTCTTCGATAGGCAGCCAAAAGCTCGTTGACCAGATAACCATGGCAGGCCTTGATATCCACCGCATCGAAGCCTGCCTTATGAGCCCATCGAGCGGCGTCCACATAACTCTCCTGCAGGCGGTCCAGCTCCTCATCGCTGAAAATATGAAGATCTTCCTTTTGTTCATCCAGGGAGGGATTGTACAAGGCAACTTGAGGTTCGGGCCTTCCTTCAGGCTGGCTGTACCGGCCCGAATGCGTCAACTGGAGAATACAGTATACCTCATGTCCGGGACCAAATTCTTGAAGGGCCGCTCGCTTGGTCTCTTCGACCAGCCTTTTGAATCCATCCAGGCTTTTCGCATGAATCCACAACTGCCGGGGATTCGATCGTCCTTCGGGACTCACGCTGGTTGCCTCGAACCAGACCAGCCCGCTTCCTCCTCTGGCGAAACGAAGATACCGGCGAAAGGTCAGATCCCCCGGCGATCCATCAGGATTCCCGTCAAATCCCTCCATGGGATGGACAGCCAGGCGGTTCACGATTCTCCTTGGGCCCAAGGATATTCCCTTGAATAAGGGACTCAAATCGTCCTGATAGGGAAGCTCTATCTCCAAATGACTGGCCTTTTTCAGGAGCTGCTCACTCGTCCGAAAAATGAAGGTCTCATGCTGTGACATAATCCTCTCTAGTTTATCGAAATTTCCATCCAATGAGAATGAAAATTTGCAACTTTGGCTGACTTGACCCATGACCTCCTCCTATGGTAATAGCTAACCTGGGTCAATCAAAAAAAATGCCGGAACCCTTTTTTATTCCTGCCATATCAGAAACTCATCTTTATATTGTTGCATATAAAAGCAGAAATCTCTTTAGTCTTTCTTTATACCTTAGTGTAAGGGTGGGGTGGGTTGGTGTGGGGTGGGTTGGCGTGGGGTGGGCTGGCGTGGGGTGGGCTGGTCTTGACTCGTGAATAATCCAGGCAAAAATGGAATCACGCATGATAGAGCTCTTTCCACCGAGATTCGACCTAAAACACCAGGCGGCTAAACAATGAAATTGAAATTATGGCCCTTTAAAAAATGGTCTTTGGCAAAAAAACCATTCAAGAAAAAAACCAGCCTGGCTGAAAAGAATCTTCTAAGAAATGACGACAAACGCCTGCCCGAAGAGTTGACACTCAAAAAAATGGGAAAAAGAGAACCGTCACCTTTAAACGAGCCGGTTTGGAGACTGTCGCTTCTGGTGTTTACGGGCAGCGTTCTGACCTGGCTTTTCCGGCTGGTTATGGGCCTCTCTCATCCCCTTGGTGCCTGGCTCACTGCCCTTCTTGCCCTCATCGCCTGGGCCTATGCCATCAGGATGCTCCTTTTGGATGCCAAGCTTAAAAAATTTTGGATAGGGTGGATCATTCTTTGTGTTATCTTCCTGGTCGTCTTTCGATCGAACAAAGGCTTCTGGCTTGCTGCCCTGGGTGGTTCCTTCATCTTTCTTCTCTTTCGCAAGTACAGACCCTACCGCCATCTCACTTCCCGCCGAAGGGCGGCCCTTTTCCTTCTTGGCTTTTTGGCGTTCTGCCTTCTGGCTGCGGGAGGAAGAACGGTCCAGATATCGGATATCCAGGAATCCCAGACCGGTGACATCGCCGTCACCCGGGAGATCCCGGCCCAAGCGCAGGGATTGAGCACATCGTTAGCTCGGTACGCCTCGGGCTCTCTCGAGCTGTTCTGGCTTTTCAGCCTGTTGCATATATTTTTCCGCGCCCGTCTGCATTTCATGAAGCTCAGGCCCAAGCTAGCTGTGAGCGCATTTTTAATCGCCGTTATCCCGGCTATTCTGATCATCCTGATGGGCCTGCTCATCCTCTACGGAACCCTGGGAGCATCCCGTGGAGCCAGGGTAAGATCTATCCTCGATGATTGGGCCGAACTCTCGGCTGCAGATAAAAATTTCATCCCTACTTTCTTCTCCTCTTCTTTTTCTTTTGATCGCTTCGGCAGTCAGGTGGAAGCCCGAGGTGAAACTCCCCCCTGGCTTCAGGGATTTATTTCCGACCTTCGTAAGGAAGGATCCCCCTATGCCGAAAAAGCTGTGCTGGATGAAACAGACTATCTGTGGGTAGAACCCGACATCTGGCTGATTCACTTGAATATGCCGAGCGAAAACAGACTCCTATTGCAGGGGGGGATGCTCGACCGCAACATGATGGACAGGCTGGCCAAAATCGTCCGGAGCGATGTCAGCTTCGCCCCTTCCATGATGCTTATGGTCGCCGGACAGAATATCGCCACCATGAAGCCGGAAACCACGCAGCCCCTGAAAAAAACCGAGGGCAAATATATTTCAGAAGAAGTGCCACAGGAAGGTCCACCAGAAGAAAAAATATCCCTCTTACGCCGGCCCCTCGTTTTCGGCCTGTCGGATGTGGACATCGTCGTCTATCAATCAGGAAAACTCGAAAAGAGGAAAATCCTCCTGGTTATCGAAAGCAGCCTGGCCGCCCTATTCGGGGAGCTCATATCTGAAAAAAATCCATTCGGCCAGGGGGTCATGATCGCGATCTTCACACTCGGCGGTTTCATGCTCATCTTCGAAGCCGCCATGCTTTTTTTCGGAATCCGCATCACGACAGGATTTACTTCTGCCGTGCGGGCTCTTTACCGGGGTACAAAACGGATAGCAGAAGGAGATCTGGAGAACAGGACCGAGATTCCCAACGAGGATGAATTGGGCGATTTAGCCGCCTCCTTCAACGCTATGACCAAAGCCGTAAAAAAAGGCCGGGAAGAAGCCATATTGCGGGTACATATGGAGAGCGAGCTGCAAACCGCCCGTAAAATCCAGGAGAAGCTCCTTCCCCATGAAATGCCCCAGCTCCCGGGTTTCGAAATTGCCGGTACCAGCCTGCCCAGCAAACAGGTGGGCGGAGATTATTTCGACTTTCTCGATCTGGATGGCGGTCAGCTGGGGATCGCCATCGCCGACGTGTCCGGAAAAGGCATTCCGGCTGCCCTCCTGATGGCCAATCTCCAGGCCAGTCTACACGCCCAGGTTCTGGAGAAAAGAAATGTGGCCGAGGTCGCCGGACGCATCAACAATCTTTTGGTCAAATCCACCGACTCCAACATGTTCGTGACATTTTTCTATGGCCTTCTGGACAGGAACTTGTCGACCTTCATCTCAACGAATGCCGGTCACAACCCCCCCATACTTTTAAGAGCCGATGGTCGGATCGATCGTTTGGAAAAGGGAGGCCTCATCCTGGGATTCCTCAGGGATCAAGAATTCGAGCAGGAAACCACAAGCATCAAACCCGGAGACGTTTTGGTGCTGAACACGGACGGGATAACAGAAGCCATAGATCCCGACCCGGAAAAGCCCGAAAAGAAACTCTTCGGTGAAGAGCGGCTCATCCAGGTCATCCGGTGGAGCGCGGATCTTTCGGCCAGGGAAATCCAGGGTGCCATTCTTCAAGCCGTCACGGCCCACACCCAGAACACCCCTCAAAACGATGACATTACCCTGGTCGTGATCAAGCGCAGGAAGGATTGATTACAAAAACGATCGATATAGCTAAATCATTAGTTCGAAAATGCAGAATGTCATCACAGACGTTGGAGAAGTCATCTCATTTTCATATTTAACAGGTGCATGTCCTATCATGAGAAATTCATAGAAAAGGCTAATTTTTAATAAAGAAATAAATCTAAAGGAGAAAGCCGTGATCGTTCTTGACGGAAACTCTTTGACCATCGAACAGGTTATTCAGGCCGCCAGAGGCCACGAAAAAGTCAAAATCCATGCCAAGAACAAAAGGCTCGTGGACGACAGCGCCGCTATGGTAAAGGATTTCGTTAAACATAAAAAGATCGTCTATGGCATTACCACAGGAATCGGCAATTTTTCCAATGTGGTCATTCCCACAGAACATGTGCGGGAACTCCAGAGAAACCTTCTCATGTCCCACTCCACGGGGACTGAGCCTTACTGCGACGACGACCAGGTCATGGCCATGATGCTCCTCAGGCTGAACGCGCTCATTAAGGGTTATTCAGGGATCAGATGGAAAACCCTCCAAAGGATGCTCCATTTTTTGAACCAGAATATTCTTCCGCTGGTTCCGCAAAAAGGAAGCGTGGGAGCCAGCGGCGACCTGGTTCCTCTGGCTCACATGTCGGCCCCATTGATCGGCCTGGGTCAGGTCAAATACAAGGGAAAGATATGGGATTCGGCCCGTCTTCATTCCCAACTGGGCCTGAAGCCGCTTATCCTGGAAGCCAAAGAAGGCTTGGCCCTGATCAACGGGACCCAACAGATGTCGGCCGTTGGCGTCCTCAATGTCTACGACAGCCTCATCCTGTGCAAAACCGCCGACATCGCAGCGGCCTGCTCCATCGAAGCCCTAAGGGGCACGGATGTTCCTTTCGACCCGAGGGTGCAGATGCTGAGGCCCCATCCCGGGCAGAGCCTGGTG
The DNA here is from genome assembly GCA_964400735.1 of uncultured Eubacteriales bacterium. Lineage (GTDB taxonomy): Bacteria > Acidobacteriota > Aminicenantia > Aminicenantales > Aminicenantaceae > CAYNVQ01. The sequence continues at coordinate 252,606 of CAYNVQ010000004.1, read as the reverse complement.
GCGGATAACATCAAGAGACTGTTGGAGGGAAGCCAAATCCTTATCAGCCACAAGACCTGTGAAAAGGTTCAGGACGCCTATTCCCTCCGCTGCATTCCCCAGGTGCATGGAGCTACCCGCGATACGGTCGACTATGTCTCGGTGGTCCTCGAAACGGAGATCAATTCCGTCACGGACAACCCGATCGTGTTCACGGACACGAAGGAGAGCATCAGCTGCGGGAACTTCCACGGTCAACCCATCGCCTATGTCCTCGACTTTTTGGGGATCGGGGTGGCAGAGCTGGCCAATATCTCCGAAAGAAGAATCGAAAGGCTGGTGGATCCGGCCCTTTCCAACCTTCCCCCATTTTTGACCGAAGAGGGAGGATTGAACACCGGCTACATGATCACCCAGTATACGGCAGCAGCCCTGGTATCGGAGAACAAAGTCCTGGCCCACCCGGCATCTGTGGATTCCATCCCCACCTCCGCTAACCAGGAAGACCATGTCAGCATGGGTGCCATCGCCGCCTTCAAGGCAGCGGATATCATCGAAAACGTCAGAAATGTCCTGGCCATAGAATTGCTGTGCGCCGCCCAGGGGCTGGATTTCATCCAGGAGAAACCGGGAAAAGGGGTGATGGCGGCTCACAGAATCATCCGCCGGCACATTCCCACCCTTACCCAGGACCGGATAATGGCTCCTGACTTGCAGGAAATGGTCAAGCTGGTGTCCGAAGAAATCCTTATAAAAGAAGTCGAAAAAGAAACCGGCCCGCTTCACTGATTTTCCGGCTTCAAGTTCTGTGGGACTTCGATTATCTCCTTTATTACAATCCAAAAGAGAGTTGTCATTTATCATCCTCTCGTATGATTGAAAAATTCTCTGCATTCAGACAAAATGCCCCGAGTATTTTCCTGGCAGTTATTCAGGATGGCAGAGCAGTAATCAAAACCGGCTAAGGATATAGCACATAAAACTAAAGAGGGAATTTTAGCTCGGATTTCTTTATCAGCTCATCAGGCTTTTTCATGATCTGTTCAGCTCGATAGGTTGAAAGCAGGAATGGATAGGGATTTTCAGATGTGATTGCGGGGTATTTACCCTCTTTTTCTTCCTGTTTGGCAAAAATTTGAATCGTGTAGTCCTTCCCCCCCTTCAATGTCACTGAATATATGGGATCTTTGAAATCTTCCTTGCTTTGTCCTTCCAAAAATTCATCACAGCTCAGGTCTGCAAGATCGGAGATAATGGAATCAAGCTTGCCCTTGTCTGCTTGATTCCCATCAGGCAACACCCATGCCTCTTCCTCGGTCGGAGCCGGACTTTCAGTTTCTGCCCCCTCTTTTGTTTCCTCTGTTTCCTTTTCCGACGGAGGCGTTATCATAATCAATTTTTTGATAAATTCATAGGACGCTCCTTCCTGCTCGATGTTTACTCCTGAGATCTCATTCTTGTCGAATTCCATCACAACTTTGTATCGCAGATCCTTGATCTTGTAGGCGAAGTTGCTGCGGAAGGATCCACGGGCATAATACACTCGAGTATCATCCTGAATGCGGACAAAGGTGTGCCGATAGGTGGAAGAAGTTTTGCCGATATCGAATTCTCTCAGGAGATCACTTCCTTTGAAAGCTTTGACATTGATCCTTTTATCTTCTGTCAAATCGTAACGGTGGTAGTCTTGTTTTTCGGCTGCCAATTCGCTCAGGGAAAGACCCTCGATCGATTTCAACATATCCTGAACTCTAGTAGGATCAGCACGGTATTCCTGAGGAAGGATAGACCAGCTTTCATCTTTTCCTTCCAGCATGATCGTTCCCGAACTCTGCGTGATCTCGATCTTATCGATCTCACCGGAAGGGATTGGTTCTAATAGGGGGACCTTATACCTCATCTTGTTCCTTCCAGTACCCACGATGAGGTAAATCACCAGGATGAGTATTATGGCTGCCGGAATGAGGTATTCCTTTTTCAATTTCATGTCTCTCTCCTCTCTTCATCCTTTCGGTGAGAACATAGCCTGTATACTTCTGCGTCTGGCCTTGCGTCTAATCCACACATAAAATCCCACGAATATAATCAAAGCCGCCAAACCCGCTATGTTTACAACTTTAACAATGGTGCGGGTCAGCACTTTTGTATCTTTAAGAGGGTTGAAGCGTTGATTCTTGCTACGCATGACGGCAATCTCATCCTGATCATTCAGGTAATCGATGCTGTTGAGCAGGAACATGGCATTGGGAGATTGGCCTTGCTCGTCGAGGATATTGTCCCGCAGGATGTCTGCCGATCCAATCACAAAAATGCGGCCAGGTCGTCCTTTTTTAATGACATCCTGTGGCCCTTTTATCTGGGATTCCTGTACATCAAGTTTTTCTTCCGGTTTTTTGTCTTCTGTTTCCGGCTTCATTTCGGGTGTTTCTCCTGTCGTTTCCTCTTCTGCTTCGGGCTCGGGTTTCTTGGGGATGGGTTTGTCTGCAAAGTAGCTGGGGAATTCTCCCTCCATCAAGTAGGCCAGCGGACGGGTGTATTTTTCTTCCTCGTTCACGGGAGGATGGATCATAAAAGGCTGCAGGTTGATCTGTCCTTTCATCTCCCAAGATCGGTTAGAGGAAGAGAAAAGCAGCTTGCTTTTGAGATTGTTTTCCTTCAACCGTTCTTCATCAACCACCAGGGGAGAAACCTTTATCATGATGAGTTCTTTGATGTTGGAAAGAAAATCCAAGCGGTGATTGATATTCTCATTTTTTATGATAGGTGCAAAGTAGATGGGCATTTCACCCACCTGCGGGTCGCGGGAAACATAACAGTTCTCATCCATGACATAAGACTTCGTAACATTTATTCCGTAATGATTCAGTAGTTTCTCCAAACCCGAGTTGACGGGGAGGTACATTGCCTGCTGCATCTGATACATTTGCTGCTGTTGCGGCCGCATTTCTTTAAAAGCCTCAACGAACAGAGCCAAAGATTTTCCTTTCATCAAAAACTGATCAATCTGAAAAAGTTCCCAATCGGAGAATGTCTCCTTGGGTCCAGCGATGATCAAGGTATCGATGCCCTCGGATATCCCGCCCTCAGTCAGATCCACCTGGTCGATGGTGTACTGTTTTGTGAGCAGCGTGTTGAGGTTGGTCAGAGAATCTGATTGGGGCTCCATCCTCCTAAATTGAGGAGGGAGAGACGGTGCAAGTGAGAGGGTACCATGTGTGCGCAGGTAACCGATTTCTGCATGGATATTGATCAAGTTTTCCACATTTTTTTCGATGAAGCTGGACACGGTCGACATATCTACGATCTCGAACTTTTCCCGGAGTCCTCCTCCAGTCAAGCTCAATCCTGAATTGAGCAGGCGGGTTTCGAGAGATTTTTTCTCGAATTCCATTCCCAGAGCCAAGATCCCGCTGCCTTGTGGGATGATCGTGCCGTCTTTTTGCACGAGCTGTGGCCATTGCAGTCCGAAACGCCGGTATTTCCCGATCTCTTCCTCGGTCAGCTCCCGGGTTGTGGGGTCGATAGACATGAATTCCAGTTGATTGTAGCTTTTTCCGTTCTGTTCCCGGACAACATCTGCAATACGATCTTTAAGTTCAGAAAGCCCTTCCAACCCGATAAGGGGAGCGACTGCTTCCAAGGATGAGGACTGAACAAGTATGACTTTGATCTTCTCTGGCAAATTGAGGAGAGCGGATATCTTGTTGTTCATTTTTTTTATGGTGGTTGTGATGTTGTATTCCAGGCCCTCGGTGGAGGTCACCGCCGGGATACGCTCGATAATATCCCCATGGATGAACACGATCCCCATGTAGGCTCTCTGAACCTTGGCTTCATCCTGTTCAATAGTCTGGACATTTACAGGGTAGATCCCGTAGTCTTGGGCCCTTTTCCGGTTTTCTTCGGCTTTATCACTAAGATCCCCTTCTTTAGCACTGACATCGAAGAAACGATAGCTGAGATATTTGTTCGCATAAACCGCATATTCTTCCAGGAGGTCCTGCAAATAACGTTCGATGTTGTTATAGGGTGCTGGCAGGTTTTTGGAAAAAAATACGTTAATGGTTAATGGCTCTTTCAGGGTGGATACCGCTTCTTTGCTGGCCTTCGAGAGAGAATAAAGGTTATTGGATGTCAAATCCATCCGAAAAAAAAGGTTCTGACCCACCAAAACCGCTAGAATTGCGATTACTAAATAAAGGACAAACCTATAGTATTTTGTCCAATCTTTGAGCGTTTCTTTTTTTATTGGTTTTTCCATGGTCAGACTCCTTACTTTTTCTTCTGCATGATCAGGTTTGTACCGTATAGAGCTACAAAAGTGAGGACGATGAAATAAAGCAGGTCTCGGGAATCAATGACCCCCCTAGAGATATTCTGGAAATGAAAGTTAGCGCTGAGATATTGAATGATCCCCACCAAAAAACTGGGGAGAAAAAACAGGATGAAATCTATCAACAGAGTCAGAGAAAAACAGATGGTCACTCCGATAATGAAAGCCACCACTTGATTGCGGGTCAGACTTGATGCCAGTAGCCCGATGGCACTGAAGCCGCCTCCCAGGAGCATGGCTCCTAAATACCCTCCTGCAACCGGCCCCCAGTCCAGGTCGCCTAAAAAACTTATAGAGATGGCATAGACAATAGTCGGAGAGAGCATAACGCCTACGAAGGCGACTGCCGCCAGATACTTTCCCAGGATTATTTCTTTGAAAGAAACGGGAAGAGTGAGCAGGAGTTCGTAGGATCCTACGTTGATCTCCTCTGAGAAAAGGCGCATAGTCGCTGCAGGAATAATAAAGGAAAAGGTCACCGGCAAAAGCGAAAAGAATCGGGTTAGGCTGGCTTGACGGTTCAGAAAAAATGTGGAAAAAAACAGCCAGCCGATGATAATGAGGAAAACCGAGATCACGATGTAGGCGATGGGAGATATAAAATAGGACTTAAATTCCTTTTTAAAGATGTGCTTGACGTTCTCCATGGTTAATTTCCTTTGGTGAGTTTTCGGAAAATGTCCTCGAAGGAATCAAGTTTCAGTTCTTTTCGCAATCCGCTAACGGTATTATCAGCAACGATCCTTCCTTGGTTGATGATAACAACCCTGTCACAGGTAGCTTCAGCTTCGCTCAGAATATGTGTGGAGAACACGATGGTCTTTTTCTTTCCGATACGCCGAATGATCTCCCGGGTTTCGACGATCTGATTCGGATCCAGACCAGAGGTCGGCTCATCCAGGATGAGAATCTCCGGGTCTCCCATCAAAGCATGGGCAATCCCCACACGTTGACGGTAGCCTTTCGAAAGCTCATCGATGGTCATGTGCATAACCTCCGCCAGACCGCACAATTCGGCCAAATCCTTCAGATGGCCTTGCTTTTTGGTCTTGGGCACACCCCGGATATCAGCCACAAAATCGAGATAATCGTAGACCAACATCTCGTGATAGATGGGGGCCTCTTCCGGAAGATACCCGATGAGCTTCTTGATCTCGAGCTGGTTCTCGTCGAGATTAAAGTCCTTAACAAGAATATTGCCCGAAGTGGGACTCAGGTAGCCGGTCAATATGCGATATATGGTTGTCTTCCCGGCTCCATTGGGCCCCAGCAACCCCAACACTTCGCCTTTGTTAACCTCGAAGCTCACATGATCCACGGCACAAAGGTCACCGTAGTACTTCGTCAGATTGTCGAACTTAATCATGTTCTGCTCCTTTACTTCAGTAACTCCTTATGGGAGAAATTCGATACACTTTGAGCAAAAAACGTTTCAGTCTGAATAATAGTGTATACACATTGTTAGAGTTTAAGTCAACCTTCTGAAAAGAAAGCAGTTAAATCGATCATAATAATCTCCTCATCCAAAAAACTCCGCACTATCCAGTCCGTTTTGAAACCGGCTCACTTTTTTTGTAATTTCATCCAGAACTTTAGCCTTCTACATTCCTGGATGGCCATGCCATAATTTAGTTTATTTTATGTTCATATCGAACATAAAGACGATCTCAGACCACGTATTGATGCCAGGAATCAATAGCCAGAGTCACATCCAAATCCCCGATAAGGGACAAATCCATTCCAGAGGCTTGTCATTTTAACTTAAATAAGCTCATTCCTGTTTGTCAACGTGTAGCATAGAGAAAAATCGGGAGAGAATTCAAGCCATGCCAAAAAAGAAAGTTTTTATTTTTATAATATATACCAACAAAATTGGTTAGGCAATCCATGAAGATGGTCATATATTATGCCGTAAAAAGAGGATCCGATAAAATTGGCAAAGAAACAAGCTATGCTTGTTTTATCGGATCAGATGCTTGAGGAATTGGATATCCCGGTGGAGTCTCAACTCGCAATGTTGGGGCCAGTCCTCTCTATCCATAATGGTCAAGTCCTCCTGCTCCATTTTTTCATGTGTTTGAAAAGTCAATCCGATGAGCCGGGAAAACTCTTCCGTTGTGAGGTCGGGGAATTTCGACAGAAAAAGAGAGTCGAAAATCGGAAGGGAGAAGCTTCCCCCATGGTCTTCGATCGAAAGGGAGATTTCCTTCTCACTCAAGGCAAGAATATCGATTATCTTCGGCAAATCAATGACACCCTTCCCGATCTCTGTCGGAAAGGTGACCATTCCGCCTTTATTCAGGATAATCCCTCCGTCCTTCATGTGGGTGTTGACCACCCAGGGAAGGATTCTCCTTGTCGCTTGGACCGGATCCTCCAGCAAGGTCATGAGATTCATGGTATCCAGGCAAATCCCGATATAGTCTCCGGGTTCTGCACCGCTTCTTTCGAAAAGACGCAGCAACTCATAGGTGGTGAATTCGAAATGGGTTTCGATGGCCAGGATGACATTGTAGTCCCGAAGCATCTGTCTCTGGGCGCTAAGGCTTTTGGCCGTCTCCTCGAGCAGGGTTTCGGTCATCGGGCTTTCCTCTCTCCAGCGCATCAATCCGCCCGAACATGACCTTATGACGTTTGTACCCAAGATTGATGCCTGCTCGGCCATCTTGCGGTTATTCGAAAAGATATCCTTCATTTTCCAGGTCTGGGTGTCGAACGGAATATGCTGTCCTCCTCCCCATTCGAGATAAAGATCGTTTTCCTGGGCATAGGAGGCGCAGTCCCGGAGGTAAGCCTCATCGACTTTTTCAGATTCTTCCGTATGCAACCCCGAAAACTGGACACCATCGGCCCCGTGCTCCTTGGCCCATTTCAGGACTTCGACGGGAGATAATCGCAAGGGGTGAAGGGAGTAGTTATCGACCCCCACAAGCATTCTTTTCATATCGATATATCATCCTGGATAATCGAGTTTATCTGATTCTTTTAATGATGTGCCAGCCATATTTACTTTCCTCTGGAGAGTATTCGGCCATTCCTATCTCTCCCTCCTCCAAGGCAAAGCTCACATCCCCGAACGCCTTTACCATGGCCGAGCGTGAAAACTCTCCCTGGTCCACTTCAGCTTCGACATTGAAATTAGACATCTTGTAAATACCCGGGTATTGATCATCCGAGTATTCCTTGACCAACTGGTCGAATTCCTCGCCTCCTCTGGCTCGTTCGAAAATCTCCAAAGCCAGCTTCTCCGCCTCCTCCTGCGTCCGGGTGACGGTTTCTTTGGGAATCGATCCTTTGAAAGCGATGAGGATATGCTGGACGGTTACCTGGTCCGGTTCCTTCTTGCAGGAGGAAATAACGAGCAAAGCCATTACCAGGGTGGACACCACAAAAAATGCACAAAATTGCTTATTCTTGCTTCTTTTTTTCATTTCATTCCCCTGTTCAACATCAAGAATGGACTTATAGCAACTCGCCTCCCAAAAGTCAAATCGACAATGGTGGATAGATGCTGTATGGAAAGCATAATACCTATTTCCATGATTCTTCCTTTTTGATTAGGCAGGCTGGTTGCCATCCGGGGGATGATTTGACTCCTCGCTTGTGGTGTGCTATTAAACCTTTTTCCATGTTTGATCTGATATTTCAGCATCCAATCCATCGGGAAGGAGTATTTTCATGAAGCGAACCGGACTATCTTTACTACTGGTTTTTTCTGTTTTGGCCGTCACCGTCTCTTCAGCTGGCTCGGCTGATAAACAGCTTATCGGCGCCCGCTTTCCGGCCATCTCACCGGACGGGAGTCTGATCGCCTTTTCCTATATGGGAGACCTCTGGGTGGTTTCATCACAAGGTGGAAAGGCCACACGTCTAACCGATCACGTAGCCTACGATGGGGAGCCGGTGTGGTCGCCTGATGGCCAGTGGCTGGCCTTCACATCGAACCGAAACGGCAACAGCGACGTGTTCATCATGGATGCCCAAGGCGGCATCCCCCGTCAGCTCACCTTCCACAGCGGAAACGACGTGGCCACCGATTTCACACCCGACGGCCAATGGGTCATCTTCACCTCTGGCCGCTCGTCATCGTCCAGCGTATTCAAGATACACGTGGACGGAGGAAACGCTCTTCCGCTGCTGGATACCTACTGGAGCTGGCCCTATCAGGCGAGGCTAAGCCCTGACGGAAACAGCGTTCTCTTCTCCCTGGGAATGGAGAATGGCTTCTTGTGGCGCCGGGGTTACCAGGGAAGCAACACGGCCAAGATTTGGATAAAGGGCCTTTCGGAAACGAAGGGACAGTTGGTCTTCGGGGATGAGAGAAACTGCTTCTGGCCTCAGTGGAGCGAGGACGGCACGCAGGTCTACTTTGTCAGCGATAGGCAGTTCGACAACAAAAATATATGGAGCATCTCTCCGGATGGCTCTGGGTTGAAGGCCATAACGACATTCTCCCGGGATGATGTGAAATGGATGTCTGTGGCCCGACACGCTCCTTTCGCGGCCTACGAAAGGGAATTCGGCCTATGGGTCACAGACCTCGATACCGGGAATTCCAGGCGCATCGAAATCGAAGCCCCGACGGAGACCAAAGAGAACCGATTCTTCTTCGTGAACAATGCTTCTGTCAGCGAGTACAGGCTTTCTCCCGACGGTAAAAAGATTGCGGCTGTGGTCCGGGGAGATATTTTCGTGCTCTCCACCGAAGGGGAATATGCCCGGAATATCACCGAAACACCCTGGAGGGAAAGTGATATCGACTGGGACAAGGATAGCAAAAATATCGTTTATATCTCGGACACAGATGCCAATCCCGAACTCTACATCGTTTCTGCACTCGGTGACCAAGAACCCAAGCAATTGACCCGAAGCGAAGAAGACGAGCTTTTGCCCCGGTTTTCTCCGGACGGAAAAACTATCGCCTTCTATCGGGGAAAGCGGCAGCTCCGTCTGATAAATCCAGATGGGACAGCGGACCGCCTGCTCATCGAGTCCGATTTTGGGGGCCGGTTTGCCGACTCATTCTCCTGGTCTCCCGACTCACGGTACATCGCCATCGTACCCCAGAAGAACGGGAACTCGGACATCTTCGCCGTGGAAGTACAAACGGGAAAGCAATATCCGCTCACCAACACGGCCTATAATGAGGACTCACCGCTCTGGTCATCCGACGGAAAATTTTTGCTTTTCGGTTCGAACCGATACGGCCACAGCTTCCCCGAGTTCACCGGAAAATGGGATATCTACCAGGTCCGTCTTGAGATGAAAAAACCGGAGTTCGAAGAGGATAAATTCGAGAAGTTATTCAAGGGAGAAGAAAAAAAAGAAGAGGAAGAAAAATCCAAAGAAAAAAAAGCAGAGGAAAATGAAGTGGAAATCAAACTGGATCTCAAGGACCTCGACCGGCAGACGGAAACGGTGACCGATACACCCGGCAATGATAATGCGTTCATTCTCTCGCCTAAAAATAACGAGACCGTCTACTTCCGCTCCGACATGGACGGAAAGGTCCACCTCTGGACCACGAGCTTGAAGGAAAAGGAGCGGGAGAAGTATGAACCATTTCTGCCCCAGATCGAATATCCGGGCTCGCTCCAGTTCGATAAGGAGGGGAAATATCTCTATTATCTGAGCCGGGGAAGGATCGGCCAGATCGATGTGAATGGCAAGAAGAACAAGACGATCTCTTTCGACACCAAAATTCGGGTCGACAAGGTTGCCGACTACGAGCAGGCGCTGGGCGAGCTCTACTACACGCTGCAGTACTATTACTACGATCCGGAGCATCACGACATCAACTGGAAGTCCCTATACAACCATTTCAGACCCGTTCTCCAGCAGGTTCGTGAGGATAAAGATTTTTACGATTACGCCAACGAGATGATCGGTTACCTGAACTCATCCCATACAGGAATCCACAGCCCGAATGAACGGAGTAGCACAGAACAGCCGAGCGCCCACGTGGGAGCCGAATGGGAGTTTGTGGAGAAAAAAGTCATACTGAAGCGCATCATCAAGGATGGACCGCTTTACGATCAGATGGGCGACGTTGCAGTCGGAGATGAGCTCATAGCCGTGAACGGGAATCCGGTTGACGCTGCCACGAACATCTGGAAGTATTTCAACGGTCTGCTCGATAAGAGAGTGACACTGGCTTTCATGAGCCAGAAACTGAACAAGACCATCGATGTTTCCGTGAAGCCTATCTCTTCCTATAGGGAAAACCAGCTCCTTCTGGAAGAATGGATAGATAGCCGGCGGGAGATGGTCAAGCAAAAAACTGACGACAGGGCGGCCTATATCTATATGCGGAACATGGGGGGTGGAGACCTGCGCCGCTTTCTCAAGGAGCTGGAGCGGGACGCCGTCCCCCGGAAAGGGCTGATCCTGGATCTGAGATACAATTTCGGGGGAAATGTGCATGACCGCGTACTTCAAGCTTTGACCAAGCCGATCTACGCCAAATGGCGGATCCGGGGACTTTCCGAAACGCCCCAATCCACCTTCGGCGTCACCGATAAACCGGTCGTTCTCCTGGTTAACGAGGTCACCCTGAGCGATGGCGAGATGACGGCCAACGGATTCAAAGCGCTGAAGAGGGGTCCGATCATCGGAAACACCACATATGGCTGGCTGATTTTTACCACGGGTGTCGGGTTGATGAACGGGGGATACTTCCGGCTCCCCTTCTGGGGCTGCTTTACCCTTGACGGAAAAGACCTGGAGAGGAGCGGCGGCGTGAAACCGGACATCTTTGTCATCAACGACCTGAACCACGACCTTCTAAATCAGGATCCCCAACTGGAAAAAGCGATCGAAAAAATTCTGGAGTTGATTAAATAACCAGAGTCCTTCAAGCAAATCGCGATTTCAAATTATCGAGGTTTGTGGTAGTATTTGCCCAATTCCATGGGCGCTTTGATCTATGTGTCCGCCATCATCGCTCCTGCCCTGCTCTGGACCGTCTATTTCTACTACAAGGACCGGTTCCAACCCGAGCCATGGCGCAACCTGGGATTGACCTATCTGCTCGGCTTGGCCGCCGCCTTTGCCTGCCTCCATTTTTGCCAGCTCTTCCCCTATCTGGGCATCCCCGAGGATCCCAGCGCCCTCATGGAGTCTCACGGATGGCCTTTTCTCGTCTACAGCATCGGGATCACCGGTCTGGTCGAGGAGCTCTTCAAGTTCTTCCCCTTCCTGCTCATCGTCATGAGGCTCAAAGATTTCGATGAGAGAATCGACGGCATCGTCTATGCATCGGTCATCGCTCTGGGATTCGCCAGTTATGAAAATTCCAGATATCTGGTCTCAATGGAAGGATTCGAACTTTTCGGACGGGCCGTTGCCTCTCCCTTGACCCATACCATCTTTTCCTCGATCTGGGGATACACAGTGGGTATTGCCCGTATGCACCGTCACTCTCTAATCCTTCCTTCTTTAGGGGGATTGACTCTGGCCGCCGTCGTCCATGGAATGTTCAACTTTTTGACCACTTCCCCTGCCCTCAGAATAGCCTCGTCCTTGCTTATTCTGGTGATCTGGCTCTGGAGAATGCAGACTATGGAAAGACTTGGCAAAGATCCAGCGGCCAGGCAGTCGGCTCATTAATCAAGATGATTTTCTTCCATTTTGTGTGGGTAAGTCTCAATGGAAAAGGACATCAGGAATGTCTGAAGCGACATCGGAGGATTTAGCCTTCCATCACCGATCTTCGAGGGAATCTGACAAAGTCAGACGGCGAGGATGTATTGAGCAAGACTGCACAAAAGGATGTGGGAATCAGGATTAACATGGCTAAAGTTCCAGTGTTTTAGATTGATATGCGAGTTCCGCAGCCGCCGAGAAGAACGGTGAGGGAATGGCGTTAAGAATCCGAACTGGAGCGGAGGATATTCCTGATAGTCAAAAATATATCGAATCTTGGCTCAATAAAAATGGAATAGAATCTCTCAGATTAAATCTGGACTTCATAAATGGCCGGGATTTTATTCAGCGAAAGTTCCGGATTGAAGATCCAGGCCACTTGATTGACATACCGGAAATAAGGGAAAAACCGGTTGCGGTATAAAGCTTCCATAGGATAGTATTTCCGGTTCCACTCGACCGCACCCAAACAGCCGGCATCCCGGATATAACACAGGAAAGCTTCCACGAACTGCCTTCGTTCCCGGCTGGAAAGTGCGGGGTAAGCCACGTGGTTGATCCAGGCCCACCGCTCTCTGGTATGACCTAAGTGATCGTGATAGATGAAATTGATCAGGCCTTCCACCTTTCCGTTTTTCTCATAAACCAGAGTTTGGGAGACATCGGGATAATCAAGCTCAGTTCCCAGCTCCTCCCTGTCCCAGACCAGAGCCAGCCTTATCTTGTCCGCGTATCGATTGAGCAGGCTCAGACATCGATCCAGGTCCTCTGCCCGGTACTCCCGAAAAGGAACGGAGTCTCTTTTTTTCGGCGGCCTTCGAGCCCCGATAATACGGATGGCTGCCTGTTCCCATCTTTTCAGGCCTTCCGAAGCGGCGGCTTGCTCCAAATCCAGAATCCGGGCGATGACATAATTGCGCCTCAGCCATCGGACAGGGTGCCCTGTGGCCTCCAGCTTCTTGATCAATGAGGTCGACCGATGTCCTCCTTCCAGCGCATAGATCGAAAGATCGTACTGCACCCTTTTATTGAGTTCGAGGGCCTTATCGATAAGGGCTTGGGCGATACCCTGCCTGAGGAGCTCTCTTCTCGTGACCAAAAGACAGGAATAGACTCCCCGATAAATCTGGCCGTCCACGCTGTAGCGGCGGGGGAGATTGGCCATGAAGGAGACGATCTCATCTCCCCGGTAGGCAGCGATCAGATGCTCTTTATCTTCGATGCGGTCGAACACGAACCTCAAAAATTCCGGCCGGTAGAGATTGGGAAAGGACTCGATGCCGTATTCATCCCTCCAGGCAGAATGGGCCATTCGCTCCAGCCCCTCCAGGTCCCCCCGAAAGGTCTCGATATTTATTCCTGACAGCATTTCCCCTCCATCATTGACTCTATATATGCCAAAACTGCCGATTCTTCAAGCAAAATCTGATTGAGGATTGATCTGCTCACTTCATCCCCCAACGGTGCAAATACGTGTATTCCACATCACAATCTTGGCTAAAAGATCAGAGGTATAATGGCCTTGCGGCCGGGCGGATAATCATCGAACGTCTTCTTGTACCAGAGGTGGTGAGATCGGGCCCGGGGGAGGAGGTTGAACACCGTCCAGAGCGCAAAGATCAATCCCGGCCAGGACCACACGGCCACGGCCCAGCCAAACCACTGGATGATCTCTCCCAGATAATTGGGGCAGGAGACCAAACGGAAAAGCCCCTGACTGGGAATTTTATACCCGGTCTCTCCTGGTTTTCGTAGGCTGTGCAGAATATGGTCTGAGCGCTTGACGACTGTAAAACCGGCGTAGAAAAGACAAATCCCGATGAGGAAGCGGCCGTCGGTCATCCACTCTTTTGTGTAATCGGCAGCCGGGGCCAGGGAGTAAATCCATCTCGCCTGAAGATATGAATTGACGACATTGAAAAAAAAGGCAAAAAACATCACCGATACCGGCATCGACTTGCGGCTTCGAATGGTGAAGGGATAGATAAAAGCCCGGTGGAAATAATGGCTCTCCCACACAATGAGGAGGAGCACCGGGACCAAATCCTTCCGATGGCCGATCAAAAATAAGAACAAAAAGAGAAGGGCTGCGGGCGATTCCATGAGAAGCCATCCCCACCGGCTGTTCAACCTCGGCCCCCATCCCTCCCGGATATGTCGGCCATAAGGGGCCGATATAAAGAATAAGACAAAAAATATGAGAACCCCGGCCCCTGCAAATCCGAAAAAAAGGATTCTAAAAAGCTCTATTTCTTCCAATTAACGATCCCTCGAGTCAATAGACCTCCGTCCGAACCATTACGGTTTATTCATTCCAGAGTCGCCGCAAGGAATGAATCGGGAGAAGGTTGTTTTATGCATATCGTTAAGTGAAGCCCGTGCTCAAGACCATAAAAGAATGAAACCTCAATGAAAAGGAAGATAGCGGAAAGGGTTTCCGCTCCAGGTCAAAAACTTTTCAAAATCCTTAAAGGAAAGACCGATGGTGGCTGTGTTGACGTTGGGATGGAAATTCAAAGCCTCGGCTTCTCTCAAATCCTCATCGATCACCACCTGGACATGGTTATCTCTATCATGAATCAACCCGAACGGAGAAACGGCGCCGGCTTCCAATCCCAAATATCTCATTAGCCGCTCTAAAGAGGCGAAGCTCAACCGATCCTCTCCCAGAATTATGTTCAGTGCCCTGAGGTCCGCCGCCTTAGAAGCTTCCAGTATCACCAGGTAATGGCGGTTTCCTTTCTTGTTCCGCAGGAAAAGATTTTTGCAGTGGGCACCTGTGACCTTGGTCCAGTGCTTCTCGGCCTCCTCGACCGTAAAGACAGGGGGATGTTCATGTCGGGTGTAGGAAATACTCAACTCTTTCAAAACCTTATAGACTCTAGCCTCTTTATCGGACACGGTCATCCTCTCCTCCATAGAAATTCCATGGAACGATCATATATAAAGGATACCCAGAGGATTTTATTTCAGATCCCGCAGGGTGCGAAGGGTCTGCTCGACCGATCTGGAAAGGTAGCCCGTGTCCGTCCCGACGGCGATGAGCGTGTACCCCGCTTCTATGTAAGGCGTTACCGCATCCGCGTCGACGCCGAATATTCCACCAATCAATCCCGCTCTGGAACAAGCTGACCTTATTATTTCGATCATCTTCCATACTTCAGGATCATCCACCTTTCCGAGTTTCCCGAGGCTCCCGGACAGATCGAATGGGCCGACAAAAAGAACTGTGAGCCCAGAGATTTCGACGATGGCTTCGATATTGTCCACGGCATCTTTGTGTTCGACCTGGGGAACGATGACCAGATTCCTGTTGGCCTTTTCCATGTATTCCTGGAGGTCCAATCCGTAATCCTGAGCCCGGGCAATCCCGGCACTCCGCTCTCCATCTGGGGGGTATTTGCTCCAGCGGAGAATCTTTTTCACTTCTCCTGGAGTGTTGACATGCGGGACGATGATTCCTGCAGCCCCTGCATCCAGCACTTTTTTAATCCAGCCTTCGTCCACAGATGGCACCCTCACCAAACAAGGAAAATCCCTTCCGACGGCCTGAAGAATCCTCTGTACATGCCCGACATCCAGCGGTGTATGCTCCATGTCCACGAACAGCCAGTCGAAACCCGACTTGGATAGAACTTCGGCCACTTCAGGCGATGGAAGCGTGAGAATGGTACCCAGCAGCAATTCGCCTTTCAGCAGACGCTTTGCAAAGGACTCATCCAAATTTTCCTCCTTAAAAAGGGGACTCTCTATTTTTCCCCTAGCATAGTATATGTTTTTGTAAAATGCCAGACAAAAAGCAGAACTCTCCTCTTATTATCCCTTAATTTCATTGACTTTACAGCAGATACGAAGTAAAAATTGGGGGACCGGAGCGCTTGATAGATGCACATTTGGGGCCTGCACGTCATCGATTTCGGGATCATCTTTCTTTATATCTCCCTTATTCTCTGGATCGGCAAACGGGCCTCGGAGAAAACAAAGGATACGGGCGATTTTTTCCTGGCCGGACGCAAACTGGGCAGATTTTACCAATTCTTCCTCAATTTCGGCTGTTCCACCAACGCCGACCAGGCCGTTGCCGTCTCCCGCGAGATATACCGCACCGGAATCGGCGGGATGTGGATCCAGTATCTGGTCCTCTTCCTCACACCCTTTTACTGGTTCTCCACTTTATTCTTCCGCAGAGTTCGCCTGACAACCATCGGCGATTATTTCTCCGAGCGCTTCAAGAGCAAGCCGCTGGGCGCAAGCTATGCCGTTTTCTTTCTCCTTCTATCCATCCTGGGCGGAGGGATTGGCTACATGGTTGCAGCCAAGACCATGATGGCCATGACTCCCAAGCCTCCCTCACAGATGTCCTCTGAGGAAAGGTTGAGCGTTGAGCAGTTCAAGGAATACCAGACCCTCAGCGAAAAAATAGAAGGCGGTTTGAGCCAGGAAGAACGCATCCGGCATGAAGAACTTAACGAGAAAAACAAACATGGGGAACTCCATTCCTTCATTTCCTACACCAATCCGGTCCTCTTTTACTTCGTGTACGCTGTCATTGTGGGGATATACACCATGCTGGGGGGATTCCGTGCCGCGGCCATAACGGACGCCATTCAGGGATTTCTGATCATCACCTTTTCCCTGATTCTGATCCCGATCGGGCTCCATCGGATCGGGGGTTTTGCCGGCTTGCATGCCTCGGTGCCGGACTACATGTTCGAGCTTTTCGGCTCTGTATCCATAAGCGAGTATGCCTGGTACACCATCCTCGCCATGGTGCTGGCCAATCTCGTCTCCATCATCGCCGTGGCATCCGGGATGCAGACAGCCGGTTCGGCCAAGAACGAAATGACCGCCCGCATCGGCATGATAGGCGGCATGTTTTTCAAGAGATTCATCATGATTTTCTGGGCCCTGGCCGGGCTTCTCGCTATCGGTCTGTATGCGGGAGCCCTGCATGATCCTGATTTGATATGGGGATTCATGTCCAAAGACCTCCTCTTCCCGGGAGCGATAGGCTTGATGCTGGTGGGCATCCTGGCCGCCAACATGTCCACTCTGGATGCCAGTGCGGTTTCTTATTCGGCCCTCTTCATCAAAAATCTGTACGAACCATCCAGGCCGGGGAGATCCGACAAGCATTATCTGTTTGTCGGCCGCATCGCCATCGCCGTAACCCTTCTGGGCGGGATACCCGTCGCCCTTTATGTCAACAACCTCCTGGAGCTGTTCAAATACATCATCTCCATACCGGCTATTTTCGGTGCCTCCATCTGGCTGGGATTCATATGGCGCAGATTGACAAAATCTGCTGTGATCTTCCAGGTGATTCTCTGTCTCATCATCTATGCCCTCATCCCCAACCTGTTTTCTTCCTTGAACTGGGCCAAATCCAATTCCTCTTTCCTTCTGGAAACCAGGCCCAGAAGCATCACCTACACGACGAGCGCTTTGAATGAGGATGTGGAAGCAGGTCTTGCCCAATATGTCGGACAATCCATCCAAAAACGGCATTTCAGCGAACCCGCAGGTGTGTTCTTCGATCGAGTAGCCCGGACAGACCCTTCCGATCCCTCTTCTCCTAAGGTCGGCTTGGGCAGATTCCATGCGGAACTGTGGGTGCTGAGCTGGTTCGGAATCGATTTTTCCAGATTCAAGAAATCCCAGCTGGTGGCCACCCGTTTCTTTTTCGATGCCTTTTTCCCTTTTGTGCTGCTCTTCCTGATATCTTTTGTCACAAAACCCGTAGCGAAGGCGGACCTCGACAGATTTTTTACCAAACTGCATACGCCCGTTCAAAAGACCGAAGAGGAGGACCTTAGGGCTTTACAGGAATCCTATTCAAATCCGGGAAAATTCGAGAAAGACAAGATCAGGCCGGGATCGAGCTGGGAAATCATGAAGCCGACCAAGCTGGATATCTTGGGCTTCGGGGGGAGCTGGGTTCTAGTAGGAGTGATTATTCTGCTTCTCTGGCTGATGGTTTCGATCAAATAGCTTTATTATCCCGGTATCAACTCATTGCTATTGGCCTTTAAGGCTGGAAAGCTCTCTTTCCAAGTTTCTGACTTTCTCTCTCAGTTCTTCCTTCTCGCCCTTTTTTGACATCCGCATCATACGGACTAACAAGCCAATCAGGCAAAGCAGGATCAAGATACTCAAAGCCGAGGCGTTCAGAAATGGAAATCTCCAGTCTTGGAAGAAAGTGATGACGCCAACATCGGATAAATAGGACAAAATCGTGATAACCACCAGAAACAATACCCACCAAATCATGGACTCCCTCCTTTTAAAATGGCTGAAGCGATAACCGCGTTATGGATTATCCGTTCCAATTTTTTCTGAATCCCCACACGTTCTATATCACAGTAAAAATCAGGTTGCCAAACTAGCAAAAGAGCAAGCGCAGAGGATCAGTCGTCACATTCTGCCTTTGCCATTTTATCTACCTGAGTCTTTCTTGATTTTCAAGATAAAATCTTCCCTAGCAGGATAAAAAATGTCCAACATGATAAAGGGTTCAGGACCGATACAGATATCGCTGTGAGGGACATTCGAAGGAATGCAATAGAAATCTCCCTTTTTCACCAGGCGTTCTTCGTCTCCGATCCGCAATTTCGCCTTCCCTGCATAGACCATTCCCACCTGTTCATGGGAATGGCTATGGGTGGGCACCGAATGACCGGGCAGCGTGGTGTTCAGGACCATCATCATCTGCCCTCCTTGCAGCCCGGTCAGAATTTTCGTCTCTAATCCCTCCATCTGGCTGAACTCGGGGGCCATATCCATGTCGATAAAAAAGGATTCTCTCTCTTGACCCATTCTATTCTCCTATTCACGAGATCAAGAATCGCATCATCGTCCTTCCCGAAAATACCGGCGGGAACAATACAGAGCGTTATTCAATAAACGCTCCCGATCTCGCTCATTTCAAAATTCTGATTTTGAGATGGGAGGGAAATTTCGACGAACGATAGACCGTATGTGTCGCCTTTTGGAAATCGAATTCTCTAGCGTGGTAAATGTCGACGAATTTTTGCGGATTGCGGTCGATGAGCGGAAACCAGGTGCTCTGGATCTGGACCATAATCCTGTGGCCCTTGCGGAAACAGTGACATTTATCCCTCAGGTCATAGGCAATTTCTGCCACTTCTCCGGGAACGAAAGGTTCGGGATGTTCGAAGCTGTTTCTGTACTTCCCCCTGAAAACATCCGCCCCCACCAGCATCTGGAAATCCCCCATTCTCACGTTGCACGGATTGGGTTCAGGATCGGGAGCATCGCCGGGATAGACATCGATCAATTTGACCACCCAGTCGGCATCCGTCCTGGTAGTGGCGACATAAAGATCGGCCATTATGGGCCCTGCAATGGTGATGTCTTCGGTCAAAACCTCTGTCTGATAGACCAGGACATCGGGCCTTCGGGAGGCGAAACGCTGGTCTTCGACCATCCATAGGTGACCCTGGGATGTGCGAATCTCTGCCGTGTAGGGGACCGGCTTTTCCGGATCGCTGACGAAGGAATCACTCTCGTCTTCTTCAGAGGGCGCCTCGAAGGAGAGCTTCCCGTCTCCGTGCAGATAAAGATTTTCCTCTTCGGCTTCTTGTGGAGGCCAGAGGTCGTAGGCCTTCCATTCGTTCAGGCCGGTCACGAAAACCAAAGCTTCGGGCAGATTCAACGACCCTTTATCTTTCAAATAATAATCGAAAAAAGGAAATTCTACCTTCTCCCTGAAATATTCCCCGGTTTTCGAGCTGAACTGGATATTCCCTAAGGTATCTCCATCCATCCTCGCCCATCCCCCGTGAAGCCACGGCCCGACCACTAGAATGCTCTTATTCTCCGGATTCTTTTCCTCCAGCGTATAGTAGATGCTCATGGGCCCGTAGAAATCTTCGGCATCGAACCACCCGGCAACATTCAAAACAGCGTGTTCGATCCCTTCGAGATACTGGAGCACATTCTGCTGCTTCCAGTAGCGGTCGTAATCGCCGTGCTCCATGTACTCATTCCAGGTGGGGACACGCCCATGGAAATATTTTTTATCGACATTGAAGACAGGGCCCAGCTCCAGGAAGAAATTATATCCGTCGGGAGTTCCGCAATCGAATCTCTCTACCCGCCGCTCTGTGGTCCCTGCTCTCGCTTGGGCGTTGTTTGCCAGCCACCCGAACGTATACATGAGCCGGAAGGCTCCGTTGTGATGGAAGTCATCCCCGATCCACATATCGGAAGGAGAGGCTTGCGGGGAGGAAGCGACCAGAGCCGGATGGGCATCGATCATGCCCATGACGGTCTGAAACCCTGGATAGGAAATGCCCCACTGTCCCACCCTCCCGTTATGATTGGGGATGTTTTCGAGTAGCCATTCAATCGTATCATAGGTGTCGCTGCTTTCATCTGTATCTTGAGGGCCCTTCTTGATTTTCCGGTGAGGCCTCATCACCACGAACTCCCCTTCCGATTTGAATTTTCCTCTGACATCCTGGTAGACGAAAATGAATCTTTCCTCGGCATAGGCGCTGTTCGGGCCCAGGTAGGGTCTGTAACTTTCCGGCTCATAAAAGCCTATCGAATAAGGGGTGCGAAAAAGAAGAATAGGGTATTTTTGATTTTCGTCCCTGGGTGAATAAACCTGGGTGTAGAGCTTGATGCCATCCCGCATGGGGATCATGTGCTCTGTCTTTGTGTAGTTGGCCTTGATATCGAATGCCTGGCCGAAGATCGGTCCAGCCGAGAGAAGCAGTCCGATTCCCAAAGCAGCGATAATGCACCCTTCTCGCCGCTCGAATCTCCTCATTGTCAACCTCCAAAAAAACAGAATTTATAACCTTGATCAAAAAAACTGTGACAGCCAGCATCCGCTGCCGCGCCTGAATGTTTAATCCCAGGCTGTCCTGCACTAGACCTGAAACGAAACAACTATGTGCGTCACTCGATGTAATAGCCGATGGAGAAAAAACTGACCCAGTGACGGAGCGAGAAGGGGGCTGTCGTCCCCATTCCCGTTTTCTTGAGCGGAAGGACGCCTTCGCTGTAGGTGTCGGAAAAACGGAAGAGTCTTCCGTCGATCTTCTTATTCATAGCAAGGGCCATGATTTTCTCTGCGGTGAGGAGGCCAAAAGGGACGGAATATTTCCCACACCAGTAGGTATTCCGGTAATCGAGGTAGGTTTCACCCCAGAGTTCTTTGGTCAAACCTTCGATCTTGTCGCTTTCCATGACGCCTGTAAGATAGGTCCGGATGAGACGCTGGTCAAGCTGCCGGGCCGTCTCCCAAGCCTTCTCGCCTTCTCCGAAAGGTGAATTGTCGAAGTCTTTTCCGTAATGGTTCCCGTCGGAGGAGATAAGGAAGAAAATGTCCTTCCCGGCGGCCAGCTGTTTTTCATCCATGTAGCCGGCGACCGCTTCGGCCAGCTTTGCAGAGACCTCCTCCATACGCGCAAAAGGCATAGGTGTAACCATGATGGGCGTGATCTTGACCTCGGGATTGAAATACTGAAGGAAAGGAAGGAGGGCTTCGATGGAATGTTCGATTTCGTGGGCCCTGTTGTTCGCTATGAAAAGCTTCTTGTCGAGCCGCTCTTTGAGGTATTCCCGAAGCCCGGAGACAGGGATAGGCCCCTTCAATCCGGGCCAGTAATCGAATCCGTCCAGGATCAGGATATTCTGGAGGCCGCTTATCTCATTCCGCACAGTGCCGTGGGTGACGCCGAAGATGAGCACCTCTTTGGCCTTCAGAATCTTGAAGAGCGGATAATAGATTCTTCCGGCATACAGATAATCGTCATGAGGTGAAATGGCAGCCACCATCCCGTCGGCCGAAAAGGTCTCTTTTTCCTGGCCCTCGAGATAATCCACCAGCCTCTTCATGCTCGACGGGTTCCAGCAGAAGCCGACATCGTCCCGGATGGGCCGCGTTTCCTGGGCCGTAAAGGCCAGGAGGACACACATCCCCACCAAAACCAGCTTAACAAAGATTTTCATAATTTTTTCCTTCTCGACCCTTTCTATTTTTTCCAATCGGGAATGCGTCCGGGGGTATAAGGGGCTCCGATCTCTTCCAGCTTCTTCTCTATTTTCTTGACATCCTCCTCGACCAGCCTCTTCACGGTCTCCAGGATAGGAGCGAACTCCTCGGCAGCGATCGTATAGGCCTCCCTCTGGGTCTGTGTAGGAGCCGAGGTGGAGCGCCACTGTTCGTAGATTATGCTGTTGATCCGGCTGCTCAGCCCGGGTTCGGCATCCTTATCGATCCGCCGCAGCATGCGGTCTCCGAAGAGCTCCCGCTGTATTCTATCGACCTCGGTTTCCAGAGATTTGATATCCGCATAGATCTGGCTATCGTCGACCGTCACGCTTTTCAAGGCCACCTTGAAGTGCTGGACCTTATCGGCCAGATCCCGAACCAGGCTGGAGGTAGCGTTTACAGCCCGGCTTAGCTCTCTCACTTTCTTCTGGAAAGCCACCAGCTCTGCTCGGTCTTCGGCCGGGAGGGATGTATTACTCAGGACAACCGCGTTGAACTCCACGGGCTGGGTTAGTTTACTCTCTACGCCGTCGACATTTTTAGAGAGAAAAACCTTGTATTTTCCAGGCAGCACGAGGGTGCTGGAGCCCCCGCTCGAAGTGGGGCTGGTGTCTCTCAAACTCGTGGGGGAGACATCCGGATATTTCAGGTCCCAGACGATCCGGTGTATACCTTTCCGGGCCGAGGCCCTGAGCCTGCGGACCACATTGTCCTCATCATCCAAAATGGTGAACTCGAGATAAGGCGTCTCTTCCTCCTCCTCTGCCCTCATTTCCTCGGAGGAGGGATAACTGACCGGCTTCCCCTCTTTGATCGCTTCCTTCTCGCTTTTCTGACGTTTATCTCTCAAGGTTTCGATGGATTCTTTCAGATAATAGGTGATGATAGCTCCGAGAGGAGGGTTTTGGACGTTGAAGTACATCTCTCCCTGAAAACCCTTTCCGGCCGCTCCGCCCGTACCCAGGGGTGATGATTCCACCCACATCAGGGCATCCTTGACCGGGAAAATACTGGCCTCGGAATCCAGAAATTCTTGGTTCAGGTGCCGGAGCGGTGTGTAGTCGTCCAGTATGTAGAATCCCCGTCCGAAGGTGGCCAGAACCAGATCGTTTTCCCTTTTCTGGATGGCGAGGTCACGGACCGCGATAGTGGGAAGCCCGCTTTTAAGCGGCTTCCAGTGTTTTCCTCCGTCGAGGGTGACGAACAGCCCGAACTCTGTCCCTGCGAACAGCAGGTCTTTTCGGGCGTGGTCATCGGCCAGGGCATAGACAGAGCCTCTTTCGGGAAGGTCCGAGGTAATCGAAACCCAGCTTTTTCCGGCATCCGTGCTCTTTAGAACATAGGGCTTGAAGTCGCCGTTTTTGTGGTTGTTGAAGGCCGCATACACCGTCTCCTTTTCGTGTCGTGAAGCGATGATATCGTTGACATAGGTCCTCTCCGGGACACCGGGAAATTTATCGACCCTTCGCCAGTTCCCACCGGCATCCTCGGTCACTTGGATGAGGCCGTCATCCGTGCCCACATACAGCAAATCCTCCTGGAGCGGGGATTCGTCCAGGGCCACGATGTTCCCGTACTGGGACGTGCTGGCGTTTTTCGCCACGGCGTCCATAGGCCAGACCTTCCCCATAACCTCGAGCTTGTTCCGGTCGATCTGGCGGGTCAGGTCGTCGCTGATCACCTTCCAGGTGTTTCCCCGGTCGTCGCTGCGGAAGACCTTGTTGGCGGCGAAATAGAGCCGGGTGTGGGAATGGGGGCTGATCAGAAGAGGGGCGTCCCAGTTCCAGCGGTATTCCTTTTCTCCCTTCCTCTCCTTGGGCTGGATACCCATCCGTTCTCCGCTCTTTTTATCATAGCGGACCAGGTTGCCGTGCTGCGACTGTGCATAGACGATGTTGGGGTCCTTCCAATCCACCTGGGACTCGAATCCGTCTCCTCCCTGAGTCACGAACCAGTCCGAGTTGACGATCCCGTGGGAACTGGTTGTGCGCGATGGGCCTCCCAGGCTGTAATTGTCCTGGGTTCCACCATAGACGTAATAAAAAGGCTCGGTGTTATCGACTGCTACTTTGTAGAACTGGGTCACCGAAAGATTCGGAAAATACTTCCAGGTTTTTCCCCGGTCGAAGGACTCATAGATCCCTCCGTCACATCCCACCAGGTAGTAATCCGTGTTGTGGGGATCGATCCAAAGGGCGTGGTTGTCGACATGCTTGTGCCTTTCGCCAAGGGCGCCCCAGGTCCTTCCACCGTCATCCGTCACCCGAAGGTAAACGTCCATGGAATAAACCCGGTTCAGGTCTTTGGGGTCGCAGAAAATTTCCTGGTAGTAATTCCCTCTGGAGGTATAGCTGCTGCGTCTTTCCCAGGAGGCTCCTCTGTAGGTGCTGCAGTAGAAACCGCCCTTTCCCGGTTGGGCCTCGACGATGGCATATAGATAATCAGGGTTGACGGGGGATATGGCCAGTCCTATCCGGCCCAAGTCTCCGCCGGGCAAACCACGGGTAATCTTTTTCCAGTTCCTGCCCCCGTCTTCCGATTTATAAACGGCGGATTCGGGCCCCCCATCCACCAGGGTGAACACGTGCCGGCGCCGTTGATGGGCCACGGCATAGATCACGTCCGGATTCCGGGGGTCGAGATGCACTTCGCTCACCCCAGTATTCTCGCTGATGGTCAAGACCGGGTTCCAGTTCTCACCGCCGTCCTCGGTTTTATACAACCCCCTCTCCCCGCCTGGACTCCACAAAGGACCGTAGGCGGCCACATAGACCACATTGGAGTCTCTGGGGTCGACGGCGATCATCCCGATGTGCTCCGAGGTTTTAAGCCCCATATTCTTCCAGGTCATGCCGCCGTCAGCTGTTTTATAGACTCCATCTCCGTAAGCGACGGCGCGCTGATTGTTGTTCTCGCCTGTTCCCACCCAGACGACATGGTGATTGTTGGGGTCCATGGTTACACAGCCGATAGAATAGGATCCCTGGCTGTCGAAAACGGGGGTGAAGGTCGTCCCGGCGTTCGTCGTTTTCCAGACACCGCCTGAAGAGGTGGCTACATAATATTCACTTGGCTTTTCGGGGTTGACGGCAAAGTCCGATATCCGGCCCGATGTCACAGCCGGTCCGATAGCCCTCAGCTTGAAGGCACCCAAAGACACATCGGCCAGCAGGTCGTCCTGGGACTGAGCCTTCTTTTCGTCCTTGGAAAAAAGACTCAAGGGACCGATCAAAAGAAGACACAGAAAAACCAGTACGTAATGGTTTAGACTCTTTGTTTTCATATTCCCTCCTTTATTCAATGGAAATGGAAATGCATCGAGAGATCTTAACTTTTATCAAAGCCCAAAAAATGTGTCAAGTTGAGAAAATTTCCAATTTTGACAAGGGAAAATAGATTGTGATTAAATGGCACCGTTTGAATAATCTAGGATAATTAACCTGGATTATTCACGAGCTAAGGCCAACCCACCCCACCCCTTACGCTAAAGGTGGGGCGAGGAAGTGGCCCATGAAGCTGTAGTGAACTACTGCGAATAGGCTACAACGAAGCTGTTGCAGTGAGATTGGCTCGCCCGAAGGGTTAAAAAATGCCGATTAAAATGAAATATGTTTTTCATGATAATTTACAGCCATATCAGTGTAAGTTCCTGATATGGCTGTAATAGAAAATGGTATCGGCATTTTTTATGAATAATTCAGTTTAATAAGGAAGGGGAATTGAGCATGGCTAAGAAATTAACAAGAAGGAAATTTTTAAAGGATTGTTCCGCGCTGACGGCCGGTTCTCTTGTGGCCGGAAGCACTTCTTTAGTCTCCTGCACAAAACAGGAGGTCAAAGAAAACAATGGAAACGTCATTTCGATCGATCCCGAGCCGCGGTTCGAAATCTCGCCCTATTTTTACTTGCAGTTCATGGAGCCATTGGGCATAACGGACGGGTCGGTAGAAGCGGCCTGGGACTACAGAATCGACGACTGGCGCGCTGACCTGGTCGAAGCGGTGAAGGACTTATCTCCGGATACCATCCGCTGGGGAGGGGCCTTCATCCGCTACTACAAATGGCGTGAAGGGGTCGGTCCGGTGGATAGGCGGCCGTCCATGTACAACTACGTCTGGGGCGGCAAGGAAACAAACCGGGTAGGCACCGGAGAATTCGTGGATTTCTGCCGGAGAGTTGGAGCCCAACCTTTGATGTGCGTCAACCTGCTGAGCGACGGTGTCAAGGCTTACTGGAGGACCATCCACGGTGAGAACCGCAGCGGCGGCGCTCGGGAAGCGGCCGATTGGGTCTCCTACGCCAATGACCCGGACAACCAGGAAAGGCTGAGTCACGGTGTGAAGGAACCCTACAATATGAAACTATGGCAACTGGGGAACGAATGTTCTTATCTTTATGAGGAGGGTTTTACCCGGGAGCAGTCCATCGACCATGTCATCGAGTTCTCCAAGGCGATGAAGGAGAGGGACCCGGGCATAAAGATTATCGGCTGGGGAGATGTCCGGAATCCCGAAAAGCTCCGGCCCGAAACTCCCAAGGACGACCAAGAAATCCAGTTCTGGGCGCCCGATATGCTCGAGCGGGCGGGAGAATATCTGGATTTTATCTCCATGCACATGATGGGCATCTATCCCCGTGACGACTCCTTCATCAGAGGATTCGAATACCAGAAGGAACCGGAGAAGGCCTGGGAGAAATTCCTCGAGCTCTCGGCTATCGCCGAATTCAGGATAAAGGCCATGAAGGAAGCGGTCGATTCGGTGGGCTCCGGCATCGGCATCGCCATCACCGAGGGCCACCTTTCCCTTCAGCCGTACAACGCCAACCAAATCCTTACCGAATGGCTGTCGGCCGTCTACCATGCCCGGACCATGAACACCTATCTCCGGCATGGCGACCGGGTCAAGATTTGCACGGGCGCGGATTTCTGCGGAACCCGCTGGACGGTCAATGCGGTCATGATGCCGGTTCCCAGGGGAAAAAGCTTCCTTCTGCCCATCGGGTCGATCATGAGGCTGTTCAAAAAGAACCTCGGAACCCACGGCATCTCCGTCATCGCCGACCCTTCGGGTTTGGATATCGCGGCCAGCCGGAGAGGCAGCAAAATCTTTCTCCATGTCTTGAACACGAATTACAGCGATCCTGTCAAAGCCAGGTTCTCCGTCGATGGAGCCACGATCATCGGAGGAAAAGTCCACCAGATAGCCCCGGAGAGCCCGCGCGCCTATGTCAACCAGAATCAGCCTGACGTGTTCGATCCCGTGACCATAGATTTAAAAGCCAGAGAACCGGTGGAATGGACCTTCACGGCACGATCGGTGAGCGCCGTAGAACTGGAAATTTCCGATTGAGGAGGGACGATGAAATTGAGAAATAAAGGAATATCTTTATTTTACGTTCTGGTCTTGATCCTAACTATCGGTGTGACATCGCACAGCCACTGCCGGAAAGCCTCCATCGAGAACAAAGATGAAAGGGCGGTGGGTGTGGAAGAAAGCTTTTTTATCGTCCCTGAGGAATTGACCTTGGCTTTCAGCCATCCCGGAGGAGCGATGAAGCTTTCCTTCCAAAACTTCCAGGGTCCGCCAGACGAATGGAGAAATCAGGCCAAAGCAAAGCTGGCCGAGCTGCTCAAGGTATCAGATCCTGCCGCTTGCGCAGTCAGCGAGCTGCGGAAGGTCGAATACCAGGGGGTAACCATCCATGCTCTGGTCATGACAGTGAACGAAAACCTATCCATTCCGGGGTATCTGCTGGTACCCGAGGAAGGAACGCAGAGAAAAAGCGCGGTGATGGCCATTCACGGTCACGGCCGGGCCGAACCAGGTGTGGGATTGGTCGATGATTACCATCATCTCTTCGCCCTGGAGATGGCCAAGGCCGGACACCTGGTGATCTGTCCGGAATTGAGGGGATTCGGTGCCTTGAAGGACCTGGCCGCCGGGGTGGAAATCGACCGCCTGGACTACTGGATCGGAGGATACAGCCAGTTCACCCTTGTCACCGACGGATTCCTCTATGGCAACACACTGATCGGCGAGACGGTCGAGGACCTGCTGCGCTGGGAGAAGTGGTTTGTGGAATCTCAAGGTGTGGAGGAATTCGATGTGGCGGGGATATCTTATGGAGGGGATTTATGTCTCGTCTATCCGGCTTTCAGCGACCGGGTGCGCCGGATATTTGCCAGCGGGACACTGGGATCCTTTTCGGTAATCTTCAGGCGGTGCTACAATGCCCCGGCCCACTGTATTCCCGGGATCCTGGAATGGATGGATCGCAGCGACATCGCCGGCCTGAACGCTCCGCGGCCGATCGCCATCCACTATGGGGAACTCGATACGCCCTCGCCGACGAACGCTTCAGCCTCTTACAACGAAACCGTGACCCAATCCTTGCAGGAGCTGCGGAACATCTACAAAGTCTTCGGCGGCGGCGGAGCTGTCAAACTGATCGTGACTCCCGACAGACACCACGAGATGGACATCCCCCAACTGCTCAAATTTCTAGGGGACGCTCCTTAAGGTACCACCCTATAAACGCAAACTCAAATTTTCCATTTAGGTACATTTTACAGCACTAGTGATGTCCCTAACCCCAATCATTTCTTACAACGGCCCACATATGGAATGAAAATTTGATTCACTTAAGATTCCTGATGCGCCTCACTTTCGAATTAAAATAGCTTAATTGGAGGGCAAGTAGGGCAGATAGACCGGTCTGTTTTTTCCTAAGATAATAAATCTGGATTATTCACGAGTCAAGATTACTGCAACGGCGAGGAAGCAGCCCACGAAGCTGTAGTAAACTACCGCGAATGGGCTGCGATGAAGCCGTTGTAGTAAGATTGGCTTTCCCCAAGGGTAAAAAATGCTGATTAAATGAAAAAAGTTTTTCCATAATGATTTACAGCAATATCAGGATAAGCTCCTGATATTGCTATAATAGGAAATGGGTTAGGCATTTTTTATGAATAATTCAGATAAATTGATTTTTTCCTTCAAAAAGTCAAAAATGAGGAAAAAAATGAACTTCGCTTTTTAAGGAGATCGGGTAATGAGAAAAACCTGTTTTTGCGCTAGCTTGATGGCGATGTTTCTTCTGCTGAATTGTTTTGCCGCTTCCGACACCCTTTACGATCCGTCGGTTTTCAAAGGCCTGAAGTATCGCTGTATCGGACCTTCACGCGGAGGACGGGTGACCACAGTGACCGGAATCGCCTCCCAACCCTCTGTATTTTATATGGGCGCTACAGGGGGAGGAGTATGGAAAACAACGAATTACGGGCAGAACTGGGTCAATGTTTCGGACGGCTATTTTGAAACAGGATCTATCGGAGCCATCCAGGTTGCCGACTCCGACCCAGACATCGTCTACGTGGGCACCGGTTCGGACGGCATTCGCAGCAATGTGATCGCCGGCCGGGGTGTGTATAAATCCATCAACGGCGGCAAGAGCTGGAAATCCTTAGGACTGCGGGAGGCAGGGCAGATCGGCGCGGTCGAAATCCATCCGGAAAATCCGGACATCGTGTTCGTTGCGGCCATCGGCAACGTGTTCGGGCCGAACCCTGAGCGAGGTGTCTTCAGGAGCCTCGACGGCGGTGAGGTCTGGGAAAAGGTGCTCTTTCTCTCCGATAAAACGGGGGCGGTGGACCTGGAATTCTCTCCGGATAATCCTGATGAGATCTACGCATGTTTCTGGCACTGCGAACGAAAACCCTGGACCATTATCAGCGGCGCAGCCGAAGGCGGCGTATTCAAGTCCTCTGACGGCGGGACCACCTGGGTGCATCTCACCCAAGGGCTTCCCCAGGATCTGATCGGGAAAAGTGACCTGGCCGTATCCCCTGCTGCGCCAGACCGAGTTTATGTGCTGATGGAGGCGGCTCCGGGCGGAGGCCTCTACCGGTCCGATGACCGCGGACAAAGCTTCGTGCTGATCTCGGACAAGGAAGACTTGGTGAACCGGCCTTTTTATTACACCAATCTGGATGCCGACCCCACCTATGCCGATGTCCTTTACGTCAACACGGGCCGTTTCTGGAAATCCCAGGATAGCGGAAAGACCTGGCAGAGCCGCCCTACTCCCCATGGGGACAACCATGACATGTGGATCAATCCTCAAAACCCGGATATCTTCATTCAGTCGAACGATGGGGGAGCCAATGTGACCCTGGATGGCGGAAAGACCTGGTCGACACAGCACAACCAGCCTACGGCTGAACTTTACCAGGTCAATATCGACGATCAATTTCCCTACTGGATTTATGCCGGACAGCAAGACAGCAGCACCATCGCCGTGCCCTCCCTTCCCCCCTACCCCTCACCTACTGGACCTTCCGGCTACTGGCTATCCGTCGGTGGATGCGAGACCGGCCCTGCCGTTCCCAAGCCCGGCAACCACAACATCGTCTATGCCAACTGCAAGGGGAGATTCGGCCGCTACAACAAAAAGACCGGGCAGGAGATGCAATTCTCTATAGGGGCCGCCAACATGTACGGCCACAATCCGAAAGATCTGGAATTCCGCTTCCAAAGAGTTTCTCCGATTCATGTCTCCCCCCACGATTCCAATGTGGTTTATCATGCTTCCCAGTACCTGCACAAGACCACAGACGAAGGAATCACATGGGAAACCATCTCCCCGGACCTGACCGCCTTCGATCCCACCAAACAGGTTATATCCGGTTACCCTATAACGCGGGACATCACGGGCGAAGAGTTTTACAGCACGATTTATGCTGTGCAGGAGTCGCCGCTGGAGAAGGGCCTTATATGGGTGGGAGCCAACGATGGCCCCATCCATGTCACCCGCGACGGTGGGAAAACCTGGGCCAAAGTCACGCCCCGAGACCTGCCACCAGGTGGGCGAGTCCAGACTGTGGAACCGTCTCCTCACCGGGCCGGAAAAGCCTACGTGGCTATTTATCGGTATATGCTGAACGATTGGCAGCCCTATATTTTCCGTACAGAGGACTACGGCCAAACCTGGACTCGTTTGACCACAGGTCAGAACGGCATTCCGGAGGATTCCCCTACCAGAGTGGTTCGCGAAGATCCTGACCGGGAAGGGCTTCTCTATGCCGGCACAGAGTTCGGCCTATTCATCTCCTTCGATGACGGGATGCACTGGCAGTCTTTCCAGCTCAACCTCCCTGTAACCCCAGTGACAGACATCAAGGTCCATCAAAAGGACCTGGTGCTCTCAACCATGGGACGCTCTTTCTGGATTCTGGATAATATCACTCCGCTTCATCAGCTCGGAGAGAGCGTGACCGCTGCTCCCTCTCATCTGTATCCTCCGCGCGATGCTTACCGGATGCATTACCGCACCCGATCGTTCAGAGGGTCGGTGGACGTTCCCGAATATCTTCAGCCAGGAGTGATGATCGACTATTTTCTGGCCGAAAAAACTGAGGGAGCCGTCAGGCTGGAAATCCGGGACGCCAACGGCGAGCTCATACGCTCCTTGTCCAGCGAAAAACAGGATATTTCGCTCGAAGGCCTGGCATTCGAGGATTTGGTGGAAGCCATGAAGAAGGTAGGGGGGCCGAGGCTCTCCAAGAGTCCGGGGATGAACCGGTTTTTCTGGGACATGAGTCATGCAGGCGCTTGGACCGGGGGAAGCGATTTTAGATTGAGGGGTAGGCCCATGGTCTCTCCAGGCACCTATCAAGCGAAGCTTTTTATCGGTGATCGTATTCATGCGGAAAGATTCCGCGTGTTGATGGATCCCAGGGTGAAAGAGGACGGCGTGACACAGGAGGACCTAGTGGCTCTAGAATCCCTCGGCCTCCAGGTAAGGGATACCCTGAGCAAGGCCAACAGGTTGGCCGAACGTATCCGTCAAGCCCGGGAGTCCGCAGACGCCGGCAAGCAAAGCAAGGAAAAGCTTTCGGCCATATACACAAAACTCGTGACCGCAGAAGGACCTTATTCTCAGCCCATGCTCGTGGACCAGATCTCCTATCTTTATTCCATGCTCACCGGCGCGGACCAGAAACCCGGCCGGGATGCGTACAGGAGGCTGGATGAATTGAACCGGGAGCTCTCCGCCTGTGTTTCGGAAGTAGAGGATATCCTCGGAAATGAGTAGAAGTTCTGCCTTTGGATGTGAATTCCAACCTTTAATGTCATGTCACCGCAAAAAAGGAGTTCCCCTTAAAAGAGCTTATTCGCTAAAAAATAAGGGAGATAAAAATGAGAATGAGCCGGATTGATTCAATTATTATCATGGTTTTTGGCCTTCTTTTAATCGCATGCAATCAGCAGCCGAAAGACATCGAGCCCAATCCCGTCATCCCAACGCCCGGTCAGGTGGCCTACCAGAAAATGAAGTTTATCGGTTTTATCCACTTCGGTATTAACACATTCACGGATAAAGAATGGGGTTTCGGGGACGAGTCACCCACAATATTCAATCCGACAGCCCTGGATGCGGATCAATGGGCACGGGAGGCCAAAGAGGCGGGTATGAAACAACTCATACTGACAGCCAAACATCATGATGGTTTTTGCTTGTGGCCTTCCAAATACACAGAACATTCCGTGAAAAACAGCCCCTGGAAGGATGGAAAAGGCGACCTCGTGCGGGAGTTCGTGGAGGCCTGCCGCCGGCACGGGCTCAAGGCCGGCCTGTATGTTTCTCCATGGGACAGGAATCATCCCGAATACGGTAAACCGGCTTACATAGACTATTACAGGAACCAGCTCGAGGAACTTCTCACCGGTTACGGCGAAATTGCGGAGCTCTGGTTCGACGGGGCCAACGGTGGAACCGGTTTTTACGGCGGGGCTAAAGAAGAACGGCGCATCGACCGTACCAGCTATTACCGGTGGGAAGAGACATGGTCGATGGTCAAAAATTGGCAGCCAGACATTCTTCTATTCTCGGATGCTGGACCCGATATCCGGTGGATCGGCAACGAGAGCGGATATGCGGGTAAAACGAACTGGTCGACCCTAAACACCGAAAATATCGTTGTCGGGGCGGCCGACCCCGCCTATCTGAATTCGGGTGATCCCGAGGGGAAAAATTGGGTGATCCCTTTATGCAACACATCCATCCGTCCCGGCTGGTTTTACCATGAAAAAGAAGACGGCCAGGTCAAGACCACCCAACAGCTACTGGACGTTTACTACAAGTCCGTGGGCCGAAACGGCGTCCTGCTGCTCAATGTTCCTCCTGATAAAAGGGGCCTGTTTCATGAAAATGATATTCTTGCCTTGAAGGAATTTCGGTCGGCGTTGGATGAGACCTTTGCCGTCAATCTGGCTTCGGGAAAAAATGCCGCCTCATCCAGCCAGTGGAAGAACCATCCGAAGTTCTCTGCGGCCAATAGTGTGGATGATGACCTCGACGCCTACTGGGCGGCAGAAGAAGACGCCAGGGAGGCCAGCCTCGAAATCGATCTCGACAATCCGGTCCGTTTCGATAGGATCATGATTCAGGAGCCGATCCGTCTCGGACAGAGAATTGCGAAATTCGCCGTCGAGGGGCTCGTCGACGGAGATTGGATCGAATTGGCCAAAGGAACGACCATTGGCTACAAAAGGCTGCTGCGCATTCCTCCCGTACAAGCCAGAAAAGTCCGCCTCCTCATCAGAGAAGCGAACAATACGCCGGCCATTTCACATTTCGGGCTGTTCAAAGCCTCCTCTAAGGAAAGGACTATTCAGGCCATCTCCCTGCTGGGGGATGAGTTATATTCGCCGGAGCCGTCCCCCTCCGCTTTGGAACGGCAGGCGGAGGCGAAGGCGAATTACGAGAAAGAGCCCGATAATCCGGATGCCATCATCTGGTTCGGGCGGAGGACCGCTTATCTGGGCGACTATCGGGAGGCCATAAGGATCTACACCGAAGGAATCCGAAAGTTTCCAGAAGACCCCCGTCTCTACCGCCATCGCGGGCATCGTTACATTTCGATCAGGGAGTTCGATAAAGCAATCGGAGATTTGGAAAAAGCGGCATCGCTTATTGCTGACCAAGAGGATGTCATCGAGCTGGACGGCCTGCCCAACGCCCTGAATATTCCGGTTAGTACCCTCCATACGAACATCTGGTACCACCTCGGCCTGGCTTATTATCTGAAAAATGATCTGGAAAACGCCTTGAGGGTCTACCGGAAGGGCATAGGCGCCTCCCGAAACGACGACATGCTCGTTGCCACGACCCACTGGCTGTATATGACCCTACGCCTCCTGGGCAGGGACGAAGAGGCCGAAAAGTCCCTCGAACCGATTCGCCTGGTCATGAACGTTATCGAAAATCAGGTCTATCACAGACTCTGCCTTTTTTACAAAGGCGAACTCCTCGTCGATGAACTGACCGATCCGGAATTCAGCACGGTCACGAACGATGCCTTAGCCTACGGAGTCGGCAACTGGTATTTCATTAACGGCCAACGGGAAAAGGCAAGGGAACTCTTTCGAAAAATCCTGGATGGGGAATCCTGGGCCTCCTTCGGTCACATCGCGGCCGAAGCGGATTTCGCCCGCCATTTTCAGTGACATTTTCTGAAAGGATTTCTGATTCTCTGCCCTCTACAAGAAAATTAAAGGTGCCTCGAGAAGGCCTAGGCCTTGACGGAAAAAATAAATGCCTGATACGAGAAAGAGCTGGTTTTGTTGGGTTTAAATTTTTGTCAACCCAAAAGCTGATAATCCTACACAAAATTATAGGAGGAACCTTGAAAAGATTCCCCAACAGTACCTCGAGGAGCGTCTTCATCGGGACAAAATTATAGGGTAGTACCTTGAGGAACGTCCCCATCAGTAGCCGAAGAGGCGGGGGAGGAAAAGGCTGATGTCGGGAATGAAAGTGATGAGAAGCAGAGAGATCAGCATGGCGATAAAAAGAGGGAGGAGGGGCCGGATGATACGGCCGATGCTGGTTCCGGCAATCCCGCAGCCGATGAACAACACACTCCCCACGGGCGGCGTGCACAGACCTATGCTCAGGTTCAAAACCATGATGATGCCGAAGTGAATGGGATCGACACCCATCTTCATCACGACCGGCAGAAATATGGGCGTGAAGATCAGGACCGCCGGCGTCATATCCATGAAGGTCCCGACTAAAAGAAGGAGGAGATTGATGATCAAAAGGATGACGATTCGGCTGTCGGAAAGGGCCATCAGGGCAGAGCTGACATTCTGAGGGATATTCTCATAGGACATGATCCAGGACATACCCATGGAGGTGCCGATGAGAAGCATGACGATGGCCGTGGTGGCCGAAGTGTCCACCAGAATTTTCGGAATTTGCCTCCATTTGACTTCACGGTAAATCAATACCGAGAGGACAAAAGTATACAGAACAGCAATGGCCGATGCTTCGGTGGCCGTAAAATAGCCGGCTACGATTCCGCCTATCACCAGGACGATCAAGAACAGGCTCGGGATCGCGTCCAGGAACCGCAGGGCTGCCGCTTTGAATGGGATTCTTCGAGCGGTGGGATAATTTCTCCGGTAGGCAATCATACCGGCCACAGCCATCAAAGAAACCCCGATAAGAATTCCGGGAAGGTATCCGGCCACGAAGAGAGCACCGATGGACACCCCCCCGCTGGCCAAGGAGTAGACGATCAGGATGTTGCTGGGCGGTATGATCAGCCCCGTGGTGGCCGAGGTGATGTTCACGGCCGCGCTGTAATCCAGGTCGTACCCTTCCTTTTTCATCTGGGGGATCATGAACCCGCCGATGGCGGCCGAAGAGGCTACTGCCGAACCCGAGATCGACCCAAAGAGCATAGCAGCCAGGATGTGAACATAGGCCAAGCCTCCAGGAAGCATCCCGACCATAGCTTTGGCGAAATCGATCAGCCGTCGGGCAATCCCTCCTCTGTTCATCAGTTGTCCGGAGAGGATGAAAAAGGGAATGGCCAGCAGAGCAAAGCTGTCCAGGCCAGTGGCCATTCTTTGGGCCACAGTGGTCACGGCCGGGCCCGCATCGATGCTCATCAGCATGGTCACCACCGTGGATATACCGATACAAAAGGAAATGGGAACGCCCAGGACCAGCAGGACGATAAAGCTTCCGGACAGGATGAGGATATGCATAAGCTCCATCCGGGCTAAATCCCCTCCTGGGCTTCCGGCGCCGCTTTCTCGAATTCTACCTTTTTGCCGGAGAGATCCTTCATTCTCTGGATAAAAAAGATTGCTGAATAAAACATAATCAGCAATCCACTCAGGGGCAGGACCAGATAGATATACCCCAGTTTAATCCCCAGTGCAGCGGAAACCTGTTTCAAAGTCAAAGTGATGGTGACCAGTCTCAAGCCTCCGGCTACCATCACGAACAGAGCAAAGGAAAAAATAAAAACCTGAATGAAAATTTCTGTCCCTATTCTCGCTTTTTTCTTGAGGCCCTGCAAAACCACATCGATGGCCAGATGCATTTTTTTGCCGGCCGCATAAGCTGCCCCTAATAATCCCACCCAGATCAAAAGATACCGGGCCAGCTCCTCGGTGAACGAGCTGGGATGGTGAAGGATGAACCGGGTGAAAACCTGCCAGAGCACATTGATGACATTGGATGCCATCAGGACGATCAGGGCCCACTCCAGCACCCTGTCGATGTTTCTTTTGATCCCTTCGAGCATCATCGAACAGCCCTGATCCTTTGGATGAGGCCGTATATTGTCGGCTCATTCCTGTATTCCTCATAAATACTTGCCGTCATCCTGATGAATGGCTCCTTTTCCGGATAATAGATCTCGACTCCTGCCCGTTGCACTTCTTCCAGCGCCCTTTGGGTCGCTTCCTTCCACAGTTTTTTCTGGTACAGCGCGGATTCGTCGGCCGCTTCCTGAAGGATTTTCTGGAATTCCGGAGGGAGACCGCTCCATACCTCGGTACTGATGACCAGGACATCCGGAACTCCGGTGTGCTCATCCAGAGAATAAAATTTGCAGACTTCATAATGCCGGGAGAGGTAAAAGCTTGGAGGGTTGTTTTCGGCGCCATCCACGACTCCCTGTTGGAGGGCTGAGTACAGCTCACCCCAGGCAATGGGAGTGGCCGAGCCCCCCAGGGCCTGCACCATCTTTATGGAAGTGGGGCTCTCCTGGGTGCGGATCTTGAGTCCGGCGAGGTCATCGGGGCTAAGGATGGGGTGAGCCTTGGTGTAAAAGCTTCTGGTTCCTGCGTCGTAATAACACAGCCCATGCAGCCAGTATTTCTCTCCGGCACGGAGAAGCTCTCTTCCTATCTCTCCCTCTAGCACCCTGAACCGGTGCTCCTCGTTCCTGAATAGATAGGGCAGGCTCAGAACGCCCATCTCCGGCACGAATCCCTCTATGACGCTGCAGGAAACCTTGGTCATGGCCAGGCTTCCGATCTGGAGGAGCTCCAAGCACTCGCGTTCCGTACCCAGTTGCTCGCTGGGATAGACATCGATCCGCATCCGTCCCGATGATTTTTCGTCCACACGTCCGGCCAGAAACTCCATGGCCAGATGAACCGGATGGGTGGGATCCAAACCATGCCCCAGCTTGATGACCCGGACCTCTTTATCGGTCCTGCAGCCAAATGGTAAAGTCGAAAAGATGAAGCTGAAAACAATGAAGACGGACAAGGCTGTTTTTTTTCGTTTTGATGAATTCCGCATCTATTCGATATTGGGCCGGATGAGCGTGGCCCCGATTTTCCTCAGCTCTTTATCCAGTCGGGAATACATCTCTTCATCCTTGAACATTCCGATGATGGAACCGCCCGAGCCGGCGAACTTGGCCGATGCTCCGCAGCCGCGGGCCACCTGGATCATCTCCTTGTTGCTCTCGCTGATCCTCATAATCCGGCTGCGAAGGTCGAAATTTTCATCCATCAGCCGGTGAAGACGCTCGAAATCTTTATTCGACAGGGCTTTTTTTCCCTGCTCGGCCTTTTTCGCAATCTGTTCGAGCACTTCGACAACCAGCGGGTCTCTCCTATCGTATCCCTGGCGGATACCATTCAGGGCCGTCCCCGAGACTTTTCCCAAAGCCGGCTTGTAGGCGAGATAAAGAGGAGGAAGAAGGGTGGCGTCCAGGCTTTCGTAGATTCCGTATCCCCTCTCTTCTAGGACCTCCTTATTCAAATCCATGTAAACACAGCCCTCATAGACCTGGATGACCCGGTCCATATAACCTGCATTAATTCCCAATTCATCGCGCTCCGCTTCCAGGATCAAAGATGGAAGTTTTTCGCGCGGAATCTCGACGGCATAAAACTGCAGCAGTGCTCGAAAGGCCGCCGTTATGATGGCGCTCGATCCCCCCAGCCCCAGCTGCCGAGGGATGTAGGAAGAATACCTTATGGAAAAGTTTTTCTTCTCCAGCTGGATGTTTTGACGCCGGCATTGTTCGAAAAATTTCTTGACAGCTGCCTGGATCAGACGCACTCCACCATAGTAACCATAAAGTTCCACCCTCCTCACCAGGTCTTGCATGTTCTTATAGACGGGAATATCGTCTTTGGAGGATAGGATCATCAAATCGGCGGATTCATCGAGGAAAACCCTGGCTTCGAAATCTTTGATAGTGATGGCGATGATTTTCCCGAAATAACCGTCCGAAGGATTTCCCAGAATTCCGGCCCGGGCAAAAGCTTTTGTCTCGATGGTCATAGCGAACCTTATTTTACTCCATTTGGTCTAAAGGAAATAGAAAAATTCTGTTAATAGAATTTAATGACCAATGACAGAGATAATTTCAGGAATCCTGAAATATTTTCCTTATCTAAGATTTTGGCTTTGTCCCAAAGTTGTGCGGAAATAAAATGGCAAGGAAGGAGCAGGGAAATGTCGAAGCGACATTTAAGATTTAGCCTTCCGCAACCGTCCTTCGAGAGTAACAATAAGGGACGTTCCATTCAGGGACACTCTATAATTTTTCATTGCTAAAATGCAAATATTGAAATATAGGGAGTCCCCAAATGGGATGTCCCCATATTGTCGACGAGGATGTATTGAGTACGACGATTCCAAAGGCATGAGACTCGGATTAACAGAGTATAAAGTCCAAAGGTTTGGATTGATCATGCACAGTTCCGCAGGTGCCGAGAAGGACGGTGGAAGAATGGCGTTGAAATTCTGAACTCAAGCAGAGGCATTTCCCTGCTCCTTTAGATGGCACCCCATTTTCGTCACTTTGGGACAACCTCAAGATTTTACATCGTTCACCTCAGATGGAAGCCAGGACTCCTCTGACATAGCCGACCGATTCGGCCACTCCGGGAAGGGGATCCTTCCCGTCCTTTTCGAACTCGAAGGAGACCGAGCCTTTATACTCCAGCTTGATCAAAGTGCGCAGGAACTTGGGGATGTCGATGACTCCATGGCCTATCTCGATGGTCTGGCCTTCTTTTGTCGGGGCCGTCACATCCTTGATGTGGACATCGATCAACCGGTCGGCGTATTTCTCGGCCGATTCCGAAGGATCGACTCCGGCCCGCTGGGTGTGGCCGATATCGATGCACAAACCGATGCGCGGATCCAGGTTTTTTATCTTTTCATAAACGCTCTCCGGGGTGGGATAATTTTTATCCTCTGGACCGTGATTATGGATGGCGACTTTAATATCGAATCTGTTCACCATTTTGTTCACCATATTGAGCCATTTGGAATTCGGGGCACCGATGATGACCCTCATGCCGGCGGTTTGTGCATAATGAAACGCCCGCTCCACCTCTTCTTGGCTTTGCATATAGACCACGCCACAACCGTACAGGTCGAGCCCGGCAGCCCGCGTTTTTTCTGCAATGGCCTTTATCTCTTCGTCTGAGCTTTCCAACGGAAGATGAAAGCTCTTGAAAGCGATCCTTTTCAGATCCAGTCTTTTGGTCATCTTCAAGGTCTCATCCAAGGGGAACTCCCTGAACGTGTAAGAGGCCATCCCCAGATTCAATCGCCCTAGCTTCTCTTCGAATTTGAAGGCGGCAGGATCGGGAGGGCCGGCATGTTTTTTCGAACCTCCGACCAAAGGGGAAATAGAAGCGGCCGCCACTCCCATTCCGGCCCGTCTCATAAATTCTCTTCTCGTCGTCTTCCCCATGTCTCACTCCTCTCCAAAATCTCCTTATTTACATACACCAATCCTTTCCCCGACACAACACCTATTTGTGGGCAGGATACTCTGGCACCTCTTTTTAAACTGAATCTCTCATGCGATCTTTTTCTGAAAATCTCAATCTTTTCTAAACCTGTGAGGATTTTCCAGCGAATGAAAAAAAAGCGAGCTGAATTGGCGCCGCGGTATCCCGGGCATGATTTGTCCTGTCCCCGATTTTCCCCATTCCGTTATGAAGTCACCCTTTCTGTGGTCCCTTCATAAGTCATATTTGTTTTGATACGATTACCATAGGAATAAAAACATTGTCTCTCGAAAAGAATTGTGTCATCATACAGCGGAGGGAGAAACGTTCAGATGCAAATTATCGGGGTAAATAAACAATACCCGGCCAGGTCATTTTTGAAATGCATGATTTTGATTCTATTCTCTTTGGTGCTGGCTTCTTGTGGTTCACAAGAAAAAGCCGAGCCCGCAGATGAGGCGCTAGCCAAACCGCAGAATGAGCATGGAGCTCGCACGAATGAGCTGACAGAAGAGGAATTGGCGGAGGGTTGGATTCTCTTGTTCGACGGCAGGAGCTTTGCGGGATGGCGAGGATTGGGCCGGAAGAGGATTCCGGAAGGGCACTGGATCATCGAGGATGCCGCCATAAAAAAAGTTCCCAGTGAGAATGTCCCTCTGCAGAAAGACGGCCAGCCTCTCGAAGGCGGGGACCTTATGACCATCGATACGTTTGAAAATTTCGAGCTTAAGTTTGAATGGAAAAACAGCCTGGCGGGTAACAGCGGTGTCAAATACAATGTATCCGAAGAGATGTCTACCGAATATCCCCCCCAATATGCCGCCCTGGGCTTCGAATACCAAATTCTCGATGACGAAAGACACCCGGATGCCCTGATGGGGAAGAACAAGACTTCTGCTGCGCTGTATGATTTAATCGCTCCCCAGGATAAAATTCTCGAACCGCCCGGAGAATTCAACAAGGCGCGGATAATTTTGAATGGAAACCACGGTGAACACTGGCTCAATGGAGTCAAAGTGCTGGAATACGATCTGGGCACCCCGGAAATGGACGCCCTGATTGCCGCCTCCAAATACAAGGACATTCCGGACTTCGCCGAGAAGCGCCGCGGCCACATAGTGCTGCAGGACCACACCGATGCCGTTTGGTTTCGTAATATAAAAATTCGTATTTTAGAAGCTGATCGATAGGAAATAAAATCACCCGACAGACGGCTCAGGAGAATCCTGAAGGCTGGAGGGTAAAGGGCGATTTTCGAATTTTTGAAGTTGGATGGTGACTATGGCAAGGGAAAAAATTACACGGCGCAATTTTATCAAGACCGTATCCGCCGGTACGGCTGGAGTGGCTCTCGGCCTTCCTGGAGTGAGATACCGCCGGATTTTGGGAGCAAACGACAAAGTCCGAGTCGGGATTGTGGGATTCTCGGATCGAGCCAGGTACTCGTTGATCCCGGCTTTTCAATGGCATGCCAAAGAGCTGAACTTCGAGATCACAGCCGTCTCGGACATCTGGAACCGACGCAGAGAGGAAGGGGTCGCATTTCTGGAGAAACTGACCGGAAACGATATCGTTCCCATGAGGAACAACGAAGAGCTGTACGATTCTGGACTGGTCGATGCGGTGATCATCAGCACGGCTGATTTCCAGCATGCCCTCCACTGCATCCAGGGGGTGGATGCCGGCTGTGACGTTTATGTGGAGAAACCGTTCGCCAACACCATGGAAGATGCAAGAGCCGCCCTCAAAGCGGTAAAAAATTCGAACAAGGTCGTC
Source organism: uncultured Eubacteriales bacterium (assembly GCA_964400735.1). GTDB lineage: Bacteria > Acidobacteriota > Aminicenantia > Aminicenantales > Aminicenantaceae > CAYNVQ01. The sequence goes on along the minus strand of CAYNVQ010000004.1, from coordinate 210,773 downwards.
CAGATCGGCACCCAGCGCCGCAGTGCTCCGAATTACATTCAGGCTAATGAATTCATCCGCTCCGGCCGATTTGGCGATATAGTTGCTGTGGAGATGACCTGGAACGTCAATCAACCGGGACGTTGGCGCCGCCCCAACCTGGTGGCCGACCTCAAGGAAAAGGACGTGGACTGGAAAAGGTACTTGATGAACAGGCCTCATGAAGCCTGGGATCCCCGCAAATACATCGAGTACCGCCTGTTCTGGCCTTACTCGAGCGGCATCCCCTGCCAGTGGATGGTCCACCAGATCGACACCGTGCACTGGTTCACGGATTTGCCCCGCCCGAGAAGCGTGGTGGTCAACGGCGGGCTGTACTTGTGGAAGGACGGCCGGAAAAATTTCGACACCCTCTCGGCCGTATTCGATTACGGCCCTCTCGATGACTTCTCCAAGGGATTCATGGTCACCTACTCATCCCGGCAGACCAACTCTGCAGGCGGCACGAAGGAGCTGTATTTTTCCAACGGGGGGATGTTGAACCTGGACACGAACATGGTCAGTCCAGAAGGAGGGCTGACCCAACAGATGGCCGAACCTATGGGAATGAAGGAGAACAGGCTTGCGGAATATTCTCTGGCCGAAGAAGGAGGGGTGGAGACAGCGGCGAACACCGGCTCAGACCCCACCACACTGGCCCATATGCGCAACTGGATGGAATGCGTCCGTTCCCGCAAAAGACCGAATGCCGATATCCATGCCGGTTACAACCATTCAATGGCCCTGTGTATGACCATCGCCGCTATGCATACCGGAAGGCGTGTCACATTCAACGATTCCGCTCAAGAAGTCGTCATCAGCTAAGAAAACAATCCTCGGATGGTATTGGGTAGGGTGGTTCCTTAAGGAGCGTCCCCTTTTATTTGAAATACAGCTTGAGGGAAACGATGCCGTAGGCTGGCACCTCCACCTCGATGCCTTTGTCGGACAAACGAGCCGTGGATTTATCGAGCGGCCGCTCCAGGATGTCAACCTCCTCCACGCCAGCGATTTTTCCCAGCAGGGAATCGTTGAATAAGACCGACGCTTTCCCTTCTTTCCCGTCTGTCTCGAAAAGCCTGAGGATAATCCCTTCGTCCTGTTCCGCCTTCTTCAAGCTGGAGACGATCACATTTTCCTGTCCCGAAGATACCAGAAAATCCACATCCGAAGGCAATGGCCCTTCATGGGTGTCCGTATAGATGATCTGCAGGGGATGGTTGAAGGATGCTCCGAGACGGACCATCTCGGAAGGCGCCAGATCACCGCTGTGAGGCACGACGGCCATGCGTGTGGAGAGGTGGCCGAATTCTGGCAAGGGATCAGGAGAATAGCTCGACCGGATAAGGGTCAAACCGAGAGTGGAGCCGTTCAAGGAGTGCCCGTATTTGCAGTCATTGAGGAGGACCAATCCTGCCCTTCTCGTGGAATTCCTCAGAGTTCCCGATACCTCTGCCCAGCGCAGCGCAGGGACCTCTTCACCCCGGCTAAGGTTTCGTTCGATACTGCCGAAGGGGATCTCGTATCGCGCTCGGCCTTCGGCGAGGCCGGTGGGGAATTTCATTTTCAAGCTCGGAACGCCGGTATCGGCTGATCCTCGCTCGAGCCAGAAAGCATCCACCGCGATTTCCAGCCAGGGTTCACCGGCCTTCAAGGTGTAGGTTACACTGATCTCCGACTCGTTCAACTTTGTCTTGGCCTGGATGGCCGCCAGGTATCCGTTGTTCTGGACTATCTCGAGGGAATCCAGCTCCAGGGGGCAAACAATTTTCTTCGGGTCGTGGATGACCCAGGCCGACATGCTGCCAGCACGTTCTACAACATATTCCAATAGGCCCATCGGGTCTTCGGGATCAGCTAGATCCAATCCCGTACTTTTGTCTATCAATTGAACGATCCCTCCGGTGAGCCGGTCGAACCGGACCGAGAGATGCTCGTTTTCAAAGCTCAATTCCTTCTCACCCACCTTCACCGGAAATTTGTCTTTCTCCTCTCTTTTTTTAGACGGGACTTGAGCCTCCTCTATACAATAAGAAGCATAACCCAGCGGCCCAACGGAAGCCGGAATCACCAGGTCGATGTATCGATGCCCCCAATAATTCCCGGCTTTAACCTGTTGTGCAGGCAAAATTTCGCCCCTGCTAGAGCGGATAGCGAACTTTTTATCACTCCCTTCTTGCGCCGAATCTTCTTCTAACCCTGGATCCCACACCGTGACTTGAACCGTTTCGCTCCTCGGCCAGGCCGAAGGATTGAAGATCACAAAGGGTAGAGCTCCCTTTTTCCGATGGACCGCCGAAGACAAATAACCGTTGACTGTCCCCCGGCCAGCTCCTGCTCCAAGGGATCTATCCTCCTCTTCTCCGAAGGAAGCACGATCCCTCTTCATCCCCGAAAAGGAGGTGTCCATTCTTTCCACGAGTGTTTTCAACGAGCGGCTCTTGACCATGTTCAAGGCAGCAGCCGTCTCCTGGAAAAGGCCGGACTGATACTGCCTTGTGGCCCGGACACCCGAACCGGGCAGAATGTCGTGAAAGTGCCCGAAAAGGACATTGATCCAGGCATCTCTGATAGAGCGAGCCGGATACTCTGTGCCACAGATCAGATGAGCAAGGGTGGCCGATGTCTCGGTCTCGATGCTCTGGTTCTCTCCCAACCTGTTGAATTTTTTTATCTGGCTCTGGGAAGTGTAGCACCCGAGAAATTCGAAATTGAGCTCCTTATCCAGGACTGGGAATTCGTCAGCATGCGGATCGAGCAGGACATAATAATCCCGCGCCGTGCTCATCTTGAAGTGGGGAAATATGGGCCAAGTGTCCATCTCGAGGCAGTTCATTATATCGGCGCGGGTAGGGCCGCCGCCATGATCGCCTATACCGTACACCTTCATCCAATCCTGCAAACCGGTCTCTCCCACAAAATCCAGAAGTTCCAGCGCATTGTGGGGGCCGATGGTGCTGTTGTACCAGGTCGTCTCCAGGTTAACGAGGACTCGAGAGCCGTCAGGAGCCTCCCACCAGAATATGGGCGGCTTTTCGAAATCTCCGCCCCGGCACATGTAGTAATACTTCACTCCGCCTCGGGAAACGATTGATGGGATGGTGAGAGCGTGACCGAACGTATCCGGCTCCCAATCCAGAGGGAGGTCTTCGGGTGTCAAGCCGAAATTTTCCTGGACGAATTGCCGGGTATAGAGAAGATGACGGGCTAGGCTTTCACCGGAGGCCATATTTTTATCCCCTTCCACCCAATGGACGGCCGCCACCTCCCATCGACCTTCATTTATTCGCTTTTTTATCCGGGCAAAAAGATCCGGATCGTATTTTTTTATCAGGGCATAGACAGAAGCCTGACTCTGGGTGAAACAGAAGCCGGGGAACTCCTCCATCAATTTGAGGACGGTGGTGAAGGTGTCGTGGGTAACCGCCACCGTCTCAGGCCAAGACCACATCCAGTTCATATCGATATGGGCATGGCCCACACAATGGATGGTGTAGGTCTTGGCTGCCTGCCCGATGGGCGAGAGGATCTTTTCCGCTTCCTGGACCGTTTCTCGAAATTCCGGGAGTGAGGAACTTTTCCAGGAGTCGAGGACCATGGCATCGGCATCTTCGACCAATTTCTGCCATGTCTTTTTCTTTTCAGGGTACAACTTGATGAACTCTTGGGCGAATTCGATCTCGGATTGGATCCTTTCTCTGAGATGCTCAGCACTCAAAGACATGAGGTCGGCTGCTGGATCAGAAGTCAGATGTTCGACAGAGGACATTGGAAGGAGGGTTCCAAATGTGACAGCCAAGACTAGACAAATCTTAAAAAAATTCCCAGTATTCATCTTTTTTCCTTTCAGAGCAATTTTTTCGATTCAAGATATTCCATGGCCTGCTAAGCCGAGGTCGTTACAGAGGATATGGCCTCGCGCAAACGGAAATAAAGCTCGGGTCTTTTAAAAAGCTGCAGATACCCAATGGCTTCGACTATCTTCCGTTCGACCCCGTCAAATCGGTTCGATCCGACAACACCCTGAACCACACGCACCTCGTCCAGTAAAGCTTCAAGATAGGCTTCCATCAATTTCTCAGCACCGTTCCAATCCTCTCCATCCAGCCCGGCCATTTTTTCCAACAGTTTGAAGGCAATGATCAGCTCTGACTTGAGTCTTTCGGAAAATTGATAGGTCAGGATAGCTTGTCTCGTTTCCAAGGTTGAATTAGCCTTAAACAGCCTTTTTATAGCCTAAAAATGCTTTCTAAAGCAAAAAAAGCTTACCATTTGATTCTAATTTATTGCCTATCAGTATATTAGCCAGGTCTGGTCCATCATAGCAATGGCCCCATCATAACAGGTCTTGCCCATGATAAATGCAAACCCATCACAAAAAACCTCTTGCAATAGCTTCCTCAAGGATGGCCTTCGTGGCTGAAGCCCCGACCCTCGTAACACCTAAGGCCTTCACTCTCAGCAAGTCATCCAGAGTACGAATTCCGCCTGCAGCTTTCACCTGAATTGCGGGTGATGTTTCCCGGAGCATCAAGCGCAAGTCATGATCTACGGCCCCCTGATAAAGATACTTTCCATCAGGCTGTTTGACAAATCCGTATCCCGTCGATGTCTTCACAAAAGCCACCTTACACTCGTTGCAAATATGACATAATCTTATCTTTAGCTCATCCGACGGTAGGAAATCATTCTCGAAGATCACCTTTAAAATGGCTCCATTATCACTGATGACCCGATTGAGAGCGCAGATTTCTTTTTGCACATAGTCCCAATCCCGGCTCAAAACTTTGCCCACATTCACCACAGCATCCAGCTCTTCTGCACCCTCTGAACAAGCCTTTTCTGCTTCCTTGAGCTTGATATCCAACTGGCTGCTTCCATGAGGGAACCCGATGACCGTCCCGACCTTCACATCAGAATTTGACAGGAGCTTCTTTGCCAAGGGAACTGCGTAGGGTTTAATACAGACCGAGGCCACATTATACTCGAGAGCCAGCTCACAGCCGCTTCTCAGCTCTAGATCCGTCAGGGCAGGATGCAGCAGCGAATGGTCAATCATCCTGGCAATTGAACTGAGGCTATCCATATGCTTTCACCCTCCTTTTCTCAAACTTGCATTTCAAAAAGGATTTTTCAAAACATGTCAAATTTTGACCAGCTCGTCGATTTTGAAGGGCCGTTTGCGTTCGATGCTGCGGCGGGCGGCGATTCCGATGAGGATGGACATCGCCCCATCTCGGCTTCCAGCTCCCTGCCCCAGGAGGTCTTCTCCTGGGCTCCGGAAGATGCGGTCCTGCATGACCTGGTCCGCTCCCCAGTGCCCTCCTCCTCCCGAACCCAGGCCGAAAGTCCTGGTCTTGCCGAAATTGTGGGTAATCCGGAAATCCGCCAGGTCTTCAGTCTTCCAGGGCTGGTTATGGTAGACCCGGGCATCGAATCTTCCTTTTGTTCCGTTGAATCCGACAAAATAGCCCTCATAAGGCATAAAGGCGTTCAAGGAATAGCTCATGGTCACCAGGTTGTGATACTGCACCTGGACATTCATGGTATCCCAGATGTTGATCTTTTCCCGGAACACGCAGGCATCCCGTATATAACCGTCCTCTGACTCGGCTTTGACATACAGATTCATCAGGTGAGGATCTCGGGTGATATCCCAATAAAACTCACAGGCGCCTTTATGAGGACAACCCATGCACCGGCCACTCCGCACCTTTCCGTTGTATCCGTATTTGCGCAGCGATCCATAGGCGTTGACTTCCACTGGCTCGGCCGAAAGCCACCAGTTCATCAGGTCGAAATGATGGGTTGCCTTATGGACGAGAAGTGACCCGGAGAACTGTTTGAATCCATGCCACCGCCGAAAATAAGAGGCCCCATGATAGATATCCAGGTAGTAGTTGAAATCCACGGAAGTTATCTCTCCGATCTCTCTTGACATCAGGATTTCTTTTATCTTTTCGGCCTCGGGACTGTAGCGGTAATTGAAGGTGACGGTCAGATTTTTTCCTGTTCTTTTTTCCGTATCCAAAATCTCCTGACACATTTTTTCGTCTGTGGCCAAGGGTTTCTCCGTGATCACATCGCAGTCCATCTCCATGGCCATACAGATGTATTTGGCATGGAAGCAATCCATGGTGGTCACAATGACGGTGTCCGGTTTTTCCTGGCCGATCATCAGGGCAAAGTCTGTATACGTGGGACAGGTTGCACCCATATAGCTCTTGGCATACTCCATGCGTTTTGGGTTGATATCGCATAATCCGACCATCTCCAGGACATCTCCATATTTTTCCAGCAGGGTTTTTCCCCAAGTCCCACTTCCACGTATCCCTGTCCCCACCAGTGCCACCCTCAGTTTTTCCCCCTTTTTTTGCACCCCCGGGGGGCCTGTCCTGAAAAAGGAATGGCCGGCAACACCCAAAGCCGCCACAGCCGACGTCGATAGAAACTGCCGGCGGTTGATTTCATTTCTTTTCTTTATCATGCGAACCTCCCTCCCGTGATTCAGCGCTTTTAAAAATATCGGCTAAATGCATGAGCCGGTTAGTAAAATCCTATTCTTTTGCCTCACCTTTTGTCAACGAAAACACAAGATAATATTAATCCCTAGCTATCTGGCACATTAACGCATAGCCAATCCCCCTACGCCTATCTGCTCCATCCCTCTATTAAAGGCATGCAAAGGAGGAAATGAGAAGGATCTATCGAGCTGAAGAGAAAAAAGCACAAAACAAGAGTTGTCACTAAAACTCATAAATCAAGAATTCTCGACAGATGGAAAAAAATAACTCCTCAACCTCTTAGAAGCCGCTGGCCAAATAATAGCTGAGATCGAAGACGATAGGGAAGCTGGCTTATTGATGGAAAATAAATCAGATGCCGACCTCTTATTTCATTTACATTTTGCCAGCTTTTATTCAAACCCGACTTTGTGAACGATCCTCAGCTGGCCATCCGACTGAGCGGATCTGAGCTCCGCCATCTCCAAGAATTCCTTTCCTTTTACCGTGCTCAGATACACCCACTGAGACGCACGGGAGATCCCCATAAAAAGAAGCTGTTTTTGCTGCATAGTGGATAGGCCAGATAACGAATCTTCTGTCAATCGGGGGAGCAAAACGCTATCGAAGGTCAATCCCCTAGCCATGGAATAAGTCGTAATTTTGGGAAGATTACTGCGGAAATCATAAGGAGAGTGGATCACATTCTGCGCATCTATGGTGATGGCTTTCTCTGTTTCGATTCCCTTGTCCAGCAGGCTTTTGGCCAGGCTATGAACCAATCTGTTGGTGGGAACCAGGATTCCCACTCGATTTTTTTGGACCAGTTTCTGCTGGACGACCTGAGATAAGTGAAGCATCTCTTTTTCTTCCGTGCGAGCCACATAACATAAAGGGCCCTCTGCCGGGCTATGAGCCATACGGGTCTGAGAAAGATAGGCATACCTGGAGTCATCATCGGCAATGAAGCGAGAAGCGAGATGGGCCACATTCGGCGGATTTCGGAAATCACCTTGAAGGGCCAAATTTCCCTTTTGTATCTTTAGTGTATTCAAGATAAGCGATTCGGATGATCCTTCTCGGCTCCATCTATTTTGAGTATCGGAAAAGACTGTTGTATGCCGGGCAGCCAGCGAGAGGATTTCGAAAGCTTCTACCGGCAACTCCTGGCCGTCATCCACCAAGGCGAACTCCAGGCCCTTCAGCAAATTCCCGTTTTTTTTGAGCGCATCCAAAACAGCCATAAGCGTTTTTTTGTAATCGACTCGCCCATCGACGTATACCCTGGGCAAATCCTGCGAAATATTTTCTAAAAAAAAAGAACGGCACCAGTGATCGAAGGTTGTCACTATCTCCCTGGAATAGCCTAAGCTTTCAATTTCAGAGCCGATAAATTCTTCCAGGACATCGGTCAGGACAAATATGCGGATATTTTGGGGCGAAAGACCGTGGGATTGGAGAAAAAAGGCTGCCCTATGGACGAGCACCTGAGTTTTTCCCGATCCAGAAGCACCTGTAATGAGGATACTCTTTTGGGGAGAAATCTGGATCACCCTTTTCTGATCGGGGGTCAGATCGGAAAAGCCTATCAGCCAGGGCTTCATTTCAACCTATCTCAGACTTTTCCTTCGCTTTGGGAAGACAGACAGTGAAGGTGCTCCCTTTTCCCAGTTCGCTTGCCACTCGGATATTTCCCCCATGCACTTCCGCTATTTTTTTGGCAATGGATAGTCCCAAACCGGTGCCCTTTGATTTTTTTCCGTCATTTGTTTTGACTCTATAGAACTGGTCAAAGATATAAGGCAGGTGTTCCTCCGGAATCCCCTTCCCTGTGTCCTCGATATCCACAGCTATACAATCATCCTTTTCCCTCAGTGCCACTTTGATGGTGCCATTCGGCCGGTTGTATTTGATGGCATTCGCGATCAGGTTGGAAAAAACCTGGGCCAGCTTTTCTTCATCCCCCTCCACCTGATCGAAACCCGAATAGGGAACGAACTCCAGGGCGACATCTTCTTTTTGAGCGCTGGGCTGGAAAAAGCCGACAAGTCCTTTCAACACTTTATTCAAGGAGACGGGTTTGAGCTTATCCACAATCTGGCCCTTGTTCATGCGGGCTAAGTCCAGCCAATCGTTGATCAACTCCATCAGGCTTTCCAATCTATCCCTGGCCTTGGTGAGCATCTCTTCCTGCTTGGGTTCGACTCTGCCTGCCATCCCGCCCAGGATGACCTCGAAATACTGGGCGATAGTGCCCAGGGGACTTCTCAGCTGGTGGGAAACCATGGTGATGAAATTCTCTTCCATCAATTTCTTTTCTCTGCGCAGCGACTCCGTTTCCAGGATGAGGCGTCTCCGCTCCAAGCCCCTTTTGATGATGAGACGCAATTGGTCGGGTGTAAAAGGTTTGGGAAGAAAGTCATAGGCCCCTTTCTTCATGGCTTCTACGGCCGATTCGATGGTGGCATATCCGGTAATAACGATGGCGATGATATTTGGATCGATTTCTTTCGCCTTAGCGATCACTTCAAATCCGCTTATGCCCGGCATTTTGAGGTCGATAAGGGCCAAATCAGGATGGAGGATCTGCATTTTTTCCAAACCTATAGTCCCATTCTCTGCTGTTTCGGGATGAAATCCGTCCTTGGCAAGGATCATGCTGCAGGAGTCCCTCATGGACTCTTCATCATCGATCACGAGGATTAAGGGTTTTTTCTCTTGCATCTACCTATCCTTTTACTATCTATTGCGCACCCTCCAAGAGCTTATTCCTCCAATCCGTCTGAAGACGATGAGAATCTTTTCCTTTCACCGCACAGATGATTTTACCACGTTTTCAGTCCGATTTGCGGTTTTCGGCAGAATTCTCTTTCGCCCCTAAAATACCTTCAATCTCAGCGAAAATTTGCCTGTCAGAAAAATGCTTGGCTGAAGCGGCTGAGGAAGGGCAGGCGGAAACACAGGTGCCGCATCCCTTGCAGAGGGCTTGGTTGACTTTGGATATCCCTTCTTCTTCGTCGAAAGAAATGGCGCTGTAGGGGCACAGGTCGTTGCAGAGACGGCAGCCCGCGCAGAGCTCCGGATCGATGTAAGCCTGGATCGGTTCGACTTCGATTTCTCCCTTAGCTATATTGGCGAGAATACGGGCGGCCGCAGAACTCGCCTGGGCCACCGTATCCGGAATATCCTTTGGCCCCTGACAACATCCAGCAATGTATATTCCATCCGTAAAGGTAGCTGTGGGATCCAGCTTGGGGTGCTTTTCCAGGAAAAACCCGTCGGGACTTCGGCTGATAGTGAACAGGCGTTGGATCTTCTCGGCATCCGCCTGGGGCTCGATGGCATTGCACAGGACAACCATGTCGACGGGTATTTCCCTATATCTTTTGGTCAGGGTATCTTCACAGTGTATCAACAAGGCCTCGTCCTCCCCGTTCTTGCCCCTGCATCTGGTCACCTCAGCCACTTTCCCCCGAATGACATTGACTCCTTCATCCAGAATTCGGGAATAAAATTCTTCGTATCCTTTTCCGAACGAGCGCATGTCGATATAGAATTGATAAACCTTGGCGTTGGTTCGGTCTTTGATGAGGTGAGCGAACTTCAAAGCATACATACAGCACACCCGCGAGCAGTAAGGATGAAAATTGACATCCCGAGAGCCCACACAGTGAATAATGCCGATGGCGCGGGGTTCTTTTCCGCTCTTCATGACGACTTTTCCCAGAGTAGGACCGGTGGAGCTGACGATTCTCTCGAACTCCAGAGCCGTATAGACATTTTCAAACTCTCCATAACCATAGGGAATGAGAGCGCTGGAATTGATCGTGTTGTATCCTGTGGTTAGAAGGACTTGTCCGACGTTGATCTCCTGAATTTCATCCTGCATGCGGTGGTCGATGGCTTGGGCCTCGCATACGTTCTCGCAGGCATGGCACTCGATGCATATTCCACAATTGAGGCACCGGGAGGCCTCTCGGATGGCCTCTTCTTCGGTATAGCCGAGTTCGACTTCGTTAAAATTCGACCGTCTCGTTTGTCGGTCTATTTCCCTCATCTCGACTCGAGCCGCTTTGGGCGTATCTTTGAATTTCGGCGCATACCGGTGGGGACAGGAGTTCTCATCCCTCTCCGGCAGGGATCGGGGTCTTCTCGTCTTGAAATCCTTCAGCGGTTCTCCGTTCACATATTTGTGAATGGCCTCAGCACACAACTTTCCATCGGCCATGGCCATAATGACCGTATCCGGACCTCGGTAGACATCTCCTCCTGCGAACACGCCGGCTATGTTGGTTGCCATGGTTTCTTCGTTGACCACGATGGTGTCCCATTTAGAGGTCTTGAGATCGGTCTTCTTCCCGATAAAGTCGATATCCGGGGATTGGCTGACGGCAATCAAAACGGTATCGAAGTCGAGGTCATGCTTGCTTCCCTCGATGGGCACAGGACGCCTTCTTCCAGAGGAATCGGGTTCTCCAAGCTCCATCTTGATACAGCGTAAGCCCGTCATCTTTCCTGATTTTCCCAGCACTTCCACCGGAGCGATCAGATACTGGATTTTGACCCCTTCGGCTTCGGCAGCCTGGATTTCCGCTTCTGCAGCCGGCATTTCTTTTCGTGTGCGGCGGTAGAGGATGTCCGCCTCCTCCGCACCAAGACGAACGGCCGTTCTTGCCGCGTCGATGGCTGTGTTTCCGCCTCCGATAATGGCCACGCGTTTTCCTATGGCTTGAGACTGGCCAAGATTGACCTGGCGCAGGAAATCCACACCGTGATAAACTCCTTCGTACTCTTCCTCGCCGGGCATTCTCATTTTCATGCTTTTATGGGCACCGGTGGCTACATAGATGGCCTTGAATCCCTGTTGGAACAAATCGTCGATGGTAAAATCCTTCCCTAGAGCCTTATCCGTTTGAATGGTGACGCCCAACTTTTTGATGTACTCGATTTCCCTGTCGAGAAGATCCTCGGGCAGACGGTACTCCGGAATGCCCACAGCGAGCATTCCTCCCGATACGGGGAGTTTCTCAAAAATCACCGGGGAATATCCTTCCAGGGCGAGGTCATAAGCACAGGTCAGCCCGGAGGGGCCCGATCCGATGATGGCGATCTTTTCCGGTCTTTTTTCATCGATCCGAGGAGGCTGGGGTCCACCGTTAGCCATCTCCCAATCCATGACAAAACGTTTGAGGTTTTTGATGGAGATGGGGCTGTCCACGAATTTCCGGTTGCACTCGCTCTCACAGGGGTGATAACAAACCCGGCCGCAGACAATAGGAAGAGCATTCTGTTTTCGAATAAGACGGGCAGCCTCCTCGAATCGTCCCTTGGCAACGAGCCCTACATAACCGGCAGCTTCTTGTCCGATAGGACAGGTTTCTCGACAAGGAGGACGATCTTCCTTATCAATGACATAGGTATTCGGGATAGCCTGGGGAAAGGTTCTATAGATGGCAGACCTTAAAGCCTGATTTTCTTCGAACGGATTCGGTATCTTGACCGGACAGACATTGGCACATTCTCCGCAAGAAGTACAGGCGTCCTTGATATATCGAGCTTTTTTCCGGACCTTGATGTGGAAGTCTCCCATGGATCCTTCGACCGCCTCGATCTCGCTGTAAGATAGGAGTTCGATGTTTTCATGTTGGGCGACGGAAACCATCTTGGGAGTGAGGATGCAGGCAGAACAATCGAGGGTGGGGAAAGTCTTGTCCAATTTGGCCATTTTTCCCCCGATAGTAGAGTCCTTTTCTACCAGATAGACCTTGTTTCCGGACTCGGCGATTTCAATTGCAGCTTGGATACCGGCTATTCCCCCGCCTACTATCATCGTTGCCGGATTGACCTTTACATGGACCGCTTCCAGCGGTTCCTGATGGGCTACTCGATGAACAGCGGCATTGACCAGCGCACATGCTTTTTCTGTCGCCGAATTAATATCCTTATGGACCCAAGAACACTGCTCTCTTATGTTGACCATCTGGAAAAGATATCGGTTCAAGTTGGCCTTCTCGCAGGCCTTACGAAAGGTGGGCTCATGCATCAGGGGAGAGCAGGAAGCTATAACCACACGGTCGAGCCCTAACTCCTTTATGTCTTTGATGACCAGGTCCTGTCCAGGTTCGGAGCACATGAATTTATATTCGCGCGCGATGGCCACATGAGGGGCTTTCGCCGCATAATCTTTGACCTTCTCCACATCGACGGTTCCGGCGATATTCGATCCGCAGTGACAAATATAAACACCGATATTGAGGTCTTTATCCTTCATCTTCTTCCCTCCAAAGAATGCCCTTTGAGCTCAAAGGGGAACAGGCTTCGCTTCAATCCTAACTCAGCAGGTCCTCCCCCCAGTGTCACTCCCAGGACTTGGGTAAAGAAAAAAACAGGAATATTGAAATGAGCGTTGTACCTTTTATTGATTCTATCTTGATAAGCCTCTAAGTTGATTTGACACAGTGGACATGTGGTCACGATCATGTCAGCCTTATTTTCTGAGGCACACTCCAAAATCTTTTTGTTGAGCTCCAATCCCACGTCAGGAAAAGTGGTCATCAACATCCCACCGCAGCAGCGAACCTTTGTAGGAAAATAGACATTTTCGGCTCCCAGCGCTTCGAAGAGGGTATCCATCATCTGGGGATTATCCTTGTCATCCAAACCCCGGTCGGGCCGGACGATCTGGCAGCCATAATATTGAGCCAGCTTCAGTCCATCTAGCTTAAGCCTGGCCTTGGCAGAGATCGTATCGATACCCACGTCGTTAACCAGCACTTCCAGAGGGTGGCGTACATCCAGGCTTAAATTATATTTCAGCTTGTCTTTTTTCAAAGCCTGGTTCACTTTGGCCAGCATGATGGGATTCTTCTTGAGAACATGATCCGTTTTATACAAAATCGTGTAACAGGCGCTGCAGGGGGCGACGATGTCGCGGCCGGACTTTTCAGCCAGGGCTAGATTCCTTGCCGAAATAACCAGCGAAATCGTCTCTTTGGTGGACATATAAGAGGTAGCTCCACAGCAATTCCAATCATCCAGTTCTACAAGTTTATGGCCCAGCGTCTCAAAAACGAAACGCATGGACTCATCGTATCCCTTGGCCGATGCTTCCAGACTGCAGCCAGGGTAGTATGTGTATTCCATGATTACCTCCAGGTTAAGAGAAGAAAGAAACAGACCTTAAAAAACGGCTAGATGTACTTTCTTCAAATTTCCAAAACAGGGATGATCATCTCCATGATTTCTGCCTCTTTGAGGATATAAGAAAAATTCTTCGCTCCTTTGATTTTTTTAGGCAACAGACCGATACGCCCCTTCATAAGAAGCCTGACAAAAAGCGGAACCATGCTTATGAGTTTTAAAGGATTCGTCTTAAGGGCGTATAAAAGGATCAGTCCAGGCTCATAGCTTCTTCCAAAGCGGTTCGCTAAATCGACAAAGGATTGTGAGAGGGCATAGACCGGAAATCTTTTAGGGAAGATTTTTTGGTCTATGGCGAGGCGCTTCAGCGCATAAAGGATGTCAGTGATCTGAACTCCTTGAGGGCACCGAACCGTGCAGGCATAACAGGAAGCGCATATCCAGATCGTACGGCTCTTGAGAATCTTCTCGATCTCACCTGCCCGAATGAGGGCGATTACCTCTCGTGGAGTGATATCCATCATATAGCTGACCGGGCAGGAACCGGTGCAGCATCCGCACTGGATACATTTCTTTATGCTTTCTCCCCCTGGGATGTTCGCTACCTGTAGAAGGAAGGATGACCTGAGTTTCTCTTCCTTCTTTCCTAAATAGCCTGGTATATTGAATTCATCCAGTACTTTTTCCTTCATTTCTGCAGGAGCCTCTCAATTCGGCCGATCAGATCGTCGGGTTTCACGGGTTTGTCGATATAATCATCAGGGCCGATAAGTCCCTCTTCTTCACCTTTGAACTGGAATCGAGAACCGGTCATCTCTTTAACGGCCGAGACAAAAATAATCGGCGTGTCTTTCACATCTTTGAATTCTTTGGCTGTCTTGACGTTGTGGCAGAGGGAAAATCCGTCGAACAGGCTGTCCATCATGATGTCGAGGAGAATAAGATCAGGTTTCTCTTTGAGAATCCTCTCTTTTCCTTCCGTTGGATTGGCTGCGCTGACTACATCAAATAACGCGGACTGAAGAATTGGCGTAACCGCATCCACGAAATCAGGATCATCGTCAATAACCAAAATTTTTGCCTTACCCATTTTATTCCTCCTTTACTTTATTAAGGCATTGTTAATCGCCATTTTTAATTCCTCTTTTCCAAAGGACTTGATGAAGTAGAAAAAAATGTCCTGCGCTCGCACCTTCGCTTCAAGCCTTTTGGAATTTTTTTTCGTCATCATTATGACTTTTATATCGGGATCGATATTCTTCAATATAGATACCGCTTCATAACCTTTCATCTCCGGAAGATCGACATCCATGATCAGACAATTATAGAAACCTTCGGATAGCCTTTTTATCGCATCGGGCAAACCTTTTCCGCTTTCCACAAAATAATTTTCCTTTCTAAGAAAACCTGCCAAATCCTGTCTTTCCTTTCGATCCGGATCGATGATCAGAATCCTTTTTTCCTTCTCTACCATTTCAAATTTCCACACTCATCTAGTGCAAAGATTGTGCCAACTAATCTGGAATCATCGCGATATCCGCATCCCTTTTTAAGTCGCTGAAATAAAATAATTTACAAGAGATATCCCGAAGACTTGAAACGTCCGGCCCGGCAAAAAAGGCAAGGGTGGGGAATTTTTCCCCATTGCTGTTACACTTATTCCTATCGACATTTTTCTTTGTAAATTTCTCTCCGATATAAACTTCGCTTCCGAATTGAGAAATTATGAGAAATACTTTGCTTCCAAGGAAAGAAAACCTCGCCCAGTAAAGGTCATCAGCTAATGCAAGAATTGCAGGAAAAATTATGATTTTGGTTTGCTTTTGTTCATAATTTCAGAGGATCATTCTGGGCGATCTATGGATCTATAAAAAAATTTATTTAATCCTTATCATAACACATCCGGCTCTGGATGGCCTTGAGCAAAAATCTTCACATACCCATGTATTCGATCACTCTATCCAGGGCCGAACGGACCGAGGGGGAAATTCCGTTTCCTTCTTTTACGGTGTCAGGCTGTATGCCCAGGACATAGGCATTTTTCAACTGTTCACTTTTTTGGAGGATTTGGATGAACGGGGCGAATCTATGGCTCAAGGATACCTGCCGAAAAACGAATTCAAGGGGAATCAAAGTAATTTTTCCTGCATCATCATGAAAATCGACGGCATCTAAAAATACTAGAGGACTATTTGACTTTAAAACGGAGCGATCTTGTCCTTTGAGTTCCTCTTCCAGCCAGACATTTTCAATCCCTTGATCGCGCAATTCTCGGGCCAAGTCGACTCCCAGGGCATCGTCCGACCTATTCTGGTTACCGACTCCCACAAAGATAGGGATTCCTTTAGCTCTGATTTCATCGAATTTGGCTTTCCAATTCTCCTGAGGAGCTTTTTTCACGTCGGCCAAATGAGCGGAACAACTTATGCAAGGATCAAAAGCTCTCACCACCAATTCCATTCTATCCCTGATTTCTGCCTCCTTGCCCTCATCCAGAAGTTTCTGGGCGGCAATATGGCAGTACCTTTCGATGTCCTCGGCATTCTGTGCAGTAGGAGTGATGATATCCACATGTTCAACTAGGCCATCGGTGATTTCGTAATGATGGATGAGCAGGCCGCGGGGTGCTTCGACCAATCCTGTGCCTTTCCCCTCGTTTGAAGTGTATTTGACTAAGGGAGGATCCTCAGGAATTTTCAGAATTTCATCGACTAACTGAGGAATTCTCTCGAAACAATAAAGGATTTCTAGAGCCTGTGCCGCATTATGGAAGAGGGGATTTCTTTTCCATCGCTGGTTGAAATATTCCTTGTACCATTCTCCTGCATTCCCCTGCAGCCTCTCTCCCAGATTGTTGACGCGCGCTAGAGCACCCACTGAATAGGGCATCCCTTCATAGCGGCTGCGTTTGGCGTAAGAATGGGAAACCACGAACTCGTTGGTCAGCTTCTGGTAATCGTCCCGAAAAATCTTTTTCCCGGTCGACAGCAAGATCTCATCTCCCCAAAAACCGTAAGAATTATCTCCGGGTTCACAGCAAACGTATAACGTATCATCCTCGGGAGTATCAGGATATTCCAGCTCACAGAAGAGGCTTACTGTTTTGTAGACAAAAGGCATAAACTGAATCGCGCGGTTTTTGAGCCAGAGAAGTTCCTCCTGGGTGGGGAATTTGCCGAAACCGCCGATAACGGGATTCTCCCCATGGATATACCTTCCGCTAAGGACCTTCATGATATGATTCCCGAACTCCTTCATCTCCAGAGCGATTTTGACTTCAAAAGCGAATTTGGAGGCCATGGCAATGGCATTGGGAAATCCGACATAATCCGGAAGCGCCAGGTAATAAATATGAAGAGAGTGACTTTCTATCATCTCTCCCATGTGCATGAGTTCCCTCGCCAGGTAAACCTTGGAGGGGATAGTGACAGACAAAGCGTTTTCCATGGCCCTCAGTACAGCATTTTTATGGGAGAGGGTACAAATCGCACAGATCCGGGGGGCAATACTCACATCTTCCTCCGGTGTCCTTCCCACCGTCAACCTCTCGATGAGACGCGGGCCTTCGAATATATTGAATTTCACATCTGTAACGACTTTTCCATCGATGGTGGCGCTCAGCCCTCCATTCCCTTCAACACGAGCCAGATGATCAATGGTTATCTTTTTCATCTTTTCTCCTCTTTAAACTTCTCAAAGAAATCAGCGATTTTGGTTCCTGAATAGTTGGCCATTTTCTTCATGATCTCTTCGTCAGCGTACCCTTTTTCTTTAAGAAGATAGAATTCGGAGGTCCTGTTGGCCACCGCCAATGGCCCCCAGCATCCGACACACGGCAGATTATGGTTGATGCAGATTGATCCGCATCCATCGGCCGTCACCGGTCCCAAACAAAGGATGCCTTTGTTCAGAAGACAATCGTTCTCATTGTGTTTGCAGGTAACACACACAGGATTTTGAGATTTTTCCGGAGGGTTCCCCTTAAGAAATCGGATGAACATATTCAAAAACTGCTCCTTTCCGATAGGGCAACCGGGAAGATAATAATCGACATCGATATAAGCATCAATGGGTTTGGATTGAACAGCCTGGGTATGGGTCATCTTGGTGTCACCGTAGACCTTTTTAAAATTCTCTTCCCATTCTATAGAGTCGAGGAATCGCGCTTGGAGACCTCCGGCCGTAGCACAAAGTCCGATTGCGACCACAAATTTCGTTCTTTTGCGAATATCCTTCAGCTCTTCGATTTCTCTTTCGGTCGTGACCGAGCCTTCGACCAATGCGATATCCAGCTCTCCCTCTATGTTGGCACTATTCGCCATCAAAAAGGACTGGATGTCGGCCGCATTGAATATATCTATGAGCTCTTTTTCACAATCCAGGATCAAAAGGGCGTCTCCTGCACAGCCAGTCAGCTCATATATTCCGATTTTTAATTTATCTTGATTCATGACTTCCCCCTTAAATGAGCTCCCTCATATGGATGACATCCCAATAGGTAAAAACCGGACCGTCTAGGCAGGTGTAAATATAATCTATGGCGCAGTGACCGCATTTTCCTACTCCGCATTTCATCCTTCTTTCCAGGGTCATCAATATCTGGTCTTTAGGGATATTCAACTTAACGAGCTCTTTGAGTACGAACTTGTACATCACAGGAGGACCACAGACAAGCGAGAAGGTGTTTTGAGGATCGATATCTTTACACAGCGGGAAGAGTTTGGTGACCACCCCGATATTCTCCGGCCACTTGCCGGTATCGTCTTCATCCACCGCCAAAAAACACTCCAGATCTCCTCTCTTCTTCAAAGCAAAAAACTCCTCTCTAAAGATCATTTCCGCTGGTCTTTTGGCCCCGTGAAGTAAAATGACCCTTCGGAAATAGTCCCGGTTATCCAGACAGTAAAGGAGCACAGAACGGAGTGGAGCCGCCCCCAAGCCTCCCATGACGATAATGATATCCTTACCGTGCATCTGCTCCACCGGAAAACCGTTGCCGTAGGGACCACGGATTCCGATAAGGTCATTTTCCTTGAGTCTGTTGAGGGCCTCGGTGACTGTTCCCACCTTCCTGATGCAGAATTCCAGCAATCCAGGCCGTGAGGGTGTGGAAGAAATCGAAAACGGAGCTTCACCGGCTCCGAGCACAGAGACCATGGCAAATTGGCCCGCACGGTACCTGAAATCAAGGGCTTTTTTCATATCGGCTATCCTCACCTGAAAAAATTTCACATCCTCTGTCAGAGGATACATTCGAACGATCCTTGCCGGCTCAGGAAGAAAAGCATTGCTTGGATTTAATTCTTTGTTTTTGAGATTCATTTTCTCACCTCTTGGTGGAATCGGTTCCAGAAAGAATCCACCTGTTCTCCATCGAGAGTCTTGGCCACTGTTTTCACATTGATATCAACGGGACAGGTTGCGATGCACCGGCCACACCCCACACAGGCCGGTTTCCCATATTTTGAGATATAGGCTTGAAGCTTGTGGGTGTACCAGAGTTTAAGCCTGTTCGCCCTTTTTTCTCTGAAGTTTTCACCGCCGGCCACCTCGGAGTAATTCTCCAGAGTACAGGCGTCCCAGCACCGGACGATCTCGGAGAACTCCTTCCCCAAGGCTGGCTTATCCAGCACGTTGTAACAGTTGCAGGTTGGGCAGACATTGGTGCACGAGCCGCAAGCCAAACAGGCGTCTCCCAGTTTTTCCCATAGAGGATCGTTGTATTTCAGTTCCATAAGATCCGGCATGGAGCTGAAATTGATCTCCGTCTGGAAAGCCTTATCCCGCCTTTCGCGCCATTGGATAAAGCGCTGGATATCTCCATCCTCGATATTTTCATCGAACAGTTCGGGTTTGGCGCGTATAAGATCGTCGCCACGGCTGGATCCAATCCAGACCAGATAGAGGTCATCGAGGTGCGTAAAGAAAAGATCATAGCCTTCCTCTACGATATGGGTATTGGTGGATTTGCACAAGCAGTGCTCATCCGGCCAGCAGGAATGCCCGAGTATCAGAATATTCTCTCTAGGTTTCAAATAATAGGGATCATCGAAGATGTAGCTGTAAAACCGGTCCATGGTCAGCAATCCATGGATGTCACAGGGGTGAATACCGAAGAGAATTTTGGGCGACACATGAGAAAAATCTTCTTTATATTCGTTCCTGCTCGCCTTGAACATGTTGAAAGCAGGAGGCAACAGTATTTTTCGGGGAGGAAGGATAGTGCGCGTATAGTCGAGATCGATCTCCGAGAAATCTTCGACTTCTTTGAATACATGTCTGTCATCGGATTTCTTCACCGGAGCCCAGAGATCGGTTCTCTCAGAGATGATTTCTAAAAAAGGAAAAAGATTTCTCCTGGGTAATTTAATGACTCTCATTTTTCTTTCCTTTTTTCTCCTTAGATTATTTTCGCCTGCTCCAAAAGCAGTCTTCATGTATAGATCATTCACAGATGCAAATTCCATGCCTTATCGGGGAAAATCATGAAAAATAAAAAAACTAGGGAGAAATCAAAGGAAACTCAAAGAAAGAATCGGCGGGATTTACTCATCCTGTGGAAATTTTCCCCACTCGTTGCCCAATTTTGACCTACCTTTTTTGAAGGTTCTCTTTCCTCTCAAATCGCCAATCCCAAAATGAAAACCATCGGGAACGTCCGCTCCGAAGTCGAGAGTCCAGAACCAACTTAAACCAGCCTTTCAGAAATGGAGACGAATACATTGGAGCTTGACCTCAAGAAAATGAAAATTTCTTACGGGATGAAATAAGAGAATATATTTTATCCGATATGATATTTCTTGATCTTGGTGAGCAACGTCTTACGGTCGATCCCCAGAACCTTCGCTGTGAGGCTTCGATTACCATGATGGGCTTGTAGAACATTCTTGATGTATTCCTTCTCGAGCTCCTCCAGGCTTCTATATTTGCCATCCACAGAACGGAGTATGGATGCTCCCGCGCTGATGCCGTGATACACAAGATCCTCGAGTCCGATCTCTTTGTCTTTGGATAAAACAACGGCTCTCTCTATCGTGTTTTCCAATTCCCTGATGTTCCCAGGCCAATCGTACTGCATCAAGGCTTTTAAAACATCGCTCTTTATGCTGTTTATCTGTTTTCTAGCCCCTCGAGAATATTTTTTGAGAAAATGTTCGATAAGCAACGGGACATCCTCTTTTCTCTCGCGCAGGGGTGGAAGATGGAGGGGGACAACGCTCAGCCGGTAAAAAAGATCTTCACGGAATTTTCCCTCCTTGACGCAGTCGGCCAGATTCTCATTAGTGGCGGCAAGAATGCGCACATCGACCTTGATGGGCTTAGAGCTTCCGATGCGCGTCACCTCCCTTTCCTGAATGACCCTTAAAAGTTTCGCCTGGATATTGAGGCCGATATTGCTGATCTCATCCAGAAAGATAGTCCCCCCATTTGCCACTTCAAAACGTCCATGCTTGGTGATATAAGCTCCTGTAAAGGATCCTTTAACATGGCCGAAAAGCTCGCTCTCGAACAATGTTTCTACCAGCGCGCCGCAGTCGACCACTACGAAAGGAGCGTTTCTTCTATGGCTGTGATTATGGATTTCCCTGGCGATGAGTTCCTTCCCGGTCCCGCTTTCTCCCGTAATCAAGACCGTACTATCTGAAGGGCTAACCCGCCTGACAATATCCAGGACCTTTTCCATTGTCTTGCTTTTACCCACCACCATGTCAAATTCAATTTTCTTTTTCAGCTCATCCCGGAGATAAAGGCCTTCAAAAAAGACCTTTCTGCTCTTCAATGCTTTATTGACGTTGATCCTGAGCTCCTCCGGTGTAAATGGCTTGGTGAGGTATTCAAAGGCCCCTTGTTTCATGGCCTCCACGGCAGATCCGACACTGGCATATCCGGTGACAATGATCACCGGCGTCTCCGGGCTTTCTTCCTTGATTTGGGCCAAAACCTGCATTCCGTCCATACCCGGCATCTTGAGATCCAAAAGGACAACATGAAAAAGCTCCTTTTTGAACCTGCGCAAGCCCTCTTCTCCGCTGCCCGCTACATTGGTCTGGTACCCTTCTTTCTGAAGGATCTGGCTGCAGGAATCCTGTATAGCCTCGTCATCATCTATGATCAAAACATTAACTTTCCTCGTCATCTTCCATTTCCTTTTTAACCGGGAGCAGAACCATAAATGTAGAGCCCTTACCCTCCTGGCTAGTCACTTTGATGGTTCCCTTATGTTTTCTGATGATACCGTAACTGATGGCCAGCCCCAGCCCGGTCCCTTTTCCCACTTCTTTGGTCGTAAAAAAAGGCTCGAACAGTCTTTTTTTATCCTCCTCTTTGATCCCATGCCCTGTATCCGTGAATTCGATATCGATGGACTCCCCATTGTCCTTCAAAGCCGTCTTGATGGAAAGAGTCCCATTCCCATCCATAGCTTCGGCTGCATTGATGATGATATTCATGAAAACCTGCTGAAGCTGGGCACTATCAGCCACAATCTTGGGCAAACCATCGGCATATTCTTTTTCCAAGTTTATGTTCTGAAAAAGGGCCTGCCGTTCCATGATGGAAAGGGACTTTTCTACCGTCTCGTTGATATCCGTTAAAATCATTTCCGGATCCCTGGGCCTGGCAAATTCGAGAAGGCCTTTAACGATATCTTTACATCGTGTGGTTTCTTTGACGATCTTTCTCAAATTATCGTACTGGGGATCTTCTTTTTCTGTATCCTCGAGCAACAAATGACTGTAAATGAGGATACCTCCCAGAGGATTGTTGATCTCATGGGCGATTCCTGCCGCCAACTTCCCGAGGGAAGCCAGTTTTTCGGACTGAATGAGATGGGATTGCATCTCCGTTAATTCCTTGGTTCTTTCTTCAACTTTTTTCTCCAGTGTCGTTCCCCACTCTATCAGTTTTTCATTGGCTGCCTTCAATTCCTTCGTCATTTGGTTAAAAGAGTCGGCCAAAGCCCCGATTTCATCATTTGAGGCTATATTCAATTTGTGCGAAAGGTCTCCTTTGGCGATCTGTTGAGTGGCCAAAACCATCTTATGAAGAGGATTTGTGATTCGGGTTGTCGAAAAAGCGAGCATGGCCAGAAGCACGACAACACAGACAATCGCAATGATGGAAAACCCGAATATAACCCGGTTCGTGGTATCGATATAAGGTCTCTCCAATATCCCGACATAAAGGATACCGATGATCTCATCGTCTATATTCCTTATCGGCTCATAAGCCGTGATGTACCAGTCATTGACCACGAAGGCTCGATCGATCCAGGCTTCTCCCCTTTCCAGGACAGCCTGATTGACTTCTTTGGAGACACGGGTTCCGATAGCCCTCTCGCCTTCCTCATTTCTTACGTTGGTAGAAATCCGTGTGTCGTATTGAAAAATGGTGGCCGTTCCGATTTCACGGCCTTTGTAGGTTTCATCCTTGTAGACAAGTTCTTTGACTTGGTCGACGATTTCAAAATTCCGGTTGAGCAAAATCCCGCCATAGAGAACGCCTATTACTTTTTCTCCGTCATTCACCGAGGAGCCGGCCTTGAGCATCATGCCATTGACTTCAATATTATCCAGCTTGGGAGCTGCCTTGGGTGTGGGGACAATCGCCAGGTAAGCGCGATCAGCCAGATCTTGCCCTTCCATGAGAAGCTCCTCACGTGAGACAATTTGCGGTGCAGCATAATCTCCGCCCATCAGGGCCCTGATGATTACTTCATCTTGGGATTGATCGTCGCCAATGACCTCAGGATTTCTCGTTCTCACTATGACCCGTCCCTGGTTATCGGTCAAGGTCAGGATGTCCAACCCCCGCTGGGATCTTACGCGGTTGAGATACCTGAGAAGAATGTCTTTTTTTCCGTTGATGATCGCGTCCTGGATGCTTTCTCTTTCTGCATTGAAACTGACGACATCCTGAACATAAGTGAGTTTATCGTTGAAGACCATCCAGGCAGATGAAAGGTCATGCGCCACTTTATTCTGGGCTTCATCAATGATCGTGTTCTTGACCAGCCGAGATCCGAAGACCATAGTCAAGATGGCGCCGACAAGAATAACCCCGAGAAAACTGAGTATCAGTTTTGTCCTTAAGGATAGAGGGATGAACTTCATGATCTATCATTAATGGGAATAAATAAACTTTAAAATCTAATATACTAAAAAACAAGAAAGATATAAAGTCCGGTTTTAAATGTTATTCAGAGGGCGGGGTCGCTCCTTAGAAAGGAGACCCGGTATTGCTGCTCCTGATATATAGGACGATTATCCTTGAAACCATAAAAATAATTCCACCGGCGATGAAAATGGAATACAAGGCGAGAAAGATAGTATTCAAAATGGACCTAGCCTGGGAAACAGCTTGAGGAAAAAGAAGGTCGAAGATCGTTTTTCCGAAGAGAATTAGCATGATGGCAATTCCCATTGCCGAGCGGTACAAATGGGCCTTGGCATTGGCCAATTGGATGGCATCGAGTGTGAATAGAGGGTAAAAAAGCCAGGCTGTGAAAGCCCAAAGAAGCAGGATGAATCCTATTTTTGAAGCCTTCTTGAACACAAAAGATGCGGTGCCGTCCATCGTTTATATTTTCTCTCTTCCTTGCCTAATATTCAAGACCACTTCATCTGCTCCGTTTTTGGCTATACAGCTGTTCATTCTTAGCATGTCCATCGAATCTATTTCTTATCATGCTCCAGTCCAAATTGATAAATATGATGAGTATCCTGGCTCAAGGCATAAAGGGCACCTTTTTGAGAGATTGTGATTCGATTCATGCTCTCCTCGACGCCGAGAAGTTTCCCCTTTAATACACATTCAGGGGAAAAAACATAGATGATCATCCGAGCCGGGACATTCAACAAAACAAAAAGGTTACCCTCTCGATCCACGCAAAGGTCATTTACATAACGCAGTGGGTGATATACGTTCGGTCTATTCTCAATTTTCTTGTTTTTATCCATGAACTCTCTATAGATATTTTTATATTCTTCGGCCTCGATTTCCGATTCGAACAAGAGTTCGCCATCTTGAGAAAACTTTTTCAATTTGCTCAGGCTGTTATGAACAGCAAAGAGATCGCCTTTTCCATCGGTGATCAACAAAAGGTCGTTTTTCATAGAATCCGGGATCTGGCCTTTTTTGATTTGTTCCTTGATGAGCCTGAAATCATAAAAATCGAAGGATTCGCCTTCCAGCTCACCGAACTCTCTCAAGAGGTTTCCCTGATCGTCGTAGACAGATATCAGGTTGGAGCTACGCAATCCCTGGGTATTTAAATAGAGATGGCCTTGCCTATCAAAGGCCATTCCTTTCCCGAATCCAATGGGGACCTTGTATCCTGATTCATATCGACCATCCGAGTTAAAAATCTGAATCCTTCGGTTGTTGGCATCTGCGATATAAATTTTATCCCGAATGAACTTGAACATCCAGGGGCGTCTGAGGTCCCCCGGCCCATTTCCTTCGCGGCCGATAATTTTCAAGAAAGTCCCATCGTCCTGAAAAATTTTGATGTTGTGATCATTGGAATCCAGGACATAGAGGCGGCCTTCTTGGCTCAAGGCTATATCCACTGGATTATCGAAGGATTGCTCCACTGGAACTTCCAGACCACCAAATTTATTCACTACTTTCAAATGATGCACGAAGGCATCGGCTTCCTTTCGTTCACCCGCTGTTTTATCAACAAAAAAAGAAAAGAGGACCAGGATTCCGAAGAGAAATCGAAATAAATCTCTCATAGGCCTCTCCTGTAGAATCTTTTTATTTCCCCGACGGAATAAAGCTCCTGAAAAGCAAGTCACTCAAGTATCAAAAAGTGTATTCCAGACTCACAACTATGCTTATATAGCTGAAGGAATTAACGAGCTGGTCTTCTTGCCGGATAATTCTCCCCGCTTTTGCATAAGCTTCATAATCGAACTGTTTAGGGCCAATCTCCAGGGGACCCCTGAATCCATATTCTTTTCGCCACATGGTCGCGCCGATCCCTTTAAAATTGACTCCGAACCTGGGAGTAAGCTGGTATTTAATCCCCAGGCCCAATTTCACTAAACGGCCTGATTTCTGCGGACCTAGCCGAGTTCTGTCTTTGAAACGTTCTTGATCCCCGCTCAGAAAATAATAACCCACTCCAGCAGATACATAAGGGCGAACTTTCACCTCGCTTTCAAACTTCAATACATATATCACGGAAAGAGTGATGGACGATATGGGCCAGTTTTCCCGGTAAGGATCCTCGATATAGTTGACCTCTACGATGGGATTCATCGGATCATCGGTTAGATGACCGTACCATTTTAAATCGGAAGTGTAGCCGCCTACCTGACGGTCGAATTCCAATTGAAATCCAAACCCTCTCCAAGGAAAGTACTGAAGGCTCAAATTCAAATTGTGCTTAAGAGACAATTGTTCGCTGAAATAAATCAATTGCGGGTAGTAAACCTCATAAGAACGCAACTTAGAATCGAGAATAAAGGAGTAACCACCACCTATCCCCAAAATGATTGGCCGCTTTCCGGCTACGGCAAAAATTGATGGAGAAACGCCCAAAAGAATGAATAGAAGAAACAAAAATTTAACTGATTTCCCCTTCTTTCTACAGGACATACCTTTTTTCCCTTATTCCTTATAATTAGTGACAGGTAACTAAATTAGTAATTCTGTCGGAAAACTAATTTAGTTACCTGTCATCAAATTTATTACCAAGCTAAGTATTAGCGGCTGCGGCGCCAGTCAGAGTCTTTGTAGAAATGTTCGAGCTCTTTCCAAAAATCTTTGACATCACAGGTCATGATGACCAAGTCCTGCGGATTCCCTGCCTGATCCCACACATAATTGGGGATGATCGTCTCTTTATGGAAACCAAGCTTTTTGCAAATATTCCTGGCTCCCTTCTGGGGTTTCATCATCCGTACCACAATCTTGTCGACATTCTTGTTTATGGCCAGAGAATGAAGCTCCCTCATCATGATCATGCCCAATCCTTTTCGCTGAAAGTTTCGGGCCACTATCACCCGGATCTCTCCCTGGTGCCTTCGCCACTCTTCTGCCGAGATTTCAAACATGCCGTCTCCGACTATCTCATCCTCATGAAGAGCGATAATCCGAAAGGCGGTTCCTTCTTCCATCAGATGCAGCCGCTGCTTCACTACATTCCTTTTGGTAACATCCACTTTCAGATACACTCTGTCATCGGGGGGGAGTTCCCGATAAAACTTCATCAGCTTATCAAGATCATCCATATGCAGATTGCGAATTATAACCTTTGTTCCATCTTTCAGAGTCTCAATCTTTTTTCTCAAGCAATCCTCCTTTACTATTCAACCTTTGTCTGCCTCACCGGGAATCTTACCCGCTCTCAGGGCACAAAACAGGAATGTCCTTCATTTTTTTATGGGTGTCAAAGTCTTTTGAACTTCCACATTCTTGACATCGACCGCAATAAGCTCATTCTTGACATCCACAGGAATTGCACGCGTATTGTTTACTTTTACAGGTATTTCCTGATCAAAGTCAACAAGAAAAGCATCCCATTCTTTACCTGGGATTCTTTCTACAGCCTTTATGCGCACATCCACAATGTTATCTTCGGGTGCCGCGTAAACCTTCGGTATCACATGAATATCTCTCACGCAAATCCAAACCAGACAGATGGCGATAACCGTCAAAATAAATTTGGTATACATATCCGTTTTTGTTTTCATCCTCGTTTGGCCTCCACGATGGGTTTTCGCTTTTATTGTATTGAAAGCCTTTTACAATCATTTTCCCCAGTCCGTGAACACATCTTATACCAACATCTTAAGCAATTTGTTGAGACTATTCAAGAAACGATGGACCTCGGCCCTTCACCAGAAACCGCGACAATCTAGAAATGGACGTAAATCCGGACCAGCTTTCTAGGTAAAAAATAATTAGAGTCCTGAGAAAGTCGAGCAGAACACCAAAGCCACGAGCAACTGGGGCATTTTCTTTATTGTTTGGCCAAATAACTCTTACAGCAAAATATCAGCCAGCTTTATCCACAGCAGCTGGTCCCTCATTTGGTGATAAAATTACATGCTCGGCTTCCTTTAGCCTGAGATCGGATTTTTCTTCTGTATCCTGAATTTCTATTCCAAAACAAAAATATTTTTCTTCGCACACATTTCTTTGAGGATCTTGGGCCATACAGTCACGCTGACTTCTCCGAGATGTGCTTTTTTCAAGATATACATGTAGGTACGGGATTGCCCGATTCCCCCACCGATTGTAAGGGGAAGAGTTCCGTTGATGATACCTTGGTGATAGGGGAAATTAAGAAAATCCATCTGGCCACTCATCTCGAGCTGTTGCTTCAGGGTTTCAGCATTCACCCGGATGCCCATGGAAGTCAACTCGTGACGGCGCTTGGTCACATGATTCCAAACCAGGATATCTCCATTCAGCCCATGCATGGGTCTTCCGTCTTTTGAGGCCGTCGGCGTGATCCAATCATCATAATCGGCAGCCCTCATCTCATGAGGAAGGCCATCCTCCAAGGGATACCCAACACCGTAAATAAAAATTGCCGGATATTTCTGAAGGACCTGAGTTTCTCTCTGCTTCCTGGGCAAATCTGGAAACATCTCGAGAATTTCTTCTGCATGCAAGAAAGTGAGCTCTTCCGGCAAATCAGGATATTTATCTGTCTTGAGCTGAGGGAACATCTCTTGAACACTTGCTTCAGCTCCCCTGAGGACCTTCCAGATCTTTTTCACGACATTGGTTAAGAAATCCAAGTTGCGCTGATCTTCGGTGATCACCAGTTCCCAATCCCATTGATCGACATAGGCGCTATGGTCATGATCGAGAAAATAGTCTTTTCTCACAGCCCTCATGTCCGTATTGAGGCCCTCGCCGACTTCCATACCAAACTGTTTCAGGGCCACCCGTTTCCACTTGGTGGCAGCTTGGACGACTTGAGCATCAATTGGATTTTTATCACGGTCGTTTGAGATGTGAAATTGAATGGGAGTCCTAGAACCATCACGATCCAGCATATCATTTACTCCACTCTCCACGTCGACAATAAGTGGGCATTGAACCATCATCAAATTAAGTTCTTCACACAGATTTCTCTCGATGTAATCCTTCACAGAGTACAGGGCGGCCATGGTTTCTTTGGGAGTTAAGATGGAATTGTAGTCCGCCGGCAAGATTTTTTCCAGCTCGGCATAATCACCGATACCGGGTCCCGCCAGATCGGCTTTTTTGTCATATTTTTCCGACATCGAATCACCTCTTGATTAATTAGGATTATTTAAAATGAAGAGAATTGTAATCTAAAAGGTTTTTATTTATTTGTCAAGGACTGTTGGGCCAGCTCAACGCAAAAAAGCTCAGTCCGGCTCGGCTTTTTTTACCCATTGGACGACTAGGGATTGGATAGGAGCGGACTGGGTAGGATCGAACGGCAGATCAGTGATTTCTTAGGGAAAGAGATTTCGTCTCTTCCAGACAGACTTGGTTTTTGCCATTCTTTTTGGCCTGGTAAAGCAGTTTATCGGCTTTTTTCAGGAGATCTTCCTTGGTGGCGGCCTCCTCCAAAAAAACAGCCACTCCCAGACTGACAGTGGGATTGCCCAGCTTAATCGACCTGTCATGGAAAAAATCATGGGAGGTCAGAGCCCCGTGAATCCTGTCGGCCACAATTTTTGCCTCCCTTCTTCCCGCATAGGGCAAAACCACGGCGAATTCTTCTCCCCCGTACCGGGCGGCGAAATCCACTTCTCTGATAATATTCCTGATGACCTGCCCCATTTCTCTTAGAATCACATCGCCAGCCGAATGGCCTAGGATGTCGTTATAGCGTTTGAAGTCATCTACATCGATCATGATCAGACTTACAGGAAATCCCTGCTCAAGCGAACGTTGCAGCTCATATCCCAGGAATTGTTGAAAATAACCGTGATTGAAAAGCCCTGTGAGCCAATCGTGCTTGGCCGAATCAAGGGCTTCTCTATAGTGGGAGCGGAGTTCATCAAGATAGCCCTTTTTCTCAAGTAAAACCTTCAGTCTGGCCTTGAGCTCTCGCGCAACTATGGGTTTTACCAGAAAATCATCGGCCCCCAACTCAACTCCCTTGATTTTGCTTTCCATGTCATCCAAACAGGTCACTATTACAACCTGGACATCTTTATGATTCTTTTTCAGCCGGCGGCAAATTTCGAACCCATTCATATCTGGAAGCAGGATATCTAAAAGGACCAAGTCTACCTTGGACTGACCGACAAAGGAAAGCACTTCTTTGCCCGCATTGAAACATTTCAGCCGAAAAGGTTCTCCTTCCAACGCGCTCTGGACGATCCTAGCATCGACCTCCGAGTCTTCGACAAGCAGGATCAAAGGCATCTCATCCTGAGGGAGAACAACTTTTTCTTTAGTTTTTGTGATAGAGCTAAAACTCATTCCGGAGAGAGTTCGAATAATCAATTGATCGCGATATTCCTTGAGCCGGACCATCGAATTAATCCGAGCTAGAAGCTCTGTGGAATGTACTGGCTTATTAAGAAGCTCCTCTGCCCCTTCCTTAAGCCCTGAAATCATGGTTTCAGACTTTTCTAGGGATGTGATGATGATGATAGGGATATCTTTAGTGCGCTCGTCTGTTTTTATTCTTCGGGTTACCTCGAATCCATCGATCCCAGGCATCATAATATCCAGCAGGATCAAATCCGGAGGATCACCGAACGCAGACTCCAGAGCCTCCTCACCATCTTGCGCTTTGATCACCTTGTACTTTTCTTCAGGAAGCATGGATTCCAATATCTTCAAGCTGGTCGGGTCGTCATCTACTATGAGTATTTTTTTCTTATAAGTGCCATATTGCATAGTGTCTTTCCTCAAACCAGATCTCGGTCTTCTTAAAATAAGCTCCAAGGCCTATCGCAAAGTATAGACTTTTCTCTAAAGAAGTAAATCACCCCTTGGTGTGAATCGGCCGATGATATTTCCTTTTCTGAAATCACCGAAAACGATGAGATGTTGAACGAAAATTAATCTTTACTCTAATCCTTTTAGTCCGTTCAGCCGCAAAAGAACGTCTTCTCGCCATCCTCTCTTTTTAAGACTCCAAAAATTTCATCCCTCCCCGCAAATAAGCTTCCTGGGCAAAGGTCCTGTTCAGGCCTGCGGATCGTTTTGGTTTCGGTGGTTCTTTTTTTTCGGCTGGAGAGCTCATTTCCCTGGAAGGTTTCAGTTCGGACAGGGGAAATCCACATTGGCGGCAAAACCGGGAATCTTGAGGATTTTTAGCCTGACAATAGGGACATATGACCGCCGATTCGCTGCTCATAGGAAACTAACCTGGATATTTCCCCATGATGTAATCTTTGAGATACCGGTTTTCGTAATGAGCATCCTTCAGTTGCGATTTGACCAGATCTCCGATCGAGACGATCCCCATGATGCGGTCAGCTTCCAGGATGGGAATGTGGCGGATCTTATTTTCAGTCATAATCCCCATGAGATAATCTACATCGTCTCCTGGCAATCCGATAATAAGGTCTGTCGTCATCACGGACTCGACCTTGGGGCTCCTCAATGTATCGCTCCTGCTCACACACAGCTTGAGGATATCTCTTTCGGTAAAAATCCCCTCCAGCTTTCCATCTTCCGAAACGATCAATACAGCGCCGATATTATGGTTAACCATCTGCTGAATCGCCTCATACACGGTGTCCGATGGTCTGATCCAAATCACCTCAGAAGCTTTCTCATCCAGCACTTCTTTGATTCTCGTTTTCATAATTCGTTCCTCCAATATTAATGTTGATGATTAAGCCGGAACAGTGGAATAATTTATAATAACTATAGTATCTATAATATTAATAGGCTATCTGAGAATTTACACCAATTTCTGTTTTCTGTCAAGAACGATAAAGAAACTCTTTTTCTCTGATGAATCAATTGGGACGGATTGAAAACTGGCCCCTTATTAATCCTTGCTGTTAATGTCTGGCACTAATTCAAAGCCGGCGATAAGGATAGGGGTCTCGGTTTGCTCAGTTCTTCAGCTCTTCTCCACAATGCGGACAGGCCTTCCAACCCTTTTCTACCGGCTTTTTGCATTGAGGACAAACAGGCTGCAAACTCGCCCCGCAATTGGGGCAAAAAGCATAGCTGGGTGAAAGCGGCAGCTGACAATTCGGACATTTCTGCGAGGATGGCCGAGTCGTCGGCCCTTCTCTAGAGGAAGCCGCATTGTTCGACCGGACAATTAGATAGATTAGGAGCCCGATCAGGTTGCCGATAAAAACGAGCAAAGCCCATAGCACTCCGTTCATACCCCGTCGTTCTGCATCTCTGTAGACCCAGACAATCACAAAAATCCAGATCGCCAGAAGAATAAGCGATATAATTGAGTAGGAAGTGAAATTGAGCACGCCCCATGGACCGATTTCTATGGACTCGACTCTAGGAAATCTCCACCACTTCCAAACATGCGGGAAAACACCCAAAGGGGCAAAAATAAAAGGTGTGAACCGCGCGATAATCAATATAGCCAATACCACCAGAATGATGATGGCGATTGTTTTTCCGGCTGATTCTGCCATGTTAGACCTCCTTTCTCACGCTTCACGGGGGCCGGAAGGCATGAGACCATTTTTAGAACTATCTTTCGGAAAGCGGATTCTCTGAAACAAAACAGGGGCAAAAAAGAGCATCACCAGATTCTGGAACACCAATAGGATGACTCCAAACTCGGGAAAACTGAGCGGTTGATCGAGGTCGATCCCGGCCGCCAGGGGCAACATCAAAATGCCGGTGAGGATGAGAAGAGCCGAGAAAGCCGCCCAAATCCACCAAGGAACAGAAGGACGCTCGGCTTTGCTTTCGGCTCTTGACGGCTCCAACAGGATGGCATGACATCGGGCTCTTGTTTGCTCGAAAAATCCTTCAGATACTGTCGGGAAAGGCTCATGCTGAAGAAAAGTCCTGATCCTTTTGAGATCACCTTCCAAAGCTGCACAGCGAGGGCAACCAGCGATATGATTTTTCATCCTATTTGTAGTGTTTTCGTCCAAGACTTCCTCAGATAAGTTCACTATCATACGTTCAACATCTTTGCATCTCATTGGTCCCTCTCTCTTTTTGCTTGATCCAATGGCAGTGGTAGTCTGCCAAATCTTGGCGAAGCCTCTTTACTGCCCTGAACATCAAGGATTTGACCGTCCCGATAGGAATATTCAGCATTTTAGCGATTTCTTCTTGCTTGAACCCGCCGATCTCCTTTAGCACGAATATCAACCGATATTTCTCCGGAAGTCTGCTCAGGGCATGGGAAATGGCCAATCCCATTTCCACTCTTTCCGATTCGTTCAAAGCCTCTGAGTTTCCTCTATCAGGGACGGCTTCCCCATCTATTTGATTCAGAGACGTCTCCCATCTTTTTTGGAAAATAAACCGCCTCCTTACCCGCTTTTTACGAAGCCCATCCTTATGCAGGTTGGCAGCTATGGTAAACAGCCAAGATTTTACTCTCTTCATGTCCAAAACCTTTGGAAAATGCTGGGCCACACGAAGCCATGTCTCCTGAAACAAATCCTCCGCTTCTCCTCTGTCCTGGGTCAAATGACAGGCAAAGCTGTAAATTGCGTTTTTGTGCTGGTTAAAAATCTCGTCAAATTGCTGGTGGCCCATTCGACTGCTCTTCCTGTCGACCTTTCCGTCTCCGGTGTTCACCTCTTTATTTTCTTCATCTTGTTCCAAATCCAAAGACGTATGAGAAGGAAAAAAGTTCTAGCTGTATTTTAATTTTTCTGAACTGAAGAGACAAATAGCCAGGATTATTCACGAATCAAGGCCAACCCACCCCACGCCAACCCACCCCACCCTTACTTTCAAGGTAGGACGAGGAAGTAGCCTATGAAGTTGTAGTACACTGCCGTCCCAACCAAACCCCGCGATCCCACCCAATCTACCCGGGCTACGACGAAGCCGCCACCCCACCCAACGAAATAGGCCCGTCCAAACGGTGAAAAATGCCCGTTAAATGGATGCAAATTTTTTCATAATAATTTACACCAATATTAGGCAAACTACATGATCTTGCTGTAATAGATAAAGTTATAGGCATTTTTTTATGAATAATTCAGGATAGAGATTTAATGCTTTATATTGGAATCATTTTGCTCTAAAATAAAATAATAGATGAAAAGATTTGTCCTCTTGTTCCGCTTTTTCCTTTTATTAGTCACCTACATTTGTCTTATTTCTTCCTCATACGCCCAAACCAAGGAGTCGTGGCTGAAACTGGAGCGAAACGGGAAAGGCTACGGTTATGAACATGTAGTTTTGGAAGACCTACAGAATGGCCTTAAGAAATACAAAATTGACCAAATGATCAAAACAGATATTGCCGGCTTCAATCCTCAAGATATCACCCAGGAAGGCTATTACATCGTCGATGACGACCTGAAACCCGTCGCTTTCGAACTTGTTATTAAATTCAAATCAAGACAAACGAAGATACGGGGTGAAATCAGGGATGGACAATTATTTCTGTCCAGACAGACCGATGGGGGGGAAATCGAAAGACAAAAAATACTTTTTAATGACGTCTTTTTCGATGTCGTTCTTGGACATCTCATTTACCAGAAGAAAGACGAGGCAAATTTTGCCTTAAAAGTTTTCAATCCTATCGAATCAAAAATCACAAAATACGATGTCGAGGTCTTGCCCGATTCAAAGAAAGGCATCATCGCCAAGGTCCGGGAGAGAATCACCATGATCTTTTATATCGATGAAAAGGGCCTGGTCAAACAGATCAAGTTTCTGGAGCTCAACAGCCGCTCTTACCCCACCACAGCCCAAAATGCCCGAAACATCGACTATCTCAATACGGCCGATGGATTGACATTGACCGTTCATGCCGACCCCTGCTTTCCCAACGTCTGGGATGTCAACAAAACCCAGATTGCCATCAAGTGGCAAAGGATACCTTTCGATGAATTTAATTTCGTCGATAATAGGCAAAGAGTGATCGAAGAGGAAAAGGAGGGAGATAGATACGAGGCTGTTCTTGAAATCAAACGGCCACCTTCTATCTCTAAAGAATTCGATTTACCCATCAACGAGAAGGAATTCGCTCCTTTCCTGGAGAATACCGAGTATATCAAACCTCAAGATCCATCCATACAAAAAAAGCTCGCCGAAATAAAGGGTGATGAAAAGGATGTCCTTGCACTTGTGCGAAAAATTCTTCTTTGGGTCTATGAAAACATCAAAACAGAATACATTGCCGAAACCCTTTCCGGTCCAGAAGTTCTCCGTCGAAAGAGAGGAAAATGTGTCGAATACTCCACCCTTTTTGCCTCCCTTGCCCGGGCGGCAGGGATCCCGACACGCATAGCCTTCGGAGAAGCACTGAATGGGGACAACTGGGTAGGGCACATGTGGTGCGAGGTATGGCTGGGCGAATGGATAGCCGTAGATGCGGCCGCAGGAATACCCGTCGAATACCCCACCCACATCAAATTCGTCCACAGCCCAACAGTCATGGGGACCCAAAAAATACGTTGGAAACTGGTCGACAACCTGGCCATCGAAATTCTGACCTTTCAGAAATAAACTATCCGACTAAGGGAACTTTTATCGTTTTATCCGGCCCTATGTCCGAACCAAGAACATTTTGATTTTGAGGGACACAGTATCTAATTCGAAATCACAACACCCTTGGAAAAGCTCCCTTCGGAACGGTCTTCATATAGAAGACAACCTCGCTCTCGAGGAAGGAATTCGAAGCAGAGAAAGTCCAGAATCGTAGGGGAATAACCTAAGATTTCAATTGTACATAGAACGAGGACAAGTATCCTAGAAATACCTCGGAGGGATGAATGAAGAAAGTGGCCCTTATTGTCTTTGCATCTATCTTTGTCTTAGATTGTTCGCCACCAAAAGAACAGGTGGAAAAAATAATCGAGGGGGATATAGAAATCATCATCAACCATGCGGAGCCTTATAAAATTAAGGGAGAGGCAGCCAATTTAAGTTTGGAAAAGGAAATGACCATCGACTTTTCCAGCGATGACATAGGAGAATTGGGCATTGCTGATTCCACAGACTTCGAAGTTGACTCAAAAGGAAACATTTATTTCTTCTCAACTGATAAAGAAGGTGATTTGATCTTCAAATTCGACCCAAATGGAAACTTTACGGCCTCTTTTGGCCGGAAAGGCCAAGGGCCGGAAGAGATACAGTATATCGTCTGGACGGGCATCGATAGCCAGGATAACATCATCGTCTCCGATAATGGGAACAGGAAAATATTAATCTTTAACAAGGATGGAAACTTGGAAAAGGAGACAAGATACCCGACAAAGGTTGGACTGCTTTATCCACTGGAGAACGGTCATTATTTTGGCCTCTGGGATAAACATCCGGCTCCATCAGACAAGTACATGTATGTTTGGGCTTTCAGCCTTTACGATACAGATTTCGAGGAAATAAAGCTACTGGGCACCCAGAATGTCTATGATTTCAACACCCAGGGAACTCGAGGAATAATTTCGCGCCCTTTTAACACCCGGCAGATTACCGTAGACAATATTTTTCTAGCCTGTGAAGACAGGGGATACGAAATAGTCAAGTACGATTTGAAGGGGAACCTCATACAAAAAATCCGGAAGGAATATGATCCCGTTGCCGTCTCTCACGAGGTGATCCGAGAAAGGGAAGAGCTGTATGAACCCTTCGGAGAGAAAATCTGGTTTCCGAAATTCTGGCCTCCTATGGGTGATTTTTTTCTGGATGATGAAGGCCGGATCTTCGTGATGACATTTGAAAGGGGAGCTAACCCCCAAGAATACATCTATGATATTTTCAACGCGAATGGTCTTTTCATAGCGCGAAAAGCCATAAATATTTTGATTCTGGGAGACGCCTATCCCTGCGCAAAATCCAGACGAGGACATCTTTACTGCTTTCAGGAAAAACCGGACGGTTTCCAGGAATTCAACATCTACAAAATGCGCTGGGAATAATAATTTTTCCGTCCTTTAAAAGCTGACGAAACTCTTGTACCATTTTTTCAGTATCAGAATATGAACGGAATGCATCTAAAATGAAAATAATATACGCAGGAGGCCCATTATGAGACCAATCATCGCCAAATTCCTTATTTTTGTGTCGTCCATCTTTATTTTGATCGCGTTTGGCCAAGGCCATGATAAAGAAAAGCTCATCACAATCATTAAGGATGCCCTAAAATCCGGAAAGATCGCCTTTAAGCTGACCGAACCCGAAGAGATAAAGGCTCTGCTCGGGGAACCCTTGAAAAAGACAGAAGCCAATGACGGTGGGATGCAGATGCTGGGCTATGAATATCCGGACCTTCAGATCGCTTTTTGGAAAATGAGGAACGATCCGGCACCCTTTACCCTGAGGAGGATCTATCACCAAGGGGAACGGATCAATATCGGAGAGGACAAGAAACTCGTTCTTAGAACTGAGGACGACCTGAGAAAGATCGATCGATTTTGGGGCCTGGCCGACGTCTCGCTCGTAGAGTTGAACTTGACAGACCAAAAAGATTTTCTGGATTCGATTTCCTTCGATTCCCTCACCGAATGGCCTCCCAAAGAAAAGCTTCCCAAAGGATTCAACCCGGCTGAACTCATCGAAAATGCAAAAAACCCAGGGCTGGGTGTCCGTTCACTGCACCGAAAGGGAATCGACGGCACCGGCATAGGCCTGGCCATCATCGACCAACCCCTTCTCTTGGGCCATACCGAATACACATCTAAAATCAACCGGTACGACGAAACAGGACTCGGAGACCTTCCGCCCCAAATGCACGGCTCACCCATAGCCTCCATCGCTGTAGGACAAAACATCGGAGTCGCACCCGGCGCATCCCTTACCTATTTTGCCGTTCCGATGTGGGAGCAGGATAACAAGCCTTATATAGATTCTCTAAAAAAAATCTTTGAATTGAACAGAAGACTTCCCGAAAAAGAAAAGATACGAGTCGTCAGCATTTCTACAGGGGGCTTCTCGGCACAGCCTCACTATGAGGAGTGGAATGATACTTTAAAGAAGGCAGAGGCCCAGGGAATACTCGTTGTGACCTGTGATCAATCCCTATTGGATTTTGGCATACTGTCTCTTAAGGCAGGAGAAAATCCCGATGAACCGCAAAACTACATCCCAGGCTACTACAGCTCTGAAGGAGATGTGCTCAGGGTTCCAGGCTCCAACAAGACCGTGGCAAGCCATAGAGGTATCGATGTCTATACATACGACAGGCAGGGGGGAATGAGCTGGGGTGCCCCTTATATCGCAGGATTGGCTGCACTGGCCTTTCAGGTCAATCCGGAAATCGAACCAAAGGACATCATCCAATTTTTAAAAGAGACGGTCAACAAGACCGACTCCGGTCCTGTCGTCAATCCTTCGGGTTTCATAGAACGCGTGCGAGAAAAAAAAGACAAAACCAAAGGCTAAAATCCTCCCCCAAATCATCTCAAAGGGTTATTTACATCAATCCATAAGGATATTAATCTATGTCCCGTAATCAACAATATTCTAACTGCGCAAATGACAAATTTAATTCTTAAAATCCGCTGGAAAAGCAGGCTTTTGGAATGAAGAACCAACGGAAAGAAATCAGGCTAAAAGAAGAAAACAAACTCACATTTTTGATTATTTCGGAAGATAAAAATCCCCTCGACGAAAATATCTATTTGGCCTTCACCGAAGATGTTTCATCAGGCGGAATCAAAATCATCACCAACAAACTCCTGGAGATTGGAACACTTTTGGAAATAGAGCTTTCATTGGGACGAAAGAGCAAGGCTTTCCGTCTCTTCGGAAGAGTTCAATGGATCAGGCATCTTTATGATGGAGAGCTATTTGCGGTCGGTGTGATGTTTGAAGATAATCCTGTCGAAAATATAATGTCTCTCATGGAATACATTTATAAAAAAAAAGATTCATCCTCCAAAGAATGAGCATTTGACAACCTTTCCTTTTGTCTTTTTTTATTCGACCTTGGAACGATAAATTTTCCAAGCTATGACCATAGCTATTCCGACCAATAGACCGATGAAACAACGAGTTCTAACCGCAGATGCCAACTCTTGGTCATCGGTAAAAAACGAAAGAACGATTCCAAAAATCCCTGTAAAAAAAATGAGAATGACGCCACAGCCCAGTGCTGCTCTCGTTGTTCCAAAGGATGCTTTCTTCAAGGGCATTGTAAATGTTGTTCTGAATCAAACCACCGGCAGGTTATCCCACCGCTCTTTCGTTTTCAAGATTTGACTTTCATGACCTGGAGCTCTCGGGACTTCTTCCACATACCCCGGGTGAAATCCGGAAAGGACTGGGGCTTGCTTCCGGAGTTGATCGAGCGCTCGCTCAATTCAGAAACCGAACTGATCGCCGCTGCATCGTAAACATCCATATCCGGCTCCCGCCCTTTCAGCAACGCATCGATCAACCGGTAATCTTCTATAAAGTCCATTCCGCCATGACCTGCCCCTCTGCTCATCTCCTCCATCTCAGTCCATACCGGATGGTTGAATTCCTTTTGATAAGCATCCAAATCTTCCCAACTATGGGGAGGACTCTTTCCCTCGATATAGATCAAAGGTGTAGGATATTTTCGGACGATACCTCTCGTTCCCTGCACCAATATATCGCGGCTGTAGGGACGAGGGCTGTTCGTATCGTGTTGAACCACGATGGTCTCATCTCTTTCGGTCCGGATCACTGTGGTCACCACATCGCCCAGGACAAACTTTTCCTTGGCCTGTGGACTGTTCGGGCCAAACTTCTCCAGGGCGTAAAGGTGAAGGCCTCGCGATTTGGTGGCAAAGGAAACAAGATAATCGAACCGATTTCCGCGGTTTATGTCCATGCATTGAGCTACGGGCCCCAGCCCATGGGTAGGATAAAGGTCTCCGTTCCGTTTCATACTGTGGGCACGACGCCATACCCCCTCGCCCAGCATATCATGTTTGACGGCCCTCAGATCGTGCAGGTAGCCGCATTCGGCGTGCAATAATTCTCCCAACACTCCCTTCTTCAACATGTTCAGGATCATCATCTCGATCCTGTCATAATTGCAGTTTTCCATCATGATGCAATATTTCCCGGTTTTTTCCGAAAACTCGACCAAATTCCAGCAATCATCGATAGAGATGGCTGCCGGGACCTCGGTCGCCGCATGCTTTCCCTTGCTCATGGCCTCCAAACATATGGACACATGCCACTCCCACGGCGTAGCGTTGTAGACGAGATCAAGGTCATTTCGCTCACACATCCTTTTAAAATCGGTCTCCCCCCTTGTGTATCCCTCGGGCTTGGGTTTGCCAGCAGCCGCACACATAGCTTGTATCCGTTCGACTTTCCACTCCACGATATCGCAAACCGCCCTTAATTCTGCTCCTTCGATCCTCAATAAATTCCCGACATGAGCGGTTCCCATTCCGCCAACCCCCACAAAGCCAATCCGGACTTTTTCCATCGGGGGAGCCATACGCGGCGATGGGGGGGAATTGGTCAGTTTTTGCTGGGCATCCGGTCGTGCAGCCAACATTCCTCCCAATGCAATTCCCGCTCCGGCAGAGGCACCTGTCTTGATAAAGTCCCTGCGACTTATCTTTTTCTTCATGTATGTCCTCCTCGGGCTATTTTAAAAAATCTCTTTTCTTTCCTTTTATTAGGCCTCCTCGATATAAGCGAAGAAAGCCCGATCAAAATTCGATTTTGATCCCGGCTCTAACACTCCTGGGTATCTGCATTTCATTCGAATATCGCTTCCCGCCGGAAAAAACATATTCCGACAGTTCGCTCCCAAAATCAAGCAGGTTGAATACGCTCCCGAACAAGTTCACCTCCCCGTTGAAGAGCCGAAAACTATAGTTCAGTTTGACGCTTACATCGGTAAGGTAATCCTTTCTCGGTCCGCCCTTGATGCCTTTTTCGTTCTCTGCTTGAATGGTTTCTAGATACAACACCCATTGATCGTGATCGTAGGTGGAGCCGATAAAAGAAAAAGGGGTCCCGTCCCGGTACTTGATATTCATCCCCAAAAATAGATTCTTCGCCAAATAAAATCCAAAGAACAATTTCCCGACAAAAGCCCTGTCCCCGTCCACCCTTCCGTATCCGTTAATCCAGGTATTGGGATTAGCCTGGCTTTCATCCAAAATACCGAAATCATTAGCCCCTAGCCCATTGCCGAAGGGAGTGTAGCCCATCCCCAAGTGAGCCATGA
Source organism: uncultured Eubacteriales bacterium (assembly GCA_964400735.1). Taxonomy (GTDB): domain Bacteria; phylum Acidobacteriota; class Aminicenantia; order Aminicenantales; family Aminicenantaceae; genus CAYNVQ01. The sequence continues at coordinate 169,868 of CAYNVQ010000004.1, read as the reverse complement.
AGGAAAAGGAGAAGAACCATCTCCGATCCTCCTGGCCTAGAATTCGGATCAGGAATTGAAGGCAATAGGGATCCTTATCAAAGTCATAATTGGTAAAAACATAATCCGTGAAAGGCCGAGAGAAAAAATAGAGATCCTGCTCTCCTACCGTTTCATAGAATCCGTATTCTTCCGTGAATTTAACCCAATAGTTGTTGCTTATATTCTTAAAAATTCCCTTCATATTGAGGGTAAATTTCGAGGAAAGTCGTGTTGAAAAACCCATTAGAAGCCTTTTTTTGAAAGGCGTGGCGATCTCTTCATCCAGCGAATGGAATCGTCCGCCAGTATAGCCGAATACTTCTCCTTCTTCCCCCACCTGATAGGACTGATCCTTATTGGCATCATCCCAAAAGCGATAGGTTCCCCAAGGTCTCTGCTGCTCTAAAAAATAGTTCACGTCTTCTCTTACTTCATAAGGCATCCTCTCGTAAGCAACCAATAATTCGGAGTTGCCAGTCTTGAAGACAAGGCCGATGTCATAGCCGAAGGAAAGCGAGGAAAGGTTGTTATCGGGACGAGAAAACCGCAGGGAGGAATATTGCATCAAGAATTTCGTGTACAGGTTGAAGTGTTCAGACAGAGATGTCTGGAAGACAGTCCCTGCCTTGCCTTGAATGTTATAATTTTTATAATCCAGCCCTTTCTGCCAGAGAACCACCAAATAAGGGGAACGATCAAAACTTATGGGATTAAAGTCATGGGAATTTTCATTTCCTTTTATCGTCGCATACTTAAGATCGGCAAAAAGCCGGATTTCGGTAGAGACGAACTGTTTGAAAATAAAAGCATTATCTAGGCCGAGCCTGAAGGCACTGCCGGAGAAATCTCCCCATCCGGCAAAAGGGAAAAAGCCTTCACCATCGTTATCTTTTAAATCCTTGAGAAAATTCAATTGGTTTGGAGCCAAATCTTCATTTTCCTGGCAAAAAGAAAATCTGATGTTCAACCTTTTTCTCTGGAGGTGAAGACCTACAAAATACGCTTGTTTTTCTCTTTCCAGAGTTTCCTGAGGCAGCCGTCCCAGTTCGGCCGAAACAGCGTCTCGGGAGCGAGCATTATAAGCTGCCGTGACCCTAAATAATCCATTGCCGATTTCCCTTTGGTAATCAGTTTTTGCCATAAAAATCTTTCCCTTCTCGCTGAATGTTGCATCGAAAACGCTGAAGTCATTGAATTGCCGTTCGATATCGTAATAGGTCAGCGAAAGAGAAATTGCCGAATTTCTTTTAGATTTCGATCCGAAAGCAAAATCCACAAAATAATTGGAGAGAATTTGTCTCCTCTCAGAATACAAAAATTTGTTCCTCTCATCTGAGGTCGGATGGGGACTGATAAAAAAGGCTGCGCCGGGAGTCAGCCCTCCCATATGTGGCCAAACATTGGAGGCCCAAATCCGGTAGTAAGTTGCTTCGGGCTGGGTAGATACAAAGTTCATCCCATAGCTTTGGCAGAGGGGGGATTCCCCCCTGAGTTCGTACCTTTTCACAGATGAGAGCGGCAACATGACGGCTGGCGCTCCGCTTTCCAAAACAGAATTGATGTTGAAACCATCGCAATACCAATTGAAATCCGTATAAGAATCGCCTTCGTAATAAACCCGCGGAGAATCGATCAAGGAAAAACCATTATTTTCCTCTATCAGCAGGGTTGTATCTGGAGCAAAATTTTCGAAAAATGTCGGATGGAAATAAGCTCCGGGAAGATTTTGGATAAAAAACTCGCTAAAATCAAAAATATACGGATTCGTGGTGTCCTCGACGACACCAGCAAAGATTTTTAAAGGAAGAAGAAAAATCAGGAGGATACAAACCAGTTTGATTTTCATAAATATTTCGGAAAACCTATATACCAGAGGCAAGATGCGAAGTCAATCGGGCCGGCAAAAAAAACAGATAGACTTCCAAAACCGTGATCGAAAATCCAGAGCGTTAGGAAGTGCTTTCTCTCCAGTTGGATTTTATAATCCTCCGGTGTCGCTCAATCGCCTCCTAATGCTCTCTTCGGATCGAGTCTAATATCTAAATGCGGTTTTGGAAATGCTTGCGTAAAAAAGCAGAAAAATTGACAGCTAATAAGATAAAATGAGAAAATTTTGTGAATCCATGGGAGCGCCGATAAATCGATGAGCGAAAAGGTTCTTTTCATCCGGCTGAGGCTGTTAGGGGACATCATTTTCACCATACCGGCTGTCCAACTGTATAAAGAAAAGAATCCGGAATCAGAGATCTATTACGTGGCAGAGGAGCGCTTCCAAGAAGCGGCTGAGATTATTCCAGGCCTAAAAAGAGTTTTGGCCATCCCGAACCACATGGGCATCAATGATTTACGGCAATTCCGTAAAAAAATCAAAAAAATAGGTTTCCAGACGGTCGTTGATTTTCATTCCGGCCCGAGGAGTGCCCTTTTGACATTCTTGAGCGGGGCAAAAACCAGGATTGGCTACCGAACCCCGAACCGGAACTGGGCCTACAATCAACTGATACCAAGACATGGGGAAGAAACTCCTTCCCACTCTGTTTTGAACCAAGCCAGGCTCCTCACGCCTTTAGGCATCGACATCAATAAAATCCCTCCCTACCCAGAGCTCAAAATCGATGAAGAACTTATATCCGAGGGTATCCGAAAAGCCGTCAAACGGGACAAAAAGATCGTTATCCACATCGGTGCCAAGAAAAAATACAGGGACTGGGGAATGGGAAAATTCACCGCTTTGATCGAAAAATTGACCAACGAAAAATTTCAGGTTTATCTGATTGGGAAGGGAGAAGAGGAAGAAAGAAGGGGGAAAATCCTGAAAGCTCGTTTCGACCTCTATGATTTGATAAGTATGCTCTCGATCAAAGAAATAATCTATTTAGTCTCTCATTCCGATGTTTATTTTGGTGCCGATTCGGGCCCTCTTCATCTTGCTTCTCTTACCCGAACGCCACTTGTCGCTATCTATGGACCGAATATTCCTGAAGTAAGCGGTCCATTCCGGAAAGAAAAGGTGAAAATCATCCAGATGAATTTGGACTGCATCCCCTGTCGGCAAAAATCCTGCAAGTTCGAAGAGGTCAAATGCATGGAGGGAATCGAAGTGGATGAGGTCTATACGGCGATAAAAAACTTTATGCCCTGACCATTTTCTTAATGGAGTCACTATCTGAACGATCATGGCTAATCATCTTGTTTCCCCATTTTTTCGCCACTCGGCCGCTCGAGACCATGCTGCATGGTCCAGAGTTTAGCATACTTCAGGAAGACATAGTGCATGGAGATGATACAGACGATCAGCCCTGGAATCCCATCTAAAAATCCACGCTGAATAAAATATTGGCGGATGAACCGCCACAAGGGAACGACGGTCATATGCAAAAAACTGGATTTGACTCCCATGTCTCGGAGGTCTTCAGCCGCACACGTCGCATACCGTTCTTGCTTCTCCATGATCTGCCCGAAATTCCAATAAGAGAAGTGTTCAAGCTTCTCCTTCAGCCTTCCGGTCCGGCCAGTTTCCACCACAATTTCCGAATGAACCCTCATATCTTTGTATCTTGAAATATCTCTCCTAAATAATCGGAGAACGTCATCGGTTCCCCAACCGCTATGCTTGACAAGACGTCCGAAGATATAATTTTTCCGGTAAATGAAATACCCGTCATATTCAGGTTCTCCCTGCAAAATCTGCTTGATTTCCTCAGCCAGCTCCGGAGAGACTCTTTCATCGGCATCCACGATCAGAACCCACTCATGATTGGCCTGAGGGATAGCCCAGTTTTTAAAGTCGGCGGAATAGACATATTCCCTTTGGATGATGCGGCAATCGTATTCTCTGGCTATCTCCATGGTACGGTCCGTGGACCCTGAATCGGCCACGATGATCTCGTCTGAAATTTCAATCACCGATTCGATGCAGGATCGGATATTTTTCCCCTCATTCTTGCAGGGAATGATGATGCTCAATTCATGCGACATGGCCGTATCCTCGACAATGCATACCGATCAGAAGATCATGGGATGGGAATATCTTATCAAAAAAACGGACAAAGAGGGAGGAGAAAAAATGGAGGACTTAAGGTAAATCCGGCTCCTGGATATTTTTGGTCTTGGGGAAAAGAAGGGCAGACGAATTCCATAAAAAAGAAAAATAAGCAAAAGAATCAATCCTATTTTTTTTGTATTAAATTCCATCATCATAAGCCTCGCTAACTATGTGTAATAACAAACGTAATTCATTACATAAAATATCTAAAAAATTTTTACGTTAAATCCAATCCCATCGTGAGACCGAACCGCTCACGGTCATATCCTCCGGTCGCCCCTTTCTCGGAATGGGAGATCTTGAATCCCCTTTTCCTGTAAAGGTTGACCGCGTTTCTCAGTCTATTATCCGTTTTAAGAACGATTATCTTCGCTCCTTTTTTTCTCGCCTTTTCAATCGCTTCGTCAGTAAGCCTCAAGCCCACCTGTTTGCCTTGAGCTTTACTTGTCACAGCCATCTTAGCGATCTCATAAACGCCATCCTCCACCTTCAGAACGGCCGTCGTCCCTACAATTTCGCCTCCCAGTCGGGCGAACAGGATAAATCCCCCTTTTTGAATAATCTCCCGCTCAGGATTGAGAAGCACTTTTTTGTCCAGATCTTCGACCCTGAAATATTTTTCCAGCCATTCATAATTCAACTTCTTGAAGTCGCTCTTGAATTTTGGAGCGAATTCCAGAATCTCAATGCTTTTGTATTGTCTGTCCTTTATCTTTTTTATGATCCTTTTCCCTACATCCTCTTCATCCAACTGGGCCTCAATTCTCTCTATAACCCCCAGCATATCTACTTCCGCTTTTTCAAAAAGCTCGACCGTCGCCTTCAGGAAATCATTCCAAACGGGGAGCAAAAAGTCTGCCAGCTCCTTTCCCTTCTCGTTGATGACCAACCGCCTGATTCTTCGGTCTTCGCTATCTTGGAAAGATTCGACAAGTCCTTTCTTGACCAGCATCTGAGCAATCTGAATGACAGCTGGATGAGAAATCTTAAGAGAGGTTGCGATTTCCGAGATAGAAAGAGGATTATCCTGGCTGAAGATCAGGTAAAATACAGAGAACCAACGAGGTTCAAAATCGATTTCCAAAAATTCGTAAGCATCGTGGCCGCCTTTCATGAAACGGTCAGTCAACCTCTTCATCCGGCTCGCTATGGCGAGATATCCGAGATCCTTGATGAAATCCATTTTTTTCTGATTATTATGTAATTACTTACGTAATTGTACCGATAACCACACAAATGTCAAGAGTCCACAGACATGAATATTTGCTCCGTTTGCTCACTCCGACCTGAATTGTTAGGGGGCCAATTCATCCCAAGCCGGGACCCAAAGCCAATTTTTCGGCAAAATTTGGTCATTGATTATTGAAAATTTTGCCCAGACAGTAGAAGGAAGAGGAATTGGACATACTCGCGGTAGTACGCTACAACTTCATAGACAATATCCTCGCCCTACCTTGAAAGTAAGGGTGGGGTGGCCTTGACTCGTGAATAATCAAGGTTAAATTAAGATACTAATGGAAGCAAAGAAATCTTTAAAAGTGTTTTTCGCCAGCTGAAACAAATGTTCTGTCCACTCATAAAGAGACATATGTGTCAGGGCATCGGTAAAGATCGCATGCAGCATATGGATGAGCCAACCGATCAAAATGATATTGATGACAACGAGAATGAGGGTAAGGGGAAAACCGAGAAAAATATCTCTCAATCGCTTTTTTTTGCTCCTCCTGTAATAGCTCATTTTTGCTTTTTTCAAAGTTTCACCAATTGTTCCGTCCTTTTAGTCGGACACGTCCCCTATTTTCCGCGAATTTTTTCCGCCTTTTTTTCGGGCTTTTCCAAATATCCCCAAACTTTAGCAAAATAATTGGATTCAGTTGAAGATGGCTCGGAAAATTCTACTCTCAGGCCCTTACTTTCAAAGATGGCTATCCACTCCTCGAGTTTTTCCGGCGAATAGACGGTTATTTCGGCTACGGGTCCCCCTTTCAGTATAACCTCTTCTTGCTTTTTTTCAGGGATTATTTTTTTAGCTAGGACAGAAATTGTATTTTTCATCTCTCGGAGAAGTCGATTGGTTTCTTTCGCTTCTTTCAAAATTTCATTCAGAATTTCAAGCTCTTCATCCATTTAAAAATATAATCCTCGCTTATCATTGATTATAAAGAATTAGATGAGAATGTAAATACTCTGGAATCAGATCAGCTTATCCATTCCATGATTTTTTGTTCCAACTTCTTCGCCTGGACAGGCCTGGAGAGAAAATCATTCATTCCGACCCTCAAGCACTGTTCCCTTCCTTCCTTAAAGGCATCTGCGGTAAGGGCAATGATAGGAAGCTTCGTGTTCCCCTTTTTTCTGATTTCCTCCGTCGCTTCTATTCCGCTCATCACTGGCATGTGTATATCCATCAAACAGACATCGTATTCTTCTCTCATCGCCTTCTCCACAGCTTCTTTTCCATTGGAGACGATATCTCCTTCGAAACCCAGCTTATGAAGGACTATTTCGATGAGTTTTTTATTGACAGCGTTATCTTCCGCCACAAGTACCTTAATTTCTTTCTTTATCAATTCTTCGGCCATGTGGGTCGTGACGATTTGCCCCGCCTTGCGCTTATCTCCCAATACCGTCTTCAAGACGTTGATAACTCCCCTTTCTGTGATAGGCTTGGTGAGGAAAGCATCGAAACCCGATTCCTTGGCTTGCTTTGCCGAGCCGGGTCTCGCATCCGATGAGACCGCCACAAGCTTTACCCCTTGGAAGCTATTGCTTCTTATTCGGCGTGCAAACTCATAACCATCCATTTCAGGCATCATGACATCCGACAGAATAAGATCAGGAATTTCATCCAGTTTTTCCAGTTCGCTCAAGCCTTGAATGGCGGACGCGGCCTCAAAAATGACGAGCAAACCCGCCTTCTGGCAGAAAGTCTTCAAAAGGCGCCGGGCATGAAGGTTATCGTCCACGATGAAGACCTTTTTGCCACGAAGTTCATCCGCTTGAAGGGGGATGATATCCTTGACGCTCGCCGGATCAGCCTCTTTCAATTTTAAGGTGAAGGAGAATTCGCTGCCCTTATCCACCTCAGACTTCACCCAAATTTCTCCTCCCATCTTTTCCACCAGAGCCCGGGTGATGGCCAGACCCAAGCCGGTCCCTCCATATCTTCGCGTGGTGGAAGAATCGGCTTGAGTGAAAGTTTCGAATATCAATTTTTGTTTGTCTTTGGGTATACCTATCCCCGTATCCTTGACGGATATCTGCACAGAAGAAAAGCCTTTCTCACTGGAGGATTCAGGCCTTTTATCCAAAGCCGGACCGACACAAACCCCGATTTCCCCCTCCTCGGTGAATTTTATGGCATTATTCAATAGATTCAGGATGATCTGTCTGACACGTGTGGGGTCCCCGACGAAATTGGTCTGGACCTCTTCATCATAATCATAGTAAAGCTCGACTTTCAAAGAGGTCATTTTAGGCCGCGCGATTTTCAGTATATCCTCCACCAAATTTTTCAGATTGAACCCGATCTCCTCCAAATCGATCTCTCCCGACTCTATCTTCGAAAAATCCAGTATATCGCTGATAAGAGCCAGGAGCAGTTTTCCGCTTTCCCGTATAGTGTCCACGTAATCCCTTTGGAGGTTATTCAGCTTGGTATCGGATAAAATATCTGAAAATCCCAGTACGGCGTTAAGAGGTGTTCTGATCTCATGGGACATATTGGCCAAAAACTCACTTTTGGCCCGGTTGGCCTGTTCGGCCGATTCTTTTGCATCGATGAGCTCCTGCTCATATTTCTTGCGCTGCGTAATATCGGTAGCTGTATACACAATCCCCGCCACCTCGCCTTTTTTATCCCTAATCACCGAAGCCGAAATGCTCATCTCCACTTCGGCGCCATCTTTTGCCAGCCACAGCATCTCTTCATCGTGAAGCACCCAGTTTTTATCGATGTTCTGAGGAAAATTACTCTCATTCGTATCGAATAAGAGGGATAATTCCTTTTCTCTGAGGTCCTCTTCCTTGTAGCCAAGCCGCTCGCATAATGATCGGTTCACGAAAGATATTTTCCCATCCAGGTTAACGGCAGCGACGAGCCCTTCCATAGTTTCAAGAATATTTTTAGCCGCGAATGAAGGGGTTAAATCGATCAGACGGAAACGCATGATCGTTTGGCCGAGAATCAGCATGCAAACAAAAATGGGGATATATCCAAGAGGATAAACTGTAATCCCGAATGCTCCAAGGAAGTCAATCGCCCCGAATAAGCCGACGGCCACCCCGAGAAATATTCCAAAATTTCGATTGCGTTCTCGCGCCGACGTGCTCTTCCTAAATTCGATCCAGATCAAATCCAAGCTGATAAGCAAAAATATGCCCATAAACAGAACAAAACTATATCCGTAGGGGCCATAGCGGGCATAAGATCCCCACGGCATAGTCGAAACGCCTTCGATAAGATAAGGGGTCAATACAAAGCCTGTACAAAATCCACCGGAAAGGATAAGACTGGCCCAGGCAAAATATTTGTATTTCTCGTAGCGGCGGATGATATCGAGGGTGAAAATAAAAAAGAAGCTGGGAATGAAGGCTACTCCGAAATGTTCCATTCTGATCCAGAATAGGGCTTCATGCTCGCTGATGGCTGTATAAAGCCAGGGAAGTGAACCCAACCAGACGAAGATGCTGAAGGTGACCATAAAAAATGAGGAACTGACTTTCGATTCTCGTTCTCTTATCAGGGTTATGGTTCCAAGAACCAGCATCAGAATACCGACAATCAGGGGAGCGACAGCCTGGATATCCAGCTTTATGAAAAGATCCTCTAGATTACTCATCGAATGCTACATACCTCCTCCACAGGGCCTCTATCATGTCAAAAGGGGGTTTTTACCGTCAATCACCACCAGGGAGGAATTAGGGGGTGATTTTTTAGGGGTTATTATTCGTATCTCAACATCTCTGCTGGGTTGGATCGCGCAGCTTTAATCGTCTGGTAGCTTACCGTCATCAAGGCCAGCATGAATACGATCAGGGAAGCAAGCAAAAATGGCCAGATTGAAATAGCCGGTTTGAAAGCGAATTTCTGAAGCCATTTATTCATGAAGTAAAAGGCAACCGGCCAGGCAAATAGATTGCTCAAAACAACCCATTTGGTGAATTGTTTGGAAAAGAGAAAAATGATTCTAGATTCGGTCGCACCCAGAACCTTACGGATGCCGATCTCCTTGGTCCTCTGTTCGGCAATGAAGGCAGCCAATCCGAACAATCCCAGACTCGCGATGATGATAGCTAGAAGAGAAAAAGCGAAGAATACTTGACCCGTCCTTTCTTCAGCTTGATAGATTTTGGCAAAGTGATCATCGAAAAATTCATATTCAAACGCTTGGTTTCCCGCAAATTTCCTCCAGGTTCTCTCCAAAAAGGCAATGGTCTCTCTTATTCCCTCAGAATTTATCCGGACAGAAACGAACCGGCCTCTGTTATCGAGTTCCCAAAGACCGACAATCAGGGGACGAATCTGGAAATGCAGGCTTTCGAAATTAAAATTTTTCATCACTCCGATGATGGAAAAAGACTGCGACTGCGCTTGAGTAGGACCCGGCGAAACAATCTGCTGGCCGACTGGATCGGCCAACCCGAACTCTTTTACGGCCGTTTCATTGATGACGACGGCTTGATGGTCTGCCTGTCGCCCCTCCTCGAAATACCGGCCAGCTGCCATTTCGATCTGATAAGTGTCGACAAAGTAAGGGTCCGTGTAATAGGTCCAGAGAAGATGGCCTTCTTCCCCTGATTCACCGGCGAGCATGAATACCGAGTTCCCAAAGGAATCTCCGATGAGCCGTTCTGTATTGGTGGCGTTGATGATGTTCGAATTTTTCAAGAGTTCCTGCCTGAATGTCTGGAGCTGGTCTCCAAGGTCATCTGTTTTCTTCACCACCACGATTTGATCTTTATTGAAGCCCAGATTTTTGTCCTGGATGTATCGAAGCTGCCGGTCGACGATAAAAGTGCCGACGATGAGAACGATGGAAACCGTGAACTGAAAAACGACCAGAACATTCCGCAAACTGGACCTTCTCGTTTTTCCTATCGTCTCGGATTTGAGCACCATCGCCGGATTAAAAGATGCAAGAAAAAAGGCAGGGTATATCCCGGCTAGGATGCCAATAAAAAGGACAATGCCGAGCAAGCAAGGGATGGTATACACATTTGCGATATAAGGGACCGTAAGATCTTTCCCGCTGATATTGTTAAAAAAAGGAAGAAGGATTTGGACCACGAGCAGGGCTAGAAGAACGGCGATGAAACTCATCATCGTGGTTTCCGCCAGAAATTGCCGGATCAGTTGGCCGCGCATGGATCCGACGGTCTTGCGGATGGCGACCTCCCTGGCCCGGTTGACGGATCGCGCCGTGGACAGATTCACGAAATTGATACAGGCCACCAGAAGAATGCCCAGCGCGATGATGGAAAATATGTAAACATAGGCAATATCGCTATTAGGCTCGAGCTCAAATTCATAATGGGAGCGTAGATGAATGTCGGTCAGGGGCTGGATAAAATAGGCGTATTGTCCACCCGATTCGAAAAACTTCTCGAGGGTAATCCCAACGGAGGCTTGGATCTGGGGTCCCACATACTTTTTGACGAGTTCGACCAGTTTGGCTTCCAAAGCCTGCGGGGAAGCGCCCTTTCGTAAAACGAAATAGGTGTGGTAGTTATTGCTGATCCAAAAGGGTCTCCGGCTGTCCTCATAGGTCGAAAGGGAGGCTAAAAAATCATAATGAAAATGAGAATTGTGTGGTGTATCTTCGATGACACCTGTAACTAAATAATCCCTTCGATTATCTGCGATTAAGTGCTTGCCCAAAGGATCCTCATCTCCAAAATACTTCAGCGCCATGGATCGGGTGAGGACGATCCTCAAGGGCTCGGCGAGAGCGGTTTTTGGATCTCCTTTGATGAAAGAAACGGTAAACACGTCGAAAAAGTCCTGGTCCACCCAAAAAACCCGTTCTTCACTGAAAACTTTATCTTCATACCGGAAAACCGGAAAGCCGAAATTCCTGATTCGGGTAGCGGCTTCGATTTCCGGGAATTCTCTTACCAATGTCAGTGCCATAGGCGAACAGGTGACCACTCCATCGAAGGCGTTATTGTTGAGAAATCCCCGGAGACCGACCCTATAGATCCGGTCGGCCTTTTCGTGATAGCGGTCGAAACTCACTTCATCCCTGACATAAAGAACGATCATCAGGCAACAGGCTATCCCAACCGCCAGGCCAAAAATATTGATAAAAGAAAATCCTTTGTGCTTGATAAAATTTCTAAAGGCGATTTTGACATAGTTCTTAAACATCATCCTCTCCATCAAGCCGAATTAAAGCCGGATCGAATGGGGCAATAATCCGAACCATCCACACATTGTCTCTCATATTATCCATACGAAAACGGACAGCGTTTGGTTCTCACGCTTGCGAAAATGATTCGGTCGGCTCGCTCGTTTTCCTCAAAACCAATTCGTGCTTTATAATAGCCCAGCTACTGGTTTTTCCAAAAAAAAACGGCGATAATAGACAAAAATGCCCGAGGGGAAGGGTCTTCATTTACGAAGCGGCTCTGGCCGGATTGATATGAACCTGGAGGAACTTTACGACCGCTATGGAGATAAGCTCTATCGATATCTGGTCCTCAAGCTTTATTCGTGTGAAGATGCTGAGGACGTTCTGCAGGAGACATTCTATCGCTTCACCCGCTATTCGGTGCGCTGGAAGCTGGTCAAAAATCCCCTGGCCTTTGTTTTCAGGACCGCAAGAAACGAAGCCAACCGCTTCCTCAAGCGGAGACTCAAACAACTGAATAGAATCCAAATGAACCAGAACGGACAAAATGCCATTTCCGCCGTCATACAAGGCCCGGGAAAAAAATCAGAGGGTCTTCTCGCGAAAGCCTTAGAACAGTTGCCCGATGAACAGCGAGAAGTGATTGTGCTCAAGATCTTCGAAGGATTGACTTTCAAGGAGATTGCCCGCATCTGCAGGCTGTCATCCAATACGGCTGCCAGCCGGTACCGGTATGGACTCTCCAAGCTTCGCCTGTTTTTGAAGGAAAAACAGTGAAAGAGGATAAGGATAAAAAAACCGAGGATTGGCTTAGATCATTTTCCCTTAGGCCCGCACCTCCCGTATTGAAGGAAAAAATTCTTCATTCCGTTTCTCATAAAAAACGATCTTCTTCTGTGATAACACCTTGGTTTGGAAAAGGATTCTTGGCGACTCTGATCCTTTTGATCGTCGTAATAGCGGTCGATGCGGCTGTTTCCAGCACTCAAATCAAACGTTTATCCTCGCTTTTAGGTATTCATCAAGAACCGACTTTTGCACAAGAGGAGGAGTGGTCGTTGCTTAAGGAAATTATTTGGGATCCGTTGGATGCCTCGGGGAACACGGCAAAGCAAAAGTTATATGAACGGAGGGAAAAGAGTGAAACAAACAAGCGTCAGCCTGGATGGAGGAAAATCCTAGAAGAGGAGTTCGATTACGATGAAAACACGAAAAATCTTCCTTAGAGTTTTGCTGGTCTTACTGGCTGTGGTGACGGTTGCTCTATTAATACGTGCGGTATTTAATTACAAAATGGGCAACAAGCTGGAGGATTATTTTGGAGAACGTCAAGCCGAGGGCGTAGCGCTCAGTAGAGGAGCTCTTTTCCCCGACTGCCCTGAAGAAGGAAATGGCGCCAACCTCTGGAAAGCGGCAGAGGCTCTGTTCTTACGGGAGGGAATAAATATCGATCTGCTGCGAAACGCCATGGAGGCTTTTTTTCATGGAAATCCCTTGGATACGGATGCCCGTGAAAAACTGGTAGAAACGATCGACAAAAATCACAGGATCCTGCAGTTCATAGAGGAAGCTTCTGAGATGCCTTGCTTTCGCTATGAAGATCAGCGGAAAAAACTCTATGACATGCGGATTCCCGATGCCGTGAAAATGATCCAGGCTATCAGGCTGCTGGATATCGATGCGGTTTTCAAAGCCGAAGGGGGAAGAGTCGAGGAAGCCGTCGGGCAAATCCGCCAGGGAATGCATTTTGTCCAAAAGACCATGGACGAACCTTTGCTCATCACGACTTTGGTGGCCATAGCCAACATGAAATATCTTCTTTTCAGCCTTAATCGCATCACGTGCGAAAAAGACGTCGATCCCGAGACCCTCCGCGTTCTAATCCAGGATTTAGATCCGGAGATCTGGCGAAAAAGATTTATCAGAGGTATTCAAGGAGAAAGGGTTTTCTTCCTCGAGAACGCTCTGGAGGTCCTGGGCGGGAACAGAGATATCTTCAATACCAATTTTGGTGAGAGTCTATTCTTCTGGCTTATACGGCCAGTGACCAAAGCCGAAACTCTTTGGGGACTTAAAAAGTTTGATGAGATCGAATCCACTGCGATTTTACCCTACTATCAGACCAAGGGATTCTGGACACAGTATGATCAAGAAGTCAACGCCATTCCCTGGTATCGCTTTGTTTCCAAGAATCTTATCGCTCACTTTTCTTCGATCTTATTGAAAGAGGCCACTTTAGAGGCAGTCATGGGAGCGGGCCAAATCGGTATGGCATGCAAAATTTATAAAAGCCGGAGAGGGCACTTTCCCGAGGATATTGCAGCACTTGTCCCGGATCTTCTCGATGAGCTTCCCATCGATCCATTCACCGGCAAACCGTACGCTTATAGACTTCAACAAGACGGATGTATTGTTTACAGCTTTGGGTCGAACGAAAAAGACGATGGAGGAAAAGGCACATTCCAAATCACCCAGCTCGTCATGGAAAAAGACGATGACTGGGCCTGGAGAGAAAAGGTGAATTAAAGGGAAATCAAAATATTCACTCTGAAATCAGGAGGGTTTTGGGGTCGAGCCGGATTTTCAGATCCCCTGCCGCGTCATAACCGCAGTCCTTGACCAGACAGAGGCCGACGTGATCGTCCTGAAACCCGAGGGTGATGAGCACATCGATCTGGTCCATATAATCTGCAAGCTCGTGAGGAATTCCCTTCTCATCGCAGAGGGGTTGTTCTCCTTTCAAGGAAGCGCTGAACCAGATTTCGACCCCTGCTTTTTGAGCAAATTCCTTGAACTTCTGTAAATCTTCAGTCGACGAGCGGGCAAAATTATATCCGTCGACCATGACGCAGTCCGCAGGAAAATTGCCGTGAGCGATCATTGCCTCCACGCTTCTCAACACCTGATCCGTATGGGCTGCATCCTGCTTGAAGTTCATGATCACCCGGTTACGGATGAGTTCGTCATGTACATCCATGGCCGCCTCGAGCCGGCGCTTTTTTGCGATCTCCCTGAAGATATCCTCATACCATCCGATGATATAATCAACACGGGCTGCGTAGGAGACATGGATCACGGGCTTATCCCGGAACAGTTTATCTGTCGATATATGAACCAGGCAGGCCGTTTTTCCTACCCCCTTGCGGGCAGCGAGGACGGCAATCATCCCTTTGCCCAATCCGCAGTGGATAGATTTCTCCAAGATTCTCAAGGGGCTCCTTTTGATAAGCTCTGCTTTGACCATTCCTCTCTCTCCTTCTGCTCCCTAAATGAATTTTATTTTATTATTTTTCTTTTTGCTGTTTTTCGAGAAATTCCGCCCTCAATTTTTCAGCGCTGTTGACCGGAACCTTCCCATACTTCAAGAATTCCATCGTGAATTCCGCCTTCCCTTGGGTGAGCGTGCGCAGCGTGGTGGCATAGCCGAACATCTCGCTCAAAGGGACCTCAGCATCTATCCGGGCAAAGGTGCCGTCTTCGACTGTGCTGACGATGATTCCCCTTCTCTGGTTGATCGAGGAAAATACGCTCCCGACAAATTCCGAGGGCCCTTCGACGGATAGCTTCATGATGGGCTCGAGGATCTGAGGCCTTGCTTTAAGGTAAGCTTGCTTGAAAGCTTCCCTGGCCGCCGTTTGAAAAGCTATATCAGAAGAATCGACCGAGTGAGCATTCCCGTCAATCAGGACAACCCTGACGGCAGCTATTGGAAAACCGATAAGCTGCCCTTTCTGGAGAGCGCTTCGGAATCCCTTATCACAGGAGGGGATGAATTCTCTGGGAATGTGCCCCCCTTTGACATTATCGACAAACTCATATTGGCCGTGATCGAGTGGCTCCATGTATCCGATGACGCGGCCGTATTGTCCTGCACCCCCGGTTTGTTTTTTGTGGGTATAATCGAATTCGGCCCTCTGGCTAATGGCCTCGCGATAGGCAACTTGGGGCCGCCCTGTCTCCACATCGGCCTTGTATTCGCGCCTCATCCTCTCCAAATAAACGTCCAGATGGAGCTCCCCCATGCCCTGGATGATCGTCTGCTTGGATTCGGGATCGACATAGGTCTTGAACGTTGGATCTTCTTTGGCGAAGCGGTTCAGGGCCTTGGCCAAATTATCGGAACTCCTATTATCTGTAGGCTTGACAGCCAACGAGATCACCGGTTCAGGAACGAAGATGGAAGTCATGGAATAATCCAGGTGAGGAGTGACAAACGTGTCCCCTGATCGGCAGTCGATACCGAAGAGCGCCACGATGTCGCCGCACAGGGCCTGGCCTATGTCTTCCATGTTTTCGGCATGCATCTTGACCAAACGGCCGACACGAACCATCTGTCTTGAACGAGTATTGAAGAGCTGATCGCCCTTTCTAATCTGTCCCTGGTAAATACGGATATAGGTAAGCTGGCCGTAGGGCCCATCCTCCAGCTTGAAGGCCAGGGCGACGGTGTCGGCTTCGGGATTCGATTCCAGCTTGACTCGGCTGGCCTCCCTATTTAGATCCAGAGCATAGTTTTCCACATCGGCAGGATGCGGGAGATAACTCACCACCGCATCCAAGAGCGGTTGAACCCCCTTATTCTTGTAGGCTGAACCCATAAAAACAGCAGTCAATTCCCGGGAGATGGTGCCTCTTCGGACTGCCTCACAAATGAGGGCCTCGGTCTCACGCCCTTCCAGGATGGCCTCCATCAACTCGTCGGAGAACATAGAGACAGCATCCAACATTTCTTCCCTTCTCCTCATCGCTTCTTCCTGGAGATGCGAAGGAATATCCTCGTACCGGATGATTTCTCCGTTCGCTCCATCAAAGTAGATGGCCTTCATACGGATTAGATCCACAACCCCGCGGTGTTCATGCTCGAGCCCGATCGGTATCTGCATCAGGACGGCATTGTGGCCGAGGCGTTCCTTGAGCTGGTCTTTTACCTTGATCGGATTGGCGCCGACCCGGTCTAATTTATTTATGAATGCAATACGGGGAACATTATACCGATTAAGCTGGCGATCCACGGTAATCGTCTGAGACTGGACACCTCCGACCGAGCAGAGCACCAATATGGCACTATCTAGAACTCGAAGGGAACGTTCGACCTCGATGGTGAAATCCACATGCCCGGGTGTATCGATGATGTTGATAATATGATCCTGCCAGTTGACGGTCGTGGCTGCTGAGGCGATGGTGATCCCCCTCTCCCTTTCCAGCTCCATAGAATCCATGGTGGCGCCTTTGCCGTCCCTCCCGTTGACCTCATGGATTTTATGGATTTTCTTAGTATAAAACAGTATCCGTTCCGTCAGTGTGGTCTTCCCGGAATCGATGTGCGCACTGATCCCGATGTTCCTCATTTTCTCTATATTCGTATTCATCTGCATAAAATCTTCATTTCAACTTTAATTAGGGGGATTAAAGTGCCGTCAGAATGAATTTTCTGAGGTACTATTGTACTTTATTTCGACCACTATTTCAATCGATTTTTGGTAGTGTCATAATTTGAAAAATAACCCAAAAGTGCCTTCTATTCAAGAGGTTGTTTATAATGAATCTCCTAATGGATAAAAAGTTTAGCTCCTCCCACCGCTTTACAGAATTTATACTATATCAAAAAATAAACCATAAATCATTCGGCGTATGGATTTTCCTTTCATGGGCTAATATTTAGCTCATACCTGCTAATCAAACATTCATTGCAAATAATCTTCCGCCGGACGATTTTGCTTTTATTTTAAATATTTTTATATTTATTGATAAAAAGGCTTGACATTTTCCGATATTGACACTATTATTAATAGTGCAATGAATGTTAATCATATGGAAAGGTTTTATCGGAGGGACATTATGGGTAAATTCGAAAAATTTTCACGAAAACAACTGCAACCAAGAGGAGAGCCTGCAATTACTGTAACTAAAGCAGGGATTATTAATTTCAACCTAGCTACTATGAAGAGATATGTTAAAGATAATAAATATGCAACATTATACTACAATAAAGAAGATTTATTGATAGGGATTAAATTTTCTGCAAAAAAGGAATGGGGTTCTTATAAAATAATTAAATATCGCAACAATAAATTTGGCACTATATCCGGAACAGCGTTTCTTAAATATTACAACATTCCATATCCAGAAACCATAGGATATTCTGCAGAATGGAACGAACAAGACAAAATGCTAATTATTGATTTAAAAGAACACACAAAAAAAGAACTAGAGGGAGATGATGATATACCTTTTTGAAATGAAAAAAGCCGTGCCGAGAGTCCGCAGAGGGATAAAACCCATAGCCTTCAGCCATGTGCCATGCGGCTCTCGGTGCGTAATATGGAGGGCTCCACAGGTGGCGTTACAACAGGACCTAAAATCCTGGGATACCGAAAGGTATGGAGTTCGATTCTCCAGCCCTCCGTAAAAAATTAGGGAGTTCGTTGTCCTGTAAGCTCAAAACTCCATACAAAAGCTTGGCGGGAAACCAAACCTAAACCATTTTTAATTTAAGACATTTAAGGCTTCCTGTCAAGTCGGGAGGCTTTAAATGAACAAGCTTAAGACCGAAAAACAGGCCTCAATACTAAAGGCATTGGTTGAGGGGAACTCTATTAGAAGCATTGAACGAATGACAGGAGTGCATAGAGATACTATTATGTGATTAATGATAAGAATAGGCATTGCTTGTCAAAACTTTATGTGCGAAAAAGCAAAAAACTTAGATTGCAATCGGTTAGAATTAGACGAAATTTGGACATTTTGCAAAAAGAAACAAAACCGTTTAGGAGAACATGAAAAACCTAATCTCGCCATAGGCGATCAGTACGTATTTTATGCGATTAATCCTATAAGTAAATTTATTCCAACTTGGGTTGTTGGAAAACGAAGTATTAAAATGCCATTATTTTTACCAGACAACTAAAAAGCACTCTAAATCGCAATCGTCCACAAATTTCAAGTGATTCTTTTAAAGCATATATAGATGCAATTGACATTGCTTTTGGCTGCAATGTTGATTATGCAATGATAACAAAGGAGTATGAATATGAGCATATTGGCCGTGGCCGATATGCCCCACCAAGGGTTTCAGGATGCACTAAAAAGATTATAAATGGGAAATCCTAACCAAGAATATATATGTACTAGTTATATTGAAAGAACAAATCTTACAATTCGCACATTTATGCGTAGATTTACTCGTTTAGCACTTGGGTTTAGTAAAAAGCTTGAAAACCTCAAATCTGCCATTGCGTTATTTTCATTTATTACAATTTCTGTTGGATACCCCGCACAACTAGAATAACACCCGCAATGGGCATAAATCTTGTCAGTTCGCCTTGGACCTTAAATGATTTATTTGCAGAAATCGCAAATTGATAATTATATTAAATCAAATCCACGCTTATTTTCAATGCTTGATTTACTTTTTCCATGATAGACGAATCTAGTGTTCCAAATCGCTTAATTATTCTTATTTTATCAATCGTTCTTATTTGGTCACATTGAATTACGCTTGGATAATCTAGGCCACCTTCCCCCTTATTTACCCATACATCTGTTGGATATTTTTTATCAATTTCTTTCTGACTGGTTACTACAACAACAATTGTGAGGGGAGAAACCTTATTTCCAATATCATTTTGAATAACTAAGCAAGGTCTAGTTTTTTTCTTCTCAGCTCCTCTTGTGGGGTCTAAACTTACTAAAATTATGTCTCCTCTTTTTAAATCGTCACTCACTAAATATTCTCACTGTCTACATATGCAAAATCTTTGCTAATCTTGAGATTCAATTTTGCTTTAGCTAAATAGCCTTCTCGCAACCGCTCCTCTAATTTTTGTTTTTTTATCTTATCTACATGCTCCCGTAAGGCGGTTCTGGCAAAATCACTTTGTGAGGTTTTTGCAGAAGAGATTATTCGTTGTATTTCTTCAAAAAGAGAAGAAGGAATAAAAAAATTCATTCTTTTTTGCGTTGTTGTTGACATCCTTTTCTCCTTTTTTATTTGCTTAAATATTTGCGTCTGTATCTGCACATCTATTTATGTATATAATATACGTATAATTTTTGCGTATGTCAAGTGTTTTTTCAAAAAAATATTTTTTTAAATTAGGACGCTACCCGATTTTTACACTGAAAAGTCAATTCAAGACGCAAAGCGACGAAGCAATCTACCTTTTAAAGCAAAACAAAAGAATTAGGAAAATAGCTACTTCTCTGGCATGTCACCTGCTATTTTGACGGCTCTTTTTGCGCATCGAGAAGACGCCTTTTCTTGATATAGGGAATGCCTTTGGCCATCCAATCCGGCATGGGCTCTCCTTTTAAATAATGGTCGAAATACTGCTTCATCCGCATCTGGAAGTCTTTCTGGTTCTCTTCTTTGGCCAGATGATGCGGCTCCCCTGGATAGGAGAGGAAAATCACTTCTTTGCCCAGAAAGCGAGCTGCATTGTAGTATTCCAACGACTGGATCCAGTCCACCGACCCATCTTCTGTCCCATGGAGCAACATAAACGGGGTGGTTATTTTATCGGCATTCTGGATCGCCGATTGACTGCGGTAGAGCTCGTGGTCCTTCCAGGGGTCCGTTCCCATGCGTCCCTGACTCCTGGAGTAATAAGAATGGTTGTTGAATCCCGAGCTTTTGAAAACCTGATTGAACTCGCCCTCAATGCAGGTCGGCGGGGCGCCGGAGACGACACAGGCGAACATATCGGTTTGGGTCACGATAAACGAGCTCTGGAAGCCGCCCCAGCTATGCCCCTGAAGACCGATGTGCTCGGGATTGGCATAGCCCAGATCAATGACTTTGTTGACAGCACTGCTGATACAGTCCAGCGATGACGTACCGGGTTTCCCGATTTCAAAAATGATATCCGGCATCAATACCAGATATCCGTCGCTTGCATAGGTTGACATATGAGGCCGGTCATCATAGGTGGGCATGGAATACTGATGATGGCGCTGGGACATCTTTTCGTAAAAATAAACCAGCATAGGATACTTCTTGCCCTCTTCATAGCCTCCAGGGAGAGTGAGGGTCGCCTGGAGTCTCTGTCCCTTGCTGTTGGTATAGTCGATCAAAACCCGCCTCCCCCAGGCGTATTCCTGCTGTTGAGGATTGGCATCTGTCACTTTCAGGGGGGAGTCGAAGTCCAGGCCGCTCACATAGTAATCCGGAAACTCCATGAATGTCTCGATGGTATAGAGGAGTTTACCCGCTTTTTTGGCCTTGAGCGGATAACCGAAATTCTTGTCTATAAAGACCAGTCTTTGCGGGGCCTGCCCAACATTAAGTGAATAAAATCCGGATTTCTTGGTCCATTCCCCGTAAGCTGAAAGCAACAAAGGCTCGGAAGTGTCGATGAACTTTTCCTCGGGGTCCAACCTCACATAGCGAAACCTGACCTCTTCTTTATCGCCTTGTCCTTCTGTAATGTTGGCAGGATTTTGGCCGTCAAAAGGCAAAAGCCAGAGGTCATACTTATGGTTTACGATGGCCCCCTTTTCGTCCTTGGTCCATCCCGCCAGTCCGAACGGTGGTTTCTCTTCTGGATGGTCATCTTCTTCATCAACGAAGACGATCGGCGCTTCGGCAGAGATATTCACTGCTTTTTCCGTTTCAAAATCATAGGACCAGATTTGTTTGTCCTTGACATACAGAAAATGACGGCTGTCAGGGGAGACTCCCAGAGTACGCCTTACACCCTTCACGATAAGCTTACGCTCACCTGAGCCGGTATCGACCTGATAATAATCGGCCTGCATGGTCTCCACATCCGAAAGATAGGGCTTGTTATCCCTCCCCACTCCCCACCTGCCATTCCGGCTCAAGGTTATGCTGCGCATACTGTCATCGGCCAGACGGAAAAATCTCTTATCTCTCAAATGATAAACAGACCTGTAGGTAAAATTGACATCGTACTCATACCGCCTGGCCTGGACGGACTGGATCTGCTCGTCTTTCCAATGCCAGATGTTCACATCGGGCAGGTCTTCTTTACTCTTTTCAGGTTTTTTCTCCTGTTCTTTGATGCCGCAAAACACTCGAGAAAGGTCCTTGCTCCAGATAAGGGCTTCATTGCGTGAAGTCCCCGGAGTTCCCGGCCTTCTTCCCCGTCGGGGCGGAATCCTCTCGGAAATCACCATCCCCTGGGGAAAAGAGGAATCCTGCGCAGGATTGTACTCATAGCTTGAGTAAGACTCTGTTTCCAACCCAGTAAAAGCCAGGAGGATATTGTCTTTTTCCCAATAGCCCTCCTTTTCTTTGCCTTTGAGAACGGCCAGGGCGTTTCCTTCTTCATCCCAGGAGACCTGTGCGTAATCGGCCGAGGCAGTATCCAGAGGGATAAACTGGCTTGTATCGAGCTTCAACAGATACAAGCCGTTCCCTTCTTTGTTGGCGGCATCGACCGTGTAGACCAGCATGGTGCCGGGTTTGTTGAATTCATATTCTCCCACATTCCCGATGTTTTGGGAGATGCCTTTCTCCAGATTGCGGAGAACCAGGTCCGTCCCTTTATGTTTGGCTCCTTTATCAAGGCTTGTTTTTTTCAGCACCAAAAACATCGAGTTTTTGGAAAATTCGAGCGCCCCACAGTTTTCCACCGCGTATTTTTCACCACTAGCCAAATTCAGGAGTTCGCCTTTGGCAGGAACAGGTTTTTTCTCCTTTTGCAATTTTTTAGTCTCTTCTTTGGACACCCCGATCATATAAGCCGCCCAGCGGGAATCTTCCGAAAATTTCGCGGCCGACCCGTAAGGAATTTCGTATAGTTTATCGGAGGACAGGCTTTTGATGTGTAAAGTCACATCTCCCCCGTTGGGCCGGAGAGCGTAGCTGATCCAGCTTCCATCAGAGGAGATGGCCGGAGAGAGAATGTGCTTCCAAAGCGGATAATCCTCCAGGGCCAATACCTTTTTTCCGTCTTGCGCCGAAAGTGAAAAAGTAAAAATCAATATCAGAAAAATCGATACAGCACTTTTCCTCAAATCGTTCATGATTTTCCTCCTTGTAAAAAAATATCTCATACCACATCTTTCCCCATTTCTCAAATGTCAGCCGCTTTTTACATGCATCTTATTTGCATGACGATTTCTCCAGAAGTCAGGAGCGAGGGGAATATTTTGGGCCGACGCATCGGTCTTCGATGTTTTCTCCTTCCCGTTGGTCATAGGAGATTCGAGTACAGCACTTAAAAATCCTTTTACGGCCGTTATCACCGAAAGCGCAGCATTGAAGTACTTTGGAAAAGAGGATCCGATAGGCAAGGTCCTGGGATTCGACGCTGAACAGATTATTACGCTCCAGGTGACGAACGACCGTTTACAGGACTCTCTGGGCTATATCAAAGAAGAATTTCGCAAACTATCCGGGGTGAAAAGCGTTGCCCTCTCTTCCCACGTCCCGGGCTGAGGGGCCAGACATAACGTATTCCTTCCCGAGGGTTTCAAGCTCGCGGAATCACAGGCTATGGGCATAATCCATGTGGACCATGATTTTCTATCCACGATGGGGATCGAGCTGGCTGCCGGAAGGGATTTTTCGAAGGAATTCCCCAAGCGATCCGGCCCAATCGGCCAAAGCTGTATGGGCTAATCCTGCGGAATCCCTGCGCTACGAATAAGCCGGCCTCTTACTTAAATCACTCATATTTGAGGCAGTCGACTGGATTGACTAAGGCTGCTTTAACAGACTGATAGCTCACTGTCAATAGAGCGATGATCATGATCAATAGCGCTGATAAAAGAAACGGCCACAATCCGATATCTGTCTGATAGGCGAAATTTTGCAGCCATCTTTTCATCACCAAGTAGGCTATAGGCCAAGCAAAAAGGTTGGCGACAAGAACCCATTTGGAAAATTCTTTGCTGAGCAGCAGGAGGATATTGACCGCTGATGCCCCCAAGACTTTTCGCACGCCGATCTCCTTGGTCCTTTCTTCGGCCGTAAAGGTGGCCAAACCAAAGAGCCCCAGACAGGCTACGAAAACCGAAAGAATGGAAAATATCAAAAAGATGCTACGCATCCGGCCTTCGCTTTTGTACAGCAGATCGATTCTGTTGTCCAAGAAATTGTATTCGAACTGCTCCCCTGGGAAAATCTCGCCCCACTTTTTTTGAATAAAGCCTATCGTTCCTCTGACATCTCCGGGCAGGACCCTGACCGAGATCAAATCGAAATCGTCTGGGTCGAGAACAAACAAACAGGGTTCGATGATCCGATGTAGGGATTTGAAATGGAAGTCCTCCACAACGCCGACGATCGTAAATTCCTTGAACTCATCAAAACTTAAAAATCTCAGGAGCTTTTTGCCGACAGCTTCCCCCGGAGTGTATCCGATTTCCCTAGCTGCCGCACGATTGATCATAATGGCCCCCGCGCTGTCCGTGCTGAATTCTTTGGAAAACGCCCGGCCCTGGACGACCTTGAACCCATAAGTATCGACAAAATCATAATCGACGCTCATAAAAACCAAAGAAAAAACTTCATCCGTATCAGGCCTCTTGTACGCCGTGTCCGAAAACATGGCATTCCCCGGGACATTTGAAGAAACGGCTATTGATTTTATTCGTGAGTCATCGGCCAAAACGTTTTTAAAGGCCTCGATATTCTGGTGAACCGTTCGGCTGTCGGCAGGAAGAAGAACGACATTCTCCTTATCAAAACCAAGGGATTTATTCTGGACAAATTCCATTTGTTTAAAGATGACGAGCGTTCCGATAATCAAAGCGATGGAGATCACGAATTGAAAGAGGGCCATGCTCCTGCGGAAGACCGATTTCCCGCTTCCCGATTGTGCTCCTCCTTTCAATACCTTGGCGGGATCGAATCGAGTGAGGTATAAGGCGGGATACAGGCCGGCCAGCAGTCCAGCAGCCAATGTGATTCCGACAAGAACGACCCAGTTGCTCCCCTGAAAAAGCGCGCCGAGGGACAAAGCTTTACCCGAGATCGCGTTGAATACCGGAATGAATCCCCGAATCAGCAAAACCGCCAAAATAGATGCCATGAAGGCAAGAAGAACCGATTCCCCCAGGAATTGCCCCCGGAGTTGATTTTTCTGGGCCCCGATTGTTTTGCGGATCCCGACTTCCCTGGATCTTTTATTGGCACGCGCGGTGGAAAGGCTCATAAAATTGATGCAGGCAATGACCAAAATCAAAACAGCGATGGCCGAAAAAATGTAGACCGATGACAGACTTCCCTGCGGCTCGATCTCGAACTCTTGGGCGGGATGCAGGTGGATATCGAGGAGAGGATACAATTTGAGCTGAAAGATATCGTTTACATCCGCTTCCGGCCCGAGTATCTTGGCGAAATCCGCCGCCATATACTTGGTTAAAAAGCCAGAAAATTTATTCTCCAATTCTTTTGTATCCGTACCTTTCTGGACCAGTACGTAGGTATACAGAAAATTATTGCTCCAGGTGTTTATTTGCTTCTGAGGATAGGAAGAAATGGAGGCCAAAACATCGAACCTGACATGCGAGTTATGGGGAATCTCTTCCAAAATACCCGTAATCTGGAAATCGGCCAGGCTTCCCCCCCAATCCACGGTAACGGATTTCCCCACTGCATCTTCCGTTCCTAAATATTTCAAGGCATTGGCTCGAGAAAGGACCATAGATTTGGGCTGGATAAGCGCTGCTTTGGGATCACCGCGTTCGAGATGAAAATCGAAGATTTCGAAGATGGAATTATCAGCAACGATCAGTCTCTGCTTGTGGAAAACGTTCTTCTGGTCTTTGATTGACAGCTCATTTCTGTGCAGACGGGCATAATTGATAATTTCCGGATAATCGCTGATGAGGGCCGGACCATAGGCCCCAGCCGTAGTCGGCGTCTGGCCGTGTAAATCTCTGAAATCGACCTTTCGCTCGACGCGGAAAATCCGTTTGGCGTTTGCGTGGAACCGGTCATAGCTCAGCTCATCCTGCACCCACAGCCAGATCATCAAACAGGCTGCCAGGCCCAAGGCCAGCCCGAAAAGATTTATCAGAGAATAGAGCCTGTTTCGGAACATGTTTCGAATCGCGATTTTGATGTAATTTTTCAGCATTGTACCCTCCAGCGAATCTTCTCGACTCATAAATGTATACGAAATCGGAAATTCAAAGGTTTCCCTAAAAATACAGCACCAATTGGATCGAATGGCGTCCGAGACCCTCCATCGAAAAATTTTTAGTAACCTTTTCGGCACTTCTTGCGTCTTATCATATGAATGCAAATTGCACATAAATGAAAGGACAGACACATGATACTTCTTTCCAGGGCCGAAGAAATCCTCCTTTTAGCGGTCTACAAGCTCAAGGACAATGCCTACGGCGTTACCATCAGAGAGCAAGTCTATAAGGATATCGGCCGGCATTGGTCTTTCGGGGTTATCTACAAGACCTTGAAAAAGATGAAGACCAAAGGATATGTAAAAAAAATCTCGAGCGATCCCGTTGCAGAGCGCGGAGGACGAAGCAAGTATTACTATGAGCTAACGCCGAAAGGCATATCCGCCTTGGAAGATATCCAGAGCGTACATTCATCTCTTTGGAAGGGGATAAAGGAACTTTCGGTCGAACAGAAGGCCAGGTAGATGAAAACAAAAAAACATTCCCCTCCCCTTATCCCCTATTTTTTTCTCAAGCTGCTGCTCAGGGGAGAAGAATTCTATGAATTCTCCGATGACCTCGATGAGATATTTCGATACAGGCTGGAAAGCCAATCGAGGTGGCGGGCCAGAACCTGGTACTGGTTCCGTATCCTGGAATCCTTGCCCGGAATCATTATCGACAAAATTTATTGGAGGATGATCATGATTCAGAATTATTTCAAGATCGCCCTGAGAAATTTAAAGAGGAACAAGGTGTATTCTTTGATCAACGTGGCCGGATTTGCGGTCGGCATGGCCTGCTGTCTGTTAATCTTCGTCTATATCCGGCATGAATTGAGCTACGACAGGTATCACAAGGATGGAGATAGGATCTACCGCATCGCACAGGACATCCGCACCAAGACGGCAAACCATGTTTTTGCCCCCATCTCTCCGATGGTGGCCACAACCTTGAAGGCCGAATATCCCCAGGTCGAGAATGCCGCCCGGGCACTCACGACAAGAACCCGGTTGGTCCGGCGGGATGAAAAACTATTTTATGAGGACCGGTTCATGTATGCGGACCAGGAGCTATTCAATGTCCTGACCATCCCATTTATTCGGGGAAATCCTGAGCAAGCCTTAACCCGGCCTCAAACTTTGGTCATCTCCGAAAGAATGGCCCTTAAATATTTTGGACGTGACGATCCCCTTGGAAAGACCCTTGAGATCAATCAGCAGGAATTTGAAGTCACGGGAGTTGTGGCCGATCCTCCCCCCAACACCCACTTAAAGTACGATTTGATCGCTTCCATGGAAACGCTGGCCGATTGGGAGGAGATGACAAATTGGTATTCCACGATGTTCTATACATACTTGAAGCTTAGCCCTAATGTGAAAGTGGATGAGTTTTCAGCACAAATCAGCCGATTGGCAGACAAACACATCGGGGAACAATTGAAGGAATGGGGAGATACCTATCATTATTTTCTTCAACCGATCAGCGGCATCCATCTCCACTCCAATTTACGCTACGAAGTTGAACCTGCGGGCAATCCCCTCTACGTCGAAATTTTTTCCTATGTCGGCCTGTTCATCCTCTTGATCGCCGGACTCAATTTCATGAATCTGTCAACGGCTCGTTCGGCCAACAGAGCGAAAGAAGTGGGTTTGCGCAAGGTTGTCGGTGCCCAAAAACCGCAGCTCATCAGTCAATTTTTAGGCGAGTCCCTTCTGGTGACTCTTTTATCCCTTGGCTTGGCGATGATCATTGCCCGAGCTACAATTCCCCTTATTAACAACCTGACAGGACTCACGTTGAGATTCAACGAGCTCCTGAATCCCCTGGTTTTGTTATCCTTGATTGGAGGAGCGTTTCTGGTCGGATTGGCGGCAGGTGTTTATCCCGCTTTCGTATTGTCTGCCTTCCGTCCGGCGGCCACGCTTAAAGGAATGCTGCGGAGCGGTTCCCACGGCTTTGCCTTGCGGACTGGACTGGTGATCATCCAATTTGCCATTTCTGTGGTCCTCATTTTCGGAACTCTAGTTATGTCCCGGCAATTTGACTTCATGAAAAATCAGTACTTGGGATTCGAAAAGGAACAAAAACTCATCCTCCCATTGCGGGGAGGTATTTCTGTCGCAGAGAATTACGAATCTGTAAAAGATCCTTTTTCCAATCACCCATCCATAAATGGAGCCACTGTTTCTTCCAGCGTGCCGGGAAGAGGCGTCTCGAATTTTGCCATCAGTCTAGTGGGTGAGGAAGATTCCAAAAATCAGTCGATGTTTCATCTGTATTTCGACCATGACTTCATCCCTCAGTATGGTATTGAACTGGTGGCCGGGCGGGCTTTTCAAAAGGAAATGCGCACCGATATCAGGGGGGCCTTTCTGATCAACGAAGCGGCTGTCAAGGCTTTCGGCTGGAGCAGTCCTGAAGAAGCGCTGGGAAAGCGCTTAAGAACAGGATTCGGGGGAAGAACGAATCCGATCATCGGTGTCACCAAAAATTTCCACTACCGAGGACTTCAGAGCGAAGTGGAGCCGCTGGTCATGGAGTTCCATCCGGATGTTTTCAGGTATATCACCCTATCTATAGATATATCTCATCTAAAGGAGACAATGACTTTTGTCGAATCTCAGTGGAAAGCCATGTTCCCCGGGTATCCGTACGAGAGTTTTTTTCTGGATATTGATTTCGACCAGCAGTACAAGTCAGAAGAGCAGGTGGGAAGGATCTTCGGCATCTTCACCTTTTTGGGTCTGTTCATCGCCTGTCTTGGGCTGTTTGGTTTGGCATCTTTCACAGCAGAAAGCCGAACCAAGGAAATCGGCATCCGAAAAGTCCTCGGAGCATCCGTTACAGGGATCACAGCCATGCTATCCAAGCAATTCACCAAGTGGGTGCTGATCTCGAGCCTCATAGCCTGGCCCGTCGCCTATTATTTCATGAGCAGGTGGCTGAAGAACTTTGCCTACCGAACCAGGATCGATGTGGCAACCTTTCTCGTATCCGGGCTACTGGTTCTGTTCATCGCCCTGCTGACGGTCAGCTTTCAATCTATCAAAGCCGCCGTCGCTAATCCCGCTGAATCGCTCCGCTATGAGTGACTAACAAGAGCCACACCACAATCACCCACAATCCTTTTAGTCACAGCCAAAAGACACTTGGCTTCCATTGACTCAAATTGACGCGATCTTTATCTTGGTATATACAAAAGAATCGATACAATGGTTTTGAAAACGAGATAAAAATGACCAAGAAGATCTATTTTCACCTGGGATTCCTCCTTTTCATCATAAGTATAGTCTCTCTATCATGTTCAGGACCTGAGCCGCGCTCAGCCTCCGTTGATCTTATCTTCAGGAATGGTGCGATTTACACCATGGATGCAGCCCGATCATGGGCTGAAGCTCTGGCTATTCAGGAAGGAAAGATCCTTTATGTGGGAGACGACTCCGGAGTCGAAAAGTATCGATCAACCGATACAAAGATCATAGACCTTAAAGGGAAAATGGTCCTTCCCGGATTTCATGACTCCCACATTCACCTGGTGACAGGAGGAGTCGAACTCAGCCAGTGCAATTTGAATGGCCTTCAAACCCAAGAGGAGATATTCAAAAAAATAAGGCAATATGCTTCAGAGAATCCGGATAAAGAATGGATCGTCGGAGGAGGATGGGACCTCCCTATTTTTCCCGGGGCTAATCCGACGAAAGAACAGCTTGATCAGCTCGTTTCCGACCGCCCTGTCTATCTATCCGCAGCCGATGGCCATTCTGTATGGGTCAATTCAAAGGCGTTGGCTATGGCTGGGATCACTGAAAAAACTCCGGACCCAGAAGGGGGGCGCATCGAACGCATGAAGGGCACCAACGTACCCTCCGGCACTCTCAGAGAAAACGCAGCCGGGCTCGTGTCCAAGTATCTTGCTGAGTTGTCGCCCGAGGATTATCTAAAAGGTTTGCGCGCCGGGCTTCTCCTGGCCAACAGCTTCGGCATCACGTCCATTAACGAGGCCAGTGCCGATGAGGATATTTTGAATACCTATGCCGAATTCGACCGTCGCCAAGAGCTGTCCGTTCGTGTTGTCTCATCCCTTTATGTCGATCCCAAATTGGGACTGGACCAGATCAAGGACCTCCTCCAGAAACGTGAAAAATACAAGGGAAGCCATTTGCGGGCCACAGCGGCAAAAATCTTTGCCGATGGTGTGATCGAATCCCACACCGCTGCGCTGCTCGAACCTTACTTCGACCGTCCGGGATATTGCGGCCTTCCGAACCTGGAACCGGATCTTTTCAGCCGATTGGCAATAGCTTTGGATAAAGAGCAATTTCAAATCCATATTCATGCCATCGGCGATCGGGCAATCCGCATGTCTTTGGATGCTCTTGAAGCCGCGCAAAAGAAAAACGGAGCAAGAGATGCCCGTCATCATATCGCCCATCTACAGCTCATCCATCCCGACGATATCCCCAGGTTTAAATCACTCGACGTTATCGCGAATTTCCAGCCGCTTTGGGCCTATCCGGATCTGTATATCACCGAACTCACCGAACCGGTGCTCGGCCCGGAGCGCTCCCGCTGGCTCTATCCGATCGGCAGTATCGTCAAAAGCGGAGCCAAAATCGTCGGAGGAAGCGACTGGTCGGTATCTTCCATGAATCCCTTGGATGCCATCCAGGTGGCCATCACAAGAAAAGCCCTCGATGATTCGAGCTCCCTTTCTTGGATCCCGGAGGAACTGGTCGATCTACCCACCATACTCGCCGCCTACACCATCAATGGAGCGTTTCTCAACCGTCAAGAAGAGATCACAGGCTCCTTGGAGGTGGGAAAGGCTGCGGATCTGGTGGTCTTGGACAGGAACCTTTTCGCTATTCCCCCCACCGATATTCACAAAACAAAGGTGCTCTATACCTTTTTGGAAGGGAAAGAAATTTACCGCGATAAACTATTTATTTTAATGCCCTAAAATTAACCTGGATTATTCACGAGTCAAGGCCAACCCACCTCACCCTTCAAATTAGGCTCGCCTGAAGGGTAAAAAATGCCGATTAAATTAAGAAAAGAATTTTCATAATAGTTTAAAGCAATATCAGGATATGTCCCTGATATTGCTTTAATAGAAAATGTTATCGGCATTTTTTATGAATAGTTCAGGCGAATCATTCGTAACGGAGGGAGTCGATCGGATTGGCCAGGGCCGCTTTGAATGTGTGATAGCTGACCGTCAGCACGGCTACCATCAGGGTAAGGCCTGCCGCTAATACAAAGACAAGGGGTCCTATGCCGATCTTATAGGCAAACTCCTGCAGCCACTTGGACATAATATAGAAGGCAACTGGCCAAGCAAATAAATTCGCTACCAGAATCCATTTGAGAAACTCCCGGGTTGTCATAGCCACGATCCCCGGGATCGAAGCGCCTAACACCTTTCGGATTCCGATTTCTTTCGTTTTCTGCTCGGCTGTATAAGAGGCCAACCCGAAGAGACCCAAGCAGGCGATAACCACGGAGAGCAAACTGAATCCATTGAACAGCTTTCTCAGCTGCCGCTCAGATAAATATTGTTGGTTGAATACTTGATCCAGAAAAAGATATTGGAACGGAATGCCTGGTGAATAAGTTTTGTAGGCTTCCTCGATACGGGCCAAAGATTTCTGAGTCTGCGATCCATCGATCTTGACGAATACATACTGATGCCAGGGCCTATACATCCGGAAGACAAACGGCTGGATGGCCGTATGCAAGGAACGGGAATGGAAATCTCTGACCACTCCGATGACATGGGCCTTCCGGAAGGATTCAGGCCAGGCCGGATGGTTCATATAGATGGTCGTGCCGATCGGATTTTCGATTCCCATTCGTTTGGCGGCTGTCTCGTTGATCACACAGGCTGTCTTTTCATCTGTCGGGAATTCTTTGGAAAAACTGCGCCCTCGAAGGATCTGCATCTGAAAGGTCTTGAAAAAATCGTAGTCGACGCATGTGTAATCCACAGACATCATTTCTTCGGTCGGATTCCCTTCCCAGTTGATCTGAATATTTTCTCCGATACGGAAGGGAAACTGGGCGGCCGAGGTGACATCTTCTATGCCCGGTTGAGTGAGGAGGAAATTTTTGAATGCCTCAAACTTGGCTCTGAATTCTGGATAAATATAGGCAGTTACGATATGATCCCTGTCAAGTCCCAGGTCCCTCTTTTGAATATACCGCAGTTGGCTGGACACCAAAAGGGTGCAAACGATCAGTCCTACCGAAATGGCGAACTGGACAACAATCAGGGCCTTTCGGATTCCTCCTCCTCTATTTCGCAAGGAATATTGACTTTTAAGGGTCTGGGCCGGTTGAAAAGCAGAAAGGAAAAGCGAAGGATAACTCCCAGCCAGAAATCCAGTTCCTAGTGCCACGAGCAAAAGGGTAAAGACAAGGGGGATGCTCGTCCCGGATAACAGCACCAAAGCTTTCCCGGTTAAACGATTAAAATAGGGCAGCGATGCTTCCACCACGATCAAAGCCAAAAAAAGTGCAAAAAAAGCGATCAGCATAGCTTCCCCCAGAAACTGGCGAATGATTTGCCGTCGCCGAGCGCCAATGACCTTCCGCATGCCCACTTCCTTAGCACGTTTGGAGGACTGGGCGGTTGCCAAGTTCATGAAATTGATGCAGGCCATAAGCAGGATGAACACGCCGATGACCGAGAACATGGCGACCTTTCTGACCTGACTTGGCTGACCTGGTTGATGAAGATGAATCTGGGCGAGCGGCTGGAGTTCAGGGACATAAGTCGTATCCGGGCTGATATTTTTTTTGTATATTCCTTCAATTTTCGCCTCAAAATCCGCTGGGGACACTCCAGGCTGCAAGAGAATGTAGTTCGGTCCAGACCATTCATTCCAGCGGGCCAGCCGGTCTTCCCCGAGAAATTCGATTCGGCCGATGAAGTCGAAGCGAAGATGGGAATTCATCGGGATATTCTCGATAATCCCTGTAACCGTAAAATCACCTTGCAAGAAAGCCATATGAAGAACCTTGCCGATAGGGTCCTCATCCCCGAAATACTTCTGCGCCATCTGCTCGGTGAGAACGATGGAATACCTGTCGGCAAGGGCCGAATCGGGATCGCCTTTGATAAAAGGAAAAGAAAAGATCTTGAAAAAACTGGGATCAGCGAGGTAGATATTCTGTTCCACATAGATTTTGTCCTGGTATCTCACAGGCGATCCAGACCATAGCCAGACGCGGCAGGCCTCTTCCACCTCTTCATACCCCGCCTTGAGCGCCGGTCCAAGAGCATAGGTGATTTGGAAAAAAGCATTCCCATCCTGCGTCCTGTTGAGGACGCGAAAAATCCGGTCTTTTTTCAAATGGAAGCGGTCAAAACTCAATTCGTCCTTCACCCAAAGGCCGATCAGGATAAAGCAGGCCATCCCGATGGTGAGTCCCAGGATATTGATAATGGAATAGATTTTTCTTCGTTTGATGTGGCGGAAGGCCACTTTTAAGTAGTTTCCAAACATAGTAATCCCCCAAATAGATGACTCGATCCAAAATGAACCGATAATCAAAACCAGCTGCAAGCCGCATCGAATCCGGGCATATAAGGGACCGGACTTATTGGCGGCCTCGGCACAGCGCGCCTCCAGGTCTTCCTCCAATGAGGCGATTATCTCCCGGTCTGCAAACAGGCGCAGAATAGACCTAACCGCTAGAGGCAACCGGAATTGCTTTTTCTTCATGATTCGAATTCTTTTTTGAGATCGGGCACATTCTGCCAGATCGATTGGCTGACTTCCTGGATGGCAGCCAGCTTTTTTTTGCCCCTTTCGGTGAGCTGATAATAGATGCGGGGACGCCCCCCCTTCCCGCCCGTTCCCTGAGCCTGAACGGTACGAACGTAACCATTTTTCTTCAGGCGGTTCAGAGGCGCATAAA
Source organism: uncultured Eubacteriales bacterium (assembly GCA_964400735.1). Lineage (GTDB taxonomy): Bacteria > Acidobacteriota > Aminicenantia > Aminicenantales > Aminicenantaceae > CAYNVQ01. The sequence goes on along the minus strand of CAYNVQ010000004.1, from coordinate 136,430 downwards.
TGGCCCCGGACATCCATTCGATTCCGGTGTCTTTTTCTACCTGGCTCCTTATCGAAATTCCATAGGCATTATCCCTGAGTTTCCATATGGCCAGCAGAAGGATTTCTTCGATCCTGGATAATAAATCCATGCTTTATCTCCGTTCATTTAATTTCTCACGAATAATTCGTTTCATAGTATTCATATCATATTATACGCGATAGACATAAAAAAGTTCAAGAAAAGAATAAAAAAAATGGAAAAGCCGAAAAATTACCCTAAGTTCAGATGCTATTTCCCCGCGTCTAGATGGTCAAAATGGAGCATGGCGTTGAAGACGAGGAAAAAGGATCCGTGGGTTTCATGGCGCCACATCGGGTTTATACTGAAAAGGACGACGTGGCCCTCGCCCAGCTTGCAGTCCACGACCGCAGGAGCGCCGGCTAGCTCGCTGCCGCCTGCAAGGCCCCCGCTGATCAAGAGTTTCTTCTCGTCTCGTACAAAACGCAATGCGACTCGAGGAGGTTCTCCTAATGATCTGGCACGCATACCGTAGGGGCCCTCCTCCTCCCCTTCACCCTCTTCTTTCTGCTGTTTTTGGAATTCTTCGATCGTTTTCTTGCCGAGGTCTCTCGGCCTTCCCTGGGGAATATCTGGATCGGTTTTGGTGCCGCGGCCGGATACGCGATCGGTCGAACCGCCCATCATCCCCCGGAATCTTGCTCCCCCCATTCTCCCCAGGGCAAACACAGGAGACGAATTGAAGTAGACGCCCAGCTCTTTGTCATATCCATAAGCGATCGGGCTGTTGCTGTCGGCAACTTCAGCCTGGAATACCCCTCCGCGGGCCCAAAGTCCGTTGGTATCCTTGATATTAATACCTTCGGCAAGGCCGAAATATATGGGCAGTGATGAGCTGTTCGATAGGGTCACGAGAAGGCCGCCTTCTTTTATAAAATCCCGCAGATGAATGACTCCCTCAAGCTCCAACCCTCCCCTTGTATCGTCTGTCGAATCCTCGCGGCCGATGTTGGGAGTGAGTTCTGTCTTTTTCCAGGGGATGGGCTTGTCTCCGGTGACTCCCTGAATGATGCTCAAGGCATTGCCGAAAGAAGGCCCGAAAAGTATGACGTCATATTTATCCCTCAATCGTGCGCTGTCACGCACCTCATGGACAGAAATGTAATCATAGGGGATCTTTAGCTCATCCAGAGCTATCCGCACCCAGCCTTCGGTCTGGGTGGACTGCCAGGTGTGCATCAAGGCAACACGGGGAGTAGATACCGCATGCAGAGATACCTCAGGGAGCGCATCCACACTCCAAGCCGTGAATCCGTAAGTCTTCCCTGCCTCTTCAAGCATATCCCGAAGATTCTCCGGGTTTTCGTCCGTTTGAATGATAAAGGTCCCGGCATTGAAAGCTTTCTTCTCTACCTCGAATCCTTTTTCCGCACAGAACATCTTGAGCCCGGGATTATTGAACCTGAATGTGGCCAGCGGGTTATCGGCATTGTGGTTGATGAGAAAGGCCTTGACATCGTTTCCTTTGAGTTTTTTGACTCCACCGGCCACAGTGACGTCTTTCACCAGTGTCATGGGTTCGGATAGGATCTTGGTATCCTCGATCCTGATCGTCTTCACATTGTACAGAGGTCCCATGGTCCATCCGACATCATCGTAGGGCCGAGGATCATCGATGTTGAAATACTGGCGGTCGAGCATCATGTCCGCCATCCGGGAGTAGGGCTGATCCATTCGAACGATGTAACTGCCTGCGGGAAACGTGTCTTTACCGACCTTGATATCCTTCCCTGTTTGCTGAATCTCGACCCCTTGCCGTTGAAGCAAAGTCAGCAAACGGGCGACCTGATTCGGCCGGGGATCATCCCCGGGAAAGACATAAGCGGCAGGTCCTTCGTTGCGGGCCTTGGCCACAGCACGCTTGCTCTTGAGATAGAAATTTTCCATGAACTTTTCCCGGTTGCTGGCCACATAATGGATGGCGATCTGGATGCCGCTTCCCTGCAGGTTTACATTGTTCCGTATCGACCACAGGGTACGCGGAAGAGGCGGATTAGGCCGGAACCAATCGCGATCACCACGTGTAGTGATAATCCGGGTGCTCCCATCGCCCCCTCCTTGGGTTTCGTAAAAACGTCCGATGGCATTGTGTCCGTTGGCCGCATAAAAAGCGTAATTGGGTGCCCAACCATCGTAAAAGCCGTGGGTCCAGACTCCCGGGACTCCTTCCTTGGTCATTTCATCTATTTCCTGGTAAGCGATCAGATGCCATTCATCGACCAGGATGGGATCGATCCAGGCATTATACGGGCCGGTTCCGGTCGATATATAAAGATGCGGGACCGATTCATGGAGGTCGTGAAGGACCTGGGGATGAAACTCAAGAAAGGTTTCCATAATATGCCTGCTGAGATCCAGGCTTAGAGACAAATTGTCGCGGTTATCATCATGGGCCACATATTTCCCCCAGTATATCAGCCGCGACGGGAAATTGGCCTCTGGATCTTTGCGCTTGGCCATGGCCACATCCACCATTTTTTCACGGCCATCCACCTCCAGAACCGGCGTGATGATGACGATGGCATTATCACGGATGGTTTTGATGAACGGGGATTCATCCACAGCCAGGCGATAGGCCAATTCCATCAACATTTCTGGCGAACCGGTTTCTCCCGAATGCATGGCTCCGGTCGCCCAGTACATAGGTTTGGCTTCTTGGATGAGCTTTTGTGCCTCCGCGTCATCGATGGTCCTCGGGTCGGCCAGCTTGGCGTTGATCTGCTTGTAGCGGTCGAGATTCTGAATGGTGTTTTCGTCCGAGATCACGACGAATATCCTTTCTCGCCCCTCCTCGGATGTTCCCCCCGGAAAAACCTTGACCCGGGGAGATGCTTCAGCCAGAGCCCGCATGTACCTGTTTACATCTTTTGTATAGGTTAAAATGTCACGCGCACCGGCGATATGCCCGAGAATGTCCAAGGGCGTGGGAACGTTCTCCGAATAGGGCAAATTATCCATCCACCTGGGGAGAAAGTGAGGATCCGTAGAGAATTCCCTGATTTTCGCCGTGTATTCCTCATCGATTTTCTGCTGTTGGGCTGCAGCCGGAATTATTACGACTTGAAGGATCAACAAAATGACTAGGAATACATGGATCAGGTTTGGCCTCAATGAACATTCTCTTAATTTTTGTCGGAATGACGAATTCATGGTAATCCCTCCTTATCGATAAAATGAAACAAAATTATAAATCTATCATGATGGGTCGATTAAAAAGGATGGTTAGGACCCGTGGAAGACCGCTAAAGTGTCGAAGTGTCATCCTGCGCTCAGAAATAATCGAAAGATGAAAGCAACGTATAAAATTTTGATCATCCGGTCAAGCAAAATTTTATCCATAAAAAGCTTTGTTGCAAACTTCCTTTCTTATGTACTACAATTCTCCCTTCAATTTAACCTGAATTATCTGTCTGAATTTTTCATAAAAAATGCCGATGCCATTTGCTATTATGGTAATTTCAATCCATGAATCAAGCAGGCTAAACAACCGGCGTTGGAATAATTCTTGAACGGAGGGAAGAAAAATGGTTTTATCACTCATGATGTCCCAACACAAAACATATTCGAAAAAGCGCCTGGCCGCACTCTTCATATTCTGCTTTTTATCCTGCACTTTGTGGCTAAAGGCCGAAGAAAAACGGCCGTTTTCCATCGAAGATTATGGCAACTGGCGGAGCATTGTTTCCACCGCGATATCTCCGGATGGAAAGTGGATGACATTCGCCTACCGCAAAACAAGGGCAGACGATGAGTTCTTCGTGAAAAGCCTCGATTCGAATAAGGAATACAAAATAGTGGGTGCCTCAGATCCCAAATTCTCCGACGATTCCCTTTGGGTAGCCTACAATCTGAACCTCCCTTTTAAAGAAGCGGAAAAGCTCCGGAAAGAAAAAAAGCCGGTTCCCAGGAAGGTGGAGCTTTTGAATTTATCCTCCGGAGAAAAAATTATCATTGAAAACATCTCTTCGTTCACATTTTCCAAGGGCTCCGGATTTCTGGCTGTCAAAAAGAGTAAGGCCGATCCCAAGGCCGAACAAAAAGGAGCCGACCTCATTCTTTATAATCTGAAAAAAGGAAGTTATCAGAACCTCGGCAATGTGACTGAATTCGAATTCAACAAGCCAGGATCTTATCTGGCCTACATCGTGGATGCTGCCGATAAAACAGGAAATGGGCTCTATCTAATGGAGCTATCCAAAGGAAACCTAAACGTACTTGATTCGGAAGAAGCCCAGTACTCGCAGCTGGCCTGGAGCGAAAAGGGGGCTGCCCTGGCAGCGCTCAGAGGGAAAAAGCAAAAAGGATTCAAAGAGATGGATAACATCCTGGTGGCCATCACCGGCATCGGGACCGTTAATCAAACCGCCCACATCTACGACCCGTCCACCGACCCGAAATTCCCCAAGGACATGGTGATCTCGGAGCGCACCTCTCCCCGCTCTCGTTTCCGCCGCTCTTCTACTCCGGAGAAGGGAAACCTCTTCTGGAGCGAAGATGAAGCCCTGGTTTTTTGCGGGATCAAGGAGCAGGAAAAACTACCTGAAAAACAGGGCAAGGAAGAAGAAAAGGCCGAGAAGGATAAGCCGAAAGCAGAGCATAAAGAGCCCAAAGAACAAGAGGAAAAACCCAAAGAAGACAAAAAAGCAATCGAAGAGGGAGAATTGCCGCCGGCCGATGTGGATGTTTGGCACTGGAAAGACGAATATATCCAGTCGGTCCAGAAAATTCGGGCTGAGCGTGACCGGAATTTTACCTACAGGTCGGTATACAACCTCAAGGACAAAAGGTTCATACGGCTATGTGACGAACGTATGCGCACGGCAAGCATCACCGAGGACGGTCAATGGGCTATCGGAAGGGATGATAAAGGCTATATATCGGACTGGAAAGAAGAACAGGCCGACTACTACCGTTTGAACACCCGAACAGGCGAACGGACATTGATGTTCAAAGGACAAAAACAGACCCTGGGACTTTCACCCGATTCCAAGCACTTTCTGTACTGGAAGGACGGCCATATCTGGGATTATGAGATCACTTCCGGAAAGACGATTAACTTGACCGCTCGAGCGCCCGTCGACTTCGTCAATGATGAATACGACCACCCCGGGACCAGCCCCCCCTATGGAGTGACCGGATGGACCAAGAACGGTAAAGCCGTCATCCTGGAACACAAATACGATCTTTACCTTCAGCCGCTAGACGGAAGCATGGCCGTGAACCTCACCGATGGCCTGGGAACCAGAGAAGAGATCAGGCTCCGTTATATCCGATTGGATCCTGAAGAAAAATCCATCGATACAGCAAAGCCGCTCCTTCTATCCGCCTTTGGCCAGTGGACCAAAGAAGCCGGCTTCTTCCGCTTGAGCGAGGGGAAACTTGAACGTTTGGTCTACGGAAAAAAATATTTCGGACGCCTTAGTAAGGCAAAAAACGCCGATCGATGCTTCTATACAATCGAGACCTATAAGGATTTTCCCAACTATTATGTGTCAGATTCCTCCTTCAAAAATCCGCATCGTATCACCGATGCCAATCCTCATCAGAATGAATTCAAGTGGGGGCACAACATCCTCATCGAATACACTAACAAGGACGGGAAACGGCTCCAGGGCGTATTGATGATTCCCGAAGACTACAAAGAAGGTGAGAAACTTCCTATGCTGGTGGACTTCTACGAGAAGAACTCCCAAAATCTCTATCGCTTCTCCCGTCTTGTCTACCGCGATACACCTATGTTCTACAAATACGTCAGCAATGGGTACCTTGTTCTGCTCCCGGATGTTCATTTCAACACCCGAACCACCCATTCCGACATGCTCGACTGTGTGGAGGCGGCCGTGGAAAAGGTCATCGAGCTGGGATATGCCGATCCGGCACATATCGGACTGCATGGACACAGTTTTTCTGGTCAGGGGGGAGCTTATATCGCCACGAAATCCAAGATGTTCGCTGCCGTTGTGGTGGGAGCTGCGGCCACCGACCTGATATCCGATTTCAACCAGCTCTGGAAGTCGGCAGGTACCAACCAGCACCGGTATGACTATTATGGCCAAGGCCGTTTCGGTACCGATCCCTTTAAAGACCGCGACCTCTATATTAAGGAGTCGGCACTTTTCAACGCCGAGACCATGGATACCCCTCTGCTTCTCCTCCATGGAACCGAGGACGGGTCGGTCGAGTGGCTGCAGGCAATAGAATTTTATAATGCTCTGCGCTTCCTGGGAAAAAATGTCATCCTTCTTTCCTATCCGGGCCAGGATCATCATCTCAACAAGTTGGAAAATCAGATCGATTTTCAACACAGGATGGAAGAGTTTTACGATCACTACTTGAAAGGAAAACAAGCTCCGGAATGGATGACTGAAGGGGTGCCCTATCTTAAGAAAAAAGCGCTGAAAAAAAATAGTTCATAAACGTCTTTTTGTAGGCCGGAAGTCTCTTGTCAATTCATAGATCAAGCGCTCTATAAGGTCTGAGTAGGCCTCTTCCTGATCTCTGATATCGAAATAAGGAACCTGCCCCTCGCCCATACTTAAATAGGCCAATGAATCTTTCCTTTGGACTGAGTCCGTCCACAAAGTTGCCCCTGTCTCTGTGGATAAAAACTTGGCTGTAACTGAAATACTGAATGTGGCCTGTATCCGCACGCTTTTTATCAAAGCGCTGATATCGATCTGAGGTCTTATATCGGAAACAACGACATCCCCCAAAAAAAATGATGTCACTCCATAATGCTTTCCTATAGCTATGATGGCCTCTTGATTGATACTCGATCCATCAATTTCTTTCAGAACATCCTCGATCTTCCCCATCTCGATAATCTGAACACCTCTTTGATAATAAATAATTTCCTGTAAGAACCGCTGGGTGGCTATCTCGTTCAAACGGCCTTCGGCGTTTTCTAATGAAAAAGCTATCAGACCGACGCGTTGAAAAGGCGTCAAATCGATTTCTGGGGGAACGAGTACGGTCGGCCCACAGTGGAAAAGCATGAATACAATGATCAGAACCAGTAGATTCTTTTTCAACATAGAATCCTCCTGTGATCCGAATTTCGATTTGGATGAAGTCTGCAAACATCTGGTATTTATCACGGTAGAAGACCAATGTCAAAAAAAGCCCGTAAGCATCTCTAAAACCGCGTATGATTTAAATCAGTCAGGGAAGTGGAAGAGGAAGCCATCCGGAGGCGAGAGGACATGGAAAGCAAGCTTTGCTGGCAGGCATATATTATTGTTCCCCCTCCAAGGGATCGATGGGGAAAACCAGCGGGCTGACGTTTCAGCTTCGCTGACAGTTGCTTTATCACGGTTTTAGAGATACTTCCAAAAAGCTCTTTCATACCAAAGTGTTCGAGATTGGAAAAATATCCTAAATCTTTTACTATACACTTCATAATGAACTTAGTTGAATCTTAGTGGAGGAGACGATGCAGAGTTACGGCAAATCTTTAGAAAGAAGAAAGTTTCTAAGAATGGGGATGGTTGGAGGGATACCAATCATCTTCATGCGCTGCTTGAAACCGCATCCTAGGAATATCTCGGGAGCAGGCTCTCCTCCTCGATTGAAGCCCGTCATATTAGGGCACCCCGATGGACAGCTTCTCGAGATAGTCCGAAGATACGGTGCAGAATTCGGAAAGATACCGGGAGGATTCTAATGGCTGTTTTCGAAGTAGAAAGCTGGCTGGTCGCTGAAGGGAAGCAAGAGAAGCATGATAAAGCCATTCGTCAATGGTTCGAATGGGTGAACGACCATAGAGAACTCTTCAAGGAATGGAAAAGCGTTCGCTATTTTGTCAAAACGGTTGCGGGAGAGGAATCGAATCGTCACTTCATCATGTGGGAATACGAGAGCCTAGCCGATTACGAAGCCTATAAAAAGAGAAGGGCAGACTACTCCGGACCATATGTCGAGTATAAAAAGAACGATCCCTACTACACGGATGTGTTCGACCACAGCACAATGAAGCTCGAATTTTGGAAGGATTTAGAGAGGGATCTCTGGATCGAGTAAAAACCTGCTCAAGCTGAGGTAGGGAATCCAAACAGCCTTGGAATGGCAATAATCTGACTCAAGCTACAGCCCTAATAATCCTTCGGCATTCTCTCCATAAATACGGGCTTTAGCCTCCTCAGTTATGTCCAGCTCATCGATGCTTTCTATCATCTTCCCCAGGCTTCCGATCTTATGTGGATAATCGCTTCCCGCCAGCAAGCGGTCTGGCCCCGCAAAATCCATGGCAAATTGCAAGGCTTTGACATCAAAATTCACCGTATCATAATAAAATTTTTTGAGATATTCACTGGGAGATTGAGTGATGTTCTTCCGACATTCCTCAAAAGCGAAATATCCCCTGTCCAATCTTTCTGCAAGATAAGGAATCGCTCCACCGAGATGACCGAGGACCCATTTAATTTCGGGGAATCTATCGATCACCCCGCTGAAGACCAACTTTGCCGCCGCCAAGGTTGTATCGAAAGGGAACCCGATCAGTGGCATAAGCCAGTAATCGGTCATGGCCTCTACTCCCACGGGGAAAGACGGATGGATATAGAAAACGGCTTTTAGGTCATCCGCTTTCTCATACAAGGGCCAAAAACATCTATCGCTCAATCCTATTCCATTGATGTTGCTGTGAAGCATGACTCCCCTGAATCCTAAATCGGTGAAAGCACGATTCAATTCGGCAATCGATGCCTGGATATCGTTCAAAGGAAGCGTTGCCAGGGCCGTAAACCTGTACCCTCTTTCGGACATTACTTTCGCCAAGCAATCGTTAACAAGCCTTGCGAGTTCGACAGAGCGTTCAGGCGACTCAACGTGTGTGCCGGGAGTGGTGAAAGAAAGGACTTGTTGATCGACTCCCGCATTATTTAAGACCTCTGCCCGATAATCGATATCTCTATGACCACGGACAACGACATTGTAATCTCCGGGATAATGGAGAAGCGGATTGTTATCTGAATCGAAGGTCACCCGGACATTACTGTGACCGGATATAACTTCTTCCAAGTATTCGGGTGGATAAAAGTGATTGTGAAAGTCGATGATTTTCATAAATCAAACTCCTGCTCTCTTTTTTTTGACCACAAATAATACACTGGCAAGCCTGCCAACACAAGACAGAATCCGAACAAGCTTTCTTTTGGGTCAGAGATGATCTGACTGACGACAATGGAAAAGGATGAGATTATAAAAAGCCCTGGAACGAACGGATATCCCCATACTCGATAACCTCGAATAATTTCTGGCTTTTTCCGCATGACGAATAATCCAACTGCCATCAATCCGAAAAATATCCATTCGGTATAGATCACCCGGGTAAAGAGGGCCCTGTATGTACCTGTGAAGACGAGAATGGAAGACCACACAGCTTGAAAAAGGATTGCCATATGAGGCGTCCTGTAGCGGGGGTGAATTTCGCCGATCCAACGGAATAATAATCCATCTCGGGCCATGGAATAATACACGCGAGGTCCGCTGAGAATGATGCCGTTCAGAGCGCCAAATGTGGAGAAAATCACCAAGCCAGACATAATCGCGCCTCCGCCGAAACCGACCAGAGCATCGGCGGCATCGGCAGCAATACGTGTGGACGAGGCGACTGCATCGAGCGGCAAAATATACATGTACACAGCATTCAGAGCAACATAACAAAAGGTGACGATCAATGTTCCCAACATCAGTGCCCGGGGAATGGTCCTCCTTGGATTTATTGTTTCTTCGGAATTATATGTCACCATATGCCAGCCGCCGAATGCGAACAGACCGGCGATCATAGCCAAGAAAAAATTGTTCAACGACATATCACCTTGGGGCACATCCCCTGCGATAAAATGTTCGGGAACACGGGAACCAAGCACGAAACCAAGCAGGATTATTATCCCGATGGCGATGAGCTTTCCCAAAGTGAAGGCTGTTTGAAGGTTGCTGCCATGCCTAACGCCGATATAGTTTATAGTGGATAATACTCCGATGACCAAGATGGCGACAACTTTGATCATGATTTCATTTAAAGGGACGAAGTAAGAAAAATAGCGAGAAAAGATAACGGCAATCGCTGCAATGATCCCCGAATGGACGCTCCAAAACATAGCCCAGCCCCATAAAAAGCCGACCGAAGGAGAAAAAGCCTCTTTCAAATACACATAAACTCCTCCGGTCTGAGTAAATATGGAGGCCATTTCAGCACACACCAAAGCGCCGAATAAAGTCAAGAGGCCCGATATGGACCAGACCAGGAAAACACCCTTCACGGAATGCAACTGGCCCACTATTTCTGAAGGCTGAAGAAAAATCGAGGCTCCTATTATTACTCCGACCACCATGGCCGTGGCTTGAGGCAGTCCTATCGCTTGCCGCAAATCCTTGTTGGTTTCTTTGCTCATCCGGTTATGTTCTTTCCCGCTTCTACCACAGCAACGACCGGAGGTCAATCGGGCATTTGAACGATTCATCGACCTTTGTGCAGCATTCTATTCCTGAAATGAAGTCATTCCTTTTATTTGTGTTGAAAATGTTAGGGGATATCAGAACAATTGGTTCAAAAAAAAGCGGGGCGTTTTAATGAATCATTCATATTTCAGAGACTCTGCAGGATTGGCCAAGGAAGCTTTCGTCGTATGGAAAGCAACAGTGGCAAGGGCGATGGCCAAAGCCATGAACGACGATAGCATGAATACCCAAATCTGGACGCTCGTCCGGTAGGCGAATCCCTGCAGCCACCTTGTCATGGCATAATAGGCGACCGGCCAAGCAATGAGGTTGGCCACGATCACCCATTTAACGAATTCTTTGGAGAACATCAGGATTAGCTTGGAGATCGAGGCTCCCAGCACTTTTCGTATTCCGATTTCTTTGGTTCGCTGCTCTGTCATAAAGCTGGCCAATCCGAACAGCCCAAGGCAGGAAATAAAAACAGCGAAAAGAGCGAAATAGCCCAGGATGTCTTTGAATCGATTATCTGCCCTGTACATATAATCGAAGTCCTGGTCGAAAAAGCTGTAATTGAACGGATAGTTTCGCTCCAAACCATTCCAGATCGCTTCCATATCTTTAATGGTTTCATCCAGATTCGCCGATTTGACGTTAGCGAACAGATAAGTCTGTCCTCCCTCAGCAAATTTCAACACCATAGGCCGAATCTCCGAATGAAGCGACTCGAAGTGATAATCTTTGACAACTCCGATGACAGTTCCTTTTCTTTCGAATACTTCCATTTCCTGACCTATGGGATTCTCAAATCCCATCTGTTTCACAGCTATTTCGTTGAGTACATAATTCTGCTTGTCCGAAGAATATTCTCTTGAAAAAAACCTGCCTTTCGCCAGTTCCAGCCCAAATGTCTCCAAATAATCATACCCAACATCCGTAAAGGAGAGCCGCACATATCTGGACTTATCCGGACTTTCCCAATCGATGGTGCTGATATGGGAAAACGGTCTGCGCGAGCCGCAAGTTACGCTGGAAACCGAAGAAAGATGAAGGAGATCTTCTTTCATGACATCGTATTTTTGTCTGAGATTCATGGGAAGTTTCAATGAAATTATGTGGTCGGAATCGAAGCCTAATTTTTTTTGCCGTAAAAAATTCATTTGGCTATAGACAATGACTGTACCGATGATCAGGACGATCGAGACGGAAAATTGGAGCACAACGAGAATTTTGCGGGATAGAGATTGAAAATTAGATCCAGATGACAGTTTTCCACGGACCATATCGACCGGCTTGAATGAAGAAAGCAGCAGAGCGGGATAACTCCCGGAGATAAAGCCCGCAGCCAACACAATTCCTGCGGCTAATAAATAAAATCCAATATTTCCCGCGAAATCCCACCCCAACTCCTTCCCGGAAATACGATTGAAGGCAGGGAGCGAGAGTTCGATCAAAACCAGGGCGAGCAACAATGCTAACAGGGTCATTAGGATCGATTCCCAATAAAATTGTTTGACGATATCCTTCCGTCTGGCCCCGACAACCTTCCTCATGCCAATCTCCTTGATTCTCTTTCCTGACTGGGTCGTGCTGAGGTTCATGAAGTTGAAACAGGCAATCAGAAGGACTAAAATCGAAATGGCCGAGAAGAGATAGACATTTTTTATATCTCCCTTGTATCCTACCGCCTCTATGCTCGCTGCACGCAGATGAATGTCTTTAAGAGGAAAAAGCTCTATCTGAAGATTTTCCGAATCCTCTATCTTTGACTGGAGATATCGCGATAGTCTATCTTTTCCGATCACATCAACTTCAGGATGGAGCTCGACATAGGTGTCGATGAAGAATCGATCCCACTGTTCCAGGTCCCACCCAAATTCCTTCATGAACTCAATAGGGACGAGAAAATCAAATCGCAGGTGGGATTTGAGAGGCGGATCGCTCATCAGACCGGTGACTTTGAAATCGTATTTTCCGGCGACGGTGAGAGTTTTACCGACCGGATCATCCGGGCCAAAATATTTATGCGCTTGTGATTCGGTAAGCACGATTGAGAACGGCGCTGATAGCGCGGTTCGGAGATCCCCTCTAATCAAAGGAAAGGAAAACATCTCCAAAAAAGACGGGTCGACAAAAGCGATACCATCTTCCAAAGACTTTTTCTCTCCTACCTTGACCACTAGGTTCTCCATTTCGAAGTATCGTGCGGTCCTGAGAACTTCCGGGAATTCCTGTTCTAAGGCCGGCCCGAGCGCGGGTGTCGTCACAGCATATTTTTCATCGGACAAAAGATCCGAACAGACTATCTTGAATATATGATCCCCATTCTCGTGAAACCGGTCAAAGCTCAGCTCATCTCTGACCCAGAAAAGGATAAGAATGCAGGTGGCTAATCCGATGGCCAGTCCAAAAATATTGATGAAGCTGTAAAGCTTGTTCTTTTTCATGAGTCTTATCGCTGTCAATAGATAATTCCTGAACATGGCGGCCTTCACCCAGTACTTATCCAAGTTTCATGCCAAAAGGAACAAATGGAAATTTTCTTGGGAGTATCCCTCTCTAGATTGAAATCTAAATCCTTGGAGATCGTCCAGTAATGCTACATAATGTGTACGAAAATGTACAATTTCTATGAATTTGTTTTAAAAACCGTTAACCATTCTTTCATAAAATTGAACATTCAGCAGCAATATCAGAAGAATTTTTTCAGGAGAAAATTCAAATTGTGTTTGAATGACCATCAACCCCCCTCTATTTATTATTTATTCAGCAACACGGCCAATTCCACGGCTTTCCTGACTAGCCGGGATCGATCCTTTCTGAGCCTGCCGAGTGCCTTTTCGACTTCACTGTTCTTGGGCAGCTGGGTTAACGCCCAGGTCGCCATGGCCCTTATGTAATCGGGCTTGGCCTTATACAATGTAAAGAGCTTTTGGGTTTGCGCCACGGCGATGAGTGCCCTTGCCGCATCCGGAGAGCGGAGCACACCCAGAGTCCGGCACACGCTTTCTTGTAAGGCCACCCTTTTTTCATTTTCCCAAATTCTGACCGGCCTAAGATAGTCGACCAGCATTGGAACGGCCTCCAGCACTTTGCGTTCGGCGAATAAGGGGATGATATCTAATTGGACCTTTTCAGGTGCTCTCTCGAACATTTCAAGGAGTAAAGAATCCACATCCTTGCCTGGGATCTTTTTTAAAACATCGACGACTGGAGAAATCGTATCTAGGGGCCCCTGCAAGGCGATCTCACGCAATAGCGGGACCAGCATTGGGTTATCGACGAATCCATCGCTCACCCGTATGAATTTGACGAGTGGAACAACATGCATCCCGATGTTCACTTTTTTGAGAAGCGCACTAACGGCCCTTTCCCCTGCTTTACTGATAACTCCGGCGATCAGGGAGCGAATTTTGAATGGCGCATCAGATGTTATCACCTTCAGACCAGCTTCAGCCAGTGTATCGGGGTCTTGTCTGGTTAAAAAAGTGGCTGCTTTGGCCCGGATTTCCTTATTTTCAGAACCAAGATCCTCGAAAACGATGGATATGTCCTGCTCAGAATCTTTCAATAACTCTAAATCGGGTTTGATATCATGGTATCTATCTAGAGGCGGAGGAAAATTCTCTTCAGCAAAAGGAGCCCCTTCAGATCCCTCTACTGTTTTGGCAAACTTTTCAATTCCCGATTCCTTAAGGATGTTTACCAGGCGCTGCAGATCTCTTTCGTTAATCTTACTCGATTCGAGGGCAGCGATCAGCTCCCTTTTTTCCTTCGAAAATTGACCAAGCAAATTTCTCAGCTGCACTATTTGGTCATCCGTCATATACTGTGTCTCTGAGCGTGTCGAGTCCTTGGCTCTCTCTTCTTCCGGTTCAGCCTGGATAAAAACTCTTTGATCGCCAAGAACGATTTTTCTTTCACTAACAGCTACAAACATCTTGCGATCCGGGAGGATGTTCGAAATGTTCAGCTGCTGCAACAAAACATCCCACTGGCCGATGACATCTTCAGGAAGCCTTTTAAATACTTCTAAAAACCGGACGAACTCTTCTTTTGCTACCCCCCGTAAAAACAGCACGCCTTGGAGTCCGTAGCTATTAAAGGTGACATAAAGATCTTGGATCAACCTTGTGTCTTCTAAATAGGGCGGTACAGGTTTTCCGTTGAAGAGGATTGCCTCCTTTGTCAGGGAAATGGACAACGCTTCTGTCTTCTCGGCAAGGAACGGCTCGAGGTGATTCATGAACTGATGCAAAGTATTTTTAACATTCTCATTTTCCTTCGGATAAAGCCGCAGGTTCTGGATCGAGGACCTGAGGGACCTCCCGATCATCAACGCCTCCGAGAAATCATCCGTTTCGAGCGGCGATTCCCTTGCCAGTGCCACCGATTGGATCCTCTTTTGCAGAATTTCTCTCGAACCCCTCGATAAAGAAACCGAATCCATTTGGTTTTTCAAGGCCGAAAACATCTCGGATGCTTTTGCGAGCTGGCCGGCATTGTGAAAATGATAGGCCAGTCTCCCTAGAATTCTTTCGGGATCATTCGTGGCATATTTTTGTTCGATTTTTACCGCTTGAGCATGAAAATGACGGCGTTCTCTCTCATCCATAAGAGAATAGAAAACAGAACGGCATATCCGGTGGGTATAGACAAAATCGCCGGAATCTGAACATTCTTCGACAAAAAGAGCTCGCTGGGCATTGTTCAAGGCATTGAGGACCTGCTGGACTTTGAGCTTCGAAATCTCCGCAAGTTGCTGCGGATTGATTTTCTCTCCGAGTATAGAAGCCATCCTGAGAACATTTATGACTTCTTTATCCATCCACTTCAGCCGTTCTTTCAACACATTGATGAGCTTATCGGGTATATCCTCGGGTCTGACAGAGGAAAGATTCCACTCCTTATTCTTGGTGATAATCTTATTCTTCAATAGAAGGATGGATAAGGCTTCGACTATAAAAAGCGGATTTCCCTCGGAATTATGCAATAGTGTATCCGCTGCATCTTCAGGTAATGTTTTCCCGTTGAATAACCTAGCGACTAGCTGTTGAATTTGCTCGGGCTTCAGGGAATCGAGCTGAAACTTCTGCACTTCTCCGCCCGATGTCAATTCCGGCATCGACTCAAGAAGGGAAAGGAGCTTATCCTCGCCGGAAGTCAAGTCTGAACAGCGGATGGAGGAAACAAAATGCAGGGCCTTTCCTCCTCTATTCCCAAATTGAGAGCCGAAAAACTGCAGAGATGGGGAATCGATTTGATCGATATCGTCGAGGATAACAGCACCATCCCCCATCTCACGGAGGACAAAAAAAGTTTGTGTGAGAGCCTCAAAAAGAACCATACTTTCGGTCACGATATCTTCGCCGGTCACGTTGACCTCTTTTAGCTGCCATGAAGGAAAATAGGGCTTGAGAATGAGCTTGTACCTGTCATCGATTTTGGCAAACACGTGATCAGATATCGAGCGCTGCTGTTCAAAAAGGTTTCCCAGAGCTGCAAATACGGCCCCATAAAGTTCATTCTGCCAATAAGGATATCCCCTGGCAAAAAGAGCGAAGGCCAGCTTCTTTTGTGCAATCTCTTGGGCAAATCTCAAAAGTCTCGTTTTCCCGGTTCCATCCCCCCCTAGGAAAACCGGAAACGAGAGAGAATTCCCTTGGGGAGATAAATGCTCTTCAAGGAACTGAATCATGACATCTCTGCCGACTATATGGGGAGCTTCAAGGATAGAATTCAATTTTGACGGGGTGAACAGTTTCCCCGAATCCGGAGTGACCACGATTCTGCTTTTGCCTTGCTCTTTGGCCACATAAAGAGCCTCATCGGCTTTTTCGAATAGCGACTTCCAATTTTTCCCGTCCTTGGGATAAAGGGATACTCCTATGCTGCAACCGATCTTAACCTCTTTATGATCGACCTTTAGGGGTGATTCAGCCAGATGCTTTTGGATCTCTTCCCCAAGATCCCTGGCTGATTGTTTATCCAGTTTAGGAAGAATGAGGACGAACTCATCACCGGCATAACGGACAGCGACCCCCTCATCTGCGGCCTTCCTCTCGATGAATTGAGTGAAATGCACCAAAGCCTGGTCCCCGACCAGGTGGCCGTAACTATCATTGATATCTTTAAAATCGTCCAGGTCGAAAACAAGAAAGGCCACACCGTGGCCCCCCTTTTTGATTTGATTGAGATATTCAGGGATCTGCTCCCTCAAAAACCGCAAATTATGTATGCCGGTCAGTTCGTCAATATAAATGAGGCTGTGTAATTCTTCTTTGCTCAGTACTTTATTGGGAGAACCGGCTTCCATTTTAGAATCCAGACAAAAAAATCCGCACTATAGTCTTCTTGCACCAGTGCAGCAATACCAAATTTATTTTTATGAATTCAAATTAAAAAAACCATCATCTTTTGAGATGAATCCCGAGGTGATTTTTTCCCCTTATATGGGTGAGAGAAAAAAATAATCGAAGGCAGATTGCTTTGTTCGACCTCAGAGAAGGAACGAATGGGGATTTCCCCTTTCTTCTAGGCTCTTCGATTTTCTTCGTTTCGCTCGTTGACAAAAGCGAACAGCCGTTGGATATCCTCTACATCGAACCTTTCCTGGATATAATTCTTGCTCAAGTCTTCGGGATAATGATCGATATTCGAATCAAGAACAAACAGTTCCTCCACATTATCTTGAAAAGTCTGAAGACAATAATCATATCTTATCGTCTGGTCATCTTTGTTGATGATGAGAATGTAGGGCTTTTTATGGAAACGGACGCCATCATTCAGGTGAAGTATCCATCTTGCCGTTTCAAAAAATGTTTTCCCGTCCATCTCATCAAGGATGACCTTAACTCTTTCAGGAGGATAAGAACTGTACCAGAAGGCAAATTTTTGGGTAAGCTTGTTTTTCCAAATTATCGAGGAAAGGCCTGAGAAACAAAGAAAATTCACGACCGCCAAATACAATATTTTTTTCCTTCTTCTTAATTTCAACGATCTGGCATCGATATAGGGAAAAAGCGCGATAATGCCTTTGCAGCGCTTGTCCTGGCTGAGCGGAATCTTATTCGCCACATAAAAGCCAAAAGAAATTCCCCCGATGATATAATGATCAAGATGTAATTCATTTATTTTCTTTTGGATATATTCAGAAAAATTTTCAGCCGTTACCTTTCTTAAAGGCGGAGATTGTCTCGAAAAACCGGGGAGATCGATGAAATAAAGATTTAAATGATCCTTTAAAAATTCAATCAATCCCCTCAAAAGAATGCTGTTGGTGTAAAAGGCGTTGACGAGAATAAGATTTTCTTTTTCACCTTGCATGAAATGGTGCATCCAAAAATTTTTTAAAAAGGGGGGGATTATTATCACAAAATAAATTCAGAGTCAATAATCCTGAATTAGTCAGGTTCTTTAGATCGGAATACCTTTCTGTTTATAAATTTCTATCCACTTGGCAATGCTCCCAGTCAAGGCCTTTTTCAATTTGTCCCCGCTTCCATGAATCGGCCGCATTTCTTCTGCCAGCTCTGGGTAGCCCTTTCGATCCAGCCAGGTGGAAAAAGCATCGTTATCAGAAAGGTTCTGGATCATTTGGGGATTGACTTTTTCCAATACAACGAGAAGGTCTCGAAGGGTGAACGCCCTCTTTTCCCCGATAACCAAAGGCATGGATTGCAGTCGGGGAATCTCTCTTTCGATCGGCTCGATCAGCTGTCTTAAAAGGTCCATCCCTTTCCCGCGCTTGGGTCTGATTTCGTCCGCCAAATCCCTGAAGCCGTGCATATAAAACCAGGTGGAAAAGGCATCTTTACCCCCGTATGTTTCCAGGATTTCTCTCAATTTCCGGGCCTGTTCGGTCTGTTTTTTTGCCTCGGTCAGAACTTCGTTCATCTGGTAAATCTCTTTGATCCTGTACAACTTTTTTCCTGCTTCATCCTGGATGAGGAAATCCCCCAATCCCGTGAAATCGAGGATATACTCCTGGAGCGTCGTCAAGCTTCCTGGGTCTCCCTTGGGGAGAATAAATGCTTCGTCCTTCAGGTCAAACGCCTCTTTGGCTTTGGAGGCAACGATGACAGGAATTCTCGGGTAGTATTTTTTAACGATCCGGATCAGATCCTTGCCCGCATCACTCATCGGATCGTTTCCTTTAGGGAAAAAAATATCCACAATCAGGCATACGACATCATCGCCATGGCCTATGGATTGAAAGCCCTCCTCCTGTATATCCGACTCCCGTTCCATCCCGAAGAGGAAATTCAAGGCCTCCTCAAAAGTCCTGGCGACCTTTACATCGGCTCTCTGACCGATAATGTTATACAAAACAGGAAGGAATTGGGAAAACCAGCGAGGTTCATCGTCCACGATCAAAAATATATACCGTCTCGCTCTAGAGTATCGTTCTATGTTCAGCAAATCTTCGGCACATCTCACAGCCGACGGCATCACATGGGCAGGGATAAACTCTTCCCTGTCGATGGCAAAAACAAGATCAGCCTTCGATGTGTAAGGATATTTTTCGAGAGTAACCGAAGGAGAGGATCGACTGATAAAATCGTTCGAAGTAAGCAGGACCAGAACGACATCCTTGTTATTCCCCCGAATTTTTCTGTCATCTGTCATGAGCAGTGCCGTATCGTCCATTATGATCACAGACGCCTGTTCTGATACATAATTGGAAACTGATATTGGATCGCCCGATACTTCGACTGCTATCCAGGGCATGCTTTCTTCCACACTATAGCATGCTTTGCGGATCGCTTCATCGGCCGATAACACTATGGCATGAGAAAATTTAAGGGGATTGATGATCCTGGGATAAAATCCGGATGGTTTCATCTCGCCTATCATGTATCCTCCAGGACGATACACCTCTGTTTGGAGGAATCGGCATAGACCGAGACGAGTTTGGGGAAGGTGAGCACATAAAGGACCTTGTCTTCCTCTGGTGGGGAGAAAAGCCATTTGAAGACGAACTCGAGAGTGGAAATATTGGAGGATATAACCTCCCTTATCTCCAAAAGGCCGCTCTTAAAGCCGAAAGCATCTTTCTCGATCAATGTCTCAAAGCTTATGGTGTCCTTTTCTCTTCCCAGTATTTTCGTATTCAGGAAATCAGCGAAGTTTATGCTTGAACGCTTCATGGTTTCCATTTCTTCGCCGCCTAGTTTTTCATTCTTAGTTATATCTACAGCGTAGAAATACTGCTATCTTTCTCCTAGCAAATTCAAAGGTAGAGGATTCCTGATCGTCGCCATCGAGATCACCGGGAAATCATCCAAAACCGCGGCATATCCATGGCCAAAAGCGACCCGTGCTAAGACTATCATTTATTATACAAGGATTCTACCTTTGGTTCACGGTGTTTCTAAATTTGAACGCTTAATCTTATGGGGATCAGGAGCTCTCGTTATCTTCTCTGCAAATTAAAACTTTTGACATTCTCAGCAATTTAATCAGATTTCCTCTTGCTCTGATTTTCCCACAGATCAATGATTTGATTGGCCCGATCTGTCCACTGCTCATATCCGCAAGCTCTACGAATCCAGCCTCAACGTAAGCACTCGGTTTCTTTACGGCCTGATTCTGAATCCATAAATTTCCCTTATCGAAAAAGAGGGAAACAGAGGTACCTGATTCTATCTCTTTTACCACCAAACTCCCTTTAAGTTCTTTTATACTTTTCCACAATGCTGGATTCTGTATGTTTTTATCTATGATTTGTTTAAGAGTTAAGCCAAGCCCACTTAGACCTTCACCTTTTATTTTAATCTCTCGCATTTTCAGTTCCGTTTTCCTGTACTTGCTCTATCTATGCTTTTATATATTACAAATTATAAACGCACTTGATGGATAATAGACTCATTCTCCAAGAAATTTTGACTCAAAAGAGCTAATAGAATTGGCTACTGCCCTTACGAATCGAGCATGACGCAAGATTTTGCTCATATCTCCCTTCAACCTAAATACCCCCCGGACAACACCCTCGATAAAATCCTTCTGCCCCTTTACAGCCAGCTTGAATTCTTCGTAGGTCCCTGAACAGAAGAATCCTGCTTCGACTTCGGAAGGACCGTTGACTAAACGGGCATCGGTACATTTTCCTTCCATGACTTCTAAGTAGAGATAGGTCGTTTTTTCCAATCCTGCTCCAGGTGTTATTTCGAAGACCCAGTTCCCGTTAAAGCCTTTCCCCCAGGACTTGCCTGTTTCTTGAACAAGACTACTGGCGTTCATCGCTTTTTTCCATTCCTCACACCACTCATTCGAAGGGTACAAAACCGACATTTTTTCCTCCCTTATTGATTTGCCATAATGCTGAGATACTATTTAGGCCTACAGTGTTTGGAGATCATACCAATACCTGGCATTCTCCAAGATCTTGAGCGTTTTGCCGCCCATCCAAAGGCCTATGACTTTTTGATCCCTCCAATGTTTTTCGATATCAAATTCCCTGGCATACCCATAAGATCCCATAAAATCCATCGCCCGGCTGCATGACCGCTCAACGGCATTATTGGCATAAACAGCAAGACCTCTTGTTTTGAAAAGATGCCTCTCATCCCAAGGATCCCAACCATAAATATCCGGACGTGATATTTGTCTTACGTAGGTCCACATCCACGCTGATGTCGATTCAATGAGTGTAGCAACCTCTGAGAGCATATCCGCAACGATACTGTGTTCTTTCAGCGGCTTTCCTGCCACGATCCTCTCTGCTGTCCATTTCTTGATGATCTCGTAGACATTTTTCATGACTCCCACACACATAGCAATTGAACTAATATTACCGTAAACCAAAGTTTCTATCCAATACTTGAGGTCATCGCCCGGACCATGCATTCTGTATCTTTGGGGAACCTTTACATTTTCAAACCAAACATCTGAATTCATATCCGCCGACATCCCGCACTTATGATATGGATTTCCCACCGAAACCCCTTCTGCATCTGCAGGGACCAGGATCAGCGCAAAATCTTTTGGATCAGAAGACCCCTTCTGAGTCGTACAGACGACCGTGAAAAGATCTGCAACCTTACTCGAATTCGATGCCCAAATCTTATGGCCATTAACTACCCACTCATCACCATCAAGTGTTGCGGTTGTCTGGATTGTCTTGCCGTGCATGCGTACATAATTTTCAATATCCGAACCACTGTCAGGCTCGGTCATCGCGTGGCATCCGACATAAAGTTCCTGTCCGCAAAATTTAGGGCCAAATTCCTCAAGGAGAGTCATATTCCTGTGAGGTTTGAACATGATGGGGGTCATCCCCCAAATGGAGCAAAGCGCAGCCACACAAAATCCTGAATCGATGCGGGCCAGCTCTTCGCTCACGACTGTCACGCACATGAGAGGATCAGGGAAATCTATCCCCCCGACCTCCACGGGAAAGAAAGCTGAGTTTATCCCAAGATCGACGAGCACTTCCTTGAGAAGCGTCTCCACAATCTTATGTTCTTTCCAGTCCTCATCAATTTTCTGCCTGATGGGCATGTATTTTTCTTCTCCCCACTTCCTTATAACTCGACCCATCTCGGTCACAAAATCGGAAACCCATTCCTTGGGACGGATAAAATCATCAATTGTCGGCATTTTCCCTCCTTCCTATAATACTCTTAAAATCTCAGGGTTCTTATTAAGAGAATTATGTGAATGTTTATAAAATAATGGAGGTTGGATTATCTGTCAACACGATGAAAATGAAAAAGGACAATAAACAAAAACTTAGATGGAATGGATTTTTGGTTTCATTAAGTCTATTTAATTTTATAAGTTATGCCGATGGTGCCATAAACGCCGGAAAAATCACCCGTTACAGACCAGAAGATTTTGAGCGTCAGCAAAAATCGATTCAGGAAACTTGAGCCTTTCCAAAAATAGAAGTGAATGCCTAGAAAGGGCGCGATATGAGGATCGCTCTTCAGTTCGCCGTCATAGGGATTCCCCAACTCGTTGCTGACGGATAGGAGGCTGTAGCCAAGATTTACGCCGGTGAAGAGATTCACGCCCTTTACTCTGTTGAAGTTGAAATGATAGGTGATATCGACCGATGGTTTGAACACCCAGAAGGTATATTTTCCGCCAAACATTTTCAGATAGTCGCACCATTTATCGGCCATAAGAGACGCCCCGATTCCCACATTGTCCGCTATCAAAAACTCATAGCTTGCACCTAAAGGAAATGGCAAGGAATCGAATGGATCGTCCGTTGCGACATAGGAATTAAAACCGATTTGCCCAGCCATATACATAGAACCCCTGGTAAATTTTTCTTCTCCGTCCAATGCCGATACAGGAGCAACAACAACGAAAAATAAAAAAAGAATAAAAAAGACCACAAAAAGCAAAGCCGTTTTGCTCATTTCTCCCTCCTTTTTTCTGATCGGCTTAACATTTGGTTTTATCCCAAAGTGACAGGAATTTAAACCCAGATGAAGGTGCAGAGAAATGTCGGAGCGGCATTGAAGATTTAGCCTTCCTGAACCGTCCTGTGAGGGGAACAATAGGGGACGTTCCATTCAGGGACACTCTATAATTTTTCATTGATAAAATGCAAATACTGAAATATAGGGTGTCCCCAAATGGGACGTCCCCATATTGTCGCCGAGGATGTATTTGAGCACGATGGGTTAAAAGATGCGAGATGAGGATTAACAAAACATAAGGACCAGTGGTTGGATTGATCATGCGCAGTTCCGCAGGCGCCGAGAAGGATGGTGAAGGAATGGCGTTAAAAATCTGAACTCAAGCGAAGACATTTTATTGCACCTTAGATATATACAGCATTCTCTTCACCTTAGGACAATCTCTAGCATTTTTTTCGACCTCTGCCTCCTTCAGTCTGCAATAAAAATACCAACTTAAGACCCAGGGCCATCCCTGAAGCAAATTCCCGCATTTTCTCTTGATTTAGCCAAATCGATCGATCAACCTTTGACCTCCTCGACATACCGGATTGTCAAAATATCATGCAAAGCCGCCCTGCCTGTCCTTTTTCCAGGACAGAAAAAAGTCAATAATTTTTCTTGATTTATTTTTATCTATAAGGTATACTTTTTTTTCAAACATCTGGAAGGAAAAGAGTCAAAGCAAATTGTTTTTCCCACCCGAACGATAATTTCCTCTGACAAAACCCACCGCATGTTTCAAAAGATTAACAAGTAACAAGGCAAACAAATGGAATTCAACGAATTGAAACTCGACCCCCGCCTTCTGCGCGGAATCGAGGATCGAGGCTATAAAAGATTGACAGCCGTCCAGGTAATGACTCTGGAAAAAACACTCCAGGGCGTGGATGTGGCCGTTCAATCGCAGACCGGAACAGGTAAAACCGCCGCCTTTTTGATCACGATCATCGAGCGCATGGTATCCAATCGCGCGTCCAAAAGAAAAAAAGCGTTGATCATCGTGCCGACCAGAGAACTGGCCGTCCAGATCGAAAAAGAAGCCCGGCTTCTTAACAGCTATCTAGGATTGACCATCGGCAGCTTCTTCGGCGGGGTGGGCTATGCCGGTCAGTTGGCCATATTGAAAAAAGGCGTGGATATCGCCATTGGAACCCCGGGCAGACTGCTGGACCTGAGTAAAAGCGGCCAATTGAAGCTGTATGATATGGGGATTTTAGTCATCGACGAGGCCGACCGTCTCTTCGACATGGGTTTCCTCCCGGATATCAAAAAAATTCTGCGGGGGATGCCCCCCCGAAACAGCCGACAGAACATGCTTTTCAGTGCGACGTTGAACCGCGTTTCTAGGAAAATTGCGGACGAGCACATGAGCCGTCCGGTATTTATCGAAGTCACTCCTGAAAAGCTAACGGTCGACACAATTTCTCAAGAGCTCTACCATGTCAAAAGCCACATCAAGATGAACCTGATGCTGGGGATCCTTAAGGCCCAGGCTCCCCAGAATGCCCTGATTTTTACCAACATGCGGCATTCCGCCTTCCGCCTGGCCAAGAATCTTGAACAAAACGGATTCAGCTGCCGCCACCTGACAGGAGACCTTCCCCAAGGACGGAGGCTGAAGATCATGGACGATTTTAAGTCCGGCAAATTCGACTACCTCGTCGCTACGGATGTGGCGGCCAGGGGTCTCCATATCGACGATTTGGAGATGGTCATCAATTACGATATTCCTCAGGATTGTGAAAACTACGTGCACCGCATAGGACGGACAGCGCGCGCCGGGAACTCGGGAAAGGCCATTTCACTGGCCAGCGAGGGAACGGCCGATCATCTGGAGGCTATCGAATCGTTCATAGGCATGAAAATTCCTGTCCGTATTGCAGAAGCCGATCTCTTCGCCACCGACATGAGTTTAGGATTCAGCCCCAGAAAAAGCTCTCGTCACGACAGGCCGAGAAAACGCCGCTCCGATTTCGGACCAAAAAAGGCTCAGAGATCGAAAACTCAAGGAAAACCGGGATTCTGCTCGGTATAGAAGAAAAAGCCATCGTCAATAAATTTTAAAGAACCATAATCAGATAAAAAATATCTTATGCAATAAGAGAAAGGAGAAAAAAATGCAAGGTAGTAAACTCTATGTTGGAAACTTCAGCTATTCCGTATCTGAAGACGACCTGAGAGAACTTTTTTCCCCCCACGGTGTGGTCAGAGAAGTTAAAGTGATCGAAGGGAAAGGTTTCGGATTTGTCGAAATGTCCAGTCCAGCCGAAGCCGAAAAAGCCAAAGAGGCCCTGAACGGCTCCAACCACAAAGGACGTACCATCAGAGTCGATGAAGCCCGTCCTCCCAGAGAAAGGTCCTTCGGAAGAGGATCAGGCGGAGGCTATCGCAACCGGTATTGAATCGTTAAAAAGCTCTAAACATAAATTTTTTTTCACCAGCCAATCCTTCCCTATTCACGGGAATAAGGGAGAGGTTTATGCTTCTCTCTGTTATTCCATTTTTGTTGCCGTTGAATCTTTCCCTTGTTGGCTTAATCGAAAACCTATTACATTTCCTCTGTAATCTTACTTAAAAGTAATTTTATCGGAGCTTCCTTCATAACAAATTCAAATTCGGAACAAGGGAAAACCGCAAATTCGTCCTGTCCTTGGATGAATGCGAGGAGTTGGCCTTGACATCTTTCAGAGGCACGATTTATGATTTCCACGGCAACTGGAGACCGGCTGCCTGAAGGATTTTTGGCTCTAAAATGTTGAATAATACATTTAAAATCGTTTATCTCGTACTGCTCATCTTTGCTTCCGTCATAAGGGCTATAGGGGTAAGCAAATCCAAAAATTGGTGGAAAAACAAGGACAGGATTGCACAGGATAGAAATTCCTGGTTGGATAGAATTCTGTTGGGATTCGTCTTTTTGGGAATGCAGGCCGTTCCTCTTTTCTATGCATTTTCACCTTATCTGGATTTTGCCGATTACCCTATTAGTCATACCTGGAGCCCAATTTTAGGATGGAGTGGCGCTGCCCTTTTTGTTTCGGCCATCTATCTTTTATGGAGGACACATGCCGACCTCGGGATTAATTTCTCGCCTAAACTGCAACTTCGGAAAGAGCATTCTCTCATCACCGACGGCATCTTCAAGAACATCCGTCATCCCATGTATACAGCCCACTTCTTGTGGAGCCTAGCCCAAATTCTGCTCCTGCAGAACTGGATCGCCGGGTGGGGATTTCTGGTCACTCTTTTGCCTCTATATCTGGTACGAATTGAAGAAGAAGAAGAGATGATGGTGGATGAATTCGGCGATCAGTACCGTTTGTATATGAGACAAACAGGACGGCTTCTTCCCAAATGGAAAAACTCTTCCTAACTTATGTTTCATTTAAGGAAATCCTGGAAGGGTCCTGATGATAAAATGAAAGCTTATCCTCTTTTTTCGATCGAGAATCCTCGAGAATGCCGCATCGTCGACCGTCTCAACAGGTTCGTTGTGCGGATCGAGATTCGAGGGAAAACCCATCTGGCACACATCAACAACACAGGCAGACTCCTCGAATACATGGTCCGGGGGCAAACGGCTTACTGCCTTCCTTATCCCCAGCCAATAAAAACGGAATTCCGGCTGTTTGCCTTCAAGGAAGAAGAATCCGGCGCCCTTATCGACACCCAGTTCCAGATGATGGCTTTCGAGAAAGCCGTGATTGCGGGATTGATTCCTTGGCTCGAAGGGTGTCGTATCATCAGGCGGAATGCAAAACTGGGCTCATCGCTCCTCGACTATCTTCTTGAATGTCGAAAGAATACCGTATACTGCGAAGTCAAGAGCGCAGTTCTCAGGGGAGGAGGCTTTGCCCTCTATCCTGATTGTCCTTCTCTGCGTGGACAACGTCACATAAGAGAAATCTCATCCTGGACGAGAGAAGGAGGCCGTGGGATTATCGTCTTTATGGCCGCTCTTCCTGATGTCGAGGCATTCAAACCTAATCATAGGGCTGATCCGGTGATTCACGATCTACTGATCGAGGCAGCAGGGATAGGAGTACAGGTGAAGGCCATCCAACTCCATTATGATCTTGTGCAGGCTGCCATCTGCCTCCTCAATCCCGACCTCCCGGTCAGCCTCTTCTGAAAGGATGTCTCCGGCTTCGCTCTTCCCTCAATCTCTGCCGAATCTGGATCCTCGGAATTTCTGCTTTTCATGATGTCCCATAGGTGATGCAACCTTGACATTCCTTTCACCCAGGCTTACATTCTCTACAGATGATAGAGAGAAAAAACGATATAAAAATATCCGACCATTCTTTAAAGCGGGAAAAAAGAAACCTTCGATTAAACATGAAAACAACGAGGAGATTTTATGGAGATGGGAAAAAAGACACTTTTCCTTGAGAAATCCGGCGGTCGAATTGCTTATGATGACACCGGCGGCAGTGGCCCTCTGGTTATCGCATCGCCTGGTATGGGCGACACACGCGGCGTTTACCGGCACTTTTCTCCTCTTCTGGTCAGCGCTGGGATACGCCTGGCGACATTTGATCTAAGGGGACTGGGAGAATCATCAGTTGAGTGGGATGATTACAGCGATGCAGTCATCGCGTCCGATTACCTTTCTCTTCTCGAGCATCTGGGCGGCCAATCGGCAGTCTTAATCGGCAATTCCAAGACCGCCTCCTCTGTCGTCATTGCCGCTACCGATAATTCCAATAAAGTCTCGGGTTTGATCCTCATAGGGCCTTTTGTCCGAACTGTCCAGGTCAAATGGTGGCAAATGCTGCTGTTCGGCATCATGCTCTTCGGACCGTGGGGACGACACGCATGGGTATCCTATTACAAAAAGAACCTTTACCCTGGCCCTAAGCCAGAAGATCATGAAGAATATGTCGCCGGTCTGGCAAAAAATTTGGCGGAGCCAGGCCGTTTCAAAGCATTCAAGGAGCAAGCGAGGGACAACCACGCCGAATCCGGAACCCGGCTGGAAAAAGTCATTCAACCGAGTTTGATCGTCATGGGCACGGCAGACCCGGACTTTCCGGATGCCAAAACAGAAGCCCATGAACTTGCCAATCTCACAAAAGGCGATGTTCTACTTGTCGAAGGTTCGGGTCACTATCCTCAGGCCGACAATCCACACCAGATTGCACCTGCAGCTATCGATTTCATCAATAGGGTATCAGCACAAAAAAGACTGAATAACTTCTGATCTCCGTCGAAACGGCACAAAGAGGTGGCTTCCTCTTTTTTGTCTGCGGCTGAAAGGCATTAACTTTCGAATTTGATATCGAGCACAAACGTATGATATAAGGAATTTTCGATAGATCGAGGGGGAAATATGAACAAACTAAAAAGCAGATCGGACCTATTGTTCTATAAGCGGCAGTCAATCTAAAAGACATGCCCTCTCGCGAAAGGAGTTAGGCATGAATAAAAGACTTTTAATAATCATTATCGGAGGATTTTGGGCATTTTCGATCCTTGCTTTCCTCTCAGCAATAACTGATGCACAAGAAGAGCTGACAATCCGGAAAGAAGGCAACGCAGAGGTCATTTCCAATCCTAAGCGCCCTATTCCGGAAAATGGGTTAAAGAAAAGATTAGTTTTTGAAGAAGACCTCTCGATAGGAGTGGCTGAAGGAGATGAAAATTATATGTTCGGCGAAGCGGTTTGTTTCAATACGGATAGTGATGGAAATTTTTACGTGAGCGACTTGGAAAATTTGAGAATCCAAAAATACGACTCCCAAGGCGAATACCTGCTCACCACTGGAAGAAAAGGCCAGGGGCCAGGAGAGTTCCAGAGCTTGTCTATCCCCCGATTCGACATGGATGGCAATCTCTATATTTGTGATGTAACGAGCAGAAGAATTCTCTTTTTCAGCAAAGATGGAGAATTTTTGAAGCAAATCGACATGCCGGGACTGTATGAAAATATCTATATGAATTCGAAGGATTTTATGGTTGCCAATAAGGAGGAACAGATACCTTCGGAAAATGCTTTGACCATATTTTCCACTTTTGAACTATTAGATGAAGAATTCTCGCCATTAGCGGAGCTTCATAAAATCAAAAGGGAAATAGAACTTCCTGGAAAAGATTTGTCTTCCAGGTTCCAAATCATGGCCAATATGATAAATCTAGCGGTCTTCAAGCCTCAGGATTTTCTCACCCTGGCCAGAAATGATTTCATCTATGTCGGCCACCCGGACAAATACGAAATCAATATTTTCTCACCCGAAGGAAAGATGGTAAAAAAAATAATCCGAGACTACGAACCTATGCCGGTGAGTCAAAAAGACATGCAGGATTTTGAAGAGGAACTGAGCCAAGAGGAAACCTTCAGGAACGCACCGGAAGATTACCGGAAAAAGATTTTCCAACTGATAAAATACCCCAAGTTCAAACCAGCCTACCAAAGTTACACGCTCATCGGCAGCGGCATGAACCAAAGTTTTGCCCTGATGGAAAACGGATGGCTGGCTTTGATCGTGGATTACGTGAAAGGGGAACACACGACCTTCGATCTTTTCGACCAGGAAGGAAGATACATCGCCAACTTCGAGGCGGCCATTCCCCCAGAAGGCCTGTTTTTCAATAACGGCAAAGCCTACGCCATATCAACCGAAGAGGGCTACAAATTCGTCAAGAGATACCGAATCAAACTCCAGGAACTCAAAGGGAACAATTGGGAGGACAGCCCCTTAAAATGAAAAATCTGTTTTCTTCTTTAACCCGCATTCCCCCCTATCAAATTTTTAAGATTCAAAATTTTGGCATTTACGCAAGCCTCAATTCAACGAGTCTTCTCTGCTGGACAAAATATGTCCCGTCCTACCGTATATTGGTATAAAAAATCGTTCCTTTAGCTAGGCCAACCTTTTCTCGGCATTTTCAAACTTTCTAGAAAGTCATCCCCGCAGAACCTGTGCTATTTTGAATGTGCGGGCTCCAGGATTGCCTGATACACAAGCTGCCGCGACAACGACCGGACGTCTGGTCTCTCCTCCCCGAACTGTTGGATCATCCCTACAAAGATGAGGTCCTCGACCGGGTCGATCCAGAACCAGGTGCCTGCAGCGCCACCCCAGAAATACTCACCCTTGGAGACGCTTTCGGCCTCGACAGGATCCAGAACCACGGCAAAATCGAGGCCGAATCCCAAGCCTGATCCAGGTATCATCTCCACCATATCCTTCGGCAGTTGATTACGCCGCATGAGATCCACAGTTAACGGCGAAAGGATTCGCACCCCGTCCAAAACTCCACCATTGAGGAGCATCTGGCAAAAACGCATATAATCCATAGCCGTCGAAACAAGTCCTCCACCCCCTGAGAAAAATTTCGCTGGCTTGAGATAGCGGTTTTCCCCTCCGAATCCCTCTTGGGCAACGAGGTTTTTATCTTTGTCATAGGTGTAAACCTGGGCAAAACGTCCGGCCTTGTCCTCGGGCACATGGAAACCTGTGTCTTTCATCCCCAGCGGGTCGAAGAGCCGCTCTTTAAGGAACACATCGAAACGCTGGCCGGATAGCACTTCGACAAGATAACCCTGGACGTCGACGGCGACGCTGTAGTGCCACAAGGAACCGGGTTGCTGGCGAAGAGGGATTTTTGAAAGCTTTTGGATCATATCCTTGAGTGTCGAATTCGGATCTTGGACGCCGGCCTTTACATACATTTCATCGACTTGCGACCTTGAAAAAATACCATAGGTGAGGCCGGCCGTATGGGTCATAAGTTCCCGAATGGTCATGGGATGATCTGCATCTTCGACGATGGGACCATTTTCTCCTACACCTGCGGCGACCTTAAGGTTTTTGAACTCGGGAATGTATTTAGCGACTGGGTCCGACAAACGAAACTTGCCCTCTTCGTAGAGCATCATCATTGCGACACCGGTGATCGGCTTCGACATGGAATAGATCCGAAAGATCGAGTCTTTTGCCATCGGTGTTGAGGAAGCAATATCCTGGTAACCGAATGTTTCGAAATGGGCAATCTTGCCGTGGCGTGCCAATAGGGTTACAACTCCTGCAAGACGGCCTTCATCGACGATATCCTGCATGGCTCCGGAAATTCTGGAGAGCCGTTCGGCCGACAGCCCCACATCTTCAGGTGCTGCTGTAGCTAAATCGCGAGAATGAACAGGGGCAATACGTTCCTGAGGAGCATTATCGCAGGTGATTCCTAACAGACAGATTGACAGAATGGCGATTAGAAAAAAGCGTCTCTTAAAAACTTTCAAAAGAAACCTCCTCTCTCATGGGTGTCCATTTAAATTGTTCTTCTGGTTGCATTTTTATCGAATACGATCCTCATTTTCCCTTCAACCCATCCAGCCTCTGCCTAGCATCTTCCACCTCATCTATCCCTGGATCGGCATCTTTCCAGAGGTCGAGGAATTTCTCGTAGTTCTCGATGGCTTTCCCTGCCCACCCTTTCTGCTCATATAATTTGGCCAACCTGTAATAGTACTTAGGATGAATCAAGAATCTTGCTTCACTTTCGGGGTCAAAAGTAATCAGTTTTTCATATTCTGCAATGGCGCTATCGATATTTCCTTTTTGTTGATAGGCTCTTGCCAATACATCCTTCAGGGAGGGGAGGTTATAAAGCAGCATCCATTCGGTGTATTGAAGCGCGGGAGATCTTTTGGGCGATGTGTTTTCAAAAGCAGCAATTGCTTGTTCAATTTCTCCCTCTGCAAGGAGTATTTCAGCTTGAAGAATAGGAACGTAATATGTCATCCACCTCTTTTGTGATTCAGTCATCTCTGGAGAGGCATCCCTCATCATGGCCAATCTCTTTTTTGCTGAATCGATGTCCTCACTCTTTATATCCAATATTCCGAAATTAAAGCTATACACTGCTTCAAAAAATTTTTGACTCTGAGGATCGCTTGTGATAATTGGCACCATCGAATCTTCCAAGTATTTTCTGCTTGTGTCCAATTCCCCCTTATCGCAATACAGCCATGCTTTTAACCAATTAACATAAGCCCTTGCCTGTTCATTCTCCGTTTCTGCTGCCAGCTCTACGGCCTTATCCAACTCCAAAAGGGAGGTTTCAAAACTACCAAGCCAAAAATCATAAAATCCTTTCCATAGGTACCCTTGATATTTCTTCATTGATGATGGAGCGATGTCGATATATCTATCAGACCATTTCAAAGCTTCAGCGTAATCTTCCTTCAATGCAAAGATATAGATGATATTGTGTGAAGAATAGAGAAAATCAGGCCTTATCTCCAACGCTTCCTTGAATTTAGCAATAGCTTCATCGAGCCTTCCCATTTGAAAATATGTATCACCTAAAGAATCGATAGGATTGGGGTAGTCAGGATTACTAGAAATGGCTCTTTTAAAATATTCAATGGCTTTTTCATAGTTCCTCGTACTAAAGTACACATAGCCAAGTTGATTCAGAGCTCCCTCGTTATTGGGATCGAGTTTCAGCGTCTTATTATATTCGTCGATAGCTTTTTCATAATCTCTTAGCGTGGCCTGATAATGCCAGCCCAACGCATAGTGGATTTCTTTTTCTTTGGGGTATCTCCGTACTGCATCCTGGAGAAGTTCGAAATATTTTTCTTTATCTTGCTCGACAACTCCGGTATACGAGAGTTCCAAATATACCCTCTCTTTATCGGTTAACTTTTCAGAAAAGGCTTTTGCTTTCTTAACAGCTTCGATCGATTCCATTGTATTTCCTAAAGCTTGATGTGAACCTGATAGGTGCAGGTAAGCCATTGCAAAAGTCGGATCAATCTCGACTGCTTTCTCGAAATACTGTCTTCCTTCTTCCCAATAGTTTCGTCTGTCCGCCTCCATCCCTTTTAAATAATAATTATAGGCTTCCATAGAAGTAGTGGTCACATTAGCTATCTGGCCTTTCTCTGCTTCAATTTTGGTTTCAGGTACACCCAACGCTCTAATAATCTCACTGCTCAGCTCGTCTATCTGAGTCTTTAAGATGCTCCCCTCCCCTTCTCCTGTTGAGCTGGCGCTTTTTAAGAGATTCTTCGTATTGACATCCAGTACTTTCACGTCGGTGGCAAATATATCTCCAGCCTTTCCGAATGTCCCCAATATTATGGAATCGATTCCATCCATCTGACACAATTCAAAACCCAGATCCCTGTCGATAAATTCAACATTCTGCTTGCCAAGCTGCTCGAGAAGATCATACATCCTTTCCCAAGTAGTTACCTGAAAATAACCAGATCGTTCCAGGCTAGTAATAAGGAGATTTGGAATGACTTTTCTCAGATGGTCAAAGGCTTTATCTCCCGTTTGATTCTCAAAACTTATCACAGCTATCGCCCGCTTTTTCTGGGGAATAAGGGGGGCCTTTTCCTTTTGAGGCAAAAATTGAAAAAGGATAGCTCCCACAATTATGATGGCGATCACAATCAAAGCCGGGATAAAGAGCTTTTTTAAGCTGAACTTAACAGTAATCTCCCTTGATGTCAGGGGCTTTCTCTCAGGAATGACTCTTTCCTCAGTAGGGATGCCTTTCTCCAGATTCATCAATTTAGAATGAAGTTCTCCTACACTCTGATATCTATTCTCCTTTTCCTTCTCCATACATTTGAGAATCGCTCTGTTCAGATCCTCTGGAATCTGCTCATTGATCTCTTTGGGAGGACGGGGAGTTTCGCTCTTTTGTTTAACCCCGATGGAAAAGGCTGTATCTCCTTCAAAAGGAACTCTGCCTGTCACCATTTCATAAAGAATCACCCCGAGGGAATAGATATCTGCCCTTTGATCGGCTTCCTTCCCATCCACTTGCTCAGGTGACATGTACTCCGGCGTCCCGATCATCACGCCAGACCCTGTGATGCCTTTTGCTCTCAAGGAGCGGGCAATGCCAAAATCCATAATCTTTGCATTTCCTTCATTGTCTATCATGATGTTCTGGGGCTTGAGATCACGGTGAACGACTCCCAGCCTGTGGGCTTCGATCAAACCCTCGCAGACTTGATTAGCTATGGAGATGGCTTTGCCTACGGATATAACTCCTGACCTTCGGATAAAGCTCTTGAGATCCTCCCCCGACACATACTCCATGGTGATGTAGTAAGCCCCTTCCTCTTTGCCCAGGTCGTACATTCGGCAGACATTTTTATGGGCGATGTCACGGGCCACCTTCAGCTCGTTCCGGAATCGCTCGATGGTCTTTTTGTCGGAAGCGATTTCGGGTTTGACGAGCTTCAGTGCAATTTTGGCATTGACCTCTTTATCCAGGGCTTTATAAACTCTGCCCATTCCGCCTTTGCCCAGTTCCTCGATAATCTGGTAACGGCCTGCGAATGTAGATCCTGTGGTCAATTCCTCTTTAGGTGTTTCTATGGTTTCTGTAACTTCAATGTCCTCGAGAGAAGGAAGCTGCGTGCCACATTCCTTACAAAACTTAGAATCAGAGGTGTTATCGAACTGACATTTAGGACACTTTTTTGCCATTTCTATCCCCTTCTATTCCCATGTTCGGTCGCCAAAATATTATCAAGGAAAGATGAGAGTGTCAATTTCGTTTTAAATCAGTTTTAAATCCTTTCAATTTATTTTTCCTTGATATATAGTTTGACAAAAATTCGAGTAAACATATAAGGACCACGATGGCAACTCGATTAAAACGGGAACTCACGTTGTACGGTTTGACGATGGTGGCCGTCGGATCCTGTATCGGCTCGGGTATCTTCCTAACCCCGTCTCAAATTGCCCAATATCTGCCTTCCCCAATCTATATTTTGCTCGTTTGGACTTTAGGTGGCGTCATCGCGCTGACCGGGGCTCTCACCTTTGCGGAACTCGGTTCCATGTTTCCTCAGGCCGGCGGTGTTTATGAATACCTGAAAACGGCCTATGGGCCTTTACTCGGGTTTTTATACGGGTGGTCTTATCTTTTTATCATCTCTTCAGGGGCCATTGCCGCGCTGGCCATCGCCTTTGCCACCTATCTTGCCGTCCTGGTGCCTCTCAATCAGCAAGGAATCACTATTGTCGCTATTGGATCCATCATCTTTGTGACCCTCGTCAATATATTCCGGGTCAAAGCCGGAGAGGTTTTCGCCAGCGTATTCACCGGATTGAAACTGGCAGGAATTGCGGCCATCGTCGTTGTGGGTTTATTTATGGGTGACCCGGAACTCTTATCTTCCGGTCAAACGGCATCCGCTTTTGGAGGAAGTCTTTTCAACGCTTTTGGATTGGCTTTGGTCGGCGTCCTGTGGTCCTACGGGGGGTGGCAGCACGCCACCTACCTGGCCGGGGAAGCGGTCGATCCGCGTCGAACAGTCCCGCGCGCGCTGATCATCGGCGCCCTGATCGTGGCGATCGCTTATGTCACGATCAACCTGGCTTATCTTTTCCTTTTACCTGTCGATAAAATTGCGGCGAGCAGCAGCGTCGCTGCCGATGCTGTCGCGACGATATATCCATTCAGCGGAAAAATAATAGCCATGATGATCGCCATATCGGTGTTCGGCACAGCAGGAATCTATACTCTTTCCTCTCCGCGTCTTTATTATGCCATGGCCAGTGACAGGGTATTTTTCAAGGGACTCGCAAAAGTCCATCCCCGGTTCCGGACGCCGATGAATGCCATACTGCTGCAGTCGGCCTGGGCCATTTTTCTTCTGTTCTTTTGGGGGACTTTCGAAGATGTCATCACCTATGTCGTGTTTACCGACTGGATCTTCTTTTGTTTGGTGGCCATATCCGTTTTCGTTTTTCGGATCACTAAAAAAGACGAGCCGCGCCCCTATAAAACATGGGGCTTTCCTGTAACGCCGATCGTATTCATCGTGTGCAGTTTCCTCTTTGTCTTGAACACGTTGATACAGAAACCCCGTCATGCATGGGCCGGATTGATTCTGGTTGCCGTGGGGATCGTCACTTATTTAGGTTTCAGAAAATTTGGGAAATCGGACAGGACGCCATGAATGCTATTTACACCTCAAAATTCTCCCACTCGTGTTTGACTCGTTCCATGAGCTTCTTGAATCGGGGCTCATTACGGATATTGTCTAATAATTTATCATGTTCATTGAGAAAGGGGTAGTTGATGAATCCCTTATCGACGGCGTTTTCCAGCCATTCTAGAGATCGATCTTTCTCCCCTATATATGAATAAAAAGTGGCTATGTGCCACGAAAATTGGCAATCTTTTCGTGCAGCTTTAATAAAATCAGGAGTAAGTAAATGGGACAATTTATTTTTATCACCTTTCAACACGTATTTTAGAAATATGGCCATCTGGGCAATAGTATCCTGACCCGGCTCTTTAATACACTCGTTTATGAAATCATAAGATTCTTTTGGTCGGTCGTTATAAAGGAGAACTATGGATTTCCAAAACTGCCACATGCTGCTTTCTGGAACCATCTTGTGCATATCCAGGAGTGGCTTTTGGGCCAGATCGAATTGTCCTTGAAATAAGTGAATAATGCCTTTCATCGCATAATTCATTGGATTGATGGGATCTATCTTGATACATCTATCCGCTAAAGACACAGCGACATTCATTCTGCCGACAAGAACGTATCCCCAAGCCAACCAGGTCATGATTTCCGGATCTTCTGGTTTGATGGAATGAGCTCGCTGGAGTTGGCCGATAGATTCATGAGCTTTTCCATGGAAGACTTGATTGATACACGCTGAAACGAAATATGCTTCTGCTAATTCAGGATCGAGCTTAAAAGCTTTTGTGACGAATTCTTCAGCTTTTTTTATATGTTTTTCTTGTTCGAAACCAAGATTCGCATATTGGAAGTGTGCAAATGCCATACCTGCATAAAAAACGGCATTCTCTCCTATGATGTCGATACCGTTGTGAAGCAATTTCAAGGCATGCTCCAATCTATCTTTGGAGAATGACATAATCTCGCGATAGGCCCTCAGATAACAGTCATAGGCTTGTGCATTTTCTATTGGCCTTGCGGAAATTTTCTTTTTTTCTTCAGAACTCAGTTTTAATTTAAGAGCATGAACAATGGACTGCGATACCTTTTCCTGAATATCGAACACATCTTCAAGTGTGCCATTGTATTTGTCTGCCCAGAGATGGGTGTCGTTAATGGCATCGATGAGCTGGGCAGTAATCCTGAGGTTGTTGCCGGCTTTTCTGACACTGCCCTCGAGGACATATTGAACATTAAGCTCCTGTCCAATTTCTTTGATTTTCTTTTTTGTCCCTTTATAGGTCATGGCAGAACTTCTCGAAATAACGAGCAGGTCATGCACCTGGGACAGGTCAGAGATTATTTCTTCTGTCAGACCATCGCTGAAATATTCGTTATCTTTTCCTGGACTCATATCTTCAAACGGCAAAACCACGATGGACTTCTCCCTTTTAGGGGAAGTGACAGAATGTTCCAAATCCTGAATCAATTCTTGGATAACTTGGTACCTTTCATTCTTCCCTTTTGCTAATGCTTTCTCAATCACATGTTCTATGTGATTTGGAATATCAGATCGGAGCAAAGAGAGTGGTGTCGGTTTATCATTCAGGATGGCATAGATCAGAGCTTGTTCTTGAGCCTTCTGGAATGGGCGTTCGCCTGACAGCATCTCATAGAGCATCGCTCCAAGAGACCATATATCCGTCCTGTGGTCGACTTCTTCCCCTCTTGCCTGCTCAGGTGACATGTAGGCAACCGTTCCCATTATTGTTGAAGGCTTTGTCAAATCGGCTCCCCAGGATAACTTTGCCAATCCAAAATCAGTGATCTTCGCCTGTCCTTTTTTTGTGAGCATGATGTTAGCCGATTTGATATCCCGGTGGACGATCCCTTTCTCATGGGCTTCTCTTAAACCTTCTGCAACCTGTGAAGCAATTTCTCTGGCCTCATCTATGGATAACGGGTCATCTTTAAGCTTGTCCTTCAAGCTTTGCCCTTCGATATAAGACATCGCGATAAAAGTGTGACCATCAGCCTCATCAACTTCGTAGACTGTACAGATATTAGGATGTTCCAAAGCAGCCGCAGCTTTTGCCTCCTGGATGAACCGTTTCCTAGCTTCCTCGTCTCTAGTCAGCTCAGGAGGCAGGAATTTCAAGGCCACAGTGCGGTCAAGCCGCATATCCTTTGCCTTATATACAACACCCATCCCCCCTCGGCCTAATTCATCCAAGACCTTGTACTTGCCTGCTATGGTTTTATCTAGGATAGCTTGAGGTCTTTGAAGGGTTTTGGTGATAGAAATATCCTTGGCTGGTCCTAAATGTGTTCCACACTCGCCGCAAAATTTCACAGAATCAGGATTTTCAGTCTGACACTTAGGGCATTTGACAGTCACAATTCCCAGATCCCTTTCTTGCAAAGAATATCAAGGAAAAAGACAGGTGTCAAAATGTTTATGTCGCAGGGCATCATCATAGATCAGCAAATCTCGTAATAGCATCAAATGGAATGGCGGTTATTTTTTCGGCGATAGCATATTCTTCCCGGCCTGGGTAAACCACCCACAGGTGCTCGAGATCTAAGTCTGTAACGGCGATGTGCATCGAGCGCGTTATGCCCGGGGCATCAGCATATTTGAACTCAAAACCATGCCGCTTCCCGGATTCCATCACCAACAGATCCAGTTCTGCGCCTGCATGTGTTGCCCAGAAGTAAGTGTTGCGTGTTCCCAGCACAGAGATAAGGTTTTCCAGACAAAAGCCTTCCCAGGACGAACCGAGCTTCGGATGTCCCTGAAGATCTTCCAGAGAAGAGATTTGAAGCAGAGTATGCATGATCCCGCTGTCTTTGATGTAAATTTTCGGTGCCTTAACCTGCCTTTTTCGGATATTCTCGAACCAAGGAGGAAGGATCCTGACCATGTAGGAACCAGCAAGGATATCGAGATAGCGCCGTGCCGTGTTCTCCGAAGTGCCAAGGGATCTGGCGAAATGGGCTGCATTCCAGATCTGTCCGTGGTAATGAGAAATCATGGTCCAAAAGCGCCTCAGGGTTTCAGCCGGGATGCTGATTCCAAACTGCGGGATATCCCGTTCCAGGAATGTGCGGATGAAGTTCTCACGCCAGGACATACTGGAAGGTTCATCCTCTGCCAGAAAAGATCTGGGGAAACCGCCACGTACCCAGAGACGGGTTCGGTTGGCCGCTCCGACTTCCACGATATCAAACCCTGAAAGGTCTACGAAACCGATACGGCCAGCCAGAGATTCTGAAACTCCCCTGACCAAGCCTGGGGATGCGGATCCCAAAATCAAGAAATGGGCTCTATTCTTGGTGCGGTCCACCAGAACCCTGAGCAGCTCAAAGAGGTCCGGGCGCCGCTGAATCTCATCGATAATGACCAGGCTATCAAGCTCTTCCAGTGTCCTTAGAGGAGCAGACAATCGCCGCAGGTCAACAGGATTTTCAAGGTCAAAATAAGAGGATGGCTCGCCCTCTGCGATCATTTTAGCAAGCGTGGTCTTTCCGCATTGACGAGGGCCTAGAAGAGCTGCAATGGGATGGACATTAAATGCGGCGGTAATTCGTTCTAAGGCAGCCGGACGTGAAATCATAACATCATTATATCATTGAAAATCAGAATGTCAACTGAGGATTTTCAAGGAATTAAAAGCTCATCGGTTTTGAGAATTGAGATATGATCCCTACACCTCAAAATTCTCCCACTCGTGCTTGACACGTTCCATTAGTTTTTTGAACCGGGGCTCCCCGCGGATGTTTTCCAGGAAAGGATCGAGCTCTGCGAAAAGAGGGTAGTTGATGAATGTACGATCTACTGCATGTTCCAACCATCTCATTGCCTCATCTCTCTCATCCAGCAATGCAAAACATTCTGCTATATACCAGGGCACATGAAAATCGTTCCAGGACAATTTCTTAGTCTCTTCGTTGAAAGCGGCATAGGCTTCTTTCTTTTTTTTCTGAAAGGCAAATTTAAGAAACAGGATCAGTTGAGTCATGAAGTGTCCAGGTGCCTCTCTGGCAAATTCATCAATGAATTTATCCGCTTCATCAACGCGATGATTCCACAAGAGAAGCTGGATAAAATACCACTTTGCCAACACGCTATCAGGTTCCATTTGTCTCCATTTATCGAAATATTCCAGGGCAAGATCGAACCTGCCTTCCATCCAATTCATAAACGCGGGAAATGCCTGGCTGATTGGCGTGAGAGGATCAATTTCTAATGCCTTTTTGACCAATGGTCGCGCCGCTGAGCTCTTCCCCAGATACACCGTTAGAACAGGGGCCAGCCACAACAAGGTGTCCCAATCATTGGGATCAGAAATGTAAGCTTGTTTAAGGTGTTTGTATGCTTCGAAGGCATTCTCTCGTTTGAGTTTGACTAATGCAATTAACCTGTGGGCATGGGAAGAGTCAGGATCGAGCTTAAATATTTTGTTGGCGTATTCTTCGGCTTTTGCGCCGTAATCTTGATCGGTCCTCAATCCTGTATCGAAATACTGATAATAGACATACCCGATACCTGAGTAAAAAAGTATATTCTCGCCTATGATATTTAATCCGTTCTTGAGGTATTGTAACGCGCGCTGTAAAGAATCATCGGTATATTTAAAGAGCTCCTGTCTTGCTCGCATATAGAATTCATAAGCCTTCACATTGTCAATTGGCTTTTCGGATATTTTTTTATCCGCCTCTGGACTCAGTTTTAGTCTCAGTGCATCCACAATGGAACGAGATACCCTCTCCTGAATAGCAAAAACATCATCCAATGTCCCGCGGCATACTTATTGGCCCATAGATGTCTATCGCTTCTTGCATCGATCAGTTGAGCCGTAATTCGAAGATCGTTTCCGGCCTTTCTCACGCTTCCCTCCAGGACATACTGCACATTCAACTCTTTTCCAATGGTCTTTGTGTTCTTTTTCGTCCCCTTCAATGCCATTGCCGAATTACGGGATATGACGCAAAGTTCTTGGACTTGAGACAGGTCGGTGATGATCTCTTCTGTCAAACCGTCGCTGAAATATTCATTGTCTCTGCCCGGGCTGAGATCCTCGAAGGGCAATACGACTATCGAACACTCCGCTTCTTGGAAAGAGACAAGAGGTGATTGCTTCAAGGCATGGATCAATTCATGGATGTTTTCAAATCGCTTGGCCATATCTTTCTCCAATGTTTTAGATATGGCATCAGCGATATACACGGGGATGTCTTCTCGAATTTCAGAAATCGGCCTCGGCTCATCATTCAAAATGGAATAGATCAGGGCGTGCTCCTCAGCCTTCATGAATGGCCGCTCCCCAGTTAGCATCTCATAGAGCATCGCACCAAGTGACCAGACATCTGTGCGTTGGTCGACTTCTTCCCCTCGTGCTTGTTCGGGAGACATGTAAGCAACCGTGCCCATTATGGTGGCTGGTTTTGTGAGATCTATACCCCAAGATAGCTTTGCTAATCCGAAGTCTGTAATCTTAGCTTGCCCTTTATCTGTCAGCATTATATTAGCTGGTTTAATATCCCGGTGGATGATCCCTTTCTCATGGGCTTCTCTTAAACCTTCTGCAACCTGTGAAGCAATTTCTCTGGCCTCATCTATGGATAACGGGCCATCTTTAAGCTTGTCCTTCAGGCTTTGCCCTTCGATATAAGACATGGAGATAAAAGTCCGGACGTCAGCTTCATCGACTTCGTAGACTGTGCAGATATTAGGATGTTCTAAAGCAGCCGCAGCTTTCGCCTCCTGGATGAACCGTTTCCTAGCTTCCTCGTCTCTAGTCAGCTCAGATGGAAGGAATTTCAAGGCTACGGTGCGGCCAAGACGAGTATCCTCTGCCTTGTAGACAACACCCATGCCGCCTTCCCCCAGTTTCTCGATGATCTTGTACTTCTTTGCAATAATCTGTCCCTTCTTAAATTCTCCTTTGGGTGTTTGGAGGGTCTTTGTGACAGATGAGTCCTTCGAAGGCTTGAGAGGTGCAGCGCATTCCCTGCAGAACTTGGAATCATCAGGATTCTTTGTGTTGCACTTGGGACATTTCATCTCACACCTCAAAATTCTCCCATTCATGTTTGACCCGTTCCATAAGTTTCTTGAAGCGGGTTTTGTCTCTGATCTTAACTAAAATTGGATCATGTTTGCTTAGATAGGGATAATTGATAAAACCTCGATTTACAGCATTCTCGAGCCAATTGAAAGCCTGCTCCGTTTCACCGAGCACAACGTAACCTTCAGCGATCATCAGGGATACCACGCAATCTCTCTTCATCTCTCTCTGGAACTGATGTTCAGCCAAGTCAGTTGCGTGTCTTTTTTCCCCCTTCAACACGTACCTTAAAAAATGACACGTTTGTACATATAAATCCAGACCAGTTTCCTTTTCAATCGGCTTTAAAACCTCAAGTGCCTTGTCGGAGCGATCTTCGTAAAGTAACCAATAGGAAAGCCAAAATCGAGCATACGGGAGTTCCTTATGTGCTGCCGGCATATGTTTCTCAAAAATATCGATTGCCAGCTCGAAATTACCGTCATAAGCATGGGCACAGCCCAAATGTATAAGCCCCCTCCAGGACATAGGTTCCAGGTCTATCATACGATTAGCAAGTTCGACAGCATAGGATTTTCTTCCCGTTATGATGGAAATCCAAAATCCCCACATTATTGTGTCTAAGTCATTAGGATCTAGAATTAAACCTTTTTTCAACAATCGAAAGCACTCTTGCGGATTCCCTCTAAACAGATTGATCATTCCCAACACCATATAAGCCTGCGCTGAATCGGGATCAAGACTCAATGCTTTCTGCGCATATTCTTCTGATTTAGCAAGTTCGGTTTCCTCTTTTACCCAAATACGGACAAATTGAAAATAGACGTGGGCCAGCGATGAGTAGAGACGAGCATTGTCCCCGATAATTTTAAGCCCGGACTCGAGTAATTCTCTCGCATCCATAAGTTGTTCTTCATTCCAACCGCCGCCGCCGAACATCACCTCGCGGGCTTTCAGATAGTACTCATAGGCTTGGATATTTTCTATCGGTTTTTTAGAAATCCGATGCTCTTCTTCTGCAGAAAGTTTCAGCTTTAGTGCACTAAAAATCGATCGCGAGACTTTCTCTTGAATATCAAATACATCATCTATAATCCCGTTGTACTTTTCTGCCCAAAGATGGGTGTCCTTAGTTGCATCGATCAACTGGGCGGTGATGCGCAGGTTGTTCCCTGCCTTTCTCACGCTTCCTTCCAACACATATTGCACATTGAGTTGTTTGGCGATTTCCGGAGCGGTTTTTTTCGTGCCTTTAAACGTCATGGCAGAACTTCTCGATATCACACGGAGAGCGCTGATTCCAGAAAGGTCAGAAATTACCTCCTCGGTCAGACCATCGCTGAAATATTCCTGATCACGGTCGGGACTCAGATCGTCAAATGGCAGCACGACGATCGATTTCTCAGCTTTGGCAAAAGTGATCAGCGGCGATTCTTTCAAGTCACCGATGAGCTCTGCAATATGCTGGTATCGTTCTTTCATCTTCTTTGCCAGTGCTTTCTCGATCACATGTTCTATTTGAGTAGGGATATCGGATCTAAGCATTGACAGCGGCGTTGGGTTGTCATTCAGGATGGAATAGATCAAAGCTTGCTCTTGTGCCTTCTGGAACGGGCGTTCACCTGAGAGCATCTCGTAAAGCATTGCTCCCAGAGACCAAATATCTGTTCGATGATCAACTTCTTCGCCCCTTGCCTGTTCAGGAGACATGTAGGCAACCGTTCCCATTATGGTGGCTGGTTTTGTGAGATCCACCCCCCAGGATAACTTAGCCAGTCCGAAATCGGTGATCTTCGCTTGCCCTTTCTCCGTCAACATTATATTAGCCGGTTTGATATCCCTGTGGACGATCCCTTTCTCGTGGGCTTCTTTGAGTCCTTCTGCAACCTGTAAAGCAATGTCTTTAGCTTCATCAACATTCAAAGGTCCTTCTTTAAGCTTGTCTTTAAGGCTTTGACCTTCGATATAAGACATGGCAATAAATGTTTGCCCATCAGCCTCGTC
The DNA here is from genome assembly GCA_964400735.1 of uncultured Eubacteriales bacterium. Taxonomy (GTDB): domain Bacteria; phylum Acidobacteriota; class Aminicenantia; order Aminicenantales; family Aminicenantaceae; genus CAYNVQ01. Next base: position 92,541 of record CAYNVQ010000004.1, on the reverse strand, counting down.
GACTTCGTAGACTGTACAGATGTTAGGATGGTCAAGAGCGGCAGCAGCTTTGGCCTCCTGGATGAATCGCTTCTTGGCTTCCTTCTCTCTTAATAGCTCTGGAGGTAGAAACTTCAATGCTACAGTGCGGTCTAGACGAGTATCTTCAGCCTTGTAGACAATCCCCATCCCTCCTTCTCCAATTTTCTCGATGATTTTGTACTTCTTAGCAATAACAGTGTCTTTCTTAAATCCTTTGGTGGGGATTTGAATAGTCTTCGTGACAGAGGCGTCGCCGATTGAAACAATCCGGGTGCCACAATCAGCACAGAATTTAGATGTATCAGGATTATCAGCGTTACACTTTGGACACTTTATTGCCACTTCTTCCCCTAATCTAGGCGGCAAAATAGTATCAAGGAAGACAGGGAGGTGTCAAATTGAAATGATGTTATCGCCTTTTCGAGAACGTAATCAATACAGAATATCGATCAAATCTCCCCACCCTTTTCCAGCAAAAAAAGGGCCATACATCCACCGGCCACTATTTTCTTCTGCTCGACTGAGAGCCCATGGGTCGTGATCAAAGCGGACAATCCTTCATTTTTTATGAAAAGGCGGTAATTTTTGAAATGTTTCCGCCCTGCAGCAATCTCGGCAATGGTAATGATAGCCTTGTTTATCCATCCTTTAAAAGGCCTGATCGGACCAGGGTGGAAGTCGATCAACAACATCCGGCCATCATCTTTCAGTGTCCGTAACGACTCATTTAACACCACAGAACGAACGGCAGGGGGCATTTCGTGCAATACGGTCGACATAATGATAAGGTCGAACTTATGATCGGGATAAGGCATATTCGAGGCATCTCCCACATGGAGATTGGCACTTGTGCCTAACCTATTACGGGCTACTTGAATCATCGAGGGCGAAAGATCGATTCCGAACACCTGGCATCCGGCCTTTAGGTAACGTTCGAGGTGGATTCCCGTTCCGCATCCCACATCCAGAACGAGCATTCCCACTTTCGGCGGAAACATCTTCACGCCTATCGCTCTCAAACCTTTGTTCAGAGGCTCGAACAGGGTATCATAAAATTTAGCGACTTTTTTATAGGGATCCATTCTTATACAAATCCCTTACACCTCGAAATTTTCCCATTCGTGCATGACTCGTTCCATGAGCTTTTTGAAACGTGGCTCACCCCGGATGTTTTCGAAAAAAGGGTCGATTTCATTGAGGAAAGGATAGTTGATAAATCCCCTATCGACGGCATTTTCGAGCCAATCCAGCGCTTTTTTCTTTTCATTTATCAAGCTATACCCTTCTGCCAACTGATAAGAAAAAGCTTCGTCCGATTTGAGCATTTCTTCTTGTTTAGCAGAGACAACAGTTAGGGCTTCTTCCTTTTCACCTTTAAGAGCATGTTTATACAAAAGACATAATCCAGCCCACGGAACATGGGGTGTATCCTCTACAACGCGGTCGATCAACTGAAAAGCCGTCTCGAGGCGTCCGCTGTACAGCAGTGGTTGAATAGAGCAGTATCGCAAGAACGGGTTCCCTGGTTCCATTTCCAATGCTTTATGTTTATATTCAATGGAATCTTCGAATCGGCCTTCAACTTCGGCTATGTAACCAGGCATCATGTAATTGATAGGAGTGAGGGGATCGATCCCCAAAAGTTTTTGAGTCAGCGTTTTTGCCGGGGTTACTTTCCCTGCTATACAATGTATGTAGATAAACCAAAACAAAGCATCTGGATTGCTCGGATTTACGGATAAGACACGTCTGAGGTTCACAAGAGCTTCCTGAACTTGTCCTTGCCTTATCTGTAAAATTCCTTGGAGATAATTTCCCTGATACGAAGCTGGATTCAATCGAAAAATCCTTTCGATACATCCAGCCAACTTTCCTAGAAATTCTTCTTTTTTAACTCCGCTAAGAATATATTGGACATAAATTGCCCCTTCAGTGGCCAAAAGCAGTTCGTTCTCCCCGATAAAACCTATTGCTCTGTTGATTTCTTTCAGTGAACGATCCAATGAATCTTCAGAGAAACTCCAGAATTCTTTTTTTGCCCTTAGATAGGATTCATAAGCATGAATATTTTCTATCGGATGTTCAGCCATTTCCCTTTTTTCATGAGGTTCAAGTTTCACTTTTAGGGCAGCCACAATTGAACAGGAAACTTTCTCCTGAATCTTGAATATATTATCCAAAGTACCAGAATACTTCTCTGCCCATAGATGGGCATCGCTCGTGGCATCTACCAACTGTGCGGTTATCCGAATATCATTTCCAGCCTTCCGTACACTCCCTTCCAACACGTATTGGACATCCAATTCCTTGGCTATGTCTCTGACAGCCTTTTTGCTCCCTTTGAGCGTCATGGCCGACGAGCGGGATATAACGCGAAGGTCATGAATGCGGGAAAGATCTGTGATGATCTCCTCGGTCATTCCATCACAGAAATAATCCTGCCCCTCTTCAGGGCTGATGTTATCAAAGGGTAGGACAACGATTGCTTTATTCCACTCGGGAAAACTGATTGGTTTCTCTTCTACTGGTTTCAGAACTTCGGCTTTTTCCTCCATGTCAGGAACACCTGCAGCCCATTGCAGCGATTTGAACAAAACCCATGCGATTCCAAGACAAAGAGCGATAATTCCTACGACCAGCATATTAACAGATACGCCTGTCATTACGAAGATGAATTTAAAATCGATGACTAATGTGAGAAGGGCAACCAATGGAACGACCAGAACTTCGACTTTGACATTGCCCGGCCTCTTCTCCGCTCCACTAAACCATCGCCACACCAATGTCCCGATTAGAGCACCGGCAAGTGTAATGATACAGATATCCACGATCTGGCGGGGCAAATGATAATGATTCACAAGAATGTGATGGGCCACCTCGATGATGACAACCCCACTTCCGACAAAAGCAGCAAGAGCTGCGATGATCTTTCGTTTCTTCAACCTCCCCATCAAAGAGTCCGGAGGATATTCCTTAGAATCGGACGCGGATATTTTATCTTTGTGCATTCACTCCCCAAAATACTCTCTATTTTTATTACAAAGGGAAACTGACTGTCAACTTGGAGTTGACTTGAGTTTTCTTGTAATATTAAATAAGTGCAGTTTCAGGGATTATCACAATAAAAAGGAGTTAAAAAAATGCATCAGCTGCTAAAAAACATTTCTTTAAGCATTTGTATAATTCTTTTGACTATCGGATGTATCAAGCAAAAACAGGATATGGAAACTAATACAAATGCTGAGGAAGACGCAGAGCTGTCGATTGTTTATAAAGTTCCAGGCATGGAAAATGTGATCATTAAAAAAGATATCGAATACTTCGCTGAGCAAGGAACAAGTCTTACAGTAGATATGTACTATCCTCCCGGATTCAAGTTTGAGTCGAATCTCCCGGTTGTTTTGGACGTTTTTGGCTATTCCAATGATGCAACAAAAAAGCTAGTTGGCGGCCGTCTTAAAGACTGGAGTTGGCCTCAATCCTGGGGAAAACTGATAGCTGCATCGGGAATGGCAGCCCTTATCTATGAAACAGATTCACCTGAAAAGGATTTAAATATCTTGTTGCAGTTTCTCCAAGATCGTGGAGATGAATTTTGTATCGATAAAAATCGAATAGGAATCTATTCTTGTTCAGCCAATGTTCCAACGGCACTCGTAAACTGCATGGATGAAACAAAGAAATATTTCCGCTGCGCAGTTTTTTATTATGGATACTTCTTGATGACAGACCAAGAAAATATTCCGGGAATTGAATCGGTTGCGGAGAAATTCGGATTTTCAGCACCAAAACTCAATGCGGCAGTAAAATTAAGAGATGACTTACCGCTATTCATTGTAAGAGTGGGCAAAGAGACTACACCGTATTTGAACAGCTCGATTGATCATTTCATTTCAAAAGCCGTTAGCCAGAATCTTCCGATAAATTTCATGAATTATCCGAAGGGCCAACATGGATTCGATGCCTACGATGATAATGATCAGTCCCGAGAAATAATAAAAAAGACCATAGATTTTTGGAAATTCCATCTATTTAAACAATAGACGTTTGAATAAGGGAAATTAGATCTGAGAATTTTCAGCATCAGTTGCGTCTACTAAAGTATCCGACTCAAAATTCGAATGAAGAAGAAAATCCTTGAAAATGATGAGTAATTACTTTATAATTACATCGCATTACTATGAATTCTATAAAAGTGAAGATCATCCGGATCGGAAATTCCAAAGGGATCCGTCTCTCAAAATCATTAATCGAGCAGTACAATATGAAAGATGAAGTGCTTTTAGAGGCGAAAAAGGATTCGATCGTCATTCGTCCGATAGAAAACCCTCGAGCGGGATGGGAAAAAGCGTTCGAGAAAATGCGGCTCAGAGGAGACGACGCGCTGCTCGATGAAGGGACTGAATTTACATCGGATTGGGACCAAGAGGAATGGCAGTGGTGATAAGCCGATTCGATGTCTGCTTGGTCAATCTTGATCCCACCATCGGACATGAAATCAAAAAAACAAGACCCTGCCTGATTATCTCCCCGAATGAGATGAACAGGCAAATCCGGACAGTCATCATCGCTCCTATGACGACAGCAGGCAGTGAATATCCGACAAGAATCAGCACCTCGTTCAAGGGCAAAAAAGGACAGATCGTCCTTGACCAGATAAGAACGGTGGATAAAAGAAGATTGGTTAAAGTGCTGGGGAAAATCGATGATCCGACTGCCAGCCGCATCCTGGAGACATTGGCCGCAATGTTCGCTACTTGATTGAATTTCAGGCGTAAGGATTGTCTCCCAAATACTTCCAATTATTAATTTTAGTGGAATAACCAGCATCCACCATCTCTGAGATCCCATCGTCCAGACCGAACAAGAATTCCCTGACCTCTCTTCCGGTATTCCAAACCTTCTCGGTCTTGATGACTTCTTCTCCTTTCCCATTCAAGACCGTGATGTGTGAGTAGATGCTCCACACCTTGACCTTTGCTTATAAATAAATTATATACCTTGTTAATAAAGAAAGATAAGATTATTCCTTTTATATAAGGAAAAAGAGGATGCAAAAAATCAAATTATTGTTGTTAAAGCATTTCGAGAAAATTCTTATACTGTCAATCTTGATAGCCATTGTCGCGATAACGTACTTCGTCTCTAACAAAATAGGATTCTTAAATTTCTTTTATCTTCCAATAATCATTGCTGGCTATTATTTAGGCAAAAGAATGGCGGTTCTGACAGCTGTTTTCTGTATATCTCTGGTCTTTTTATTTGTAGCTGTGAGCCCTTCGTCTTTTTTTATGGAAGGATTGGATAAAACATCCAGCATAGTAAGTCTTATCGCATGGAGCTCTTTCCTTATTTTAACCAGCGCAGCCATGGGATATCTTTACGAAGAAAAAGAAAAGCGCATTTTAGATTTAAAGGCTGCATATATCGGAGTTTTAGAAATCATGTCTAAATACCTGGAATCAGCGGACAAATACACAAAAGGTCATTCGGTTCGCGTCGCCCACTTATCCCAGGACATCGCTATTGCCATGGAATTGTCAAGACAACAGGTCGACAATATCAAAGCAGCGGCCCTCCTCCATGATATTGGCAAAACAGAAATCAGCATGGATATCGTGAACAAGGCAGCATCTCTGTCTAAAGAGGAAAGGGAACTTATGGCCAGTCATACAGAAAAAGGAGCGGAAATCTTAGGCATGGTGGGCGGAATTCTGAAAGAGGCAGTACCTATTGTTCTAGCTCATCACAAATATTATTTTGAATCAGAAAAGTTCTCATCCGATGAGTCAGATAAAATTCCAATAGGAGCAGCAATTATCGCCGTTGCGGATGCATACGATGCTATAGTCACCGATAGACCGTATAGAGCAGGAAAACCTCCCTGGAAAGCATATGAGGAAATAGAAAAAGAAGCAGGAAAGCAATTCCATCCAGAGGTGGTAAAAGCATTTAAACGGGTACTTAATACAAACGAAAAATATAGGTTAGAATCTACATAACATACGCTCGGCACGATTCGGACCCAAGGGAATGTCCCCTCATTGAAAAAATCAAAAAAAGCGGATAATATTCTTAACTATGCCCACGCTATCTTGAAGCATGATATAGAGCAGGGAGGAAAAACATGAAACTGGCCGATAAAGTGGCGATAATAACCGGAGGCAACTCTGGAATCGGCAAAGCGACTGCCTTACTTTTTGCCAGGGAAGGGGCCCGGATATGCATCACAGGTAGAGATGATGCACGGTGCCGTGAAGTCGTCGAAAAGATAAGAAAGACCGGCGGACAAGCATTTTTCGTTATCGCCGATGTCCGGTTTCCCGATGAATGCAAAAAAACGGTGGAGGCCACTCTCGATGCATACGGCAGGGTGGACATCCTGTTCAACAATGCCGGTGTCTATTTTCCGGACAATGCTATCGACTGCTCGGAAGAGGAGTGGGATCTCACCATCGACATCAACCTCAAAGGCACGTTTTTGATGTCCAAGTTCGTCCTGCCTTCGATGATCGAGCAGGGAAGCGGTGTGATCATCAACAACGGCTCCGGCTGGGGAATCGTGGGCGGAAATGAAGCGGTTTCTTACTGCGCTTCCAAAGGCGGTGTCGTTCTGATGACCAAGGCTATGGCCATCGATCATGCTCGTCAAGGTATCCGCGTAAACTGCCTCTGTCCTGGCGATGTGAAAACGCCGATGCTCGATGAAGATGCCAGGATGCAGGGGTTGACCTGGGAAGAATACCACGCGAAGGCAGTTGTCAATCGCCCGATGGGCCGGATGGGCACACCCGAAGAGATCGCCAAAGCTGCCCTCTTTCTCGCCTCGGATGATTCTTCCTTCATGACGGGTGCCAATCTGGTCGTCGATGGAGGAGGGACGGCAGATTAGCCCTTTATGCGCCGGTGAATTGATAAATATTAGAGATCGAAAAGGAAACATGAAATGAGCAAAATTTATGACCTTCCTCAAATCAAGGAGGTATTGAAATCACTCCATCCCATCGAGGAGATCGAAGAAGGCTTCGTGGCCTATTCCGCAGGTAAAGCCGTGATTCCCCCTGTAGGAGAGATGCTTTTCAAGGACCCTCCCGGCGATGTCCACATAAAGTACGGTTATTTGGTGGATGATGATTACTACGTCATCAAAATCGCCTCCGGATTCTTCGAGAGTCCAACTTCGAGCAGGTATACCAGCGATGGGCTTATTCTGCTCTTCAAAAAAGGAACAGGCGAGCTGGCCTGCGCTCTTCTGGACGAGTGCCATCTCACCAATGTTCGCACAGCGGCCGCCGGTTCCGTATGTGCCAAATATCTGGCCCCGGAAAACATCGATCGGATCGGCATCCTGGGTGCAGGAACACAGGGCCGGATGCAGGTCGAATACCTGGCGCCTGTCATCGACTGCAAGGATATTATGGTGTGGGGTCTTAATCAGGATGAGCTGGATGACTACAAGAAGGATATGGAACCTTTGGGATACAACGTCCAGACAACCTTGAAGGCCGAAGATATTGCCGACCGCTGCAATCTAATCGTCACCGCCACTCCTTCAAAATCCCCCTTGTTGTCCGCCGATAAAATCCGCAAAGGAACCCATATTACGGCCATGGGATCTGACACCCCTGAGAAAAACGAGCTGGATCCGAAGATTCTCCAAAAAGCCGATATCATCGTCGCCGACAGTACCAGTCAATGCCTGTTGCGGGGTGAAATCTATCAGGCGCTCAAAGCCGGGGTGTTGGAAAGAGAGCGGATCGTGGAGCTGGGGAATGTGATCGCCAAACCTGAGCTTCGCCGAATCTCCGAGGAACAGATCACCGTAGCCGACCTAACCGGGGTGGCTGTCCAGGATATTCAGATAGCCAAGGCTGTCAATCATGCCTTGAAATCTAAAGAAGCATAGGTGAACACGCTCGTATGATGATAATACCTTTCGTCAACACAAGTGACAGCGAATCAGTCGCATCAACTTACTGATGCGAGGGTTAAACGCATACCCACATTGGAACTGTGAGGAGAGAATCAATGAAGCGGATGCTTCTTGGATTGATGGTGACTATCTCTTTGACCGCTGCTTGCGGGAATCAACAGAAGTACCAGCGCGATATTTTGGGCATCGAGTGGGTACAAATCAACGCAGGTGAGTTTTCGATGGGATCTGAGACGGCGAGTGATGATGCGAGAATCGTACATACAGTCTACCTTGATTCCTATTACATCGGAAAGACGGAAGTGACGGTCGGCCAGTTCAGGGCTTTCGTCGATGACACGGAATACAAAACAGATGCCGAGAAAGGTTCTAACTGGCGGGGGACCGGAGGCTGGGTTCTTATTGATGGCGAATATGAATGGAAGCCAGACGCAAGCTGGCATAATCCATATCTCTCCCAAAGCGATGACCACCCTGTGGTCCTGGTTTCGTGGAATGACGCTGCGGCATTCTGCGATTGGCTGACCGAAAAGACCGGTAAACAGGTCTGCCTTCCGACCGAGGCGCAATGGGAGAAGGCCTGCCGTGCCGGAAATCCTGACGCCCTTTATGGATCTCCTGATTTAATCGCCTGGTACCAAGACAATTCCGACCTGAAGACCCACAGGGTGGCGCTCAAGCTCCCAAACGCCTTCGGTCTGTACGATATGATCGGGAACGTTCGAGAATGGTGCAGGGATTGGTACGCTGACGATTACTACTCAAAGTCGCCTCTCCGGAATCCAACCGGCCCTTCAACAGGGGAGTTCCGCGTAAATCGCGGAGATGCTTTCGATACGGAAGAGTGGCTCCTCCACAGCGCGAGCCGACTCGCCGGCGCTCCGGATCACCGTGAAATCACCCTTGGATTCCGCATCTGCTACGAGTAGTATGCTGCTGGATCATTGTTGGCTGGATGGCTGGATCAGTATCGCGGATCGTTCAAAAAACAGACATTTTCAATTTGCGTTGATAATTACCACAATAATAATTGAAATTCTCGCATCGATTCTGATAATCTACTTATCGATAGCTTTATCCTCCGGATAACATCATCATAAAAATATGCTGTCAACAAATTCATGTATATTACAAGACACACCCAATCCGTTCCAATCAGGATGATGCGATAGAGGGAAATACGGTTTTTAAAGACTGATCACTTATCGTGACGTAGAACAGATGCAGGGTTGGTGCGAGCTGCCCTCAATGATTGATAAAACATGGTCAAAAGCGCGATGGCTAGAGCGCACACACCAGCAATGACAAAAGGCCAGATCGTGAAGGGAACTCTGTAAGCAAACACGCTCAACCATCGATTCATGCCATAATATCCAAGGGGCCAAGCTATGACATTGGCCAAGGCGACCCATTTCAAGAAGTCTGAGCCCAGGAGTTTGATAATCCGCGCTTCGCTGCTACCCAGAACCTTGCGTATGGCGATCTCCTTTCGGCGTTCCTCTACAGAGAAAGCGACCATTCCTACCAGTCCTAAGCAGGCAATAAAAATGGCCACTCCTGAAAAAACACCGAGGCGGGAAACGAATTGTCGATCCTGATCAAACTGGCCGTTGAAAATATCATCCATGAAAAAGTACCGAAAATTCCTATCAGGGAATATTTCTCTATACGCAGATTCTATTTGGCTTATGATTTGAGCGCTCTGTCCTGGAGCGATGCGTATCAGAAGAAGATGGCTCCTTTCCAGACTGAATCGAAAGATAAGCGGTCTAAGCGATCGTCTTGCGCTTGCAAATTGAAAGTCCCTGACAACTCCGATCACTTTTTTGGGTTCAAAACCTCCCTCAAGGATTTCGATCATTAATATTTTGTCTAGGGCATTATCCAAATCGATCTTTTTGGCAGCTGCTTCGTTGACGACGACAGCGTCTCCAAAGTCAAGAACCCGTTCCCTGGAAAAATTCCTTCCCTGAACTATAGGGATATCCAACGTATCGAAAAATCCCTCATCGATCCAAGCATCATGAGAAAAAAATTTGCTCGCTTCCCTATCTTTGCCTTGGGGAAACGCTGAAAACGAAGAACTTTCCTGTGTCGGAAGATAACTCGTCTTACCGGCGGATACTACGCCGGACATGTCCAGCACTTTCTTTTTCAGAAGATCATCGCCTTTACCGATATAATCGGGAACGACAATCACATTTTCTCTGTTGTATCCGAAATTGAACGACTGCACGTACCTTATCTGAACCAAAACTGTGGTAATACCGACAAACAAAGCGATGGTTATGGCAAACTGAAAAACAATAAACACTCGGCGCATCAGAATCCCTGCTCGGCCCGTTTTAAGCTCTCCTCTGAGAATTCTGACCGGCTTGAACGCTGAAAGAACGAATGCCGGGTATAATCCGGACAGAATCCCGATGACAACGGCCGTGGCCAGGAGTACAAACACAAGCATAGGTTTTTGGAAAAGGTTGACCTCCAGTGTTTTTCCGAGCAATCGCGCAAAGTGGGGCAAGGCCAATTGTAGAATAACACCTGCAATACACATCGCTATGAGTGTGATTAAAATGGATTCTCCTAAAAACTGGGCGATCAGCTGCCATCTCTGTGATCCGATAACCTTTCGCAACCCGACTTCTCTGGCGCGTGTGGCTGCCCGTGCGCTAGAGAGGTTGATGAAGTTGATGGAGGCTATGAGGAGTATAATCAAGCCGGCAGCACCCAAGAGATAAACAATCGAAATGTCTGATTTTCCGAAGTTTCGTACATCGTAGAAGTAGCCCACTGAGCGCAGATGGATGTCTTTTAAGGGCTGTAATGTAATTCTGGAAAAAGCCCCGTCTCCACGGTCGTGTGCGAGTTTAGTCATTTTTTCTTCAACGGCTGTAGGTTCGGCTCCGGCACGGAGGCGGACGTAACCAGAGAGGCTTGCGTTAAGCCAAGAATCCCACCAGACTGGATTCTGTTCCACCCTCAGCCGAATGATGGCCTCATATTGAATATGCGAGTTGGTTGGCGGTGCTTCAGCGATCCCCGCTACGTAAGCGTTCTCGACAGCTGGGAACAAAAGGGGTTGTCCGATGGGATCGTCCTCACCGAAAAGAACGGAGGCGATATTTGGCGTGAGAAACACACCGTTGGGAGTTTTCATGCTCGAGAGATCGCCTCTCAGAATTTTAAAACTGAAAACATCAAAAAAGCCCGGATCGGTCGCCAAGGTTAATACTCGGGGAGCATTTTGTTCGCTTTCCTCCTCCTGCGCCTTGTCGGCACGCTGTATACGGGGCCTTCCGAAAAGAGTCATCCGGGCACCGGCTACCACTTCCGGAATCTCCTCAATTGACGCTGGAATGAGAGGACCCGGATTGACGGCGCCCCGGGCGTTCACAGTGACACGGTATATGGACTTTAAGTGCTCATGAAACCGGTCATAGGTCAGGTCATCCCGCACATAGAAGAACAGGATCAGGCTGGAAGATAGGCCAATGGCGAGGCCAATGACGTTGATAGCTGAATAGATTTTCTGACGCTTGGTATTCCGCCAGGCAATTTTCAGATAATTTTTAAACATAGGCGCACTCCCAAATAGCTATCGCTAATCCTTCAATCCAACCAGCCTCTTCTTGGCATCCTCAACTTCAGCAATCCCTGGATCAGCTTCCTTCCAGAGTATTTCCTCGTTCAGTTGCTTATCGAGGACACGGTAGACTCTTCCCATTCCGCCTTTGCCCAACTCCTCGATGATCTGGTACCTCCCTGCAAAAGTTGACCCTGTTGTCAATTCCTCCTTAGGTGATTCAATTGTTTCTGTGACCTCAATATCCTCAAGGGATGGGAGCTGAGTGCCACAGTCGGCACGGAAGGTTGCAGAATCAGGATTCTCCGACTGACATTTAGGACATTTTTTTGACATCGCTGTCCCCTTATTTTCCCATGATTATCGGTAAAATATTATCAAGGAATGAGAATGCAGTCAATTGCGAGTAAAAACTTGATGGTTTAAAAATATCGGGGAATTCATGTCGTTTTTTGAGTCACTGACCTCGCAGGTTTCGGTTTAACATCCTCGTTCTAGGACGTCAATAAATGGAAGTTAAGGGAAATAGTGAGAGATTTTTCGAAAATACAAAATGGATTTATTGTTGACTGAAATTATTTTTTGCGTTTATTATTGGTGAAAGCTTCGCTTAAAAGGTGGATATTTGATGAGGTTGGAGGAAAATCGCTTTCGCCAGAAAAAAATCCCTGTATTTTGAGGAGAGAGCTATGAATAAAATAGACTACACCCGTCGTGAATTCTTAAAGATTTCCGGTTTGGGGGCAGCTTCATTGACAATGCTGGGAATCTTGGGCTGTAAAACTGCAAAGCAGGAGAGCAAACCTAATATAATAATCATTTTCTGTGATGATCTGGGTTATGGCGATCTGGGGGCTTTCGGCCATCCCACCATATCTACCCCTAATTTAGACAAAATGGCTGCTGAAGGGCAAAAGTGGACCAGTTTTTATGTGGCCGCCAGCGTTTGTACTCCCAGCCGAGCAGCGCTTATGACCGGGCGTTATCCGATCCGCAGCGGTATGTGCAGCGATGAACGCCGTGTCCTGTTTCCGGATTCCGCGGGGGGAATACCCCAGACCGAAGTTACGCTGGCCGAAGCTCTGAAAAAGGTGGGTTACGCCACGGCCTGTATCGGCAAGTGGCACTTGGGCCATCTGCCTCCCTACCTTCCCACCGCACATGGCTTCGATTATTACTACGGCATCCCCTACTCCAATGACATGGATTATGTGGGGGGTGAAAACGCATTCGAGAAAATACGCTATAAACCGAAAACGGAATACTGGAATGTTCCGTTGATGAGGAATAAAGAGATCATCGAACGGCCTGCTGATCAGAACACCATCACCAAGCGGTATACTCAAGAGGCCGTCAAATTCATTAAACAAAACAAAAATCAGCCTTTCTTCATCTATTTCCCGCACAGCATGGTCCATACACCTTTATTTGCATCGGATGACTTTGATAATACCAGCCGCCGCGGTCTGTTCGGCGATGTCGTGGCAGAGGTGGATTGGAGTGTAGGCACGATCCTCAAAACACTGGAGGAGGAAAATCTTGCGGACAACACTTTGACAGTGTTTACTTCTGACAATGGACCTTGGCTCTCTATGTTACAGGCAGGGGGGTCGGCAGGCCTGCTCCGGATGGGAAAAGGGACCACCTGGGAAGGGGGAATGCGCGAACCGACCATTTTCTATTGGCCCGGGCGTATCGAACCAGGGACAGTCATGGATATAGGTGCCACGCTGGACCTGTTCCCCACCGTATGCTCTTTGACTGGAGCCGATGTTCCGGATGACAGGGCGATGGATGGCTACGACCTCTCACCGGTACTTTTCAACGGACAGGCCAGCCCCAGAGAAAGCATGATTTATTACCGCGGCGAGAGGGTATATGCAGCCCGTAAAGGGCCCTATAAAGCCCACTATATCACCCAGGGAGCTTATGGAATGGGGGAAGACCGCACCGAACATCAGGTTCCTCTTCTTTTCCACCTAGAGCATGATCCCAGTGAGAAATATGATATAGCCAACCAACATCCTGAAATTATCGAAGAAATCACCCAGTTGGTGGAGGATCATAAAAAAACGGTCAAACCTGTAGAGAATCAGCTGGAAAAGCTGATTGAATAGATAAAGAATTTACAGCAATCCAGCCAGCCTCTTTCTAGCATCCTCAACTTCAACTAAATTAGGATCAGCGTCCTTCCAGAGGTCGAAGAATTTCAGGTAATGTTTTTTCTTTTTTGGAACTTTCTCAAAAAAACGACTTCTATTATTCTAAGCCTATCTTCTTGAGTAGTGCGATATATCTTGGATACGAGTGAAGAGTGTCGAACCAAGGATCCACTTTAATTGTCATACGCATAAAACTTGAGTGTTCTTCGCTTGCCTTGTACAGAAAGTCCATGGCTCGATCCTTTTTCCCTAATCCAGCATAGATCCATGCTATGAAGTAAGGTTCAACAGACCACTTTTTAGAAATTTCTGTCACCTCTTTGAGTCTTTCGTTTGCTTTGTCTCTATTCCCTGAGATTGCATAGGCGTATCCTTGGGCTGCTATCATCCTTGTCCTGATTTCAGGAAAACTCTCAGCTTTTTGAAGAATTCCTACTGCCTCCTCGTGCCTGTCTGTTTGCACATAAGCCATCCCGAGCCAGCCGTGGGGATCATAAAAGTTCGGGTCCAATTCGATGGCTCTCTCTAATTGTTCTATTGCTTCTTCATACCTGCGAGCCAAATACAGATTCATTCCCGAACAAGCATGAATATCGATTGCTAAAGGCTCAAGTTCAAGAGCTAGGTTCATCTCTGCGATTGATTCATCGAAATGCCCATTCTCTGTCAGTAAATGGGAATATTTATGGCGAGCGTCTGCGTCAGAGGGATTGAGTGCGATCGCTTGCTTAAGTTCTCTTTCTGCGCCGATCCAATCCCATTCATAAAAATCCTTAACCCAGGCAATTGCAGAATGTGCTTGACTAATTGTGTTATCTACATCGAGTGCCTTTAGGGCATTTTCCTTCATTTTAGGGTAAGCAACCTCTGGGGGTAAGTATTTAAACCAACCAAGAAACATATATGTATTAGCTGATCCGGCGTAAGCAAGAGCAAATTCAGGATCTTTTTCAATGGCCTTTTGATAATACTCAAGACTTTTGTTCAAGCCTTTTTGTGTTCTCTTATTTCTACAAAAGTAGCGGCCTTTCAGATAGAAGTTGTATGCCTCAAGGTTTTCCGTAAATCGTTTCACAAGACCCGCCTTTTCCTCTCCCAAGAGTTTGACTTTCAGCTTATCAACAATCGCAAGGGAAATTTCATCCTGAATCATAAAAACATCTTCCATCTCCCGATCGAAGCGATCCGACCAAAGATGAGATCCATCCGCCACATCGACAAGCTGGGCTGTTATACGCAGTCGATTTCCAGATTTACGGACGCTGCCCTCAAGAAGAGTTTCAACGTTGAGTTTCTTGCCTATTTCACGGATATCTTCCTGTTTTCCTTTGAATGCGAATGAAGAGGTTCGGGCGATGACACGCAAATTTCTTATCTGAGTCAATGAATTAATAAGCTCTTCGGTGATCCCATCACAAAAATATTCTTGTTCAAGATCACCACTCATGTTTAAGAATGGAAGGACCGCAATGGAGTTTTTCCAGTGGGGTTTTATGACCTTTTCTGCTTTTGGTTCCGTTATTTTTCTTAGTTCAAAAAGGAGTTCTTCGGCTGTCTTGTACCGCTTTTCTTTTCTCTTCTCTAGACAATTCAGTATCAATTGACTGAGTTCATAGGGAATATCAGTATTTACTGTTCTAGGATCCTTTGGCATTTCGCTTTTGTGTTTCATAGCGATACTTATTGGAGTTTCTCCTTTGTACGGCACTTCTCCAGTCAACATCTCATACAGAACCACTCCTAAAGAATAAAGATCTGAACGCTGGTCTGCTTCCTTTCCTTCCGTTTGTTCAGGCGACATATACTCGGGCGTACCAATCATAACCCCAGGACCAGTTATTCCCTTTTCCCTTAATGAGCGGGCTATACCGAAGTCCATGATCCGCACATTTCCCTCTTCATCGATCATGATATTGTTGGGCTTTAGATCACGGTGAATGACCCCGGATCTATGGGCTTCTGCAAGCCCTTCACACACCTGTTTGGCTATGGTGATGGCAGTCCCTATGGCCAGCTGTCTTGACCTTCTGATAAAGCTTTTCAGGTCTTCGCCGGGGACATATTCCATCGTGATGTAATAAGTCCCTCCCTCTTTGTTGAGATCATACATCTGGCAGACATTCTTGTGCCTGATCTTACGTGCAAACTTAATCTCGTTTTGGAAGCGCTCAATCGTCTTTTTATCCGTGGAGATCTCCGGCTTTATAAGTTTGATGGCAACTTTCTCGTTGATGTCCGTGTCGTTGGCTTTATAAACCCTTCCCATTCCTCCTTTACCCAGTTCTTCGATGATCTGATATCTTCCAGCAAACGTAGATCCAGTGGTAAGCACTTCTTTTGGTGTTTCCATGGTTTCTGTGACCTCAATGTCCTCGAGGGATGGAAGTTGGGTGCCACAGTCGGCACAGAAGGTTGCGCTCCCAGGATTGTCTGACTTACATTTAGGACACTTTTTTGCCATTACCGTCACCTTACTTTCCCATATTCGGTCGGCAAAAGGATATCAAGGATAGTGTGAGGTGTCAATCAGCATAAAGGATGGCCATCTAAAAGCTAATCGGTAAAACTCAGATTCCATCGTGATATTTGATGATGAAACTATCAAACCGAATTTCATTTCACCCAATGGTGATATTTTATATGTTTTTTTAGTACCTTTGTATTATCAAATCAACTAGCTTGGATTATTCACGAGTCAAGGCCAACCCACCCCACCCTGCAATATAGGCTCGCCTGAAGGGTAAAAAATGCCGATAGAATTGAATAAGAATTTTTCATAATAATTTAAAGCAATATCAGGATAAATTTCTGATATTGCTTTAATAAAAAATATTATCGGCATTTTTTATGAATAGTTCAGGCTAGATGGATCGAGAAATACTAAACGGAAGTGGATCTTCCCTACGGCAACTGCAATCCAGCCAGCCTCTTCGCAGCATCCTCCACCTCAGCTATGCCAGGATCAGCGTCGTTCCAAAGCTCAAGGAATTTTTCGTAATGCTCTACGGCTTTTGCTTTGTCACCTTGCTGTTCAAAGATTCGGCCGAGGTTATAGAAGGATTTGACATAGATGTCGCCATAGTTCAATCTGCCGGTTGTCAGGTTGGAAATCTTTTTATACTCTTCTCTGGCTTTATCGGTCTCTCCCACTCGTTCATATGTCTTGGCCAGATATTCTACTAAATCGGCTCGGTACGTTCCCGGAGCATTCCATTGCAGGGATAGGGCTTTATTAAAATAGCTGAGGGATTCCTTGTAATTTTGCCTCTCATAGGCGATCGTTCCTGCAAGAAAATCATTGACGTAGACAGAATGTCGTCGTTTGTCATCTTCCACCAGCGATTTAAGTTCTGAAGTCGTCTTCTCGACATCCTGCCATTTTTTCATTCGGGACTGGATGAGACCCAAGGTGAAAAGACTATCTCTTAATATTCTGGCTTGAAAGAGATCAACTCGCCGAGCCAAAACCAGAGCTTTGTTCGCTTCGTCCAGTGCCTTTTGTATCATTCCTGCCCTCAGCAAAATCGATGCCAATTGCTGATGCCAATCTGCTTCAGTTCCTAGATTTTGTGAATCTTTTGCTGATTGGATTTGGCTTTCATAAATCTCTACGGCTCCCCTGTATCTTCCCTGGATAAGCCTTAAATTCTTCAGCTTCCGCCAGTTTCGGTATTCATTCAATAATTTTTCGGCCTCTTTCCAATCTCTCTTCAAAATTAAGATATCTGCTTTTCTACCCCTTCCCAAGTCACCTTGTGTCATAGCTATTTCAATTTCTGCTTCCTCGAGTGCCTGATCGTATCTCCCAAGTTCAATATATGTTTGGGTCAGCTCTGTATGGCACCACACGTGGTCTCCGACATTTTTTAAGTAGCTCTCTATAACTTGGATGGCATTTTCATGCTGGTTTAATTGCCGATATGCATCGACAGCCTGTATCATCCCATATGGATCCTCAGGGTCCATTTGGCAAAGCAAAAGTGCTTGTTCGAGTGACTTCTCCAACTCGCCGATATCACGGTAATAATTACTTAGGTTGGCTCTAACAGGATCTTCTGGGTAGACTTCCAGCAATCGCTCGCATGCCTCGATCGCTTTGGCAATTTTATCGGTATTAGAATAATAAGTCTGCTCAATCCAAAGTCGCTCCCTCTCCGAAACCCTGTCTCTGAGATCAAAGGCTTTTTGACGGGATCTCGCTTTTTCTTCGTTGGTTGGGGCCGTTAAGCCCAGCGATCTGTAGGCCATGGCGAATTCCGGATCGATTTCCAAGGCTTTTTTATACCATATTGCAGCATTTTTAACATCACCCGCAGACTGAAAGGACCGCCCCTGGGTGTAGTACTTTAATGCTTCCGGGCTGCCGGTCGTTATCTTACTTATTTCCCTATCAAAATCCTGGGCAATTTTCTCAGCAGAAAATCCTAAAAGTTCCTTTGCTCTTTTTGTCAGACTGTCCACTCGGGGCCAGATTTCCTCCTCGCTTTGGGCTTCTTCTCTTAATGATCCCAATGTCTTGCCTGAATACATATCTTTGACCCGGACGCTGATGATGAAAGTCCGGCCTAACCGGTTATAGTTCCCGACCAGCAAATGATTGACTCTGGCGGCTTCCGCAACCTTTTTCAAATCGCCAGCGGAATAGGTCGAGGATTCGATAAGATCGAGGTCTTTGAGAATCCCATAGAGCTGTTCCCCGCCCACCACCCGGAGATGTTTCGATTGCATGAGATCATCAGTCAGAAGATCCGCGAGGCTTTTTCTCCAGTTGTCCAGGTTCTCATCACCGGTGTTGTTGTCAAAGTACATGACGGCCAGAGAAGGCTTATCCGACGACACCGGAATTTGCCTCTTCTGTTTCCATGGGCTCCAGAGGATCAACCCTATAATAGCTATAGCGATTACGACAATTGCAGGGATGAAGACTTTTTTCAAATTGAATTGGACTGTTATTTC
This sequence comes from uncultured Eubacteriales bacterium, assembly GCA_964400735.1. Lineage (GTDB taxonomy): Bacteria > Acidobacteriota > Aminicenantia > Aminicenantales > Aminicenantaceae > CAYNVQ01. Next base: position 73,886 of record CAYNVQ010000004.1, on the reverse strand, counting down.
TCTTGAAGTTAAAGGCTTTCTTTTAGGAACGATTTTCTCTGCGGCAGGAATTTCTTTCTCAAAATTGTCTAATCTTTCGTATAACTCTTTTGCTGACTGATACCTTTTCTCCTTATCCTTCCCCAGGCATTTGAGAATTAAGACATTTAAATCCTCTCCTATCTGAGGATTCAATTCTTTAGGGTCTTTCGGTATCTCCCCCTTATGTTTCATAGCTATGGCTAAAGGTGTATCCCCTTCAAAAGGAAGCTCTCCTGTCACCATCTCATACAAAATCACACCAAGGGAGTAGATATCCGATCGATGATCTATTTCTTTCGCCTCTGCCTGCTCCGGTGACATGTATTCAGGGGTGCCGATAATTATCCCTTCGCCCGTTATGCCTTTTGTCTTGAGAGACCGGGCTATCCCAAAATCCATGATGCGAGCATTACCCTCTTTGTCGATCATGATGTTGTTGGACTTCAAATCACGGTGCACAACTCCCAATCTGTGAGCTTCAGCTAACCCGTCGCAGACCTGCTTAGCTATTGAAATAGCTTTCCCAGAAGGCAATTGTCCCACTCTCCAAATAAAACTCTTTAAATCCTCCCCTGGAACGTACTCCATAGTAATAAAGTGTGTTCCTTCTGCATCTCCCATGTCGAACATCCGACAGACATTCCTGTGGGAAATCATCCGTGTGGTTTTCAATTCGTTGCGGAATCTTTCTATAGTTTTTTTGTCTGAGGCTATATCAGGCTTTATAAGTTTGAGGGCTATATCCTGTCCGATCTTCGTATCTTCCACCTTATAGACCGTTCCCATCCCGCCTTTCCCTAGTACTTCAATTATCTTGTATCTATCAGCAAAAGTGGTTCCTCTCGTTAAGTCCCCAACAGGAGTTTCAATGGTTTTTGTTACACTGATTTCTTTGGAGGGTTGGAGGGGTGTAGCACACTCGCTGCAAAATTTAGCTGTGTCAGAATTTTCCGATTGACACTTCGGACAACGTGTTGCCACTACTTTCCCTTATCTGGTCGGCAAAATATTATCAAGGAACCCAAGAAGTGTCAAATTGATAGCCATAATTCCTTTTGACCACTTTTTTCCTGGAAATTCTCAAAAAGAAGTCAAGAACCTCGCACCTACGTACGGGGCTTATTACCAGAATGCAAGCTTTGCTTGTCCGACTTTGTCGGAACCCACTCCATCTACGGACTTACGTCCGCAGAATTGCAGTGGTGTATTAAAACTTTAAGTGATTTTTTTTCTCTTTCTGCCTCTGATATGGATTTCATCCCCAGAAAGACCAATCCCTTATCATGGGTTATGATTCTTTGAACACCTAGCCCTTCTCTTTCAACAGCTACCTTCCAAGCTTGATTTAAAGTTTCGAACGCCGTCCTGTAATTTCCTGAATTAAGATATGAATAGGCTAATCTTTGCAAAATATAAATTGACGTCCTAACGGACAAAGATAGCCTTGTCTTTTCGATCATGATGACTTATCATGAACACCTGAATATCCAAAGAAAGGAGTGCCGTCATTTCTTTCAATCCGTTCGAAGCCGATAAGATCATACTTGTAGGAATGCTTGGCATTCTGCTAGGACTGGTCTTTCTTCTAGTCTTTTTCTATCGGCGACTCAGGTTTGTAGCCAGGCGCATATCCAAGAAACCAGCGGCTGCTCCACGCCTAATGGCCAGCTTCAGGAACTTGCTTTTAATTCTTCTCTGGACAGCAGTATTCGGCATCGTATTCTTTGCCGGCTTCTTTTTCCAGGCTTATTATGCTTTCAACAAGGAAGAGCCCGTTGCAAAAGTAACGATCACTCCTTTTCCCAAAGAACAGAAGAACCTGGTTACATTGGAACTTTTTGGGCCCAAAGACAATAATGAAATCCGTGAGTTCGAAGTCAGCGGAGACCAGTGGATGCTCGAGGGCGATATCTTGAAGTGGAAGAAATGGATAAACTTCATGGGTTTCCACACACGCTATCGTCTCACCCGACTGCGCGGACGGTACATACTCACATCAGATGAAAAAACAAAACCGACAGAAATCTATCCCCTGGTCGAACAGGAAGATCATCCCATCTGGGGATATCTCTTCAAGCACGGAGCTTCCCTTCCCTTTGTAAGTGCTGTCTACGGGAATGCGGTGTTCCAAAGCACCGAAGATCCCAGCACATTTCTCGTCTACACTACCACTTCCGGATTCATAACCCGAAGAATCGAGGAGCACTGAGAAGGTCATTATAATAATCAAACTCTATATATCACCTGATTCGTATCTGTACGAAAAGCAATCCAGAGTAGGGGAAATTTATCGCGCACTCTGCAGATTTAAAGTTTCAAAAGCCTCGAAATCGACCTCAGCATCAGGATCGGGTAGATGCGCCCGTCATCATCTGGATATGCATCAGATTCAGGTAAGCCTTCCTAAAGCCATGCTGACTCATTTCTTAATAAAGAAGGGAATTTTTTTGAGGAAAATCAACCTGCCGGGATCTTATGAGAATCTCAATATAAATTCAAATGGCCAAAAGCTACTCTCTTATTCAGTTGCTTCTAATTCAATATTGAACCCTGTCTTCTTTCCTCTGCCAGGCTCTAAAGAGGTCTAAACATTCATTCCTTTCCATTTGAAAATATTCAACTTGTTTCTTCTTCGCCTCTTCTCTGATGACGTCATAGATAAATTTATCATCAAAATCAATTTTTGCCGCGTCCTCCCTTGTACAACCATAATACAACTTTTCCATCTTCGCCCAATGAATAGCCGCAAGACACATTGGACAAGGTTCGCAAGTCGAATAAATTTCGCAATCAGACAAGTTGAAGCGGTTTAATTTCTTCGATGCCTTTCTAATGGCGATTAATTCGGCGTGAGCTGTCGGATCATTTGTTTTGATAACGAGGTTATGAGCTTTGGCAATAACTTTACCTCCCTGAACAATTATAGCCCCAAAAGGACCCCCTTCATTGTTATTCATGCCTTTGTATGCTTCTTTGCGAGCCAACTGCATGAATTTACTATTCACCAATTTGAATTCCTTTTTATGGAGTCATAATATCTCATACAAGAGCTTGTTTTTATTATCAGCATAAGCACAGCTCCCTGCTAATTAAATTCAAGAAAAGGAGCAATCAATTTTAACATCATCGAGACTGCTTTTGCCAATTCATGCACTAAAAATTGCCTAAGTTAGCTAAAACTGCGGGTTGCGGTATTTAAAGCAAAAGCGAAAAAAGAGTTGATTTTCAGGGGATACCCCTGGTACACCTGGAGGGATTTGAATCATCGGCCTTCTGATTCGTTGTCAGGCGCTCTATCTAAAAATGTAGATTTAATGAATTTATGACAAACTTTTTCACCTATGTAGGGAATCTTTCATAGGATTAGTTTCATATACTGGATAGAATCCATCGCCAAAGAATATTTTTGAAAAACTTCTGTGCCAGCCAAAAGTGTGAAGTATAACATTTTCAATATTCTGTTGAATTCAAGGAAAAGACGTGATAAGTTTGAATGGCCAACAAGAAAGCATAAAAGATCCTCGAATTAAGTCAAAATGGCAAGTATCGGATCTATCCCACTTCTAGCAATACGATCAATTATTTCTTTGAAGAGAGGTCTATAATGAAATCTAACACATTGAGTCGACGCGACTTTCTGCGAAAGAGTGCCGCTCTGGGGATGACAGCTTACGCTGCGAAGGCCAGTGGCTTCGAACGTATCGCAGCCGCATCGCAGTCTATCGCGGACAAATCACCTGGGGAGGTTGCTAAGGACGAATTCTTTTGGAGGGAAATCCAATTGGGCTTCAAGCTGGACCGAGGATTGATTAACCTCAACAACGGTTTTACCTGCCCCACGCCACGGGTCGTGCTGGAATCGGTCTGGCGATACATGGATATGATCAACATGCTGCCTGTTTATTACCAACGGATAGTCCAGCAGAACATCCAGACGGTTCGTCGACGGATGGCGGCCGAGTTCGGATGCGAACCTGAAGAACTGGCACTGACACGCGGGGCAAGCGAGTCGCTGCAGATTGTACAAAATGGGATCGACCTTGAAGCCGGCGACGAGGTGATCACGACCGAGCAGGACTACCCACGCATGTTGACGACGTGGGACCAGCGCAGGCGGCGTGAAGGAATCAAAGTGACTCGTCTCCAGTTCCCTGTTCCAACTACAGGGGACGATCTCTATCAGCGGTTCGAGAACGCTATATCTCCGCGGACAAAGGTTTTCCATTTCTGTCACATCACCAACTTGACCGCCCAGTTGTTTCCGGTTCAGCGGCTTTCCCGGCTGGCGCGATCGAAAGGCATCGTCACGATCGTAGATGGGGCGCATGCGCTGGGGCATTTCCCATTCAAATTGCGGGATCTGGAATGCGATGCGTACGGTGTCAGCCTGCACAAATGGCTGCTGGCACCGATCGGCAACGGCTGCCTCTATGTGCGCCGGGAGAGTATCCCCAAATTCTGGCCGCTGCAGGCGGCTCCTGCCCTTCAGGATAGCGACATCCGCAAGTTCGAAGCCATAGGCACCCATCCTTGGGCTATCAGGGCTGCACTGGGCGAGGCACTAGCTTTTCATCAGGCCATCGGGGCCGAAAACAAAGCGGCCCGGATGCGCTATCTAACCATGCGGTATATCAACGCTCTTAAACAGTATCCGGAGTTCAAGGTATTATCCAACATCAGCGAGCCTCCGCAAACATGGGGGGTGGCAGCGGTCTATATCGAGGGAATCGATGTCAGGGATCTTGCGCGATTTTTGATGAACAAGTACAGGATCATCGTGGTTCCGCTCGTAGGGGGAGTCCCACCCAACTCGGTCTTTGACTATCAGGCGATCCGGGTGTCTCCGAATGTCTACACAACACTAGAGGAGATCGACACGTTCGTGATGGCCATGGAGGATGCGATCAAGAATGGCGTTCCGACCACACAGCCCTCTGCCAGAAGTGACGCTGGGGATGGCGTCTATTTAGTTTGACGTGGAGGATTCATATGAAACGTCTGATCGTACTGGCTGTTTTGGGATTTTCCTTTACACTCATTTTAGGGAGCGGAATGGCCTATTCCCAGGCCACATTCAAGATCCCGTTCAAGTTCAAAGCTGGAGGCAAATCGTTTCCTCCTGGCAATTACTGGTTCGCACAGCAAGAAGAAGGGAAAATCACGCTTCGTAAGGAAATGGAAGAGCAGGAAGTTCTGATCCCATTGGTCGAAAAGTTGGCCCAACCGACTCAGCCTATCGAAGAGCCACAGCTTATCTTCGACATGGTAGGGAACTTCGAGCCTTCATACACAGAATACATCACGGAATACGTGTTAGCGGAAGTGTGGCTTTCAGGGGAGGAGGGATTTCTGGTGCTATCTATGGAGAGGTCGGAATACAAAAAGTCCGTCAAGGGAGAAAAAGCGAAAAAATAATCCTCTCTCATCTCCCGCAACAGCCTCGGCAAGGATGATGATGCTTTTGTTTAGGCAGCCTTTTATAGGTCGAATTGGACCGGGATGGAAGTCGATCAGCAATCCTACTTCTCCCCTTCCTTCGGCTTAAGCTCCATGCCGAGTTGCTGCATCCAGCCCAACACGTCAGCGTCTTCCCAATCTTCAACGATTTTTCCACTCTCAATTCGCATTATATTAATTCCACCAACTTCAACCTTAATCCCTGTCGGCAGGATGCCCATGAATTCTCCTTTGTGAGTTCACCTTAAGACAAACCTGACTATCACCTTATCCCCTGCTGCAATTAAGTCTTCAATACTCCAGACAGCGTCAGGGAATGCTTCAAATACTGGCTTCAAAGATTCGATTGCTTCATCTAGGGAAATTGGCTTGGGACTATTGGAAGGGATGTAGTGAATGAAGTAATGAGTAAGACAAATTCAACGAATAGGAGATTAAATATCTCAGATTAAGAAATTGTTAACACAGTACGATTCATTGTGGTGGGAAATAATCTGATTATTAGCCCTTCCTTTACCCACCTTTGTGCACAGGGGATTCGCGGATCATAGCGGCCAGAACGATGCAGATGACGACAAGTCCCGCCATGATGAGGAGAGAGGTTGTCATCTCTCCGGTGGCAGGCGCTTTGAGCGCATCCATTCCAAAGATGAATATGATGCCCGAGATCTGGCCCACCACAAGAAGCAGAATATTCGATGTGCCTTCAGGAGCTGGATGGGTGAGCTCTGCGCCGTACTGAAAGCCGACCGGCCCAGCGCTGAGCAAGAAAAATCCGAAGGCAAAACCCGAGAGAAGCAATAACCAGTAGCTGGTTAAATACGTCATTCCCATCAAGCCGGGAATAAGGCCAATAATTGCCATAAGGATGAACGGCTTGCGACGGCGGGATTGATCGGATACGAGGGAGATAATGACAGCGCCGATGATCCCGCCCAGGAGCATCAATCCGCCGAGCACTCCGGCTTGAGAGATGGTAAAGCCTCGGGGCCGGATGATGTCTTCGATCCAGGTCGAGATGCTGTTGAACATGCCCAGCCCGACGAAGAAGATGATCATGAGAAAAATGAAGTCGCGCTGCCGGAGCATGGACTTGAAGCCGTCGAGCATCAAGGCGCGCTCATCCGGTCCTGCCGGCGTTGGAGGATGCTCGCGGGCCACGAGAAGAAAAAAGACGGCAGCGGCGGCTGAGACGATGCCGTAGGCCAGCAGCATTCTAGCTATCCCGATACGGAGGACCAGCAACGGCGTGATAAGCATGGCCAGTAGAGGCCCTAGATAGAGGGCCAGCGTGCCAAATCCAGAAGCCGTCGCTCGTTCCTCGATCGGAAACCAGCGGGCGGCAATTTTAGTAATGGCACCGATGACAAAGGGCTGGCCGATGGCGATCCCGACTTGAGAGATAAGGACGAGAGTGAAGTTTGAGGCGAAGATCCCCCGGCTGAGGCCGAAAACCGCGGTCAGGATAGCGCCAATTCCGACCGCCGTTTTAAAACCCCAGGTATCGATCGCATACGCCGAGGGAAAGAAAACAAAGATAAAGACGATCATGAAGCTCATCGACAACAGGCCGATCATAAGGTCGGAAGTGTGGTAGAACTGTGCCGCCGCGCTCGTGATAGGAGCGAAAGTGATCCAGAGGATTTGGGTCATGACCGCAATGATGACAAAGGCGAGAAGGACTACCCAACGATAGCCGTAGGCTCTAAATTGCGCTTCTTGTTTCAAACTCTCCTCCTCTCCAGCCCCTCAGCTCATCAAAATTGCAAGCGGACGCTGAAGCCACACGGGTAGACGCTGAAGAACCAATGGCTTTCCCCTGGCTCTGCGATAGGGACACCCTGTTTTCCTAGGTACTTTATCTCATAGTTATGCAAGTCACGAATTGCCCGGCGCGGTTGCGTGTAAATATTCAGGAGCGATACAGCTTCGCCTATGGCGATGGTCATGAGCCCGTCAGACCAGGATCGATCAAAGGCATAGACGGTCACCAATCCTCCGGCGATGTTCGCGCCGAGGTTGAGCAAATGGGTGAGCCAGCCTTGTCCATCCTTCTCCCGCTGTGCACACTCGCGAAGGAGCCCCTCGGCCTTCAGCAGCTTGGCCCGGCGCTCTCCTGACGTGCTCTCTGGCAGCAGGCGCATCTTGCGGGAAGCATAAGCCGGGACAAAGGGATCGATCAAGAGGCCCCCGACTCCCAGCGCGAAGGTTGCGCTCCCGACGAGCATATCTTCGGCAAAATCCTTCTTATCTTTCGTGTTCCAATTGGCCGCAGACAGGCCTCCCATGATGATGGCCCCTGCTGAATACCCTCCAATCCAGCCGTACCACCAGGTTCGGGCGCGTGGTTGCGCCGAATGCAGGGCGTCCTCTATAAAGCTGAGTCGCTCTTTCACCTGCTCATCTGAAAGCGACGCTGATTCCTGCGCATACGCCGTGCAGAGTGAGACGAGCATAATGAAAAGCGTTACGCCAGAATACCGTTTTAGTTGTCTTTTCATGAAATTCCCTTTCGCCAGCTGGATTTTCGAATAGACACTTTGGGCACTTTATTGCCACTTCTTCCCCTTGTTTTGGTCGGCAAAATATTATCAAGGAACGTCGGGAGTGTCAAACGTCAAGTGAATTAGACTCCTCCCTCCGCAAGAAGAATGATCTTTTTTAAGGAGAGGGATCCATATCAGCGGGTTAATTTTGAGATTAAATTATCATGTCCCATTTTCAGGAGAAGTTGCTTATACCTTGGATCGGATCTTACATCATTGAATAATGGCACTACGGTTAAATAGATCATGTTGGCGTCACGTTCTTCATAGGCTTTCTCAAACCACGCAAAAGATTTATCCAATTCCCCAAGAGCAGAATAGATCAAAGCCGTCCAAAAGGAGGATACATAGCCTTTTTTGGAACGCTCTTCGAGTTCAGAAAGGAGCTCATATGCTTTTTCTTTTTTTCCACTCATAGCATAGAACCAACCCATATTGCCGACAGATGCGACAGCACGGGGGCCAGACTCTAGCATTTTTTTCCCATAAGATATGGCTTTGTCAAAATCTCCTTTGAGTGCATGGGCCGTCGCTAGCGAAAGGTAGAGCAATAAATAGTTTGGCTCGAAATCATAGAGCGTCTCGAATTTATTTATTGCGCTTTCTTGATCGCCCTTAAAAATGTCCATGAACCCCAAGCGTATTCTTATGAGAAAATTGAGGGGATCCAGTTCCAATGCCCTTTCAAGTTGAGCGGTGGCTGTCTCAAGGTCTCCCATCATGTATGTCCAGTAGAATTCGAACCACTGGTATGCGGTCGCTGAATTGGGGTTGAGCTCAAGAGCCCTCTCGAAGTACTTCTTGGTGGCGAAACGGTCCCAATCATAGGATAATGCAACGAGTCCCAATGAAACATACGCCTCAGCCAGATTGGGATCGAGCTTAAGTGCTTTTTGTGCGGCTTCCCTGGCTTTTGGCATCGCATCCTTAGCGGGAAGGATATCAAAACCAGTTGATAGTAAGGTGTAAACTTCTGCAATCGATGCATAAGCAAGCGCATAATCGGGATCTTTTTCTATAGCCTGTTGATAGTAAGTTAATGATTTATCCATTTCAAACTTGTTCAAACAATAGCGTCCCTTGAGATAGAAATCATACGCCTCAAAATTGACTGGACGCTTCTCTATGGGCTTTTTCGCTTCCACATTGAGGGCAACTCTCAACTTATCCACAATTTTTTCAGTGATTTCGTCCTGAATAACGAACACATCCTCCATGTCGCGGTCATACCGATCTGACCAGAGGTGATATCCGTCTTTGACTTTGATCAACTGGGCAGTTATTCGTATTCGATTGCCGGCTTTTCTCACACTTCCCTCGAGGAGATTGTCCACATTCAGTTTCTGACCAATCGCTCGAATATCGGTTTTCTCCCCCTTAAAGGCAAAAGAAGATGTGCGAGCGACGACGTGCAGTTCAGAGATCTTGGTGAGAGCATTGATGAGATCCTCGGCTAATCCGTCGCTGAAATATTCATTTTCAGGGTCCGCACTCATGTTAACGAAAGGAAGAACTGCGATGGAAGGTTTATCTGCATAGGCAGAAACAGGCTCTTTTCCAACAGCCTTTAAATCCGCCAGTATGGTTTCCATATCGCTGTATCTCTTTTTAGGATTTTTTTCGAGAGCCTTCCGAACAATCTTCTCGAACTCTTTTGGGATATCCTTTCGGATCTTAGTGATGGGTATGGGATCCTCATTCAAGATGGCATAAAGAACAGCCTGATCATGTGTGACCTTAAAGGGAGGCTTTCCTGTGAGAACTTCATAGAGCGTTGCGCCTAAAGACCATATATCCGTTCTGTGATCGACTTCTTCCCCCTTTGCCTGTTCTGGTGACATATAGGCAACTGTGCCCATGATTGTTGAAGGCTTTGTCAAATCAGCCCCCCAAGACAACTTTGCCAATCCAAAATCAGTTATCTTGGCTTGTCTCTTATTTGTCAGTATGATGTTAGCTGGCTTAATATCCCTGTGTACAATACCTTTTTCATGGGCCTCCTTGAGCCCCTCTGCAACTTGTATAGCGATATCTTTAGCCTCATCGACATCCAATGGCCCATCTCTGAGCTTATCCTTCAGGCTCTGGCCTTCAATATACGACATGGCGATAAAGGTTTGGCCATCAGCCTCATCGACCTCATACACTGTACAGATATTCGGATGCTCTAACGCAGCCTCTGCCTGTGCCTCCTGAATGAACCTCTTGTTCGCCTCTCTGTCCCGCGTTAATTCAGTGGGAAGAAACTTAAGAGCTACGGTACGGTTTAGCCTGATGTCTTTTGCTTTATAAACAACACCCATACCTCCCCGGCCTAATTCAGAAAAGATCTCGTATTTGCCTGCAATGGTTTTGCCTAGAGTGGCAGTTGGTGTTTGAAGGGTCTTAGTCAGAGGGACATCCCTTGAAGGCCTGAGAGGCGTGGCGCATTCACTGCAGAATTTTGCTGTTTCAGGATTTTCTGATCGGCATTTCGGACACTGAGTCGTCATTTCTTCCCCTTATTTGGTCGGCAAAATTTTATCAAGGAACCAGGGATGTGTCAAATTGATGGAATTGGCGTGGGAGATATCACTGAGTCTTCAGCCCCGCCAGTCTCTTCCGAGCATCCTCCACCTCTGCAATACCTGGGTCAGCGTCTTTCCAGAGGGTGAGGAATTTTTCATAATATTCTTTGGCTCTATTTATTTTGCCTTGATTTTCGTTTATCTTCCCGAGCATGTAGAAGCTTTTGACGTAAGTGGCACCGGATTCGAATCTTCCCATCGTGATTCTTGTGATTTTTTCGTATACTTCTCTTGCACTGTCCATATCTCCGGCCCTGTAATAGGCTGATGCGAGAGGCTCTAAGAAATCAGGGCTCATATCTTGATGGCCAACTGAAATCAAAGAAACAGCCTTTTCCAGTTGAGCAATGGCCTCGGAAAAATTTTCTTTTTCACACTCGATCTGTCCGATTGAACGGTAATAATGTCTCCAAAGCTTCTTGTTCACTTCTTTATCCAGCAATGGCTTGAGCTCTTCTGCAGCCTCTTGAGCTTTGTCAATTTCTTTCAATTTGAGATAGACAATCCCTTTGTCTTCTAATGTTTCCATTTGGAGATAAGAATCTTCCATCTCAACAGCAATATCCCATAATTTATTGTATTCTTGTAAGGCTTCCCGATATCTTCTCGTTTCGAAAAACAGATTTGCTCGCTCTTGGTGGTAGTTTCTCAAAATCCACATTTCAGGGTTGGGTCTGTCCAGCAAAGCTCTGGATTCTTCTATCAATTTTTCTATTTTTTTAAACTTTCCCTGAAAATAGTACAGCGGCATGAGAGCTCCTATTCCTGTTAATTGCGCTTGTGGTGATTTATCTTCCAGCACGTTTAGGATTTCTTTCTCAGCCTTGTCAAGGTTTCCCTTCAGGATCTCAATCCATCCTTTCATCATCGATATTCCGTATTTAACAGGCTTTGAGGATACGGCCTTCTCGTATTCAGCAAGGGCAAGGTCATACTCTCCTAGAAACATGTAATTGGTCGCTAATCCAGCGTGAATCCTCAAATCGTCGGGAAAATTATTCAGATAAAAACGGTAAAGTTCCGTGACCTTGTCATACAATCCTTTTGCCCTGTATGCTCTTCCCAGGTATGTGTAGATCCAGATCGCTTCTTCCTTGTTTTTCACCAGGAGTTCCAGAGGTGGAATGGCTTTGTCCCATTCTTCAAGTTGTTCTATATACACCTGGGCCAGGTTGAAATTTCCGAGCATATCATTCGGATATACCTCCAGCAGTGTTTCATAGGAATCGATGGCTTTCTCCAAATTCTTTTCCACTATCTGAAAATAGTCTGCTTCGATGAGATAGCGCTCTCTCTCCGATGCCCGGTCCTTCAATTCGTAGGCTTTTTTGATCGCGTCTTTCTGCTCGGGTGGCTTTCCTAGCCATCTGTAAGCCCAGGACATTGTCCGGTAGGCCATGGCAAAGTTAGGGTCTTTATCGATAGCCTTTTTCATGAATTCAAGAGATTTGTCGTACCTGAGCTGCTGATGGTATTTCCAGCCTTCCATATACTGCTTGAACGCTTCCGGAGAGCTTGTGGTTATCTTCCCCACTTCTCTATCGATGTCAGTAGCGATCTGTTTTCTTGTGAGATTGAGCTCCGTTTTTATCTTTTTGGTCAGTTCATCGACCTTTTGCGGGATTTCGTCTTCTCCATTGCACCTTGCCTCAATGGAGCTGATGATCTCTCCGGTCTGCGGTTTCTGGAGCATTGCGGTGATTACGAAACTGTCACCGATTTTGATAAAACTTCCTTTGAGGATATGGTCGACTCTGCCCTGGTTTACGATTTTTTCCAAATCCTCTGTGGAAAGTTTTTTTGCCTCGAGCAGGTTCAGTTTTTTCAGGATGCTGTAAATCTTGTCTCCACTCATAACATCGATGTATTTCGACTGGCTGAGGTCGATGATGATCCATTCTGACAATCCGCTTCGGAGGTATTCTAGGTTTTCATCTCCGGTGTTGTTTTCAAAATAGGGAACAGCCAACGAAGGTTTATCCGATAAGGGAGGAGCCGCTTTTTGAGACGGGAGTATAAGCAGTGCTGCGATAACTGCAATCACAACGGCAGCGACAATCAGTGCTGGAAAAAGTACTTTTTTCATGCTTAAAGTGACCGTTATTTCTTTGGATGTTGTGAGCTTCAGTTTTGGAATCTTTAAATCTGTGGCAGGGATGCCTTTTTCTATTGGCATGAGTTCGGATCGAAGCTCTTCTGGGCTTTGGTATCTCTTTTCTTTATCTTTCTCCAAACATTTCAGGATAAGGTGGCTGAGATCTTCAGGAATTTGTGGGTTGAGTTCCTTCGGATCTGAAGGTTCTTCTGTTTTTTGTTTGACGGCGATACTCAGGGCTGTATCCCCTTCAAAAGGGAGCCTTCCCGTGAGCATCTCATAGAGGATGACTCCCAACGAATAGATATCCGCGCGTGTGTCGATCTCTTTGGCTTCCACCTGTTCAGGAGACATGTATTCCGGTGTCCCGACCACGACTCCAGCCCCGGTTATCCCTTTTTCTTTGAGGGAGCGGGCAATCCCAAAGTCCATGATTCGAACACAGCCCTCTCTATCAATCATGATGTTGCTCGGTTTCAAGTCCCTATGGATTACCCCCAACTTGTGAGCCTCATTCAATCCTTCACATACCTGCTTGGCCATAGAGATCGCTGTTCCAATGCCCAATTGACCGCTCATTCTGATCATGTTTTTTAAATTCTCACCCTCAACATATTCCATCGTGATATAGTACGTTTCTTCATCTCTGTTGAGGTCGAACATCTGGCAGACATTCCGGTGCCTGATCTTCCGAGCGAATTTCAACTCATTCTGAAAACGCTCTATGGTCTTTTTATCCGTGGAGATCTCTGGTTTTATGAGCTTTATGGCAACTTTATCTTTAATATCGATATCGTTAGCTTTATAGACCCTTCCCATCCCGCCTTTACCCAACTCTTCGATGATCTGGTACCTTCCTGCAAAGGTGGAGCCGGTGGTCAGTTCCTCCTTAGGTGTTTCTAACGTTTCTGTGACTTCGATGTTCTCAATTGCGGGAAGTTGAGTACCGCATTCCCCACAGAATTTCAAAGTATCAGGATTATCTGTGTTACATTTAGGACATTTCATCTTACACCTCAAAATTCTCCCACTCGTGTTTGACGCGTTCCATGAGGTTCTTGAAGCGGGGCTCTGTGCGGATGTTTTCGAGGAGAGGATCCAATTTAGAAAAGAGAGGATAATTGATGAAACCTCCATTAACTGCCCTCTCCAGCCAATTCAGAGCTTCTTCTTTCTCATCCAGCAAGGAAAATATGCATGCTAAGTGATGGGCTAAAGCTATGTCCCGCTGGCAAGTCTTTTGGAAATCTGGAGTCATTTCTTTAAATGCTTTTTCTTTCTCTCCTTGCACTGCATACTTAAACATTAGGCCAATTTTAGAAATTAGACTGTCTGGATCTGCCTTTGCGTTTTGATCAATGATCGAATAAGCTTCTTCGTGTTGAATAGTGTAAATTAATATCAATGAATAACAAAATTTGGAGTAGGCACTTTCAGGATACATTTCATACAATCTGCGCCACGCTGTAAGTGATTTGTCATATTCTCCAGTATAATAATACAGGGCTCCACGAATATAGTTGGGAGGAAAATCCAGGGGATCGATTTGCAAAAGCTTTTCGCTCAAGTCTGATACATCAGACATCTTCCCAAAATATATATAGTCCTGCGCAAGTACTGCCAATGCAAGTGAATCATCTGGACTGATTTGCAAAGCTTTTTGGGCATGATAGGCTGATTTACTTGGTTTATTTAAGGAATAAATCCACGAAAGAACAACATGAGCATTAGGAAATTCAGGATCGATAGATAAGGCTTTTTTAACGTATTCTTCAGCTTTCACCAGATATTCTTCTTGCTTTGCACCAACATTAACAAGATTAAAATATGCAAATGCCAAACCTGAAAAGAGGAGGGCATTATCCCCGATTATAGAGAGAGCGTTTTGAAAATATCCCATAGCCCTGTTTATGGCCTTTTTGGTAAATTTAAAAATCTCAGCATTAGCCTTCAGATAAAGTTCATAGGCAGGAACATTTTCAATAGGCCGCTCAGAAATTCTTCGATTTTCTTCAGGTGAAAGCTTGAGCTTAAGTGCATCTGCAATGGATCGAGAGACTTTCTCTTGAATATCAAACACGTCATCCAGGGTGCCGGAATACTTCTCCGCCCAGAGATGAGCATCATTAGTCGAATCAATGAGTTGTGCAGTAATACGTAGGCTATTTCTCGCCTTGCGGACGCTGCCTTCGAGGACATAACGTACATTAACTGCTTGAGCAATCTCGGGTATCGTTTTCTTTGTGCCTTTGAATGTCATCGCCGAACTGCGAGAAATAACAAGAAGATCATGTATATGAGAGAGGTCGGCTATTATCTCCTCGGTGAGACCGTCGCTGAAATATTCATTGTCTTTGCCGGGGCTAATGTCCTCAAAGGGCAAAACGATGATGGATTTATCCTTTTTTGGCACGTTCACTCCCGTGTCCTCCACTGTCTTGATGTCTTTCAGAAACTCAGCCATGTTCCGATAGCGCCGAGTCGGCTCTTTTTCCAATGCCTTCAGGACAGCTTGTTCGATAGCCCTGGGTATATCCTGGCGCATAGTGCTTAGAGGTTCGGGCTTCTCGTTCAAAATGGCATGGATGAGCGCATGCTCTTTGTTCTTTCTGAAGGGACGCTGGTTAGTGAGCATCTCGTAGAGCATTGCACCAAGAGACCAAATATCTGTACGATGGTCGACTTCCTCCCCTTTTGCTTGCTCAGGCGACATATAAGCAACTGTCCCCATGATTGTGGATGGTTTTGTGAGGTCTAGGCCCCAAGAGAGTTTTGCTAAACCAAAATCGGTGATCTTAGCCTGGCCTTTCTTTGTGAGCATGATGTTAGCTGGTTTGATATCCCGATGGACTATCTCCTTCTCATGGGCCTCCTTGAGCCCTTCGGCAACTTGAAGGGCGATATCTTTGGCCTCATCAATATTCAATGGTCCTTCTTTAAGTTTGTCCTTCAGGCTTTGGCCATCAATGTACTCCATCGCAATAAAGGTTTGATCATCGGATTCATCGACCTCATGGATTATGCAGATGTTGGGATGGTTTAGGGCTGCAGCCGCCTGAGCTTCTTGTATGAATCGTGCTTTGGCCTGCTTGTCCTGCGTTAATTCAGCGGGAAGAAATTTAAGAGCAACAGTACGCTTTAATCGAGTGTCCTTAGCTTTGTAGACAACACCCATCCCACCCCTGCCTAATTCATCCTGGATCTTGTATTTTCCCGCTATGATTTTGCCTGAGGATTGTATAGGTTCTTGAATGGTTTTGGTGACAGAGGCGCCTTTGATTGAAACAATCTGGGTACCGCAATCAGCACAGAATCTAGAGGTATCGGGATTATCAGCGTTGCACTTTGGGCACTTTATTGCCACTTCTTCCCCTTGTATTGGTCGGCAAAATAATATCAAGGAGAAAAGAAGGTGTCAAATTGTTGAAGTAACTGAGATTGATCCTCAATTTTAAATGAGAGTTTTGCAACCTCGATTAATTACAGTTATACTAACTGCGATGGAGCGTCACGCAAATCAGGGTTTCTCATTGCCGCTGACTCTCATATTTCTTGTATTATTTATTGCCCTTTTTATGATTTTTGGGTGGATTGTATTGCCAATCGCATTTGGAATATTTCTGCTCATCACCGCGTCTTTGGCGATCCGTGACAGGAAAAAACGGTTGAAAAGCCATAAATATCGACCGCTCAAGGAGGAAATGGCTTCTGACTCGAAGCACAGCCATTTGAATCTCATCCTCTATAGAGCCATATTCCGCAGAAATGAAGAACAGGCAAAAGCGATTGCCGAAGACATGTATAAGCGTGAATCTTTGGATGCAATCGACAACGTTATCTCTGAAATTCAAAAAGAGTTGAATACCCCCTCTCTGCGCTTAGCTAACCTACACCCATACTCGGGCAATCCTACAGAAGAAGATATCAGGACATTCATGAAAATGGTTCTGCGAGAGATTAAAGAATTGAAGCAATAGAAAGAGCCAGCCTCTTGCTTGCATTTTCTACCTCAGCGATACTTGGGTCAGCGTCCCTCCAGAGGTCGAAAAATTTCTGGTAATGCTTTATAGCGCGGGAATTCCACTCTTAGCAGGAGATTCATCTATCAAGGCCAACCTTTTTAAGCATTTCTTTAAAGCGAGGATCGCTCCGTATTGGGTCATACCAGAAATATGTGCCCTCTTGCAATGTCATTCGAAATCTTTATTTCTACAGGGAGATCTTCAGGTAGTTCAATAATGTCATCAGTCACAAATCTATAAATGCAAAATTCTCCTTCTTGTTTTATTTTTTGTCCATTATTTACTCTATATTGACTTGATCCCAGTCCTTCTTCTTCGATTTTCTGAATTTCTTCCTCTAAAGCTTCAACTAATTTCTGCTTCAGATTTTCAATGTTATTAGGTCTGTTTATATGATTGTTTCTATTCTGGGATGATTCTCTCATCAACCTAGAACCCCTTAATGATCCGTAGCTAGGCTACACGTCCATATATTTTATACTAAAAAACAATTTATAGCTAGTTATCTCAACCCCGCCAGCCTCTTGTTCGCATCTTCAACCTCTGCAATACCAGGATCAGCGTCTTTCCAGAGGTCGAGGAATTTCTCATAGTTCTCGATGGCTTTGGCTGTGTTGTCTTGCTGTTCGTAGATTTTGCCGAGCATGTAGAAGCTGTTCACGCAATCAAAACCATATTTCAACATGCCTCTTGGACAAGTAATTATTCTTTCATACTCGGTTCTCGCACTGTCTAAATCACCAGATTCATAATAAGCCCATGCCAGCAAATTTACATGATCTTTGAAAACATGAGGATCCAAAGATATGGCCTTATTGATTGATTCTATGGCAGTGACAAAATTCTTTTTTTCCAATTCAATCAACCCAATAAGCGCATGGTGCATTCTAATGAGCCTCTTGTTTATGGATTGCTGACATAACTCTTTGAGTTCTTCTGCGACTTTATGAGCATCATCGAGTGAATTTTGCTCTAAGTACGCAAGACCTCTGTTGTACAAGGCTAATCTCTGTCCAAGCCATTCATTCTGCTCAACGGCTATCTCCAATCCTTTATTGAATTCCTCCAATGCCTTTTCTGTATTTCTTGATCTCAAATACAATTGTCCCAAATTGTTTATATGAGCATATTGCTCCCAAAAATGCTGACCTGCACTTTTTGCCCATAAAAGAAACTGCTCAAAATACTTTTTCGATTCCCCAAACTTCCCCAGTAAAAAATATAAGTTCCCCAGGAGCATAGACCCAATTGCTTTGTATAACGGATCATCATTCTGAAAGAGATTTTGATATTCTTGTTCTGCTTTTGCCATATCCACCATACAAAGATAGATATCGCCCTTGTACCAATGATTGCGAAAATGGGTGGGGTTTAGAGAAAAGGCCTTTTCTATTTCACTCAGGGCAAGTTCGTACTCCCCTTTATCTCGATAAACTTGGGAGAGATCATGATGAATAAAAAAATTATCAGGATAGTTGTCGAGGTACTCTTCAAGTGTATCTTTCGCTTTGTCAAACATTCCCTTTCGTGTGTATGCATCGGCTAAAGATGAATAGTCGAGCATGCTTTCATGCAAATATTCAAGTCTTTCTATGGCTTTATCCCACTCTTCAATTTGAAGATAAAGATTCGCCAGATTTGTGTTCCCATTACCATCATCGGGATACAGCTCTAGCAATTTATTGTACGCTTCAATAGCTCTGTCAAAAGTTTGCTCATTCAAACCATAGAATTCCGCCTCGTTTCGGTAGCGTTCTCTATCCGATACCCGTTCACTCAGTTCATATGCTTTTTTCAGATATTTTCTATTCTCATCGAAAAAGCCTAAATTGCCATAAGCAATTCCCATGGATCTGTAGGCTGTCGCAAATTCAGGATCTAACGCAATGGCCTTTTGATAAACTGGAATTGCAGACTTAAAGTTTCCATCCAGATGCAGCCTTGCTGCTTCCATATAAAACTTGTACGCCTCGGGAGAGCTGGTCGTGATTGTGCCAATATTCATGTCTAAATCGCTGGCAATTTCTTCTTTGGTGAACCTGAAGTCCTCTTTTATCTTTTTTGTCAAATCGTCTACCATCGAGAGAATGTTATCCGCTCCTATTGCTTCAAGCATGTCAGATCCCAGTTGCTCTCCTGTATCGATATTCTGAAGGGTGTAGTTTAACCGATATGTTTCTCCCGCTTTGACATAGCTTCCCTGCAAAATATGGTTGACGCCTCCCCTAGCAGCAATCTCCTTGATGTCTGTTGAGGAGTAACTTTTTGCATCCAGCAAACTTGTTTGCTTGAGAATGTCATACAGTTTATCTCTCCCCAAAACCTTTAAATATCTCGACTGGGATAGGTCTGTTATGAGCAGATCAGCAATGGCTTTTCTCCAATGATCGAGATTTTTGTCTCCTGTGTTATTATCAAAATACACCACTGCCAGCGAGGGTTTGCCTTCAGGTGCTAAAGGAGCCGGTTTTTTTCTGGAAATAATCTGCCAGAGAACTAGTGCGACGATGACAACTGCAATAACCGCTAATGCGGGGATAAACATTTTTTTTAGGTTGAATTGCACAGTAATCTCACGTGAAGTGAGGGGCTTTCTCTCAGGAACAATTCTTTCTGTGGTTGGAATACCCTTTTCAAGGCCCATCAATTCAGATTGAAGTTCATCAACGCTCTGATACCTACTCTCTTTCTCCTTTTCCATGCACCTAAGAATCAATCGGTTAAGATCATCAGGTATCTGTTGATTGATCTCCTTAGGGGGCTGAGGAACCTCGCTCTTTTGTTTTACGCCAATGGAGAAGGGGGTGTCCCCTTCAAATGGAACCCTGCCTGTCACCATCTCATATAGAATGACTCCAAGGGAATATATATCTGCCCTCTGGTCTGCTTCTTTCCCATCTACCTGCTCTGGCGACATGTACTCTGGGGTGCCGATCATCACTCCTGATCCTGTGATTCCCTTAGTCCTTAATGAGCGGGCTATCCCAAAGTCCATTATCCGGGCGTTCCCTTCTTTATCTATCATGATGTTCTGGGGTTTGAGATCCCGATGAACAACTCCAAGCCTGTGGGCTTCATCCAAGCCCTCGCAGACCTGGCTGGCTATGGAGATGGCTTTTCCTGCACTCAGAAAACCTGCCCTTCGGATAAAGCTCTTGAGATCCTCACCCGACACATACTCCATGGTGATGTAATAAGCACCCTCTTCTTTTCCCAGGTCATACATCCGGCAGACATTCTTGTGAGCAATATCTCTAGCTACCTTCAGTTCGTTCCTGAACCTTTCGATGGTCTTTTTGTCGGAAGCAATCTCGGGCTTGATGAGTTTAAGAGCGACCTTGGCATTGACCTCTTTATCGAGGACTTTGTAAACCTTTCCCATACCTCCTCTGCCCAGCTCTTCGATAATCTGATACCTTCCTGCAAATGTAGAGCCTGTGGTTAGTTCTTCTTTAGGAGTCTCCATGGTTTCTGTGACTTCAATATCCTTGATAGATGGAAGTTGTGTCCCACATTCAGCACAGAAGGTTGCAGTTCCAGGATTATCTGACTGACATTTAGGGCATTTTTTTGCCATTGCTGACCCCTTACTTACCCATGTTTGGTCGGCAAAATAGTATCAAGGAATATGAATAGAGTCAATTGCAAATTGTGGCATACTACTTCTTCATGTCACACTCGTGTCACAAATTCGGTTGAAAACCGCTGAAAATGTGGTATTAGGATTGAAAATTCAAAACAAAGGAAGGGATTAATATACCTGGGGAAAACAAGGATTTTCCCTGGTACGCCCAAGCGGACAACTTTAGAACCTATTTTTCCGATAAATCCCTGAAGCAGAAGGCTAAAGCTCTAAACGAAATCATCAGGTAGACCGAACTTAGGTTGACTTCTGAGGCCAAGATAAATAAGCTTTGTATCAATCAACGGAGGAGGTAAGGGAAAATGAAAAAACTGTTTATGATTTTGCCCTTGGTCTTTCTGCTTTGTTTTACTTTTAGCTGCCAGAAGGCTGAAGAGGTGGCTGAGGAGCCTGCTGTGGATATTGAAGCTGCCAAAGAGGCAATCAACGGGTGGTATGAAAGATATGTGGCTAACAATAATGCGGGAGATTTCGATAGTTTTGGGGCTTTTTTTACTGAGGACATTGTATGGCTTCCTCCTGATGCACCAATTGTTATAGGTAAAAAAGCTATATTGGATTATGCAAGACCATTTTTTGAGCTATATAACATTCATCAAGAGATTGCTGTGGAAGAGATTACCGTATCTGGCAAAGTTGCATTTGGAAGGAGCAGCAACTCTGAGGAGTATTCACCTAAGGGAGAAGGTGAGTCAATAAAGACAGACGTCAAGGCAATTTATATATTCCAACACCAAGACGATGGAACATGGATTTGTTCCCATGCCATATGGAACAGTAATGTACCCCCTGCTCCGCAAACTAAGGAAGAGTAATAAGCAAACCTGACTTTTTTATAAATTCTCATCTCAAGGAGGAACTATGAAAAAACTATTTGTGATTTTGCCGTTGGCTATGATTCTATGCTTTATGGTCGGCTGTCAGGACAAGGAAGCGATGGCAGAGCTTGAGGAGTTCAGGGCCCAGAAAGAGGTTGAAGAGGAGAATATAAAAAATGTATATCTTTGGGAAAATATGTGGAACGAAGGCAATTTGGATATCGTCGAACAGATATTGCCCCCCACTTATGTCCAACATCTTCGAGGGAAAAGCAATGATTGGAGTCAAGATTTTGTGAAAAATGTAATCTCCGACTGGAGAAAAGCATATCCAGACCTTAAAGTCAAAGTAGAAGATATCGTAGCAGAAAGGGATAAAGTTGCGTTTTGGTCAACTTGGACTGGCACACACCAAAAAACAGGAAACAAGATAGAATTTTCGGAAACGTTTATTAACCGTTATGAGAATGGCAAAGTTGTCGAGTCATGGATAGATTGGGATGAACTGCGTTATAGAAGGCAACTCGGCATGGAGCTTAAGCCGAAGGAGGGGGAGAAATAGGTTCTTAATTATCAATAAACATCTCTGTTTAATAGGAGAGAAAAATGTGTGACACTGAAATTGAGGAACAGAATAAGGCTCTTGTCCTCAAATTATGTGAAGAGCAAGATAAAGGAAATCTTGATGTATTTTTAGACTTGTTTGCACCGGACTTCCTTTGGTATGACCCCTCAAATAGTCCTAATCCCATGTCTAAAGAAGAAACATATGAACTTCAAATTGAACGTTTTAAGCTTTTCAAAGAGGTTAATCACAAAATAGAAGAAATCATTGCTGTAAATGATAAAGTAATAGTCAGAACAATTAACAATTTTACTCTTCAAGGAGAATATCAAGGAATCCCATTAACAGGGAAAGAAGTTGAATTTAGTGGAATTGCTATATTCAAGATTAGAGATGGAAAAGTTATAGAAGTTAGGGAAGATGCTGATAGGTTAGGTTTGTTTCAGCAAATCGGCATGGAGCTTAAGCCGAAGGAGGGGGAGAAGTAGAAACTTAATCAGTAATAAATATCAATATTAAAGGGAGGAGGAACTATGAAAAAACTATCAATGATTCTTCCCCTGGCTCTGATTCTATGCGTTATGGTCGGCTGTCAGGATAAGGCAGCAATGGCAGAGCTTGAAGTGTTCAAAGCCCAGGCAGCACTTGAGGAGCAGAATAAGGAACTCGCCCGGAGTTTTTTCTCGGCTATCGATGCGAATGATTTCGACAAATTGCGGGACCTTGCTGCAGACGATTCCAAGCTGTTCCATCCCTTACTGCCTGAACCAATGGCATTGAAAGAATGTTTTCAAATGGTCAAAGACACTTATGCCGCCTTCCCGGATTGGAAGCATACAATCGAAGATTTGGTCGCAGAAGGCGATAAGGTAGCTGTAAAAATCATGCAAACTGGAACCCACAAGAGAGAGTATGAAGGAATTCCTCCTACTGATAAGAGCGTGACAATGCCAGCCCAGGCATTCCTCGTTATCTCTGGTGGGAAAGTCAAGGAGTTTTGGGCGATGGAGGATTATCTTAGTTTTTTCCAACAACTCGGCATGGAGCTAAAGCCAAAGGAGGGGAAAAAAACAAACCTGGTAAGCCCGGCAGGATTCGAACCTACGGCCTTCTGATTCGTAGTCAGACGCTCTATATATGCTAATTTTTTTATAATCAATAGTATAAAGCCTTTAAAATTTGCCTTTTTGACCATTTTGACTGCTTTTTTCCGTCAAATTCTCAAACGGGGTAAAAATAACTAGTAAATAATGTTTAGGATCGTTCCTTCAGCCCAGCCAGCCTCTTCCTAGCATCCTTGACTTAAGCTACTCCTGGACCCGCGTCCTTGTCTTGACAACTCCAGAGGGAGAGGAATTTCATGTGGTGCTCAATTATAAAGAGTAATCTTTAGTTTCCGGTAGGAGCAAGTCGCTTGAGCTCCTCGAACCAGTTGTGGATGATATGGATTTCGGTAACGGGTGTGGATGTTATTTCCTCTGATTTTGTCGTTATGAAATATTTCTCATCCTTGGTGATGTCATAACTCCTGATTGGGCCACCGTCGAAATTAAAATTTTTCCCTGTGGTATCGAAAAGCTTTTGTTCATTTTTTGGAGATAAAGGATTTGTGACATCAACCGACATCATGAATCCAGAATCAAGATTATAATAAAACAGCTTGCTTCCATCAGGGCTCCAAACAGGAGACCAGCCTCCTGTCGTGGAAACTTGAGTTTTTTCTCCAGGTCCAGAATAGGGCTGAATATAGACCTCCCATAGGCCTGTTTCATTCGAGGAATAGGCGATAAAACGGCCATCCGGTGAAAATTCGGGATGAGATTCCGTAAAGGGAGTTTTGGTGAATTGTTCGAGCTTCTTATCCCCAAAATGCAGAATATGGATATCCAGTTCTGGCCATGGACGTCTAAGGCAAGCACCCAATTCTCCATCCGGTGAAATGGAACCAAGAAATAAATCTCCTGAAGAAAAGAACTCTGGCTCTCCCTGACGATCAGTGGGGATCCGAAAGTTGCCACGTCTTGTATAAAAGATCAGCCATTTCCCATCCCCGGTCCAAACCGGGCGTGCATATTCGGCTCCCAAATTAAAGCTCAAGGGGGAGTGCGATTTGCGTTCGAAGTCATAAACCCAAATATCCGATTCTATCCCCCGAGTAAAATAACAAAGACGTTTTCCATCCGGAGAGACACGGGGACATGCATAGACTTTATCACTTGTTGTCAAGAATTGAGTATCCCCATTTCGATCGATCTTGACCAGGCTGCGTTTCACGTCAGGCGAAGGGCCGCCTGTAACATAGGCAAGGCTCCCGGTATCTGAGATCACATACTGACCGATGAGGGTTTGAAGGCCGCTGTTTCGGGCATTAATACTCTGCATCACATCGTCCAGAACTGGAACGATTTCTCCTGTTATCTCTAATCGTTCGAGATCAAAGGGAGCCGCATGCAGTTTTCCCTGCCGGACAAAAATGAGGTGACCGGTCGGGCAGTAGCATGCATCGGCGCCCTCTTCCAAAATCAGCTTTCTTTCACCTGTCTCGAATATATACGCTTCCAATCTTGGATTTTCCCAATAAGAATCGGATTTCTGTACGCTGTAGAGAACTGCTTTTGCTCCGGGGAGGACATACGGTGTGTAAAATCCTAATTCTCCTTTCTCCAGATCGGGGGAAATGAGGGTTTCCTGTTCCCCTCCGGTATGGGGAAACCAGCGAAGAACACCGCTCCGGGAATGGATAATCTTGTTGTTCGATCCCCAGCTCACACCATAGTGCCTAGCTGATTCGCACAGAGTCGTCGGCAGGCCGCCATTGATGGGGACCTTTTTGAACTGTTCATCCGCCCAAAAACCTATCCACAAACCGTCCGGAGAGAAAAAGGGCGCTACTGCCCCTTCTGTTCCTTCAAGGAGAATTCCTTCCCACTCGTCCAAATGTCGCATGTATAGGCGGGTATCGCTTTCGTGAAGGCCGTAATAGACCAATATCCTGCCGTCAGGTGAGAGGGCAAGGGCTTTTCGGCTGGGCCTTCCGTATCCAGCCCTCAGCTCCGTGGGGGCTCCGCCTAGCTGTTTGGCTGGCAGGACATCGATTTTAGTCCGAGTCACGCCTGGAGATACAGCGGATTTGGATGGCCAGAACAATAATCGCGAGAGAAAAACTCCCAGTGCCAGGCATACGATTGGAATGATGAGCTTGCTCGGTCTGAACGAAACGTGAATCTCCTTGGATGTCAGTGGCTTTTTTACGGGCATATCAGGTACCGCTGCAGGGATCCCGATATCTATATCTCCTAAATCCTTGAGCAGTTCGTCGATGCTCTGATAGCGGTCCTTTTTATCCTTCTCCATGCATTTGAGAATCAGTTTGCGAAATTCTTCAGAAAGTTGAGGGTTCAGGATTTTCGGATCTTGAGGAATCTCACTCTTGTGCTTAACCCCGACTGCATAGGGAGATCCCGCTTCAAAAGGAAGCTTTCCGGTTGTCATCTCATACAGGACAACGCCCAACGAATAAATATCGGAACGCCCATCAATATCACCGGCCTCCACTTGCTCGGGACTCATGTACTCAGGAGTGCCGATAATCATCCCATGAGCTGTCAATCCCTTCTCCTGAAGGGAGCGCGCAATCCCAAAATCCAGAATGCGCACGCTGCCTTCCTTATCGATCATGATGTTCGAAGGCTTCAGGTCCCGATGGATCACACCCAGCTTATGGGCTTCTCCGAGGCCTTCACAGGCCTGCTTGGCAATGGACAACACGGTGGGAATGGCCAGTCGTCCAGACTGTTTGATCAGCCCCTTCAGATCTTGACCGGGGATATATTCCATCGTGATGTAATGAGCTCCTTTTTCCTCGAGCAGCTCATACATCCGCCCCACATTCCTGTGGCTTATTTTGCGGGCAAGTTTCAACTCATTCTGGAATCTTTCCACGGTCTTTTTATCCTGAGCGATATCAGACCGGATGAGTTTCAGGGCCACTTCCTCCTTCAGCTTTTTATCCAGACCACGGTAGACCTTGCCCATGCCACCTTCGCCCAATTCCTCGATGATCTGGTACCTCCCCGCAAAAATAGACCCTGTCGTCAATTCCTCCTTGGGTTTTTCTAAGGTTTCTGTGACCTCGATCTTCTCAATGGATGGAAGTTGGGTACCGCAATCACCACAGAATTTCACAGTATCAGGATTATCAGCGTTGCATTTAGGACATTTATTTGCCACTGCTATCCCCTTGAATTCCCATTTATCATAAATCGCCGAATTTTTCCAATCTATCCTCATACTTCTGCTTCTGAGTTTCCATTATCTTTTCGAATTGAGGATTTTTGCGAAGATTGTCATAAATGTGGTTGTTTAGCAAAGGCAGGTATGAGTATTGAAAGTGCTCATTCCCTTTTTTAATCGCTTTTTGGATATATTTTATGGCTTCTTTATTCATTCCCAACAGAGCATAAACCGCTCCATTTTTTCTGAGCGAAAGGGCTTTTTTTCTTTCTCCATTTGCCGCGAACAACAAAGCTTTGTAAAATATAACACTGGAATACCGGGGATTGATTTTTTCAGCCCTTTTCAGTACTTCTTTGGCTTCCTCGTATTTTTTCATCATGATCAGCAGGATGCACCGATCCAGAAGAGCCCAAAAATTATCTTTTTCAATTTCGAGTGAGTTTGCGATGCACATGGCGGCTTTTTCAAATTCCTTCAGATAGATGTAAAACCTGGCGCGAAGTGATCGAGCGGGGAGATAAAAGGGATCGAGCTCAATGCATCCCGAGACATAATGGATAGCCTGATGAAGCAAACCAAGGCTCCGATAAAAAAGTGCAAAAATGTGATAGAAGGTGGGAATATTGATGTCCATCTCAAATGCTTTTCGGTAGTTCTTGTATGCCCTATCGAAATCACCTTTGATATAATAGCCCCATGCGTTCATGGCGACAGCATGCGGCAAATTCGGGTCCAATCGATAGATGATCTCAGCGTTTTTCATGACCTGTACAAAATCTTTCCTGTTTCCGGTTATTTGAAAATGGTGTTGATAGCCCCAGGCATAGCCCATATAGGCAAGGGCATAGTTTGGATCGATTTCCGAAGCCCTGTCGAACATTTTCAGTGCTGCTTTAAAATCTTCTTCCCGGTGAGAGATGATATATTTGCTGTTGATGAGGTGCATTCCTTTGAGCACATATTCATAAGCTTCGACATTCTTGGGACGGCTCGTTTTAATGGCTTCCATTTTTTTCTGCGTCAGCTTAACTTCCAAAGCCGTAGCGATAGCACGGGAGACTTCGTCCTGGACATCAAAGACACTCTCCAGCTTCCTGTCGAAGGTATCCGCCCAGAGATGAAAGCCATCTTTCACATTGATCAACTGCGCGCTCACCCGGATATTGTCTTTTTCCTTGCGAATGCTTCCTTCAAGTACAGTGGCCACGCCCAGCTCTTTTCCGATATCTTTAATATCTTTATCCGTATTTTTGTAGCGTATCGTCGATGTCCGGGATATGACCTTGAGTTCTGGTAGCCTGGAGAGCTTGGTGATGATGTCTTCTGCCATCCCTTCGCAGAAATATTCCTGGTCTTTGTTCAGACTCAAATCGGCAAGAGGGAGCACGGCGATCGAATTTTTCCATTTCGTTTCTCCTATCATTCCTGCCTCGGTTTTTCCCTTTGGCGGAATCTTCTCTGCGATCGGGCTGCCTTTTTGGATATTTCTTAATGCATCAAGGAGCTCCTTAGCTGTCTGAAACCTTCTCTCTTTATCCTTTTCCAGACAAATCAATATCAAACGGCTCAAACCTTCTGACACTTGAGGATTGATTCTGCCAGGATCAGGAGGTAATTGAGTTTTGTGTTTTAAAGCTATGCTGAGTGCCGTATCACCTATAAACGGCAATTCCCCGGTCACCATCTCATAAAGAATGACCCCTAGGGAATAAATATCGGAGCGTTCGTCTGCTTCTTGTCCTTCTGCTTGCTCGGGAGAGATGTAGTCCGGTGTTCCGATGATAACTCCCGTGTGAGTCATACCTGGCGCTTCGACTGATCTGGCGATTCCAAAATCCATGATCTTGACCTGTCCATCTTTGTCGATCATGATGTTCTGGGGCTTTAAATCCCTGTGCACAACTCCCAACCTGTGTGCTTCAATCAAGCCGTAACACACCTGCTTGGCTACCTCGATAGCCTTACCTATCTGCAGCATGCCTTTTTTTTCGATTGAACTTTTGAGATCCTCTCCTGCCAGATATTCCATGCTTATGTATGGTGTTTCTTGTTCTTTATCCAGGTGGAACATCCGGCAAACGTTCTTATGGGCGATCTTTCGAGCGAGCTTGAGCTCGTTTGAGAATCTCTCCAATATCTTTTTATCCCCAGCCAAATCAAGTCGTATGAGTTTGATCGCCACCTCTTCATTTATTTGCGTATCGAGGGCCTTGTAAACCATCCCCATTCCGCCTATGCCGAGCTCCTCAATGATTTCGTAACGGTTGGCGAAGATAGAGCCTATTGACAATCCTTTGGCAGATGTTTCGATGGTACGGGTGATGCCCATATTTCTTGAAGGCTTGAGAGGCGTGGCGCATCCGCTGCAAAATTTAGCTGTATCAGGATTTTCGAATTGACACTTTGAGCACTTTATTGCCACTTCTTCCCCTTATCTGGTCGGCAAAATATTATCAAGGAAGCAGTGAAGTGTCAAACTGAATTGGAATTTTCCTTTTGACCATTTTTTAACCAAATATAGTTAAAAATGGCTTAATTATGTTAAAAATTGTTAAAAATAGGAGAGGGCAAAAGCTTGGTCTAAGTTATTGATTCTTAATGTAAATAGCTGATAATAAAGGAATACGCCCGGAGGGATTCGAACCCCCGACCTTCTGATTCGTAGTCAGACGCTCTATTCAGGGGTGATAGGAGGCACGGACTGGTTTTAAGTCTCACCGTTAGTCAGAAGTAGGCAGTTTTAGTCATTTTCTGTCACCTATACGTCACCGATTTGGTGCGGAGGGAGTGGTCTATGCGATTTCATTGAATCGGATTTTCCTTAGTGGTATAAAAAAAATTGTATCAGCCTGGGAACAAGATGAAATCATCAAAGAGGGCAAAATGAATATGAGGAATTAACACCACAAAACTATTTTTTGAGCGTGTTTCAAGTATTTTTCCCTCTGTATATCTGATTATTATCAGCATAATCCAAGGAGATGCAGTATATTGATTTATTTATAATTATATTTATTTATTGCCTTATAAAATTTCACGCCAATCTTTCGAAAGTGATTTGTACAAAATAGAAAAAATTCTTGTGTCATGCGTTGCTAAAATAACTATTCCCCCATTTGATAAATGTTGATTAATAGCTTTTACTATAATATCAACTTGATTTTTATTGAGGAGAAGGGAGGGCTCATCTAATAAACAAATAGTCTTGTTACGAGCAAATGCACTTAAAACGCTTGCAAATTTCTTGCTGCTTGCACTAAATCTTAATGGTTTGGTCATTTGTTCACATGAAACACCAAGACTCGAAAGCCAGTTTTCTGCTTTTTTCATAATCTCTCGTTTATTAGCTTTAACAAATCCGATTGCAAAGACGACTTCATCTAACAAGGTATTTTCAGTTATATCTATTTCCGGATTTTGGGGAGAAAAACTTAATTCACTCAAGTAATCTGAATGTTTCTCGTTGGATTGCCAGGTTATAGTTCCTTCAGAAAGAGAAATGAATTTAGCCATACACTCAAGTAAAGTAGATTTGCCACTTCCATTAGGGCCAATTAGAAAACCCAACTGTCCACCTAATAAATTAAATGAAACATTTTCTAATATTTTGTTTCCATTACGGTGGGCTGTTAGGTTTTCAATAAAGAGAGCATTTGAATTTGGTGAATATTTATTCTGGCTTACTAATATTTTTAATTTTTCGTGCTTGAAAATACCAGGAAAACTCTCTAACTGGGCAAATTTTGGTGTGACATCTACTTTTTTGTTTTCTATTTTCCAATAATTTGAGAAAGCATCCTTTGGGATTGTCTCGGACTCACCAATGTATATAATATTCATATTTTTATTTAAAACAATTTCATTTAGCGTTCTACAAAGATTGTGCCTGAGCTTTAAATCCAATTCTTCTAAAGTTTGGTCTATAATCCAAATATCTGGTTTCTGAACAAAATGTGAGGCTAGAATTATTCTAGCAATCTCTCCTCCAGATAATGTAAGAGGATTCCTTTGAAGTAAGTGAGATATTTCAAATAATGAAATAGATTCCTCGAGCAAATTCTGACATTCGTCTTGATTGAACCGAGAATTTAATCCTATTATAACTTCATCTTTCGATGAGTATGTAAATCTTGAAAGTTCATCTTTAGGTGTAGAACTCGTATAATTTTTATATTTATTCTTAAAGGGGATTATTTTAGAATCAATTCTATATTTATAGCCGAGAATATTTATGAAATCTGAATCAAAGTTGAAACAACATAAACCGACAGCCCTTGCATATTCTAGATTGTCACTTGAGATTAATAACGTTGAATTTTCGCGGTATTCAGTTCCAGGGAAATTAATAATTTCTCCAAATTTATTGGAAATACTAATTTCAGGGATTTGCATTGTTATTATCTCAAAAAAAAGCTTATGAGTAACACGGTTATCGCTAAAAAAATCCATATAAACTGACTTAAATCAAAGCTAATATCAGGCATTTTTTTCTCAATTGGAGATTTAAAAAAACTCCTAAAAGATAGGCTTCTAGCTTGAAGTGAAAGGTTTTTATTAAGAGAAGCGAACACTGGACCTGTTATTCTAATATATGCATTGAATCTTGATATATATTTTTTTGTTAACTTGCCTTTAATACTTAAAAGCATAATTGACTTCCTCCCATAGTCATTCATTATCGATAATGAGGTTTGAACAGAAAGTAGAATGTATGCTATTGCCCTTGGCAGTCTTATAAAATCCATATACGTAAGAATATTCTTTGTTGAGATTGAAGAGAAAATTATGATTATTGATGCAATAACCACAGAAATTCTGCCCAAAGTTCTTAAAAAAATTGTTAAAATTTGAGAAGATGGTTCACCGCCTATTAGCCTACCGGCGGATACTAAAGAAAGAAGTACGAACGCGGTAAAAAAAAATTTTAAAAATTTTTTAATTATTTTTCTGATTTTAGAGTTGAAACTTAATACCATAAACAAAAAAAAAGCCGGAACTAGGCCTAATTTTACCGGGACGATTATATATGATGCCCAAAGAGTAACGATAAGGATTACAGCAGTAATAGGCTCTGGATTATTGATTTTTTTCATCTCTATATAAATAGTCTGGGATAAATCTCACTAAAAATAGCACAATTAATGATGTAAATAGCTTATCTATTGGGTCTGATGCAAGCCCGCTTAATACAACGCTATCAATTATATTTTTGCCTGTGGCAAGAAAGAAAGTTGTAATAGCGTCAGTCCCAGAAAATGAAATCCCACCCCATACATAAGCTGTTACTGGCGCTGAAACTATCGCCGCAACTATGCCGACGCAAAGACCTAAGAAAATTGTAGGGAATAACTTTGTTAAGTACCCAATTTTTTTAAAAATGTGAGCACATAGAGCAATTGAGATAGCTGTTAAGGCATAAGCCCATAAAGAAGGCGTATATATAGAGCCTAGTGTGACTGAGGAAAGGCCAACAATTATTCCTGCTGGGAGTCCCAGAATAAAAGTACTGAGAATTGTCCCGATAGAATCTAAATAAAAAGGAAGTTTAATGAATGCCACTATGGCTCCAATTCCAAGGTTTAGTGCTATACATACCACTATGAACGCTAAAGATTCAGGCCGAATATTTTTCATTTTAATGGACCTCTTCCGTGAGATTTCAACTTAATTTCAAAAAGTAAACTTGAGGGCATTTTAAATATATAATTTTCATATACAGTGTTTACAAAGTGATTTTTTGCCTCCTTAACTTCTAGATAAAGATATTTAGATTTTTCAATTTTTAGTCCTGATTTCGAAAAGATTTTTCTATAGTCAGTTAAAGTCCTATGAAAGTATGGAAGATAAATCACTTTGTGGTCTGTTGGAACAGGGTATTTTGCTACCCATTTCCAGTCCTTCATTTTTGTATTTTTCCATTTTCGGATGATTAATCCTTTCCCTTTGAGCAGATTATATCCAAAAATTGGAGCTACTGTGACTAAAAGAGTGACGTCATTATCATTTATAGCTTGTTTTAAATTGTCCGCAAAGTGCTGAAGGTAGGGCAACTCTTGAATGACGAAAATTGAAATAATTAGCTTTGGAGAACTTAATGATTTTACTTTTTGAACCCATGAAAATGATTGTAAATCGGCAACTAAAACACATGTGTCATATTTCTTTAATCTACGCCTTGCATAATTTAATTTGTATTCCGATTCATCAATAAGTAAGCAATTATGTAAATTAAATCTATTCTTTTCAATTAATTTTTGAAGTGGATATCCATCGCCAGCGCCTAAATCAACAACATTGCAAAATGAATTATTATCTTTAATTGCTTCTAATATGTGGGGAACAACTACTTCATTATGATAAATTAAATCTTGGCCTTCACGCTTTACCCATTCAGAATCTGCTTCTTTCCATATTCTTCTACTCCATTCTTTCCATAATTTCAAATGCTCTATATTTCCTTTTTGCTTATTCATCATAAGTCATAGATTTATTTTCCATGTATAAATAGAGTATAACTGAAGTTTCCAAATATCAAAATAGCAGCGGCAGCACCATGTTCGAAAATTGGGTCATTTGCTACAATACCAGAAAAAAAGCACGCTAGTCCTGTTAATGCAAGACCCAAATCGAGTGGGATTGATTT
This sequence comes from uncultured Eubacteriales bacterium, assembly GCA_964400735.1. Classification (GTDB taxonomy): domain Bacteria; phylum Acidobacteriota; class Aminicenantia; order Aminicenantales; family Aminicenantaceae; genus CAYNVQ01. The sequence continues at coordinate 41,273 of CAYNVQ010000004.1, read as the reverse complement.
TTCTGCACCTTTCATCCTGCTTCCGAATACCTTTACATTAAGAAAATCTATAAATAGGTAGAGAAAAGGAATGAATAAAAGATGGATATATGCATATATTCGCTTTTGAATTTGAATATAAGTTAACGGCAGATTTGTTTTATCAAAGAAGCCGAATATTAATTTTAAACACCAATCTTTTATTTTTGGAAACAAATCCGGATAAACCCATAACGCAATAAGAATAAATATTATAAATGCCAAAATTCCTTTAAGTCTATCGTCTGGAATGATTATTGACACTACAAAAATGACAATAACAAGTAATAACGAAATTCCCAGTTTGAATATAGCGAGATTCTGATTTTTAAATACTAACCAACAATCAATACCCAATAGGAAAGAAAGAACTAAAAGTTGGACTAATAAGGCAAATTTTACACCAAAGCCATTATTAGGATTACAATAAACATTATACGAAATGTCATTGATAGCAGCTAAGTTGGAAAGCCCCCCCACAAATATTAAAATAAAAAGGAAATCAATTCCTAATCTATCCATATAAAGAAAAGATGTGGATAATATTCCAATAATAAGAATAAACCAATAATAAGATAATATGTTTGTGTTTATACTTTGGCTGATATTCATTCCCCGCGCCTTTTGCTCACCATGGTTTGTTTGAGCCATAAATTCCCCTTTCGATGGTTTTTTATATTATACAGATACTTGTGTCAATTTATTTGTGGAGGGCAGATGGAATGGAATGATAGAAACAGGGTCTTTTTAAATTACACTCAGCATTGTTTATAGCTTTATAAAATCATAATTTTGAAGGGCTAGCCAGTCTATTTTTGTTAGGAGTTCATCGCGTATAAAATTTAAAAATTTGGGCTTTAATAGATTATAAATTTCAAAGACCTTATCCTTGTGCTTATCAAGGCTCTCTCGGTGATTGAAAGTCTGAACCTCAAACTGCCTATGACGATTTAAATAATATCCAATTGAATCCGCCAATTGAATTATTCTACTTTCCTTGGAATCAATTTCTTGTGGGTCGCCAAGTAAACAATTGATTTTAAGAGACTCATTTGAGACATCTTTTAAAATACTTATAGCTTTTTTTATTTGCCTTCTGTAGCTAGTTGTTGTATCAAAGAAATACATGTAATTCTTTTTTAAAATGTGCTCAAAATATTTATCAATAATCACAATTAGCCAAATAAAACCTTGCATAAAAGGGTGAAGTCCTGATTTACCGGCCTTTTCTCGCACTTCTTCATTTACAAAAGGCTTAAGCATTCCCATGTAATGAATTTTGAAAATATATCTCAAGTTTTTCTGTATAAATTCTTTTAAAAATTCATGCCTTTGTTCTTTATCAAATTGACTAAAAAAGTCTTTCCCTAAAAGACATGGATGAGCATGTATTTCCTGGCTTTCAGATAAATCAAATTTTGCTAAAATTTTGTTTGTTTCAGCCTCAATAGTTTGGATATTTTTACTGTTCACAATAATTGCAGTCTGGCATAAAACAGGCTGAACAACGTCATCATAGCCATCCCCGGTTTGACCACTTTCATCCGAAAAAACATAATACATGTCACCAAGATTATATAAAAATTGAGTGGAAAAGAGAAAACACCTAGCCTCAAAAAGGAATATAAAAAGATAAAGTTCAATAATGAGGCATTCAAAACGAGTCTGATTCGAATTCAATGAATACAATTACATACCCATAGGCCACAATTTCAAGTCCCACCTTAGGTGCCAGTTTAACCTTATAAGAAACCTTGTTTCCTCCTTTTCTTGAAGCCCCTCTGCCTCTGGAAGGATGCTGACCCAAGTATTGCTAATATTTATATTTATTATTCGCCTTATATTTAGTTAAAAGTGCCTCTGCTCCACAATAATCATGGAAAAAGGTGCTATCGAGCACATTTGTTTTCAGAAATAGCTCAAAGGAATAACCATCTGGTTGATTAGCCCAATCATTAAGAGCTCGATGTAAAAGACCATTTGGTCTGAGGTCACTTTTAATATTGTAGTTATCAAGGATAACAACGCCTTTAATGTCTTTTTTGGAAATTTTTTCTTCTGGTACAATATTAAACTTTATCCTCTTTAACAAACCCAATTTGATTTTTTGGTCTATAACTTTTGTATAAGTTTCCATAAAAGGACCATAGTGTTCGAACACAATGTCTATGTATTGTTTTAATTGAGTAAAGACGCTACCTATTTCTATGTTGTTTTTGTTTTTCAACTCTATTACAGAAAATGTAAAATCAGCATCCCTTAATCTTTGTATTCCTAGAAGGTCCAACTTGTTTCCAAGTCCAGGATAAGCAACCTGTCTGTCTATGATAAGAATTCCATTTTTCCCAATATCTCTATTATCTATAAAATGATTAAGCTCGCTGACTCCTTCTGAAATTGTCCCTTTTCTATGAAGTACAATTTTTGAAATAACGGTGTCCATAATTTCCTTGAAATCATCATAATTTTCTATTTCTTCAATGTAAATTTGCCATGTTTTTCTTCCATCTTTTACTAAATTTTTAAGTCTTTCTGTTGATAAAGATGATTTTGGGTTGAATGCATCTGAACCAATTAAACAATATTTGTTATATTTCTTAATCTTTTTGACAACAATTCCGTGACCCAAAAAATATAAGTCTAAAAAATTATCTCTAATCTCTAATATTACTACTCCTCTATTTTTATGTTCATAATCTAAAACATAGTTGAGCTTGTTTGATTTATCTCCTAAATCATTCAGAAACTGAGGGTCAAGTATTCTAAATGGTACTTTATTTTTCATTTTGAGCCTTCAAATGGGATTTTTTATTAGAGTTCGTTAATCTTCTCTCTCTGCAAGAATTTTCTTTGCCTCCTTTAAATCAATTTTCGCATGATGCCCGTGTTTCCCCAATAGGTGCAATAGATTTGAACCATTCAATAGTGTTATTGGCTTATCTTTTGCAAAATCATATGCATCATGACCGTATTCAGCAGTTGTAACCAAAATTCCTTTGGTTGCACCTTCGTTAACAACTGTCCCGTACAAGTCCCTTACAGCAGCAACCCCAACAACATTAGTATATCTCTTGGCTTGGATAACAATTTTTCCACCTCTAATGGGGTCAGGGTCAAATGCAATGGCATCAACTCCGCCATCTCGGCTCGCTTGTGTAACTTTAACTTCTCCTCCCTCTTTGCTAAATTCTTTCTCAAACAACTCTCGAATTAAGTGCTCAAAATCTTCCCAGTCCATAGCGGCAATATTTGTTGCCTCATCTATTGTATGGGCAACATCGTAGCCATCAATAAATCTCTTGTCTGATTTGCTTATTAGTAGAATAGGTTGGATGGGAGTCAAAGTGCTTAGTTTGCTGCTTGCAACTCCCTTTAAATTTTTAAAACAGACTTTGGGGTCAACATTTTCTAGCTCAATCTGCACAAACTCTTCTTTGTTTGCCTGGACGCTCAAAATGCAATTAATTTCTTTCTTTCCCGTAGCTTTATTGACAGCACTTACCCACCCGTTAAATGAAATAGCTTTTATGGCATTAACGCTATCCGCTTCAAATATTTCATGTAAGGTCCGAAGAGTAATTTTGTACATAGCCTCATCATATCGTTTCCTGAGTTCAGTCTCTGAAATAAAGGTCTCTTTCAGTGTTTTTTGTGAGGCAATATATTTGACTTCTTTAATTCTTGGGAAATCATCGGGTGAAGAGAATTGGTATTCAATAATTAAGATTTCATTTTCAGGATTATACTCAATCTCAAAGTCTTTTGAAAAGAAGTCGGGGTATTTAGAATTATTTAATACTATTTCACAATATTCTGTGATTGAATTAACATCTTTTTCTAAATAAGCTTCCTTAAATTGGTCAATTTTCTTATTGTAATCTTCTTGTGCTTTGTAGTATTGGGTCTTCTCTTCTTCCCATTCCTTTAACTTATCTTCCCAATTCAGTAATGCTTTTTCATGTTGTTCGTCAATTTTTTTGTTTTTTTCTTCAACCATTTGTTTGGCTTTTTCCCAATCCTTAACTGCGTTGCTATATTTCAAATCATATTCTGTTATTTTCTTATCCTTTTTTGACTTCAGTATTTTCTCGAATAGAGTAAATTTAGGAACAAATTCCTCAGAGTTTTTATCAGGTTTTTCTGGTATTTTTACATATTCCTTTTTTGAAGGTTTTTCCGGTTCTGGAGTCGAAAATTTATCGCGCTTTTTTAGACTCTCCCATTCAACTGTATCGTCAACAGAAAGCGTATGAATAAGGATGTCGTCAATTTCTTTTAAAAGAGCTTGTGCTTCGAGTGTTCTGTTTTCTGCTTCTTTTTGATTGGCTTCTCTTTCTTCCTGAGCCTTTCGTTTTGTTTCAAGGTTTTCCCATTTTTGATTCCATTTATTTGCCTGTAAATTGACTTTATTTTGGAGTATATCTGTTTCAGGGGCAGATATCAGCTTATGTTCGTTCAAACCTTTGTGATACATCTCCACTGAGTATTTTAAGATTCTTGTCCCTGGCGCATTCCAGTGTGCTTGAGCTTGCCCTAATTGAATCATATCATCAGTCATCATTACCTCCCTAATGTATTAAATTGTTGTTTTCAGAAGAATGAAATGCCTCATGCTGAACATAGATTTTATATCAAAATACAAATTGCTTTGTCAAAATGAATAAGACATTTATTTTATTTTCACAATCTTCCAAGTTAAGTAAATGCCTTATATTACATCAATATTTCTTTCTAGTCCCTCATGATAGGCTTGATTTATTTCTTTTGTTCTTTTTTAGAGGTGTCGGGTTTTCTGTGTTAATGTTTTAGAGCCGAGCCTCTGTGCGGGTTCGAGTCCTGCCCGAGGAGCCAGCTTATTTTTATCATTTTGACATTAAATCACTACTGAGATATTATTACCCCAGCAAGAGGAAATGGGCAAAATCAAAAGAAGATTTTACGAAATCCTAGAAGTTGCTTCACCAGGTGACAGGCCAAGCAGAATTTTTGATATTTTCATAATCACCTTGATTTTCCTGAATGTAGTAGCAATAATTCTCGAAACAATAGAAAAACTCTCTCTTCAATTCTCTGGATTTTTTAAGGTCTTTGAAATATTCTCGGTTATAATCTTCACAATAGAGTATGTGTTAAGGGTTTGGTCAAGTACAGAAAATCCAAAATACAAAAGACCAGTTATAGGAAGACTCAGGTTTATCATTACTCCCCTGTTGCTTGTTGACCTATTCGCAGTACTTCCCTTTTACCTTCCCATGATAATCCCGTTTGACCTTAGATTCCTTAGGGCAATCAGACTAATCAGACTTTTTAGATTATTTAAGATGGGAAGATATTCAGAATCTATGAAATTATTCGGGAAGGTTTTCAAGGCAAAAAAGGAAGAACTTTTTATTGCTGTCTTTGCAGTATTAATCCTATTAACAATTTCATCAAGCCTTCTCTACCATGTTGAGCATGATGCTCAACCTGAAGCATTTTCAAGTATTCCTTCAGCAATGTGGTGGGGAGTTGCAACTTTGGCAACTGTTGGATATGGGGATGTTTGCCCAATTACACCTTTGGGGAAATTTTTTGGTGCCATAATAAGCCTACTGGGGATTGGAATGTTTGCTTTGCCAGCAGGAATATTGAGTGCTGGATTTGTTGAGGAGATTAGAAAGAGAAGAGAAGGTGAGAAAGTATGTCCTCATTGTGGTAAAAATTTAAATTAGGTGATGAGATAATCAAAGAATTATGAATGATTCTTTATATAAAAAATTATATGATATCAATATACTAAGAAGGGGATGGCACCTAGCTAGAAGTGACTCCCGAAATGATTTTATATATGACAGCTTTAGATATAGCGATTTTGCCTTTAATTTAGAGGAAAATTTACTTTCAATATCTTCATCAATAAAAAGAGAGCAATATTATCCTAAACCACTTCTAACTATAGATATTCCAAAATCAACATTATCTGTGAGACCTGGTAGCGTTATATCTATTGAAGATAGAATAGTTCTTTTTTCAATAATTGATTTAATATCGGTTAAACTAGATAAAAAATTACCGGAAAATGTTTATTCTTATCGATTAAAAAAGAAAAAAGACAGTAAATCTCTTTTTAAAGACATTGAAATACTAAAATTTCCTTTTCTTAAAAGAAAAACTATTCAAAAACGTATAAGTTTAATAGAACCTTGGTATGGACAGTGGCCCAAATTTTCTGAAAAGACCTTATATACATTTGAAAAAGAAGGCTATAAATATCTAACAGTTTCAGACATTGCTGCTTATTTTGAGAACATAAATATTCCTATCCTCCGTGACCATATACTTATAGAAAATATTCCAGGTGAGCAAAAGATAATAAACCTATTGTGTTCGCTCCTAGAATATTGGACATGGCCGACAATGCATGGGCTAACCATCCAAAGAGGCATTCCTCAAGGAAGTGACGCTAGTTGTTTTCTTGGAAATATCTATTTACTTCCCTTAGACAAAGAATTTGAAAAATTCTCTAAGAAAAAAGACATTAAATATTATAGATACATGGACGATGTCAAAATATTCTCAAAGCAAAAAGACGTTGCAAGGGAAGTTTTATTTGTGATGAATGAAGTTTTGAGAAAATTGCATCTTAATATTCAAGGCGGCAAAACCGCAATTTTGGAGGAAGAAGATATACAGAAGGAGTTATATGACCAAAGACTGGAACAAGTAAATAGAATTATTTCAGAGATTGATAAAAGCATGGAAATGACGCCCGAAAAAAGAAATGAATATATCCGAGGTTTAAGCGCTGAATATAAGAAAATACAAAGCAGAAACAAAATTATCCGTGATAAGGATTTAAGGCTTTATCGAAGACTTATCACAGGTTTTACTCTACTGAAATCGTCTTATATGGTTAATAGTCTGTTAAAACAGCTCCCTATAAATCCTGACAATAGGCTTATACGCAGTTCAGCTAGATATTTTAAATATTTTCCGAAAAGTTATAAAAAGATATCGATAAAATTGACCGACTTTTTAAAATCTCAATCTTATCTTTTTCCATATCAAGAAGCATATATAATTTCGATTTTGCGAAATTTAAAAACAATAAGAAACGATACCATAGAATATTCAAGAAGATGTCTAAAGTTAAAGAATAAACATTGGTATGTTAAGGTTCAATCCGCAATGTTGTTGGCTAATTTGAGATTGAGGCCAAATTCTCTGAAATATCTAAGAATAATATATGAGAACGAATCTAATACAGAGCTCAGAAGAGCTTTAGCTAGGTGTTTGTGCCAATTGGAAGATGAAAAGTTATCTAATTTTCTGCAAGAATTAGTATTTGAGAACAACTATAGACTTTCATTTTTAGGGAGAATGCTGATTCATCTATATCACAACAGGAATAATGCCGCGAAAGAAGAAATTTCTAGGCTATTTCGAGATTTTGATGAGGGAAATTTTCTTGAGTCTTATTACAAAGTTGAAGTAATAAAATATTGCAAAACAAAAAAAGCAAGAGAAGAACTTCTCAGAAAACTAAAAAGCATACGGAGAAATATAAAGAGAGAACATTTAAAAAATAAAATTAATAAGACAATAGAATTACTTGAAATAAATATACAAAATTAGCAGATAAGATTATTGGAAGAAATAAGCTTTGAATCCTTAGCTTCCCGGTGTTTGATACGATTTCGTAACGACGGAGAAATCCCTCATTGAGATAGACAGATGAGAAGGAGGAAAATCTAAACAAAGGGGGAATTAAAACATGGCTACACTGGTAGAGATAAGAAAACAATTAGTAGAATTACGGAACTTCCTTATTCGTCAAAAAGGAGGTCTAACAACACAAAAAACTGAAAAACACAAAGGAATGTACGAATTTGCTATCAAACGCTCAGATACTATAAGAAAAGAGATTAATAGAGTTATCTCAATGTTGGATGAGTATTTAGGTTAATTGTTACTCGCAAGCAGGTTCAAGTCCTGCCAGAGGAGCTTTTCTCTTATTTTAAATAGCTTTCCTCTTGAGGAGATATTAGTTAGAATTTGCTATTTTTGGTTTATTGTCAATCAAAAAAAGCATACTAATGGCAAATCTTTAATTTCTGGTTGGATGTTGAAGGCTTATCTGTCCAGGGGATTCACTTTTTAGCTTCTATTTGGTATTTTATATCTAATGATAAATTAAGGTATAAAGGGGAATTAAGATTTCAATGAAAGGATTTCTAATATTTATAGATATTTTGGGCTTTGATTTACTTCCAAGAGAGATAGCGAAGAAAACTGGATTCAATGAAAGCAAAATTAGACAAGAATTTATTTCAAAACCATTTAAAAGAAAATTAAGCTCGATTAGGAGAAGATGTATAAATGTATCTGAAGCAATAAGTGAGATTGAAGGTTCAGATTGTTACATTCTTTTGGTCAATAATCTTCAAGTATTGATGGGCATAATTTGTGATTTCACTAAAATAAATATTCCTCATAAAGACTATGGGCATATTCCTGTTGAAGTAGCCATTGATATGAAAGAAATTAAAGATGAAAAAGGAATTGAGCTAATAAATAGAGCGGAAACGATAGAATTTTTAAAAAATGATATTTTAAAACCTTTCCGCAATTTTTATAAATCATCAAAAGGGAAGTCAATAAAGGATACGTTTCTAGTTTCCACAGAGAATTTTATTAATGAATTAGATTTACTGGATAGAAAATATTGCCAAAAAATTAAATATAAGGGGAAAACTTTTTTTAGTATTGACAAAGAGAAGGTTTGGGAAAGATGTAAGGTTTATGAGTTCTTGGAAAGAATTAATATAAAAGGCAGTAAGATATATGACAGAATAAATGATATATATATTCCTCCTCTTGAGTATCAAGACATAAAAAAGACCTTAGAGAAAAACAGGGTCGTATTCATAACGGGGACTACTGAATGTGGAAAAACATATACTGCAATAAGGTTATTATGGGAATATTTCAATCTGGGGTATACGCCAATATGGATTTCTGGAGCAGAAGAATCAGAAAGAATTGAGGCTAGAAAAAAAATGGAGGATATAGAAAGAGAATTAAAGCCAAATCAGATTTTGTATTTTGAAGACCCCTTTGGACGAACTCGATATGAGAGGAGGGAAAGCTTAGAAAGAAAAATTGGAGAAATAATTGATTGTGTGCAACGAATTGATGATTCATATTTAATAATAACTTCGAGAGAAGAGGTTTTTAAAGACTTTGAAAAAGAGCATTTGTCTTCACTAGAAATTAAGAGATTTGAGCAAAAATTAAATTTAAAGAAACCTTCATATGAATTTAAAAAAAGGAAACAAATTCTAATTAAATGGGCTGAATCAAAGGGATGTGAATGGTTAGAGAATAGTCGAAACAAAAATATAGTTATAAATTCCTTAAAAGATATAAAAAATTTACCTACTCCATTAAGTATAAGAGAATTTGTGTTGGCAAGTTTTCGATTAACAACAAAAAAGGAATTATATGAAAAAATTGCAGAAAAATCAGAGTCAACAGCTAAGGTTTTCGCAAGAGAAATTGAAAATATGTCTTTAGGAAAGACCCTATTTCTTACATTCCCATTTATCCATGCTTTCAAGTTTGAGTTTGTTGAAAGAGAATTTAATGCTTTAGCAAAAAAATTAAAAATTGATGATTCTGTAGATTTTAATGAAGTTTTTCAGTGGTTTAGAGAAGATAAAATTGATGTTATGGAAGATAAAATAAAATTTATACATCCTTCCTATGAGCAAGCCAAATATCATCTTTTATTCAGAGATGGACATCCAACTAAGTATAATCGAGAAATATTTAGCAAAGTAATAGATAGACTTTCAAAAAAACATGAACGGATTAAGTTAATAGTAGCCCTGGAGCTTGTGGACACTTTTAATTTTATTACAGAAGAGACAAAAGCAATACTTAAGAAATTAATTAAGAAGAAAAAAGTTGCGTCTCTAGCTGCAATTGCAATTATAAATAACTATACAAGGATTTCAAAAGAATTGGAAAAAATATTAGAAAATCTGATTGAGGATAAAGAAATTGCAGTCTTTGTAGCATTATTTATTTCTGATTATAAGGATAGATTACCTAGCAGAGCAAATAAATTAAAATCAAAAATTTTATCTGATAATGAGGTTGCTAGTGCCTGTGTATGGACAATATTCTCGAAATATGATTATGTCCCTGAGAGAACAAGAAAATTGGCTTTAAAATTGACAAAAAAAGAAGAAGTTGCACAAAGAGTTTCCATGAGAATTGTTGATAATGTCGAGAAATTATCAAAAGAAAAAAGAAAATTTTTGGCAATTCTATTAAAAAATGAACAAGTAGCTGTATTTACGGCGCTGTATTTAATAAAAAGGTCGGAAGAATTATCAAAGGGACAAAAAAAAATATTAGAGAATATTTTAAGGGGGAAGGAAATCGCTGCCTACGTTGCTGGAATATTAGTAACCCATAGAGAAGAATTCCCCGATAGAATTGCTGATAAATTTTTAGACAAGCTCCTAGATAAAGTAGAAGTTGGAATATATCTATGTATAGATTTGTTAAAATTGTATGAGGAATTGCCAAAAAATAATGTTATTGAGCAAATTAAAAATGAAGTTCTATACCAGTATTTATTATTAGCGAACTCACATAAACAAAAAAAGCAAATAAATATGATTGAAATAAATAAAGAAAAGGTTAAAAAACTAATTAAAGACGGATACATGAATTTTCCTAACTTAAAAAAGCAAGTTGAAATTAAGGACAAGCAAGCAAAATTGAGAAAGAAAGAAGCGCGAAAGAAGAAATCACAAACAAGTGAAGGTAAGAAACAAAAACATTAGATAATTTTATGTGATAACGAAAAATCTAGAATCTGGATAATGCAAAACAGACCTTTTTTCATAGGGACTGTCAGAGAGCATCTTTATAGTTGAGGCGAGTGGAAGCCAGAGACATTGAAGCCCTGGCTTCCCGATGGTTGAATAAGACAGCGCGACGCTGGAAAATCGCCTCAGTTGTAATAATGAAAAAGGGGGGTTATAAATTCTCAAAATGAGAGAAGATAAGAAAAAAAATTTTATGTCTCCAACTATTGTTCTGGCAGGTCCAGGAGCGGGAAAAACCTATTTTTTAGCGAAAAAAATTAAGCTACTTCTTGATAAGGGAGTGGATAAAAAAACTATAACTGTTCTAACTTTCGGCGTAGAAGCGAGTCAACATATGAAAGATGAATTAACTAATCCAGATGGAGATTTCAAGATAAAAAACAAAGACCTTCCTCATATATCGACAATGCACTCCTTAGGCTTGGAAATTGTTAAAGAAAAACCATCTGATGTGAAATTACTAAAAACAAATTTAGAAGTTCAAGAGAATGAAGATGTGAAGAAATTAATGTATCGAGATGCCGCTTATATTTTGGGAATGAAAGATACTGATGGAATACAAGCTCTTGAATGTAAACAGTACGGTGATTGCAAAGAAAATATTGACGATAAGAAATGCAGAATTTGTCATAAGTACTGGGAAATAATGTCTAAATGTAACTATATAGACTTTGACGACCAAATCTTATTTGCCTGCAAAATATTGGAGAATAACCAAACAATTTTAGAGGAATATCAGAATCGCGCAAAATATTTGTTAGTCGACGAATATCAAGATATTAATGCAGCTCAATTTAGGTTTATTGAATTATTAAGCAGAGCTTTTCGAGAGGGTCTTCTAGTAGTCGGTGATGATGCTCAAAGTATCTATTCTTTCCGTGGGTGTAGTCCGAAATTTATACTTAGATTCGGAGAAGATTTTCCTGGCACTGTAAAACTCCCACTTCTCCATAGTCGCAGATGTCATGAAAAAACTATGGGCGATGCATCCAAAGTTCTTGAAAAATACTACAGTGGATGGCGGGGAATTCCAAAATTAATATATCATCAGAAAGTAGGAGATGAGCCAGCAATTTGGCAATTGCCAAGCGGAGTTGCTGAAGCATTAATGGTTGCGAGATGTGCGAGACATTATCTAAAAGAGAAAAAAGATGTATTGATACTGGCGCCAAAAAAAGAATTCTTCCCAATAATATCAAAAAAGTTATATGCCTTTAACATTCCTCACGAATGTCCTATAAGTTTACTGCCAGAACGAGTCAATGAAAGGTTAGGAGTATTAAAACTTATTGTGAATTGGGCATCAAATCCATGCAATAATTTCATCACACGATTAGTTTTTGAAGCATTAATAAATGATGGAATTGCGAAAGTTCCAGGCGCTAAAAAGGATAAGAAATGTAAGGCAGAGACTATAGAGGCGAGAATAAATGCTGAAACTAAAATAGCAAGATTATGGGAATTAGTTGATAAAGGAAAGGATTTGTATTCAGTAATATTGGAGAGCAAGTCTTCAAATACTATGATTAAGACTATTCAAGATGTTCTGAGTAATCTAATCAATTCGTTTAGTAATTTTCAAACTCAAGAGGCAGGTGAGTTCATAAAACAAATTTCTTTTGTGACAGGAAAATGGACAAGTCCAGCCGAGTTTTCAAAAGATATCATTGCTATTAAAGAACTCTCAGATTTAAAAAGCCCAACAGGAACAGGCTATGTCCAAATGAAAACAATGAGGAAGGCAAAAGGACTTCAGGCTGATATAGTAATAATTGTGGGCTTAGAAGATGACATAATGCCAAATCCAAGAGGAGATGAGGAAGAAGAGGCAAGGTTACTTTATGTATCTATTACGCGTGCTAGAGAGAAAGCATTTTTATTCCATGCGTTTAGAAGGCTTCGTAATATATCATATGGACAGGAGTTTCGAAATAAAACTAGGTCTAGATTTCTCAATGCTATTGGAAGGAAGAGCGAATATATAACGCCGAAACAATAAAGGATACAGAGAATACAAAAGGAGGAGATAAAATCAGAAATAATTATTGGGATTTTGAGGATTTCATTCGATTTCAACTAGCAATAGCAAAAAGATGGCTTCAAAAGGGGAAACTAGCTGGAAACATATATTCAAAATTCTTTTTTTTCTTTGCGGGATTTAACTCGCTTTATTTTCTTTGGGAGAAAGTTGATAGAATAAATCAACAAAAAGAAATGAGTCATATTGAAAATTTATTAGAAAAATTTGATGAAGAAAAAGCTCAAGCAATTCTCAACGAAGTAAAAAGCAATGTGGAATATTTTTGTCGGCGTAATCCTATTCAGGAAATGAGAAAAAGAAACAGCGAGAGTCCCTATGAAGGGGATAGGACTGTGGGAACCATGTGTAGGGATATTCTAAAAGACAGTACACGGACTGCATCAGAACATGTAATTGCTTTAGGAAGTATCCTATATTTAGTAAGATGCAACCTTGTTCATGGGAGCAAAGAAGGCTCAGGGGATGACGAAAGGATTATAACAAATAGTCTAGAGCCTCTAAAGATTTTCCTTGAAGAAGCTATATCATGGACAGTGGAACAGTGTCCATGGGAGAGATAAATTCCCATTTTTTTCATATTATCCGCTCCAAAATTGTCACTTTGCCAAAAAGTCGAGGCATTAAAGCAGGGCCCAAATATTCCCAAAACCCTAAGCCATTTAGGCATTTAAACATAAAATCGAGTTCCCGGATACGGAGTAGTGTTTGTTTCATTACCTCTGTGATATTAGTAAGGAGTCCGTTCTACTGTGAATTTAATAATCGGCCTTCTCGGTTAGATAATTAACAATCAATTCTAGATTTACAAATTACATCTATTCATGACACCATACAGCTACATTATTTCATATCTAATTATTACTAGTAGTAGTTTATTATCTGGAATTCTGAAATTAAATATTAGACCAGAGGAGCTATTAAATAATTATTGACATATCTATTTATTAAACGTATAATAATTAGAAATATGGGGGATAAAATGACAAATAAGAAAAGAGGTAGGCCCAAAGGCACAAATAAAGGCGGAGTTATAAGGTATCTAAATGATGACCAGCTTAAAAATTTTATGAGTGTTATACGTAAATCCAAGCGCGATGATTTTCTCTTCAGCCTAATGCTATATGTAGGCGCACGTGTTGAGGAAATTGCTAATCTGAAACTGGAAGATATAAATGAGGAGTCGAACCAGATAGTTATCCGTGGCGTGAAAAGCGGCAATACGCGCGTTTACACTCTCCCAGGTAAACTATGGAAGAGATACCAGAGGTGGTTGAAACAAAGGACTAAGATGAAGGACTCAAATAAGAATCATTTTCTATTTGTTACAGCACATGGATATTACGATTCAGGTATTACTCTGGGCGGTATCCAGTGGCTTTTTAAGAAATATGCAGAAAGAGCCGGACTTAATGGAAGCTTTTCCGCTCATAGCTTGCGTCATACATGCGCAATCCAAAGAGTACGAGCTGGACATTCCGCAGTCAGAATCCAAAAATGGCTTCGGCATAAACGCCTGGATTCCACATTAAAATATTTTGAACTTGCTGGAAAAGAATTGAGAGAAGATGAAAAAGAGGCACAGGCTGTCTTCGACAAATTCTTATAGATTCGGCCAAAGTGATTTTTACCGTTTACGGTATATTTTTTCGGCAAAAGGGTTGACTTGTGAGATTTTATGGCGAACAATTGAATTGATTTATTGAGCATAAGGTTGCTCGGCCTACAGAAATAATCGGTTAACGGTCAACGCCCAAATCAGGGCAAATTTCCTCTATTTTTTCAAGGCATAAAAGGGCCTTATTAGCGTTAAAAACGTCGCTTCAAGCAGCTCTCAGGGCGTCAACGGAGGTTGTTTATGACAGAGAGAAACCTGATGAAAGGTCGGGACTCAAGGGGCAGATTTATTAAAGGTAATAAGCACGCGCAAAAGCACGGCGTTTATGCCCTTACCAAGCCAACCATCAGAGGAATGCGACTTCTCCGTCAACACATCGACAACCTTAAAGGCCAACTTGAAGAGCGATTAGAGGACCTAACTCCCCAGAGAGAAATCCTGGTGGGAAATATCCTCCGCTGTGAGGAAAAGCTGGCCTTATTGGACATGTTTTTTAAGAAGGTCGGACTCATCGAGGGCGACAAATACAGAAAAGGAAAAATATCACTTCAACCTGCAGCTGGATTCTATGTTGCTTTGATGAATTCACAGCGTTTATCGCTTCAAAGCCTGGGTCTTGACCAGCTAAATATAGAACGGCCTATGACCCCAGCTGAATTAGCGGCTGTTGTCATTGAAGAAAACAAAAAGAGAAATGAACATACTGCAAGCCATGGATAGTACTAGAGTTTTTAGGCCCTATTTCAAGGACCTAAGGACTTGGAAGCCTTGGCGTTCTCTACTGAAAGCCGCACTCGCAATTGAAGAAGAACCAGGCGACTTAGAACTGATGAAAAAATGCACAGGTTTGAATCATTGGCCCAATGAACCGCATAACGAGGTATATATCTCTAGCTCTAGAAGAAGTGGCAAGGACACCATAATTAGTGTGCTCACCTGTCATATGGCCCTTTTTAGAGATTGGTCCCCTTTCTTATTACCTGGAGAGAAGCCGCATATTTTCTTAATTTCAGTCAACAAAGCACAGGCTTCCATACTAAAAGACCGTATCGAGGCGATACTGAATTTACAACCCACATTTAAAAAGATGATAAAGCGAATCCTTGCTGACACCATAGAGCTGAAGAACGAAGTAGTAATTCGGGTTATGCCAGCAAGTTTTAGAAGCCTACGCGGATATACCATTGTGTGCGCCATATTATCGGAAATTTCATTCTGGCGCTATGAGCTGGATTCTGCAAATCGTGACCAGGAAATCTTAACTTCATTGCGTCCTGGACTATCAACAATCCCTGGGAGCTTGTTGGTAGCAATTTCTAGTCCTTTCAGCAAGAGAGGTGTGTTGTATGAGATGTACGAGAAATGGTTCGGAAACCCTGGAAATACACTATTCTGGAAATCGAGCACATTGGATATGAATCCACCGTTTTCATTGGAGACAGTGGAAGCAGCTTATAGAGATGACCCACATTCCGCGATGGCTGAGTATGGCGGAGAATTCCGTAGCGATATTTCTTCTTATGTCGACCCAGAAATAGTAGATGCATGTGTTGTAAATGGACAGTATGAACTGCCTTATATGGAAGGGAATGTATACCATGGTTTTTTGGATGCAGCTGGAGGAAAAGCAAACGGGGACAGTTTCAGCCTAGCAATAACCCATCGAGACCGAGAATCAGGAGATTTGATATTGGATTTAATTCGAGAGACAGTTCCGCCATTTCGGCCATTAGAAGTGGTTGAAAAATACAGTAAGATTCTCAAAAACTATAACATCTTTCTGGCGAAAGCAGATTCCTGGGCCTCAGGATTAATTGTAGATTCTTTTAGGTCACATGGAGTTGAGGTAGAAAACATCAAGCAAAATAAGAGCACACTATATAGCGAATTGTTGCCTATTCTAAACTCAAATAAAATACGACTCCTCGAAAATGAGAAGCTTATAGCTCAAATAAAATCGCTAGACCGAAAAGTTCATCAAGGAGGTAGGTCTTCAATAGATTGCTTTTATGGTCATGATGACCTAATCAACGCTGTCGCAGGTGCTGCTGTGTTATGTGCACAGGAAGTTGGACGGCTTCCCCCAGCGAGCATTAACCTGAATGAACGTGAGCTCACTGATTCGGAAAAGTTGGAGCTAGACGCAAAACTCTGGCTTCTCGACAAGCCATCAGTGGAGGATGATACGGATGGATTTGATGAGCAGGAATGGGACATTTCCAGTTGGAGTTCATCTGATATTGCCGCCGCAGTTGAGGATGAGACAATTGAGGATATCTGGGATTAAAGGAGGAACATATGAAAAATAATGAAATGGATGAATCATCAAAGGAAATTACAAAACAGCTCCATGCGAGATATGACTTCGTGCCGTTTGACAGGTTAGATATCGCTAAATCGCGGAGCAGAACTAAAGGTTTTCTTCTGAGAATTTTTTTACTGAGCCAAATGCTGAAATGGACAAAAAAAGGTGAACATCAGAAACTCGAAATGCTGGATGTGTTGGATTGTCTTGTAAAGAAAGGGAAGATTGCTATCACTTCAATGGGCATTGACCGGGATATGAATTATGACGATTTAGGATTTAAGTGTTTTATCGGAGAAGGCACAAGGTATTTTGAACATCACATCATTACGCCTCAGGTAAAAGTGACTCGGTGGTACTCAAGTGAACCCCTGAAGAAAACAGAGAGAGCAAAACTAAAAGCTTTAATATGGGTGAAAAAAGAAGCGCTAAAAGTTTGGAAAAGACGCGATGAATATTTTGAAAATAGGTTTCGGTGTCACGACCTGAATACACTTTTTAGACATCACCAACATGCAATGTTTGTGCAGACCATGAGGGACGATGAAAGGACATAAATTATATCTAATTGGATGTCCTGATAGGCATCTGTATCCAGAATAACAAGGAGGATTATATGAGTTTAAGTCTCGAGGAATCTATCTTTTTAGAAAGGCTACGAAAAGCTAGGCCTGATATAATCGAGGAGCTTAAGAAGCAAAATTATGTCGAGTGGAAGACAAAAAATAAGGCAAAGGCGCTCGCGGGTATAGCATCCACTCCTAAGCACCACAGCGCAAAAAATAAAAAAACTGACATCGTGAAGGCTGTGGCAACGAAAGCCAAAAGAATGGCAGCAATTACATAAAAGGCCTTTTTAGTTTGTCTATTTTCTATATCAGGGAGCGGTTAATATTGGGATTAATCGCTCCCGCTTCCTCCAATGTATGATGAAAGCTTTCTTCAGGGGTTGACATGTGAGATTTCGTGTGGCATCCGTTACAAGGAGGCATAATGACAATAGAATCCGCTAGGCTCAAACAGATGAGGTTGAAACACAACCTGACACAAGCCCAATTAGCTGGAATAATTGGTGTTGACCGTGTAACTATCGCACGATGGGAAAGAGGTAAGCATGAGCCATTGCCAATTTTCAGACGACTTCTCGTTGAAAAATTGAGTCGAAAAGCCTCCTAAAATTAGGACCCGCATCACCGGGTTGGCTCTAGGGCTTGCATTCGCAAGCTGGTAATCCTCCAAAGTGAGAAATAAGCAGAATATTTGTATGAAAAGGAGGAAGAATGAAGGAATCAACAAACCAGGATGTGGGTCGTTTTTTATTGGAACCTTTAGAAATTAGCCTAGAAGAGTTCTCCGAACAATCGAGAATTCTTTTATCAGAGGGAGATTTGGAGGGACTTAAACAATGCGTCAAATCCTTCGTTTATTGTGTTAGCGGGGAGCAAAAGCTTAAAAGGGAAACAATTTTTGGATTTGTCCTCTATGAAAATTTGTCAATAGAAGAAATTCAACTGAGGTGGTTGGATGCAGTTGAACAACTCGAAAGGATTTCCATCGGTACATGCGTCGAAAATCCCAATTTAGCATACCCAAATGGGCAAACAGATAACATTTTCTGCAACCATAGCCCTACAGCTGGAGCGATTGATAATGGGCCACTCACAGACGAATCTCAAACGGAGGGTGAGGGATGTGCCTTAGTTCCGAAAAAACACCTTGAGACAAGATTTTTTAATAAAAACAACTTTCTGCATCCAAATAGAGATGAAGTTATGAGAGTTGAAAATATGAATGTTATTACAGAGATACCTGATACTTTTCCTTTTAATTACGAGATGGAAATGGTTTTGTTTGGCTTTTTCAATATTCTTTCTTCGACCGGCTTCAATAATCATTTTATCGATATAGGTCACGGCTATTTCCCTGGTAGTATCGGCAAGAAAATATTTTTCATTCCTCTAAAAAGGCAACGTGATTTGTTTGATTCTATAGGAATGATTGAAAGGAAACCCGGAGTTTTTTCAAGAGAAGAACAAGTTAAACAGGCATTTACAGACTTAATGACTTACCAGCATCCAGTTTTCCATAAACGACCAACAGGCGAAACAACACAAGATGGCAGGGCTATTTTTAATTGCATAGTGAGTCCTGAACCTCTCTTTCGACTTTTCAAGTTCAGTCGGATGGTAGATTCGGACCATATTCAACCAGCAATTCTAGAACGGCATCCGAATGGGGGCTGGAAATTACGAGGAAATCTTAGAAACTCTGTAGTTATGCTAAATCCAACTTTTTGGCCTGAAGGAATCGTTAGAAAGCCGAGAAGGATTGACTCTCTCCTTTTCAGAAAAATTGAGGATTCCATAAAGAGACAATGTAGGCGTGAGCAGAAACGATATTGGAGAAAAGACGCAACCTATTTTCGAATTTTCTACTACCTTTTATACGCTGGGGGGAGATTCGAAGAAAATGAGGAAACAATCTCTTCAAAATCGGAACACGAACTTTGGGAGGTTCTGAAACGACTTGGATTATGGGAAGTTTATACCAAAAACGAACAGTATGCTTTGACTGTCCTGAACAGGGCATGCAGAATCTGTAAAGATTTGGGCTATCTCCTGGACTTTGAATGGCAGACAGCACGCAAGGACTCAAAGAAAAAGCTGGTGATGCGGAGGAACCTGGAGAAATTTCCTCATATTAGGCAACGAAGAACCCACTAATATTACAATTTCCCCCTATTAGTAACTTCTTTTCCCCTTATTA
The DNA here is from genome assembly GCA_964400735.1 of uncultured Eubacteriales bacterium. Taxonomy (GTDB): domain Bacteria; phylum Acidobacteriota; class Aminicenantia; order Aminicenantales; family Aminicenantaceae; genus CAYNVQ01. Next base: position 21,645 of record CAYNVQ010000004.1, on the reverse strand, counting down.
ATATACCCATTTCCCCCCATTAGAGGGTCAATTTCCCCCTATTAGAAAAATCTGCAATTATGTAACTTGCTGATTATAAAGAAATAATAAGAGCTGTAATGTCGCTTATCTTTTCTTATATTTTTTTATACTTTTTTATAGAAGGCTGAGGGAAGAAGGCTTCGCCCTGTCTTCACTGAAAAAAACTTCATTAAGTATCTTCCTCAGCTAAAAACCTATATGCCAAGCTCCCCATGGCCCCAGTGTGAGATAAAAGGCACCTCGCCGCCCATATGACATATAAATACACAGCAAATAAAAGTCTTGGAAAAAATGATGAATCATATAAGATAAGGTGACAATAGATTTCCCATAGAGGAGATGCGGATAATGAGGAAAGATAAAAAAATAATAAAGTCAGAAGGTAACGCTTATGTATTATCATGTAGGTTAGTTACTTCATTAAAGAATAAGGAAATCGAAGATAAACACAGATTAGTCCATGGAACTGTTCTTAGTAAACCAGATTCAAAAAGGGTTGACCACGCATGGGTAGAAACTGAAGGAAAAGTTATTGATAAGACAATTAAATACCTTGGGCCAATAAATGAATTTTACGCACTAACACAAGCTATCAAGGAAGAAGAATATACAGTTGATGAGGTCTTTAACCTAATGATGATTTCACAGACATACGGGCCTTGGACAAAGGAGGAAGTTGAAAAGGTGAGGAAATTCATTCATGGGAAAAAACAATAGTTTAGTTAAACAACACTTAGTTTGACAAATTATGCCTATCTAAATCTATTTCTTTTACGGAACTTTCTTAAAAAAATGCATTGACAAGCCTCTCTCTTTTATTTTTTGATAAAGCAGAAGGAGGTCAAGGCGCATGGCAAAAGCCAAAACTAAGCGCCTAACTTTTGTTCTTAACGGTGAGGTAATTCCTGGGACCATCTACCAAAGAGAAACAAAAAAAGGAAAACGTTGGTGCATCAATTTTCAGACTCCAGACAAAAAAAGAATAAGGAAAGTAGCACGACTGGCTCAAACTGAAGAAGAGGCTGTATTTGTTCTTCAAGAAGAAATCCAGAAAGCATTTAACCATGAGTATTCAACTTCTCGAAGAAGAGAAAAAATCACTATCAAAAACTTTAGTGAAAAGTATCTAGAACTGTATGCCAAGACAAACAAGAGTAGCTGGAAAACTGACCGAAGTTGTATTAAGAACATGAATCATCACTTTGGAGGCATTTTCCTATCCGAGCTAACATCTGAAACTATCGAGAAATTCAAAAAGGACAAACTTTCAAATGGGCTACAAAAATCTACTGTGAACAGGTACTTAGCTATACTTCGTAAAATGCTCAACCTTGCAAAAGACTGGGGATATCTGCCTGAAAGCAAGGAAATCAGAATCAGGCTTTTTCCCGAACGTGACAATCTAAAGGAGAGGATACTTTCTGGAGATGAAGAGAAAAGGCTAATGCAGACAAGTTCAGAACTCGTTAAATCAGTCATCACCGTGGCCCTAAATACCGGGATGAGGCTGAGGGAAATCCTAAACCTCAAGTGGGGTCAGATTAATTTCCATGCACGGGTTATCAAAGTTGACAATGCGAAAAATGGAAGAATCAGATATGTAGATATCAATACTCCCCTTCTTTGTGAACTTCAAATGCTGAGGAGCAGAGATGGTCAGAGCCAACACGTTTTCTTTAATCCAGACACCGGAAAGCCATACCTTGACACCAAGAAAGGATTCAAGGCAGCGTGCAGACGGGCTGGCATCGAAGGATTGCGGTTTCACGACTTGAGACACACATTCGCTAGTCGATTAATTGAAAGAGGGGCTGACCTAATCACAGTGAAAGACTTGCTCGGTCATAGCACAGTTAAAATGACAGAGCGATATACCCATTCAAGTAGGCAATCGAAAAGGAATGCAGTTGAATTGCTGGCTCAAAGGGAATCCTGAAATGGATGTCTCGGGAGAAGTCTTGTCACCTATACGTCACGCGGAAAGTCGAAAAACATGGTACGCCCGGCAGGATTCGAACCTACGGCCTTCTGATTCGTAGTCAGACGCTCTATCCAGCTGAGCTACGGGCGCACCTATTGAAGCTAATTCAATATAACTTAATGTTGGCTTGTTTTCAATATAAGATTGTTTTGCTTCGTTCACAATGACAGGGAGTATTCTTATATTGACGTTGTGTGGAATTTCTTCGTCGGGAGGCTTCTCAAAATGACGAGAAGGCATGCACAAAGACACAAAGGAAATTCCTCTTCATAATTACGCATTTATCTTGAGGACGGCGGCGCCGTCGATCTGGCTGTCCTTGAGGAGTTTTAGCACTTTGTTGGCTTCTTCGAGAGGGAAAACCTGAGTGGTGGTGCGGATCGGGATCTCGGCGGCAATTTTGAGCAGTTCCTCTCCATCCCTCCTCGTAGCGTTGGCCACACTGCGCAGCGTCCTCTCGTGATAAAGATATTTCACATAGTCCATCTCTGGCACAGGAGACATATAAATCCCTGCCAAGGCCTGAGTCCCGCCTTTATCAAGCCACTCCATACCGTCCAACACTGTCGGGCCTGCGGGAGTGAAATTGACAATGCTGTCCATTTTTTTGGGAGGGTCATGTTTGGACGTACCGGTCCAAACCGCACCCAGCTTCCTGGCCAGGACCCGGTGTTCTTCCGACCTTGAAAACACATACACTTCACAGCCCCAGTGCACGGCCACTTGAATGGCCACGTGGGCTGAGGCTCCGAATCCGATGAGTCCGAGACGTTGATCGGGTTTAATCTCGCTCAAACGAAGGGCTCTATAACCAATGATTCCCGCACACATAAGCGGCGCCGCCTCTACATCCTCGAATGTTTCGGGAATAGCGTAGGCGAACTTTTCCGGGATGACGATGTACTCAGCGTACCCTCCGTTCTCATGGTAGCCTGTAAACCTTGCGTTTGGACAAAGGTTTTCGTTTCCTCTTATGCAATACGCACATGTCGTATCGGACGAATAAAGCCAGGCCACCCCAACCCTATCCCCTTCCATATATCGGTCCGCCCTCTTGCCCCGCTTCTCCACCTTTCCGACCACCTGATGGCCCGGGATGATGGGAAGCTTGACCTCGGGAAGTTCTCCTTCGACCGTGTGCAAATCCGTATGGCAGACGCCGCACACACTCACCCGGATCAAGATATCCTTTGGCCCAGGTTCAGGTTGGGGAATGTCTACCCATTCCAGCGGCTCATCCTCGATCGAGCCGAAATTCTTGAGCATCATGGCTTTCATCGAAGGTTTCTCCCTCTTTTAGTTTTTTCTTTACCTATCCTATAAATACAACCTCCAGCCATTCAAATCCTGAAAGAGAGAAGATTATTGTCCGGGACCTTTCTTTTCTTCATCCTTCTTCTTTTCTTTTTCCTTTTCTTTTTCCTTCTCCATCTCCCATTTTTTCTCGCTGCTCGGAGTCAAGTTCACATGCTTGGCGAAAAAATAAAGGTAACGGCGCAGGCGGTCCAACTGGTGCCGCGGCTCCCTTAACCCGTGCCCCTCTCTCGGGTACTTCACCAGAGTCACATCTTTTCCCAGGTCACGCAGCGCCTGGTAAAATTCCACGGATTGGGTTATGGGCACCCTTACATCTTCTTCCCCGTGTAAGACCAAGACCGGGCTTTTCACATTTTTCACATGGCGGATGGCCGACAGTTTCTCGTACAACTCTTCATAATTCCAGGGCGTCCCGAAGAACCAGGCCAGATAGTTGGGAATATCGGTGGTGCTGTACATGCTGTAGAGGTTGGACAGTCCTGCCCCCGGCGAGACAGCCTTGAATCGATCGGTCTGGGTCACGATCCAGAAGCTCATGTACCCCCCATAGCTCCATCCGTAGCAGATCAAACGGTCCGGATCGGCCCATCCCTTCTCGATGCAGTAGTCCACTCCAGTCATGCAGTCGTCATAATCCACTACACCCCACTTTCCGCGGTTGGCATTGACGAACTCCTGTCCGTAGTACACGCTCCCCCGGAAATTGGGCTGGAAGACGAAAAAGCCGTTTCCGGCAAAGAACTGGTTGGACGAGCTGAACGATTCGATCCTCGCCCCGCTCGGACCGCCGTGGGGATTCAGGATCAAAGGATACTTTTTTCCCTGCTCGTATCCCACCGGATAGGTCAGCACTCCCTCGATTTCCTGCCCATCGGAATTTTTCCAGCGGAGAGTCTCTACCTTGCCCATTTCCACTTTTTCCTCATGAAGCCAGGGATTGGCATCGGTAAGAACGACAAAATCTTCCAATCCAATATCAGCCACATAGACTTCCGAAGGCCAATCGGCTGGGGTATGAACCCAAACCCAGGTCCTGCCGTCTCTAGACAACTCCCACTGGTAATTGGCTCCCACAGGAGGAACAAAGCGTTTGACTTCTCCGGATTGAATATCCACGGCGAACAGATTCATGGACGTTTTGTCACCGGCCGCCCAGTAGATAGTCTTTCCGGCCGGAGACCATATCGGATCGGAAAAGTCCAGGTCGAAATTTTGGAGCAGTACCCGGGCCCCTCCTCCTTCAGCCGGGATCAGGTAGAGTTTGTTGTACCAGGTATTGGTGCCGGTGTGAGGATCGGAGGCAAAAGCGATCGTCCTGCCGTCGGGAGACCAGCGGGGATTGATATCCCGGCCAGGATTCTCGTAGAGTTTCACAGGAGTTTTTTTCTCGACGTCCACCACCCAGATGTCGCTGTTCCAGCCTTCGTCCACCTTTGTGTTGGGCCGGGTGACATAAGCCAACTTCACAGAATCCGGAGCCCAGCGGACATCGCTGACCGTGAAGTCACCCTCAGTCAGTCTGAAGGATTCCTCTTTCCCGATATCATGAACCCAGAGGTGGGACATCCGGAACTTTTCATCCACCACCACGGCATCGTCTTTTTTCTTTCTCTTCTCTTGCTCCTCCTCGCTCAAGGGATCACGGGCGGTAAAAGCGATTTTTTTGCCATCCGGTGAGATCTCGAAGGACTGGACACCTTCTTTGTGCTCGGTGACTTGCCAGGCTTCGCCGCCATCCACGTACATGAAAAAAACTTGCGTTTTACCACTCTCCGAGGAGCCGCCATCCTCTCCGGCCGGGGTTTTCCCCCGCGATGACAGGAAGGCGATTCTATCTCCACCCGGCAGCCACCGGGGAGAAGAGCAGCTTACATCTCCCTGAGTCATTTGCCTTCTGTCCGACCCGTCCACCTTCACTTTCCAGATATGCGTGGTGCTTTTTAGTTCCTTATCCTCCATATCCCTTACGCTCAAGGTGTAGACGACCCATTGGCCATTTGGAGAAAGCGCCGGACTCCCCACACCGTTTATGCGCAGGGTATCCTCCGCCGATAAGACCCGCGGCCCTGATTCTTTCTCCGCCTCTTGAACGGAATTTGGAAGGGCCGGCAAGGAAATAAGAACAAATGTCAACGTGAAAGCAAAAACCGCACTTCTTAAAGCTTTACGCCTCATACTCCCTCCTTTTTATCCTCGATGTGGATAAAAATTTTATTTCTTCTTGCAATCCCGTATTTTATTTATTTTGTAAGGGATGTATCTGTTCGAATCCTCTTTCATCCATCAAACCCAGAAATCTAGGATTTGTTTTTCTGCTGCTTTATCTTGCGTCTGAGCCTCTCCAGCCGGTAGGAAAAATCCCTTTCGAAATGGGAAGAGAACCCTGAGGCCAGCACATACCCTTCCTCGGCGATTCTTTTGGCCTCCTCAATATTTTTCAGCCTGTGCTCGAAGTACATGGCCAGTTCCCTCAAAGAATGAAGCTGGGTCCGCGTGACCACCTTGGAGGCCGCGATTTCCTCCCATATGGGAACCGCCTTTTCCCATTCCTCGTTTCTTTTGAAATGCGTGGAGAGCCGCTTTTTGGCTTCCAGAGAAACCATGTCGGTCAAATCCCCGTCCAGGGCACGCTGGAAGAACTGAAGGGATTTTTCCACATCGCCGATACCTTCCAGGATTTTGCCGGCGCCGTAAAAGTCCATGGCGTCGGCCGTGCAGAGCTCAGGATCTTCGGAGAAAATATGGGCGCCAATGATGACGACACCGAGAAGGGAGAGGATATCCTCCTGGTTGTGGTAGAGGATGGGTTCGATCAGGTCGTAATTGCCGGTCTGGATATACTGGAAATACCGCCAGGGAATTTCGGCGGAAGGGATATCCTCGGAACGGTCGGCCTGGACCACATTGAGGGCCAGGTGATAGAGCCGGCAGCTTTCGTACTTGTGGCTCCAGAGCCGGCGGGCCGGAAAAAGAAAATCGAGATGGGGAAGACCGTTGAGGGGGAGGGGCTGGCGGTAGAGGATGAAGCGGGTCTCGAGCAGCGGGATATCGAATGCTTTGCCGTTGTAGGTCACCACCGACTGAAAATCCATGTCCCTGAAAAATTGGCCCAGCTCCTGGATCATTCTCTCCTCTTCGGCCATTTCTCCCAGAAAATACTGGGCGACATAGAACTTATCGTCCCGGTAGTAGCCCATACCCACGTTGAAGGGGACCACGCCGGTGCCTCCGGATAGACCCGTGGTTTCCAGGTCGATAAAAAGAGCTGTGGAAAGGTCGAGGTCCTTGAAGGCGCTGTCCTGGCTCAGGCAGCTGAGGATATCCCCGCTGATCTCCAGGCCTGAGGCAATTTTCGTCCGGCCGTATCTTGCGTCCAGGGAGTATCCGTTTTCCATGAACCGCAGAGGTTCTCTGGGCAAGGGTTCGAAAGCCGGGGTTCGCGGCCTTTCCGGTTTTTCCTGGCGGGTGAGTTGGATGAGCCGTTCGAGTTTTTCTTTGGTGGAAAGGTTCGCTTCGTTCTGGATTTTCTGCCAGGTGTCGGACACGACGCGGGATTTCGAGCGGGCCAGCCGCTCTTTTTTCAGTTGCTCGAGCTTGTGCTTGATGTCTTCCATTATTAAAGCGCTATTCACCCATAAACTGGAGCACGATCATCCGGGAGCGGGCCCGGTTGTCGAAATCGACAAAAACGATCTGCTGCCAGGTCCCAAGAGTCAGCTCGCCGTTGGAAAAAGGGATAGTCAAGGAAGGACCGATAAGAGATGCCCTCACATGGGAAAACCCGTTGCCGTCTCCCCACCGGGCGTCGTGATGATAACGGGCATCGCTGGGGATGATTTTTTCCATCAGTTCGGTGAAATCTTTCACCAGGCCTGACTCATACTCGATGGTGGTGAATCCTCCCGTGGACCCAGGAACGAATAAAGTCACGGTACCGTTTTGAAACCCGTTCTCCTTCAGTTTGTGGGTCACTTCCCGGGTGATGTCGATCATGTCGTTGAAACCGCCGGTGGTGAAGCTTAAAGAATCGCTCAATACCTTCATGGCATAACTCCCGTTTAATGATATTTCATTTGCTTCAAGACGTAAAGCAATAAGTCATAAATGTAAGCATCTCCCAAACCGTGATAAAGCAACTGGCAGGGAAGCTGAAACGTCAGCCCGCTGGTTTTCCCCAGCGAGGAAAACCAGCTTATTCCTCGGCTCGCTCTCCTCTTCGAGGAACCTTGCCCGCTCGCCTCCGGATGGCTTCCTCTTCAGCTTCCCTGCCAGATTTAAAATCATCACGGTTTTGTAGATGCTTCCGTCATAAATTAGGGGTAGCATAAATTGGACAGGATATTCTCGCATCTAATTATCACAGATTTCGATTTGGCCCTAAAATTGAAGTCTGGCCTTAAATTGTAGTATTTAGCGACTTGGGCGCTAATACTCGTTAACTCATCCGATAAAATAGGTGCGATAAAATGAGTGACAGAGTTTGCTGTCCCCAATATAATTTAAAAAAGGAAGGTGAAATCATGAAAGCTTTTACAAGAACTTTTACAAGAATAATCGTTTTTCTTTCCTCGGCCCTGTTTATATTCTCTATTCTGAGTTTTTCGGCTTTTGGTCAGGATGAAGTGGACAAGCTTCACAGAGACGCTCTGGTCTGGGACTGCCATAACGACCTCGTCTACCGGGTGCTGTATGAAAAGCTGGACATCGGCCAACGTCTCCCGGCAGGCCATGTGGATATTCCGCGGTTGAAGGAGGGTCACGTCGATGTACAGACAGTCGCTCTATTCGTCCAGAATTTTCTCTATCCTGACAAGTGTGCCCGGCAGGCGTTTCAAATGATAGAAGCCATGCAGGCGGCCATCAAAAAAAACGCCGGCTCTGTCGAGCTGGCCCGGACAGGTGCCGATGTAGAACGCATCGTAAAAGGAGGAAAGATCGCCATGCCTTTAGCCATCGAAGGAGGACATGCCATCGAGGACGACATCGCACTGCTGCGCAAATTCCACAGCCTGGGCGTATCCTCCATGACTCTGACCCATAACATCAGCCACGGATGGGCGGACTCCAGCGGGGATAAACCCCGATGGGGAGGGCTGAATGATCTGGGAGAAAAAGTCGTAAAGGAGATGAACCGGATCGGAATGGTCATAGATATATCCCATGTCTCGGATGAAACGTTTTTCGATGTGATGGCGATGACCGATGACCCGGTCATCGCCTCTCACTCCGGATGCCGCGCCCTCAATCCGCACCACCGCAACCTGAGCGACGAGATGCTTCGGGCGCTCGGCCAAAACGGCGGCGTCATCGGGATCGTCTTCGTCCTCCCTTTTCTGACGCCCGAGTACAACAAGGCTATGGGTGAGCTATCGGCCATCAGCCAACCCTGGCTCCAGAGAATACCCCCCATCGAGGACCTTGACCTCCGTATCGCTGTCGAGCATCTTCAAGCCGGACTTGACTGGCCCATGGAAAACCTTCCCGCCATCGAAGATGTCCTCGATCATATCGACCATGCCGTTAAAATCGCCGGAGTAGACCATGTCGGTCTTGGAGCGGACATGTATCCTCGTACCCCTTCACCCATCGGTATCCGGGGAGTTCAGGATTATCCCAACATCACCAGGGGGCTGAAAAAGCGCGGGTATTCTGACGAGGATATTCACAAGATTCTGGGTAGCAATTTCCTCCGGGTCTGGACCGAAGTCACGAACAAATGACTATCAATTGGGAAAAGTATTCCCTGGCATCAATTCACTGCAACGATTGAATAAGTCGCATATTTGATGAATAAGCCATTAGGGAGCCACCAACCCGGCATTTCACCCGGCAAAATGGGCAACAGGGTATTCTTTTCCTTAAAAAAATGTCAACAAAACGGGCTAAAATTGCGTTTTGATAGATGAAATATATAGGAATGACAGAGAAAGCAATAGTGCAATCGGCCCAAGAGGGCAACACGGAGGCTTTTCGCATGCTTTTTGAAGAGAATCGAAAAAGAATTTTCGCGCTGGCCTACCAGTACACGAGAAACACGGAGGATGCCGAAGACATCCTCCAAGAAACCTTCATCAAAACCTACAACCACCTGAACAAGTATAAACTCGAGAACGACGCGAACTTTTCTTCCTGGATCTACCGGATCGGCATAAACTGCAGCATCGATTATATAAGAAGGAAAAAGGACAAACGCGACAAATACTCCGATTGGAACAAGCTGGAGCCAACCCTACCCGATGACAAGAATTCGAATCCCGAACACAGCGCGGGACTTGGGGAACTGCGCCGAGTAATATCCAGCCTGGTGGAAGGGCTTTCCCCGCGGCAGAGGATGGTGTTCATTCTCAAGCACTATCAGCAGCTCAGCATCAAGGAAATCGCCGAGCATCTGGAATGTTCGGAAGGCAGCGTGAAAAAACAGCTTTTTCGGGCGATTTCCGCTATTAAAAATCCTCTAAAAAAACATTTGTGGGAGAAGGACTATGGCCTGCAAAAAATATAAGGAAAAAATCGTTCTCCATCTCTATGGAGAACTCAGCGAAAAAGATTCCAAAGAGCTTATGGAACACATTCAGGAGTGCAGCGATTGCGCAGAAGATTTCGAATACACAAAAAAAGTCTTCCATGTGCTGGATGAGACCAAAATAGAGGACGTCCCCGAAGCGAACTGGGATAAGTGCTGGGGTGTGATCGAACCGGGCATCCAGGAGAGAAAACGCAGGAGGTGGGGCCTGCCCCTGGTGCCAAAATGGGCCTATGCCGCTGCCGCTCTGGTTCTCGTTTTCATCGTGGGCCTTTTCGTCGGAAGGATGAATGTCGTCCAACCCAGGGCAAGCCGCTCACAACCTCTGGAAGGCCCTCAAAGCGCCATGTATCCTTCCATTCAAGAACATCTCGACAGCCTGACGCCCCTGCTAGTCGAATACGCCAATTACACGCCGTCTCCTGAAGATGGCAAAATCACCATCGATCAAAAATTGGTGCGCAGCCTGATCATTCAGAATATTCTTCTCAAAAGAATGATCGCCGAGAAAAATCCCAACCTGGCTCAGCTCCTGGAAGATGTGGACCTGGTCCTCAGAGAAATCGCCAATCTCGAAGAGGAGGACACCGAAACCCTCTCCATGATCAAGGAACTGATCCAACAGAGGGGGATTCTCTACGAAATAGAAGTCTCTAAAACTATATAGGAGGTCGACCATGAAATATATCAAATCGATTTCAATTATGCTGGTACTCTGCCTGGCCTTCAGCGGCCCACTCTTGGCTCAAGAAAAAGAGAAAGAAAAGCAAGCCTCTGAGCAGGCCAAACAGGCCTATGAACTGGCCAGACAATACGTCAACAAAGAAGACTGGCAGAATGCTGTCACCAAGTTCAAAGAAGCCGTTAAGTTATATAAAACGAGCAAATATGCGGATGTTTCTCTCTACTACCTGGGTTACAGCATGAATAAGCTCAGCCAAGAGATGGCAAATCTCGAAAAACAGGTGGAAGCCAAAAAGGAAGCCATCGAATCCCTAAATCGTCTGATCAGTGAGTATTCTAAAAGCTCCTGGGTGGACGATGCCAAGGTCCTCCGGCTCCAGATCGCTGAAGAACTGGTCAAAAAGGGAATTCCCGATTTCCGCATCTACATCAACGGAAGCCTCAAATCTCTGGAAGCCCTGAAATCTCTTCAAGAACTGAAATCTCTTCAAGAACTGAATGTCACAGGATTGGAGGATCTCGAAGGCTTGAAAGAGCTGGAAATCGAAGGGCTGGAGAACTTGGAAGGGATAGGAGGATTGGTCGCCCTCGAAGGCTTGGAAGGATTGAAGGGTCTAGCTGTTCTGGGAGACATCGAAGGCGGAATCGAGGGCGGTATTATCGGCGGTATTCTCGGCGGCCTCGGCGAGGAGGAAGAGACAGATCCCGAGCTCGAACTCAAGCTTGTGGCTTTGGATGCCCTGATGAACATGGAGGAAGAAAAGGCCTTCCCGATCCTCGAGAAGATGGTTAAAGAGAACGAAAATGCCACGCTCAGGAGGCGGGCTCTTTTCATCCTCAGCCGATCCAAAAACCCTAAAGTTCTTCCGCTCATGGTCGAGGTGGCCAAAAACGATCCGGAGGTCAAAGTCAGGAAGGAGGCCGTTTTCTGGCTGGGACAGAAGAAAAGCCCGGAAAGTCTGGATGCACTCCTCGGGATCTATGATACGGTCGAAGACACCAAAATGAAAGAGTCATTGATCCATTCCCTCTCCCAGTATAAAGAAAAGAAAGCCAAGGACAAACTTATCCATATAGCCCGAACGGAAAAAGACCAGAAGGCGAAAGAGCAGGCCATTTTCTGGATCGGGCAAAATAAAGATCCCGAAACGCTCGGCCTTCTTATAGAGCTTTATGACAAATCCATGGAACAAAAAATAAAAGGCCAGCTCCTCTACGTCATCGCTCAGAATAAAAAGGACCAAAGAGCCTTCAATAAATTGCTGGATATCGCCAAAACAGATCCGGACGTAAAGGTCAGGACAAACGCCATTTTCTGGCTGGGGCAGATGCGCAGCGACAATGCAGGCATCCAGGCCTTGATCGACATCTATGATGCATCGGATGACGAAAAGATCAAAAACCAGCTCCTTCACACCTTTGCCCAGAGCAAGAACAGCAAGGCTAAGGATAAGCTCTTCGATATCGCCAGGAACGAAAAAGACGTCAAAACCAGAACTCAAGCCATCTTCTGGTTGGGGCAGGAGAAGAGCGATGAAATGCTGGGAATCCTCGTGGACCTCTATCCGAAAACAGTGGAGACAAAAGTAAAAGAACAGATCCTTTTTTCCATCTCTCAGTACAAGACAAAAAGAGCTGTCCAGGAAATGATCAATCTGGCACGGAAAGAAGAGGATCCCAAACTGAAAAAGCAGATGATTTTCTGGTTGGGCCAATCGAAAGACGAAGAAGCCATGAAGTTCCTGCGTGAAATCATCGAAAAATGAGGCGAGGAGGCGAAGAGATGAAAAAGAGACTGTCTTTAGCAGTAGCGGTTTCGACCCTTATCCTGATCTGGGCGTCGCCCCCGGCAATCGGGAGCGACGCTGAAGTCACTCTGAAAGGAAAGGTGCACTATCTGGATAAGCGAGGCCCGAGCCTGGCCGAAAAAATGGGAGCGGCTCACCAGGATTTCGAAAAGTCCGGGCAAGGAGACGCATACTTTATGGGCTATGCCTTCTTGAGCCGCCATGAAATTCACCAGGGCAGCCACGGCGATGAATCCAGGCCTTATATCTTGACGGTCAGCGGCGACAGGATAAAAAGAAAAAGAGCCTATGAATGGGAAGGCGGAGAGAGCTACACCGACAAGGACGGAAAGGAAGTGGTGGGACTCGTCCTTCTTTACAAAGTTACGGGAAAAAAGCCACATCTCACCGATGTGGAGCTGATCGACTTAGACAACAGCTATGAATTCACGGATAGGCCGATTTACTGGCTAGGCGATGCGAAGGACGAAGAAAGTTACAGCTATCTGGCCCATGAATTTGAATCAAAAGAAGCCAAGCTCCAGAAGAATATTCTGTTCACCATCAGCTCTCATGTCTCGCCAAAAGTCTATGAATTCCTTCATCGGGTATCGCTTGGAGATTACGATCTTGATGTCAGGGAAAATGCCATTTTCTGGTTAGGAAACAGCAAAGATGAACGGAGCCTCAAGGACCTTAAGGAAATCTACAGGAAGGTCGAGGAACCCAAGCTTAAAAAGCAGGTCATCTTTGCTCTCCAGTTGAGCGACCAGCCGGAGGCCGTCAAAGAGCTGATCCGTATTGCCAAAAATGATGAGGACCAAAAGCTCCGGAAAAACGCCATATTCTGGCTGGGGCAGAAAGCATCGGAAGAAAGCGTCAAGGCTCTGAAGGATGTGGTCAATGATTCCGAAGAGGACACCAAAGTGAAAGAGTCTGCCGTATTCGCCATCAGCCAGCTCCCTAAGGAAAAATCCGTTCCCCTGCTGATCGATATCGCCAAAACCAACAAAAATCCCAAGGTGAAAAAACAAGCCATCTTCTGGTTAGGGCAGAAGGACGACGAAGCCGTACTAAAATTTTTCGAAGAAATCCTGCTCAAAAAATAAGGGGAATAAGGGGGACGCTCCTCTAGGTACCACCCTATCATCGTTTATTGATATCAGCTCCTTTTAATCAAAATTTTATGGGCTATCTTTAGGCTTTTAGAAACAAAATATTTCTCTTACAAGGTTGTATACTGCCTAAAAAATATTAGTGTTCTGCAAAATCGAGTGAAAGAGGTAATAGGGTGGTACCTAGAGGAGCGTCCCCCACCTAAAGGATGGGCCAGGAAAGGGGCATGAAAAATTTTTCGTATAAACGAAGGGCATAACGGTCCGTCATTCCGGCCACGAAATCCCCGACTCTTTTTTCCAATGGATCCTCGGTCGGATAAGACTTGATGTACTCATCCGGTCTTTTCAGAAAATAGCGATACAGATCAGTCAATATTTTTTCGGTCTTTTCCAGCTCGCTCCGTGAATGCGGATTGAAATAGACCCTTTCATACAAAAACCCACGAAGCTCGGTAACGGCCTTTTTTATTTCAGTACCCATGCAGATTCTTTCTAGCTCACAAGCTGTGCTGGCTTCGATCACGTCATTGACCATCTTGTCGATTCGGGAGGCGTGGTATTTCCCCAGTATTTTTATGAGATGATGGGGGATGTCTTTTTCTTTGATCACTTCGGCTCTCAAGGCATCGTCGACGTCATGGTTGACATAGGCGATGACATCCGAGACTCGAACCGCTTGCCCTTCGAGTGTAGAGGGCATACCTTGGGAATCCACATCCAAAATCTCCCCCATTCCCTTTGAATGCTTGACAATTCCTTCTTTGACCTCAAAGGTCAGGTTCAATCCCTTTCCCTCGTACTCCAGTTTCTCCACGACTCGAAGGCTCTGTCGAGAATGGCTGAATCCTCCTTCGAGCAATTCCATCAGGACTTTTTCACCGGCATGGCCGAAAGGAGTGTGTCCCAGGTCGTGTCCCAAGGCCACGGCCTCGGTAAGGTCCTCATTGAGCCGCAGGGCTTTGGCAATGGTCCGCGCGATCTGAGAGACCTCCAGCGTATGGGTTAACCGCGTGCGGTAGTGATCCCCGTATGGTGCGAGAAATACCTGGGTCTTGTGTTTGAGCCGTCTGAAGGATTTGCAGTGGATGATCCGGTCGCGGTCCCTCTGGAAAGCGGTCCGGAAAGAATGGGGTTTCTCCGGCCGGCTTCTTCCCTTTGTTTCGGAGCTTAAGCAGGCTTTTCCCGAAAGGATCTCTCTCTCGATCCTTTCCAGATTCTCTCTTATGCTTCCCACTTTTTTCTCGCTTTACTCAGACCAAAGATATAGCCAAGTCCGAAAATTCCCAATCGAACAATTCAAGCCCTTAGCTTTTCCTGTCATCTCCAATCCGAATCTCCCGCTACCCTTAGGTTAGCTTGCTGTTCAGCGGCCAGGGCTCATTCTTTTGTGCCTGACTGATCAGAAGCCAAGGGATGGGAAAATTTATCTCTTTGCGGTGCGAATGCTCCATCTTCTGGGTTACTATCTGCAGTGCCTGCTGGATGCCCAGCCTGTTCATCATAGAAAAGGGGCCTTCTTTCCATGCCAATGTCTCCCTGCAGAGTCTATCCACATCTTGAAACTTTAGAATCTTGGACTCGACTAGCTCCGTTGCTATTATAAAAGAGACAGCTTGAAAATTTTTTTTCAGCGAATCGACAAGGAAAAAATCCAGCGCTTCCTCTTTGGCGTCCTCAGCCGAAACCCATCTAACTGTCTCCTTATCTTTTGCTCTTTCATAAGCCTCGAGCATTCTCTTGCAACTTTCAGCCGGGGCAAAAAAATTGAGATAAATTTTATAGATCGGATTTTTTGGCTCAGAATCGCTGGACAGGGCCTCCATGGCTGCTATGGCTTTAGGCATACCGACCTCGTCCATGAGACTCAAAAAACCCCTGGATATTCCAAAAGCCTGCTTTGCCGCAGCCTCTATGCTCGGTATATCCATCTTGTCATCGACCATCCGGGCAGCTTCCAGCAGCAGCGCCACATAGATCAGATTCAATCCACCTCCTTTTCTTTTCTTGAGCAGAGGCATTGACTCTGGCACCAGTTGTTCAAATCCTATTTCCTGATTCATTTGGCTTTCCTTTCTATCATAATACAGATCCTCCAGCAAATTGAACCGCCATCATAGATGAATTCCCAAATGTCGTCTATGAGCGGGCCTCCTCATCTTGACATCGAGGGCAGAACATTACCTGTTGCAGGGATTCCCTGGATCATTCAATCAGCAAAAAAGCGTAGCGGTTCATCTTTTGGGAATAATCGGATAAAACGTGGATGGGATATCCAACCTTCCTCACCGTGGAGTAAACATCCACACCCAGGGCTTCCGGAGTCGGCCGGGAAAGCTTCGGTTCCGTGCATTCTTCCTTCCTTGCCTGACAGGATTTGCAGATGTTGCAGCTATCCGTGAATAAAAGGAAGGCTTTTTCGAAGCCAGCGCAAAAAACCGCTTTCTCGAGTTCTAAAAGTTTGAGGTTGACCTTACGTGTCCAGGCAAAACGATCTTCAGGTTTCTGCACTTCTTTTTCGAAATGAAAAACCACGGCCTCTTTGTATTCTCGGAAAAAACGCTCGCACTCAGAGAGGGAAGGAACATTGGGTGGACAGGTGGCTGTCCTTCCGAACTCGCTGCACCCGTATATGCACTTCATCCTCACCCACTGGGAAATGACGATCTCCTCAGGAGAGATCCATTTGTAATCGCTGTAGCCATGCTTTTCGATCAGTTCCTCGACCTTGTCTTGCATTTTCCCTATTCCTCTCCATACTGCTTCCTGATTTTGAGCCGGTTATTGATGTATTTGCGCAAAAACTTCGCTGCGGCATCTGCACGCCTGAAAGTCGGAACCCCCGCCTGTTCCAAACAATCCACCATGGATGCGAAAATCTCCCCGGCATCGATATTGACCACAAAGGGTTTATCGGTTTTATGAAAAATATCGATAAGACGCATGGCTATACTCTGGGGATGGTAGACATTTTCCTCATGAAAACGGCTGGGGACCAGTGTCTGCATGGAGGGCGTCATGGGAACAGGAGAAACTATCGCACAATCGACATTCTCATCCTCCAGCATGGCATGGACACAATCGGCAAAAACAGCGTCATCCGCCACCGGTGTGGTATCCAGTGGATTCCTCACGTCCTGAAGGCGCTGAATGCCCAAGGTTATCATCCTTTCGGAGATCCTTCTTTTGGTTTTCGGCGAAAGCGAGGCCAGCAAAAATTCCTGGTCGTTTTTCAGGTTGTCGGCCATGGTGACGCACTCGAATCCGGCATTGGAGATCAGGGCAATCCTGTTTCCTCGAATTTGCTTATGGGCCAAAAAAGACAGGTTTTTGACGTAATTTTCGAAATCCAGGATGCTGTCGGCCACAATTACCCCAGCTTCCTCACAGATGGCCTTGGCGATGCTGTAGTCTCCGGCGACAGAAGCCGTATGACTGGCCGTCGCCTGTCGTCCTTCCGGAGTCCTCCCCGCTTTGTAGAGCACGATCATCTTGCCTTCCTGCTTGACGATCCGGCAGGCTGCCTCGGCAAAAGCCAGACCATCGGCAGGCAAAAATCCCTCCACATAGGCACCGAAAACCTTCGCCTCCTGGTCGTCTTTGAAATAGTCCAGATAATCGGAGACGGTGAGATCGATCTGGTTTCCGATCGATATGGCGTAAAGGGGCTCGATGTTGGGAAGCTTGCTCATACGCGAGATCATGAAAGCCCCGCTCTGGCTGATATAGACAAGGTTCGTCTTCCTGCCCGCTGTCCGGGGGAGCTTGTAATCGGGGACGAAAGTGGTGTCGTATTTTCCGGGTTTGGAGTAGATACCCAGGCAGTTACCCCCGTTGATCACAGGAACGAGCCGGCCCTTCTCGATGCTCTCTTGAAGAAGATCCTTGATCTCATCCTCAAGAGCCTGGGTGCCCTTCTTCTCCCCCAGTCCCCCCGCGATGATGATCGCGGAGCGGGCTTTTCCATGATCCACGAGTTCCTTGATCACCTCATAATTCTGTTCGGCGGACACAGTGATCACGAACAGGTCGACAGCTTTTGGAAGATCCTTGATATCCGGAACACAGGTGCATCCCTCGATCTCTGCCAATCCGGGCTTGACCACATAAACATTCCAGTTGGGAAATCCCTGTTTGAGGATATTGTTGAGGATGATATGTCCCACATTCATCTTTTCCGAAACTCCGATGATCCCGATGGTGCGGGGCTTCAATAAATGTTCGATTTTTTCGAATCGCCGGGTTCGGGGTTTCGGTTGCTTTCTGGAAAAACGGCACATCCCATCCAAGGCGAATAATTTTTTGTTTTGCGCCACGAAAGGATTGACTTCTGCCTCTTCGATAACATACGGCTGATCGAACCTGTAAGGGGAAAAAACGGCTCCCAGCCGCAGAAAACGGAAATAGGTTTCGACCAGCTCCTCTTCGGTCACCAGGGCCTCTTTTCCCCTGACATTCCCTACCAATTTATCGTATATGGCCAGAGGTTCCAGGATCCTCGGTATGTCTTTTTTGTATAGGATGTGAGGAGAACCGATGGATATGGCCTTCCCCTCTTTGATCCTCTCGCTCAAATACTCGATCTCCACGCCCCCGACACCGATGGTGGCGACCGGACCGAATTCCCTGGAATTCCGAAGTCCCATCAGGAGTTCGGTCCCAAATCCGGTTTTATCGTACTCCACTACTTCACAAAGGAGAAATCCTTTCGTTTCCTTTTCGATGAGCTCGAGATCCCATTTCTTCTCTTTTTCTCCCTCGGAAAATTTACTCGTCCAATCGAGAAATCTCTGGGGGATGGTGTCCAACATCATCTTGCAGATACCGTTTATTTTCGCCGCGCTTCTCTGCACGAATTGGATCCCTCCCACATCCGTCTTGTGAACGATGTAAGGGTTGACGATTTTTACGACCAGAGCATATTTTCCAAAATCGGCGAGGTCTTCTTCTCTCACCGTCTGCCCCTTTTTTACGAAAAAATATTTCGGCGTCCTGATCCTGACCTGCTGGAGAATCTGATAGACCTCATGCTCAAGGAGAAAATTGCGTTTTTCACTCTCTGCCTGCCGGAAAACACTATTGATTTTTTCGAAATTTATCTTCATTTCCATTTCCTTGAATAACATGGGCAGATTCGATAGCTCAAACCCATCTCTCTATTCTTTCTGAGCGATTGATCCAAAATTCTAGGCAACAGAGGATCGGCCCAATTCAAAAGCCCTTAAATTCATTTCGACCATCTTTTCCCCCCGCGGTTCGAAGAGCATCCGGATGCATTCCTTGAGATTCTCTTCCTTAAGGATCAAAAACGAAGAGGCCGCACCCAGCATGACCATGTTTTGTGCCCGTGAAGAGCCGGCCTCCTTGGCCAATTTCTCCGAATCCACGATGGCCCTTCTCTCGACGGTCTCCAGCCTCTCTAAAACCGTTCTCAGGTCAGGATAATTCGGAATGTTGACGAATGGAGAAGAGCTTGTCACGAGGATTCCCTCCGAAGCGAGGTAATCCAAATAACGGACAGACTCCAGAGGCTCAACGCTCAGAATCAAATCTGCCGCTCCCCGGGGAATCAGGTCACTGAAAATGGGCTCTCCCGAAATCCGCAAATGCGACTGGACAGCCCCTCCCCTCTGGGCCATACCATGAACTTCAGCCTGCTTGAAATGAAGGCCTTCTCTCAGCGCAGAGTTATCGATAACAAAAGCGATGGAGAGAATTCCCTGCCCTCCGACTCCAGCCAAAATTATATCCTGTTTCATTCGGCTTCTCTCTTTTTTTTCCTTCGGGCCTGCTGAACGCATTCCCTGGCCGCGATGATTACAGAAAGCCCCTGATGGTCGATCTCTTCTCTCATGACCCGAACATTCTCCTCATGATTCTTGGGCAATGGCGTGATGACCCGGATGTGTTTTTCCTCCACTCCCAATCCCTCGATCAGCATCTTCAATTTTTCTCCGGTCGCAAAGGTGGGTTGCCCTCCGGTCATGGCCACTGTCGAATTATCCAGGATGAGCACCGTCATGTTAGTGTTCGTGGTGGCCGCATCCAGAAGCGGAGTGATTCCAGAATGAGCGAACGTCGAGTCCCCGATAACGGCCACCGAAGGGTTGATCCCCGCCTCGGCCCCCCCTTTGGCCATGCTCACACTTGCTCCCATACACACACAGCTCTGGATAGCATTATAGGGAGGAAGAGCTCCCAAGGTGTAACAGCCGATGTCACTGAATACATTGGACTTAGGGTAGGACTGGAGCGCCTCGTTCAGTGCCCTGTAGGTATCGGCATGCGAACATCCCTGGCAGAGCTGAGGGGGCCGGCCCACCATCGGGAAATCATCGACCGTTCTTTTCGGCAGAGGGTCCATCCGAAGTCCCTGCCGGACGATTTCCGGAGACAGTTCTCCGGTCAAAGGAAGATGCCCGCTCAGTCTACCCCGGACCTCTTTGCCGGGGATACCAAAAATCCCTGCCAGACTTTTCTCTATGAACGGGTATCCCTCTTCAACGACCAAAACCGTATCCACATGTGAAAAGAGCTCTTGGATAAGATCATCAGGGAGCGGATAGGTGGTGATTTTGAGCAACGACGGCCGTTCTTCTTTGTCTATAAAATTCTCGAGAACATAATTGTAAGCGATGCCCGAAGCGATGAGGCCGAAAGCACGATTTTTCCGATTGAGGTGAAGGGAGTTGAATCCCGACATGTTGGAGGCATCGACCAGCTCCTTCTGTTTTTCCACCAGAATTTTGAACCGCCTCCGTGCATTGACGGGAAGCAGGGTCCAGTCCGTCCTCTCCGCGCATCTCAGAGGATTCTTCTCTCTGGGAGGCCGGGGCTGCACGCGTGAGCGGCTGTGGGCAAGGCGGGTGACCATTCTGATCATTACCGGAATGCCGAGCTTCTCGGAAAGGTCGAAGGCCTCCCGGGTCATATCGTAGGCTTCCTGATGATTGGAGGGTTCGAAACAGAATACCTGGGCGAACTGGGCAAAATACCGGCTGTCCTGCTCGTTTTGGGAACTGTGCATGCCGGGGTCATCGGCCACGACCACGACGAGGCCGCCGTTGGCCCCGGTGAGGGCCGAATTCATAAAGGGGTCGGCGGCCACATTCAATCCGACATGTTTCATGGAGACCAAAGCTCTTTTGCCAGCGTAGGAAACTCCCAGGGCCTCTTCGTAGGCAACTTTCTCATTCACCGCCCAAGAAGCGACAAAATTTCCCTCCTTCTCAGAGGCCTTTATTAAAAATTCCATGATTTCAGAAGCTGGAGTACCTGGGTAGGAATACCCGCCCGAAAGCCCGGCATGAATGGCCCCTAGGGCTACAGCCTCGTCTCCCAATAATACTTCTTGTTTCATACCTTGTTCCTCGGTGATGATTTTTCAATGTCAGGAAAAGGTGACAACCGATCAAGCGAATTAAGATACAAGATACAAAGTCCTGCGCCCTGTGTCAAGACAGTCAATCTATTAGGAATCGTTCTAATCCCAGCGATAGAGAAACGGTCACGGGAATAAAGAAGTTGCCTATCAATGGCTATAAATCGGGGATATTACTTGGAATTGACAGACTAATGCTTATCCTTTTCTGTATAATTTCATCCCTGAGACATGAGTTTGGTGGACATTGCCCCAAATTTTCACATCAAGCAAAAAGCCGTCTTTGAAAACCGTTCTTATCAAGCAATACCTATCGGCGGCTAAGCCGGTATCTTTGATATTGCCTCTGCCGTATTGATCGATCGAACCGAGAGTCGCTTCCTGGGTTTCCATCTTCTTCGAGTGGATCATAACCCTGTACTTCCCCTTCGAAGAAAAAATCTGTTGAATTTCACTCTTCGTGAACTCGACCACCGGTCGCTTATGTTCTTTGACTTTTTCGGCATCGGGGTTTTCCTCTTCCCATTGATCGAGAAGGTCGAACTTCCATCCTTTGATGGTCGACGTGACATCCTCCGCGTCTTTTCCGACCATCGTTTTCAACTTGCCCTGATACATCTTCACCTGTTTTGAACCTTGGCTCGCGCAACAGATAAAAAAACAGACGAGAACGGCCAATCCAAAGACTTTGATTTTCATTTTCCCCTTCCCCTGTTTGATTTCAAACACGCTCATCCATTCGAAATTATACATCAAAATGGGCCTAATTTTCATTCCAAATAGGAAGATAACATGATGATTTGATGCACCTCCGCTGGGTGTTTATTTTGTGATAA